>NZ_JAGEKH010000001.1:0-866543 GCF_049887795.1 Sphingomonas sp. NFX23
GATTCCCACGCGTTACGCACCCGTGCGCCACTAAGGCCGAAGCCTTCGTTCGACTTGCATGTGTTAGGCATGCCGCCAGCGTTCATTCTGAGCCATGATCAAACTCTCAAGTTTATGTCACCAGCCAATCGCAGTGGAATTCCACGATCAACCAGCTCATCTCAAGGAGCCGCTCTGCACAATATCATTCAGACACCCTACCCGACCAAAGCCAGACAAAGTGTCCATTACATATGGAATATGTGAAGGACATATGAGAACGACTTAGCTTTAAACGATTACCCGAACCCTTGAGGAGCCCGGAAACCGCAAGCCGCCGCCCACATGTCCCTTCATCTTAACCTACAATGTCAAAGAGCCGACAAAAATACCGACACTCGCATAACCCCTCCCGTAGAAGAAGCTTGGAGCATCTGGTTTTTTGCGACCGTAGCAGAAGCCGGTAAGGCACTCCGCTGCGGTGACATCCCTCTACGGCCACCTCACAAACCCGTCAAACACTATTTTACAGTTTGAGGTCAGTTTTTGGAAAAATGAGGGCAAAGCACCCAGCAGTGCCCTCTCACACCTCCCGCATGGGCGATGGCTCGCCACGAGCGCGTTCCGGACAAAAGCTGACCTCGCCAATGCAGACCAACTGGGCGTAGAGGCAGCCCCCTTCCCCGACGGGGCAAACCGATCGAGCGTCCAGCTGCAATCCGCATGGAAATTTCGTGAGGAGACGTGAGGAGAAATGCGGCGGACGCCGGCACGTCCACTCGGCAACGCGTCAGCGCGCGGACGCCGTAGCGACCAGCGCCTCGAATACGGACGCCGGCAGGGGAGTGTGGAACTTGCAACCCGCCGTGTAGTCATCGGCCCACATTACCTCGGCAACGACCTGCCCGATTTGCGGAAGGTTGAGCCAGATGCTGGTACCGCGCTTGAGCGCCGAATAGGTTTGAAGTCGTGCACCGTGGACCGAGATGTCGATCACTCTGCAAAGTGTGCGGCCGGTCTTGCCGATCCGGACATCGAGCGAAACGGGAGCGCGAAGTGCGCTGCGCCGGGACTTGCGCTCTGCGGGTTCGAAGTCGGCGGCGAACATGGGGTCCTCGTCCTTGCGAGCCCAAATTTAGCCGTCGATCCCTAACGCCGTCTTAATAAAAGGCCCCGGAATGAATTAGTATCAATCCATTCCGGGGCTTTAGCTTACTTACGGAGCGTGAGACCGCCACCGAAACGCTTGTTGAAGCGCGCGACCTGGCCGCCCGTATCGAGCATCGTGCCACGGCCGCCGGTCCATGCCGGATGCGCGAGCGGATCGATCTCGAGCGTCATCACGTCGCCTTCCTTACCCCAGGTGGTGCGAGTCTGATACTTGCTACCATCGGTCATCTGGACGGTGATCATGTGGTAATCGGGGTGCGTGTCGGCCTTCATGGGTATTCTCCGGTAGGTGGCTGGTTCCGACCAGCCTGGAAAAGGAAGGCGCGCCCGTACACGGACGCGCCCGAATTTACAACAATGCGGGGCTAGAGCCTCGCATCAGGCTTTCGGCGGGTCGGCAATCATCGCCGTGAAGTTCGCCTCAGCCACCAGCTGCCCGTCGACCAGCGCGCGGCCGGCGAACTTGCACACCGAACTGCGCTTCTGGACGAACGTCACTTCGAGCTTGAGCAGCACGCCCGGCTCGACCGGCTTGCGGAACTTGGCCCCGTCGATCGCCATGAAATAGACGAGCTTGCCCGAGCCCGCGAGACCCAGCGATTCGACGGCGAGAATCCCCGCCGCCTGCGCCATCGCCTCGACGATCAGCACGCCCGGCATGATCGGCCGCCCAGGGAAATGCCCCTGAAAGAACTGCTCGTTCATCGATACCGCCTTGATCGCGGTGATCGATGTGTCGAGGATCAGATCCTCGACACGATCGACCAGCAGCAACGGATAGCGATGCGGCAACGCGGCCATGACGCGCCCGATATCGAGCGGACCCAAGCTCGTCTTGGCCGTGTCGTTCACAGTCTCGCTCATCGGTATGACTTAACGACCCTGCGGCGTGCGCGTGGCGGCAGGTGCACGCCCGGCTGGAGCCGGCGCAGCGCCCTGCTGCTGCTGGCCACCCTGCTGGTTCGGCTGCCAGTTCGCCGGAACGGCGGTGCTGACCGACGGTACGAGACGATCGAGTTCGGTCGTGATCGCAGGCGTGATGTCGGCAGTCGGCTGCGCGAACAGAGCGGCCTCGGGACGCAGCAACAGGCTGACGTTCTTGGCACGAACTGCGGCCGTCACGGCGTCGCTGAGCTTCGCCTGGATCTGCTCGATCGCGTATTGCTGCGCGCGCTGAGCGGGCTGCGTCAGGCGAGCAAGCTCCTGGTTCGCCGCGGTCTCACGCGTCTGGATCGCCTGTGCCTGCGGACGAAGCGACGCGTCAGTCGCGCCCGGCGCACGCTGTGCGGTCTGGAACGCGGTGACCAGCGGCTGGAGCTCGCGAGCCACGGCCTGGCGGCGCGTCTCGGCCTGGTCGAGCTGTGCCTTGTAGGTCGTCTCGATCTGGGCGCGCGCGGCGTTCCAGGCCTTCGAGTTGGCGATCGCACCCTGCGCGTCGGCGACGGCGATGCCCGAAACCTGTGCATCGGCAGCGGTCGCGGTCATGGCGGCAGGCGCAACGAGCGCTGCGGCGAGGAGAAGCGTCTTGAACGTCGTCATCAGAACTGTGTCCCTACGTTGAAAGTAATAAGCTTGGGGTCGTCACCCTTCTGGGTGAGCAAGGCTTTGGCGAGATCGATCCGGAGCGGACCGAATGGCGAGTTCCAGTTGACACCGATACCTACCGAGAGACGCGGCTTGGCCGAGTTTCCAAGGAACGTTTCCTGATAGATGTTCGGGTTGAGATACCGTGCATTGGCGGTCGTACCAGAACACGTCGTCGCCCCAGCGGCTATCACGCCTACGGGGCAGATCGTCTGAACAGATGCTATGCCCGGCGTCGTCGCAGTCGCCGCAACCTCCGGCGTCAAGTAGAGCGGATTATTCCCGCCGTCCTTATACTGGTTTTGCAGCAACGTCGGTGAACCATCCGCGTTGAACAGCAACGCACCGGCCGCGCTTTTAGCCTGATCATAATTGAATGTCGGAAGCGGCTTCTTGATACCGAACAGGCTACCGACCTGTGCGTAGATCGACGGCCTGAGACCCAGTTCGCGTGCACCGGATCCCAACGGAATCTCGATTTCCGCACGCGCAAGGTAATAGGCACGACCGCCGAGCGCATCGTCCTGAATCTGATCGCGATCGGTCTGGACCGACTGCGAGCCATCGGCGGCGATCACGTAGCCGGCGCGCAACACACGGGGGCCTACGCCTCGAATGTCGAAGCCGCGGAACTGTGGCTCACCGAGATAGAAGCGATCGGTGATACGGATCGGGTCCCGACCGGGGCCTGGGCTGCTCTCGAGAGGATGGATGTACCCGCCTTCTGCGACGATCGATCCGATAAAACCGCTCCCGAGGTTCGCATATTTCGAGCCCTCGAGTCGCGTGCGCAGATATTTCACGTCCCCACCCAGCCCAGCAAAATCCTGGCTGAACGAAAAACGTGATCCAGCGGTAGGACGAAGGCGGCTGTTCAACGTATCTCGGCTGATCGAGTAGCCGACCGAGGACGTCCAACGATTACCGATCGCTTCGCACAGATATCGACCCGCCACTTCGAGGTTACACGAACCGTTTGCGTTCAGATATTGGCTATCGAGGCTAACCTCGTCGTACGACAGACCATAGCGTGCCGAAAGCGACCAAAATTCAGTCAATGGCACGCCGGCACGAAGCTGGAAGCCGGTCGAGACCTGCGAATAGTTGGTCTGACGATCGTTACCGACATAGTTGAACGAGTTGTAGTCGCGGCGGAAGATGTCGCCACCGACTGCGATGTTCTTGTCGAACAGATACGGCTCGGTGAAGCCCAGCTCGATCGACTTCGAATAGCTCGAATAGTTGACGCCAGCGCGCAATTCCTGGCCCTTGCCGCGGAAGTTGCGCTGCGTGATGTTCGCCTGGATAATGAACCGCTCGAGGCTTGAATAGCCCGCCGACAGCTGCAGCTCGCCGGTGGACTTCTCTTCGAGGTTGGTTTCGAGGATCACGCGGTCGGGCGCGGAGCCCGGCAGCTGCTTGATCTCCATCTTGTCGGCGAAATACCCCAGCGAGTTGATGCGATCCTGCGAACGCTTCACCTGGAAGCTGTTGAACGCGTCGCCCTCGGCCAGACGGATCTCGCGACGCACGACCTTGTCCTGCGTCTGGGTGTTGCCGTTGATGTCGATCCGCTCGACATAGGTACGCTTGGCTTCGGCGATGTTGAAATTAATCCCCATCGTCAGCGTTTCGGCGTCCTTCTGGAACTCCGGGTTCACCTCGGTGAACGCGTAACCGAACAGGCCCGCGGTCTGGCTAAGGTTGTCGACCGAGTCCTCGACCAGCTTGGCGTTGTACCAGTCGCCCTTCTTCAGTGGCAGCGTGGCCGCTAGCTTGGTGTTGTCGAAGTCGCGGATCTGGCTATCGACGGTGACGTCGCCGAACTTGTAGCGCTTGCCCTCCTCCACCACGTACGTGATGATGAAGTCCTTCTTGTCCGGCGTCAGCTCGGCAACCGCCGACGTCACGCGGAAATCGGCATAGCCCTGCGTCAGGTAGAACTGGCGAAGCTTCTGCTGATCGTAGGACAGGCGATCCTGATCATAGCTGGTCGCCGACGACAGCAGGCGGAACAGGCGCGACTGCTTGGTCGCCATCTGGCCGCGAATCTGGTCGTCGGAGAACACCTCATTGCCGAGGATGTTGATCTGGCGGACCTTCGACTTCGGCCCTTCGCTGATCTCGAACACCACGTCGACGCGGTTCTGGTCGAGGTTGACCATCTTCGGATCGATCACCGCGGCGAAGCGGCCCTGGCGACGATACAGCTCGATGATCCGCGCGATATCCTGACGGACCGCGGTGCGCGTGAAGATCTGGCGCGGCGCGAGCTTGATCTCCTTGGTGATCTTGTCGCTCTTGAGAGCCTTGTTGCCCTCGATGATCACGCGGTTGATGATCGGGTTCTCGCGCACGCGGAGGACGATATTGCCGTCCTCGACACCTGCGATCGAGTAATCCGCGAACAGATCGCTGGCCTGGAGATCCTTCAGCGCCTGATCGAGCGTCTCGGCGGTATAGGGGATGCCGACGCGCAGCTTGGTATAGCTGAGCACCGTCTCGCCCTCGATGCGCTGCGATCCCTCGACGCGCAAAGTCTTTATCGTCCGCACGGATACCGGCGCGCCGACGGGCGTTACTACCGGCGGAGCGACTCGCGTCGCACTGTTCCGCGTCGCCGTTCCGACAGGCGCAGTTGAAGGCGAGGCGGCGGGTGCCGTCTGCGCGAAGGCGGGAACGCCCGACAGGATCGTTCCTGCAAGCAGCAGGGCGCCCTTACGCGCGAAATCGTAACCGTTGATCGCTGTCACCAAACCCACCTTAAAAACGTGCACATACAAGGCGCGCCCGCCCTGCCCTATCGTCGTCAGCCGATCAAGCCGGCCAAGTTCTTCCAGAGCCCAAAATTGCCGAGATCGTTGAAGGTCACGAGCAACATCAGCGCGAGGATTGCCGCAAGACCGCCACGAAACGCCCATTCCTGAACCTGCGGCTCGACCGGGCGCCTGCGCACCGCTTCGATCGCATAGAAGAACAAATGGCCTCCATCGAGCATCGGCACTGGCAGCAGATTGATGAACCCCAGATTGATCGACACCAGCGCGATCAGGAAGACATAGGCATCGAGGCCCAGCGACATCTGCTCGCCCGAGACCTTGGCGATGCTGAGCGGTCCGCCGAGTTCCTTCACCGAGCGACGCCCGGTGATGACCTGACCGAGGGTCTCGACCATCATCGACACGATCTCGCCGGTGCGCTTCACCGCGATGACCGGCGCCTCGACCAAGCTGACGGGGACGATGATCGGCTTGCTGCCGGCGATGCCTAGGCGACCGATTCGATATTCATTGCCGAAGCGATCGCGCTGGAGTTCGGTACCGATGACGATGTCACGCGACAGCGTCCGGTCGCCGCGCACCGCGTCGATCCGGGTCCGCTCGCCGGCGCGGATGCGGGCATAGCGCGCCATGTCGTCGAATGTCTCGACCGAGCGGCTGCCGATGCCGATGATCCGGTCGCCAGCCTGAAGGCCGGCCGCTGCAGCTGCGCTGCCGGGAACGGTACCACCCACGATCGGCGGCATGCGGATGTCGCCATAGGCGAACGCGAAGCCGGCGAGGATCAGGATCGCGACGACGAAGTTCACAACCGGGCCGGCTGCGACAACGATCGCGCGCTGCCATACCGGCTTGGACTGGAACGTACGCTGGCGTTCTTCGGCGGGTAGCGACAGCCACTCGGCAGAGGGCTGGCTGGCCGGGTTCATATCACCGGCAAACTTGACGTAACCACCAAGAGGCAGCCAACCGAACTTCCACCGCGTGCCACGCTTGTCGGTAAAGCCTGCAATCTCGTGGCCGAAGCCGATCGCGAAGGCATCCGCCTTTATCCCGAAAAAGCGTCCGGCGAGGTAATGTCCCATCTCGTGCACGAACACGAGGGGGCCGATCACCGCGGCGAACGACAATATGGTCAGCAGGACACCGGGTGTTTCGATCAAACCGCGTAATCCTTCACACGCTCGCCGGCCAAGATCCGCGCCTCGGCATCGATCGCCAGCACGGCATCGACGCTGTCCGGCGCGGCCGGGTCATAACACGACAACGTATGTTCGACGATTGCGGCAATTTCGAGGAAGCCGATGCGCCGTTGCAGGAATGCCTCGACCGCTACCTCGTTGGCTGCGTTGAGAATTGCCGGCCGAGCGCCACCCGCGTCGAGCGCCTCGCGAGCGAGCCGCAACGCGGGGAAGCGCACCGGATCGGGTGCCTCGAAGTCGAGTCGGCCGATCGCGACCAGGTCGAGCTGCGCCATCGGCGTTGCCATCCGGTCCGGCCAGGCGAGCGTATGCGCGATCGGCGTCCGCATGTCAGGCGGCCCGAGCTGCGCGAGAACCGACCCGTCGACATGATCGACCAGGCTGTGGATCACCGATTGCGGATGGATGACGATCTCGATCCGGTCGTGCGCAATCGGGAACAGCCGCGCGGCCTCGATCAGCTCGAGGCCCTTGTTCATGCAGGTCGCCGAATCGACTGAGATCTTCGCGCCCATCGACCAGTTGGGATGCTTCACCGCCTGTTCGAGCGTCACGCCGCGCATCTGCTCGGTCGTCCAGTCGCGGAACGGCCCGCCACTGCACGTCAGGATGATCCGCCGCACACGCTCGGGCCGAGTCGCATCGAAACACTGGAAGATCGCGTTGTGCTCTGAATCAGCCGGCAACAGCGTTGCGCCGGTCCGCTCGGCAGCGGCAAGGATCACATCACCGGCGGAGACCAGCGGCTCCTTGTTGGCGATGACAACGGTGCCGCCTTGCTCGATCGCCGCCATCACCGGCTTCAGTCCCGCACAACCGACGATCGCTCCCATCGTCCAGTCCGCGCCCGAAGACGCCGCCTCGGCGATCGCCTCGGCACCCCCGCCCGTGCGGATTCCCGTGCCGGCCAGCGCCTCACGCAACTCCGGCAGGCATTTTTCGTCCGCGACGACCGCGAACTCGGCCTGGGTACGGATCGCAGCCGCAGCAAGCTTCGCCACATCGCAATTCGCCGTCAGTGCGACGACGCGAAACCGATCCGGCTCCCGCTCGATAAGGTCGAGCGTCGAGGTGCCGACCGAACCGGTAGCCCCCAAAATCGTGACGCTCTTCATGCGTAGAAGTGCGGCAGCAGGACGAGGAATGCCGCGACCGGCGCGACCGGGACCAGGCCGTCGAGGCGATCCATCACGCCGCCATGCCCTGGCAGGATGTTGCCGCTGTCCTTCACGCCTGCCACTCTCTTCAACCAGCTCTCGTAGAGATCGCCCATCTGCGCGAGCACGGCGAGCACGGGTGTCGCCAGCGTCATCCGCATCGGCAAGCCGTATTGCGTGTGCAGCACCGCCGCGACCGCGCTCGCAAGCACGACACCGCCGATCAGCCCCGACCATGTCTTGTTCGGACTAATCACCGGCGCAAGCTTGGGACCGCCCAGCGTGCGCCCGGTAAAGAACGCGCCGATATCGCACGCCCACACCAGCGACAGCGCCCACAGCGTGAAGAGGATTCCCTCCTCCTGCCGCCGGATGATCATCAGCGCGAAGACGGGGAGACCGCAATAGATGATGCCCAGCGCCAGCTTGGGTTTGCGCGTCGTGATGACGACGAAGAACGCCGCCCCCACGAGCAAGCCCAGCGTGAAGAAATCGTGGATCACGAGGATCAGCGACGCCGGCGCCATCAGTGCGAGCGGCACCGAGAGCGCGAACTGCGTCATCCGCTTGGTCTTCGCGTCGGCGCCCTGGAGCATCGACCATTCCGCCATCATGAACAGCGCGGCGACCACGCCTAGCACCCAGAACGCGATCCCGCCGAGCGTCAGCGCAAGGCTGGCCACCGCGATCATGCCGACGCTGGCGATCATCCGGAGCTGGAGATTGGACGGCGTACGTAACGCCTGATCGGGCGCCTTTTCAGGGTCGGTAAGACTCACAGACCACCGTAGCGGCGCTGGCGTTGGCCGAACGCCGCGACCGCATCGGCGAGCGCGGCGGCGTCGAAGTCAGGCCAGAGCGTGTCGACGAACAGCAGTTCCGCATACGCCGCCTGCCACAACAGGAAGTTCGACAGACGCTGCTCGCCCGACGTCCGGATCATCAGGTCCAGTGGTGGCAGGTCATGCGTGTCGAGCTCGGCTTCGATCGTCGCCTCATCGATGCTCGCCGGATCCAGCGTACCATCGCGCGCGCGCTCCGCCAGACGCCGTGCCGCGCCCACCAGTTCGGCATGCGCGCCATAATTCAGCGCGATCGCCAGAATCGGCCCGGTATTGCCCGCCGTCCGCGCGATCGCATCGTCGACCATCGCCACCAGATCGGGCGAAAAGCTGTGATAGTCGCCGATCACGCGCAGCCGAACGTTCTCGCGTGCGAGTTCGTCGAGGTCGCTGCGGATGAAATGCCGCAGCAACCCCATCAGGTCGCTGACCTCCTCGGCCGGACGCCGCCAGTTCTCGGACGAGAACGCGTACAGCGTCAGCGCCTCGATTCCCATCGCGCGCGCCGCCCGCGTCACTTTCCGCACCGCCTCGACGCCAGCCTTGTGCCCGGCGAAGCGCGGCAGGAACCGCTTCTTCGCCCAGCGGCCATTGCCGTCCATGATGATCGCGACATGACGCGGCACCGCCCCGCCTGCAGGAACGGCGCCCACAGGAACAGCAGCGAGCGGCGCGGCCGAGGAGGCCTGCAATCTCACTTGCCCAGGATTTCCTTTTCCTTGGCGGTCGCGGTCGCATCGAGCTCGGCGATGATGCTGTCGGTCAGCTTCTGCACTTCGGTCTCGTGACGCTTGCGCTCGTCCTCGCCGAACACGCCCTTCTTCTCGTCGACCTTGAGCGAATCCATGCCGTCGCGGCGCACGTTGCGGACCGCAATGCGGGCCTTCTCGGCATACTGGCCGGCAAGCTTGGCGAGTTCCTTGCGGCGCTCCTCGGTCAGATCCGGGATCGGCAAGCGCAGCGTCTGGCCGTCGACGATCGGGTTGAGCCCCAGACCCGCCGAGCGGATCGCCTTGTCGGTCGGGCCGACGTTCGACTTGTCCCAGACCTGCACCGACAGCATGCGCGGCTCAGGCGCCGACACGGTCGCGACCTGGTTCAGCGGCATCGACGACCCGTACACCGTCACCATCACCGGATCGAGCAACGCGGTCGACGCGCGGCCGGTGCGCAGGCCGGCGAGATCGCTCTTCAGCGCTTCGACGGCACCCGCCATGCGGCGTTCGAGGTCGGTCTTGTCGTATGCGGCCATCTTAAAGCTCCTGCTCGTTCTGGACGATCGTCGACACGCCATCACCCGCCAACACCGCGGCAAGATTGCCGGGTTCGCGGATGTTGAAGACGACGATCGGGATATTGTTGTCGCGGCACAGCGCGATCGCGCTCGCGTCCATGACCTTGAGGTCGTCGGACAGCACGCGGCTGTACGTGACCGTTTCGTAGCGCACTGCGTCCGGGTGCGTCTTCGGGTCGGCGTTATAGACGCCGTCGACCGAAGTGCCCTTGAACAGCGCATCGCACTTCATCTCGGCAGCACGCAGCGCGGCGCCCGAATCGGTGGTGAAATAGGGGCTGCCGACGCCCGCCGCGAAGATCACGACGCGGCCCTTCTCCAAGTGACGCTCGGCCCGGCGGCGGATGAACGGCTCGCACACCGACGCCATCGGGATCGCCGACTGGACGCGCGTGTCCACGCCGATCTGCTCCAGCGCGTTCTGCACCGCGAGCGCGTTCATCACGGTCGCGAGCATGCCCATGTAATCGCCGGTCGCCCGGTCCATGCCGCGGGCGGCGCCGGCCATGCCGCGGAAGATGTTGCCACCGCCGACGACGATGCAGATCTCGTAGCCCTTGGCCTTGATGTCCGCGATCTCCTGCGCGACGCGCGCGGTGACGGTCGGATCGATCGAAAGACCCGACGGCCCCATCAGGACTTCGCCCGACAGTTTCAGCAGGATACGGTTGTAGCGCGGAGGCGTCATAAATCTCGAATTGTGATTGGCGGGGCGGCGCGGACCTTAGGCGGCGAGGCCTGGGATGTGAAGCGCTGTGCGGCGCGTGCATCGAAACTGGATGGAGATGAGACGGAAAATCGTCGTTCGCAAAAGCGCGCAACGGAGAACTATCGTCATTCCCGCGGAGGCGGGAACCCATATGGGCTGGCGTCTCGATGGATCACCGGCGGCGGAGTATATGGATCCGCGCCTACGCGGGGATGACGAGGCAGCCCGAAGGCTACCCCGTAATCCTTCTCCCCGCGGGGAGAAGGTGGCCCGGCAGGGCCGGATGAGGGGGAGTGAGGTTCGAGACCTTACCACTCCCCTCACCCTTCCCACCGCAAGCGCGGCGGGCCCCTTCCCTCTCCCCTAGGGGCGAGGGAGGAAGTCGGCTTATGCCTGGGGCACGCCCGAAGCAGCAGCAACCTCGGCTGCGAAGTCGGACTGCTCCTTCTCGATGCCTTCGCCGAGCTGGAAGCGGACATAGTCCACCAGCTTGATCTCGGCGCCGGCATCCTTGCCGGCCTTGGCAACGACGTCGGAGATCTTGGTCTTGCCGTCCATCACGAACAGCTGGCTGACCAGGGCGTGCTCCTTGCGGTACTTGGCGATGCCGCCCTCGACCATCTTGGCGATGATGTCGGCAGGCTTGCCCGACTCGGCGGCCTTCTCGGTCGCGATCGCGCGCTCGCGCTCGATCTCGCCCTCGTCGAGGTCGGCTTCGTTCAGCGCCTTCGGGAAGGCCGCTGCGATGTGCATCGCGAGCTGCTTGCCGAGCGCCTGGAGAACCTCGTCCGAAGCCTCCGACTCGAGCGCGACGAGCACGCCGATCTTGCCAAGGCCAGGGGCCGCTGCATTGTGGATGTACGGAACGACCGCACCCTTGCTGACTTCCAGCGTGCGCGAGCGGCGCAGCGACTGGTTCTCGCCGATCGTCGCGACGTTGTTCGTCAGGACTTCCTCGACGGTCTTGCCCGATGGCATCGCCTGCGACTTCAGCGCCTCGATGTCGCCACCCGTTGCGAGCGCGATCTGCGTGACGTCACGGACGAACGACTGAAACTGGTCGTTCTTCGCAACAAAATCGGTCTCCGAATTGACTTCGACCGCTGCGCCCTTGGTGCCCGACACGGCGACGCCGACCAGGCCCTCGGCCGCGGTACGGCTGGACTTCTTGGCGGCGGCTGCGAGCCCCTTGGTGCGCAGCCAATCCATCGCCTGCTCCATGTCGCCGCCGTTCTCGCTCAGCGCCTTCTTGCAATCCATCATGCCCGCGCCGCTCTTCTCGCGCAGATCCTTGACCATTGCTGCCGTGATATCGGCCATGTCTCTAATCCTTTTTAGGTCTGAATATGGTTGCGGGCGAGGCAGAGCTTTCGCCCTACCCCGCCCGCATGACGGTTCGGCGACGACGCTTATGCGTCGATCTGGCGCTCACCCTCGGCTGCGAATTCTGCAGCGGTATCGGCATTCGCGGTTGCCTGTGCCGTGTCAGCCGTAGCTTCGACGGTCGGCTCTGCGCTCAATGCCTCTTCCTTCGGCGGCTCGACCATTGCGCCGATGTCGGCACCGGTGCGGCGCTGCTGCTCCTGGCCGCCGCGCGTCGCTGCGATCGCGATCGCCTCGCAGTACAGGCGGATGGCGCGAGCTGCGTCGTCGTTCGCGGGAACCGGGAAGGCGATGCCGTCCGGCGACACGTTCGAATCGAGGATCGCGACGACGGGAATACCCAGCGTGTTGGCCTCCTTGATCGCCAGCTCTTCCTTGTTCGCGTCGATCACGAACATCACGTCGGGAATGCCGCCCATGTCGCGGATGCCGCCGAGCGAAAGCTCGAGCTTGTCCTTCTCGCGGGTGAGCTGAAGGACTTCCTTCTTGGTCAGGCCGACGGTGTCGCCCGACAGCATTTCCTCGAGCGTCTTGAGACGCTTGATCGAACCCGAGATGGTCTTCCAGTTGGTGAGCATGCCGCCCAACCAGCGATGGTTGACGAAGTGCTGGCCCGAACGACGCGCGGCGTCCGCGACGGGCTCCTGCGCCTGGCGCTTGGTGCCGACGAACAGGACCTTGCCGCCACCGGCAACCGCCGACGAGACGAACTCGAGCGCGCGCGCGAACAGCGGCACGGTCTGCGAAAGGTCGAGGATGTGGACGCCGTTACGATCACCGAAGATGTAAGGCTTCATCTTGGGGTTCCACCGATGAGTCTGGTGGCCGAAATGCGCGCCCGTTTCGATGAGCTGCTGCATGGAGACGACTGGAGCCGCCATAGGGATATATCCTTCCGGTTGTGCCTCTGGGAAGCGGATGACGTCGTGGCCGAATGACCGTGACGCACCGGGCTATGATGCCTCCCATGCGGGGTTAGAGGCGCGGCCCTTAGCGTGGCTCTATTCGAAAAGCAATCGAACAAGGACCGCTTGACTCATGGAACGCAATGAGAACATAAAGGGCTCAGAGGGGAACAGATGTTCGACTCGGCGCGGAATCACCCCGGCAGGACGGGATTCGAAATGCGACGAGTGGAACGATGTTTCTGACCAAGTGTTTGCGGATATTAGGAATTTGTTCGCAACTCATAGGAAGGCGGACGTGATGTTGGTTCTGAGCTTCATGGTTTTTGCTGGTGCATTCGCGGTAGCGGGCATGATGATCGTCTCGTCGATCGCGCCGCAGTGGGACCGTATCGTCCGTCTCGCGATGGGCAACGTCGAACCCGCGTTCCAGCCGCTCCGCACGCTGGCCGTTGCGGAGCGTCGGATCGCGGTCAGGCGCTGGGCTTCGACGTCGGCTCCGGTGCCCGCCCGCCGCTGGAACGCTGCCGCCTGATCTTGGCGTAGCTCGCGATGCTGAACGGCATCGAGAGCAGGTACAGCACGCAGATGATGCTAAGCGTATGCCACGGCGCGCTCACGATGGCAGCGCCGAGCAGTACGACGAGCGCAATGGCCTCGAACCTGATGTTGCTGCGGAGCTTGACCGAACTCCACGAATAGGTCGCGATACTCGACACCATCAGCAGCGCGACGAACGCGACCCACGGCGCCACGAAATACGGCGACGCGAACTTGGGTTCATCGGTCCAGAACCAGAAGAACATCGGCATTAGCGCGAGTCCCGCGCCGGCTGGAGCCGGAACGCCGGTTAGGAAACCCGCGGACTTATGCGGCTGGTGGCTCTCGTCGATCTTGGCGTTGAAGCGCGCGAGACGCAGCGCGCAGAACACGGCGAGGATCAACGAGCAGATCCAGCCGACGCGCGGCAAAGCCGTCAGCGACCAGAGATAGACGATCAGCGCCGGCGCAACGCCGAACGAGATCGCGTCGGAGAGCGAATCGAGTTCCGCGCCGAACCGACTTTCGCCGTGCAGCATCCGGGCGATCCGACCATCCAGGCCGTCGAGCACGCCCGCGACCATGATCATCGCGACGGCACTTTCCCATTGTCCACCGATCGCGAACCGCACGCCACTCAGGCCTGAACACAGGGCTAGCGCGGTAACCGCGTTGGGAGCGACGGCGCGCAGGGGAAGTCCGCGCGGTGCACGACGTGTGCGACCGAACCGCCCCCGGCCCCGCTCCTCGATCGAATCGGTCGAACCGTCGCGGTCCATCACTGCGCGATACCACCGACCGGAACGCCACCGACGCGACCAAGCACGGTCTCGCCCGCGATGCTACGCTGGCCCAGACACACCTGCGCCACAACGTGATCGGGCAGGTACACGTCGACTCGGCTACCGAACCGGATCAGGCCGATGCGCTGGCCGACCGCGACCATGTCGCCGGCCTTCACGAAGCCGAGGATGCGGCGCGCGACCAGGCCGGCGATCTGCGTGAAGCCGATCCGCATGCCGTTGCGGTCCTCGACCACGAAATGCTGGCGCTCGTTCTCATCGCTCGCCTTGTCGAGGTCGGCGTTGAGAAACTTGCCCGAAATGTAGACGACCTGGCGGATCGTGCCCGCGATCGGCGTACGATTGATGTGCACGTCGAACACCGACATGAAGATCGACACGCGGACCAGCGGCGCATCGCCGAGGCCGTTCTCGCCGGCGAGCTCGCGCGGGATCGGCACGCGCTGGATCATCGTGATCAGCCCGTCGGCGGGGGCGACGATCAGACCTTCGCCCTGGGGGGTGGTGCGGATCGGATCGCGGAAGAACGTCGCGACCCAAATCACGACGCCGACCATCGGCCAGAACAGCACGTGACTGACGATCGTCAGCAGCAGCGTGATGCCGGTCGCGATCGCGACGTATTTGTGGCCCTCCGGATGGACTGCGGGAAATCGCCATTTGACCGTGGAGGTCGTGACGGGCGGCTTGTCGAGCGATGCCATAACCTGCGGGTCTATCCGTGCAGGACGCGCGATACAACGATGAACCGGCTTTTCCTTGTAGGACCAGTGGTTGTCCAATGGTTGATCGTGGCGGCATGCTCCCCTAGACGCTCCCCAAACCCCTCCCCCGAAGGACCCGGATATGGCGAAGATCAAGGTAAAGAATCCGATCGTGGAGATCGATGGCGACGAGATGACCCGGATCATCTGGGAATGGATCCGCGAACGCCTGATTAAGCCCTATCTGGACATCGAACTCGATTACTACGATCTCGGCGTCGAGCATCGCGACGCGACCGACGACCAGGTCACGATCGACAGCGCGCTCGCCACGCAGAAGCACGGCGTCGCGGTCAAGTGCGCGACGATCACGCCCGACGAGCAGCGTGTCACCGAGTTTGGCCTCAAGAAGATGTGGAAGTCGCCGAACGGCACGATCCGCAACATCCTCGGCGGGACCATCTTCCGCGAGCCGATCGTGATCAAGAACGTGCCCCGCCTGATCCCGGGCTGGACGCACCCGATCGTCGTCGGCCGTCATGCGTTCGGCGATCAGTATCGCGCGACCGATTATCTGATCCCTGGCCCCGGCAAGCTGCGCCTCGTCTTCGAAGGCGACGATGGCACGGTCATCGACCGCGAGGTGTTCCAGTTCCCGTCGGCAGGCGTCGCGATGGCGATGTACAACCTCGACGATTCGATCCGCGATTTCGCGCGCGCCTCGATGCATTACGGCCTCAACCTGAAGTGGCCGGTATACCTGTCGACCAAGAACACCATCCTCAAGGCCTATGACGGCCGCTTTAAGGATCTGTTCGCCGAGGTGTTCGAGGCCGAGTTCAAGGACAAGTTCAAGGAAGCCGGCATCGTCTACGAGCACCGCCTGATCGACGACATGGTCGCATCGGCGCTCAAGTGGAACGGCGAGTTCGTCTGGGCCTGCAAGAACTATGACGGCGACGTCCAGTCGGACCAGGTCGCACAGGGCTTCGGGTCGCTCGGCCTGATGACCTCGATCCTGCTGACTCCGGACGGCAAGACCGTCGAGGCCGAGGCGGCGCACGGCACCGTCACGCGCCACTTCCGCATGCACGAGCAGGGCAAGGCAACCTCGACCAACCCGATCGCGTCGATCTTCGCATGGACCGGTGGCCTGAAGTATCGTGGCAAGTTCGACGATACGCCCGACGTCACCAAGTTCGCCGAGACGCTCGAGCGCGTCTGCGTCCAGACGGTCGAGAACGGCCACATGACCAAGGATCTCGCGATTCTGATCGGCCCCGACCAGCCCTGGATGACGACCGAGCAGTTCTTCGAGCAGGTCCGCTCGAACCTCGAGACTGAAATGGCCAACTGGGCCTGATCCAGCACCCCGCTCCCGGAAACGGGGGCGGGGTTCTCTCTCTCCCGTCATCCCGACGAAACTCAGGATGACGGAGGGCGGTCAACCGGACGCAAAGCCGTATCCCGCTGCACACGTCACCACGGGTGACAATTCCGTCATGCGTCCCCTAAGGTCGCACGCATGGCATTACGGCTCGACAATCAGGGTTTCAGCGACGCGCTCGTCATCCTCGGCGCGGCGGGCCTCGTAATCCCCGCATTCGCACGGTTCCGGGTCAGCCCGGTCATCGGTTTCATCCTTGTCGGCCTGCTGGTCGGTCCCGCAGGCCTGGGCTCGCTCACCGGCTCCGCGCCGTGGTTGTATTATCTGACCATCTCCAACCCGGAATCGATCGAACCGTTCGCCGAATTTGGGATCATCCTGCTGTTGTTCTCGATCGGCCTCGAACTCTCGTTCAAGCGGTTATGGTCGATGAAGCGACTGGTGTTCGGCACCGGCGCCGCCGAACTCATCGGCTCGGCGCTGATCATCGGCACGGCGCTGCACTTCATCGGCCAGGAATGGGCGGGCGCGATGGGGCTCGGGTTCGCGCTCGCGCTCTCCTCGACAGCATTAGTCCTGCCACTTGTGGGCACGACGGGTGCGGTCGGGCGTGGTGCCTTCGCTATGCTGTTGTTCGAGGATCTGGCGCTCGTCCCGATCATCTTCGTGCTCGGTGCACTCGCCCCGACCGCGAGCGCGGACGGCTGGTCGAATATCGCCGGCGTCGCGCTACGCGGTGGGCTGACCGTGGTCGCGATGTATATCGGCGGTCGGATCGTCCTGCCCCGGCTGTTCGGCCAAGCCGCGCGAACCAAGAGTCCCGAACTCTTCCTCGCCGCGTCGCTGCTAGTGGTGATCGTTGCTAGCGTAGCGACCACAGCCGCGGGGCTGTCGCCTATCGTTGGTGCGCTGCTGGCCGGGCTGTTGATCGCGGAGACCGAGTATCACAGCGAGGTCGAGGTCATCACCGCGCCGTTCAAGGGCCTCGCGCTCGGCGTGTTCCTGATTACCGTCGGCATGAGCCTCGACCTGCGCCTGATCGGGCAGAACTGGCCTTCGCTGCTGCTCGCGGTGAGCGGCGTGGTTGCGACCAAGGCGATCGTCACGTTCCTGTTCCTGCGCGTCGCCAATTCGCGGCGCGGGGTCGCGGCCGAAACGGGCCTGCTGATGGGAAGCCCGTCGGAGACCACGCTGATCGTACTCGCCACGGCGGCGCAGGCGCAGCTGATCCTCCCTTCGACGGCGTCCTTCTGGCAGACCGTTACGGCGATCGGCCTGACGATCACGCCGTTGCTGGCCAAGCTCGGCCGCACCGTCTCGCGCCAGCTCGAAAGCCGCTCGACGGCCGATGCTGGGGATATCGAGATCGATGACGACGGCCCCGGCACGGTCGTCATCGGCTTCGGCCGGGTTGGCCGCATGGTCGCGGACATGCTGGCCGTCCACGGGCAGAAATACGTCGCGGTCGAGGCGGATATCGATTCAGTGGAAGAGGCCCGCATGCTCGGCCACCCGGTATTATTTGGCGACGTCGCCCGCCCCGAACTGGTCGAACGATTGAAGCTGCATACCGCCAAGGCGTTGATCCTGACGATGGACGACCCGGTGCTGACGGTGCGCCTGGCGCGGCGAGTGCGAGCTTTGGCGCCGGACCTGCCGATCGTCGCGCGCGCGCGCGATACGGCGCATGCGGCCGAACTATACCGTGCGGGTGTGACCGACGCAGTGCCGGAGACGCTGGAGAGTTCATTGCAGTTGGCAGAGGCAGTGCTGGTCGATCTCGGCGTGGCGATGGGGCCGGTGATCGCCTCGATCCACGAGAAGCGCGACGAGCTTCGCCAAGAGATCAAGGCGGCGGCTGACATGATCGTCGAACCGCGGATCAGGAAGGCCAAGCGGACGCCCCGCGCGGCATAGATCGCACGAGGCGTCGGCCTTGAACGGGCCTGAGCGGATTGATCAGGCGGCGGCTAGCGCGAAATCCTTGAAGCGTTCGCGGAGCGCGGTCTTGAGCAGTTTGCCCGTCGCGGTGTGCGGCAGGTCTTCGACGAAGACGATCGCGTCGGGGAGCCACCATTTGGCGACGTGCTTGGCCAGGTGATCGAGGATCGCCTGTTCGGTAACCTCGCTGCCCGGCTTGCGGACTACCAGCAATAATGGGCGCTCGTCCCATTTCGGATGGTGGACGCCGATTGCGGCCGCCTCCGCGACGCCCGGACAGCCGACGGCCGCGTTCTCCAGGTCGACCGAACTGATCCATTCGCCGCCGGACTTGATGACGTCCTTGGAGCGGTCGGTGATCTGCATCGTGCCGTCCGCGTGGAGCATCGCGACGTCGCCGGTGTCGAACCAGCCGTCCGCATCGACCGCGTCCTCGTCGGCGCCGAAATAGCGCTGGACGACCCAGGGGCCCCTAACCTGCAACCGGCCGGCGATCGAGCCGTCGCGGGGGAGGACGACGCCCTCGTCGTCGATGATGCGGAGCTCGATGCCGAACGGCACGCTGCCCTGCTTGCCGACGAGGTCGAGTTTCTCGTCGTGCGTCATGTCGTCCCAGTGCGGCGGGTTGAAGCCGGCGGTGCCGATTGGCGAGGTCTCGGTCATGCCCCAGAGGTGCTTGACCGTGGCGCCCATGCCCATGATCCGCTCGATCATCGCGCGCGGCGCTGCCGAGCCGCCGATCGTTACCTGCTTGAGGTGGCGCGGCGCATCGCCCGACGCGTCCATATGGCCGAACATCGCGAGCCATACGGTCGGCACGCCAGCGGAGTGCGTCACCTTCTCGTCGTTCATTAGGCGGCACAGCACGGCGGGATCGTTGACGGCGGAATAGACGACTTTTGCCCCCGAAAGCGCGCAGGCGAACGGCAGGCCCCAGGCGGCGGCATGGAACATCGGCACGACCGGCAGCACGACCGCGTTGGGCGACAGATCGAACACCCACGGCGCGACCTCGGCCATCGCGTGGATCAGCGTCGAGCGGTGAGTGTAGAGGACGCCCTTCGGATTGCCGGTGGTGCCGCTGGTGTAGCAGAGCATGCACGGCTCGCGCTCGGGGCCTTCGACCCATTCATAGTCACCGTCCTCGGCGTCGAGCAGCGCCTGGAAGCCGTCGGGTCCCAGGTCATCGAAGCAGATGAAATGGCGGATGCTGGTCCACTGCGCGCGGAGGCGATCGACGAGTGGCTGGAACGCCTTGTCGTAGAGCATCACGCGGTCTTCGGCGTGGTTGGCGATGTATACGAGTTGTTCGTCGAACAGGCGTGGATTGATCGTGTGGATCACGCCGCCCATGCCAATCGTGCCGTACCAGGCGACGAGGTGGTGCGCGTGGTTCATAGCCAGCGTCGCGACCCGGTCGCCGGGCGCTACGCCCAGTTTTTCGAGCGCTTGGGCCAGTTTGCGGGCGTCGCGGGAGATTCCGGCCCAGTTGCTGCGCGTCTCGCGGCCGTCCGCCCAGTAGCTGACGAGTTCCCGCGCGCCGTGTTCGCGGGCCGCGTGGTCGATCAGGCGGGGAACACGAAGCTCGAAATCCTGCATTCCACCCAGCATTCATGCTCTCCCAAGCTGTTAACCGACCAGAGCGAGCCTCGTTTCCGAGGTCTTCATCTCCACCTTGGCGACACCGTGCAACGACTCGATGTGCTCGACAAGCTCTCCGTCGAGCAGGAAGTCGCGACCCAGCAGGATGCAGACCTCGCCGTCGGGCAATTGCGCGCGGACGCGAACCTCGCCGCGCGCGCCGCGGTGTTCGGCAAGCAGCGACGCGAGGCCGGCGAACGCGGTCATGTCGGAGATTGTCACGACCACCTGGAAGCGCGCGAGGTTGGCGAGGCCCTCGAATGGCTGGATGCGCTTGATGCTGACGCGCGGCGTGTCCTCGCCGGGTTTCCGGTCGAGCTCGACGGTGATCAGCCCGCAGCCGCCGGCCTTGGCCGCCTCCTCCAGGTCCTTCGAGACTTGGTCGTCGAAGCAGGTCGCCATGAACTGGCCGCTCGCGTCGGAGCATTGCGCCATCATGAAACGCTTGCCGCGCGCGGACGTGCGATAGCGCGCGTCCTCGACCAGCACCGCCATCGTCGCGCCGGCGCGGCTGCCGTCGTCGGGGATGTTGAGCTCGGACAGTGCGGTGTAGGCGCGGGCACCGTGGCTGACCGCGATGTGACGATGGCGGTCGACCGGGTGGGCGGAGAAATAGAAGCCGAACGCCTCCTTTTCCTGGTCCATGCGCTGGCTGAGCGTCCAGCGGACCGAGGGGGGGAGCTTGATCGCATCGCCCGCGGGCTCGGCGTCACCGAACAGGCCGCCCTGCCCGCTGGTCTTCTGTTCGTGCGTACGCGCGGCGATCGCGAGGATCGTCTCTGCGGTGGCGTGGATGCCGGCGCGGTTCGGATCGAGGCCGTCGAAGGCGCCCGCGGCGGCGAGCGTTTCGAGCTGGCGCTTGTTGAGCAGGCGCGGGTCGACGCGCTTGGCGAGATCGTCGAGACCGGCGAACGGGCCGTTCTGGACGCGCTCGACGATGAGCTTCTCCATCGCGCCTTCGCCGACCGATTTCAGCGCGCCGAGGGCGTAGCGGACGGCGAGATTGTTTCCCCGCGAAGGCGGGGACCCAGTCTGGGCACCCGCCTTCGCGGGTGAACAATCTTCTGGTCCGAGTTCTACGTCCGGCAAAACCTCGACATCGAACTCGGCCTGGCTCGCGTTGATGCACGGCGGCAGCGCGGTGATCCCGAGACGGCGCATGTCGTCGGTGAAGATCGCCAGCTTGTCGGTCTGGTGAAGATCGTAGCACATCGAGGCCGCGAAGAATTCGTGCGGGTGGTGCGCCTTGAGCCACGCGGTCTGGTACGCGAGCAGCGCATAGGCGGCGGCGTGGCTCTTGTTAAAGCCGTAGCCGGCGAACTTGTCGATCAAGTCGAACAGCGCGTTCGCCTCGGCCTTCTTGATGCCGTTGACGGTGAGACAGCCCTCGACGAACCCCGCGCGCTGCGCGTCCATCTCGGCCTTCACCTTCTTGCCCATCGCGCGGCGCAGCAGATCGGCGCCGCCGAGCGAGAAGCCGGCCAGCACCTGCGCGGCCTGCATGACCTGTTCCTGGTAGACGAAGATCCCGTAGGTTTCGGACAGGATCGGTTCGAGCAGCGGATGCGGATAGTCGATCGCCTCGGTGCCGTTCTTGCGGCGGCCGAACGACGGGATGTTGTCCATCGGGCCCGGTCGATACAGCGACACGAGCGCGATGATGTCGCCGAAATTGGACGGGCGCACCGCCGACAGCGTACGGCGCATGCCCTCCGATTCGAGCTGGAATACGCCGACGGTGTCGCCCTTTTGCAGGAGCGCGTAGACGCCCGCATCGTCCCATTCGAGCGCCTCGAGATCGACCGTCACGCCGCGCTTGGCGAGTAGTTGCACCGCCTTCTGGAGCACCGACAGCGTCTTCAGCCCGAGGAAATCGAACTTCACGAGGCCGGCGCCCTCGACATATTTCATGTCGAACTGGGTGACGGGCATGTCGGACCGTGGATCGCGATACAGCGGCACGAGCTGCGCCAGCGGTCGGTCGCCGATCACCACGCCGGCAGCGTGCGTCGACGAGTGGCGTGGCAGGCCCTCTAGCTTCATCGCCAGATCGAGCAGCTTCCGGACGCCGTTGTCGTTGGCGTATTCCTTCGCCAACTCGCCGACGCCGTTGAGCGCGCGCTCCAGCGTCCACGGATCGGTCGGGTGGTTAGGCACGAGCTTGGCGAGGCGATCAATCTGGCCGTAGCTCATCTGCAGCACGCGGCCGGTGTCCTTCAGCACCGCGCGCGCCTTCAGCTTTCCGAAGGTGATGATCTGCGCGACCTGGTCGCGACCGTATTTCTCCTGGACGTAGCGGATCACCTCGACGCGGCGGGTTTCGCAAAAATCGATGTCGAAATCGGGCATCGACACGCGTTCCGGGTTCAAGAAGCGCTCGAACAGCAGGCCGAGCTTGATCGGATCCAAGTCCGTGATCGTCAGCGACCAGGCGACGACCGAGCCTGCGCCCGAACCACGGCCCGGGCCGACCGGAATGTCGTGGTCCTTCGCCCATTTGATGAAATCGGCGACGATCAGGAAATAGCCGGGGAAGCCCATCTGGACGATCACGTCGACCTCGAACGCGAGCCGCTTGCGGTACACGTCGCGCCAGCCGTCCTCGCCTTCGCCGTGGAGTTCGGTAATGCGGGCAAGACGCGCTTCTAGACCGGCTTCGGCGTCGTCGCGGAGCAACTTTGCCTCGCCCTCGATATCGCCGGCGAGGCTGGGGAGGATCGGTTTGCGGTACGGCGCCATCACCGCGCAGCGTTGGGCGACGATCAAGGTGTTGGCGATCGCCTCGGGCAGATCGGCGAACATCTCGTGCATCACCGGCGCGGGCTTCATCCAGGCCTCGGGGCAGCTGCGGATGCGGTCCTCGGTTTCGACATAGGTCGAATGCGCGATACAGAGCATGGCGTCGTGCGCGTCGCCGAATGCGCTCTCGGTGAAGCAGCACGGGTTGGTCGCGACCAGCGGGAGATTGCGGTCGTAGGCGATGTCGATGAGGTCGGCTTCGGCCGCGGTCTCGATCGCGTCGTTGCGGCGCGAGAGCTCGATGTAGAGGCGGTCGCCGAACAGGCCTTGGAGGCGGTCGAGATAGGCGCGGGCACGGTCGGGCTGGCCTTCCGCGAACAGCCGCGCAAGACCGCCCTCGCCGCCTGCGGTCAGCGCGATCAGGCCGTCGGTGTGGCGTTCGAGCGCGGCGAAGTCGACATGCGCGGGCATCTCGATCGGGCGGTCGAGATGTGCCATCGAGACGAGCGCACAGAGATTGTCGTAGCCGGTCATGTTCTGAGCGTAGAGCGCGAGCCAGTCGAACTGCGTGGCGACGCCGTCGGGCATGTCGGGGCGACCGACGCCGAGCATGACGCCGATGATCGGCTGGACGCCGTCCTTCTTGGCGGCGTCCGAATAGGCCATCGCTGCGTAGAGCCCGTTGCGATCGGTCAGCGCGGCGGCGGGAAAGCCCAGCGCGCGCGCCTGCTTGGCGATCGCCTTGGGATCGATGGCGCCGTCGAGCATGGTGTAGCAGGAGAAAACGCGGAGGGGGACGTAACCGGAATGAGGCATCATATTCAGGTAGGCGTTGACGCACGATTCGACCAGCGGCGTTGAGTCCGATCGGAACCCCGGACACGACGAGCCGTTGCGGCGGAGACATCTGGGAGCATTCTTCATGACCGATCCACGCGGGCACTTTGCCGATACTGAAACCACGGCTGCGGGTACGCCTCGTGCAGGCGCTGGCTGGGGCTGGATCCTGGCGTATGGCGTGCTGTCGGTGGTGCTGGGGATCATGGCGTTCGCGTCGCCGTTTTCCGCGACCTATGCCGCGACTTTGGTGATCGGGACGTTTCTGATTGCCGCCGGGATCGTGTCGATCGTGTCGGGGTTTGCCGGCAAGGGGCATGAGGGGCGCGGCTATGCGATCGGGTTTGGGCTGGTGTCGCTGGTGATCGGGCTGATCATGGCGTTCGAGCCCGCGACGGGCGCGATCTCGCTGACGTTGCTGATTGCGGTTTGGCTTGGTTTGCGTGGCGTTCTGGAGATCGGGCTTGGGGCGCGGTTTCGGCGTGGCAAGGGGCTGGTGATTGCGCTGGGGGTGGTGAACATATTGCTGGCGGTGATCGTGTTAGCGACACTGCCTTGGTCGGCGTTGACGTTGCCGGGGTATGTTTTGGGGATCAGTTTCCTGTTTGGTGGGGTGACTTCGGTTGCTTCGGCGCTGGCGCATAAGAAGGGCGCGCCGGCGTTTTCGGTGTGACCGCCTGATTGTTCTCCCGCGAAGGCGGGAGTCCAGTCTGGGCCCCCGCCTTCGCGGGGGAACATGCTTACTTTTGGTACCCGCAACGGCCCTACATACTGCCCCCCCCGGCGCAGGCCGGGGTCCAGTCGCGGGACCTTGCTAACTTAGGTCGGCGTTTCGTTACTCTGACCTTTCCAACTGGGCCCCGGCCTTCGCCGGGGTGGCGCTGGGTGTGAGGTGACTGCTTCTAGAGCAGCTTCTCGATATCCTTGCGGATGTCCTCGGGCTTGGTCGTTGGGGCGTAGCGATCCATCACGGCCCCAGCGCGCCCGATGAGGAACTTGGTGAAGTTCCACTTGATCGCCTTCGACCCGAGCACCCCCGGAGCGTCCGACTTCAGCCGCTCGAACAGCGGGTCCGCCCCTGCCCCGTTCACATCCACCTTCGCGAAGATCGGGAACGTCACGTCGTAGGTCAGCGTGCAAAAGTTGGCGATCTCGGCTGCGTCACCCGGCTCCTGCCCGCCGAACTGGTTGCACGGGAACGCGAGCACTTCGAACCCGCGCTCCGCATAATCGCGATGCAGCGCTTCGAGTCCGTCATATTGGGGAGTGAAGCCGCATTTGGACGCAGTGTTTACGATCAACAGCACCTTGCCGCGGTGGGGTTCGAGCGAAGTCGCTGTGCCGTCGGCGGTCTTTACGGTGAAGTCGGTGATCGCGGTCATGGGCGGTCCTCGTGTCGGGCCAGCAGATACGCCAAGTTCTGACGTACGCCGGGCCATTCGTGGCGGAGGATGCTGTAGACGACGGTGTCGCGCAAGCGACCGTCGGCCATCACCTGATGCCCGCGCAGCACGCCGTCGCGCTTGGCGCCGAGGCGTTCGATCGCGCGCTGCGAGTTCTTGTTGAGCGAGTCGGTGCGGATCTGGACGCATTCGCAGCCGAGTGTGTCGAACGCGTAGGTTAGCAGCATCAGCTTGGCCTCGGTGTTGACGCCGGTGCGCTGCACAGCCTTCGCGTAGAAGGTGCCGCCGATCTCCAGGCGCTTGTTTCCTTCGTTCATCCGCATGAAGCGCGTGGTGCCGACGACGGTCCCGCCAGCCACCACCGCGAACAGTCGCGCACGGCCAAAGTCCTGCTCACGCAACGCCGCCGCCAGCCAGCGTTCGGGCGCCTTCATCATCGTGACGTTGGCGTAGAACGTGTCCCAGAGGTTGTCCGCCGCCGCCGCCGCGACCAGCGCATCCATGTCGTCGGCGACCAGCGGGCGGAGCGTGACGTGACGCCCGGTGAGCGTCGGCGTCTCGCCCCAGCTCACGCCAGCCGCCCCTCGTGCAGCCGCAGCACGCGGTCCATCCGGGCTGCCAGCCGCTCGTTGTGCGTCGCGACCACCGCCGCAGTGCCCTGTTCGCGGACCAGCCGGATAAACTCGGCGAAGACGATGTCGGCGGTATGTTCGTCGAGGTTGCCGGTCGGCTCGTCCGCCAGCACCAGCGCAGGCTTGTTGGCGAGCGCACGGGCGACCGCGACGCGCTGTTGCTCGCCGCCGGAAAGCTGGCTCGGGCGGTGAGTCAGGCGGTGGCCGAGGCCTAGCTGGGTCAGCAATTCCGCTGCCCGCCTGTGCGCCTCGACCCGCGTCGCGCCGTGGACGAGCTGCGGGAGGACGACGTTCTCGGTCGCGTTGAAGTCCGGCAGCAGGTGGTGGAACTGGTAGACGAAGCCGAGGCTGTCGCGGCGCACCACGGTGCGCTCATGCGCGTTGAGCTTCGCGGCCTCGGTGCCGGCAATCCTGATCGATCCCTGGAAACCGCCCTCCAGCAGACCGACGGCCTGCAACAGCGTCGACTTGCCCGAGCCCGATGGCCCGAGCAGCGCGACGATCTCGCCGGGTGCGATCGCGAGGTCGACGCCGCGCAGGACGTCGATGGTCGCGCCGCCCTGCGTGAAGCTCTTGGTCAGCCCGCTGGTCTGCAGGACATAATCGTCGAACTTCTCGATCTTACGGTCGATACGAAGGCCTTCATTCATAACGCAGCACCTGCACGGGGTCGGTACTCGCCGCTTTCCAGGCCGGATAGAGCGTTGCGAGGAAGCTGAAAACGAGCGCCATCAGCGCGATCACGACGATCTCGACGGGGTCGGTCTTCGACGGGAGTTCGGTCAGATAGCGGATCGACGGATCCCACAGGTTCTGGCCGGTGAGGAGCTGGACGAAGTTCACAACGCCCTGCCGGTAGAACAGGAAGATAAAGCCGAGCACGAGGCCCGCGACCGTGCCGAGCGCGCCGATGGTGGTGCCGACGACGATGAAGATCCGCATCATCGAGCCACGCGTCGCGCCCATCGTCCGCAGGATCGCGATGTCGCGCGTCTTGGCGCGGACCAGCATGATCAGCGACGAGAGGATGTTGAACACCGCGACCAGGATGATGATCGACAGCACGGTGAACATCGCGACGCGCTCGACCGCGAGTGCCTCGAACAGCTGCGCATTCATCGTCCGCCAGTCGGCGATCACCGCGTTGCCGCCGATCTTGTCGGCGAGCGGCTTGAGAATCTCGCCGACGCGGTCCGCGTCGACCGTCTTCAGCTCGACCATGCCGGCCGCGTCGCCCATCAGGAGGAGCGTCTGCGCATCCTCGATCGGCATGATGATGTACGCCTTGTCGTAATCATAGACGCCGATCTCGAAGATCGCGCCGACCGTATAGCTGACAATCCGCGGGACGGTGCCGAACGGTGTCGTCTGGCCTTGCGGGCTGAACAGCGAAATCTCCGAGCCGACCTGCGCGCCGAGCGATTCGGCGAGGCGTGAGCCGATCGCGATCCGGCCGGAGCCTTGCGTGATCGACTGGAGCGAGCCCATCACGACCTTGTTGCTGATCGTCGAATTGCGGCGGATATCGTCGACGCGCATGCCGCGGACCAGCACCGCCTCGGCGCGACCATTATAGGTGGCGGCGAGCGGCTGTTCGATCAGCGGCAGCGCGCTGGTGACGCCGGGCGTCTTCTGCGCCTGCGCGACGATCTCGCGCCAGTCGGGGAGCCGATTACCGACGCCCTGCACCACCGCATGGCCGTTGAGCCCGACGATCTTGTCGAAAAGCTCGGCGCGGAAGCCGTTCATCACGCTCATCACGATCACCAGCGCGGCGACGCCGAGCATGACCGCGACCAGGCTTATCGAGGCGACGAGGAAGATGAACGCCTCGCCCTTGCCCGGCAGCAGATAGCGGCGGGCTATCATCCGTTCGTAGCGGGACAGGATCATGGGCGGCCAGGTTCGATCGTTAGGGATAGGGTGCAGCGGCTCTAGGACGCGGCCCGTTGCGAGGCAACTGTCGGGGCAGGTGCGTCAGCCCTGTGAGTGGGGGTGCGGCGGCCCCTCGTATCGGGGCGAATTGGTCCCGATCCGGAAGTGTCTAGATTGGTCTGTTGCGTAATCGCCACAGGCGCAGTTCAATCGTGAGCCGCCCCGCGCAAAGACCGTGACAAAATCCACGGACATAACTAGCAACAAACTCGCTGAGACACAGGCAACGGCCGTGGTTCGGGGACTGCTTTTCCGCTCCGTCGCAAGACGAGATGCGAGAGCAAAAAAATGGGGGCTGACGAGCGATCGTCACGCAGGCGCCCGGATCGGCAACGGTCCGGGCGTTTGCTTGTCCGGCATAGTTCACCGCAGCGATCTATACTTTGAAACATCTTCGTTTGCTGCCTGCCCTATGCCGCCGAGCCAATAGCGACGGTCTTTAGGGCTGATCGATATTCAGCTTGAGGCGCGCCGGTCCTAAAACCACTCAGTCACCCCGGACTCGCTCCGGGGCCCACCGTTCCGCATGCTAAATGCTATCGATTTTGCGGCACCGTGGATGCCGGAACCAGTCCGGCATGACAGGAAAAGCGCTGACCTAGCACCTCAAGCCGAATGTCGATCCGTCCAAGTTCCTATCCAGTGGACGTCGCCGGGATGCCCAACGGCATCCCGGCCGTCAGCGGGTCCGGCGCTTCGTCAGCCGTGACGCGGCGCCGTTTTCCTCCGCGTTGAGCTTGCGCCAGCGTTCGAAACGGTCCGGCGCCAGCGTCCCGGCCGCGATCGCCGCCTGGATCGCGCACCCCGGCTCCACCCCGTGCGAACAGTCGGCGAACCGACACTCCTGCGCGAGCAGCGCGATATCGTCGAACACCTCGGCCAGCCCGGTCGCGGCCTCCGACAATTGCAGTTCGCGCATACCGGGCAGGTCGAGCAGCCAGCCGCCCTGGTCGAGCCGGTGCATCTCGCGCACCGTCGTCGTGTGGCGGCCGGTACCGTCCTTGACCCGCACCGCCTGCGTTCCGATGCTGTCCGATCCCCGCAACGCGTTGACGAGCGTGGATTTGCCGACGCCGGACGAGCCGAGGAACGCGACGGTCTTGCCGGGGCCGCACCATGCCGCCAGCCGCTTGACGTCCGCCCGGTCGCGTCCGTCGACGGTTTCGACGAGCAGTCCCGGCTCGATCGCGCGCGCAGCAGCCGCGAACTCCTCGGGCGTGTCGGTCAGGTCGGCCTTGGTGAGGACGACGACCGGGGGCACCCCCACCTCGCGCGCCAGCACGAGATAGCGCTCGAGGCGGGCGATGCTGAAATCCTGGTTGCACGATGCGACGATGAAGACGGTGTCGACATTGGCGGCGATCATCTGATCTTTCCGCGGATCGGCCGGCGAGCGTCGCTTGAACAGGTTCATGCGGCGAAGGACTCGCGTCGCCTCCTGCGTTCGATTGTCGATCAGCAGCCAATCGCCGACCGTCGGGTGATCGTCCTCGGGCTGCGCACCGGCGATATAGGGCGAGACGAAACCGTCCGATTTGGCGCCGGACACCGCGATCTTGCCACGGTGCACCGCCATCACGCGGACAGGGTGGCCGTGGAGACGCTCGTCCTCGGTCAGCTGGTCCGCAAAATGCGCAGTCCAGCCAAGGTCTGCCAAAGTCTGGTCGGTCATAAGCTTGGCGCGGTATCTTTCCTGGCGACGCGGCGGCGGTCGCACCGCCTATCGTCTAGGCCGCGACGGAGGGCATTGCCATCGCCGTATGCACACGCGACCGCGCAATGGCGGTGCGCTTGAAGGCGGACCGACTGACCGGCCAGGTATACCAGTAATCGCCGGCGATATTGCCGACCGGCGAACCGCAAAAGCTGAGGTTCATGAAATCGCACGAGAACGCGTTAAAGTCCCGCCTTGAGTTAGTCGCCCCAGCTTGAGATCGGCATGACCGTTGGCAAAGCTCTGCTGATACCAGAACTGAGTCAGCCGCCAGGTCTGGCCGCGGCCATACACCTCCTGAACCTGTTGCAAGACGCCGAGATTCGCAGCCGCGCCCAGATCCTTGCCACGCCGATAGGTCACCGTCGCCTGAAACGTGCCGCTCTTAATGCCAATCAGCTTTTCCGCGTCGAAGGTTGCACCGAAGACGAACTGGCCGGTCTCGCGCACGAGATGGCGGTCCCCGCCCGAAACGTTCGCCGCGGTCTCCGATCCATAGCTCGCCGTCAGGTCTACGCCGTCGTTACGCAGGCTGGTGCGAAATCTGCCCCACTCCCCCGTCAACGTGGAAGGGCGGGCTGCAGGCGGTTCTTCCGTCAATGGGACCGGCGCCGTGGCCTGCTGCGTGTCGGCGGGTGCGGTCGCGGCGCTGGCCTCGGGAACGGGCGCCTTTTCCTGGGCATACGCCTGGCTGCCGATGGTCGAGGCCAGCGTACCGGCGGCAAGGAGACTGGTGTGGAGACTGGTGAGGAGGCGGGTCACTGAGCCACCTTCCGCGATGCCGACAGCCCGAAGGCGACGATCAATCCGTAGCAGATGACGGGTACGATCAACGCGGTCGCGATCGTCGACGCGTCGGCGATGCTGCCGGTGATCAGCGGCACGATCGCGCCACCGACGATCGCCATGCAGAGCAATCCCGATCCCTCCGCAGTCTTGCGCCCAAGCCCTTCCAAACTCAGCGAGAACACCGTTGGGAACATGATCGAATTGAACAACCCTACCGCGATCAGCGTCCAGCCCGCGACGCCGCCGGTGCTGACGATCGACGTCAGGACCAGCGCCGCCGCGATACCTGCGAAGACCGCGAGCAGCCTACCCGGCGCGATCCGGTAGAGCAGCCAGGAGCCAATGAACCGCCCGACCATTGCGCCGCCCCAATAGAAGGACAGCCGTTCGCCAGCAGACTGCGCGCTCAGTGCCAGCGTGCTCGGCTGCTCGAGGTAATTGACTAGGACGCTGCCGATCGAAACCTCGGCGCCGACATAGGCGAACAAAGCGATGACGCCGAAGCGTACGCGCGGCACGCGCAGGAGCCTGAGGCTGTCGCGAAAACCGACTTCATCCGGCCGTTCCGAACGCAGCGTCTTGCGCTGCGTCCAGAATATCACGGCAATGACCGCCAACACGACGGCGATCCCGAGATAGATGTGAGCGACGATCTCGCTTTCGGCCGCACGGAAGGCGGGGAGCGCACTGGCGGATATTGTGGCCGGATCGACCTTGGCGGCAGACCCGAGGATCAACTGCGCGCCGATATAGGGTGCGATCGTCGTCCCGAGCGAATTGAACGCCTGCGCAAAGGTCAGACGGCTGCTGGCACCGGCGGGATCGCCGAGCCCTGCGATCAACGGATTGGCAGCGACTTGCAGGATCGTGATGCCACCCGCGAGCACGAACAGTGCGATCAGGAAGCTCCAATAGGTGCCGGATCCGGCGGCGGGCCAGAACAGGACCGCTCCGAGCGCCATGACCGCCAGTCCGACGACCAGGCCCCGAACATAGCCGATCCGCGCGACCAGCGTTCCAGCGGGCACCGATACGATGAAGTATGCCATGAAGAACGCGAACTGCGTCAGCATGACCTCGGTATAGGTCAGCGAGAACAGGCCCTTCAGTTTCGGTATCAGGATATCGTTCAGGCTGGTCGCGCCGCCCCAGATGAAGAATAGCCCGATGACAAGCCAGACCAGCGATCGCGGAACGGTCGAGTTCGGATCGGTCGAGCGGCTGGCCGTGGCGATCTCTGAAGGCATGATGAAACATCCTTGGATGGGTTTGGACAGCCGCCGACCATTGGCGCGCGTTCAGCCGCGTCACGGCAGGCAAGTGATTGCGAAGGATTGCTTTCAAGCAGGACCGAGCGTCAGGCGGCTATCGAAGAAGAGCCCGCCCTGCTGAACAGTGCCTTTTGCGCCCGTGAGGTGGGCGTCAGCTAATAGGCATCGCGTAATGGCACGACCGGCAGTACGAATGGCCACTCCAGCGAATTAGCACCAAAAACGGCAAGTGACTGGTTGCGCACGGCCGAAGCGCCGGCCTCGGTATTCTCGTCCACGCCAGGTCCGACACCGTCTTGTCCCGGCAACGCCCGTACTCGATCATTCGATGACGGAACGCCGGCTCCATGCTCGGTCGCAAGGGTGGCCGATCCGTCAAGTTCGACGAAGAGCGTTGCGTCCGGATCCGTTGCAACGACCGTTGAGGGCACCTGATACTTCAGTGGCACTGAGATGATCTGATCTCCGAATGGACGCGGCGAAACCGATGGTAACGGTGCGGGGCTTCACGGCCCCGCACCGCTGACCATGCCATCACCATCCGTGATGCCGGAAACCGAACCCAGGTCCCCAACTGCCCCAGCTGTCCCAGTTCCACGCCGGATCGTCATAATCCTCCGCGGCGATGCGTTCCTGATCGACGATGTTCTTTGCCTGGTCCGCCTGCTGGTATCGGCCGTACGCGGACTGCGATCCAACGTAGAGGCAATTGCAGTCCTTCGGGTCGGCGTAGACGTAGGTGACGATGTCGCCCTTCGTCCGACGCGCGAACTTGTCCTTCGGGAGCCGCGCAAGCATGGCCAGCCGAGCGGGCGAGTTCGCCGGCTTCACGATGAACCCGGCCGCGGAGAGCGAGTTCTCCATTTTGGCGATCGACTTCTTCGACTCCGCTGTCGCGGGCGCGGTAAGCAATGGAACCACGGCTGCCGATGCGAGCATGGCGTAAAGCGCTTTCATAGCGAATCTTTGAATAAACATTTCAAGACCTCCTGGTGGCTTCGCACAACAATGGCGCGGTTTTTGCGGATTGCTGTCTACGTATAAGTAAACAAATCCCACGGAAGACATGACCACAGACAATACGTGGATGGATACCATACTTTGGTCTTGCCGCTATATCTGAATTTCGCGGAACCATTCCTGAAATTGGTCATGAAGCACCGCGTTTAACCTACTCATACGAACGTATGATTTGCCCGAGGCCTTGGACAGGCGATCCAGTCTTCGTCGGGATGCAGCGTCCCGATCCTTCGATCGACAGGAACTCGACATGACCGAAACATCAAACAAGGTCGCCGTCTGCTGGAACGTCAACCCAGAGGGTGACACAACGCCGTTGGATCGGCAGCGGACGTGGTGACACGGTTCGGTACGGGCCCTGCCCAGCTCCTTTTTGGCCTGTTGCTCGCGAGTTGCTCGAACGCGCCCAAGACCGCTGCCCCCCACGACCCGGCCCAGGTCGGCATTGTCACACTGACGTCGGGACCCGTCACCACTACGCAGGAGCTGACGGGGCGAACAAATCCGACCACCGAGTCCGACGTACGCCCGCAGGTCGACGGCATAATTCTCGCGCGTTTGTTTCGGGAAGGCGCTTACGTCCGCGCCGGACAGCCGCTGTACCGGATCGATCCCAGCCAGTTCCGCGCCAGTCGAGACCAGGCTGCGGCAACGCTGGAGAACGCGCAGGCAACCTATGCCGCGGCACAGGCACAAGCCAGTCGCTACGGATCGCTCACCGATCCCGACGCGGTTAGCAAGCAACAGTTCGACAACACCGTCGCTGCTGCGCGGGAAGCGCGCGCAACGATCCACCAGAGCGCGGCCGCGCTGGAAGCCGCACGTATCAATCTTGGTTACACGCTGATCCGCGCACCGATCAGCGGCCGGATAAGCCGATCGGCGGTTACGCCCGGCGCGCTCGTAACGGCGAGCCAGGCGACCGCCTTGGCCACGATCCAGCAACTCGACCCGATCTATGTCGACCTCGTCCAGTCGAGTGACGCCTTGCTGACCTTGCGGCGTGCGCTGGCGAAGGGAAGCGTGCTGCCGTCGAGCACCACGGTGACGCTGAAACTGCCCGATGGCAGCAGCTATCCGCATCCCGGCACCGTGGAATTCACCGAGGTCACAGTCGACGAGAATGCCGGCACGGTCACGCTGCGCGCACGCTTTCCCAACCCGGAGGGCCTGCTGTTACCCGGCATGTTCGTCCGCGTCGCGGCGCCGCAAGGCGTGACGCCCAACGGTATCCTCGCGCCTCAACAAGGCATTACGCGCGATCCCAAGGGCAATGCCACCGCGCTCGTACTCGGCGCCGGCAATACCGTCGTCGCCACGCCCGTGATCGCGGCCCAGGCGGTCGGCGAGGCATGGCTGGTGACGCGCGGACTGAAACGTGGCGACAGACTTATCGTCGATGGCACCGATAACGCAGTGCCGGGGTCGGTCGTTAGGCCGGTCCCGGTGCGACTGCCGACGCTGGTGCAAAACCCATGAGCCAGTTCTTCATCGATCGGCCCATTTTCGCTTGGGTAGTCGCGATCGGCATCATGATGGCCGGCATCCTCGGCATCACGACGCTGCCGATCGCGCAATATCCCGATATCGCCCCACCCTCGATCAGCATCAGCGCAAACTATCCCGGCGCCAGTGCACAGACCCTACAATCGAGCGTCACCCAAGTCATCGAGCAGCAACTGACCGGCATCGACGGTTTGCTGTACTTCTCCTCGTCGTCGAGCTCGGCCGGGTCTGCGGCGATCACGGTCACCTTCGCCAAGGGTACCGATCCAGACATTGCGCAGGTCCAGGTCCAGAACAAGGTGACCCAAGCGAGCTCGCGCCTGCCCAGTGTCGTGCAACAGGAAGGCGTAACCGTTGCCAAGTCGAACAGCGACTTTCTGCTGATCGTCGGGGTGTACGACACGACGAACAAATCCACGCAAACCGACGTCGCCGACTGGATGGTCAGCAACCTCCAAGATGACCTCTCCCGTGTCACCGGTGTCGGTCAAACCCAGTTGTTCGGATCGGGGTATGCGATGCGGATCTGGCTGCAACCCCAGAAGCTGGCCGCGGTCGAGCTTATGCCGTCCGACATCGGCGCTGCCGTCCTGGCGCAGAATGTCGACATTTCCGCGGGCCAGCTCGGCCAATTGCCTGCGGTCGCCGGCCAGCAGCTGACCGCGATCGTCAATGCCAAGTCGCGGCTGCAGACCCCCGAGCAGTTTCGCAATATCGTCGTCAAGACGGCGATCGACGGTACCGTGGTGCGACTGTCCGACGTCGCACGCGTCGAGATGGGCAGCGACAGCTACATCACCGACGCGCAGTATAGCGGCCATCCGGCGGCAGGACTGTCGATCCAGCTCACGCCTGGAGCCGACGCGCTCAAGACGGCGGCGGCGGTCAAGCTGCGGGTCGCAGAGCTCACCACGCATCTGCCGGCGGGCTACAGGATCGTCTACCCGCGCGACACGACGGATTTCATCAAGCTGTCGGTCGCAGACGTCGTCAAGACCCTGTTCGAGGCGATCGTGCTGGTCGTGATCGTCATGTTCGTCTTCCTGCAGGATTGGCGCGCGACGCTGATCCCGGCGATCGCGGTTCCCGTCGTGCTGCTGGGGACGTTCGGTATCCTCGCGATGTTCGGCTATTCGATCAACACGCTGACTTTGTTCGGCATGGTCCTCGCGATCGGACTGCTCGTCGACGATGCGATCGTCGTCGTCGAGAACGTCGAACGCATCATGGAAGCGGACGGGCTGTCACCGAAGGACGCAACGTCGAAATCGATGCGCGAGATCAGTTCGGCGCTGATCGGCATTGCCATGGTCTTGTCCGCAGTGCTGTTGCCGATGGCGTTCTTCGGTGGCTCGACCGGCGTCATCTATCGCCAGTTCTCAGTCACCATCGTGTCCGCGATGGTCCTGTCCGTCCTGGTCGCGCTGGTCCTGACCCCGGCATTGTGTGCGACGCTGCTCAGACCCGCGGGGCAGTCCAAGGCCGACGGCAACGGCGTCGGTGCCCGCTTCAACCGGTGGTTCGATCGTGCGACCAACCGCTATGTCGGAGGCGTCGGTACCGCGATCACGCGGCCGATGCTGTACCTGCTGGCTTATGCCGGCATCCTCGTCGTGCTCGCTTTGCTGTTCGTCCGCCTGCCTACCGGCTTCTTGCCCAACGAAGACCAGGGCATCGCGCTGTTTCAATACACGCTGCCGACCGGCGCTGCGCAGTCGCGAACCGACGGCGTGCGCGCGGATATCGAGAAATATTACCTCCAGAACGAAAAGCGTGACGTGACGGGTGTGCTGACCGTCGATGGCTATAATTTCTCCGGTTCATCGCAGAATTCCGGTCTCGGGTTCGTGACGCTGGCACCGTTCGACCAGCGCACGGGTGCCGCCAACACAGTCGACGCGGTCAACGCACGGGCGACTGCCGGACTGGCGAAGATCCGCGATGCGCAGATCTATGTGCTTACGCCGCCGCCGATCAGCGGCTTGGGGCAGGCTAACGGGTTCACCTTCGAGCTGCAGAACTCCGCTGGTGTCCCGATCGACACGTTCGAAGCATTGCGCGACCGGCTGATCGGCGCCGCACGGAAGGATCCGCTGCTCGCTGGCGTTCGTCCGAACTCCTTGGCCGATACGTCGCAACTCAAGGTCACGATCGACGAGGCGAAGCTCGCCGTGCTGGGGCTGGCGGAAAGCGATGCCACCGCCACGCTGAGCGCGGCTTGGGGTGGCAGCTACATCAACGACTTCATCGACCGAGGCCGCGTGAAGAAGGTCTATATGCAGGCCGACGCACCCTACCGCATGCTTCCGGGAGATCTCGCCAACTGGTTCGTCCGCTCGACCTCTGCGGTCAGCAACGGTGGTATCGCGACCGCGGCGACGACGCCGACGATGGTTCCGTTCTCCAGCATCGCGACGACCAGCTGGGAAAAGGGGCCGACCGCGCTCACCCGCTTCAACGGGCTGTCCTCGTATGAAATCCTCGGCAGCCCGGCGGCGGGTGTCAGTTCGGGGACCGCGATGCTGCGGATGGCGGCGCTTTCGCGGCAATATGCGCCGGGCACGAGCTTTGCCTGGAGCGCGCTGTCGTATCAGCAAAACATCTCGAGCGGCCAAGCGCCGATGCTGTACGGCCTCTCGCTGCTCGTCGTGTTTCTCTCACTCGCAGCGCTGTACGAAAGCTGGACGATCCCGTTCGCCGTCCTGCTCGTGGTTCCGCTCGGATTGATCGGCGCGGTTCTGGCGGTGACGGTCCGCGGGCTCGACAACAACATCTATTTCCAGATCGGCCTCCTGACGACGATGGGCCTGGCCGCCAAGAACGCGATCCTGATCGTCGAGTTCGCGGCCACTGTTCATGCCGAGGGCCGGAATGCCCGCGATGCGGCGGTGGAAGCCGCGAAGATGCGACTCCGGCCAATCCTCATGACCTCGATCGCGTTCATCGCCGGCACGTTCCCGCTTGCGATCGCCACCGGCGCCGGCGCGAACAGCCGCATCGCGATCGGGACGGCGGTGGTCGGCGGGATCCTGACGGCGACGCTCCTCGCGATCTTCTACGTGCCGCTGTTCTTTGTCCTGGTCGCACGCATTTTCCACGGCGACCCAGCGACCCCGCCCGAACCCGGTCCCGGTCCCGCTCCCAGGCCCGGCAGCATCGAGAGGACCGTCTGATGCGCCGTATCCTGTTCGCGCTCCCGTTGCTTGTCACGGGTTGCGATCTCACCCCGCACTATCTGCGTCCCGCGATCGATGCGCCGCCGACCTGGCCGACAGGCGCTGCCTACGCGCCGACGACGAACCAGCCCGCCGGTCTTCCCTGGCGCACCGTGATGGGCGGCGCACGACTGCGGACGCTGATCGAGCAAGCGCTCGCCAACAACCAGAATCTGGCGGCGACCGTCGCGAACGTCGCAGAGGCGCGCGCGCAATACCGCGTGCAGCGATCGTCGCAGCTTCCGACCGTGTCGGCGAACGCAGGGGCGACGGTGGATCGGTCGATCACCAATACCACCGGCAACACGCAGACCTTCGCCGCCAATGTCGGCATCAGCAGTTTCGAGATCGACCTGTTCGGACGGCTTAAGAATCTCAGCAAGGCAGCGTTCCAGCAATATCTCGCGACCGATGCGGGAATGCGATCGGCCCGCATCCTGCTCATCGCCGAAACCGCGAGCGCCTATCTGACCTTTGCGTCGGACCGCGACCTGCTCGGGGTAGCGCAGGAGACGTTGAAAAGCGGCAACCGCAGCCTTGCGCTGACCCAGTCGCTGCATGCCGCGGGGCTGGTCGCCGGCACCGATGTCGCCGATGCGGAGACCGTCGTCGCTCAGGCACAATCGGACGTGGAGCAATTTACGACGCAGCTTGCCCAAGATCGCAACGCACTCACGCTGCTCGTCGGGACGCCGGTTACCGACACACAGCTGCCGACGTCGCTCGGCGACCTTGACGGGACGGTGGCGCTGGTCCCTGCGGGCCTGTCCTCGACGGTGTTGCTGCAACGCCCCGACGTCGTGCAGGCCGAACACGCTCTCGAAGGCGCCAACGCGAACATCGGCGCCGCCCGCGCCGCGTTCTTCCCGACGATCTCGCTCACGGGAATCCTCGGTTTTGCCAGCACCGCGCTCGGCGCGTTGTTCACCGGCGGCGCGCTCGGCGCGTCCGGTGCCTCCGCGGCGACGCTTCCGATTCTGGGTGGGGCAAACCGCGGCAACCTCGACTACGCCAAAGCGCAACGCGACTACGCCTTGGCGATGTACCGCTACACCATCCAGACCGCCTTCCGTGAAGTCGCCGACGAACTAGCCCGCCGCGGCACCATCGACACGCAACGCGCGGCCCAGGCGCGGCTCGTGGCAGCGGCATCGACCAGCTATCGGCTTGCAGACGAACAATACAGGATCGGCACGTCGACGTTCCTAGCTGCCCTGATCGCGCAGAGGACGCTGTACGCCGCACAGCAGACGCAGATCGCGATCACCCTCGCCGACCTGCAAAACCGCGTCGCGCTGTACCAGTTCATCGGTGCCGACGGTGGCGCTTAGACAGCAAGGAATTGAGCATGCAAACTCCGACGTCTTTCGCCCTGACGGTGCTATTGGTCGCAGCGCCTGCATTTGCCAGCACCGGGTTACACCGCGGGCCGCTACCGATCACGCCGGGAACCTATGTTCGCGCCGGTACGCCGTGCAACGACCCATCGCTCGCCGCGATCTTTGCCTATGATGGCCATGCGCTGTCGGGACCGCATACCAGTCAGTGTCACAGCACGCTGATCTCGCGCCACGGAGCGACCTATCGCGTCCGAACCACATGCGCGGCGATGGGCGACGGGACCGAAGCACGCGCGCAATCCGAAACGCAGGTCTTTACGCTTCATTCGACGACAAGCCTCTCACGCCACAACGATCGCGACGGGGCCGAATATCGGCTGTGTCCCGGCAGTACGCCGCCGGTTCCTCACGGATGACCAAACGCAATCGTTAAATCCCCCTCCCGGAGCACCGTCATGGACAATCCGAAACGTCGTGAATTCCTGATCGCCGCTACTGCGCTCGGCGTCGCGGTCGGCGCTACTGCACACGCTCAGGCCCAAGCATACGGCAATCCCGACTTGCCACCCGAAGGCGCCCTGAACGCCGCCAAGAACCCTGCGACCCACGATACGGTGATCGGACCCCAGAACCCGACGCTAGCGGATCAGTTTCCTTCGTCGTCGAGCCCCCCAGCGACCGACGTGGACACCTTGCCGATGTTCTGGGCATCGTTCAACAACGCCCACAAACGTATCCAGAACGGCGGCTGGGCGCGTCAGGTCACGCAAGCCGACTTCGCGATCTCGACGACGATCTCCGGCGTCAACATGCACCTCTCCGCCGGTGGCATTCGTGAGCTGCACTGGCACCTGACCGCGGAATGGTCGATCATGACCCGTGGTCGATGCCGGATCACCACCATCGATACGCAAGGTCGGGCCAGCGTCGACGACGTCGAAGCAGGCGATCTCTGGTATTTTCCCGCAGGACTGCCGCATTCTCTCCAAGGACTTGGCCCCGAAGGTTGCGAGTTCGTGTTGGCATTCGACGATGGCGCGCAGTCGGAGAACAACACGCTGTTGCTCAGCGAGTTCATGGCGCACATCCCGCCAGACATTCTGGCCAAGAACTTCAACGTCCCCGCAGATGCGTTCAAGACGATCCCGCTGAACAGTAAATGGATCTTCCAGGGGCAGGAACCCGGCACGCTCGCCGCCGACCGTGCCGCAGCGCACGTCGTACCGGGCGCCGCACCGGTCATCTTCCACCTTTCCCGATCGAGCCCACGCCACTCCACGACGGGTGGCACGATCCAGATCGCCGACAGCCAGAACTTCCCGATCGCCAAGACCGTCGCAGCGGCACTCGTAACCGTGAAGCCCGGCGGCCTGCGAGAGATCCACTGGCATCCCAATGCCGACGAATGGCAATATTGGATGCAAGGCCAAGGACGTATGACGATCTTCGACAATGGTCCGAAAGCGACGACGATGGACTTCAATGCCGGCGACGTTGGCTATGTGAAGAAAAGCCAAGGGCATTACATCGAGAATACCGGGACTGGCGACCTCGTCTTTCTCGAGATATTTCGTGCGGATCGCTACGAGGAGGTATCACTCTCGAACTGGCTGACGCACGTGCCACCCGGCCTCGTCGCACAACATTTGAACATTCCCGCGTCGACGATCGCTCATTTTCCCGTCGGCGGACCGGGCGTCATGCCGGTCTAACGCTGATAGCAACAGACCTTCCTAGCTTTGTGGCAGGAAACACGGCAGGCCTTTGGCTCGCCAATAGCTAGAAAGACTGCTCATGTGCTTTTCGGCTACTGCCAGCTTCGTCGCTTCCGGCGTGCTGGCGACGATCGGTGTGGCGACGCTGCGCCACGTTCGCGAGCCACGCGCGCTACTCTTCGCAGCCGTACCGCTGTTGTTTGCGGGGCATCAATTCTGCGAGGGGCTCGTCTGGCTGGCATTCCATGGCATTCTGGGCCGCGTTGCGCTCGACCATGCCGTGCTCCTGTTCATGCTGTACGCCCTGGGCGTCCTGCCAACGCTCATGCCAGCAGCGGTTGCGTTGATGGAACCGCCTGGCTGGCGTCGTATCGCGATCGTTGGACTGACCCTAGCCGGCGCGTTCGTATGCGCCTGGAATATCGCGGGGCTGATCCTGTTCCCGATCCATGCCTTCGTCGAACATTTCTCGATCGCATATCGCAACGCGATCACCAGCAACATGATAGTATCGGTGGTCTACATACTGGCGACGTGCGGCGCGCTGTTGCTGTCGAGCCACCGGGTCGTCAGGACGTACGGTGTCGTCAACGTCGTCGGTCTGACGATCGTCCATCTGGTCAAAGGCTATGCCTTCGCCTCGGTTTGGTGCTTCTACGCCGCCATCCTGAGCGTGATGCTGTATTGGCAGTTCAACCGTCGGCAGATCAACATCGGCACACCCAACGACACGTCCACGCCGCATGCCCCCTTCCTACTGACATGGTTGCGAGGATCCCGCTTGGCGGCGGCACCCCGCCCCTGAAATTCCTTCGCGGATGCACAAAATAAATCAGGCTTTGTAAGACATCCGTCAGCATCGCTTCTCATCTCTAGATTGCTGCAACGATGCAGCGTCGACGGTCGTGAGCCGGGGCATCGCCCTTCGATCAAGACCCGCATGAAGAGAGAGAAACGTCATGGTTACCCTGTCCACACTTGCAGCCCGTAGCGCTGCGCTGATTGTCGCCGCCGCGGTTTCGGGCGGCATTCTGGTCGCCTCGCTCGGCGGTTCGGGCTCGCCTGCTTCAGCGGCAGGACTGAGAGCCTACCCTCCGTGCTCGAAGACGGTCGTCGACGAATGCCAGCAAAGGGTTCTCCCAACCCATGCGGCGAACCAGCACGCGGCCGCTCCCTACATTGCATCATCGACGACTGCGTCGTGAGGTCTCACGCTATCATCGTCGCAGCCTTGGCTGCGACGATGCTCGCAGGATGCACGACCATGGGGTCGGGTGTCGGCGATTCGCAGGTTCCTGGTGAATCCGCGGTCTTCAACTGGACCGCCAAAGGCCCACGCGATGGGACAATGACCGCGGTACTCGCCAACGGCACGAGCTACACCGGCCCGTTCTTCCAGGTAACGAGCGAAACGCAGGTCGACGACCTCGCGCCATTATGGCTCGGCTGGGGCGGCATCGGCTGGGGCGGCCGTGGCGGCCGCGGCAATTGGGGTGGTTGGGGCGGGGGTGGTTGGGGCGGCTTCAACGACTGGGGACCGAGCCAGCAGTTCGTCACGCACTACTCGGGCAAGGTGCTCGCGAACCTGCAGGGCGGCGACGGTCGGATGCGCTGTCGGTTCGTTCTCATACGTCCATCAGATGGTATGACTGGCGGCGGTCAGGGCCAATGCGAAGCCCCAACCGGCGGCAAGATCGACGCAACGTTCGCCGCGCAGTAACCGGGTACGGGCGATCCGCCCAACAGGGTCGCCCACATCCCCCGCCCCGCCACTTCAGCCGGGAAACCGGCTAGGCGTCGCTGGGTTAACCGGACTGCCGACGAGGCTCAGCAGATCCCGCATGGCCTGGAGCAAGGCGATTCCATGCGGCCCGGCAATGTAACGCGGTTCCCAGGCGGGCGCGAATTTGTCCTTGTACGCACGCAACCCGCGGAAGCCGTAAAAGCGTTCGCCGTGGCGGAAAATGAAGGCGGCGATCCGCGCCCATGCCGGTGCCAGCCGACGGTCCTCGATACCCGATAACGGCGCCACCCCCAGCGAGAAGCTCGTATAATGCTGGTCCCTCGCCCACAGCATCAGGTTGGCGAACAGAAAGTCCATCGTCCCCGAGGGCGCATCATCGCGGTGGCGCATGAGGTCGATCGAGATTTCTGCTTTGTTGGGTATCGCCCAGATATTGGCAAAGGCGATGAGCCGCCCCGAGAGTTCGACTACGCCGACGTCGAAATTGCCCAGATACGCGGCATCGAAACGCCCCAGGCTGAACCCCTTCTCCTGCTGCCCCTTGGCGCGCAGCCAATCATCGGAGATGATCGAAAGTTCGGGTAAGATCTCCGCCAGCTCGGCCGCAGGCACGATCCGGAACTGCGCGCCCTTCTTGACCAGCGTGCGTTCCGATCGACGTATTCCGCGAAGGCACGGCCGATCGAGTGAGAAACCGGGGAGATGGACCAGTGCCTCCTCACCATATTTGACAACGCTTAATCCCATCGACAGTGCCAGATCGAGCGTCGGCGGCGAAATCTCGTAGAGCACGAGGCGGCCCTGCTCGCGATCGACGAGGTCCCTGATCTGCCATAGCAGATCGTCCCAAGCTCCCCGCGGTCCCACGGGATCGCCCATCACGATCCAGGTAGCGCCTTGCACCTGATACATCAGGAATGCGTCGCGATCCGCGGACAAGATGAAACGCTTGTCGCCGGTCAGCGCGAGCATCGCGTCCCTCCGCACGGCCTGATCGAGCACCGTCCTTGCAGCAGCCAGATCATCGAGCGGGACAGCATCCAGGCGGCCGACTGCCGTGGGAGCCAGCAGCTTCCAGCCAACGCCGATCCCGAGCACGATCGATACTCCCAGCAGGCCGCGCAGAAACCGTGGTGCATCGGCGTCGAGCGTGAATTGCCACCACAGGTCGTTGGAATAGGGAATTTTGCGGTAAGCAAAGAACCCCGCCCACGTCGCGAGGCCGATGACAGTCGCAACCGATCCGAACCAGGTGAACCCAAATGGTTGGCTGGTCATCGTCGTTCGGCGGTAGAAGCCGTGGCGGGTCCACTGCAACAGACCGGCGAGCGTGAGGCATATGATCGCCTCTTCGTAATCTATGCCCTTCGCGAGCGAAAACACCGCGCCCGCTATCAGCAGCGCGCGGGTCGCGACGAAAGCCCCGTCGAGCCGGCGATACAGCCCCGGCGACAGCAGCAACAACGCCGTCCCCACCAGGCTTGCCGCGACATGGCTTGCCTCGATGAACGGCAGCGGCAGCAGCGACGACAGCACGCCCATGCGATCACGCAACGCCGGCAGAGATCCCGACAACAGCAGCATCCCGCCACCGACGAACGTCGCTGCGCTCAGCACGATCGGCGCCAACCCGCTCGCCACGTCGCGCGCTTCGCCAAGCAGGCGCAACGAAGACCGCACCCGCCTCCCCTCGCTCCACGCCAGCATCGCGATACCGATCGCCAGCGGCAGGAGATAATAGATGACCCGGTAAGCGATCAGCGCCGCGAACAACGGTGCCCGGTCGATCGGCAACAGCGCCAGCATCGCCGCCTCGAACACGCCAATCCCGCCCGGCACATGCGCGACTACAGCCGCCGCGATCGCGCATGCGTATGCCAGAAGAAACAGCGGGAGCAGCGACGGGGATAGATGCGGGATCAGGACGAGCAATGCCGCGCTGGAGAACAGCACGTCGAGCACTGCCACCCCGATCAGCGCAACCGACTGTCCTGGCCGCGGCACGGGCAGTTCAAAGTCCAACACGAGGACTGGCTGCCGGACCCTGCCTGATATCCAGACGGTCGCCACCCCTAGCAGCAATACCGCAATACCAAGCCCACGAAGGCCAGTGACGCCTAATGCATGTCCTATGACGACGAATGGCGTCGCATCGAAGGCGGCTGCAACCGCCGCAACGGTCACGATGCCCGCCCAGAACGCCCCGCTCGCGATGCCGATCACCTTGGCGATGCTGGGGCCATCCAGACCCGCGCCTGCGTAGGCGCGGTATCGCACCGCACCACCCGTCAAAAGCGGCATTCCGAGATTGTGACTGAGCGCGTAGCTGGTGAACGACGCGAATGCTGCCGTCCGCCATCTTTGCGGATGCCCTACCACGCGGAGCGCCAGCACGTCGTAAAACGTCAGCGCCAGATAACTGCCGGCAGACAGGGCCAGCGCGGCAACGATCTGCGTGATCGAAAGCGTGTGCACCGCATGCCGGACGTCGGCAAAACTGATGTCGCGCGTCAGTTTTTCGAGCGAGACAAAGCTCAGCGTGATCAGCACGCATCCGACTGCGATGCCCAGAGCGAGCCGGTGACGAACGAACCACGCGCGGAGGTCAGGCACCCGGCATCCGATCTACCCGCGTCCAGATCTGCGATTTGCAGAGCAGCCCGCCAAGGATGCACCCCTTGATCTGCAACGCGTTCGCCGACGTCTGGACGATTTTCGAATATAGATGCTTGCCCATGTCGACGACGAAGACCGTGCCTGACCAGGCTCCGGACTCGGTCCGCTGGTAATTCTCCAGCAACTCGGTTCCGACAAGCGTGTCGGTACCGCCATCCCTGGCATCCGACTGCGCCTGCGGGTTGGCCCAAGCGATCCATCCACACAGCTTCGCACCGCACGGCCCGGTCCGGACCACGACGGTCCGCATCGGATTGATCCACATGCCCTCTACGGACGGATTGCCAGCGGCGGGACTGCCAGCCGGAGCGCTGCTTTGCGCCATCGCGGTTGACGGTACGCCGACCACGAGAGCAGCCGTTAAGACGACGATCCACGACCTCATGAGAGACTCCTCGACTGATTGTCGAAGAATGGTACCGCGACGCGTCTTGCCCCAGCCTTTGCCGCGGCTGAACAATTGGTAATGAAACGCCGGGGGATCAGGAATTGACGGCGATATCCCTTAGCAACGTTGCCGCGACAAGAGTGGTATCTTCATCGAGAAAATGATCCCCGGGCAGGCTGACCTGATGAACGTTACCGCTGTCCCAGCCTTTGCAGAGACTCTGTGCTTCGGCGTGGCCACGAATACATAGGACTGGCACCCAATCGAGCCGCCGGGCCGCAGGCAGCGCCGAACCGTCGTTCTCGAATTCGAAGATCCCTCCCGGGGTTGCGCGCAACAGCATCGTCTGGCTCGGCACGATCAATTCGACGACGGGAACCCGTACACGCAATTGGTGCGGCAATGTCTGGAGACCGAACAACAATGCGTTCGCGCCGAACGAATGGCCGATAAGGACGACCCGCCTTGCCCCGGGCAGCGCGAGCGCTCGAACAACGGCATGGCGGACGATAGTGCTCACCTGATCCGGTGAACGTCTGTGCGAAAATGCGGTAAGCGAATTGACGCCGATCACGGTGATTCCCTGCCCTGCAACGTGCCGCATGATCGAGCGCCCCATCCCAGCGTTCAGTCCAGTGTCGCCCGAAAAGAATACGGCAACCGTGCCGGCTTCGGACGGTGGGGCGGGCGCGCTTGCCGGCACGAGAAGATAGATTGGGCCGTGCAGATAACCGAGATACCAGGCGAAGCCCGCGCTGCCGATCGATAGCAGGCTAAAAGCCATCAGCACTATTGTGACGCTACGCCGAAACCGGGATCCTGGAAGGCGTCTCATTGCGGTCATACTCGTCCGGTCAAGAGTTCAGGGTATAGGTGATGAGGAAGCAGGCTGCTGTCAGCAGCAGCATCGCGACGATGAAGGCCCCGTCGGCCAAGCGTTCCAGCCGGTACAATCGGACCCGGGACTGGACGCGCAACGCAAAATACGAAGCCAGCGTGGTGATCAGGAACAACAGCGCGTCGCCCGAGAGCAGATCGTCAACGATCGTTTGTTTGCCACCCATCGCGATCGACACGTGCAGCAGTTCGATGCCGGTCAGGCAGACGCCGACCATCATCGCAGCGATCGGGCAGATCAGCCGGCACGTCTCCTCATCCAACAGGATCTCAAGTCGGGGCGAGCGCACATGCCGCGCATGCGGCGGGGCTTTACGAAGATATTCCATTCAGAATGTCAGGCTGAAGCCGACGGCCCCGGACCATTGGTCGGCCCTGCCAACATCGGCGACGATCGGGGACCGGGCATAACTGCCGAGTAAGCGGGAATAGCCTATTGTGCCAAATACACCGAACCCATGCGTCAAAGTACCGCGCAGCGTGTGTGCCGCGAGCAAGGCAAGGTTCCAGTCCTTCCAGCCTGCCTTGCCCGCGCCGTCATACGCCCTAAGCCCGCTGGCGAGGCTTTGTGGCGCCGTCACGTCGTAATAATAGGCGCCGAAACGACGACCGACGTGATCGGCGCCGGCCGAAAGACTGACGTAGTCCTTGTGCGACAGTGGAGTCGCGTAGCTGATCGCGGGGCTGAATACCGACCCGCCATATGCCCCCGATATGTCGTGCTGCCATGTGACGTTAGCCGACAGCGTGTCGTAGGGACTGGTAACTACGCCGGTCCGCTGGATGCCCGCCCAGACGCCGGGCTCCCACGCAGTCTTCAGGTCGCCCAGCGCCGCGACCTGCCGGTTGCCGATCCGCGACGTTCGATCGAGCCGTACGTTCAGGATCGGTCCCACCTGAAGCTTCCATCCCGGCTTGCCATCGTCAGGGATGAGATCGACCGATAGCGAGGTACCCTGCGTGCTGAAGGAATAGCCCGCGACCTGCCCCTGCACCGCGACGCCCGGTATGACCGTCATGTCGCGCGATCCGATATATCGCGGCGTTATCGCCGGGCCGACCGCGATCGTGATCCGGTCCTTGCCGAGGTCGGTATCGTCCACCGCGCGCGCAGGTAGATCCTGCGCCACGGCAGCGCCAAGGACACAAGGCCCGCATAGCATCACGGACAACAGTGCGGCCAACCTCATGATCAATTCCTTCTTTCGACAGGAACTGCCTTGCGGGTCCGCGCACTACCCCGTGCTAACCGGAACATTAGCGAAAGTTCATGCCCCCGCCCGAAGTCCGCGCGGAATAAACCTCTGTATGATCCCGTCCCCATCGTGCTTCGGGCATCGCCGTATCGAGACGCCGGGATCAGGAGCGATACGATGACTTCGACTTTGCACGCCGCGGACCGCATCGCGCCAAGGACCGCGATCCTGCCCGCGCAACGCGCGCCAACAACCGCGGACGAAATCAACCACCGGATTGCAAACAGTCTGCAGCTGCTGGCGGCCATGGTTTCCGCCGAAGCCCGCACCGTTGCCGATCCCGCAGCTCAGGCGGCCCTCGACATGACAGTTCGTCGCATCGCCGCGATCGCGCGAGTCAACCGCCAACTCTATCAGCAGTCCGCAGTCGCGACGATCAACCTCGATATCTACTTGAGGGAACTAGGCGGCGATCTTGAAGGCAGCTTCGGAAATATCGGCGCGGGTCGCAGGATCCGCGTCATCGCCGATCCGGTCTCTGTGAAACCCGATCATGCCTCCTCCGTCGGCATTCTGGTATCCGAGCTCGTCACCAATGCCTGCAAACACGCCTATGCACCTGACGCACCCGGTGACGTCCATGTTCGCCTGGCGGGATCGTCCCGCGGATACCGCCTCGAAGTCGAAGACCGCGGCAATGGCAAGGGCGCATCGTTCTTCGGTAATAGCGGCCTCGGCCAGCGCCTGGTTGAAACCATGGCGGTGCGGCTTGATGGCAGGCTTGTCCATGAAGATGCGAAGCCGGGTACCAGACACGTACTCCACGTCTCTCATGCATAGCGACATTTGCGAGGTCGTGACTTCTATGGAAACGCCTCAACAACCTGGAAGAGTACGATAATACCTTGGTTTGCATTACGACTCTCAAGTCGTTCGGCCATGACATCGTCTACCCCAGAGTAAAATACCCTGGGCAACACGGAGACAGTCATGACGAACATCGTTGACGGCCTGAGCCGGCGCAATATCCTACGCGGCGCAGGTGTTGCTTCGATCGGCGCTGCGCTGTGCCCATTCGCCGCAGAGGCAGCCAGTGCTGAGGTGCCAGCCCCCTTGGCGGCGTCGCAATCGGCCGATCACGCCACGGAAACGATGTCCGTGGACGCTATCGACGCGCTAGAAGGGGCGTATGGCCACCAGCATGGTCTGCGGCGTAATCACACCAAAGGCGTTGGCGCACTTGGCTATTTTATCGGCAATCCCCATGCTCAACGATATTCGCGATCCTCGCTATTCTCAGGACGCAAGCTGGAAGTCGTCGCGCGGTTCTCGATCGCGGGCGGGGATCCCACCGTGTCAGACAAGGACCTGAGCCCGCGCGGTATCGGGCTCGAGTTCCGGCTGCCTGGCGGCGAACTACATCACATGACGATGCTGCATACGCCGATGTTCTTCGCCCTTATGCCAAAGACGTTCATCGATAAATTTATTGCGCTCAAGGTCGATCCAGCCACGCACGGTCCCAATCAGGTCGCGTTCAAAAGTTTCCTGATGAGCCACCGCGACAATGATGCTCAGTTTGCGTTTCTTCATCAGAACAACCCACCACCAAGCTATGCCAACTGTGCGTTCTTCGGCATTCATACGTTCCGGTTCATCGATGCGAACGCCAAGGAGACGATCGTACGATTCAGGTTCCAGCCGCATGATGGCGTGAAATACCTGTCCAAAGCCGCCTTCGACTCGGCGTCCGACGAGTTCCTGATCCCGGCATTGTTCGAGCGCGTGAAGAGCAGTGCGATAAAATGGGATATGATCGTCAGCCTCGGCGAGCCCGGTGACACGCTCGACGATCCGACGATCCTGTGGCCAGCCAGCCGATCCGAGTTCAATGCCGGCACGCTCGTTCTGGAGACCGCGACGCCTGATCCGCAAGCAGGAAGCTATAAGATCAACTATGACCCGTTGATGATGTCCGACGGGATCGCCGCGACGAACGACCCGGTCCTCCTGTTCCGCTCGCCATCCTACGCCATCTCACACGAAAGACGGCTGCGCGAGCTGTAGGCAAACGCTATAAGCGGGGCGCATCATACAGGGGCGCCCCGGTAGGCCGGCCATCGCAATCATGCGCGACCGAGCATGTATCCTACGCCGCGCGCGGTCTGTACGGCTAACGCAACGCCTTCTGTTTCCAGTCGCTTACGCACCCGGTGCACGTACACCTCGACCGCATTCGACCCCAGCACGTCGCCTGAGCCGAACAGCTGGTCCTCCAGCATCCGCTTCGGCACGACATGATCGAACCGGCGCATCAAAAGCTCGAGCAGCTCTCCTTCCCGAACCGACAGGTCGAGCATGCGGTCGCCCGTGCGAAACTCGCGCGTGGCTGGATCGAGCGACAAGTTGCCGGCAACGATCCGCTGCCCATCCGAGCGCGTGTCCCGACGGAGCACCGCCTGCACGCGCGCGTGAAGCTCGTCGAAGTGGAACGGCTTCACGATATAATCATCCGCGCCCGCGGCCAGACCCTCGACCCGGGCTTCGAGTGCACTGCGACCGCTGACGATCAGGACGGGCTCGCTCCGATGCTCCGCCCGCAGTCGCCGCAGCAAGTGCAAACCGTCCTCATCGGGTAGCCCCAGATCCAGGATCGCCATCACATACCCGGTCGTCCGCAGCATGATTTCGGCATCCAGTACGCTATGCGCCAGATCGGCGTGAATATGACGTCGCGCAAAGGCATCGCGCATGCCCTCGGCCAGCACGACGCAATCCTCGACGATCAGGACGCGCATGATCGAGGCCTCGCACATTGGACCGTTGCAATAGGATAAAGATATTCGCGGAAAGGATAGATGGCTTCAACTCCGGCAATTTTACCCTGTGATCATGCAGCAATGATCCGGTGCCTTTCGTGATGGGAACATTACGATTTACCAATGTCGCCCCTCAACGATCCTTTATCCCATCGATGATGCTTTCAATCATACCTTGATGCAGGCTGCCGCCCCGAGATCTCATGAGATAACATTCAAAATATGAGTTCTGCTGTTTTTTTGAGGTATCTGCTGTGCGCTATACGAAACTATTCGCGGCACTAGTTGCATTGACGAGCTATACCGGCCTGACTCAAGCGCAAGATAACAATCTTGCAGAGCCTGCGGCGAACGACGAACCCATCGATCTGACATCGCGTCAGGCGCCTTGGGGGCGATCCGATATCGATGTCAGTCGGAAGGATCGCCTATACTCGGTCGATGCTTCGTCGAGCTTCGTTGCAGTGACGGACCCTGTGCGCGGCAGACTGCTCGGTTTCATTCCGCTCGATAAGGGCGCTGGTCTATCGGCCGTGGTCGAACCGACGCTGAACTTCGCGCCAGACGGCAGGACGCTTGCAATAAACCTGGTGCGATCCAGCACGGTCGCATTCCTCGATACGCGGACGAACACCGTGCGGCGTAGCGTGATCGTGGCGGGCATCCCGGCAGGCGCATTCTACACGCCAAACGGCAAAGAGGCGTGGATTCCGGTTCGTGGCAGAGACTATATTTCTGTCCGCGATGCAAAAACTCTTGATGAGCTTGCCAGGGTTGCCATTCCGGAGGGCCCCGGTTTGATGACTTTTTCGAACAACGGTCGCTACGCCTATGTTTGTGCAATGACGGGATCACGCCTGATCGTCGTCGATACCGACAAGCGGGCGATTATCGCGCGCGTAGCCAACAATTCGAACTCATGCTCGAGCATAGCATCCTCTCCCAATGGGCGGCAGCTCTGGTTTACGGCCAAAGAGGCGGGCCAAGCGGTGGCCTTGTCGACGAAACCGCCATTCGCGGTCCTGCGCACGGTCGATACCGGTCCCCGCAGCAACGCCGTGAACTTCGTGAGCAACGACGACGGGCAGTTTGCCTACGTGTCCGTCGGCGGGCTTGGCGTCGTGAAGGTGGTCGATGCGGACACGTTCGATACTGTCGCGACACTGCCGGTCACAGGAACACCCCAGGGTCTCTGGCCGTCGGGCGATGGCAGCCTGATGTACGTGGGTCTTGGCAACCGCAATGCGATTGCCGTGATCGATACCGTCAAGCAGAAGCTGATAGATTCGCTGCCTGTCGGTCAGCCAGCACAAGCCGTCGCCTATGTTCCATATGCGATCCGATCGGGGCACGGGTTGGTCAATTTGCACGCCACCGCCAAAGGCGCATCGTCGAGTGTCCCGGCGGCGGGGTCAGATCGGTAGTTGGCCGCCCGAAGTCGTCCGCATCGACAAACGCATCGAGGCAATCAGGCCGGGCTTTCCGTCACTCAGGCTTGCATCACCGTCATGAAGTCGGGCGACCGCAGCCACCAAGGCCAGGCCGAGGCCGGCGCCGCTGTTCGGATTCGCATGATCGAGACGACCGAAACGGCGCATCGCGCGCGTTCGTTCTGCCGGAGGAATGCCCTGCCCCTGATCGGCAACACTGAGGATGACGTCGGTCCCGTCCGCCTCGATCGCTAGCGTGATAACCCCAGCACCGTATTTCAACGAGTTCTCGATCAGATTGCCAACAGACTGGGCAAGCAGTTCCCGGTGGACGGGGGTCACGATCGCTGGCGCTGGCGTCACACGCAGGACCCGCCCTTGCTCCTCGACGATCGGACCATAGATTTCGGCGATGGCCTGAAGTTCGTCATAAAGGTCGGTTTCCACGAAAGTTTCCATGCCGATGCCGGCCTCGGCTCGCGCAATCCGAAGTGCCGCATCGACGATCGTCAGGACGCGTTCCCCCTCGACAAGAGCTATGCGCACATCGCCCTGCACCTTTTCCTCCACGAGCATGGCAACTCGTTCGAGCGCCGCGCGCTGTCGAGTCAAAGGCGATTTGAGATCATGCGCCAAGCTGTCCGTGACGATCTTCAACTCCCTGACCAGCAGTGCGACCCGGTCGAGCGTCTGGTTGGTCGCTTCCGTCAGCGCGGCAAATGCATCCTTTGCAGGACCAGCCGGAACACGGCGATCGAGATCCCCCTGCCGAACCGCCACCAAGGTTGCGACCGTCCCCCTCAACCGGCGTCTGACCATCCAGGCAGCAAGCCAGGCCGCGACACCGGCAAACAGGACTGCGAGTAGCAGCCCGATCGCAGCAGCACGTTTCAGGAAACCCAATACGCGCGTCTCGTTCTCGATAACGCCGCCCGTCAGCAGCCTTTCGCCCGTAGGCAGCGACGTCGCGCGAACCCACATTCGCTCAACCGAAACGTGGTTCGATCGCACCAGCGCAACCATGACGTGCCGGTCGCCGACCGTGACGGCGTCAGGCCAGTGCGTCAGGTTGCCTGCCAATGGGCGCCCCTGTGCATCGGCGAGCAACAGGACCGCGTCCGTCGGGATCATGCGCCGCCCGCGCATCTGGACCGCGTCCCGAAGCGCCGGCACCCCGCCCCGTGCATAGGTGAACAGCAAATCGTCACGCAGCACGTCGGCGCGTGCGGACTCGGCCTGCTCGATTTGTCGATGCACGACTGTTCGCGTCACGAGCAGCAGTCCCACCCCCGCGGCAACCTGAAGCAGGAAGACCAGCGACGCAAACCGCATCGTGGTGGATCGCCAGTTCAAGGCGAAGCGCTCAACCGGTAGCCGACGCCGCGCACGGTATGCAGGAGAGGCTTGGCCGACCCCGCATCGACTTTCTTGCGAAGCCGGCTCAGGTGGACGTCGATGACGTTCGTGCCTGGGTCAAAATGATAGTCCCAGACGCCTTCGAGCAGCATCGTCCGCGTAACGACCTGATCGCAGTGGCGGAGCAAAAACTCCAGCAGGCGAAACTCGCGAGGCTGGAGGTCGACGACTTGTCCGGCGCGTTTCACGCGGCGAGTGAGCAAATCGATTTCGAGATCGTCGCACCGTCGCGACGTATCGACACTTGCCGCCGAGGCACTACCTCGGCGGACCAGGAGCCTAATGCGTGCGAGCAGCTCGGCGAACGAGAATGGCTTGGCCAGATAATCATCGCAACCTCGGGTCAGTCCATCGATGCGATCCTCTGGCAGGCCGCGTCCGGACAAGATGATCACCGGCGTTACGACCCCTGCCGCACGCAGGGCGGCCAGTACTGCCATGCCGTCCATGCCTGGCATCAGCCGATCAAGGACAATGCAGTCATAACTACCATCGGTGGCGTGAAATAGTCCGTCCCGGCCGTTGGCAGCGCGATCAACGACGAAATTCTGTTCATCGAGTCCGTTGCTCACATACCGCGCAGTCTCGTCATCATCCTCGATAATCAAGATTTTGTTCGTCATGACACGGCCTATTCCCATTGCTTCCGAGCGATGACGCGCGGCTGTCGATAATCAGATGGCGTTGGGCTGGTGCATTCGATGATGCGATCAGCGTCATGATCATAGCCTCGTCGGCAATCCCATTGATCCATACCTGTGTATGATCGAGGAAGAAGATGAGTGATGCCACTACGCGACCCAGGCGCTGCAGATCGCAACGCAACAAGACACGGCCAAGTAATCAATCGATGCTGAATCCAACCATATGTTAAGAGCGCTAATCTTATGATTGGTCATGGTCCGTCGAGAGGCGTAGCATTCTGCCGATTGCGATCAAACGATACTGATCGCGGCGGGAGGCTGACTTGCGCGGAGATATCCAATCGAGGCGGCTGGCACGCCAGTTTCACATGATTGCCGCGGTGATGCTTGCCTTGGCGATATTTGCGCTCGACGTGCTGAGCCCGCTGCAAGGCGCCGCTGCCGTGCTCTACACCACGGTCATCCTCGTCGCCGCGCGCAGTCACGATCGACGGCTGATAGTCCTCGCCGGCGGCTTCTGCTTCGTGCTTTCGCTTGTCGGCTATTATATCAGCCATTGGGGCTCGACCGACGATTCCCCCGCCATGCGCCTCGGCGTGAGCCTGATCGCGATCGGCATCGCAACCGTCCTATCCGCCCGTCATCAAACCATGACCGAAGCAGGTGCTCGGTCCGATGCCCGCTATCGCTCAATCTTCAACGCCGCCGGCTTTCCAATTTGGGAAGCGGACTGGTCGGTCGCGCACTCGCTGCTGAAGGGTACCGATCAACCGACGGTTGCATTCATCCGTGATATTTCGCCAACCTCGAGGATCACCGACGCCAACGACGCTGCGGCCCGCCTGTTCGGTCTCGACCGCAAAGAGGATCTCGTCGGCGGCAGCATGGAGCATTTTCACACGCCGGAGGCGGAAGCCGCGTTGGCACGGATTTTCAGCAGCCTGATGACCGGGCAAAACCAGATGGAGGAGGAGGTCCGGTTCAGGACGCATAGCAAGGAGCATATCGACGTCGTTCTGCGTATTTCGGTTCCCGTTGCAGAGCAAAGATGGACGCGGATCCTGGTAATGGCGATCGACGTGACGGATCGAAACCTTGCGCAAGCAAAGTTTGAAAAATCGCAGGCCCAACTGATGCACGTGTCGCGTGTGACCACGTTGGGCCAGCTTGCCGCGTCGATCGCGCATGAAGTCAACCAGCCGCTGGCAGGCATCATAAACTATGCGAAATCAGGGCGACGCTGGCTTGTCCGCGATACACCGGACCCGGCAGAAGCACTCGATTGCCTCGACCACATTGCCAAGGACGGCAAGCGCGCCGCCGACGTCATCAGTCGGGTGAGGACGCTTGCACAGAAGACCGCGCCGAACTCCGAGCATATGAGCCTTCAACCACTCGTGGATGAAACAATCGCACTGCTTGGCCGGTCCCTGTTAGCAAGCGGGGTCACCGTCAGCATATCGGCCCCGCCGTACGTACCCGCGGTAATGGGTGACCGAGTTCAGATCCAACAGGTCTTGATGAACCTCCTGCTGAATGCGGAACAGGCGATGCGGTCGACTCCGGTCGGGCACCGCGACTTGTGCATCGAACTCACGGTGGAGCGCGACAAGGTGCTGATAGAAGTATCGGATTGCGGCGCCGGTATCAGCGGTGATGCAGCGCAAAATCTATTCTCGCCATTCTTTACGACCAAGCCGGACGGGCTCGGCATGGGTCTCTCGATCTGTCGTTCGATCGTCGAAGATCATGGCGGTTCTCTTTCGGCGACCAATAATCTGGTCCGCGGGGCCACCTTCAGGTTCCGGCTGCCGATCGCGGAAGCCGAGGGACGGGAGGCTGCGTGATGTCTGACACTCCTCCTGGATGCGTTTGCGTGATCGACGATGACGACGGCCTGCGCGGATCGATCGGCAGCCTTCTTCGCTCGAGCGGGTTCGTCGTGGCGCTGTATGGCAGTACCGACGCGTTTCTGGCAGCAGGTGTTCCTGAGGTTGCCGCATGCTTGGTGCTCGATATACGTCTACGCGGCGAGAGCGGGCTGGACTTTCAGGATCGCCTGCTCGCCGACGGGATCACGATTCCGGTCATCCTCATCACCGGGCACGGCGACATTCCGATGACGGTCCGCGGCATGCGCGCAGGCGCGATCGATTTCCTGCAAAAGCCCTTTGAGGACGAAGACCTGACTGTCGCCGTAACCAAGGCGATCGAAACGGATCGTTCACGTCGTTTGGTTGCGGCAAGCGCTGCCGTGCTGCTTGACCTTTATCGCGGGCTGACGCCACGGGAGCAGGAGGTCATGGGTTTCGTCGTCACGGGCTTGATGAACAAACAAATCGCGGCGCGTATGACACTGTCCGACATCACGGTAAAGATTCACCGCGGCAGTTTGATGCGCAAGATGAACGCGCAGTCCCTAGCCGATCTGGTGCGAATGGCGGAGCTGCTCGGCATCCGCGACGACAGTATTCACAGGTATAACGCTTGAGTATGATTCAACGGACGCCGATGGTCAGCTAACCGTGATGTTCTAACACGATAAAATCTTGACTGTGGAGCATGGTGTGTCTGGTTTACCGACTATCGCGATCGTTGATGACGATCCCGGCATTTTACGCAGTATCGACAGTTTGATCAGGTCCGCGGGTATGACCGGCACGGTGTTCGATTGCGCCGAAGCCTTTCTGGAAGCGTCTGGACATAGCCATTTCGATTGCCTGGTAACCGATGTGCACATGTCCGGCATATCCGGGCTGGACCTGCGGGAAGAATTGATACGACGCGGATCGCCGCCGCCGACGATCATCATGACCGCTTTCCCTACCCCCGCCTTACGCGAACGTGCGCAGAGAGATGGGATTGGCGCGTTCCTGACGAAGCCTGTCGATCCGGACGAACTGCTGGCGACAATTACGGCAGCGTTGAGCGCCACGAGGACAACCGAGACAATGCTGTAAGTCCCTAAACGAGCATTCCTCGCGTGCGGAGCCACCCGGAATACCAGGAAGGCCACGCCCCCGTCGACGTGTTTGGCGAGCCCATACCGAACCCGTGACCGCCGCTCGCGAGCCGGTGCAGCTCGACGGGGATATTCGCCGCCCGACACGCGTCTGCCATGATGATCGTGTTCTGCGGATTCGAGATCGGATCATCCACCGCCTGGACCAGGAAGATCGGCGGACATTTCGCCCGGACATGCGTCTCGACCGACCATTCGGCACTCTCGGCGGCGCTCGGTCTAGAACCGATCAGCACGCGGCGCGACGATGTGTGATCATAGGGCGGTTGCAACGTGATGATCGGATAGATCAGCGCGGCATCCTGCGGTCGTCCCGAAAACGCATCGATCGCGTCGGCCGGCGGGTAGGAGGCAAAGCCGGAGCGGGTTGCCGCGAGCCCCATGAGGTGTCCGCCCGAAGAGAACCCCAGCACGCCGAGCCTGGACGGGTCGATCCTCCACGTGTCAGCGTTCGCCTGTATCATTCGTAGTGCCCGTTGTGCATCCTGGAGCGGCGCCAACGGTCCTGCATTCCAGCCCTCCCCGGGCAGGCGATACCGCAGAATGAACGCGGTAATGCCGTGGGCTGCCAGCCAACTTGCTGCCGGCCTTGCCTCGCTTGCCATTTCGATCCGCTTATAGCCTCCACCGGCGGCGACCAGCACCGCTGCGCCGTTGGGGCGGCTCGGCGCAACCATTTCGATCGTCGGCATCACGATATTCGTCACGGCGCCCGTCGCACCGATTAACTCAGCGCCGCTCGGTCCCCCACCTCCGGGCGGACTACGCCATAGCGGTATGCCAGCCGCCGAGGATGCAGTAGCGCTCGTTCCGCCGAGTATCGGCGCCAACATTGCAGCTCCCCCTGTTACGAGAAGCGTTCTGCGATCAAGCATTGCGAACTCCTTACAATAGTGCGGCAAATCGTACGACGATCAAACAAATGCCGATCGCTCCATCGTGACGTCAACGATGCACATAGACGCATATCGCTGCGACTTCGGTTATCAACGGGGCATAAAGCATCAATAAGCTGCCGCTTTCGCGCCATCTGTACTGAAGCTATTTCTTACGACTGAGTATTATACGGGGTAACGCTACACCTAAGTATACTTTTCCAACTCGGCCCAACTGGATAATTACCGGTTGTCGGGCAGTCTTCCCCCTCCCCCACGGACTGCTCGACACCCCTCGCAAAACTAACCGTAACGCCGCCTCGGTAGATGCGGGAGGGCGTTACGGTGATTTTTGCTCCAAGCGGACTCCCGCCTCCTGGCGGCGACTGCGCCATTGATATCCAGCAAGATCAAGAGGTGGACGATGCGAATTGCCCTTTTTGCGGCCAGTGCGACCCTCCTCCTGATGTCCTGCGCCGACGGTGGCAAACTGCCGCGCTGCGGTGACGGCTACAGCGTTGCGTCGCCCGCGATCGGGAAGGCATTCGTACGCGATTTGACCTCACGCCTTGCCGGACCAGATCGTGAGAACACAATCGCCGAGGCGATCCGGCAGATGCGATCGAAGGATCCGACCATTGCCACAGACGATGTCGTCGACGTCGTCATCGCCGCCGATTGCCCGAACGTCACGGCGCGCGCCGATGCCGACCGGTCATCGGATCTTGCTCACGTCGCGGCGCTGAGGGAACAGGTTTACGCGCTCCTTGGTGAAGCCGCAGCTCCCTGATCGGGATCGTCGCAGCCCCCCCCCTTTTTCAGAACGTCGTCGCGGGGCGCGGACAACCACCCCCTAGAAACGCCAAATTCCGAGACGTCACGTCCCAGCAGTGCGAGGTACAGATGACCCGTCCCGACATCACGCTACCGACCCCGAACGATCGGCTGGAGACCTTGTTTCTTGAGAATTATCGAGCGCTACTCGGATTTATACGCTCGCGCGGTACCGGCGAAGCAGCGGAAGATATTGTCCAGGAACTCTGGTTGAAGGCTCGCTGGACGGATGCAAGGGTCCAGACGACACCTCTTCTCGATGACCCCCGCGCGTTCCTTTACCGCATGGCTATCAACCTCGTTGCCGATCATTACCGCACTAGACTTCGCCGGCAGCGGCGTGATGGCCTCTGGGTGGAGTGTACTGGACCAGTAGCAATCGGCAGTTTCGAAGCATCAGCCGAAACGACCTTGATCGTCCGCGAGCAACTCAGCGCTGTCGAAGGCTGGCTGACCACGATGGGCGCGCGCGCATCCGCCATATTCAAGCGCTATCGTATCGAAGGTGCCAGCCACGCCGAAATTGCACGGGAACGGGGCATCACGGTGAGCGGCGTCGAGAAGCACCTCTGCCGATGCTATCGCGCGCTGGAGCATTTACGCTGCGACCTCGCAGTTTAGATCCAGCGACAACGCCGCGGCGTACCTCGCATTACAGGGTTCAAGGATCGGGATATAAGGATGCCGCCCCCCAGCAAAACTGTACCAGCGCAGTTGCGCGCGATCCTTCAATTCGACGCGTATGCCGCCTTGATCCCTTTGCCGGGTATGGCGCTGCTGCTGTTCGGGGGAGTCCAGCTCCATGAGCAGATCGCCGCTGGAATTGCGGCGGGCGCAGCCTATTCCGTCGGCCTTGGCGTAACCAAGAAATTTTGGCGAAGTCGTAGCTACGCAGTGGTTCTTACCGGCACTGGTATGACGGCGGTGGCGTTCATTGGCACGCTTGTCGGCAATGACCCGATCGTCGAGCTTGCCGCCACCGCTATACTGGGCGCGTGCTGCGGCGCGCTATCACGCCGTAACGCAGACCATTGGTGGGCGTGCCTGCAGATCATCATCGCCTTTCTGCTGGCCGCAAGCTTCCCAGGTACGGTTACGGATGGGGCGCTTCGTGCCGCAATCGTTGCCGGAGGTGCGGCGCTTCAGTGCGTCAGCGTCATGGCGATGATACATCTCATTGGCGAACCCCGTCCGACAATTCCCGGCCCCGCCGATCATTCGAGCACGGTCGAAGTCCGATTTCACGCGTTGCGCGCGGCCATCTGCATATCGGTCGCACTCCTAGCAAGCCGAACGGCTGGCTTCGCCCACAGCTATTGGGCGCCCATGACCGCGATGCTCGTTCTGAAGCCGGGACTGCGTGATACCGCCGGCCAGGGACTGGAACGTATCGCCGGGACAATCGCAGGGATCATCGTTGCGTCGGGCCTGACGCGTATCGCACCCTCCGACGCCTGGACGGCAACCTTTGCAATCCTCACAGCGAGCGTTTCATTCGGTCTCCAGCAGGCACGATATGCCGTGTTTAGCGCAGCCATCACGACCAGCGTTCTTCTGATGATCGCTTTGGCGGGTGGAGCCTTACCAGGCGCAGACCGGGAAAGGCTGCTGGCCACGTTGCTGGGTGGGGCGATCGCCTTGGCCGGTGCCGCAATCGCCCCGCGCTGGCGCACCAACAAGAACAGCGGCGGCGATCACCTTTGAACGAACAGTCCATGCATGTGAGGAGACCGCAGCATTGACCCCCGTTCCAGTAACGGAGCACCGAGAGAGATGTACACCCCCACCGAACTCGTTCCGTTGCTGGAAACCCTACGCTGATACAAGATCGTGCTGACCGTATAATGAAATGCGTCGTTCCGAGGCGAACGACACGTATCGACGACGATCGGCACGAGATCGCCCTTTCATGCCTATTAATAGATTTTGCCTGATCACTATACAGGTTAGATTTTCAGATATGTTGATTGATATACCTTTGTATACTTGGGCAGCACCCGCACATTCTAATAGATGGAACCTATTAGCACGCATAACGGACGCAATCACACGCTTGCTAGTGATACCCACAACCGATACTTGGCCAAGAAAGATCATCCTCCATGAAATTCCGGTCCAAACTCGTGCTTGCAGCCAGTGCTTTACTGGCGACGACTCCAGCGGTGGCTAGCGCCGAAACCGTCAAGAACATCGTTCTTGTCCATGGCGCATGGGCGGATGGCTCGGGATGGAAACCGGTGTTCGATATCCTGACGCGCAAGGGCTATCACGTCACGATCGTTCAAGAACCGCTGACGGACTTTCATGCGGATGTCGCCGCAACCACGCGCATTCTGGCTGCCCAGGACGGGCCGACGATCCTCGTCGCGCATAGCTACGGAGGATCGGTTATCACCGTCGCGGGAATGGACTCGCACGTCGTGGGCCTGGTCTATGTCGCGGCACACGCGCCCGACGTCGGCGAGAACGAGGCCGCGATGGGTGCCAAGACGCCAAGTGCCTTGAAGAACTCGCCGGCAGCCACGCAAAAGACTGCGGACGGCTTCACGTATTTGACCCGGTCGATGTTCCCCGCATTCTTCGCTGCCGACCTGCCGCGCGAACAGGCCGTTTTCGAGGCGCAATCGCAGGTTCTGACGGCGGCAAGCGTCTTCACGACACCGATGACCGCCGCCGCATGGAGATCAAAGCCCAGTTGGGGCATCATTGCCGGATCGGACAAGATCATCAGTCCAGAATTGGAAGCATTCTACTATCGGCGCGCCAACAGCCACACCTCGACACTCGTGGGCGCCAGCCACTCGGTATACGAGTCTAGACCAAACGAAGTCGCAGCGGTTATCGAAGCGGCCGCGAAAGGCGCTTCAGGGAAGACGAACGACGCCCGGCCTTGATAAGTGGCTTAGCGAGAAAACGTTCCTCGCGAAATCAGTTTGGCGGTTGCCATCATTCCGCTTGGTACAAGTCGCTCTTTGTCAGGCAGCAACACTGGTACTGCACCATACGCGGTCGAGACCGGCCACGACTTACGCCGTTGCTTCATGACAGGAAAGTCTCAGCGGGTAATGCGATCGAACGCTGGGAAGCCACCAGATGCTGCAGACCGGCGCCCCCTTGATCCAGCCAAGGCGAGGCCCTCTCTTAGTCGCAGCAGAGTTGTCCTACCGCTGCTCGCGTTTTGGGCGGGTGCCGCAGCTGCCTTTGCTTTCTCGATGTTGGGCGGAATCTTCACCGCGAACATGACTGGCAACGCCGTATTGGCAGCAATGTTCGAGCAACCGACGTGTGGCACGGTCTTGATCGACGCCTTTTCGGCAATAACTGGCTTCACCATTGCCCTTTTCATTGGATTTCGGCTCACCCGCTCACCGCATGGCAACCCTGTCCATGCGGCACTAACGGCGGCGGCTGGATGCCATGTGATGGTAGCCCTGTTGTGGTGGTTTGGACCGCACACTCGCGGGTTCGTTTGCCTTCTGCTTTCTGGGTCCGCTGCTGGCATGGCCCTACAGACGGTTGCTGTGAAACGTGGCGGAGTCGAGCATGGCCCTCCAACGACGTATGTAACCGGTGTCCTGACGGATCTAGTACACGATATCGTCGGCGGGAATGCTGGCTGGACGAACTCCCGATGGCTACCGCTTGCCGCCTTGCCTTGCGGCGCGATCGCCGCGGTTCTGGTGACGACGGCGGCGCCCTCGCTGACGCCGCTCATCCCCATGCTGACTACTTTTGCGTGCATCGCGTTGATCTCGCGACATGTCGAGCCAGGACGGACGCCCCTCGGCCCTCAATCGCAATAGTCGTCGTAGACCTGATCGTCAGGGTCCCAATAGGGGCAGTTCTGATCGTTGCCGTACGGATAATATCCGCCATACCCGAGCAAGTTGCCGCCAAACCCGTAACCCAGCGGATAGCCGGAATATCCACCATAGCCGTAACCCGGATAATACCCGCGCCCATAGCCACCACGATACCCGTGCCCGCCATGATATCCATGCCCCCCGTTGGCAAATCCGTAGCCACCCCCAGGGCGGTATCCTCCACCGCCGGGTTGTCCACCATAGCCATGATTGCCACCACCATGGCCGCCACCACCGCCGCCGTGAAATCCTCCATCATCCGGCGCTCCCCCCGCGTGCGAACCACCGCCACCGTGCGAACTACCGCCACCGTGCGAACCACCGCCACCGTGCGAACCACCGCCACCATGCTGGGCCAGCGCTGGCGTTGCTATCAGAACCGCCAAACTGGATAAGGCGGCGAACAGGCCATTTGATGTACGCATTTCCATTCCTTCATTTATCTCCCGATCGATCTACATAGGCAGTGTCGAACATCATAAATATGGAACGCGCTTCAGCTTTTCGTATAGTTGAATTAGTTCATACAGCGCTGAAACAACTCTTCACCTAGCACTCGCTCGGGTATGTTCGCACATTACCGATGGCGTGATTCCATGCTCTGTACTTTAACTGATCGGCACGAGATTGGCATTTAACTGGTGGACCGCGAGAGTTTTCCTTATCCAATTGGAAGAGCGCCGCACTAACCACCCAAACGTTCGTATAGTGTCTTGAACGACATCATCGGCCCAAGGTCATCTTCCAACAGAGGATGCACCATGACCGAACGCCGTCCAGAGGGTATCCGAGAATATGATGCGCCGGCCGGCGGCTGGGGATCGGTGCGGGCGCTGGCGCAGACGCTTCGACACCAGGACGTCGTCGTTCAGGGGATCAGTACGCTCCTGAACGCGAACCAGCCGAACGGCTTCGACTGTCCCGGCTGCGCATGGCCCGACCCCAAGCATACGTCCTCGTTCGAATTCTGCGAGAACGGCGCAAAGGCCGTCACATGGGAGTCGACCGCACGTCGCATCGGTCCCGACTTCTTCGCGGAGCATACGGTCGCCGAACTCTGGGAGCGGTCCGACCATTGGCTAGAAGATCAGGGCCGCGTCACTCACCCGATGCGCTACGATGCCGCGACCGACCATTATCTGCCGATATCGTGGGACGCTGCGCTGGCAGAAATCGGTGCCGGACTGAGCGCGGTCGGCGATCCGGACCAAGTCGAGTTCTATACCTCGGGACGGACATCGAACGAAGCAGCGTTCCTGTTCCAGCTGTTCGCCCGGCTATACGGTACGAACAACTTCCCCGACTGCTCGAACATGTGTCACGAGGCGACGTCTGTCGGCCTCCCGAAGTCGATCGGCATCGGCAAAGCCACAGTCACGCTCGAGGATTTCGACGCTGCCGACCTGATCATCTCGATGGGCCACAATCCTGGCACCAACCATCCGCGGATGATGACACCCCTGCGCGATGCGTCCCGCAGGGGTGCGACGATTCTGGTCTTCAATCCGCTCAAAGAACGGGCGCTCGAACGGTTCGCGGCACCGCAATCGCCGATCGAAATGGCGACATACTCGTCGACGCCTATCGCGACGACATATCTTCAGGTGAAGGTCGGTGGTGATGCCGCGGCACTGAAGGGCGTCTGCAAGGCGTTGGTGGCAATGGATATCGCGGCTCGGGCGAACGACACCGCACCGGTTCTCGATCACGCCTTCATCGCTGGCCATACAGCGGGATTCGAGACGTATGCCGCGGATCTCGCGGCGACAGACTGGGCAGCGGTCGAACGCGCGAGCGGATTGCGTCGCGCCGATCTCGAGATGGTCGCCGTCGCCTATGCCAAGGCTGACGCGACCATTCTCTGCTACGGCATGGGGATCACGCAACACCGGACCGGTACGGAAAATGTCCAGCAGATCGCTAATCTGCTGCTGCTCAAGGGTAATATAGGCCGGGCAGGCGCCGGCATTTGTCCGCTTCGTGGACATTCGAACGTGCAAGGCGATCGTACGGTCGGCATCACCGAAAAGCCGTCGACCGCCTTCCTGGACCGGATGGCCGACGTCTTCGACTTCGAACCGCCGCGGCAGCACGGCCATTCGGTCGTCGAGGCGATCCAAGCCATGCTGGATGGCCGGTCCAAGGCGATCGTCTGCCTCGGCGGCAATCTGGCGGTGGCGGCATCCGATCCTCAAGCCTGCTTCAAGGCGTTCAGGCGCCTCGAACTGTCCGTCCACATAACGACCAAACTCAATCGCACGCACCTGCTGACGGGGCGGGCGACCTACATCCTGCCCTGCCTTGGTCGTACGGAGGCGGATCTCCAGGCGACGGGGCCACAGGCGGTGACGGTGGAAGACTCCATGTCGATGGTGCATGCCTCGCGCGGGTTTCTGAAACCGGCCGGCGACCAGCTTCGCTCCGAGCCGGCGATCATCGCCGGGATTGCCAAGGCAACGGTCGGATCGCGAGCACGGGTCGACTGGGATGCGCTGGCCGGGGACTACGCCTTGATCCGGGAGGACATCGAAAAGGTCTTTCCCGAATTCGAGGCCTTCAACGATCGGATCCGGACACCGGGTGGGTTCCAACTGCCGAACTCGGCGGCAATGCGGGTGTGGAAGACAACGACCGGCAAGGCCAATTTCCTGATCTTCGACGGACTGGAGGAAGATGCGCTGGTGTCGGAACCCGACGTCCTGCGACTGACCACGCTTCGATCGCACGATCAGTACAACACAACGATCTATGGTCTCGACGACAGGTATCGCGGGGTGTTCGGCCGTCGCGATATCCTTTTCATGGGCACGACCGACATCGAACGGTTGGGGTTCGCCGAGGGTGACGTCGTCGATCTCTGGACCGCGCTGGATCATGCCCGACCTGACCGGGTCGTGCGCAATCTCACGATCGTCCGCTATGCCCTGCCCGACGGATGCTGCGCGTCCTATTATCCCGAGACGCAGCCGCTGATCGCGCTGGACCACAGCGATCCGCAAAGCCTGACACCGTCCTACAAATCCGTGCCTGTCCGCCTGACGCGGTCCGCCGGGACCGAAGAACCGGACCGCATAGTGGGCCACGCCGGCGTATCGGGTCGCACCCTCAGCAAGGATCTTTGAGCATGTATCAGCCCAGCATCGTCCATTTCGCCGAGTTGGCCAAGGAAAAGGCGGCGGGCCTCAACCGCTCGCCCGTCGGCTTTTTCATCGGCGCCATGCTCGCCGGCAGCTATATCGGCATCGCCATGATCTTGTCGCTCAGCGCGGCTGCCGGGGTCCCGCCGGGCGTCCGGCCGCTGCTGATGGGAGCGGTGTTCGGCATCGGCCTGATCCTCACCGTATTCGCGGGAGCCGAGTTGTTCACGGGTTACGTGATGTATGTGGGCTTCGGCCTCGCACGACGCAGCATTTCCTGGAATGATGCAATTCGCCTGATGATAGTGGTGTGGATGGGGAACCTTGCGGGTGTCTTGGTCCTCGCAGCCATATTCTCTGCAGGCGGCGGTGGCGCGATCTTTGCGGCTGGTGCGGAAAATCTGCACGCCTATGTCGCGCACAAGGTCGAAGCCAGCGCAATGGCGCTCATTGCCAGGGGCATCCTCTGCAATTGGCTCGTGTGCCTGGCGCTTTGGACTGCGGTGCGGGTCGAGGGCGATACAGCCAAGATGGTGGCGCTGTCGTGGACGCTCTTCGCGTTCGTTACTGCTGGGTTCGAGCATTCCGTCGCGAACATGACGGCCTTGAGCCTTGGCCTCTTCGTTCCGGCAGCCACGATCGACCTCGTAGGCGCGGCACGAAACCTGCTGTTGGTGACCGTCGGCAACGTCGTTGGTGGCGTCGTATTTGTCACCGGCGCGTACCTCGCCGCCGCGCGAACCGATCCAGCGGGACGTCCCCAGCATGACGTAGGCCCACTACCTGTGTCGGCGCGCACCGGTTGAGTACTAACATCACTTTTATCACGCAGATCACTACGCCGAATACCGCGACACTCGAAAGACCGGGCCAGTCTGCACGGCACGCCCGCTGGCGATCGCACGGCACTACGCCCTTTCAGGGCCGTCCTAGAACAGGTAAATGGCGGAGAGGGTGGGATTCGAACCCACGGTACCCTCGCGGGTACGCCGCATTTCGAGTGCGGTACGTTCGACCACTCTGCCACCTCTCCGCAGGTCATCCGAAGCTCTGCGAACAGCGCCTCCGATCGGTCGAAGCGCGGCCTCTAAAGAAAGGGCCCCAGCGATGCAAGAGGGTTTTGAGCGCTCCGGGCGTCGCTCGACGCGTTTTCCTTGTGCGGCGCAAAACAAACCCTAAATTGGCGGATATGCCCCGACACGACAGTATCGCTCACGACATCACCCGCCCGATCGTGCCCGCCGAGGTGGTCGCACCGCCGGTTTCGCATGCGAATTTCTCGATCGGCGACGTCGTGCGGCACCGGCTGTTCGATTTTCGCGGGGTGATCTTCGACGTGGATCCCGTGTTTGCGAACAGCGACGAATGGTATGCGGCGATCCCCGAGGACATTCGTCCGCGCAAGGACCAGCCGTTCTACCATCTGCTCGCCGAGAACATGGAGTCGAGCTACGTCGCCTATGTGAGCCAGCAGAATCTGGTGCCGGACGATAGCGACGAGCCGGTCGACCATCCGGCGATCGATGGGCTGTTCAGTGAGTATGCGGATGGTCGGTACGCGCTGCGGCAGGTTCATCGGCACTAAGGGCGAATCGCTTAGCTTTTAAAAGCTTGTTCTCCCGCGAAGGCGGGAGCCCAAACTGGGTCCCCGCCTTCGCGGGGAAACAATCCTCTGCCTCGCCTATGGGCAGCACCTCGCGGTAAACTACCCTTTCCCGCCCCTTCGCGGTTGACAACCCTCCCCCCCTCGCTTAGCTGCCCGGCTTCTTCCGGCGGACCCTGCGTTCGTGGGATACACGTATTTGGAAAGTGACAAGGGCCATGTTCGCAGTCGTGCGCACGGGCGGCAAGCAGTATCGCGTCGCCGCCGGAGATAAGATCGTCATCGAGAAGATCGAGGGCGATGCAGGTGCGTCGGTGACGCTGGGTGACGTTCTGCTGGCGGGCGAAGGCTCGGAGCTGCGGTCCGTCGAGGGCTTCGTCGTCGCTGCAGAGATCATCGCGCAGGCGAAGGCGGACAAGGTCATCGTCTTCAAGAAGCGTCGTCGTCATAACTATCGTCGTAAGAACGGCCATCGCCAGCAGCATACGATCCTGAAGATCGTGTCGGTCGGCGGCCAGACTGCAAAGAGCAACGAGGGCGACACCGCCCCGGCCGCTCAGGCATAAGGAGTAGCTTCAGATGGCACATAAGAAAGCAGGCGGCTCTTCGCGCAACGGTCGCGATTCGGCCGGTCGTCGCCTCGGCGTCAAGAAGTTCGGTGGCCAGGCGTGCGTCGCCGGCAACATTCTCGTGCGTCAGCGCGGGACGAAGTTCTATCCCGGCACGAACGTCGGCATCGGTACCGACCATACGCTGTTCGCGCTGGTCGATGGCCGCGTCGTGTTCAGCCAAGGCAAACTCGGGCGCAAGTTCTGCTCGGTCGAGCTGGCAGCGAACGACACGGCAGAGATGCCGGTAGCAGCCGAATAACATCGGGTAACCATCCGGGTTGCCCACCAGGGTGACCCGGGTCGCGAAAGCGAACCTGAACAAGGGAGACGGGTCACCCCGGCTCCCTTTTTTATTGCTCCCTCCACGCGGCTGTCGCGGTCCCGTCATCCCGACGTGGCATGCGCGCAGCCAATGACGCGATAGGAGAGAGCCGTGTTCGCGCGCACCAAGAGACTGACATTGCGGCCGGGTTGGCCTGAAGATGCGCCTGCACTGGCGCGGGCGATCGGCCATGAGTCGGTGGTCGCCAAGCTGGCGCGGGCGCCCTGGCCGTATGCGCTAGGCGATGCCGAGGCGTTCCTCGCACAGCCGCGGGGGCCACATGACCCCCATTTCATGATCGAGACGATGGAGGCGGGCACGCCGCGACTCGTCGGCGGGATCGGTATCCGCGCGGCGGAAGCCGGGCACGAGTTGGGCTATTGGCTGGCGCCGGACGCCTGGGGTCGCGGGTATGCTACCGAGGCTGGTGAAGCGGTGGTGGCGATGGCGCGGCATGCGCTGGGCTTGCGGCGGCTGGATGCGTTTCATTTCGTAGACAACCCAGCGTCGGGGCGTGTGCTGGCGAAGCTTGGGTTTCGGCCGACTGGGCGGGTCGAAGCGCGGACTTCGCGGGGGCGTGGGGGTGAGGCGCCTGCGGTGATGTTCGAGCTGGATCTGGATGAGGACCGATGTGCGCCGATGCCTTTGGCGGCGTGAGTCGGAGATTCGCTACCCCCTAAAGGTACGCCACCCCGGCGAAGGCCGGGGCCCAGTTGGGAGACGTTACTAACGAAGGACATTGCTTCGCTATTGCGACCTTTCCAACTGGGCCCTGGCCTTCGCCGGGGTGGGGCCTTAGTTTAGGCGAGCAGTTGCTCTGTACTAACTGTTCCCCCGCGAAGGCGGGGGTCCAGGAATCACAGGCGGTGTCGTTTGGTATCCTGGGCTCCCGCCTTCGCGGGAGAACTAGGAGAGTAGGGAGAAGCCTGAAGTCCGGGGCTCAGGCCACCGCTACCGCCCGCCTCGCAACCGGCAGCACCGCCGCCTCATACTCGCTCTCTGCCAAGCCGATCAGCGCGCGATCGTCGTGCTTCCACGGGTGGAAGCCCGGCAGGAAATACGCAGCCCAGACGCCGGCGATCTTGCGCGCCATTCCCGGGTTGCCGAACGCGTACCACGCCATTCGCGCCCAGACGCGAGGCCCGGTCAGCCCGTCCTGCCGCAGCAGTTCCGCCATGCCCCGCGCACGCCCGGTGAAGAACCGCCATGTCGTGATCAGCATCACCAGCGACTTCACCCGCCAGCGCGTGAACCGCGGCCAGTCCCGCGTTGCGTGCAGCCACGTGTCGTAGGCGACGCCCTTGTGCTCGATCTCCTCGGCGGCATGCCACAACCAGAGCGCAGCCGCCTGCTGATCGCCACCCGCGAGGTGCTTCGGGTTGGCGATCAGTTCGTGCGCCAGCATCGCGGTGAAATGCTCGAGCGCAGTGGTGGCGGCGAGGCTCGCGATCTCCGGGCGCCCCTTGGTCAGCGCCAGCGCCGCGTCGACATCCACGATCAACGGCGCGACGTCGTAGCCCTGGTCGGTGACGTGGCGGTTGAACGCGACGTGCTCGCGGGTGTGGATCACTTCCTGCTTGATGAAGGCGTTGATCTCGGCGTGGAGTTTCGGCGGCGTACCCTCGCGGAACTTCCGCACGCTGTCGACGAAATAGCCCTCGCCCTTCGGGAACGTCACCGACAACGCGTTGTAGAACGCGGTCGCGATGGGATCGTCGTTCAGCCACCAGCGGCGAATCGCGGCACCGCGGCCGAAGCGGCGGTCGCGCGGGGTGATCGTCAGATCGGCAGGCGTGGTTGCTTTCGCCACGGAAACCTCCAAACAGGAATGAACACTCGTTACTTACATTGATGTAAATAGGTTTCCCGGTCCGTGACGTCAACACCGCGCAAGCGACTCTCCCCCACCGAATCGCGTGAAGCCGCCGTCGAGGCTGCGCGAGCCTTGCTTGTCGAGAGCGGCCCCAGCGCTGTGACGTTGAAGGCTGTGGCAGGCCGCGTCGGGCGGACGCACGCTAATCTGCTCCACCATTTCGGCTCGGCGGAAGCGCTGCATACCGCGCTGATCACGCGGATGGCGGCGGACATCGTCGGCACCATCGGCGCAGCGGTTCTACGCGTGCGGGCGGGCGAGTTGGACCCGCGAGAGGTCGTCGAGATGACCTTCGACGCGTTCGGCAAGGGCGGCGCGGGGGCGCTGGCGAGCTGGATGATCCTGTCGGGCAATACCAATGCGCTCGATCCGATCCTGACCGCGATCCATGACCTCGTCGACGAACTGGCGGAGGGCGACATGCCCGGCGACCAGCCGATCCAGGAACAGACCCTGACACTGGTGCTGATGGCGCTCGGCGATGCGCTGATGGGGGCACCGATGGCGCGCGCGCTCGGCCTCCCGGTCGGCAAGGCACGCGAACTCGCGCTCGACGCACTGCTCGCCAGCAAGGACGCCGCCGCCCCTGCCCGCTGCTAAGCGCACCCGTTCGGGGCTCGAATCGCGAGACGAATCGCAGAGGGTGGAGATTTTCGCCAATTTCGCTATGGGGCGGCGATGCATTTTCTAGACCAAGCCAAGATCTACGTACGTTCGGGTGAGGGCGGCCCCGGTGCCGTCAGCTTCCGCCGCGAGAAATATATCGAATATGGCGGCCCCGACGGCGGCAATGGCGGCAAGGGCGGCGACATCGTGTTCGAATGCATCGCCGGCCTGAACACGCTGATCGACTTCCGCTACACGCAGCATTTCCGCGCGCCCCGCGGCTCGGGCGGATCGGGTTCGAACCGCACCGGCGCGGGCGGCAAGGACCTGGTGATCCGCGTTCCGCTCGGCACGCAAGTGCTTTCGGAGGACAAGGAAGAGGTGCTGATCGACTTCACCGAGGTCGGCCAGCGCGAAGTGCTGTTCCGCGGCGGCGACGGCGGGCGCGGCAATGCGAGCTACAAGACGTCGACCAACCGCACGCCACGCCAGCACGGCACCGGCTGGCCGTTCGGCGAGGCGTGGGTCTGGCTGCGGCTGAAGCTGCTCGCCGATGCGGGCCTTGTGGGCTTGCCGAATGCGGGCAAGTCGACCTTCATCAACCAGGTGACGAATGCGCAGGCGAAGGTCGGCGAATATGCCTTCACGACGACGCGACCGCAGCTGGGCGTGGTGCGCCACAAGCAGCGCGAGTTCGTGGTCGCGGATATTCCGGGGCTGATCCAGGGCGCGGCCGAAGGTGCGGGGATCGGCGACCGGTTCCTCGGGCATATCGAGCGGTGCCGGGTGCTGCTGCATCTGGTCGATGCGAACGACCGTGACGTAGCCGAATCGTACCGGATCGTGCGCGACGAGCTGGAGAATTACGGCGAGGGGCTCACCGACAAGAAGGTGATCGTCGCGCTGAACAAGATCGACATGCTCGATCCTGAGCTGATCGCGGCACTGTCGGCGGAGCTGGCGGAAGCTAGCGGTGCCGAGGTGATGGCGATTTCGGGGGCTAGTGGCGCTGGTATCGAGGCGGTGCTGGACCAGCTGATCGAGGCGATCGGGCCTGCGCCGGGCGCAGCGAAGGAACTGGAAGAAGGCGAAGTGCCGGTCGCATGGTCGCCGCTTTAGGGGCCGTCTTAGCCCTCTCCCCTCCGGGGAGAGGGTTGGGTGAGGGGTTGTTCCAAGTGGAGCACTGCTTGGCTACCCCTCACCCCGGCCCTCTCCCCGGCGGGGAGAGGGAGCAGTGATGTTTCCGCCTTCGTCTTGCGCGCGGCTGATCGTGAAGATCGGGTCGGCGTTACTTGTCGACCCTGATGGGAGCGTTCGGCGGGAGTGGCTGACCGGTCTCGTCGCTGACATTGCCGCTCGGACCGATGAAGGCCAGCAGGTTGCGATCGTGTCGTCCGGCGCAATTGCCTTGGGTGCGCGCCGGCTGGGTCTTCCAAAGGGTGGGCGAGCTAGTCTCGAGGACGCGCAGGCCGCCGCGGCGACCGGCCAGATCGCACTTAGTCAGGTCTGGGCCGAACTCCTCGCCGCGCAGGGGCTTAACGCGGCGCAGATCCTCGTCACGCTGGACGACCTCGAAGACCGCCGCCGCTATCTCAACGCCGCGGCGACGCTCAACCGGCTGTTGTCGCTGAAGGTAGTGCCCGTCATCAACGAGAACGACAGCGTCGCGACCGAGGAAATCCGGTTCGGCGACAATGACCGCCTTGCCGCGCGCGTGGCGCAGGCGGCGGGTGCGCAGGGCGTGATCCTGTTGTCCGACGTCGACGGGCTCTATACCGCCAATCCGCATACCGATCCGTCCGCGACTCATATCGCCAGCGTGCCGCGGATCGATGCGGTCGCTGGGATGGCGGACGACGGATCGGGCTCTGGGATGGGTTCGGGTGGGATGGCGTCGAAGATCGCGGCCGCGCGGATCGCGACGGGTGCGGGTATTCCGCTGGCGATCGCTTCGGGGCGGATCGAGCATCCGCTGTCTACGCCTGCCCGTCATACGATCTTTACAGCTGAGCGGACGGCGTCTGCACGGAAGGCCTGGCTGGCGGGGGGGCTGACCGCGAAGGGTGCGATCCATGTCGATGCGGGGGCTGCGGCTGCGCTTGGACGGGGGCGGAGTTTGCTCGCCGCTGGCGCTACTCGAATCGATGGCGGGTTCGTGCGGGGCGATCTCGTGACGATCGAGGGGCCTGCCGGGACGGTCGCGCGAGGCCTGGCTGAGTATGATGCGGCGGATACCGCGCGCCTGCTTGGTCGACATAGCGACGATCATGCGGCCATCCTCGGCTACGCTCCAAGATCCGCGCTGGTGCACCGCAATCACTTGGCGCTCATATGATCGGCCAAACAATGTTCACCCGCGAAGGCGGGTGCCCAGACTGGGCACCCGCCTTCGCGGGTGAACATACTTCTTATGCTACCTCGGGAGCGCGGTCATGATCCTGGCCATCACCGGCGGCACCGGGTTCGTCGGCAGCCACCTGATCGATCACGCGCTCGAGACCGGGCACATTGTCCGTGCGCTCGCCCGGAAACCGCAGGCCAAGCGCATCGGCGTAACCTGGATCGAAGGCGCACTCGATCGCCCGAAGAGCCTCGCGACCTTGGTCGAAGGCGCGGACGTGGTCATCCACGTCGCCGGTGTCGTCAACGCGGCCGACCGCGCGGGCTTTGCCGAGGGCAATGTCGCCGGCACCGAAGGCATCCTACAGGCGACGCGGGCGGCCGGCATCCGCCGCTTCGTCCATGTCTCCTCGCTTGCCGCGCGCGAGCCGACGTTGTCGAACTATGGCTGGTCGAAGGCCGAGGCGGAAACGCGGGTGCAGACGTCGGGGCTGGACTGGACGATCGTCCGCCCGCCCGCGATTTTCGGCCCGCGCGACCATGAGCTGCTCGACGTCTTCAAGGCGGCACGGTCCGGCTACGTCCCAATGCCTCCGGCTGGCACGCGCGTCTCGCTGCTGTATGTCGAGGACCTGACCGCGCTGCTGCTCGCGCTCGCCGAGACCGCCGATGCGCCGTCGATCATGGAGCCCGACGACGGGGTGCCGAACGGCTGGGACAACCGCGACTTTGCGCGCGCGATCGGCGTGGCCGTTGGCAAGCCGGTCAAGGTCTTCTCGACGCCCCGCGGGCTCCTTAAGCTCGCGTCCGCCGCCGACCGGCTCGTCCGGCGTCGCAAGGCGAAGCTCACGCGCGACCGGGTGAGCTATTTCTGCCACCCCGACTGGGTCTCGCACAAGCCGCCGCCGCCCGCGCTGTGGACGCCGTCCGTCCCGACTCCGCAGGCGCTCGCGCAAACCGCGGCGTGGTATCGCGCCGCCGGGCTGCTATAGCGCCGAAAAGCCGCCGCAATTCCCTGTCAGGACTGCGCCGACACCCGGAAGGATTACGATGAGCGACCGCCAGCAGATCTACGACACCGTCACCGCGCAGATCGAGCCGTTCAACAAGAAGAACGCGCCGCTGACCGATGCGACGACGTTCCAGGGCGACTTGGAGTGGGACAGCCTGACCGTCATGGATTTCGTCGCCGCGATCGAGGACGAGTTCGACATCATCATCACGATGAACATGCAGGCCGAGATCGAGACGGTCGGCCAGCTGGTCGACGCGGTCGCGAAGTTGAAGACCTGACCCCCCTTGCCGTTCGTGCCGAGTAGGGATCGAGCGTAGCCGAGAGCCCGTATCGAGGTACATGTCCTTCGATACGCCATCTCGACAAGCTCGACGGCTACTCGGGACGAACGGTTGGGATACACATTCCAACCTCATGGAATCATTAGAATGACCGAAGCCGCCACCACCGCCCACGCCCTCCCCGTCGACGCGCCCGAGGTCGCCCCCGAACGCGACCTCATGTCGAAATTCGACGCGCTTATCGCCGAACGCGAGGCGCTGATCGCCAGTGGCGTGCGCAATCCGTTCGCGATCGTGATGGACGAGGTGAAGGGGCCGACGCAGGCGGTGATCCGCGGCAAGGACACGATCCTGCTCGGCACCTACAATTACATGGGCATGACGTTCGACCCCGACGTGATCCAGGCGGGCAAGGACGCGCTCGACGCGTTCGGGTCGGGCACCAACGGCAGCCGGATGCTCAACGGCACGTTCCACGATCATATCGACGTCGAACAGGCGCTGCGCGAATTCTACGACATGACCGGCGCGATCGTGTTCTCGACCGGGTACATGGCCAATCTCGGGATCATCTCGACGCTCGCCGGCAAGGGCGAATACGTCATCCTCGACGCCGACAGCCACGCGTCGATCTACGACGGCTGCAAGCAGGGCAATGCCGAGATCGTCCGCTTCCGCCACAACGACGTCACCGATCTCGACAAGCGGCTCGGTCGCCTGCCGAAGGAAGCGGGCAAGCTGGTGGTGCTCGAAGGCGTCTATTCGATGCTCGGCGACATCGCGCCGCTGAAGGAAATGGTCGCGGTCGCCAAGAAGCATGGCTGCATGGTGCTGGTCGACGAGGCGCATTCGATGGGGTTCTTCGGCCCCAATGGTCGCGGCGTGTACGAGGAGATGGGCCTCACCGACGAGGTCGACTTCGTCGTCGGCACCTTCTCGAAGTCGGTCGGCACGGTCGGCGGGTTCGTCGTGTCGAACCACCCGAAGTTCGAGATGGTGCGGTTCGCCTGCCGTCCGTACATCTTCACCGCCTCACTGCCGCCGTCGGTGGTCGCCACCGCCGCGACCTCGATCCGCAAGCTGATGACCGCGCACGACAAGCGCGCTCAGCTCTGGAAGAACGCGCGGCGGCTACACGGCGGGCTGAAGGCGATGGGCTTCAAGCTCGGCACCGAGACGTCCGATTCGGCGATCATCGCGGTGATCCTGACCGACCAGGAACAGGCGATCGCGATCTGGCAGTCGCTCCTCGAGGGTGGTCTCTACGTCAACATGGCGCGTCCGCCCGCAACGCCCGCGGGGACATTCCTGCTGCGGTGCTCGCTGTGCGCGGAACATACCGACGAGCAGATCACGACGATCCTGGGCATGTTCGAGACCGCTGGCCGCGCCGTCGGCGTGATCGGCTGACGGTTTCCTCCTCTCGCGGGGAGGAGGAAACATCCGTGAAATGTTCGATCGGTACCGGCGTTCCAAGTCATTGCGTGTGGGCAACGACGCGTTAGGATGCCGGCCGTGACGCAAGACGAGGTCGAAACTGCGGCCCAGGGGGGCGGGGCGAGATGGCGCATAGCCATGCTGGTCGTGATGGGCCTGCTCGGTGCGGCTGTGCTCATTGCGCTGATCGTGACGCTCGGCCACGCCAATCGCCAGCGCGATCGCGCGCTCGAACTTCAGGCGCACAGCTATGACGTGATGATCCTCGCGCGCACGCTGTCCGGGACGATCGCGCGATCGGAGGCGTCGCTCGGGCGGTACGTCATCAGCGGCGACAAGCAATTGGGGCAACTCTATTTCGACGAATGGCTGCTCGCGGGGACGCAGATCGACCGGCTCGACCAGATCACCAACGACAATCCCGAGCAGCAGCCGCGAGTCGATCGGCTTCGTGCCGCCTATGACGCGCGCGGGCGGGAGTTGTCGCTGACGGCGCTCAACACGCGCTACGGCAAGAACGGCCAGGCGCTCGCACGCTATTACCAGGGGCGAAAGGCGCCGACGCTCATCGAGATCAACACGACGCTCGACACGCTGATCGCACGCGAGCGCGCGTTGCTCGACGACCGGACGGCGGCGGCCTTGGGGTCGGTCGAGCGATCGAGCTGGGTCGCAGGGGTGCTGGCGATATTCGGCGTGCTGATCGTGCTGGGCGCGATCCTGCTCGGCTGGTTCACGATCCGTGCGGTCGGCGAGCGGGCGACCGCGCTGGCCGATGCGGAGCTGGAACGCGAGCGCGCCGACGAGCTGACCACCGCGGTCGCTGCCGCCACCGCCGAACTGCGCGTGCAGGAGGCCAAGCTGCGCCAGATCCAGAAGATGGAGGCGGTCGGGCAGCTGACCGGCGGGATCGCGCATGACTTCAACAACATGCTGGCGGTGGTCTTGGGCGGCCTGGAACTGGCGCGGCGCAATCTCGCGAGCGATCCGGCCAGCGTCCGTCGCCATATCGATAGCGCGACCGAGGGCGCCAATCGCGCGGCGGCGCTGACCCGCCGGCTGCTCGCCTTCAGTCGCGAGGATTCGCTGAAGGCCGAGACGATCGACGCCGCCGCGCTGGTCTCCGGGATGTCCGACCTGCTCGATCGCACGCTCGGCGACGCGATCACCGTCATCGTGCGCGACGATGCGGCGGGCGGATGCGTCCGCGCCGACCGCGTCCAGCTGGAGAACGCAGTGCTGAACCTGGCGGTCAACGCGCGCGACGCGATGAACGGGCGCGGCACGCTGACCGTCGCGACCGGCATGACGACGCTAGCGGCGGAGCAGGTCGGGCGGTGCGCGGCGGGCGACTACGTCACGATCATGGTCGGCGACGATGGCTGCGGAATGGCGCCCGACGTCGCCGAGCGCGTGTTCGAACCGTTCTTCACCACCAAGGAAGTCGGCAAGGGCACCGGGCTCGGGCTCAGCCAGATCTTTGCGCTGGTCCAGCAGTTGCACGGCGAGGTCGGCATCGTTTCCGCACCGGGCGAAGGGACGACCGTCACGCTGTATTTCCCGCTCGCGGCCGAGCTCGTCGCAACGCCCCTGCCGACCGTCCCGATCGCGATGGTCGAGCCGATCGCACCGACGATGCCCGAGACGTTGCAGATCCTGGTGGTCGAGGACGATCCGCGCGTGCTGGCCGCGACGACCGGCGCGCTGGAGGAGATCGGGCATCACCCGATCGCGTGCGACGATCCGCTTGCCGCCCCTGCGATACTGGCGGCGAATCCGGGGATCAGGCTGATCATCTCAGACGTGCTGATGCCGCGCCAGACAGGGCCGGAGATGATCGCCGCGCTCTCGCCACTCTATCCGCACGTCGCGGTGCTGTTCGTTACCGGGTTTGCCGGCGAAGTGAACGTCGCGCAGTTCGGCGGACACGAGGTGCTGCGTAAACCCTTCACGCTCAACGGGCTGGAGCGCGCGGTCATGACGGCGATGGCCGCGGAACGCCGCGAGACGAACCACCCGATCGCCGCGGAATGATCGTTCAATGACGTGTTGCGATTGAGGATGACGCCTAGCGCGTGCGCCCCTATACCCGCGCGACCCAGCATACCGAGCCCAACCCGCGCATGAAATCCATCGACCGCTACATGGCCCGGCTGATCGCGGTGCCGCTATTTTCGACGCTGCTGATCGCCGTCATGCTGTTCGTGCTCGATCGCATGCTCGGACTGTTCAATTTCGTCGCGACGCAAGGCGGCCCGATCAGCGTCGTATGGCGGATGCTCGCCAATCTGCTGCCCGAATATCTCGGGCTCGGTATCCCGATCGGGCTGATGCTCGGCATCCTGCTCGCGTTCCGCCGGCTGTCGACCTCATCGGAGCTGGACGTCCTGCGCGGCGTCGGCATGAGCTACAATCGGCTGCTGCGCGTGCCGTACATGTACACGATCGCACTGGCGCTGCTGAACCTGGCGATCGTCGGCTATGTCCAGCCGATCGCGCGTTATTATTACGAAGGCCTGCGGTTCGAGCTGCGCACGGGTGCCCTCGGCGCGTCGATCAAGGTCGGCGAGTTCACCAATCTCGGCGACCGGATGACGCTGCGGATCGAGGAGAGCAAGGACAAGGGCCGCGAGCTGTCGGGCATCTTCGTCCATGCGTCGAGCCAGAATGGCGACTGGCTGGGGGTGACCGCGGAGAAGGGCAAGTTCCTCGCGACCGACGATCCCAACGTCATCATCTTCCGCCTTGCGAACGGGACGCTGATCCACAACCGGCCCGAGTTCAAGACGCCGCGCGTGCTGACCTTCAGCAGCCACGATCTGCCGATCAACCTGCCGAAGTTCGAAAGCTTCCGCAGTCGCGGCGGGCGCAATCTCGAATACACGCTGCCCGAGCTCGCCAAGCAGGGCCAGCGCGGCGCGACGCTGGAGCAGCGCGACGGCAGCCGGTCCGAATTCCACTTCCGCCTCGCCGAAGTCGCGACGATGTTCCTGTTGCCGCTGCTCGCGCTCGCGCTCGGCGTGCCGCCCAAACGATCCTCGTCCGCGCTCGGCGTGTTCCTTTCGATCGTGATGATCGTCACCTATCACAAGGTGAACCAATACGCGGCGGACGTCGGCGAACTCGGGCGGATCGATCCGATCATCGCGCTGTGGGTGCCGTTCACGATCTTCGCCGGGCTGATCCTGTGGATGTACTACACGATCGCCTATGTACCCGGCGGGCAACCGATCGGTGCGCTCGAACGCGTCTTCTCGAAGACGTTCAAGGCGATCACCAAGCGTATCCCGGGCTTCCGCAAGAGCAAGGCCGCATGAACATCGTCAGCTTCTTCCCGTCGCGGACGGTCGCGATCTACATGGGACGGATGTTCCTGGTGCGGACGTTCGCGGTGCTCGCCGCGCTCGTGCTGGTGCTCCAGGCGCTCGACCTGCTGAGCAACTCCGGCGACATCCTCGCCTTTCCGGGCAATGGCGATGCGCAGGTCTGGCAATATGTGTCGCTGCGCGCGCCGCAGATCGTCTCGCGGTTCCTGCCGTTCTCGGTCCTGCTCGGCACCATCCTGACGCTGATCACGATGAACCAGAACAGCGAGATCGTCGCGCTGAAGGGCTCCGGCCTGTCCGCGCACCAGGTGCTGGCGCCATTGCTGGTCGCGAGCCTGGGTGTCGCGGTGATCAGCTTCGTGTTCAACGACCGCGTGGTGGCGCGGGCGACGGCGACGCTGAACCAGTGGCAGAAGGTGAATTACGGCAAGCTGCCGATCGATCGCGGCGACCGCGCCAACGTGTGGGTGCGCGACGGCGACGACCTGATCGAGGTCGCGCAGATCCGCGGGCGCGGCGACGCGACGCGGCTTGGCGGGATTACGCTGTATGATCGCACCGGCGGCAACCTCGTCGCGATCCTGCGGGCGGATCATGGCAGGCGCGTCGCGAGCGGCTGGGAGGTAAGCCCTGCGACCCGGTTCGACGTGAAGAGCGGCAACGTCCGCCCCTTGGGCGCGGTGGTGATCGCAAAGGACGTACGGCCGGACCAGTTCACGCTGGCGAGCGTCGATGCGGACGGGCTGTCGTTCGGCGCGTTGAAGGCGGCGATCGCCGACCTGTCCGACGCGGGGCGACCGACCAAGGCGCTCGAAGGGTCGTTGTGGCACAAGCTGTCGGGGCCGCTGTCGTCGGTGCTGATGCCGCTGCTGGGCGCGGTCGCGGCGTTCGGCATCGCGCGATCGGGCAAGCTGTTCGTGCGCGCCGTGATCGGCATGGGGCTCGGTTTCGCGTTCTTCGTCGCGGACAATTTCGCGCTCGCGATGGGCAATCTCGGCGCCTACCCGCCGTTCCTTGCCGCCTGGGCGCCGTTCCTGCTGTTCTTCTTTATCGGTGAGGCGGTGCTGATCCGGTCGGAGGAATAGGACTGTGCCGGTCGGTCGTACCCTTTCACGCCACCGCCCCCGTCCCTATCTGCTGGTCCGAACAACCCTCGGAGCCAGCATGAAATATCTCCACACGATGATCCGCGTGACCGACCCGGCGAAGACGATCGCGTTCTTCGAGACGCTGGGCCTGAAAGAGGTCCGCCGGATGGAGAACGAGAAGGGGCGGTTCACGCTGATCTTCCTGTCGGTCCCCGGCGACGAGAGCGCAGAAGTCGAGCTGACGCACAATTGGGATCCCGAGGAGTATGACGAGGGCCGCAATTTCGGCCACCTCGCCTACCGCGTCGACAATATCTACGACACGTGCCAGCGGCTGATGGATTCGGGTGTGACGATCAACCGGCCGCCGCGCGATGGCCACATGGCGTTCGTGCGGACGCCCGACAACATCTCGATCGAGCTGTTGCAGGCGGATCGTCCGCTCGACCCCGCCGAGCCGTGGGCGTCGATGCCGAACACCGGCAAGTGGTGACACGCTGATGCTCGATATCGTCCGCGTTCCGGTGCTTTCCGACAATTATGCCTGGCTGATCCACGACACCGTCTCGGGCGAGACGGTGGTGGTTGATCCAGGCGAGGCGGGGCCGGTGATCGCCGCCGCCAAGATGCGCGACTGGCGGATCGACCGGGTGTGGACGACGCACTGGCATCCCGATCATACCGGCGGCAATGCCGAGATGAAGGCGTATGGCGCCACCGTCGTCGGACCGGCTGCGGAAGCGGACAAGATCCCGACGCTCGACGAGCAGGTCGGCGAAGGCGACGTCGTCCGTCTTGGTGCGCACGAGGCGACCGTGATGACGGTGCCGGGGCATACGCAGGGGCATATCGCGTTTCACTTTGCCGACGATGCGGCGATCTTCACCGGCGACACGCTGTTCGCGATGGGCTGTGGGCGGCTGTTCGAGGGCACGCCGGCGGACATGTTCGCGAACATGCAGCGGTACGCCAAGATGTCGGACGAGACCGAGGTGTTCTGCGGGCATGAATATACGCAGAGCAACGGGCGCTATGCGCTGGTCGCCGAGCCCGACAATGCGGACATCGTCGCGCGGATGGCAGAGGTTGACGCGGCGCGCGCGAAGGGTGAGCCTACCGTGCCGACGACGATCGGGCGGGAGCGGGCGACCAATCCTTTCCTGCGGGCAACCTCGCTTGAGCAGTTTGCGGGCTATCGTGCGGCCAAGGATGCGTTTCGCGGGTGAAGCGCGTATGAGGACGATGGGATTTTGAGGAGCGTTTCGATGCGTATGCGGACCCTGCCACTCTTGATGCTGCCGGCGCTTTTGTTGCCCGCTATGACATTAGGCGCCTGTACGCAGACCCAGGCGGAGGTCGAGCGCGCGCAGGTTCGTGAAGCTGGCGTGCAGGAGAAACTAGCAAAGGAACTCGCTGGGCTCGTGCCGGGCAAGCCCGAGTCGTGCATCAGCCAGTTCCCCCAGAAGCAGAGTTCAGGCTACGGCGCGACGATCCTGTACCGGGTGAATAGCGGGCTGGTGTACCGCAGCGATACCGTCGGCGGATGCGAGGGGATCGCGCGCGGCGATATCCTCGTAACGCGGACGCCAAGCGGGCAGCTGTGCCGCGGCGACATTGCGCAGACGTTCGACCAGGCCTCGCGCTTTCCGACCGGGAGTTGCAGCTTCGGCGACTTCGTGCCGTATCGGAAGCCATGATGCGCGGGGCCATTTTGGCGTCGGTGGCGCTGCTGACGGTGGGGATGCTCGGGGCGGGCAAGTCCGACCCGTTGGCGGGTCGGGTTGCGGGGGCGCCGGTGCGGTGCATCGACCTGCAGCAGCTCAATGGGCCTGAGATCGTCGATTCGCAGACTATCCTGTATCGGCAGTCGGGCAAGCGGATCTGGAAGACTGGGCCGGTTGGCGAATGTCCTTCGTTGCGACCACTCGATACGTTGATTGTCGATGTTTACGGCGGGCAATTGTGCCGGAACGATCGGTTTCGGACGGTGTCGGTCGGTATGTCGATTCCGTCGGGCTATTGCCGGTTTCGGGATTTCACGCCTTATGACAAGGCGAAGTAGACGCATCCACGCTACACATTCGCCACCCCGGCGGAGGCCAGGGCCCAGTTGAGGGACGATGATGGCGTAAGACAGCGCTCCGTTACAACGACCTTTCCAACTGGGCCCCGGCCTTCGCCGGGGTGGTAGAAGTGGGACCGAACGTCGCCCCCCCCCTCGTCATCCTGACGAAAGTCAGTATCCAGGGTTACCCAGGGCAACGCGCGTGGCTCTGGATCCTGACTTTCGTCAGGATGTCGGAAGGTTCAGTCCTCGAACACCGCCGCCCGCTTCTCCATGTTGGCCCGCACCTGTTCGACCTGATTGGGCGTGCGGATGACCTTCAGCTGCTCTTCGGTTTCCGCGTGCAGCACTGCCGCCGCGTCCGCATCCGCCGCGAGGTTATAGAGCGCTTTCGACCCGCGGATCGCGTGGGGGTTCCTCGCCGCGATCTCGCGGGCGAGCATCATCGCCTCGCCGAGCGGGTCTTCCGACAGCCGCGTGACGAAGCCGTGCCGCAGCGCTTCCGCGCCATCGAACTCGCGCGCGGTGTAGGTGAGTTCGCGGAGCACGTCGTCGCGGGCGAGCGTACGCCAGAGCGCGATGCCGGCCATGTCGGGGACTAGGCCCCAATACGTCTCGCGAATTGCGAAGCGGGCTTGCGGATGCGCGATGCGGATGTCGGCGCCGGACATAATCTGGAAGCCGCCGCCGAACGCGACGCCGTGGACCGCGGCGATCACCGGCATCGGCAAGGTGCGCCAGCCCCAGGCGACCTGTTGGACTAGGTTCGCGCCCTCTTCGGTCCGGTCGCCTAGTGCCAGCCCGGAACCGCCGTTCGCCATCGAGGCCATGTCGAGGCCGGCGCAGAACGCCTTGCCCTCGCCGGAGAGGACAACGCAGCGGACTTCGGGCATCCCCTTGAGTCGGTCGATCGCCGCGGCAATGCCCTCGAACATCGCCGGGTCGATCGCGTTCATCTTGTCGGCGCGGGCGAGGCGGACGTCGGCGATGCCGTCCGTGACGGTGATGGTGACCCGGTCGTTCATAGTGGCGATCCTCTCGATCTTTGCATCGACGCTAACCGGCCCTGCCCCCACCTGCAACGGCGCCCGCAATGTTGCGCGCGCTCACGCGGCGTGTAGAGGCTCGCGCATGGCTGGTTTTGATCCACAATGGTTTGCGACGCGCGGGTTCGGCGGGCACGGCGCCGCGCTGGGGATGCGCTATCACGCGCATGGCGACGACTGGGCGGAGCTTGCGCTGCCCTATGACGAACGGCTGATCGGCGATCCGGCGAGTGGCGTGATCGCGTCGGGGCCGATCATCACCATGATGGACATGGCGACGAGTCTGGCGATCTGGATCAAGCGCAACGCGTTCGTGCCGCATGCGACGCTCGACCTGCGGGTGGATTACCTGCGGCCGGCGACGCCGGGGAAGACGGTGATCGGGCGCGGGGAGTGCTACCGGATCACGCGCTCGATCGCGTTCGTGCGGGGGCAGGCGCATGACGGCGACCCGGGCGATCCGCTCGCGCATGTCGCGGGGACGTTCATGGTGGTGGGCGATGTCGCGGGCATGGGTCTCAACAGGAGGATCGAGGCATGACGATCGGCCTGCCGCCCTATGCGGAGATCCTGCGCGTGTCGGTCGAGGCCGAGGACGGCGCGCCGCCGGTATTGCTGATGCCGTTTGCCGACGACGTGCTGGGGCGGCCGGGGTTTTTGCATGGGGGTGCAATTTCGGGATTGCTGGAAATGGCGGCGATTGCGGCTTTGCAGCATGCGTTGGAGGCTGAGGGTGCTGGTTCCGAAGCTCGGATCAAGCCGGTGAACGTCACGGTCGATTTCATGCGGGGTGGTCGGGACAAGCCTACGCGGGCGGCGGGCGTGGTGACCCGGTTGGGGAACCGGGTGGCGAATGTCGAGGCGACGGCTTGGCAGGACGAGCGCGACAAGCCGATTGCGGCTGCGCGGATGAACTACCTGATCATGCGGGATTAGCGCACTTCTACTCCCCTTCCGCTTAGCGGGAGGGGTCGGGGGAGGGGTGTGCCTCAAAGACCGGACGCCAGTACGTACGTCGTGCCCTCCCCTGACCCCTCCCGCAAGCGGAAGGGGAATTTCACTTACTTCGCGGTCAGTTTTATCAGGCGGCCTTGGGAGTCGCCGCCGTCTTCCAGGAGCCAGATTGCGCCGTCGGGGCCTTGTTCTACTTCGCGGATTCTTGCTCCCATGTCCCATTGGTCGCCTTTTGCAGCATTCGTGCCGGTGAGGTGGACGCGGACGAGGGACTTCGACGACAACCCACCGATGAAGGCGTCGCCCTTCCACTGCGGGAACATACTGCCTGAATAGATCATCAACCCGCCGGGCGAGATAACCGGGTTCCAGAACACCTTGGGCGGCTCATAGCCATCGCCGGGCTTGTGATCGGGAATGTCGGTGCCGTCGTAGTTGCTGCCGTTCGAGGCGTTGGGCCAGCCATAGTTGAGGCCGGGCTTGATCAGATTGACCTCGTCGCCACCCTTTGGCCCCATCTCCTGCTCCCAGAGATTGCCCTGCTTGTCGAACGCGATGCCTAGCAGGTTGCGGTGGCCGTAGCTCCAGATCTCGGGTGCGAAGCCTTTGGCCGCGAGCGGGTTGCCGGGGGCGGGTTTGCCGTCGAGCGTGAGACGCAGCACCTTGCCGAGCGTCATCTTCGGGTCCTGCGCCGGGGTGAATTTCTGGCGTTCGCCATTGGTGAAGAACAGGTATTTGCCGTCGGGCGAGAAGGCGATGCGGCCGGAGTAATGGCCGTTGCCCTCGACGAACGGCCGCGCGCTGAACAACGCTTCGATCTCGCCGAGACGCTCGCCGCCACCACCATCCGGACGCAGACGACCACGCGCGAGGACGACGCCCTTGCCGCCCTCGCCTGCAGTCGAATAGCTGAAATACACGCGCTGGCTGGTCGCGAAGTCGGGCGCGAGGACGACATCCATCAGACCGCCCTGCCCGGCCGAATCGACGGTGAGCGTCGCGACCGTCTGGCGCGACTTGCCGTCGGCGGAGACGAGCAGCATCTGGCCCTTCTTCTCGGTCACCAGCATGCGCTTGTCGGGCAGGAACGTCATCGCCCAAGGCGAATCGAAATCGGCGACCACGGTCTCCTTGAACGGCTTCCCCGCCGCGGCCGGTTGCGCGGAACAGGCGGTCGAGGCGAGCAGCGTGGTTGTCAGCAACCCAGTGGCGAACAGCGTTTTGCGAATCATGATCTTCTCCCGGAAATCCCTGCGCTAACGCAGCGTACTAAACGAAGGTTGCTCCCGCTTGCGGACGGGCGCCACCCCGCGTATAGAGGCACCACTTCTCTACATCGCCAGATGAAGAGGCTGCGGGGCTTGCTCCGCGGCGGCAATCACCTGTGCTTTGGCCCTGTTTGGAATTTCGATGGCGAATATCGCCCTGCTGACCGACCTGATCGAACCCGAGGCGACCGCGCTCGGCCTCAGCCTCGTGCGCGTGCGCATGCAGGGCGGCAAGTCCGATCCGACGTTGCAGGTGATGGCCGAGCGCCCCGACACCCGCCAGCTGGTGATCGAGGATTGCGCCGAGCTGTCGCGCCGGATTTCGGACAAGTTCGATGCGCTCGAGGCCGAGGGCAAGGACCCGGTCGGCGAGGACGCGTATCGTCTCGAAGTGTCGAGCCCCGGTATCGATCGGCCGCTGACCCGGCTCCAGGACTTTGCCGACTGGGAAGGCCAGGAGGCGCGCATTCGCCTCGTCGAGCCGTTCGAGGACCGCAAGCAGATCTCGGGCAATTTGATGGGCGTTGAGGGGACGAAGATCACCGTCGACGTCAACAAGCACAAGCTCATGACGATCGACTTTTCGCAGGTCGCCGACGCCAAGCTCGTCATGACCGACCGTCTCATCGCCGCGACCGCGCCGCTTTCGACCGAAGGCGCGGACGAGGTTTTCTATCAAGATACGCCCACCGATGAGCCCGATGCTCACGAGGCCGACACCGAAGAAGGACAGCATTGATGGCCACGGCAGTCACCGCAAACCGCGCGGAACTGATCGCGATCGCGAATTCGGTCGCGTCGGAGAAGATGATCGACAAGGCGATCGTGATCGAGGCGATGGAGGACGCGATCCAGCGCGCCGCCCGCTCGCGCTACGGCGCCGAGAACGACATCCGCGCGAAGCTCGATCCGAACACCGGCGATCTGCGCTTGTGGCGCGTCGTCGAAGTGGTCGAGGCGGTCGACGATTATTTCAAGCAGGTCGACGTCAAGGGCGCGCAGAAGCTCCAGAAGGACGCCGCACTCGGCGACTTCATCGTCGATCCGCTGCCCCCGATCGAGTTCGGCCGCATCGCCGCACAGGCCGCCAAGCAGGTCATCTTCCAGAAGGTCCGCGACGCCGAGCGCGAGCGCCAGTTCGAAGAGTATAAGGACCGCGCCGGCGAGATCATCACCGGCGTCGTCAAGCGCGTCGAGTTTGGCCATGTCGTCGTCGACCTGGGCCGCGCCGAGGGCGTCATCCGTCGCGACGCGCAGATCCCGCGCGAAGTGGTGCGCGTCAACGACCGCATCCGTTCGCTGATCCTGAACGTCCGCCGCGAGAACCGTGGGCCGCAGATCTTCCTGTCACGCGCGCACCCCGACTTCATGAAGAAGCTGTTCGCGCAGGAAGTGCCCGAGATCTACGACGGCATCATCGAGATCAAGGCCGCGGCCCGCGATCCGGGTTCGCGCGCGAAGATCGGCGTCATCTCGCACGATTCGAGCATCGATCCGGTTGGCGCATGCGTCGGCATGAAGGGCTCGCGAGTCCAGGCCGTCGTGCAGGAAATGCAGGGCGAGAAGATCGACATCATCCCCTGGTCGCCCGACATCGCGACCTTCGTCGTCAATGCGTTGCAGCCGGCTTCCGTGTCGCGCGTCGTGATCGACGAGGAAGAAGAGCGCATCGAGGTGGTCGTTCCCGATGACCAGCTTTCGCTGGCGATCGGCCGTCGTGGCCAGAACGTGCGGCTCGCGTCGCAGCTGACCGGCAAGGCGATCGACATCCTCACCGAGGCCGATGCGTCGGAGAAGCGCCAGAAGGACTTTGTCGAGCGCTCGGCGATGTTCGAGAAGGAGCTCGATGTCGACGAGACGCTCGCACAGTTGCTGGTGGCCGAAGGGTTCACCAACCTCGAAGAGGTCGCCTATGTCGAGGTCGAGGAGATCGCCGGTATCGAGGGCTTCGACGAGGACCTGGCGGGCGAGTTGCAGAACCGTGCGACCGAGGCTTTGGAGCGTCGTGATGCTGCGAGCCGCGAAGAGCGTACCGCTCTCGGCGTCGAGGACGCGCTGGCCGGCATGCCGTATCTCAACGAGGCGATGCTGGTGACGCTCGGCAAGGCGGGCATCAAGACGCTCGACGATCTCGCCGATCTCGCGACAGATGAACTGGTCGAGAAGAAGCGCGTCGAGCCACGTCGTCGCAACGAAGACGCACCGAAGCGGCCTGAGCCGAAGGGCGGGATTCTTGCCGAGTATGGCTTGAGCGACGAGCAGGGTAACGAGATCATCATGGCCGCGCGTGCGCACTGGTTCGAGGACGAGGCTCCCGAGGCTTCGGCTGACGACGTCGAGGCGGACGAGACTTCGGTGGACGAGGCTTCGGCTGACGACGCCGTGGTCGAGGACGCTGCGACTGAAGAGACGACGGCCGACGAAGCCGTGGCTGAGGACGCTTCGGCGGACGACGCTTCGGTCGAGGACGCTTCGGTTGAAGACGCGGCGGACAAGACCGACACGAAAAGCGAGGGCGACAAGGCCTAATGCCCTTCGTCAGCATCCGCATCTCGGGGTCCGCCACCAAGGACCAGAAGTCCGGCATCGTCGCCGACGTCACCCAGTCGCTCGTGCAGCGGCTGGGGAAGAACCCGGCTGCGGTGCAGATCGTGATCGAAGAGGTCTCGACCGAGAATTACGGCGCGGGCGGCCAGCTGCTGGTCGACCGCGACGCTCCGAAAGCAACTCCGGCGCAGGAGGACGCACATGCGGAACCCTCCCGATGACACTGCGCCGCTAAACTCCCCTCCCGCTGGCGGGAGGGGTCGGGGGAGGGCAGTCACGGCTGCTGCCCCTGCGGATGGCCCCTCCCCTGACCCCTCCCGCGAGCGGGAGGGGAATGAGCCCGTTCGCAAGTGCATTCTTTCGGGCGAGCGCGACGTCAGGCCCCACCTCGTGCGACTCGCGTTGTCGCCCGATGGCCAGATCCTTCCCGACGTGCGCGCCAAGGCTCCGGGCCGCGGCGCGTGGATCGGGGTGACTCGAGTCGAACTCGAAGCCGCGATCAAGAAGGGCAAGCTCAAGGGCGCTCTCTCCCGCGCGTTCAAGACCGGCGAGTTCACCATCGATCCTGAGCTTCCGGCTAAGATCGAATCCGCACTCGAGCGTAACGCGCTCGACCGGCTCGGCCTCGAATCGCGCTCGGGGACGGTGCTGATCGGCTCCGACCGGATCGAGCAGAACGCGCGACAGGGCAAGCTGAAGGCGCTCTATCACGCGTCCGATGCGGCCGAGGATGGCAACCGCAAGCTCGATCAGGCTTGGCGCATCGGCAACGATGTCGAGGGCTCGGGTTTGCGGGGGTTGGCACTCCCGGTATCGCGCACCATATTGGCGTTGGCGCTGGGGCGGGAAAATGTGGTACACATTGGCCTGACCGACCGCGCTGCAGCAAAGCGGGTGAGCGAAGCGCTCGACCGTTGGCTGCATTTTATCGGCCCCGAACCTTCTTCCGTGTCTTGCGAAACGGCCTCGCAGGGCGCATCGGCGTCACCACAAAATGGGGCGCCACCGATACAACAGGCGTCCGGATCGACCGGAACACGCCCGGCCGTGGACATGACTGAGGAATTTGAGTGAGCGACACGGACAACGAGAAGCCGAAACTTGGCATGCGCGCACCTTTGGGTGTGAAGCGCACGGTCGAGACCGGCCAGGTGAAGCAGAGCTTCAGCCACGGCCGATCGAATACGGTGATCGTGGAAACCAAGCGCGCGCGCGTCCTGCGCCGTCCGGGCGAGCCCGACGTGCAGGTCGCGGATGCCGCACCGGTTGCCGCGCCCGCCCCGGCGGCTGCCCCCGCAGCCCCGGCACCGCAGGCGCGCGCACCGCAGCCTGCGCCCGCCCCCGTGCGTCAGCAGCAGAGCAATCTGTCGCCGCAGGAGCGTCAGGCCAAGCTGCTCCGCGAGGCTGAAGAGCAGCGCATGAACACGCTGGAAGAAGGGCGTCGTCGCCAGGAAGCCGAACGCGCCAAGGCGATCGAAGACGAGCGCAATCGCGTCGCCGATCGTGCGCGTGCCGAGGCTGAAGCTAAGGCGCCGAAGCCGGTCGAGGCCCCTGCGCCCGCACCGGCCCCCGCTCCTGTGGTCGAAGCGGCTCCCGCTCCGGTCGCGGCACCGGCTCCAGCGCCTGCGCCGGCCCCGGTCGAAGCTCCCGTTGCTGCGGCTCCTGCCCCGGCACCGATTGCCGCGGCACCTGCGCCTGCACCGAAGCCAGCTCCAGTCGTGGCTGCTCCCGCACCGGCTCCCAAGCCTGCGCCGGCCCCCGTCGCTCCGCCGGCACCGCCGCCCGTCATCGAACTGACCCGCGATCCGGCGTTCCCGGCACCGCGCCGGTTTTCGCCGGTGGCGCGTCCCGAGCGTCCTCCTCCGCCGCCGAAGCCTGTCGCAGCACCCGCTGCCGCGGCGCCGACCACGGCTGCGAATGCCGGCACGACCGCGGCTCGCCCCGGCGCGACCGGCGTCAATGCTCCGGCTGGTGGCGTCCGTCGCGACGCAGTGCCGGCGCGTCCGCAGCAGCGTGACCGCAAGGGTGACGATCGTCGCACCTCGGGCAAGCTCACCGTCAACCGCGCGCTCGGCGATGGTGATGGTGCACGCGCTCGCTCGCTCGCCGCACTGAAGCGTGCGCGCGAGAAGGAGCGTCGTGGCACCGGTGGTCCGCGCGAGGCGCAGGCCAAGCAGATCCGCGACGTCGTCGTTCCAGAGGCGATCACCGTGCAGGAACTCGCCAACCGCATGGCCGAGAAGGGTGCCGACCTCGTCAAGGCGTTGTTCAAGATGGGCATGCCCGTCACGATGACGCAGACGATCGACCAGGATACCGCCGAGTTGCTCGTCACCGAGTTCGGCCACAACCTGACGCGCGTCAGCGATGTCGACCAGGATCTGGCCAACGACACGATCGACGATGCCGAGGAGACGCTGAAGCCACGTGCCCCGGTCGTCACGATCATGGGTCACGTCGATCACGGCAAGACGTCGCTGCTCGATGCCCTGCGCGGCACCGACGTGGTGCGCGGCGAAGCGGGTGGCATCACCCAGCATATCGGCGCGTATCAGGTGACCCTGAAGGACAAGTCGAAGATCACCTTCCTCGACACCCCGGGCCACGAGGCGTTCACGCAGATGCGTGCGCGCGGTGCGGACGTCACCGACATCGTCATCCTGGTGGTGGCGGCGGACGACGGCCTGATGCCGCAGACGGTGGAGGCGATCGCCCACACCAAGGCGGCGGGCGTGCCGATGATCGTCGCGATCAACAAGATCGACAAGGAAGGCGCCAATGCCCAGAAGGTGCGCGAGCGCCTGCTGAGTGAGGAGATCGTGGTCGAGGACATGGGCGGCGACGTCCAGGACGTCGAAGTCTCCGCGACCAAGAAGATCGGTCTCGATGCGTTGATCGAGAAGATCCAGCTCCAGGCCGAACTGCTCGAACTGCGCGCCAATCCGGATCGCGCGGCCGAGGGTACGGTGATCGAGGCCAAGCTCGACAAGGGTCGGGGGCCCGTCGCGACGATCCTCGTCAACCGCGGTACGCTGCGGGTCGGCGACATCTTCGTGGTCGGTGGCGAGAGCGGCAAGGTCCGTGCGCTGGTCGACGACAAGGGCAAGCAGATCAAGGAAGCGGGTCCGGCGATGCCGGTCGAGGTTCTCGGTCTGTCGGGTGTTCCGCAGGCGGGCGATCCGTTCCAGGTCGTCGAGAACGAGGCACGGGCCCGCGAAGTCGCGGAATATCGTCGCAGCGTGAAGACCGACAAGCGGACCGCATCGGTTCCTGCCAGCCTCGAGAGCATGTTCTCGGCGCTGAAGGAAAAGCAGGCGATCGAATATCCGCTGGTCGTGAAGGCGGATACGCAAGGCACGGTCGAGGCGATCGTCGGGGCGATCAACAAGATCTCCACCGACCTGATCAAGGCGCGCGTGCTGAGCTCGGGCGTCGGCGGCATCACCGAGTCGGATGTCACGTTGGCAGCTGCATCGGGTGCTCCGATCATCGGCTTCAACGTTCGCCCGAACGCCAAGGCGCGTGAAATCGCCGAGCGCCAGAAGGTCGCGTTCAAGTATTATGACGTGATCTACGACCTGATCGACGAGATCCGGGCGGGGATGGCTGGCGAGCTTGGGCCGGAAGCGTTCGAGACGGTCGTCGGTCGTGCCGATATCCGCGAGGTCTTCTCGGCGGGCAAGCACGGCAAGGCGGCGGGTCTGCTGGTCACCGAGGGCAACATCCGCAAGGCGCTCAAGGCGCGCATCACGCGCAACGACGTCATCATCTACCAGGGCGAAATCGCATCGCTGCGTCGCTTCAAGGATGATGTCGCCGAGGTCCGTGCGGGGCTCGAGTGCGGCGTGACGTTCACGTCGAACTTCGTGGATATCAAGGCCGGCGACGTCCTCGAGACGTTCGAAGTCGAGATGCGCGAACGTACGCTTTGAGGCCGAGAGCCCTCTCCCCTGCGGGGAGAGGGTTGGGTGAGGAGCAGTACCGCGCGACAGCGTTCGTGGCCGCCCCTCACCCCCACCCTCTCCCTGGAGGGGCGAGGGAGTTAGAAGAATGAAGACCGATACCCCAGAAGCAAAGGCCGTCCGCTCGTTGCGAGTCGGCGAACAGGCGCGTCATGCGCTGTCCGACATCCTCGCGCGCGGAGACGTCCACGATCCGGTGCTCGAAAAGCACCTCGTGACGATCACCGAAGTCCGCATGTCCCCGGACCTCCGACACGCCACCGTTTTCGTGAAGCCGTTGCTCGGCAAGGACGAAGAAAAGGTGCTGAAGGCGCTGCGCACCAACACCGCCTACCTTCAGCGCGAAGTCGCGAACCGTGTGCAGATGCGGTACGCGGCGAAACTAAAGTTTCTTGCGGACGAGAGCTTCGACGAAGGCACGCACATCGACCAGTTGTTGCGGGATCCGCATGTTGCGCGGGATCTGGCTGAAGATTGATTTGCAGGGCTGCGAGCACCTCGCTCGCAGTCAGTAAGGGCTTTGCGGCGATTGGAATGAAACGCCTCCTACGTCCTGTCCCGTTCCGAACCTTCTGCGCTCCTCGTGCCCTTCCCCCTCCCCGTTCGTGCTGAGTAGAGACCGAGTAGGCTCGAAGAGCCGTATCGAGGGCTCGTATCGAAGCACAGGTCTTCCGCGCCAATCCATCCTTCGATACGCCGCTTCGACAAGCTCAGCAGCTACTCAGGACGAACGGGTGGTGGGGGCGGTGCCACGGGACGGGTGATGAGCGGCGGTCGTACGGGAGCAGCTTGCTGCTTGCGGAATTCCCGGCCTAAGACTGCGACGCCTCTGGACATCCCCCCGCGTTCCCGCTCTTTGCCCCCATGGCCAAGCTGTATTTCTACTACGCCTCGATGAACGCGGGGAAGTCGACGAACCTGTTGCAGGCGGACTTCAATTATCGCGAGCGGGGGATGCGGACGATGCTGTTCACGGCGGCGATCGACGATCGGTTCGCGGCGGGGACGATCACGTCGCGGATCGGGCTGGAGGCACCGGCGATCGCGTTCGATGCGGGGACGGATATCGGGGCCTGCGTTGTTCGACAGCACGGCGAGGACGCGATTTCGTGCGTGCTGGTGGACGAGGCGCAGTTTCTGACGTCTGCGCAGGTGGATCAGCTTGCGCATATCTGTGATGTGGTCGGGATTCCGGTGCTGGCCTACGGGTTGCGGACCGATTTCCAGGGGGCGCTGTTTCCGGGGTCGGCGCGGTTGCTCGCGCTCGCGGACTCGCTGGTGGAGATCAAGTCGGTTTGCATGTGCGGACGCAAGGCGACGATGAACCTGCGGGTCGATGGGAGCGGCCGGGCGATTGCCGAGGGGCAGCAGACCGAGATCGGCGGGAACGACCGGTATGTCGCGCTGTGCCGGCGGCATTTTTGCGAGGCTTTGGGGTAGGCTTCACCCCTCCCCGTCATCCTGACGAAAGTCAGGACCAGGGTACCAAACACCGTCGCTTGTGGCTCTGGATCCTGACTTTCGTCAGCATGACGGAGTAGATGGGCGGCCGCTCCCGCCTAAACTGAATTCTAGGACTTACGCGCATGCATGGCTGGATCATTCTCGACAAACCGCTGGAGCTTGGCTCGACGCAGGGGGTGTCGGCGGTGAAGCGTGCCTTGCGGAGCGGCGGGTATGGGAAGTTCAAGGTGGGGCATGGGGGGACGCTCGATCCGCTCGCTACGGGGGTGCTGCCGATCGCGGTTGGGGAGGCGACGAAGCTGGCTGGGCGGATGCTCGATAGCGACAAGATCTATGATTTTACGGTTGTGTTCGGGGTTCAGACGGATACGCTGGATGCTGAGGGGGTGAGCATCGCTACGTCCGACGTCCGGCCGACCCTGGCTGCGGTCGAGGCGGTGCTGGCGCAGTTTACCGGACCGATTTCTCAGGTGCCGCCCGCCTATTCCGCGCTGAAGATTGACGGGGAGCGGGCTTATGATCTGGCTCGGGCTGGGCAGGAAGTAGTGCTCGCGAGCCGGGACGTGACGATTTATTCGCTATCCTCCCCGGTACGGGGAGGGGGACCAGCGCAGCTGGTGGAGGGGGGCTTCCGCGAGCGTACCGTTGGTGACGAGCCCCCCTCCACCCCCGTCCAAGTGAACGGCGGTCCCCCTCCCCGTGCCGGGGAGGAATTGCAGGATGCACCCCTGCTCCACTCCCCGCTGGAGGAGGTCACGCTTACCGCGCATGTGTCCAAGGGCACCTACATCCGCTCCCTCGCGCGCGACATCGCGATCGCCCTCGGCACCGTCGGCCACGTCACGATGTTACGCCGCACCAAGGCCGGCCCGTTCGACCTCTCCTCCGCGATATCGCTGGACAAACTGGACGAACTCGCTAAGGCCTCCGCGCTTGAAGATGTACTTCTGCCCTTGAGGGTGGCGCTGGACGACATCCCGGCTCTCTCCCTCACCCCCGACCAGGCAGGGGCGCTCCGACAGGGGCGTATCTTGGCCGGGATTGCCGCAGACGATGGCCAATACTTCGCCGAACTGGACGCTGTCCCGGTCGCGCTGGTCGAGGTCGAGGACGGAGACGTCCGGGTCGTTCGCGGTTTCAATCTGTGATGTCGAGGACATGAATTCATGACGATTACCGCTGAACGCAAGACCGAGCTCGTCAAGGAGCATTCGCGCGCCGAGGGTGACACCGGTTCGCCGGAAGTCCAGGTCGCGATCCTGACCGAGCGCATCAAGAACCTGACCGAGCATTTCAAGGGCCACAAGAAGGACAACCACTCGCGTCGTGGTCTTCTCATGATGGTCAACAAGCGCCGGACGCTGTTGGATTATCTCCGTCACAAGGACGGCCAGCGCTATCTGGATTTGATCGCGAAGCTCGGTCTCCGCAAGTAACACGAACGGCTCCCCTCGGGGGGCCGTTTTCGTATATAGGGTTTTGATTCCGCGCATTTCGCGCGGAGGCAAACGCCAGGACACAATTCGGTGCAATGGCAAGGAGCGACAACTCGCTCCACACCGCCGCGGGCCGGCTAAGCCCGCACACCAGGCTTCCATGAAAGTACTACTTTCATGGAGACCTCAACGGCCCCAAACGCATCTGGCGTTTGGAGTGAAGGAAAAAGAATGTTCGATACCAAGACCGTAAGCGCCCAGTGGGGCGGCAAGACTCTGACGCTCGAGACCGGCCGCGTTGCGCGCCAGGCTAACGGCGCAGTGCTCGCCACCCTCGGCGAGACCGTCGTTCTTTGCGCCGTGACGGCTGCACGGACCGTCAAGGAAGGGCAGGATTTCTTCCCGCTCACCGTCCATTACCAGGAGAAGTTCTCCGCAAGCGGCCGCATCCCCGGTGGCTTCTTCAAGCGTGAGCGCGGCGCGACCGAAAAGGAGACGCTGACCAGCCGTCTCATCGATCGCCCGATCCGTCCCCTTTTCCCAGAGGGTTTCTACAACGAGATCAACGTGATCTGCCAGGTTCTGTCGTATGACGGCGAGAACGAGCCGGACGTCCTCGCGATGGTCGCGGCATCGGCAGCCCTGACGATCTCGGGCGTGCCGTTCATGGGCCCGATCGGCGCAGCGCGCGTCGGTTACGTCGATGGCGCGTACATCCTCAACCCGACGCTGGAAGAAGCCAAGGCTGGCGATCTCGACCTCGTCGTCGCCGCCACCGGCCAGGCCGTGATGATGGTGGAATCGGAAGCCAAGGAGCTTTCGGAAGAGATCATGCTCGGCGCCGTGCAGTTCGCCCACAAGGCCTGCCGCGAAGCCGCCAACCTGATCATCGATCTGGCCGAGATGGCTGCCAAGGATCCTTGGGAAATGGCCGAGCAGGCCGACCTGTCGACCGCCAAGGACAAGCTGAAGAAGCTGATCGGCAAGGACATCGCGGCTGCCTACAAGGTGACCGACAAGTCCAAGCGGTCTGACCTGCTCAACGCGGCGCGCGCCAAGGGCAAGACGGCGTTCGCCGATGCGTCGCCGCAGGACCAGATGGCAGCCGGCAAGCTGATGAAGAAGCTGGAGGCGGAGATCGTCCGCGGCGCCATCCTCAAGGACGGCACCCGCATCGACGGCCGCACCACCACGCAGATCCGTCCGATCGAGGCGATGGTCCACTTCCTCCCGCGCACGCATGGCTCGGCGCTGTTCACGCGCGGCGAGACGCAGTCGATCTGCACCACCACGCTCGGCACGCGCGATGCGGAGCAGATGATCGACGGCCTGAACGGCCTGTCGTACGAAAACTTCATGCTGCACTACAACTTCCCTCCCTATTCGGTTGGTGAAGTCGGTCGCTTCGGTGCGCCGGGTCGTCGCGAAGTCGGTCACGGCAAGCTCGCATGGCGCGCGCTGCACCCGGTTCTGCCGACCAAGGAAGAGTTCCCGTACACGATCCGCGTTCTGTCGGACATCACCGAGAGCAACGGTTCGTCGTCGATGGCGACGGTCTGCGGCGGTTCGCTGTCGATGATGGATGCGGGCGTTCCGCTGAAGCGTCCGGTGTCGGGCATCGCGATGGGCCTGATCCTCGAGGGCAAGAACTTCGCGGTTCTATCGGACATCCTCGGCGACGAGGATCACCTCGGCGACATGGACTTCAAGGTGGCTGGCACGTCCGAGGGCATCACCACGATGCAGATGGACATCAAGATCGCCGGCATCACCGAGGAGATCATGGGCAAGGCGCTGGCGCAGGCCAAGGAAGGCCGCGCGCACATCCTGGGCGAGATGGCGAAGGCGCTCGACCACACGCGTGAGGAACTCAGCGCCCACGCACCGCGCATCGAGAGCTTCCAGATCGACAAGTCGAAGATCCGTGAAGTCATCGGCACCGGCGGCAAGGTGATCCGCGAGATCGTCGCGCAGACCGGCGCCAAGGTCGACATCGACGACGAGGGCGTGATCAAGGTGTCGTCGTCCGATCCCGCGCAGATCGAAGCCGCGATCAAGTGGATCAAGGGCCTCGTCGAGGAAGCCGAAGTCGGCAAGGTCTATGACGGCAAGGTCGTCAACCTGGTCGATTTCGGGGCGTTCGTGAACTTCATGGGTGGCAAGGACGGTCTCGTCCACGTGTCCGAAATCAAGAACGAGCGCGTCGAGAAGGTCTCCGACGCCCTGACCGAAGGCCAGGAGGTCAAGGTCAAGGTTCTCGAGATCGATCCGCGCGGCAAGGTTCGCCTGTCGATGCGCGTCGTCGACCAGACGACCGGCGAAGAGCTCGAGGACACGCGTCCTGCCCGGGAACCCCGCGAGGGTGGCGATCGTGGTCCGCGCGGTCCGCGTCGTGATGGCGATGGCGGCCGTGATGCTGGCGGCAACGGCGGCGGTCGCGGTCCACGCGGCGAAGGCGGCGGCGGTCGTGATGGGGGCGATCGCGGCTCGCGTGGCCCACGTCGCGACGGCGATGGCGGCCGTGACGCAGGGGGCAACGGCGGTGGCCGTGGTCCGCGTCGCGATGGCGGCGGCAACGGCGGCGGCGAGCGTGCTGCACGCACCGACGGCGACAAGGCTCCGGAGTTCGCACCGGCATTCCTGACCGGCGATCGCGACTAAGCCTTTACGGCCTAACGGCAGTGATGGAGGGGCTCGGGAAACCGGGCCCCTTTCTCATGTCAGGCTCGCTTTGCCCCGTTATGCCTTGAGAACATGACTTATATTGGAACGGAGCGGCATGCCGGATGTTCGAACCGGTATGAACGCCATTGCGAAGTCCGTTATCCTCGTCGTCGATGACGATGCCCTCGTCCGGGTCCATTCCAACCTCGCGCTGGAGGATGCCGGCTATGAAGTCGTCGAAGCCAGCAACGCGGCCGACGCCTTGGCGAAGCTCGAAGAGCGGCCCGATATCGCCGCGCTGTTTACCGATGTCCGCATGCCCGGAGACCTGAACGGCATCGACCTTGCCAATGCCGTTCACGCGCAGCGCCCCGATATCGCGATCCTGGTCACGTCGGGTGCCGACAACGGCACCACCGAGGCGCTGCCCAAGGCCGCGCGGTTCGTGCAGAAGCCCTATACCGGCGCACAACTCAGCAAGCTTCTGCAACTCTGAGCAGTTAACGGACTGGAAGAGTATTCAGGATCTTACATCTACTAGTCTAGGCAATCCTCATTCGTCATGAGTATTGCCCGTTATCAGTATTAGGGCCATCGTCCGTCGCTTGAGCATCGACTCGCGGGGGCGGTCCAATGGCATCGTTAAATAGTGTACGGCCTGCGCAACGGAATGTCGTCGCGAGCGAGCGTCGCTTCTTCCTCGGCATGGCGATAGCGATCGCCGTCACGGTGATCTTCGGCTTCACGCTGAATGCAGCGCGGATGAACTGGACGTTTCTCGAACTGCCCTTGCAAGTTCATCTGCATGCCGCCGCCTTCCTGGCGTGGATCATTCTCTACGTCGTGCAGAACTGGCTGGTCGTTCGGGGATTGATCACTTGGCATCGACAACTCGGCGTACTCGGCGCCGTTATCGCAGCGTCGATGGTCGTGCTGGGCATCGTCACCACCGTCGCGGCGATCCAGCAGCACCGCGTACCGCCATTCTTTCCGCCTGGGATCTTCCTCGTGCTAGATGTGCTGGGGGTGATCGGGTTTGGCATTCTGACCGCCTGGGCGATAGCGCTGCGGAAACAGGCGGCGTGGCACAAGCGACTGATGTTGTGCGGCACGATCCTGGTCATGTCTCCGGCGCTCGGGCGGATCCTGCCGATGCCGCTGCTTGGCCAGTTCGCGCCGCTCGCGGTGTTCGCGTCGATGGCGGTGTTCGTCATCGCAGGGATGATCTCCGACTTGCGCCTGCGCGGGAAGATACATCCGGCCTATTACTGGGGTGGCGGGGTGCTGGTCGTGACCAACGTGCTGGTCGGTCCGCTCGGCTTCAGCCCGCCGGTGTTGCGACTGGTCGAGCGCCTTGCTGCCTGATCGGAGCTGCGTGATGAGACCAAGTGTCGGGTTAGTGGGGAGCTTCTGTTGCTCGGTGCCCCCCGTACCGCCGGTGTCCACTTCTGTTGCCCGGTGTGGCCCGAACCGCGCTTTCGTCCGTATAACTTAGGTCGTTAGACCGTCAGTTATGCGGCAATTGCGAGTGCTTCGTTATCGTTGGCACTTGTGTATGGGCCGTTGCGGTGGTCCCATTCCGAGCGAAACATAGCGTCGTTGAACACACGTCGATCCTAGTTCGACCCCGTCATCGTCCCCCTCTTGCGAAGAGGGCGGTGGTGGAGTCGCCGGGTACTGCCCCCGGGTCCGCTGTGTCTATGACACGCCACGGTTTATCGCCATAGCCGCCAAGAGAAGATTCCCCCGACGGCATGACCGATATAGGGGGGCCGCATCGATCTGAAAAGCCCGGCCAAATGAAAAGACTGGCGCCGTGGCGCGACCTGCCCCGGATAAATCTCCGATGGGTTAGCACACAGCGTGCCAAACCGCCTTCCGCTCGCCACAAAGCGCGTGCATAGCAACCTGCATTATGTTGACGCAGCGCTCCCGCTACGCGCTCCGCGCGATGATCTTCCTTGGCGGCGCCCCCGTCGGTGGCCCTCCCATCCCGATGACGCGGATCGCCGCCGAGGCGAACGTGCCGCGCAAATTCCTCGAGCTGATCCTCGCCGACCTGCGCGAGTCCGGCCTGTTGCACAGCCATCGCGGCAAGATGGGCGGCTATCGCCTCTCGCGGCCGAGCCATCTGATTTCGCTTGGCGAGATCATCCGGATCATCGAGGGCCCGCTCGCACTTGTCCCGTGCGTCAGCCGCACGGCGTACCGGCCGTGCCTCGACTGCAAGAGCGAAGCCGACTGCGCGATCCGCTATGCGATGATGCGCGTGCGCGACGAGACTGCGCGGATTCTGGATGGGACGAGCCTGGCGGATGCGAACGCCGAGGATCTGGTAGCGGCTTAGGCTTTCCTTCTCCCCTCGGGGAGAAGGTGGCGCGGCAGCGTCGGATGAGGGGGAGTTGGGATCCCGTCCCGAGCCTCAGGCCCCTCACCCTTCCGTCGCCTACGGCTCCTCCCTCCCTCTCCCCGGCGGGGAGAGGGACAAGGCGATCACCCCCGCGCCTTCAACTCGTCGCGGATCTCGCGAAGCAGCGCGATCTCGACCGGCTCCGGCGCAGGTGCGACGACAACCGCCTCTTCCTCGCGCTTCAACCGCGCCGTCTCGCGCTCGATCAGCGCCGCCGTCCGGTTCACCACGCGCAGGATCATGAAGATGATACCCGCGACGATCACGAAATTGACCAGCTGCGTCGCGAACGCGCCATAGCCGAGCAGCGGCACGCCCGCCTTCTTCAACGCCGCGTAATCGCTCAGCGAGCCCGCATAGTTCGCCGGCACCGGCCCCATCCGCCAGAAATAGCTCGAGAAATCGAGCCCGCCGAAGATCTTGCCGATCACCGGCATCAGCACGTCGTCGGTCAGCGACGTGACGATCTTGCCGAACGCCGCACCGATGATCACCGCGATGGCGAGATCGAGCACGTTGCCGCGCATGATGAACGCCTTGAATTCCTTGAGCAATGCCGCCCCCTTCTGTTGCCAGCCCAAGGCTAACCGCCGATTTCGGTTTCGCCAACCCTGCGGACTGTCCTATGAGGGTGACACAGGTATTCAGGAGAGCCCCGATGTCACGTGCCCCAATCGCCCGCGGTACCGCCGCGATCCTCCTCGCATCGGCGCTGGCCGGGTGCGGGATCAACAGCATTCCGACCGCGGAAGAGAACGCGAAGGCACGCTGGGCCGACGTCCAGAACAATTATCAACGCCGCGCCGACCTGATCCCCAACCTCGTCGCGACCGTGAAGGCGGCGGGCGCGCAGGAGAAGGATATCCTCGTCCAGGTGACACAGGCGCGCTCGGCTGCGAACTCGGTCCAGGTTTCGGCAGCCGATCTCTCCGATCCGGCGAAGATGGAGCAGTATCAGCGCGTCCAGGGTGCCGTCGGCGTATCGCTCCAGCGCTTGCAGGAAGCGTATCCTGAGTTGAAGAGCCAGGCCAACTACACCACGCTGATGAGCCAGCTCGAGGGCACCGAGAACCGCATCACGATCGCGCGGCGCGATTACAACGGCGCGGTGCAGGCGTATAATACCAAGATCCGCACCTTCCCCGACGCGGTCGGCGCGAAGATCTTCTATGGCGCCAAGCCGATGGTGCCGTTCGCGGCGACCACGCCGGGTGCCGAGACCGCACCGACGGTGAACTTCGGCAACGCGAGCTGATCCGCGCGTCATGCTCCGCCATCTCCTGACGCTCGCGTTCGCGGTGCTGCTGGGAAGCAATGCTTCGACCGCGCAGACGCTTCCCAAGTTCACCGGCTTCGTCGTCGACGCCGCGAACGTCATCCCGCCCGATCAGGAAGCGGCGCTGACCAAGCGGCTCGACGACCTGCAAAGGACGACCGGCAACCAGCTGGTGGTCGCGACGGTGTCCGATCTCGAAGGCTATCCGATCGAGGATTACGGCAATCGCCTGCTGCGGAGCTGGGGCGTCGGGCTGAAGGATGCGAACAACGGCGCGATCCTGCTGGTCGCGCCGAACGACCGGAAGGTGCGGATCGAGGTCGGCTATGGGCTTGAGCCGGTGCTGACCGACGCGTTCTCCAGCGTCGTCATCAACCAGCAGATCCTGCCGCGTTTCAAGGCGGGGGACATCCCGGGCGGGATCGTCGCGGGGACCAACGCGGTGGCAGACCAGCTTGCGCTGCCCGATGCGGAGGCGCGCGCGAAGGTTACGGCGGCGGCGGCGGAGTATGACAAGACGCATCGTCGCTCGAACTCGGGTGGCGGCGGCGTGCCGATCGGGCTGATCTTCTTTGGCATCGTCCTGGCGGCGATCGTCATTCCGATGATCTCGCGGCGGGCCGGCGGCAAGCATTACGTCGATGGCGGCAACCGGAGCGGCGGCAGCGGCGCCTTGCCGATCGTGTTGTGGAGCATCGCCGACGCGATGACCCGTGGCGGCGGCGGTGGCGGCGGCGGAAGCTGGGGCGGTGGCGACGACAGCGGTGGTGGCGGCTGGGGCGGCGGTGGTTTCGGCGGCGGCGGCGGGGGATCCGGCGGCGGCGGCGGCGCATCGGGGGGATGGTGACATGCGATTGAGCGACACCGACCACGACCGCGTCACCGCGGCGGTCACGCAGGCGGAAACCGAGACGACCGGCGAGATCGTCACGATCGTCGCGCGGCAGTCGGATGCGTATCACGACGTGTCGATGCACTGGGGCGTGCTGGCGATGCTGCTGACGCTGGCGCTGCTCGCGTACCACCCGGTCGCGGCGGACCATATCTACGCGCTGGTCGATCCCTGGCAGGCGGCACCGCAGGGTGCGCTGTACGTGGTCGCGCTGGTGCTAGTGACCTTGGTGTTCCTGGCGGTGCGGCTGGTGCTGGCGTGGACGCCGGCGCGGCTCGCGCTGACGCCGGGTGCGACCAAGGCGCGGCGCGTGCGGCGGCGGGCTTTGCTCCTGTTCCGTGCGGGTGCCGAGAAGCGGACCAAGGGCTCGACCGGCGTACTGCTGTACCTGTCGCTGGCCGAGCACCGCGCGGAGATCATCGCCGACGATGCGATCCATTCGCGCGTGCCGAACGAAACCTGGGGCGCAGCTATGGCAGCGGTACTCGCCGGCGTGCGCGACGATCGTCCCGGCGACGGGATGGCGGATGCAGTCGCGCAGATCGGCGCGGTGCTCGCCGAACATTTCCCGCGGACCGGTGCGCCGGTAAACGAACTTCCGGACAGGCTGATCGAACTATGAGCAAGACCGTATGGGCCGGGAAATTCCTGACCGTGCAGACCGAGGGCACGTGGGAATTCGCCGCGCGCCAAGGCGAGATCGCGGCGGCGGTGATCGTCGCGATCGACGACGGCGACGTGATCCTGGTGGAGCAGTTCCGCGTGCCGCTCGGGCGCGCGTGCCTAGAGCTGCCGGCGGGGCTGGTCGGTGACGAGACCGCGGGCGAGAGTGTCGCGGTCGCTGCCGGCCGCGAGCTGGAGGAAGAAACCGGCTACCGCGCGAAGGCAATCGAGGATCTGGGGGTGTTCTATTCGTCGCCCGGGATGACGTCGGAATGCTTCACGCTAGCCCGCGCGACCGGGCTGACGAAGGTGAGCGATGGCGGCGGCGATGGCGACGAGAACATCACCGTGCACCGCGTGGCGCTTGCCGACGTGCCGGCGTTCGTGGCCGAGAAGCGGAAGGCGGGCGTGGCGATCGATACCAAGATGCTGCTGATCCTGGCTGGGTCGATCCTCTAACCAAGACCTGTTTCCCCGCGAAGGCGGGGACCCAGACTGGGCTCCCGCCTTTGCGGGAGAACAAGGAGGTGCGGGAGGGCCTAGCGCCGCTCCCGCGGGCTTACTTGAAGTTGTCGGCGTAGCTCTGCAGCTTCAGCGTCTTCTGCGGCGCCGGCACGACCGTGTAGCCGAACCCCTCGCGCTCGCAGTGCGCGATCGCCGCCTCGGCGGTCGGGAACAGCAGGCGCAGCTGGTCGCGGGTGTCGCCGCTGCCGGCCCATCCGGTGAGCGGGTCGGGGCGCTTGGGCTCCGAAGGTTCGAATTCGAGCTGCCAGGCGTCGGTCCGGTGCTTGCCGGACTGCATGGCGTTCTTGGGGCGCTGAAAGATACGGGCGGTTGGCATGAGACCCCCTTATCGCGAACCGGCGGCCCTTGCATCCGCCTTTTTCGTGCGCAGCGTCGCCGACGCCGCGGCGGGGTCGTCGGGCCACGGATGCTTGGGGTAGCGCCCGCGCATTTCCTTAGCCACCGCGGTCCAGCTGCCCGCCCAGAATCCGGTGAGATCTCGCGTCGTCTGGATCGGACGGCCGGCGGGCGATGTGAGGCTCAGCACTAGCGGTACGCGGGCCTCGCCGATCACCGGGTGGACCGCGAGGCCGAACAGGGCTTGCACGCGGAGTTCGACCCGGGGGCCACCTTCGGCTGCGTAGTCGATCTCGTGTGTGCTGCCGGCGGGGCTGGTGAAATCGGGCGGCGCGAGGCGGTTGATCGTCTGCATCGCGTCCCAGCCGAGCAGGTTGCGCAGCGCTTCGGCAAGCGCGCCGGGGGCGATCGCTTCGAGTCGGCGTTTGCCGGTCAGAAGCGGGGCTAGCCATCCGTCGGCGCGGTCGAGAAGGGTAGCGTCGTCGAGCGGTACGCCGGCATAGGCGGCACGGTCGCGCAGGGCCTGGGCGCCGTCGCTCCACGGTAGCAGCGCAAGGCCGTGCTCGCGGACGCCGTTGATCAGCGCGGCGAGAATCGCGTCAGGGTCCGCGCCGCTGTCGGGGCCGCTGGAAAGACGGATCGCGCCGAGACGACGTTCCCGGAGGGCCTGGATGCCGCCGGTTATGGGGTCGAACGTGACGGTGCGGCGGGAGTCGATGCGGTCGGCGAAGAGGGTTTCGACGGTGGTTTGGTCGATCGCCACGGCGGAGAGAATGCGCGCGCCGGCGGCCGAGCCTTGCGTGTCGGCGACGGCGAGCCATTCCGAGCGGGCGAGTGGCGAGGTCGGGTCGAGCTTGAACCCGCGGCCGCCGACCGAGGCCCAGGTTTCGCCGGATGCATCGCGGCGTCGTGCGACGCGGTCGGGGAAGCCAAGCGCGACACAAATTTCTGCCCCCCTTCCGCTTGCGGGAGGGGAGCCAGGCGCGCCCAGCGATCGGCCATCGCTCTTGCCGCTTGCGCCTTGGCCCCACGTTCGGTTTTCCAGCGGCGGAGGCGGGTTTCCAGGTCGACGTCCTGTCCACCAATACCGCGTTCGCCTAGCAGGACCGCGATTTGTGCCGCTGTGTTTGCCAAGCCCCGCTCCCCCGCTCGCAGGAGCATGTGCGCCAGTCTCGGCGGCATCAGGAGTTTCGCGATCGCGCGGCCATGCGACGTCGGACGACCGTCTTCGATCGCTTCCAGCGTCGTCAGTCGCGCAATCGCCTCGTCGATCGCGGCGGCGGGGGGCGGGTCGATCCAGCGGAGGTCTCGCGGATCGCCGACGCCCCAGAGTGCGCAAGCCAGCACCAGCGCGGACAGGTCCGCCTCCAAGATTTCGGGCGGATCGTAGCGCGGGAGGCCAGCGGTGGCGGCCTCTTCCCACAGGCGGTACGCTATGCCCGGCCCGAGGCGCGCGGCGCGGCCAGCGCGTTGGGTCACCGCGGCTTGGCTCGCGCGTTCCGTTACCAGCCGTGTCATGCCGGCGGCGCGGTCGTACCTCGGGCGTCTGGCGAGGCCGGAGTCGACGACGATGCGGATGCCGTCGAGCGTCAGGCTGGTCTCAGCGATGCTAGTGGCGAGCACGACTTTCCGCCGGCCGTCCGGTTCGGGGAGAATCGCGGCGCGCTGCGCTGCGGGGTCGAGGCTGCCGTGGAGTTCGTGCAGGACAATGCCGTCGGGGAGGTTGGCGAGGCGATCGGCGGTCCGTTCGATCTCCGCAACGCCGGGGAGGAAGGCGAGCACGCCGCCCTCCGCTTCGCCGAGTGCGCGGCGGATCGCGGCGGCGACCGAGTCCTCGATGCGGAGTTCGGCTTGGCGACCGATGTGGCGGAGGGTGAGTGGGTAGCTGCGGCCTTCGCTTTCGATGACGGGGGCGCCGTCCATCAATGCCGCGAACCGCGCACCGTCGAGCGTTGCGGACATCGCGACGATACGGAGGTCGGGGCGGAAACCGGCTTGGACGTCCAGCGCCAGCGCGAGGCCGAAATCGCCGTCGAGGCTGCGTTCGTGGACTTCGTCGAAAAGAACCGCGGACACGCCGGCGAGTTCTGGGTCGGCTTGGATGCGGGCGACGAAGATGCCTTCGGTGATCACCGTGACGCGGGTGGCGGCGGAGCGCTTGCTGTCCATGCGGGTGGCGTAACCGAAGGTCTGGCCGACGGGTTCGCCCGCGGTGGAGGCCATGCGTTCGGCGGCGGCGCGGGCGGCCAAGCGACGGGGGGATAGGAGGAGAATCTCGTCCGTGCACCAGGGTTCGGTGAGGAGGGCCGGCGCTACCGCGGTGGTCTTGCCGGCGCCCGGGGGGGCGACGAGGACTGCCGAAGTTCGATCGCGGAGCTTGGCAAGGAGATCGGGGAGTACGGCTAGGATCGGGAGCGGCGGCGGGGTCATGCGCGCCTGCTGCCACAGTAGCGAAGTTCGCGACAGGTTTTGCTTGGGCAGTCCCTTGGGAAGGTGCGATTTCAAACCAACGATTGCGCGCTTTCGATCCTTCCCCGCCAGGGGGAGGTGGCAGGCGCTTGCCTGACGGAGGGGGCGGTAAGCGACAACCTCAGCTCCGTGTCCTCCCCCTCCGTCACCTTCGGTGCCACTTCCCCCTGGCGGGGGAGGATCGTTCGAGCTCACGGACGTCGATGGCTTACCTACCCGCCAACAGCACCGCCCCGGCGAAGGCCGGGGTCTAATTGGGAAACGGCACTGACTGCTGTTGCGCTCCGTTATTGCCGCCTCTCCGATTGGGCCCCGGCCTCCGCCGGGGTGGTGGGCATATCCGGACGGGCCGGGCACCAGACGAGTTGATCGCTGCCGAACGCGTTGCGACAGCCCGCCCCGCCCCCATCCCACCGAAGGCTGGCAAGCGCCCGCGAACCTGCTAGACGCTGCGGCAGTAATCATGGCGTCCGATCCCTCCCCCACCTCGACGACGGCGACAGGCCGCACTTTCGACCGGCTGCGCGGCAGGGTAGCGCGCGCCTGGGCGAGTCGGTGGACCAAGGCGGCATTGGCGCTGGTGGTACTCGGCTTCGTCGCGATCTTCGCATTCTGGTTCGCGGTTATGCGCGACCTGCCTTCCGTGGATACGTTGCGCACCTATGAGCCACCGCTGCCGACCAACGTGCGCGGGATCGATGGCGCGCCGATCCACAGCTACGCGCGCGAACGGCGCGTGGAACTCAGCTATGCCGAATATCCGCCGCTGCTGGTGAAGGCGTTCCTCGCCGCCGAGGACAAGTCGTTCTTCGAGCATCACGGCGTCGATTATCCCGGCCTCGCCGGCGCGGTGTACGATTATGCGACCAAGCTCGGCACCGGCAAGCGCGCCAAGGGCGGCTCGACGATCACCCAGCAGGTCGCCAAGAACCTGTTGATCGGCAACGCCTATTCGCCGTCGCGCAAACTGCGCGAGGCGGTGCTGGCGTACAAGATCGAGGATACGCTGACCAAGGAGCAGATCCTCGAGCTGTATCTCAACCAGATCGCGCTCGGGCGTAATGCGTTCGGCGTCGAGGCGGCGAGCCATGCGTATTTCGACAAGGAACTCGACCAGCTCGATCTCGCGCAGATGGCGTATCTCGCGATCCTGCCCAAGGGTCCGTCGAACTACGATCCGGTGCGCAACACCGAGAAGGCGATGACGCGGCGCAACTATGTGCTCAACCGTATGCTCGACAACGGCTTCATCACGCGCGCGCAGCATGACCAGGCGAATGCCGAGCCGCTCGGCGCGGTGATGCGCCGCACGCCGAAGTTCGAAAGCGTCGGCGGCTATTTCGTCGAGGAAGTCCGTCGCCAGCTGATGGCGAAATTCGGCGAGAACGCGAAGGACGGCCCGTACAGCGTGTATTCGGGCGGACTGTGGGTGCGGACCTCGTTCGACGCGAAGCTGCAGGATCTCGCGCAGCAAGCCTTGCGTGATGGTCTGGTGCGGTTCGACAGCGGGCGCGGCTGGAACGGGCCGATCCGTCATGTCGAGATCGAGGACGACAACTGGCTCCAGCCGTTGCTCAACAGCAATATCGCGCTCGATTACCGCGATTGGGTCGCGGCGATCGTGACGGCCAAGGACGGCAACGCCTGGAGCCTCGGCTTCCGCACCGGCAAGACCGGCACGCTGCCGCGCTATGCGGCGCAGATGCCGGTGCGCGGCAAGGGCGGCAACGCGTTCGGCGCGATCAAGGTCGGCGACATCATTGCGGTGGCGCCGGACGGTGGCGAATTCTCGCTGCGGGCGATCCCGAAGGTCTCGGGCGCGTTCGTCGTGGAGGAACCCTCGTCAGGCCGCGTGCTGGCGATGCAGGGCGGCTTCGACGACCGGTTGCAAGCGTTCAACCGCGCGACTCAGGCGATGCGCCAGCCGGGTTCGACGATCAAGCCGATCGTCTATTCCGCCGCGCTCGACAATGGCATGACGCCTGCGTCGATCATCATCGACGGGCCATTCTGCGTCTATCAGGGCGCGCGGCTCGGGCAGAAATGCTTCCGCAACTTCGGCAATTCGCGCGGGTCAGGCCCCCACACGATGCGCTGGGGTATCGAGCAGTCGCGCAACCTCATGACGGTGCGCGCCGCCGCGCAGACCGGCATGCCCAAGGTGGTCGCGACGATCAAGAAGATGGGCGTCGGCGATTACGCGCCCTATCTCTCCTACGCGCTCGGCGCCGGCGAGACGACCGTCGGGCGGATGGTCAACGCGTATTCGATCCTGGCCAACAACGGCAAGGGCGGCCCGCCGTCACTGATCGACTTTGTCCAGGATCGCCACGGCAAGGTGATCTGGCCCGAGAACTGGCGGCCGTGCGATCGCTGCAACGCGCCCGACTGGGACGGCAAGCCGATGCCGCGGCCGATCACGCGCCAGCGTCAGGTGCTCGACGCGATGACGGCGTACCAGATGGTCCACATCACAGAAGGCGTCGTCCAGCGCGGCACCGCGGTGACGTTGCGCGATCTCGACCGGCCGATGTTCGGCAAGACCGGCACCAATAATGGCCCGACCGATGTGTGGTTCGTCGGCGGCACGCCGCAGTTCGTCGGCGGGCTGTACATCGGGTTCGACACGCCGAAGAACCTCGGGGGCGCGGCACAGGGCGGCACGCTCGCCGCGCCGATCTTCAAGCAGTTCGCGGTCAAGGCGTATGAGGATCTGCCCAAGCTGCCGTTCCGCGCGCCGGCGGGGATCCGCATGGTCCGGATCGATCGCGGCAGCGGCCGGCCGGTCTATGGCACGTGGCCCGATACGAGCGATCCCAAGCCCGCGGTGATCTGGGAAGCGTTCAAGCCCGAGAGCGAACCGCGGCGTGCCGCGCGACGCTCGGATGCCGCTCCTACTGCTGCCACGACGACCGCGGTGAAGAAGGCCGAAGCCCCGCGCGACAGCGATTTCTTGCAAAGACAAGGCGGAATCTACTAGCGCGCTTATATAGACGTCATCCCGGCGTCCGCCGGAGACCCGCCCCGCTCGCTTGGGACGGTGATCCCGGCCTCCGCTGGGACGACGAAATTTCCCCGGCCTTCGCCGGGGCGGCGGAATTTTTGGAGAATATCATGCGCGCCGAAGCGCAGGCTCACGTAGACACCATCAACGACGCGCTGGCGCTGCTGCGCCGCTTCCTCGACTGGGACCGCGCGCTGCGTCGTCTCGACGAGCTGAACGCGCGCGTCGAGGATCAGGCGCTCTGGTCCGATCCCAAGGCCGCGCAGGAGGTGATGCGCGAGCGTCGTCGTCTCGACGAGGCGATAAGCGCGACGCGCGCGATCCAGAGCGAGCTGTCGGACACGTCTGAGCTGATCGAGATGGCCGAGGCCGAGGGCGATACCGAGATGGAAGCGGACGGCGTTGCGTCGCTCGCCGAACTCGCCGCGCGTGCGGACAAGGACAAGATCAAGGCGTTGCTCGCGGGCGAAGCCGACGCGAACGACACCTATATCGAGGTCAACGCCGGCGCCGGCGGGACCGAAAGCCAGGACTGGGCGGGCATGCTCAGCCGGATGTATTCGCGCTGGGGCGAGCGCCACGGTCTGAAGGTCGAGCTGGTCGACCAGCATTCGGGCGAGCAGGCGGGGATCAAGTCCGCCACGCTGCTGCTCAAGGGCGAGAACGCGTACGGTTACGCGAAGACCGAAAGCGGCGTGCACCGGCTCGTCCGGATCAGCCCCTACGATTCGGCGGCGCGGCGGCACACCTCGTTTGCCAGCGTCTGGGTGTATCCGGTCGTCGACGACAATATCGAGGTCGAATACAACGAGAGCGACCTGCGCATCGACACGTATCGCGCGTCGGGCGCCGGCGGCCAGCACATCAACACGACCGATTCGGCGGTGCGCATCACGCACATCCCGACCGGGATCGTCGTGCAGTGCCAGAACCAGCGTTCGCAGCACAAGAACAAGGCCGAGGCGTACAACCAGCTCCGCGCGCGTCTGTACGAGCGTGAACTGGCGATCCGCGAGACTGCGGCGAATGCCGAGAATGCCGGCAAGACCGATATCGGCTGGGGTCACCAGATCCGCAGCTACGTTCTCCAGCCGTACCAGATGGTGAAGGACCTGCGCACCGGCGTGGTCTCGACCAGCCCGTCGGACGTGCTCGACGGCGACCTCGAGATGTTCATGGCGGCGGCGCTGTCGCAGCGCGTGACCGGCGAGGCCGTCGAGGTGGAGGACGTCGATTGAGCTTGCGGGGTGTCCTTGCCCTGATGGTCCTGCCGATGCTTGCGCTATGCGCGTGTGACGGCAGCAAGCCACTGATCAAGCGCGAGCCCAAGGAACCGGTGTTCCCCGCCGCCGACCGTCCGGTCGCGTCGATCGTCTCGACGCGCTGGTCGAACGAGGAAGCGCGCGACCGGCTGAACGAGGCCGGCGAGGTCATGAACAAGGGCGAGATCCGCAAGGGTATGACGGTCGCGGATATCGGCGCGGGCGAAGGCTATTACACGATCCGTCTCGCGGCGCGCGTCGGCAAGGATGGTCGCGTGCTCGCCGAGGACATCATCCCGGCGGTGCGCGACCAGCTCGCCGAACGCGTCGCGCGCGAGGATCTGGCGAACGTGAGCGTGAAGCTGGGCGAGGCGAACGATCCGAAACTGCCCGAGGCGAGCTTCGACCGGGTGCTGATGGTGCATATGTACCACGAGATCGAGCAGCCGTATGAGTTCCTTTGGCGGTTGCGGCCGTCGCTGAAGCCCGACGGGCTGGTGGTGGTGGTCGATGCGAACCGGCCGACGCAGAACCACGGCACGCCGCCGGCGCTGCTGAAGTGCGAGTTCGCGGCGGTCGGGTATACGCAGGTGGATACCGACGACATGCCCTCTGCGGGCGGGTACATCGCGACGTTCCGCGCTAACGGGCCGCGGCCGGCGCCGGAAGCGATCCGGGCGTGCCGGCTGGGGTGAGCTTTGGTTCGGGCCGTTACCGATCCAGATGCACCACCCCGGCGGAGGCCGGGGCCCAATTGGAAAGGTCGCAGTAACAGCGAACTGCGTGTCGTTGGCAACGTCCCCCAATTGGGCCCCGGCCTTCGCCGGGGTGGTGGAATTGGGAACAAGCGCTCCTCACACCCACGCCAATCCCGCAAACTTGAGAAGCCATCGCCCGCAACCCGACGGCAGCCCACGCTTCCTTGTTCTCCCGCGAAGGCGGGAGCCCAGTCCGGGTCCCCGCCTTCGCGGGGAAACAAGCTTTTGTGTCGTCAACTAGCAGACGCCCCCCATCTCGGTGATGTCCGCCACAGGTTCGATAGGAATCGATGCGACAAGTCAGACGATCCCCATCGCTCGCAAACTCGTCACCTCGTCCCCCGCGATCACCAGGTGATCGATCAAAACCACTTCCAACGTCCGCAACCCAACGGCCAGTGCCCGCGTGAACGCCACATCGCGCGCACTCGGCGTAGCATCCCCGCTCGGATGGTTGTGCGCGATGATCACCCCGTAAGCCCCGAACGCCAACGCATCCACCGCGACCGTCCGGATCGGGATCGCCACCTGATCCCGCCCCCCGACGACATGCCGCATCCCGAGAAGCCTCCGATTCGGATCAAGATACGCGACCGCGACTGTCTCTACCGTGGCATCACGTAAGCCAGCGAACAGCGCGCGCGCCGTCTTGAGGTCGGTGATACGAGGGGATGGTACGGGTGGCGGCGGCACATACCCGACTGCGTCGGCGCGCGGGCGGCTGCACGCGCAACCGCGTCCACATCGGCTTGAGCCGCCGCCACTACGCCGCTACGCCCCCCGCATGCGCCAATATCTAGACCTCATGGACCGCGTGCTCTCGACCGGCGTCGAGACGATGGACCGCACCGGCACCGGCACGCTCAGCGTGTTCGGCGCGCAGATGCGGTTCGATCTCGCGCAGGGCTTCCCCGTGCTCACCACCAAGAAGCTTCACCTTCGCTCGATCATCGTCGAACTTCTGTGGTTCCTCCGCGGCGACACCAACGTCCGCTGGCTGCAAGAGCGTAAAGTCGCGATCTGGGACGAATGGGCGGACGAGGACGGCGATCTCGGCCCGGTCTACGGAAAGCAATGGCGCGACTGGGTTGCTGCGGACGGCCGCCACATCGACCAGATCGCCGAGCTGATCGGCCAGATCAAGACCAACCCCGCCTCGCGCCGCCAGATCGTCAGCGCGTGGAACCCGGGCGACCTTCACGCGATGGCGCTCGCGCCGTGCCACTGCCTCTTCCAGACGCACGTCGCCAACGGCAGGCTCTCGCTCCAGCTCTACCAGCGCTCGGGCGACATCTTCCTCGGCGTGCCGTTCAACATCGCCAGCTACGCGCTGCTCACGCACATCCTCGCGCAGCAATGCGGGCTCGAGGTCGGCGAGTTCATCTGGACCGGCGGCGATTGCCACCTCTATTCGAATCATCTGGAGCAGGCGCAACTGCAACTGACCCGCTCGCCGGGGCCTCTCCCGCGCCTTGAGATTTTGCGGAAGCCGGACTCGATCGACGCGTACGAGTATGAGGATTTCGTCCTCCACGACTACGTCGCGCAGGCGCACATCAAGGCCCCCGTAGCGGTCTGAACAGGGAGCGACCCCGCGGCAGCGCCGCGCGACCGAATCGCAATAGGAACCGCCCGTCCGCTGTGCGGTTCAGATGCGCATGGATATCACACAGCTCATTCTCGACGAACACGCGCAGCAGCGCGCATTGTTCGCTCAGATCGATTCGATCGACGCCACGGACACCGAGGCGCTGTCGGCTCTATGGACTCGCCTCAAGAACCTGCTCGACGCGCATGCCGAGGCCGAGGAGCGCTTCTTCTACCCGCGGCTGATGAAGATCGGCACCGGTGGCAACGATGCCGACTCGGCCGCCGAGGAGACCGAGGACGCGATTGAGGATCACAACGACATTCGCGAGACGGGCGAGGCGGTCGACAAGCACCCGGTCGGCTCGGACGCCTGGTTCGAAGCGGTCGGCGAGTGCAACAAGGCGAACAGCGATCACCTGGCTGAGGAAGAGCGCCAGGGCCTGACCGACTTCCGCAAGCATGCGACGCTGGAGGAACGGCACGAGCTTGGCGTGCGGTTTGCGGCGTTCGAGGCGAATCACCTGAACGGGGTGAAGGTCGTCGAGAAGGATCCCGAGGCGTATGTGAAGGAACACGCGCCGGGTTGAGCCACACGGTTTATCTACCACCCCGGCGAAGGCCGGGGCCCAATTGGAAAGGTCGGAGTAACAGGGCGCGGCGTCCATCAGCAGCGTTTCCCAATTGGGCCCCGGCCTCCGCCGGGGTGGTTGCTCGTTAGGCGGAGTATGCCGACTTAAACGGAAGTGTAGCCCCCCTTCCCTCATTCCGGCATGACCGAAACATGATCACCTTCTACCTCGCCCGCGCTACCAACGGCGTCATCGGCCGTGACGGCCAGCTACCCTGGCGCATCCCCGCCGACCTCAAGCGCTTCAAGGCGCTGACGATGGGCAAGCCGATGGTGATGGGGCGCAAGACGTTCGAGAGCTTCCCGAGCCCCCTCCCCGGCCGCCGACATATCGTTCTCACCCGCGGCGACTGGACGGCTCCAGGCGCCGAGGTCGCGCATTCGGTCGAGGAAGCGCTGGCGATGGCGGGCGATGACGTCGCAGTCATCGGTGGCGCACAGATTTATGCGCAGTTGCTCCCCCATGCGGACCGGATCGAACTGACCGAAGTCCATGACGAACCCGAGGGCGACGCTGTGGTCCCCGCGTTTGAGGGCTGGCACGAAATCGCCCGCGAGGACCACCCAGGCGAACAGCAACGGCCCGCTTTCAGCTTCGTCACCCTCAACCGCGCCTAAGACGTGTTCTCCCGCGAAGGCGGGAGCCCAGGCTGGACTCCCGCCTTCGCGGGAGAACAGGGAGTTGCGGGAGACGACCGCACGGAAGGACTATCGCCTTTCGCGGCGGCTGGTTACTGAACCGCGCATGCAGCGGCTCGACGGCGGCGCGTCCATTCCTTCGCATCTCGCGAACGGGATCGTCGCGCTGGGCAATTTCGATGGATTCCACCTCGGTCACCAGGCGGTGGTCGCGCGCGCGATCGCCTGGGCCAAAGCCGAGGGCCGCCCCGCGCTGGTGGCGACGTTCGATCCCCATCCGGTCCGGCATTTCCGCCCCGACACCGCGCCATTCCGCCTCACCACACTCGACCAGCGCGAGCGGCTGTTCGCGGACGCCGGCGCCGACGCGATGGTGGTGTTCCATTTCGACGGCGATCTTGCCGCGCTGACCGCCGAGGAGTTCATCGCCCAGCGGCTCGAGGACAATCTCCGCATCGGCGGCGTCGTCACCGGCGAGGACTTCACCTTTGGCAAGGGCAAAGCCGGCACCGTCCACACGCTTGCCTCGCGCGGCCCGGTCCACGGGTTCCGCGCGGAGACCGTCGGCGCGGTCGCGCTGAACGGCGAGACCGTCTCGTCCACGCGCATCCGCGACGCCTTGCGCAGCGGCGACATGGCGACCGCGACGCGCCTGCTCACCCGGCCGTTCGCGATCGAGGGCGTGGTGCAGCACGGCGACAAGCTGGGCCGGACGATCGGCTATCCGACCGCCAATCTCGACATGGGCAATTACCTTCGGCCAGCGTACGGGATTTATGCGGCGACCGGGCGGCTGGACGACGGCCGCGTGCTGAAGGGCGCCGCCAACCTCGGCATCCGCCCGAGCTTCGATCCGCCGAAGGAATTGCTGGAGCCGTATTTCTTCGACTTCTCGGAGGATCTGTACGGCCGTCGCGTCGAGGTTTCGCTGGTCGAGTATCTCCGCCCGGAGGCGAAGTTCGACAGTCTCGAAGCGCTGACGACGCAGATGAATGCCGACTGCGCGCGGGCCCGGGCGATCCTCGGTTGACTTCCCCCCTCCCTGAAAGGGAGGGGTCGGGGGTGGGTCGGCCGGTTGGCGGACGTGACGGCAATTCCGAACCAACCCACCCCCAGCCCTTCCCTTCCAGGGAGGGGAGCAAGAGCGGGACAGGGATGGCAACGCGGCAAGCTACCGGCTACAGCCCGGCCCACTTATGACCGATACTCCTGCGCCCGCCCGCGATTACCGCGACACCGTCTTCCTGCCGAAGACCGACTTCCCGATGAAGGCGGGCCTCGCCGCCAAGGAGCCGGCGATCCTGGAGCGCTGGGCCAAGCTCGGCATCTACGACCGGTTGCGCGAACAGCGGCTCGGGCGCGAGCGGTTCATCCTGCATGACGGCCCGCCCTACGCGAACGGCGACATTCACATGGGCCACGCGATGAACAAGGTCCTGAAGGACATCATCGTCCGCTCGCAGTCGCTAATGGGCAAGGACGCGCCGTACGTCCCCGGCTGGGACTGCCACGGCCTGCCGATCGAGTGGAAGGTCGAGGAAGCGTATCGCGCCAAGAAGCTCAACAAGGACGACGTCCCCGTCGACCAGTTCCGCGCCGAATGCCGCGCCTATGCCGAGAAATGGGTCGCCGTGCAGAAGGCCGAGTTCGAACGGCTCGGCGTGATGGGCGACTGGGCCGATCCGTATCTGACGATGAAGTACGAGGCGGAAGCCGCCATCGTCGGCGAGCTTTTGAAGTTCGCCGAGAGCGGCCAGCTGTACCGCGGCGCCAAGCCGGTGATGTGGTCGCCGGTTGAAAAGACCGCGCTCGCCGAGGCCGAAGTCGAGTATGAGGACATCGTTTCCACGCAGATCGACGTGGCGTTTGAGATCGACTCTGCGCCGAACGCGCCCGAACTGGTCGGCGCGCATGCGGTGATCTGGACGACCACGCCGTGGACGATCCCGGTGAACCAGGCGCTGAGTTATGGGCCTGAGATCGAGTATGTTCTGCTGGCGGACGGCGATCGTCGCTTCCTGATCGCCGAGGCGCTGATCGACAGCTTCTTTGCCCGTACCCTCCCCTCCCGTCATCCCGGCGGAGGCCGGGACCCACTTACCAACGGGGGAGACCGCGGTGAGGTGGGCCCCGGCCTCCGCCGGGGTGACGGAGAGGAGGGTGGCGCTGCGATCCTTTGGCGCGGGAAGGGTTCTGCGCTCACCGACGCAACCGTGCGGCACCCGATGCACGCACTCGGCGGGTTCTTCGCAAAGCCGCGCCCGTTCCTCCCCGGCGAGTTCGTCACGACCGACGCGGGCACCGGACTCGTCCACATGGCGCCGGATCACGGCGAGGACGATTTCGAACTCTGCAAGCAATACGGCATCGACCCGGTCTTCGCGATCGACGGCGCCGGCATGTACCGTGCCGACTGGGCCTGGCTCGGTGGCCAGGGCAGCGTCATCAACAAGAAGTTCGTTAGCGCGGATGGCCCAATCTGCACCGACCTGCGCGAGGCTGGTGCGCTGCTGACGGCAAGCGACGACTTCAAGCACAGCTACCCGCATTCGTGGCGCTCGAAGGCGAAAGTGATCTTCCGCGCGACCCCGCAATGGTTCATCCCGATGGACCGGAGCGACACCGAGTCCCCCTCCCGCTTGCGGGAGGGGCTAGGGGAGGGCAGTGCCGCGAATGCTGCGCTCGACGCCTCCCCTCCCCCAACCCCTCCCGCTAGCGGGAGGGGAGCAGAAGCAGAAGGCAACGGCGCCACCCTCCGCGAAATCGCGCTCGACGCGATCGCGGCGACCACCTGGATCCCCGCGCGCGCCGAAAACCGGATCACGTCGATGGTGCAGGGCCGCCCCGACTGGGTCATCTCGCGCCAGCGTGCCTGGGGCGTGCCGATCGCGTTGTTCGTCAACCGCCTCACCGGCCAGTATCTCAACGACCCGGCCGTCAACGCCCGCATCGTCGAAGCCTTCCGCCAGAACGGCGCGGACGCTTGGTACGCCGACGGTCACCAGGCGCTGCTCGGCCCTGACTACGACCTGGCCGACTATGAGGTCGTCAAGGACATCCTGGACGTCTGGTTCGACTCCGGCTGCACGCACGTCTTCACCGTCGAAGCGCGCTACGGCGAAGGTACGCGGGCCAATCTGTATCTCGAAGGTTCGGACCAGCATCGCGGCTGGTTCCAGTCGTCGCTGCTCGAAAGCTGCGGCACGCGCGGTCGCGCACCGTATGACGCGGTCCTCACCCACGGCTTCGCGCTCGACGGCCAGGGGCGGAAGATGTCGAAGTCGCTCGGCAACGTCGTCGATCCCTTGAAGATCATCGGCGAGTCCGGCGCGGACATCCTGCGCATGTGGGTCGCCTCGACCGACTATTTCGACGACGTGAAGATCGGCAAGGAAGTGCTCGCCACCGCCTCCGACGCGTATCGGAAGCTGCGCAACACGTTCCGCTACATGCTCGGCGCGCTCGAAGACTTCGACGAGTCGGAGCGCGTAGCCGTGTCCGACATGCCCGAGCTGGAACGCTACGTGCTCCACCGCCTCGGCATGATCGACACGGAGCTGCGCCAGGCGGCCGAAGCCTACGAGTTCAACCGCTATACGCGCCTGCTGACCGACTTCGCGAACGAGGACCTGTCCGCGTTCTTCTTCGATATCCGCAAGGACTCGCTCTATTGCGACGCGCCGGGCGACATCAAGCGCCGGTCGTACCGCACCGTCCTCGACGTGCTGTTCCACGCGCTGGTCCGCTACGCCGCGCCGGTGCTCTGCTTTACCGCGGAAGAAGTGTGGCAGTCGCGTTTCCCGAGCGACGACAGCTCGGTCCACTACCTCGAATGGCCGACGCTACCGTCGCTCGACGCCGACGACGTGGTCGGCCGCAAATGGCATGAGATCCGCCAGCTACGCGTTCAAGTCACCGAGGCGATCGAACCACTCCGCCGCGAAAAGACCGTGCGCTCCAGCTTGGAGGCCGAAATCACCGTGCCGTCGATGCTGCTCGATGCGGACGCGCTCGCCGAAGCGTTCATCGTCGCCAAGGTCACGCCGGGCGACGTGGTCACCGTGACGCGCACCGAGTTCCACAAATGCGGCCGGTGCTGGCGCCACCTCCCCGAGGTGACGGTCGATGGCGAGCTCTGCAACCGGTGCGACGAGGTGGTGGCCGATGCGTAACCTGCCAAAAGCCGGGTTCGGCGCGGCGATCGCGCTGTTCCTAGCCGACCAGCTCAGCAAATGGGCCGTCACCAAGCCGCTCGGGATCGATTCGCTCGGCGAGTCGCAGACGATCACCTCGTTCTTCGACCTGCGCTTCGTGCCGAACATCGGCATTTCGCTCGGCCTGCTCCCCGCCGACGGGCACCTGACCCGCTGGGCGCTGGTGCTGCTGACCGGCGCGATCGCGATCGGCGTCGCGGTGTGGATGACGCGCGAGAAGAACCCCGCCGATCAGGTCGCCTTGGGCTTCGTGCTCGGCGGCGCGGTCGGCAACATCCTTGACCGGATCCGGCTCGGCTACGTGGTCGATTTCTGCGACCTGCATATCGGCGAGTGGCGTCCGTTTTTGGTCTTCAATGTCGCCGATGCAGCGATTACTGTCGGCGTGCTCGTCCTGCTTGTTCGGGCGCTCCTCGTGCGCGAGAAGCCCCCTGTGGAGAATTCCCATGCGTAAGTTCGTACCCCTGGCCGCCGGCCTCACATGCGTCGCGCTGCTTTCGGGTTGCGGGGCAGGCCGTAGCCTCGATCGCGCACGTCCGGACGAGTTCGCCGTCGCGCGCCAGGCGCCGCTGGTGATCCCGCCCGACTTCGCGCTGGTCCCGCCGCAGCCCGGCGCCGCCCGCCCGCAGGATACCGCGGCCAACGCGCAGACGCTCGACGCGCTGTTCGGTGGGGCCGCTGCGCGCAGCCCGGCCGAGTCGGGTGTCGTCGCTGATGCGGGCGCCGACAATGACGATCCCGGCATCCGCTCCAGCGCAGGCGATCCCGGCACGACGGTCGTCGACAAGGGTTCGACGACGCGCGACATCGTCGCCGCACCGGAGGGCGACGGCCAGGACGCGAAGACCACCGCGAACTGAGTAGGTCCTAGCGGCTGACGAAAGAAGGGCGGCTCCTCGCGGGGCCGCCCTTTTTCGTGCCTAAAGATTCGAAGAGCAGGAGATGCCAGTGGAAGCCTTAGCTTCCCTTCCTTGTTCTCCCGCGAAGGCAGGAGCCCAGTCTGGGTCCCCGCCTTCGCGGGGAAACAAGCTTTCAGGTTGAGGGGCGCGGAAAGCTCGCCGCGCCCTCTCCTCAGGCGTTCAAAACGCCGCGGTCAGCGACACCAGCACCTTGCCGCCAGCAATCGAGCCGGTGCCGTCCTGGCCACGGCTGAAGCTCGGCTGGAGATACGCCGACTCGCGCTTCGAGATGTCGGTGTCGACATACGCCACGCCCAGCGTCAGCGGGGTCGTCGGGATCACGTAGTCCGCACCGAACAGCCAGTCCCAATACTCGCCGGTCGGCGACACGCTGGTCGCGAACGGCCCGAGGCCCTTGTTGCCGTTCGAATGGCCGACATGCGCCTTCACGGTCAGCCCGGTGTTGGGGATCCCGCTGCTGATATCGCCCCAGAGATAGAGGTTGTCGTCCTTCGCATTGACGCGGTCGTACACCCCGTTCGCAGCCGACGTGCCGTTGACATACCAAGGCCCGAGCGCCTGCTGCTTGGGCGCATAGGCGACGCCCGCGAGCAACGCGACCGGGCCGACGGTACCCGACAGCTTGGCATAGGGCTCGATGAAGTCGGTGTTGTCGAAGCCGCCTGGATACATGTACCAGGTCGCGCCGACGTCGATCGCGCCGCCGCCACCGATCGGCGTCTTGTAGCCGGCGATCAGATCGAGCTCCATGTTGGAACCGCCGAACGTACCCCAGCCCGCGAGGTTTGAACCCCAGGTGCCGATATACACGCCGCTCTTGTGCGCGATCGTGATGCCGCCCTGGACGGCGAGATTCTCGTCCGATTGCGACACGCCGCGAAAGCGATAGTCGTTGGTGAGGCCGACCGAGCCGGAGACGGTGACCTCCTTGGGAGGCGCCGTAGCCGCATCCTGTGCGAACGCTGGCGTTGCGGCAGCCAAAGCAATGCCGCCGAGAAGAAGTGTGGTGAAGCGCATCGTTTCCCTTTCGATACCGGAAGTCGATGTCCGCCCTGCATCCGTGAACGCCGCATCTTTCGGGGCCAAACCCCAGTGCGGTCTTTCCAACGGTGACACCGCGATGACAGCCCATGGTGCGCCGCACAAGCGAATCTTGCGTACAACCGGGCTTTGACAGCGCGCATGTTGCGCAACCGCCACACTTATTTAAAAGGCAGCCGTCGCATCCAACGCGCGTTCAGCGCGCTATGGCGTTAATCGGGCTTCGGTTTTCCCACCCTTCGCGCTCGAGTTCAGGGACGACCGCGTCGGTCTCGGGATAGCCGATGCAGAGATATGCGACGAGCTGCCAGGTCTCGGGCACGTCGAGGATCCCACGGATGCGCGACGGGTCGAGGATCGAGACCCAGCCGAGGCCGATCCCTTGCGCGCGGGCGGCCAGCCACAGCGTATGGACCGCGATCACCGCGGAATAGGCGACGGCTTCGGGCATGGTCCGGCGGCCGAGACCGTGGCCCTGCTCCGGGTCGGGTTCGACGAACACCGCGACATGGCACGGCGCCCGTTCGAGCCCGGCAAGCTTGAGCCGTGCGTAGCTAGCTGCCCTCGCCCCCTCCTGCGTCGTCAACGCCGCCGCGTTGCACGCCTCGAAGTCCGCGCGGACTGCGGCGCGGCGGGCGGGGTCATCGATCGTGACGAACCGCCAGGGCTGGCTGAGCCCGACCGACGGCGAGGCGTTGGCGATCTCCAGCAACCGGTCGAGCAACCCGGTCGGCAGCGGGTCGCGCCGAAAATGCCGGACATCGCGGCGCCAGCGGAACAGCGTTTCGAGTTCGGCTTGGAACGCGGGTGCGAAGATCGGTGCTTCGGTGGCCTCCCCCGCGTGCGCGACTTGGTCGAAAATCGCCTAGGTCCGCGCTGCGGTGAAGGCCGCGAGCCCGGCTTCGAGATCGGCGATCAGGTCGGCGGGGTCTTCGAGGCCGATCTGGAGGCGGACCATCGGGCCTGCGGCGTCGCGCTTGGTGACGCTGCGGTGGCGCTGCGGGTCGGCGGGGATGGCGAGGCTTTCGAAACCGCCCCAGCTATAGCCGATGCCGAACAGTTGCAGCGTGTCGATCAAGGCGGCGCGGGACGCTTCGTCACCGCCGTTCAGGACGAACGAAAACAGGCCGCTGGAGCCCTTGAAGTCGCGGACGAACAGGTCGTGGCCGGGGCAGTCGGGAAGCGCGGGGTGGAGGACCTGCGCGACTTCGGGGCGGCCTTGAAGCCACTTCGCGATGGTCAGCGCGCTCGACTGATGCTGCGTGAGGCGGACCGCCATCGTCCGCAGACCGCGGCTGCCGAGCCAGCAATCGTCAGGGCTGGCGACCTGGCCGAGCTGGAAACTCGTCTCGCGCAGTTTCTTGAAATGCCCGGGTGCGGCGGTGACCGAGCCGAGCATGACGTCCGAATGGCCGACGACGTACTTGGTGCCGGCGAGAATCGTCAGGTCGACGCCGCGTTCGATCGCGGGGAAGAACAGCGGGGTCGCCCAGGTGTTGTCGAGCAGGGTGGTCACCCCCCTCGCCTTCGCGACGGCGACGATCGCGGGGACGTCCTGCACTTCGAAGCTCAAGGAGCCGGGGCTCTCCATGAAGATCGCCCGCGTCTTCTCGCCGATCAGGTCGGCGATGCCCGCGCCGATCATCGGGTCGTAATAGCGCGTGGTGATCCCGAACCGCTTGAGCAGCCCGCCCGCCATGCCGCGCGTCGGGTCGTAGGCGCTGTCGACCAGCAGCAGTTCGTCGCCGGGGGACAGCACCGACAGCAGGGCCGCCGCGATCGCCGCGACGCCAGAGCAATAGAGGAACGTCCCCTCCGCGCCGGGCTCGAGCGAGGTCAGCGCGTCGGCGAGGCTCCACTGCGTCGGCGTACCCTTGCGCCCGTAGAACAGGCGGTGATGCGTATCGCGCGTGGCGCTGTCGCGAAGGTGGCCGACCGAATCGTAGAGGATGGTCGAGGCGCGCCAGACCGGCGGGCTGACGATCCCTTGAGTCCATTCCGGGCGACGACCGGCGAGGACGACCTTGGTCGCGTCGCCGACCGGCTTGTTCGTGTCGCTCATACTGTGCCTGTCGCCTTGGGTGTCTCGGGATCGCCGCCCCATTCGGACCAGCTGCCGTCGTACAGCGCCGCGTCGTTACCGAGCAGGTGCGCGCCGAACGCAAGGACAGATGCCGTGATCCCCGAGCCGCAGGTCATCACCAGCGGCTTCGCCAGGTCGATGCCGGCCTTGTCGAACTCGGCCTTCAGCGCGTCGCCGGTCTTCCACGTCCCGTCCGCGTTGAACACCGCACCTTGCGGCAGGTTCTTCGACCCCGGAATATGCCCCGGCGCCGTCCCCGGCCTCGGATCTTCCTCCGCACCCGTGAAGCGTGCCCCGGAGCGCGCGTCGAGTACCTGCTCCGCCCCGCTTGCGACGTTCGCCTTCATCTGGTCGAGATCGCGCACGCCCTTCAGGTCCGCCCAGGTCGTGAAATGACGATGCCGCGGCGTATCCTTGCCCGATGCGGTCTCGCGCCCCTCGGCCTGCCACTTGGCCAGCCCGCCATCGAGGATCGCAACGTTGTGCGCGCCGAACAGCCGCAGCATCCACCATGCTCGCGCCGACGTGTGCCAGGGCGAGCTGTCGTACAAGACGATCCGGCTGCCATCGCCGAGCCCCAGCGTCTGCATTTGGCTCGCGAACTTATCTGCAGAGGGCAGCATGTTGGGCAGGTCGCTGTCGGTATCGCGAAGTTCGCCCAAGTCATGAACACCGCGCCGGGAATATGCGCGGCCTCATACTCCGCCGCCGCATCGCGCCCCTCGGCGTAGGTCGCGTCGACGATCCTCAGATCGCTCGCGCCCAGTTCGTTCGCCAGCCAATCGGTGCTTACCAACGCGTCCATATGCGGCTCCTTGTGCTCGATCGGTCAGTAGCCAGCCGGGCCGCTCGCGTCGAGGGACGCGAGGAACCCGGCCGCCTGCGCACGCGTCGCCTCACGGTCCGCCTCGGACTGTTTCGCCCAGTTCCGATACGGCATCGCCAGCCGGTTGTTCCGCCCGAGCTTGTCCTCGTGCCGCGCGAGGAAATCCCAGTACAGCGCGTTGAACGGACACGCATCGGGCCCGATCCGCTGCTTCACGTTATACCGGCACGTCCCGCAATAATCGGACATCCGGTCGATATACGCGCCCGACGAGATATACGGCTTAGACCCCAACAAGCCGCCATCGCCGAACTGGCTCATCCCCAGCGTATTGGGCAGCTCGACCCATTCATACGCGTCGACATACACCTCCAGATACCAGAGGTGCACCTTGGCCGGGTCCGCGCCGATCAGCAGCGCAAAATTGCCCGTCACCATCAACCGCTGGATATGGTGCGCGTGCGCGGTCTCCAGCGTCTGGCCGATCGCCTCCCGCAGGCAGTGCATGTCGGTCTCGCCGGTCCAGTACCAGCCGGGCAGCTCGCGGTGGTGATCGAGGAAGTTGCGCTCGACATAGTCCGGCCCCTCGCGCCAGTAGATCCCGCGCATGTATTCACGCCAGCCGATGATCTGGCGAATATACCCCTCGACCGCGTTCAATGGCGCTCGACCGGCGCGATATTCCGCTTCCGCGCGCCGGCACAGGTCGAGCGGATCGAGCAGCCCCGAATTGATGTAGGGCGACAGGATCGAGTGCCACAGGTGCCGCTCGCCGGTGAGCATCGCGTCCTCGTAATCGCCGAACTGCGCCAGCGCGTGCTTGAAGAAGTTCGCCGCCTGCCGCTCCGCATCCTTCGCGGTCACGGCGTATTCGAACCCGTCGAGGCTCCCCGGATGCTCGGCGAACCGCTCCGCCACCAGCGCCAGCACGTCCTTCGTAATCGCATCCGGCGCGAAGACTAGCGGGCGCGGCATCAGCAGGTCGTTCTTGGCGGGCTTGCGGTTCTCCTTGTCGAAGTTCCAGCGGTCGCCCTCGGGCTTGCCGGCGGTCATCAACAGCCCGGTGCGCGTCCGCATCTGGCGATAGAACCATTCCATCGTCAGCGACTTGCGCTCCGCCGCCCAGGTCTCGAAATCGGCATGGCTGGCGAGGAAGCGGTCGTCGCTGCGGATCTCGACCGGGATGCCGAACAGCGTCTCCCAGCTTTCGAGCATCGCCATCACGCGCCACTCGCCGCCCTCGGTGACGACGATCCGATCCGGGTCATGCCGCTCGACCGCGCGCGCGATCTCGCCGGTGAAGCTGCCTGCATTATCGGGGTCGTCGAGCTGCGTGTATTCTACCGTCCACCCGGCCTCGCGCAGCGCCTCGGCGTGGTGCCGCATCGCCGACAGGATATACGCGATCTTGCGCTTGTGGTGACGGACATAGGTCGCCTCCCCGTCGACCTCCATCATCAGCACGATCGCGGTTTCAGGATCACAGTCCCGCAGCGAGGCGAGGTCGATCGTGAGCTGGTCGCCGAGGATCGGTACGAGTGTGGTTTTCTTGCGCGTCATCGCATCCTACATGGCGGCACATGACCGCTCCCCAGAACCCATTGCATCTCGGCCAGAACAGCGCCCTCCCCGCCTCTCCAGAAGAGGCCGTGCTCGATTATGTTCCGAACCCGCGCCCGGGCCGGACGTATCTCGTGCGGTTCGCGGCGCCCGAGTTCACGTCGCTGTGCCCGGTCACCGGCCAGCCCGACTTCGCGCATCTCGTCATCGACTATGTCCCCGGCGAGACGATCGTCGAGTCCAAGTCGCTCAAGCTGTTCCTGAGCAGCTTCCGCAACCATGCCGGGTTCCACGAAGACTGCACCGTCGGCATCGGCGAGCGCCTGTTCGACGAGATGAAGCCGGTGTGGCTGCGCATCGGCGGTTACTGGTATCCGCGCGGCGGAATCCCGATCGACGTGTTCTGGCAATCGAGTGCACCGCCGCACGATCTGTGGCTGCCGGACCAGGGAGTCGCCTCTTATCGCGGTCGCGGATGAGGCACGCGCAAAACCGGTTTGATCTGGGTTGATAGTATTGCCGTGCTGCACTGCAGTATGTGATGAAACTTTATGCTACCTGAACCGTTCAAATGGATGCGCGACCGGGTTTTCCCAGAAGTGCGCGCTCAAACGAGGGACAGGGTATGGTGAAACCGGCGGACGGTGGGAATATCGCGCGACTGGCGCTGATCGGTAATTTCCTGCCGAGACAGTGTGGCATCGCCACCTTCACGACCGACGTTTTCACGGCCATGCGCGCGCGCTTCCCCGAGATCGCCGTCGACGTCTACGCGATGGACGATCACCCCGGCAAATACGATTATCCGGCCGAAGTCACAGGGACGATCCCCGAGCCTGATCTGTCGTCATACATCGACACCGCACGGAAGATCGAGGCCAGCGGCGCGCAGGCGATCTGGCTCCAGCACGAATACGGCATCTTCGGTGGCCCGGCAGGCGAGCACATCCTCGCACTGCTCGATCGCACCACGCTGCCCGTCATCGTCACGCTGCACACGATCCTCGAAAAGCCCAACGCCGACGAGCGTCGCGTGCTCGAGGGCCTGCTCCGTCGCGCCGCTCGCGTGATCGTCATGGCCGAACGTGGTCGCGACATCCTCCAGCGTGTCTACGGTGCCAATTCGCGCCAGATCGTCATGATCCCGCACGGCGTGCCCGATCGCGACCTGCTCGATCCCGCCGTGCTGAAGGACAAGTTCGGCTGGGAAGGGCGGAAAGTCATGCTGACGTTCGGCCTGCTCGCGCCCAACAAGGGGATCGAGACGGTCATCAACGCGCTCCCTGCGGTGATCGCGAAGCATCCCGACCTGCTGTACGTCGTGCTCGGCGCGACCCACCCGAACCTCGTCGCGTACGAGGGCGAGAAGTACCGCGACAAGCTGAAGGCGCTCACTGCCGAGAAGGGCGTCGCCGACAACGTCTCGTTCGTCGATGCCTTCCTCGAGCATGGCGAACTGCTCGATTATCTCCAGGCGTCGGACGTCTATGTGACTCCGTACACAAACCCCGCGCAGATCACGTCGGGCACGCTCAGCTACGCGATCGGCGTCGGCAAGCCCGTCATCTCGACGCCGTACGTGCACGCGACCGAGATCCTCGCGGATGGTCACGGTGTGCTCGTGCCCTTCGGCGATGTCGATGCGTTCGCGCGCGAGATCGATGCGCTGATGTCGAACGACCGCGATCGCAACCGTCTGGCCGAGCGTGCCTATGCGCGCGGCCGCACGATGATCTGGCCGAAGCTCGCCGAAGCGATGATGACGGAGATCCGTGCGATCGTGGCGGCGCGCCCTTTTCGCCTCGCCAAGGTGCCAGCCCCGCTGAAGCAGCTGACGCCTGATTTCGCCGCGGTCGAGCGGATGAGCGATTCGACCGGCATGCTCCAGCATTCGATCTACTCGATTCCCGATCGTCGCCACGGCTACTGCATCGACGATAACTGCCGCGCGCTGATGTTGATGAGCGCGATACCGGGTCTCGACGACGTGACACGCGACAAGTGGATGACGATCTACGCGTCGTTCGTGCAATACGCCTGGAACCCGGACACGCGCCGGTTCCGCAACTTCATGAACTTCGATCGCACATGGTGCGAGGATTCGGGGTCGGAAGATTCGAACGGCCGCACGCTCTGGTCGCTCGGCGTCACCGCGCGCGATGCGCAGGCCGCCAAGCACCGCGACTGGGCGACCGCGATGTTCGATTCGACCGCGTCGATGGCATTGGAACTCGGCTCCTTGCGCGCGCAGGCGTTCGCGATGCTCGGCGCGGCGGCGATGCTGGAAGCCAAGCCCGGTCACCAGCTGTCGCTGTCGATCCTCGAAGCCTTCCCCAAGGTCCATCTCGACCTGCTCGCCAAGGCGCGCCGCCCCGAGTGGCAGTGGTTCGAGATCGTCCTTGCCTACGACAATACGCGCCTTCCGCAGGCGCTGATCCGGGCAGGCCAGGCGCTCGGGCGTCAGGACCTGATCGACTGCGGCCTCGCCACGCTCGACTGGATCGTCGCCAAGCAGACCTCTCCCGAGGGCCGTTTCCGCGCGGTCGGGTCGGAGAGCTTCAACCGACCCTATGCCGAGCCGTTGCAGTTCGACCAGCAGCCGCTCGAAGCGCAGGCGACCGTCGACGCGTGCGCTGCTGCGTACGACGCGACCGGCGACGTGCGCTGGCGTGACGAGGCGTTGCGCGCCTACGGCTGGTTCCTCGGCGTCAACGACCTCGACCTGCCGCTCGCGAGCGTAGCGGACGGCGGTTGCTATGACGGCCTGATGCCGACCGGGCTCAACCGAAACCAGGGTGCCGAGTCGATTTTGGCGCTCCAACTCGCAAGCTGTGCGATTTCAGGGGTATCAAAGGCAGCGCAAAGCGTGGCAGGAGCGGCGCGCGTCGTCGCCTAGCCACGCTAGTGACAGCCTGACAGGCGACGGTGCGCTGAGTGGAACGACGCGGGGCACTGCTACGATGGATCTGTTCAACCACCAGCTGCGGCTGCACGCGGACCCTTCGCGTGTCGTCGTGCGGCCGTTCCATATCGCCTGGGGCGGTCATGGCGGCGCACCGAGCCGCACCGAGCGGCTCGTCGGCGAAGTGCTGGAAATGTCGCCCGCACAGGCGCGCGCGCAGCTCGAGGTCGTGCTGAAGGATTTCGAGGCGCGCCACTGGCAGACGCGCCGCGTGTTCATGACGCGCTACGACCAGATCGAGGACATGCTCGGGCTGAACGGCGCGGAGATCGGCGACGAGAAACGCCAGTTGATCGGCGCGTATTTCTGTCACGAATACAGCTATGCCGCCGCCGCGCTGATGAACCCTAGCGCGGTGCCGCATTTCGACCAGTCGGGCATGCCGCCGGGCTCGATGCGTATCCTGATGTCGCTGCGCGCGGTCGGCGAGGGTCACATCTCGTCGGTGGCGTTCCGCGAGGGCATCATCACCTGCGAAAACCAGATGAAGCTTGCGCCGGAACCCCCGTTCGCGACCGCGACCGATGCGGTCGGCAGCGGCGAGGACGAGATGCCGATCGGCCCCGTCACCGTCTACCGCCACCGCGACAGCACGCTGAGCGGCACGGTGATCTTCCCGATCACGCAGGCGCAGTCGAAGGGCCTCGAGGATCTCCGCATCGTCCGCTTCCAGCACGAGGACGGCGATTACGAGTGGATCGGCACCTACACCGCGTATAACGGCTCGGTGATCCAGTCCGAACTGATGCGCACCCGCGACTTCCGCGCGTTCGACCTCGTGCCGATGACCGGCCCCGCCGCGCGCAACAAGGGCATGGCGCTGTTCCCGCGCAAGGTGAACGGCCAGTACATGATGATCGGCCGGCAGGACGGTGAGAACCTCTTCCTGCTCAAGTCGGACACGCTGACCGACTGGGACGACGGCGAGAAGATCCTGACGCCCGAATATCCATGGGAACTGGTGCAGATCGGCAATTGCGGCCCACCGATCGAGCTCGACGAGGGTTGGCTGCTGCTGACGCACGGCGTCGGCGCGATGCGGAAGTATTCGATCGGCGCGGTGCTGCTCGACAAGGACGACCCGTCGAAAGTGATCGGCCGGACGAGCCAGCCGATCCTGGCCGCGAAGGATCAGGACCGCGAGGGGTATGTCCCCAACGTCGTCTATAGCTGCGGTGCGTTGAAGCACGGCGACACGATCTTCATGCCGTACGGGATCGCGGACAGTTCGGTGGGCTTCGCGTTCGTGCCGATCAAGGACATGCTTGCTGCGATGAAGTGACGGGGCGTCAAGACGGACGCCATCCTTCTCCCACGCGTTAGCACCACCCCGGCATTAAGCCGCCACCCCGGCGGAGGCCGGGGCCCAGTTGGCAAGGCTGTAGTGACGAAGCGCATTGCTCAATTAGCAACGCCCCCCAACTGGGCCCCGGCCTCCGCCGGGGTGGTACGCTAGAACAGAGCGCATCTCCTGCTCCTTGTTCTCCCGCGAAGGCGGGAGCCCAGTCTGGATCCCCGCCTTCGCGGGGAAACAAACTCTCTACTCCCTCTCCCCTCGGGGAGAGGGAAGGGGCCCGCCCGGCGCTTACCGGGTGGGAAGGGTGAGGGCACGTGCCTAGCGCGAAGCCGCCATCGTCCGCCGGTACATCACCCAAGTCAGCACCGCGAACAACAGCGTCCCGCCAACCAGCGCCACGCTCGCGAACCCATCGCCAACCAGCGCCAGCGGCGTCTCCTTGTTGGTCAGATACACAATCCCCGCAAAGCCAACGCCCCACAGCGACTCCCCGACGATCATCCCCGTCGCAGTGAGCACCCCCATCCGCTTGGCAAGCTCAGGATCCCGAGCCCGGTCCGCCCAACGATCATACGCAAACCCCACGACCGCCCCGATCGTAACCGGCAACGTCACCGACATCGGCAGATACACCCCGAGCCCAACCCCCAGAGGCGGCAACCGCAGCTTCCCTGCCTTGCCCAGCAGTTCGTCGACCGCGATCACGACCACGCCGGTCAGCGCCCCATACCCGATCATAGCCCAGTTCAGGTTCCCCCCCAGCACGCCCTTCGCCAGCGCCGAGATCAACGCCGCCTGAGGTGCCGCCAGCGCATTCGGCCCCGCCCCCGGCGCACCGGCAAACCCGAGCGTGCTCCCCAGCAGGTTCAACACCGGCGGCACCACGATCGACCCGAACACCACGCCGATCAGCAACGCCACCTGCTGCTTCCACGGCGTCGCGCCGACCAGCTGCCCGGTCTTCAGATCCTGCAGGTTATCATTCGAGATCGTCGCGATCCCGAACACGATGCCCGTCACGATCAGCCCGTAGGCGACCAACGCCTGCGTCGTCCCCGGCTCGACCGCGCGACCGAACCACGACACCAGCAGAATCGACGCCGCGAGGATGGCGAGGATGCCGATCCCCGACACCGGCGAGTTCGATGCACCGATCAGCCCCGCCATGTACCCGCACACTGCCGCGATCACGAGGCCGATGACGAGGATGAACACGAGGCTCCCCGCGATCAACCCGATCGCCGACGCCTCCAGCGGCCCGCCCTGCAACACGGTCCAGAGCAGGATGCCGATCGGCACCAGCATCGCCAGCGAGCCGATCCCGACGATCCCGATCGGAATGTCGCGCTCTTCGAGAGCCAGTACTTCGCCGCCCCGCTTCGCCGCCGACGCCGCGAGAGCCGAACGGACGCCGCCGACGACCGGCCCGGCAATCTTCAACAACGTCCAGATCGCCGCGACGCCGATGACGCCAGCGCCGAAGAAGCGGACGTCCGAGCGGAACACGGTGTTGGCGATCACCTCCGCGGTCCCAGTGACGCTGCCGCCTGAGGTCAGGATCGGCAGCAATATCCACCAGCCGATCACCACGCCCGCGAACATCGCCATGCCGACCGAGATACCGACCAGATGCCCTGCGCCGAGCAACGCGAACGACAGCCCTCCCGAGATCCCGGTCGCGCCTGCACCGACGCGGAACCACGTCGCGGCCTCCGCGGCGGCGAGCTTGGTCTGCGTCAGGATCGCGAACCCGGCCGAGACGACCGCGTTGGCGACGATGATGCCGAGCCCGCGCGCACTCTCCTCGCCGCCTTCGCGACTACCTGCGCCGACCTTCAGCACCTCCGCCGCCGCGCGGCCTTCCGGATACGGCAGCACGGTGTCGACGACGAGCGCACGACGCAGCGGCACCGAGAACAGCACGCCGAGCACGCCGCCGAACATCGTGATCGCCGCGGTGGTGAAGAATGGGAAGCCCTGCCACCAGCCGATCATCACGAGGCCGGGCAGCACGAAGATGATCGCCGCGAGCGTGCCCGCGGCGGACGCGATCGTCTGGACGATGTTGTTCTCGAGGATCGTCGAATCCTTGAACAGCCGCAGCACCGCCATGGATATGACCGCAGCCGGGATCGACGTCGCGAACGTCAGCCCGATCTTGAGCCCGAGATACACGTTGGCCGCAGTGAACAGCAGCGTGATGATCCCGCCGAGCACGATCCCGCGGAACGTCAGTTCGCGCATGCTGGTCTCGGGGCCCGTGTCGGTTACGCCCCGCGTCGCGTCGGTCATCTGGTCAGCCTCAAAGCAATTCGGGCGACTTGTGACATGATGTGGGGCGTGAGGAAACCGTATCGACCGTCACTAGTGTGTTCTCCCGCGACGGCGGGAGTCCAGACTGGGCTCCCGCCTTCGCGGGAGAACAAGGAAGGGCGGGCTGACCTCGCCCAACCCGCAACCCAAACCTACCGCGTTGCCATCCGCCGCGCGAAATGCACCTCGACCGCCCGCGTCACGCTCTCCGCGATCCGGTGCCGCCCCTCTTCGCTGTCCAGGAACGCCGCGTCCTGCGGGTTCGAGATATACCCCGTCTCGAACAGGATCGACGGCATGTCCGGCGCCTTCAGCACCATCAGCGACGCCATCCGGTGGAAGTTCGCCTTCAAAGGCATCAACGGCTTGGCCTCCCGCCCGAGCAGCCGCGCGAACGTCGCCGACGCGTTCATCGTCTCGCGCTGCGTCAGGTCGATCAGGATCGACGACACGTCCGCGGGCGCCTCGCCGAGGTTCACGCCGGAGATCACGTCCGCCTTGTTCTCGCGCGCCGCCAGCCGCGCCGCTTCCTTGTCCGACGCCACCTCCGACAACGTGTACGCCGTCGCCCCGGTCGCGTTCTCGGAACCCGTGCTGTCGCAATGGATCGAGATGAACAGGTCACCCTTGAGCCGCCGAGCAACGCCGTACCGCTCGCGCAAGATCAAATAGCGGTCGTCGTTCCGCGTCAGCGCCACGCGCACCCGCCCCGACGCCAGCAACTCGTCGCGGATCGCCTTAGCGACCTTCAGCGTCACGTCCTTCTCGCGCAGCCCGTTCGGCCCGATCGCGCCCGGGTCGACACCGCCATGTCCCGCATCAATCACCACGAGCGGCCGCGTGTCGTCGCCCTGCACGCGCGGCAGTTTTATGCCCCGCGCCTTGGGCGGCACCGGCACCGACACCTTGTACTTGGGCCGCGAGCCTGCGCCGAAATTGAACGGGAAGAAATTCAGCGGCCCGGCGATCCCGGCTTCCGCGAACTGATCGTAATCGACCGTGCGCAACGCCAGCGTCAGCTCCCGCCCGTCGGAGTCGAACCCGCCGTCGGTGACGATCGCCGGCTCGGCCAGATCGAACACCATCCGCATCCCCGATCGCCCGCTGCGCATCTGCGTGACACCAGTCACCAGACCGCGCCCCAACACCTCCCGGCCCGGTGTAGCGCCCGACACGTCGACGGCGATCTGGCGCGGTCCGGTGAGCACGCGGCTGGCGGCATCGCCGACCGCCTCGTCGAAGCGAATGACGATCCGCCCGTCCCGGATCGCGACGCTCTGCACGGTCGCGGCCCAGGCGGGAACGCTCGCCAGCCAGCCGGCGATGAGGGCGATGACCGTCAACACCTCGCGTCCTTGCCGTGCGGCCCTGCCGCCGGTCCAGCGAAAACCCATGCTACACCCCTTTGATCGATACATCCGATCTCTGTGAGCGAGCGATAGCGCCTCGCATCACAAGACGCGGTTGCGCAGTGCGGTTAATTTGCCGTTTGCCATGTATTTGCCGGCAAGGCTCTGCCGCCCCGGCAAGTCTGCGCCTCGCTGCCCCGAATTCGAGCCGAAACGCCCACGAAAGCGACGGTTCCGGGGCCAGTTGCGGGATCGGGTATGCAGTGCTAGTCCTGTCGTACAGCCGTGTGTCGCCTGGATTTTACCAGCGACGCGCCGGTCTCGACGCCCGCCAGCGGATTCTCGCCGGCGCGGCAATTCAGGTTGACGCTCGAATGATGCATTCCCCCCGCCCCGCACTCCGACCGGCCTTCGCCGACGGACTCGCGGTCGTGCGGGCGCCGCAGGGAGAGTTCCCGCGGCATGCACTTCGCGCAGAGGCAGTTTCGCACACCATCCGCGAGTCCGGGCGTCCGTGCCCGACCGCACCACCATCAAGCGCGCGACGGCTGCCGACAGGCCCGGCGCGCGCGCGGAGAATTTACAATGACAACGCGCATGCTGATCGACGCACGCCACCGGGAAGAGACCCGGATCGCAGTCGTCAAGGGTAACCGGATCGAGGAATTCGATTTCGAGAGTGCCGAACGCAAGCAGCTCAAGGGCAATATCTACCTCGCCAAGGTCACGCGGGTCGAGCCGTCGCTCCAGGCGGCGTTCATCGATTACGGCGGCAATCGCCACGGCTTCCTCGCGTTCAGCGAGATCCACCCCGATTACTACCAGATCCCCAAGGAAGATCGCGACGCGCTGCTCCGTGAGGAAGCCGAGCACGCCGCCGAGGAAGCCGCCCTGCGCGCCGACTACGATTCGGACGACGAAGAGGGTGACGACGAGGACGACATCGAGCGCTTCGAGGACGATGGCGGGGTAGATCCCGACGTCGCCGAGGAACTCGAAGGCGGCGAAGCGGGCGAAGCCCCCCGTCGCAAGCGCAAGCCGAGCGCCGACGATGCCGCGGTCGAGGACCTGCGCGAGCGTCGCATGAACCTGCGCCGTCGCTACAAGATCCAGGACGTGATCCATCGCCGCCAGGTGCTGCTCGTCCAGGTCGTCAAGGAGGAGCGCGGCAACAAGGGCGCGGCGCTGACCACGTACCTGTCGCTCGCCGGTCGTTACTGCGTGCTGATGCCGAACACGTCGCACGGCGGCGGCATCTCGCGGAAGATCAGCAACGCGGGCGATCGTAAGCGCCTCAAGACGATCATGGCCGACATGCAGTTGCCGCCGTCGATGGGCTGCATCGTCCGCACCGCGGGCCTCCAGCGCTCGAAGGTCGAGATCAAGCGTGACTTCGATTACCTCGCCCGCCTGTGGGACGGCATCCGCGAAGCCACGCTGAACGCATCGGCCCCCGCGCTCGTCTACGGCGACAGCGACCTGATCAAGCGGGCGATCCGCGACATCTACAACAAGGAAATCGAAGAGGTCATCGTCGAGGGCGAGGACGGCTATCGCCAGGCGCGCGAGTTCATGCGCCTGCTGATGCCGACGCACGCGCGGCGCATCAAGCATTACGCCGACCCCGTGCCGCTGTTCCAGCGCGCCGGCGTCGAGGATCAGCTTGCCGCGATGTACCACCCCGTCGTCCAGCTGAAGTCGGGCGGCTACCTGGTCATCAACCCGACCGAAGCGCTCGTCTCGATCGACATCAACTCGGGCCGCTCGACGCGCGAGCACAGCATCGAGCAGACCGCGACCGCGACCAACCTCGAGGCGGCTCAGGAAATCGGCCGCCAGCTCCGCCTGCGCGACATGGCCGGGCTCGTCGTCATCGACTTCATCGACATGGATAACAATTCCAACGTCCGTAAGGTCGAGAAGGCGATGAAGGAGGCGCTCAAGAACGATCGCGCGCGCATCCAGATCGGCCGCATCTCGTCGTTCGGCCTCATGGAAATGAGCCGCCAGCGCCTGCGCACCGGCGTGCTCGAAGCGTCGACCCGCGCCTGCCCGCATTGCGAAGGCACCGGGCTGGTTCGCACCGCATCGTCGTCGGGCATCTCCGCATTGCGCCTGATCGAGGACGAGGCCGCCCGCGGTCGCGGTTCGCTGCTCACCCTGCGCGCGAGCCAGGAAGCCGCGGTCTACATCCTCAACCGCAAGCGTGCCGACATCGCCGAGATCGAAGATCGCTACGGCGTGATCGTCGAGATCATCCCCGGCCAGGACGAGGAAGGCGCGCACATGACGGTCGAGGCCAGCGGCCCACCGCCCGCGCACGCGCCGAAGTTCGTCCAGATCATAGAGGAAGACGAAGACGACCTCCCCGAGGAGATCGAGGACGAGATCGAGGAAGAGGAAGTCGAGGAGGCCGAAGCCGAGCAGCCGCGTCGTCGTGAGGGGGGTCGCGAGCCCCGCGAAGGCAATGGCGAGCAGCGTGCGCCGCGTGAGGCTCGCGATGCGGATGGTGAAGGCGGCAAGAAGCGCCGCCGTCGTCGCGGTCGTCGCGGTCGTGCACGTCCCGGCGAGGAAGGTGCAGCAGAGGGCGTCAACGAGGACGGCACGTTCGAGGACGCCGACACCAACGTCGAGGAGATCGACGAGGTCGAGGGCGACATCGTCGAAGTCGGCGGTGGCGAAATGGTCTCGGCTGGTGCGCCATCCGAGCAGGCCAATGGCGCAGAGGGCGAAGGTCGTCGTCGTCGCGGTCGTCGGGGACGTCGTGGCGGTCGTCGCAACGAGCAGGGCGCCGAGAACGGCCAGTCGGTGGCCGTCAGCAGCGTCGACGATGCCCAGCTGATCGCCGAGGCTCCCGAGCCGGAAGCGTATGAGCCGGTCGAGTCGACCTATGCCGAGCCGCCTTACGAACCGGCGTTCGAACCGGTCGTCGAGGAAGCCCCGGTCGCGGAAGTCGCCGAGGGTCCGAAGATGCGCCGTCGTCCGCGTGCCCGTGCGGCAGCCGCAGCGGCGAACATCGCCGAGGCGGTGGCCGACGCAGCACCAAAGGCTCGTCGTGGTCGCAAGCCACGTGCGGTCGAGGCGGAAGCCGAGACGGTTGCACCGGAGCCAGTGGTTCCCGAGCCGATCGCTCCGGAGCCCGTCGCTGCCGAGCCGGCTGCACCGAAGCCCGGTCGTCGCCGTCGCGAAGCGGTTGCGGAGGCGACGATGGACGAGGTGAGCGCAACGCCCGCCGAGACGATCGAAGCGTCGGCGCCGAAGCCCAAGCGTGCGCGTCGCAAGGCGTCGGACGCGGTGGTCGAAGCGCCAGCGGTGGAAGCGCCGGTCGTCGAGGAAGCGCCAGCCAAGGTCGCCAAGCCCCGCGGTCGTCCGCGCAAGGCAGCCGTGGTCGACGCAGGCGATGCCGCTCCGACCAGCGAACCCCTCGCCGAGCCGATCGCAACCACCCCGCCCAAGGCCGAAGTCCAGCCCCAGGACGTCGCGACCTCGGACACCAACGACGGCGCCAACGACGACCCCGACGGCGCCCCCCGCCGCGGCTGGTGGCAGCGCACCTTCGGCTAAACCCGGACGCCGAGACCAAAGAACGGGCGCGACCGAAAGGCCGCGCCCGTTTTCGTTTGTGGGAAGCGATCCTCCGGCAGCACGATATCCGTGAGCGCCCAATGCCTCACGTGGCGAACGAGAAAAGCTTGTATCCCCGCGAAGGCGGGGACCCAGACTGGGCACCCGCCTTCGCGGGTGAACACGACAGAAGGGCGGCCCTGGGCTTGTGTTCTAGCTCCTCTGATGATGCACGCCGAGCTCCCCCCACCCACCACCACCCCGGCGAAGGCCGGGGCCCAATTGGAAAGGTGCCAATAACGAAGCGCCACCCTCAGTTCGCTCGGTCCCCCAATTGGACCCCGGCCTCCGCCGGGGAGGTGGTCTGATAGCCAGGGAGGAAACCAATAGCCGGGTAAGTGGCCGATAGCCGGCGCAGCAACCTCTTAGGGCGCCCCCCCCTCAAACCCCTGTCCTACACACCCAAACCCTGCTCCCCTCCCCCAATGCCCCCCCCACCCCCAACGAACCGCAAAACCGCTCCCAGCGCCTGCACTTCCTATACTTCACTCCACCGCACGCCCGACCGCACGACCATTGCCCCCCCGCCCCCAATCGACGATACCCCGTAATATGAAGCGCTTCGTAGCCGCCGCAGCCACCGCCCTCCTCCTCGGGACGACGCCCCTCCAAGCCCAGTCGATCCTCCGCGACGCCGAGACCGAAACCATGTTCGCGGAGATGTCGAACCCGCTGATCAAGGCGGCCGGGCTCTCGACGCGCGATGTGAAGGTCGTCCTCATCAACGACGACTCGATCAACGCGTTCGTCGCCGGCGGCCAGACCGTCTACGTCCACTCAGGGCTCATCCAAGCCGCCGACAACGCCAACGAAGTCCAGGGCGTCATCGCGCACGAGCTCGGCCACATCGCCGACGGCCATGTCGTCCTCGCTGACCGCGGCACCAAGCCGGCAATGGGCATGTACCTGCTCTCGATGGTCCTCGGCCTCGCCGCGATGGCGGCCGGCAGCGGCGAGGCAGGCGCAGGCATCATGGCGGCGGGCCAGCAGGCGGCGATGGGCAGCTACCTCTCGTTCAGCCGAGTCCAGGAATCGACCGCCGACGCGACCGGCGCGAAATTCCTGCGCGAGGCCAACGTCTCCGGCCGCGGCATGCTCAGCTTCTTCAAGAAATTGCAGCAGCAGGAATACCGCTTCGGCACCGCCAACATCGATCCGTTCATGCAGTCGCACCCGCTCTCGGGCGAACGCGTCGCCACCCTCACCGCCGACCTGCAAGCCTCGCCCGCCTGGGCCAACAAACCCGACGCCGCGCTCGAAGAACGCTTCCGCCGTGTAAAGGCCAAGCTCGCCGGCTACGTCATGCCCGCCGACCAGACGCTGCAGGCCTTCCCGCCCAGCAACCAGTCGATCTACGCGCACTACGCCCGCGCCTACGCGTATCACAAAGCCGGCTACCCCGAGAAAGCCGACGCCGAAGCCAACGCGCTGGTAAAGGCCGAGCCGACCGACCCGTATTTCCTCGAGATCAAGGGGCAGATCCTGCTCGAGGCGGGCAAGCCGACCGAATCGCTGGTCCCCCTGCGCGAAGCCACGGAAGGCTCGCGCAACAACCCGCTGATCGCCACCACCTTCGGCCACGCGCTGATCGCGACCGAGAACAAGGCGAACTACCCCGAGGCGACTCGCGTGTTGCGCACCGCGGTAGGTCGCGACGACCAGAACCCGTTCGCCTGGATGCAGCTCGGCACCGTCTACGAACTGACCGGCGATACCGCGCGCGCCGCGCTCGCCACCGCCGAGCGCGCCAGCATGGGCGGCGACATGCGGACCGCGTCGGCGAGCGCGCAATATGCGCTCGCGAACATCCCGGCGAACACCACCGACTGGATCCGCGCACAGGATATCGCGATGGCCGCGCAGAACGAGATGGACGACAACCCGAAGCAGTATAAGCGCCGCAAATGAGCAAACTTACATTCCCGGCAATTGCCGTCGCGGGCGCCGTCATCGGAGGCCTCGCGGTCTGGGGCTATGACCGCCAGGGTGGCGGCGTCGAGCGCGCGCAGGTCGAATCGATCGTCCACGACTATGTCCTGGCGCACCCCGAGATCCTCCCCGAGGCGATGGAGAAACTGCGCGACCGCGAGTCCGGCAAGACCGTCACCGCCAACCGCGACGCGATCGTCACCCCGTTCGGCAGCGCCTGGGCCGGCAACCCCAAGGGCGACGTCACGCTCGTCGAGTATTTCGATTACAATTGCGGATATTGCCGCGCGAGCCTGCCGATGATCGCCAAGCTAATCGCCGCCGACCCGAAAGTCCGCGTCGTCTTCCGCGAACTCCCGATCCTCAGCGCCGAAAGCCGCATCGCCGCCCGCGCCAGCCTGGCGGCCGCGCAACAGGGCAAGTTCGCCACCTTCCACGACGCGCTCTACGCCGGCGGCCCCGTCAGCGACGCCTCGATCGCCGCCGCTGCGGGCAAGGCCGGGGTAGACACCACGCAGGCGAACTTCACCAAGACCGCCGACGCCGAGATCGCCAAGAACATGGAAACCGCCGCCAAACTCGGCATGACCGGCACGCCAAGCTGGGTAGTCGGCGACCGCGTGTTGTCGGGTGCGTTGCCGCTAGAAGACCTCCAGAAAGCCGTAGCAGCCGCCCGCGCCGGTTGACGCCCCCTCCTTGTTTCCCCGCGAAGGCGGGGACCCAGTCTGGGGTCCCGCCTTCGCGGGAGAACAAGAAGAGGAGGGAAGACCTATCATTCACGTCCCGCCACCCCCATCTTCCCCTCACAAAAAGGGGTGCCAATGACCGAACCGATCCTGTCCATCGCGGGCGTCACCAAGACCTACAAGAGCGGCACCACGGCCCTCCACCCCGTCGACCTCGACATCCAGAAAGGCGAGATCTTCGCCCTCCTCGGCCCCAACGGCGCCGGCAAGACGACGCTCATCAGCATCATCTGCGGCATCGTCACGCCGTCCGCCGGCACGATCAAGGTCGCCGGCTACGACGCGATCCGCGACTATAAGCAGGCGCGCAGTCGGATCGGACTAGTGCCGCAGGAACTCAACGTCGACATGTTCGAGACGGTGCTCGCCACCGTCACCTTCAGCCGCCGCCTGTTCGGCCGCTCGGGCCACAGCGCATACATCGAACAGGTGCTCCGCGACCTCTCGCTCTGGGACAAGCGCGACGCGAAGATCCGCGAACTCTCCGGTGGGATGAAGCGCCGCGTGCTGATTGCGAAAGCCCTCGCGCACGAACCCGAAATCCTGTTCCTCGACGAACCCACCGCGGGCGTCGACGTGGCGCTGCGCCGCGACATGTGGAAGCTCGTCCACCGCCTGCGCGAAGGCGGCACGACGATCATCCTGACAACGCACTACATCGAGGAAGCCGAGGAAATGGCCGACCGCGTCGGCGTCATCGACAAGGGCAAGCTGCTCCTCGTCGACGACAAGGCGTCGCTGATGAAGAAGCTCGGCAAGCGCGAACTCGACATCGCGCTCCAGGACCCGATGACGGCGCTTCCCGCGGACCTTGCCGACTGGGATGTGTCACTGGAAGACGACGGCAAACGCCTCCGCTACGTGTTCGACGCACAGGCGGACCACCCCGGCATCCCCTCGCTGCTACGCAAGCTCAGCGAGCTCGGCATCGGCTTCAAGGACCTCGAAACCAGCAAATCGAGCCTCGAAGACATCTTTGTCGACCTGGTGGGGGAACGCGCATGAACACTCACGGTATTTGGGCGATCTACCGCTTCGAAATGGCGCGCGCATTGCGCACCCTGTGGCAGAGCCTCGTCACGCCCGTTCTCACCACCTCGCTGTATTTCATCGTCTTCGGCGGCGCGATCGGCAGCCGGATGCAGCAGGTCGGCGGCGTCGGTTACGGCAGCTTCATCGTCCCCGGCCTGATCATGCTGTCGCTGCTCACGCAGAGCATTTCGAACGCATCGATCGGCATCTACTTTCCCAAGTTCACCGGCACGATCTACGAGCTGTTGTCGGCGCCCGTGTCGGCGATGGAGATGGTGATCGGCTATGTCGGCGCCGCGACCACCAAGTCGGTGATCCTCGGGCTGATCATCCTCGCCACCGCGTCGTTCTTCGTGCCGCTGCGGATCGAGCACCCGTTCGCGATGATCGCGTTCCTGATCCTGACCGCGGTCGCGTTCAGCCTGTTCGGGTTCATCATCGGCGTGTGGGCCAACGGCTTCGAGCAGCTGAATTTCGTTCCCGCGCTGCTGATCACGCCGCTGACCTTCCTCGGCGGTGCGTTCTACTCGATCGACATGCTGCCCCAGCCGTGGCGGACGTTCAGCTTGTTCAACCCGGTCGTCTACCTGGTGAGCGGCTTCCGCTGGAGCTTCTTCGGGGTCGGCGACGTCGCGGTCGGTGTGAGCCTCGCGGTGACGGCCGGCTTCCTCGCGGCATGCCTGATCGCGATCGCCTGGATCTTCAAGACCGGCTGGCGGATGAAGAACTAACCGAAGAACCATGTTTCCCCGCGAAGGCGGGGACCCAGTCTGGGCTCCCGCTTTCGCGGGAGAACAAGCTTCTTACCGCATTACCGGCAACGTCACCCGCGAGCCCGCACAAACCTTCTGCGTCGCCTTCACGTAATCGCTCGGTTTCGTCCGCCCGATGTTCGGCACGAACGACTGCGGGTTGCGGTCGATCATCGGGAACCAACTCGACTGGATCTGCACCATGATCCGGTGCCCCGCCTTGAACACATGGTCATGGTCGCGCAGCGGCACGTCCCACGCGACCACCTTGCCCGGCACCAACGGCTGCGGCGTCGTATCGCTCGCGAGGAACCGTCCGCGCCGCACCTCCATCGCAATCGGCAACTGATACCCGTTCAACGTCTTCGCGTAATCGCCAGGCCGGGCCTGAGACTTGTCGAACGCCTCGGTATCGTCGGGCAGCACATCGATCAGCTTCACCACGAAATCGCTGTCCGTCCCGCTGGTCGACGCCTGCAACGTCGCCGACAGTCCTCCCGTCACGGTCAGGTCGGCAGTCAGAGGCTCCGACACATATCCCAGCACATCGGGCCGGTGATCGACGAAGCGCTGGTCGTCCGCCTCCCACCACGCCCAGTCCGGGCTGGCATAGGTCGCCGACATCGGTCGCCGGCGGAACGGCACCGGGTTCGCCGGATCGGACACGTAATCGCGACACCCCTCGCCCGCCGCCGGCGCGGTGAACGACAGGCTGCCGTCCGCATGCAAATACAGCTCGGTCGCCTTCGCACCAGTCGGAGGCCAGGCAGCATAGGTCTTCCAAACGTTCGAGCCCGACTGGAACATCTTCGCCGCAAAGTCCGGCCGCGGCCCTTTGCCGTGCAGCCAGTATGCGAAAAACGGCGCCTGGATCTGCTCCTGAAACTGCGTGCCACTCGCCGTGCCAAGCGGGATCGGCCCGAGATGATCCGCCACGCCCTGCCACCCGCCGTGCCGCCACGGCCCCGCCACCATCTGCGCCAGATGGTTCGGATCGTTGCGTTTTTGCTTGGCGTAGATCTGCCACGAGCCCCATGGATCCTCCTGATCCCAGAACCCGGCGACGTTCAGCGTCGGCACCGTCGTCTTGCCGAGCGAATCGGTCCAGCGTTGCGCAGTATAGAACGCATCATGATTGGGATGATCGAGCAGCGACGTGAACATCGGCACCCGCCCCTTGAACACGGTCCGGTCGATCGCCTCCGCCGAGCCAGCCTTGAGGAAATAGTTGTAGGTATCGCTCGGATACACGAAGTCGGAATTCTTCGTCTTGTCGAGTTGCAACGACGACACCCAGTCGGTCGCATAGCTCAACCGCAGCGCGCCGTTGCGGTGGAGATCGTCCGACTGCCAGTAATCGATCCACGCCGCCTGCGGAGACACCGCCTTCAGCGCGGGATGCGGATTCGCCAGCGCGACGGCGGCGGCGAAACCGGGGTACGACACGCCCCACATGCCGACCTTGCCGTTGTTGGCAGGAACGTTCTTCACCAGCCAGCCGACGGTGTCGTACGCATCCGTCGCCTCATCGACCGCTTTAGGATCACCCGGGTGGACTGCGGTTGAGAGCGTGAATACGCCATCCGACTTGAATCGCCCGCGCATCGATTGGACAACGAAGACATAGCCGTCCTTCATCAACGGCGCGAAGCGATCGGCGGTGGGAAACGGCGCATCCGGCACGCCGTAGGGCGTTCGCTGGAGCAGGATCGGCAGCGGCCCGGTCATCCCGCGCGGCCGCATGATGACCGTCTGCAACTTCGCCCCGTCGCGCATTGGCACCATCACCTCTTCGAACGTGAAAGGCGACTGGGTAACGGTTTGCGGCGCGGTCTGCGCGAGCGTGGCGGCAGGGACCGTGGTCATGACCGCGAGCGCGAGCAGGAGGGCGTGGCGCGACATTTTCTTCCCCTTGAACGTTTGCGCGATTGGACAAATCCACACGCGCGAAGTCAAGCCGCGCGCCACGCTCCGGTCAGTATCGGCCGCAATACCAGCGAGTTGAGATCGATCAGCGCGTGCAGGACCATCGCCAGCCACAGCTCCCCGGTCATCAGATACACTGCCGCCATCAGCGCGCCGACGAGCGTGGTCGCGATCACGCCCGCCCGCCCCTGATACACATGCATCGCGCCGAAAGCCGCGACCGCGACACCGAACGCGACGAACGCGCTACCGGAGACGAGCGCGACCAGCAGCGGCAGGAACAGGCGGAAGGCGAGCTCCTCTGAGATGCCCGCCGCGATCGACATGGCGACGGCGTGCGCGATCTCAGGCCGGTTGCGCGGGAGCAGCGAGCCGACATTGCCGATCGTCTTGAGGATACGCCAGTTACGCCGCGTCGCAAGCACCGCGCCGATGATCAGGCCACCGAGCGCGCTGCCGCCGATCATCCCGAGCAGTTCCGCGCGGCTGTAGCCTTCGAAGCTGGGAAGGAGCGTGCGGAGCGCAGCGAACTCGGGCGGCACGGTGACGAGCGCGTCGAGGCGCCCCAGCAAGGCTAGGCCGATCACTGCCGGCAGGACGAAGGCGATCGCGGCCTTGGCGATCCACAGGCGGTAGGTCTTCTGGCGCGACGCGGTGTCGGGGAGGCGCTTGATACGGCGGTAGCCGAGGAGGTCGCCCTTGAGGAACCAGACCAGGCTCATGATCGTGACGAGGAGGAGGACGTTGGGCAGGATCATGCCGACACTTCGCTCCTCCTGCGTTCCACCGCTCGGCCTTTATGTTCTCCCGCAAAGGCGGGAGCCCAGTCTGGGTCCCCGCCTTCGCGGGGACACATGGTGGTTTGTTCACCACCCTCACCCGGCGCTCCACCCCGGCGAAGGCCGGGGCCCAGTTGGGGGACGTTGCTGATTACGGACAACGCTCCGTTACTCCGACCTTCCCACCTGGGCCCCGGCCTCCGCCGGGGAGGTGCTGAGCTGCTGGTCAGCGCAGTATCGAATCAATCGGTGCGATGCTCGCCCTTGACCCAACGCACCGTCCCCGACGACGCGCGCATCACAACGCTCTCCGTCGTCATCTTGCCCTTCTTCCGCTTCACGCCAGCCAGGAGCGACCCATCCGTAACCCCGGTCGCCGCAAAGATGCAGTCGCCCTTCGCCAGTTCCGAAAGGTCATACTGCTTGTCGAGATCCGTAATCCCCCACTTCGCCGCACGCCCGCGCTCGTCGTCGTTGCGGAACAACAACCGTCCCTTGAACTGCCCACCGACGCAGCGCAGCGCCGCACACGCCAGCACGCCCTCGGGAGCACCACCCGAACCCATGTACACGTCGACGGTCGTCTCGGGATCGGACGTCGCGATCACGCCGGCGACGTCGCCGTCACCGATCAGCATGATCCCGCAGCCGACCTGACGCAGTTCGGCGATCAGCGCCTCGTGACGCGGCCGATCGAGCACGCACACGATCAGGTCGCGCGCCGGCACGCCCTTGGCAGCGGCGACCGCGTTGATGTTCTCGGTCGGCGTCTTGTCGAGATCGATGATGCCCTCGGGATAACCCGGCCCGACCGCGATCTTGTCCATGTAGACGTCGGGCGCGTTGAGCAGCCCACCCTCTTCAGCGATCGCCAGCACGGCAAGGCTGTTCGGCCCCGCGGTCGCGCAGATCGTCGTGCCTTCGAGCGGATCGAGCGCGATGTCGATCTTCGGGCCCTTGCCGATCGCGGAGCCGACCTTTTCGCCGATGAACAGCATCGGCGCCTCGTCGCGCTCGCCCTCGCCGATCACGACGGTGCCGTCCATGTACAGCGAGTTGAGCGCCTCGCGCATCGCCTCGACCGCCGCTGCATCGGCTGCCTTCTCGTCGCCGCGCCCGACGAGCGTGGACGCGGCGATCGCCGCAGCTTCGGTCACGCGGACCATTTCGAGGACGAGAACGCGGTCGAGAACCTGGCTGGCGGCAGCGGTCAAAATATTTCTCCTCGGTATGTTTCATCCCGGATAGGCAGCGGCCATCCGGTTGTCGACCCGATCAGTCCCTCAGCAGGTCGTTGATCGAGGTTTTGGAACGAGTTTGCGCATCGACACGCTTGACGATCACCGCGCAGTACAAGGCCGGCTTGCCGTCCCCGCCACCGATCGAGCCCGGCACGACGACGGAATAGGGCGGCACTTCGCCCTTGAACACTTCGCCGGTCGCGCGGTCGATGATCTTGGTCGAGGCGCCCAGATACACGCCCATCGACAGCACTGCACCCTCGCCGACGCGGACGCCCTCGGCCACTTCCGCACGCGCGCCGATGAAGGCGCCATCGCCGATGATGACGGGGTCGGCCTGCAACGGCTCGAGCACGCCACCGATCCCGGCGCCGCCCGACAGATGCACGTTCTTGCCGATCTGCGCGCACGACCCGACCGTCGCCCAGGCGTCGACCATCGTCCCCTCGCCGACATACGCGCCGATGTTGACGAAGCTCGGCATCAGGATCGCACCCTTGGCGATGAAGCTCCCGCGGCGAGCGACCGCACCGGGAACGACGCGGATGCCCGCCGAACGGAACTCCGCTTCACCCCAGCTCGAGAACTTCGACGGCACCTTGTCGAACCCCGGGGACCCCGCCGAACCGCCGTCGATCACGACATTGTCGTTGAGGCGAAACGACAGCAGCACCGCCTTCTTCAACCACTGGTTGACCTGCCAGCCATCCGCGGTCGGCTCGGCAACGCGCGCGGTGCCGGCATCCAGCATCGCCAGCGCGGACTCGACGGCGTCGCGCACTTCGCCCTTGGTATCCAGGCCGAGGTTGGCGCGATCGTCCCAGGCGGCGTCGATGATGGTCTGCAAGGTCATGATGTCTCCAGGATGGTTTCGAGCCACGGCGCAAGCACCGGCACGGTAAAATCGATGTGATCGCGCGCCGCATCGGGCGACTGCTCGGAGCCGTTGTCGATCCACACGGTGGTCATCCCGATCGCCTTGGCCGGCGTCAGGTTGCGCGCCATGTCGTCCGCGAACAGCGACTCCCGCGGATCGATGTCGAACGCCGCGCAGAACCCGGCATAGGCCGACGCATGCGGCTTCGGCATCAAGTTCATCGCATGGATGTCGTGGATCGCCTCGAAGCTCTCGCTCAGCCCGAGCCGCTCCAGGATCCGCGTCGCATACGGCGTATCGCCATTGGTGAAGACGAGCTTGCGCCCCGGCAGCTTGGCGATCGCGGCGACCAGCGGTGCGTCATGCTCGATCACGTCCATCTCGATGTCGTGGACATGCGCCAGGAACGCATGCGGATCGACCTGATGCTCGGCCATCAGCCCCGACAGCGTCGTGCCGTGATTGTGGAAATACCCCTTTTGCACGCGCCGCGCCTCGTCATGCTCCAACCCGAGGAGGTCCTGGATGAACCCGGTCATCCGCGCATCGACCTGCGCGAACAGGTCCGCGCTCGCCGGGTACAGCGTGTTGTCGAGATCGAAGATCCAGTTGCGGACATGGTCGAGGCGGGGGTCAAGGCGGGCAAGCATCGGCCGGAACCTCTACGGACCGCGACACGCGGCGACAAGCGGGGTGCGACACTGCCGACCTTCAGGACCGATGTTTACGATCGCGTAAGGCTTTGCATTCCAGTATGTTACGGAAAATCACAAAAGGGCGGGATGAATGCGCGGCACGAAGGCGGGGCTGCTGAGAACGGCGGCGGTGGCAAGTGGCCTGCTCCTCGCCGCCTGTGGAGGCGGCGGCGGTGGTGGCATCAACAGCACGCCGGCCCCTCCCACGGTTTCCACCCCGACGCCGACACCGCTTCCGACACCAGCGCCCTCCCCTGCTCCGACTCCCGCGCCGACCCCGACCCCGACACCGTCCAGCAACGACACCAGCGAATATCGTGCGACCGTCGGCGCGGTCTCGATGAACGCGCTGGCCGCCTACAATGTCGGCGCGACCGGCAGGGGGATCGGCGTTGGCGTGATCGACAGCGGCATCGACCTGCAAAGCCAGGAGTTCGGCACCCGCGTTTCGTCCGCCTCGCAGGACGTCGCCGGCAATAGCTCGATTGACGACGAAGGCGGCCACGGCACCGCGGTCGCCTTCACGCTGGCGGGCCGTAGGAATGGCGCGGGCTCGCACGGCGTGGCGTTCGACGCAACGCTGATCGTCCTCCGCGCCGACCGCCCCGGTACTTGCGCCACCGCGAGCAAGGACGACGACGATTCGGGCTGCAAGTTCGGCACCGACGCGATCACCCGCGGGGTCGATGCGGCCCGCACGGCCGGTGCGAAGGTCGTCAACATCTCGCTCGGCGGCTCCGAGATGCCGCAGAGCTTGAAGGATGCGATCGGCCGCGCGACTGCTGCCGGGCTGGTCGTCGTAATCGCCGCGGGCAATGACGGTTCGGTCAACCCCGATCCGTTCACCAACGTCGCTGGCGAAGCGCAGGGCCGCAACCAGGTGATCATCGCCGGCTCGGTCGGCGCGAGCGACGGAATCTCCACCTTCAGCGACCGCGCGGGCACCGGCGCCGCGCACTTCCTCACCGCGGTCGGCGAAAGCGTCCGTGCGCCCGACGCGACCGACACCGCCTATCTCTGGTCGGGCACGTCGTTCGCCGCGCCGCAGATTTCCGGCGCGGTGGCGTTGCTGGCGCAGGCCTTCCCCAACCTGACCGGCGCGCAGATCGTCGACATCCTGTTTCGCAGCGCGCGCGATGCCGGCGCGCCCGGAGTCGACGCGGTCTACGGTAATGGCGTGCTCGACCTGACGCGCGCATTCCAGCCCCTCGGCACGACCTCGATCGCGGGATCGAAAGCGGTCGTGTCTACGATCAGCAACGCCAGCCTGTCCGCGCCGATGGGCGACGCAACCCAAGGCGAACTCGGCGCGGTGATCCTCGACGGCTACAGCCGCGCGTTCGCGATCGACCTCGCCAAGACGATCGCGCGCCGCAGCCCCGAACGCTCGCTCGGCAGCGCGCTCCAGTCACGATTCCGCACGGTCGCTTTGGCGCAGGGCGGCATGACCGTCTCGATGACGCTCGCACCGCGCGCGAACGGCGACATCGCGCTCGATCGCACCTCGTTGTCGAGCTCCGACGCGATCAGCGCGCGCGCGATCGCCGGGATGGTGACGCAGAAGCTCGGCAGCACGCTGTCGTTCGGGTTCGGCTTCGCACAAGGATCGAGCGCGCTCAGTGCGCAGTTGTCGGGCCAGTCCGAACCCGCCTTCCTGATCGCCAACCCCGGCGGCATAGGCTTCGACAGCACCACGCGGGCATCGAGCGCGATGCGGCAGAGCTTCGGCGGGTTCGGCTTCACCTTCGGAATCGAGAATGGCGACGTCGTGACGCAGCGTGACAGCGACCTTCGCCTGCGCGACCGCTGGCAACGCTCGGGCTACAATCGCGTCTCGCTTGCAGTCGACCGACGCTTCGGCGCGCTCTCGACGATGGTCGCCGCGACGCGGATGGACGAGCGCGACACCGTCCTCGGCGCGCGCTTCGACGCAGCCCTCGGCGGGACGCGCGCCGCAACGTGGTTCGTGGACACCAAGGCGCGGTTCGATGCGGGGAGCGGCTGGAGCATCGGCGGATCGATGCGCCAGGGCCGAACCCGCGCGGCGGTACGCGGCGGTCTCAGCGGCGACGGCCTCGTCCGCACTAACGCCTTCGCGGCAGACATCGGCAAGGACGGTGTGTTCGGCCATGACACGCTCGGCCTCCGCGTCGCGCAACCGTTGCGGGTCGCGCGCGGCGGCATCGACCTCGGCCTCCCGACCTATTACGATTACACGTCCGGTACCGTCACCAACTGGACCACCCAACGCCTCAACCTCGCCCCGCAAGGCCGCGAACTCGACGTAGAACTACGCTACGGCGTCCCCGCCCTCGGCGGCGGCCTGGATACGAACCTGTTCTTCCGCCGCGACCCGGGCAATTTCGCGGCGTTGCCGAACGATTACGGCATGGCGATGCGCTACAGCCTGGGCTTCTGAGGAAAGCAGCGGCGATCCTCCCCCGCCAGGGGGAGGTGGCTGGCGCTTGCCAGACGGAGGGGGAGGAAAGGGAAACCTCTGCTCCGTGTCCTCCCCCTCCGTCGCCTTCGGCGCCACCTCCCCCTTGCGGGGGAGGATTATAGGTCAATTCATCAAAAAGCTGGATAAGCTACCGCTCGGTACCTATCTCTGCCGCATGACACGCTATTCCCTGCTCGATCTGGTCCCCGTCATCGAAGGCGGCACCGTCTCCCAATCGCTCGCCAACGCGGCCGACCTCGCGCGGCACGCCGAGAGCGTCGGGTTCCAGCGCTACTGGGTCGCCGAACATCACGGCATGACCGGCATCGCGTCGGCCGCGACCGCCGTCGTGATCGCGCACATCGCCGCCGCCACGAAGACCATCCGCGTAGGCTCGGGCGGCATCATGCTCCCCAACCACGCTCCGCTGGTGATCGCCGAGCAGTTCGGCACGCTCGACGCGCTCTTCCCAGGCCGCATCGATCTCGGCCTCGGCCGCGCACCCGGTTCCGACCAACGCGTCGCGCGCGCGATGCGCCGCACGCTGGAAACCGACGCCAACGCCTTCCCGCAGGACGTGATGGAGCTGCAAAGCTACTTCGCCAACGACGGCCAGACCGGCATCGTCGCGACCCCGGGCGCAGGCGCGGACGTCGAGATGTGGATCCTTGGCTCCAGCACGTTCGGCGCGCAGTTGGCGGCCGCGCTTGGCCTCCCCTACGCGTTCGCCTCGCACTTCGCCCCCGATGCGCTCGATGCCGCGCTCGCAATCTACCGCCGCGATTTCCGCCCCTCGGCACGCCTCGCCAAGCCCCACGTCATGGCCGGCTTCAACGTCTTCGCAGCCGACACCGATGCGGAAGCCGAACTGCTCGCCACCTCGCAGCAGCAGTCGTTCGTTGCACTGCGCACCGGCAACCCCGGAAAGATGAAGCCCCCCCTCGCCGGCTACCGCGAGTCGCTCGGCGCGCAGGGCAACCAGATCCTCGACCACGTCCTGCAATGCTCGGCGGTCGGCAGCCCGGCCAAGGTCGCCCGCGGCATCGCGGCGTTCGTCGAGCGGACCGGCGTCGACGAGGTCATGGTGACCAGCGCGATCTACGACCACGAAGCCCGCAAGCGGAGCCTCTCGATCACCGCCGACGTGATGCAGGACTTGAAGATCGCGGCATAAGGCTGGGCTAGTGGTCACGGACTGAACGCGGATCGACGCCGCGTTCAGTCCGCTCAGTCGCCGCCGGCTTCGACATACTCGAAATAGCTGAAATCGGCCGGTTCACCTGCGCCCGACATATCCTGGCAGGCCACCCCGACAAAGGCACCGGTGAAGTTGGGCAGGCCCGGCAGGGTCGCCTCGTCCGACAGGATACTCGCGTTGAACCGTTCGGCTAGCCAGGTCCACGCGCTCGATCCCGCACACCGGTATCCGAAGCGAAGGCTTTCGTGATCCACCTCGACCCGCAGTCCGATCGGTCCCGCGTCGATCGCGATCGGCTGGGTGATCACGCTGCTGCCGAGCGGGGTCGGGATCGCCGACAGTACCTGCAGCACGCGCCGGCCATCGTCGTCGGCGGTGACGTGCATATAATGGAACTTCGTCGAATTATAGTAGCAGACCAGCCCCGCCGCCTGCTGGAAGTGACGCGGTTCGAACGTCACGAGCGTCTCGGCGGCGTAGGCGAACGCCTGCTGCCGGCGCGCGACCAGCGACTGCGTGAAGTGGCTGCCGATCGTCTCGCGGCCGTAGAGGCGCAGATAACCGGGCCGCGCGGTCAGGCTGAACAACCGGTCGGCATCCGGAGTACGCAGCCACTGGAAAGCCTCGGGCAACGTCGCGGTATCGAACACGCTGCGCTCGCGTCGCGGTTCGGGCGCGGCTGACGCCGTGCCATCCTCCACGACCAGCGCGGGACTCGCGTCGCCGTCAAGCGTCCGCAGCCAGCCATCCTCGCCCCATCGCATCGGTTGGATCGCGGTCTCGCGGCCCAACACGCACCGATCACTGACGGGCAGCGGCCGCCCGCATAGATACACCATCCAGGTTTCGCCGGTCGGCGTCTCGACCAGATCGCCGTGCCCTGTCCGCTGCAACTGTACGCCCTGCTTGCCCGCCGCGGTCAGTACCGGGCCATCCGGATGCACCTCATACGGGCCGAACAGCGACCGTGCCCGCGCCATCACGACGGCATGGTTGCGCTCGGTGCCGCCTTCCGCGACCAGCAGGTGATACCAGTCGTCGCGCTTGTAGAGGTGCGGGCCCTCGGTGAAGCCAAGCGACGTGCCCTCGAAGATCATGCGACGGTCGCCGAGCATGTCGCCCGTCGCGAGGTCGATCTCCTGCGCGACGATCCCGGCAAAGCGACGCCCGCCCGGCCGGTGGTCCCACAGCATGTTGAGCAGCCAGCTCCGCCCGTCATCGTCGTGGAACAGCGCCGGGTCGAAGCCGCTGCTGTTAAGATGGACGGGATCGGACCACGGCCCGTCGATATGCTCCGCCGTGACCCAGTAATTATGGAAATCGCGCAGCGACGCCCCGCGCGCACCGTCGATCGTGGTCTGGCCGTAGCGCTTCACGTCGGTGTAGATCAGGTGGAACCGGCCGTTCGCATGGCTCAGGTCCGGCGCCCATACTCCGCACGAATCCGGGTTGCCGCGCATGTCCAGCTGGCTCGCGCGGTTGAGCGGCCGCGCTGCCAGCCGCCAGTTCGCGAGGTCGCGCGAATGGTGGATCTGGACGCCCGGATACCATTCGAAGGTCGAGGTTGCGACGTAATAATCGTCGCCGACGCGGACGATCGACGGGTCCGGATTGAAGCCGGGAAGGATCGGGTTGCGAATAGTCATGCGGGCTTTCGTATCAGGACCCAGAGGAGTGCGGCGCCGACCAGGTCGAGCAGTCCGAGCAGAATGAAGAACGGCTGGTAGCCGACCTCCGCGACCATCGAGCCGAGCACCAGCGTGAAGATCAGGACGCCGAGATTGGCGGCGGTGCCCGACATACCCGTCGCGGTCGCGACCTGGTCCTGCGGGAACAGGTCCGACGACAGCGTGATGACCGTCACCGACAGCGTCTGGTGCGCAAAGCCGCCAAGGCACAGCAGTGCGATCGCCGCGATCGGGCTGGTCACCGTGCCGACGAACATCATCCCCGTCATCAGCACCGCACCCACCGTGAAGGCGCCACGCCGCGCATCGATCAGGTCGACCCCGCGCCGTTGCAGCCACGCCACCACGATCGGCCCGAACAAGCATCCGAGGTCCGCCGCCAGGAACGGCAGCCACGCGAACATCGCGATCTGGCCGAGATCGAAATGGCGCACCTGCACGAGGTATAGCGGCATCCAGAACGACAGCATGCCCCACACCGGATCGGCGAGGAACCGCGCCGCCGCGATCGCCCACAGGTTACGACGCCGCAGCAGTTCGCCGAGCGGCGGACGCTTGCGATGCGTGGCGAGCGATGCCTCCTGTCCTTCGACGATCAGCGTGCGTTCCGCCGGCGACAGTCGACGATGTTTTGCGGGCGGCGCATACCAGAACAGCCAGGCGATCACCCACACCAGCCCGAGCGCGCCGGCGATGAAGAAGGCCGCCCGCCAGCTATGGTTGAGCACCGCCCAGGCCACCAGCGGCGGCGCGAACACCGCGCCGAACGAGGCTCCGATCTGATAGATGCCGCCCGCGACGCCGCGCTCGCGGGCCGGAAACCATTCGGCGACCAGCTTCATACCCGCCGGCTGCGCCGATCCCTCGACCAACCCCAGCGCGCCGCGCAGGCCGGCAAACCCCATCCAGCCCGTCGCCAGTCCATGCGCCATCGTGATCAGCGACCAGATCGCGACGAACAGCGTGAAGCCGATCTTCAGCCCTACGACGTCGAGCACATAGCCGGCGAGCGGCTGGAACATGATGCCGATCTGGAATGCGCCGGTGATCCAGGAATATTCGGCGGCGCTGATATGCTGCTCGGCCATGATCGCCGGCGCCGCGACGCCGAGCACGCTGCGCGCGAGATAGTTGATGACCATCGCCACCACGAACAGGCCGATGATGGTCCAGCGGATATTCCTGAAGCGCCGCACCCTCACCCCCTCGGTAACGTTATCATCGCGTGGTAGCCGCCGACGCTCGTCTTAGGCAAGCATTGCTGCTGCAAAAACGCGTCGAAATGCGGTCGAGAGCAACTGTAGCCACGCGCGGCGCGGTCGCGGTCCGGCTCAGTGCGCCGCCGCGATCGGCAATTCGTAGATCGCCGCGGAGATCGCCGGTACCATCACGGTGCGTGTCTCCGCCACCTTGCTTTCGACGATCGTCACGCCATTCGGGGACGCAATGGTGTTCGCCGCCTCCACCGTCTTGCCGGTCATGACCCAGCGCCTGCCGCCGCCGCGCAGCCTCATGCCGGAAAGCGCAAGGTTCAGTCGCTGCGGCTGGAACGTCGCGTTCACCACTGCGAGGCGCAGTTTGGTGCCGTCCGGCGACAGTCCCGCGATCACGTCGAGCGGATAGGTCGGGCTGCCCGCGCGCACCTTGGGATGCGCATGGCCGACCGGATACTTCGGCTCTGGTTGCGGTACATCGCCATCGACTTTCAGCGGAACCGTCCCGGCGCCGAAATTCTCGCCGTACAGTTTGAACACGGTGCCAGTGGCGTTGAGGGTCGCGGCGGATGGCGAGATGTCCATCGTCGACACGCCGGTCGTGAACGCCGACATCGTCAGGAAATCGGTGTGGCGGAGCATCTCCTGGAATACCATCGCATAAGCCAGCGAGGATTTCAGCGTCGGCGGCCCCGCCATGTACGCGTATTCGTCGATCGACAGGAACGTCTTGGCAGCGCGGATCTTGGGGAACTTCGTCTCGTAGATCGCCCATTCCTCCGCTTCCATGCGGACATGGTTCGAGGGCGAACGGACGAACTCGATAAGCTCGTCGGCGGCCGGCGCTTCGGGTCGCTTCTCCGCGCGATCATACCAATGCTCGGTGATGCCGTCGAAATTACCCCATGCCTTGGCGAAGAAGCCGCCGGTCCAGTCCTCCTCGGTACCGAACTTCGCCTGGATGCTCTCGATCGACGAGTTCTGTTGCACGCCCTTCGGATGCAACTGGTCGGGCATCGCGCCCGATGCGATCAGCGTTATCGAAGGGTCCTTCGCGCGCATCGCCTTCGCGAATTCGTTGTGCTTGATCATGAAGTAATCGAGCGAGGTCTTGCCGATCTGCCACCAGCCGAACGGTTCGTTGCCGATGTTCCACCATTTGACGCGATATGGCTCGGGATGACCGTTCGCCGCCCGCTTGGCGCCCCATTCGGAGGTCGCCGCACCGTTGAGATATTCGACTTCCTCCGCCGCCGAGTTCGCATCGCCCAGCCCGGCATTGACCGTAACATAGGGTTCGACGCCCAGGATACGCGTCAGGTCCATCCATTCGTCCATGCCGAGATCGTTCGGCTGCATCGCGCTCCAGGCGTGATCGAACATCGGCGGGCGTGCATCGCGGGGCCCGATCGCCTCGTGCCAGTCCCAGTCGGACAGGAAGTTTCCGCCAGGCAGGCGCCAGAAGCCCGAGTTCAGCGACTTCGCGATCGCGGTCGTATCCGCACGCCAGCCATTGACGTTGTCCGCCGGCATCAGCGACACCACGCCGACCCGAAAAACGGCCGTACCGGTGGAGTGGCCGGTGCCAGTGATCTCCAGCCGCGCATCGGTCGCCGCCGCGGTCGGCGTGAACGCAAAGCTGGCCTCGCTCCAGTCCGCGCCCGGGGTCGGCAACGACACGACCTGCCGGTCCTGCGGTCGATCGCCCCAGACCAACGTCACCGACACCGACACGCCTGGCTCGCCACTCAGCCTGAGCTTGCCGACATACCGCCGGTCGCGGACGACCTCGATCCCGCTTTGGCCGATGCCGGTGACATGGTCGGGGGACACTGCGATCCGCGCGCTCTGCGTGCCGACGTACGGATGCTGCGTGTCCATCTTGACGGCCGCGTCGCCGCCGATCGGGCGCCATTTGCGGTAGACGACACCGGGCCGCCCTTCGGCATTGACCGGTGGCGGCGCGTCGCTCGCCGCAGGACCTATCGGGTAATAGAATTTGCGGTCGTCGAGCATCTCTGCCCACAGCGTCCGCGCGACGAGTCCGCCGATCGGTTCGATAAACATGCCGTATTCATAGGGTGTGACGGCCGCAGATCGCGCCGTTGCGTCGATCCGGACGGCAACAGGCTGAGCCTGTTGCGCCTCGGCCGAGACGAAAACCGTGGCTTGACCCGCAAACAGGACAAACGCTGCGACGACCGGTTTCATCGACCTCTCCCCTTTTGTGCGTGCTCGCCATTCCGGCGATGATCGCGACGCGCCGGTTCGATTCCGACGTCGCAGCGCATTTCCAGATAGATTACGCAGACTAATGATAACGTCAACATGGACGTTCGGCGTGTCGGCATACTCTGGTCGAGATCCGACCAACTTGCATCGCGGGGCCAAAGGTCTAGGTCGCTTCGACGTGTATGGTTCGTATTGAGGGGCTCGACGTGACGGTCGTCGGGCGGGGTTGAAGGGATCGGTGTGAAGGAACGCGCTCGGCGCTCGCGCAGCCCGACGATCATCGATGTCGCCGCGCAGGCCGGGGTATCGCCGATGACCGTGTCGCGCGTCATCAACGGCCGCGCCAGCGTCGATCCGACCACCCGCGCCAGCGTCCAGGATGCGATCGACGCACTGGGCTACACGCCGAACCTCGCCGCGCGCAGCCTGGTCACGTCCACCGAACTCAAGATCGGCGTGATCTACGCCAACCCGAGCGCCGCGTTCATGAGCGATTTCCTCACCGGCGTGTTCGAGGAGGCCTCGATCCGCGGCGCACGGCTGATCCTGCTGAAGGGCGAGGACGGTCGTCCGCCGAGCCCCGCCGCGCTGGAAAATCTGGTCGCAACGGGCATCTCCGGCATGATCTGCGCGCCGCCGTTAAGCGAATCCGCGGCGGTCCTCGACGTGTTGCGCAAGGCGCGCGTGCCGGTGGCGGCGGTCGGCGCGCACGATGTCGACAACGTGATCTGCGTCCGTATCGACGATCGCCTCGCCGCGTACGAGATGACGCGCGAGCTGATCGCGATGGGTCATCGCCGGCTCGGGTTCGTCGTCGGCAACCCCGACCAGGTCGCCAGTCTCAAGCGGCTCGACGGCTTCTATGCCGCGGTGCGCGAACATCCGGGCGTTCGTGCGACGATCGCGCAGGGCGATTTCAGCTTTGCCTCGGGACTCGCCGCCGGCGACCAGTTGCTCCAGGCCGATCCGCCCCCCACCGCGATCTTCGCCAGCAACGACGACATGGCCGCCGCCGTCGTGTCGGTCGCGCATCGGCGACAGCTCGATGTACCCCGCGAACTGACGGTCGTCGGGTTCGACGATACCACCGCCGCCGTGATGCTGTGGCCGCCGCTGACCACGGTACATCAGCCGGTCCGCCGACTCGCCGCGGAAGCGCTCGGCCTTCTGGTCGCGGAGATCGCCACGCCGCCGAGAACACCCGCCAAGCGCGCCGACCGGGTGCTGGACCACGAAATCGTCAAGCGACAGTCCACGTCGCCGCCACAGGACGACGCCACGCCTTAACGCCATCCGCCGTTTCTGCGGACGTCGACGACCTCACTCCACGCCACCGATAGTATGAGTATTGACTCCTCAACGATGTCGACGCATTGTTGCGTGGTAACGTTATCAAACAGCAACATCGAGTTGCGGGATGACGTGGCAGGAACGCTGGTAAATCGGCGCGCCGAAAAAGGGGGTAGGATGCAATGGTTTCCAGAATCACGACTCTGTCGGCTCACGTCCGCGCCAGCGTTTGGGCGCAAGAGACATCGCGTTTAACAACAGCGGCACGATCGGTTTCTACCGTTTCCAGTCCGACTACACGGCAACGGCGCACCCTCATCGCCGGATCGAGCAGCATCGCCGCGCTCATCCTCTCGCTATACGCAGCGCCGTCTTTCGCGCAGGCCGCCCCAGCGCAAACCACGGACACCGCCGCCGCCCCAGAGCCGGTCGCCGAGACGCCCAAGGCCGCCGAACCCGAGGCCGTCAGAACCGCCGACATCATCGTCACCGGCTCCCGGATCCAGTCGAGCGGCTTTACCGCCCCGACGCCGACCACGGTCATCAGCGAAGCCGATATCCAGAACAACGCGCAGCCCAACGTCTTCACGACGATCGCGCAGCTGCCGTCGTTGCAGGGATCGAGCGGCTCGACGACCAACACGTTCAGCACGTCGAGCGGCCAGCAGGGCCTGAGTTCGTTCTCGCTCCGCGGCCTGGGCACGATCCGCACGCTCACCCTGGTCGACGGCCAGCGTGTCGTCGGCGCCTATTATACCGGCGTCACCGACGTCAGCCTGCTCCCGCAATTGCTGATCAAGCGAGTCGACATCGTCAACGGCGGCGCGTCGGCGTCCTATGGATCGGACGCGGTCGGCGGCGTCGTCAACTTCATCACCGACACGCATTTCCAGGGCTTCAAGGGGCAACGTCCAGGGCGGCATCACCAACTACGGCGACGACGGCCAGGGGCTGGTCCAGCTTGCCGCGGGACGGAGCTACCTGAACGATCGACTGCACCTCGTCGTCAGCGGCGAATATGCCAAGGAAGCAGGTGTCGGCCCCGGCGATTTCGGCACCGACCTCGCCGGTGGTCGCGACTGGTTCACGCAGACGACGATGATCAACCGCAACGTAGTCGACGACGGATCGCCGCAATACGTCCTGCGCGATTTCGCCCAGCCGTATAACTTCACGAAATACGGCCTCATCACCGCCGGTCCGCTGCAGGGCACGGCGTTCGACCAGAGCGGCCGCCCCTTCCAGTTCCAATATGGCTCGAACGGCGTGCCGGCCCGCGACAATTCCGGCGCGGTCCGAGGCTGCCTGCCCGGCTTCTGCGTCGGCGGCGACCTGTCGGGGAACATCGATACCGGCCGCACCTTGCAGTCGGCGATCCAGCGCCTCGATAGCTATGGGCGTATCGGCTATGATTTCGCGACCGACAACGAAGTCTATGTCAGCGTCAATGTCGGCCAGGTGAAGACTCATAACCAGCCGACCAACGGCGCCAACCGACCCGGCCTAAGGCTGCAGTGCGCGAACCCGTTCGTCCCGGCCTCGATCCAGGCGGCGTGCGCGACCGCGGGGATCACGGACTTCCAGTTCGGCGCCAGCGTCGCGATCCTGCCGAACACCATCGTTCATACCGATCGCCGCCAATACCGTGTCGTAGGTGGCCTGAAGGGCAAGTTCGATCTCGGTGGTTCGCCCTGGACCTATGACGCCTATTACGAGCGCGGCATCACCGATACCGCGATCGACGTCGACGACATCGTCCTCACGCCGCATTTCAACCAGGCGATCCAGGCGATCACGCTCAACGGCGCCATAGTCTGCGCCAATCCGGTCGCGCGCGCCAATGGCTGTATCCCGCTCAATATCATCGGCGGCGCGACGCCATCGGAGTCGGCACGCCGCTACGTCCAGCCCGAGAACGGTCCGATCCAGCGCCTCCACTTGACGCAGGACGTCGCGAGCCTCGCCTTCTCCGGCACCCCCGTCGAACTCTGGGCGGGTCCCCTGTCGGTCGCGTTCGGCGGTGAATATCGCAAGGAATTCTACAAGGTCCGCGCCGATGCATACGGCGCCGGCGTCTCCGCGCTCAGTCCCTATACCAGCGAATACCCCGCCGACCCGACGCTGCTAACCGCGGGCAACAACTGGTATGCCGGCAACTACAAGAACGGCACCGGCGCCTACGACGTCAAGGAAGCGTTCCTCGAGCTCGACGTCCCACTCTTCAAGTGGGACATGATGGGCAGGGCCAACGTCAACGGCGCGGCACGCATCACCGACTACAGCACGTCGGGCCGGGTCTGGACGTGGAAGATCGGCGGGACATGGGAGACGCCGCTCAACGGACTTCGCCTGCGCGGCGTCACCTCGCGCGACGTTCGCGCACCCAATCTGTCCGAGCTGTTCGCCGCACCGGTGACGACCACGCTGCCGAACTTTCTCGACCCTGCGCGCAACGTCAACGTCGTGGCCATCCAGAACGCGATCGGCAACCCGACACTCACGCCCGAGATCGCGCGAAATACGGAGGTCGGCGCGGTATACGCCAACCCGTCCTGGCTGCCGGGGTTCAGCGCTTCGGTCGATTACTATAATATCAAGGTCACCGACGTGATCTCCAGCCTCGGCGCGGCCCAGATCGTCGACCTGTGCTTCCGCAACATCCTGCCCGAAACGTGCAGCGCGTATAATTTGAACAACACCGCCGGCCCCAATTTCATCAACACGCAGGCGTTCAACCTCGCCTCGATCAAGACCGACGGCTTCGATATCGAGGCAAGCTATCGGTGGCGGCGCCCGCTCGGTGTGGACGGGACGTTCACGCTCCGCGGCCTGGCGACGCACATCCGGAAGTTCGTCACGGATACCGGCCTGCCGGGGACGATTCCGACCGACGGCGCCGGCGTCAACCTCGGCGCCACCCCGCGCTGGAAGTTGCTCGCGGTCCAGGCATTCAGCAACGACCGCTTCAGCCTGACGGTACAGGAACGCTGGTTCAGCGACGGCAATTACGGCAACCAGTACGTCGTCTGCGCGCCCGGAACCTGCCCCAAATCGACCACGACCGCGCCGACGATCGACCGCAACTTCATGCCCGGCGCCTTCTATCTCGACGTCGGCGGAACGTATACCATCACCAAACAGGTGTCCGGGTATTTCAAGGTCGACAACGTCTTCGATCACGACCCGGCCGCCTCGCCGCAGAGCGCTAACCCGGCGTTGTACGACATCGTCGGGCGCATCTACCGTGTCGGCGTCCGCTTCTCGTTCTGACGCCCCCCGCCTACCAATACGGAGATCCAGCATGCGCGCTCTCGCCCTTCTGATTGCCGGCATGATGCTGGGTTCGCCCGCGATCGCGCGCACCGTTGACGGCGCGGTGGCGCAACCAGCGCCACGGGAACGCGGGTCGGGCACGTACCCCGCGATCTTCGAGGAACGACCGGACCTGTCCGACCATGTCGTCTACCGCCCGGCGGACCTTGGTGCGCTGGGTCGGGCCAAGCTCGGGATCTACGTCTTCGGCAATGGCGGCTGCAGCGCGGACGGGACGAGTTCGCGCAACCACCTGCTGGAGATCGCCTCGCACGGCTATCTCGTCATCGCGTCGGGCACGATCCCCAAGCCGAAGTCCGACGCCGCCACCAAACCCGGCCCAACCCCCGCCCCCGGCACGAAGCTGACCTCGGCAACGCCGACACGCGCGCTGACCGACGCGATCGACTGGGCACAGCGCGAGAATGCCCGCGCCGGCAGTCCGTTCAAAAACAGGATCGCCACCACCGAGATCGCGGCGTCCGGCTGGAGTTGCGGCGGCTTGCAGGCATTATCGGCGGCGCAGGACCCACGCGTGACCACCGCGGTGATCATGAACAGCGGCTTCTTTCCCGAGGACGCGAACCCGATCGGCGGCGTGGTGTCCGACAAGGCGTTGCTGAAGACGCTGCACGGCTCGATCCTCTATGTCCTGGGCGGCCCGACCGACATCGCGGTCGCGAACGGTACCGACGATTTCCAGCGGATCGACCATATCCCCGCGGTGCTGGTCAACATACCGGTGGGTCATGGCGGCACCTACATGCAGCCGCATGGCGGCATCGCGGCAGAGGTCGTGACCGCCTGGCTGGACTGGCGGCTGAAGAACGACCGCACTGCCGCCGCGCGCTTCGTCGGCAAGGACTGCGGGTTCTGTCAGGACAAGCGGATCACGATCGAGCGCAAGCACTTCGACTAAGCGAGCCGTCCGCACCATGACGGACGGAGAGAGGGAAACCGCTTTTCCCGGAAGGCGAGGTCGGTAACCGAAACGAGGATGATCGCCGGGAGGCCGCTGCGCCGTCCCGTCAGAACCAGCCGGTTCGACACCAGGGCGCGCGCTTGCCCCCACCATAACGCCGCGCGAGCCCGGTCCGTACCAGCGCCTCGCCGAGCGATTTCCCGTCACGCTCGACGATGCGCAGTTTGCGGCCATAGCGATCGACGTCGCGCTTGATCGGGACCAGCGTGAAGGGGCCGGCGTTTAGCAGCGCCTGCATCTTGAGCGTGGCGGCCTTGCCGGCGCGGGCTTCGGACGCGCAACGGGGCGGATGGGTTTCGGGCGTGTCGATGTCGGCGATGCGGATCTTGGTCCCCGCCATCCAGAAGGTGTCGCCGTCGACCATGCAGTCGATCCGCTTGGCATGGCCGCATATCGTGAAGCGCGCGGATACCGCCTTGCCGCCCGACAGCGCGGAGGCGGCGGCAGCGGCGGTCGACGCCGCACTCGCGACGCCTGCCGCGGTGGCCAGCGCCCCGGTGGTGGTGGAAGCGGCGGCGGCGGCAGCGTTTGCCGAGGACGACGCGTCCGCCGCGGCAGCGTCCGCAGCCTTGCTCCAGCCGCCGGGCACACGTAGATGCCCGGCGGGCCAGGCGATCCCGAACCCGCTGGGCCATTCGACCTTCAAGCCCGGCGGCACCAGAGCCGCCCAGTCGATCTGGCGGATTACCGGCACCATCAGCCCGAGCAGCACGCCGTAGAATACCAGGCGGAGTTGCAGCAGGACTCCGGGCGCCGGGCGTCGACCGGATCCACCGCGGCGCGTGGCGCCAGCGCGATCGCCACTCAGCAACCGCATGAAATCAAACACATACTCCATCGTCCCTCGCGCGTACGCGCGCGCGCGACGATGTCACCTCGCGGCGGCGAAGGTTGCGACGGGCGGAGTCGGAAATAAGGCGAACGCATCGTGAACATCGACGGATGAACATCTCGGCTACGATAGCCGGTGTGCGTCGCGGCATCAGCGTCGTGCCGCAGCAACTTCATGGTGGCGTCCAGCATCCCGGGAACGCGCCGTGGGCACGCGCGATGCCGCTGTCCTACATCGCCGAGCCGTGATCAGATGCGGCGTGAGCATGGCATCCATCCGCATCCGGACGACCGATTACAACGCTGTCGCGCGATGTGCACAACCGCGCCAGCGTGTGAACTTTGTGCACTTCCGCGCAATCCGGGCATCGGCAACACCGCGATGGCAAGCGTTCGAACCGCTCGATCTCGGCCCGAAAACCCAACGATTCCAGACACACGAAGGGCGGGAAATGGCCCTAGCCACTCCCCGCCCCCGTTACGCGTCCGGCTTTTCCCTCTTGCGAGGCAAAGGCTTAGAAGTGCGTGATGATACCGAGCATCGGACGGAAGCTCTGCGCGTCGCCGAAGGTGTTGACCTCTGCACGGATGCGGAAGCCTGCGTTGCCGGTGATGCCCTTCAGGCCGATGTTCTGCGGACCGACTTCTGCGCCGATGCCGTAGGTGATCGCGCTGTAGTCACGACCGGTGTCTGCGACGACGTTCGAACGACCCGAGAAATGGTCGAAGTTGACCCACTGGTAGCCGACCTTGCCGTAGATCAGGCCGCTGTCGCCAGCGCGGAAGCCGAAGCGGCCTGCTGCGCCGTATTCCCAATCGATGTTGCCATCGATGCCCTTGATCACGTTGCCTTCTGCGCCGACGAAGACCGGGCCGAGCGGCACGTTCACGCCGAGCACGCCCTGGACCAGCGAGCCCGAAGGCTTGTAGCTGCGACGGGTCGAACCGTCAGCGTTGATCGCCTGCGGAATGCCGTGGCCGCGCTCGTTGTCGAACTGCTCCCAGCCGCCCATCACGCCGAAATACGGCTCGATGCCGAATGCCTTCGAGCCGTCGGGCGCTGCTGCTTCGCCGGGCTGTGCGCTGTTGTCGACGGGTGCCGGTGCCGACATGTCCTGCGCGAAGGCGGGAACTGCGACCGTTGCGGCGGCGAGGGCGATTGCCAGGGAAAGCTTACGCATGAGTTTGACCTTATACCGTGTTGTTGCGTGGATCGCCGACTGCACGGTGCGTCGGTTCGGTCCAGGCAAGCCAAACCGGTCGGCGAGCACATGGTTGCACAAAAAACGTCACATTCAGGGAACTGGCAGGGAACTGTTCCGCTGTGTTGCGTTACAGCAACGGTTCCTGTCATTTGGATGAACGAACCATGGCCGCTGCGGGGCGGACTAGGCAGGAATACAGCGGAAAAGCGGCAAAAAGCAGCCGCGGCTGGTGTTAACGCCGTCTGTTTACCCTCTGGTGACATCCAGTGTGCGATGCAGCATCAATGGGGTTTTCACGCCTGTTCCGCAGCCGCTGGGCGGCGCTCTTCTGGTCCGCGGGAATCGTGTGGACGGCCTATGACGTCGCGAGCGACGCACCGGAACCAGTCGCGACGAACGCGACTTTGTATAATACGATGGAGCGACCGACCGACGCCGCCGGTGCTGCATTCAACGCAGACGATCTCGCGATCCTCGCGAACGCGGCCGGCTGAGAGCGACGCGCCCGGTACAGGCGCGCCGCGGATAGTTCAGGGCTTCAGCGCGACGTCGTCAGCGTCCTTAAGGTCTTCGTCGTCGTCGATCGTGTTGTCGTCGAGTTCGTCCTGGACGTCGTCCTCGTCCATGTCGGCTTCGTCCATCGTCACCGACGAGTCCGTCTCGCCGACCTCTTCCGAATCCATCTTGGTCTCGTCGATCGACTCGTCGTCGGTGTCGTCTTCGCCGAGATCGGGTTCGAGGTCGGTCAGGATGATGCCGTCGCTCGGCCCGTTGCGCGTCGCCTCGAGGATCTCGGCGCGCTGGCTCTCGTCATAGCCCTCTTCGTCATAACCGTCGTCGCCCGATCCGGCACTCGGCACCTGATGTCCGCCCATGGTCACACTCCCTCGTTCCAGGACGCCCGCACGTTGCGGGCCTACCAGATGCGAACGGTGGACGTGCGCGGTGGTTCCTTCAAGCGCGGACGGGCGCCGTCGATGCGGGCCGGAACAGCCGCCCGCGTTCGGTCACCAGGATCGACAGGAGTGCAGCGAGCCCGGCGAGCAGGAACCCGCCGACCAGCGGCACGGTGGTGCCGTTGAAGGCCTGCCCGATCAATGCGCCGAAGACCGCACCGACGGTCACGCTCAGGAACCCCTGCACGCTCGACGCGGTACCGGCGATCCGCCCCATATTCTCCATCGCCATCGCCGAAAAGTTCGACGTCGCCAGCCCGAAACAGCCGAGCGTCAGCGCCTGGAAAACCGCAAAGCTGACCAGCGTCTCGAACCCGACCTCGATTGCGAACAGATGGACGAGCGACACCAGGATCATCAGCGACAGCGCACCATGGCTGATCAGTCGCGTCCCCAGCCGCATCACGATCCGCGAGTTGAGCAGGTTGCAGATCGCCATCGTCACCGACGTGGTGGCAAAGATCAGCGCGAGCAGCGACGGCTTGTGGAACACGTCCGCCATGATCTGCTGAATCGAATTGAGATAGCCATACAAGGACCCAAGCAGCGCGGTCGAGGCGAGCGTATAGCCAAGCGAATTGCGATCGCCGAGCGTCTGCTGCCAGTCGCTGAGGATCCGCCCCGGCGTGATCGGCAGGACGTTCTCGGGCGCCAGCGTCTCGGGCATCCGCAGATAGAACCAGATCAACACCCCCAGCGTCAGCACCGCAACCGTCCAGAAGATCGCACGCCAGTCGCCGAACTGGAGCACCGCCCAGCCGAACGTCGGCGCGAGAATGGGGACAATCATGAACACCATGAACGCGATCGACATGACCCGCGCCATCGCCCGCCCGTGGTAACAGTCCCGCACCAGCGCGATCGTCGCGACACGGGCCGCGGCGATCACCGCGCCGCCAAACGCGCGCGCGGCCAGCAACAAAGTGAAGCTTCCCGCGGTCGCGCAGGCAACGTTGGCGATGATGTAGAGCATGAGCGACCAGAGCAGCACCGTCCGCCGCCCGAACCGATCCGCAAGCGGGCCGTGGACGAGCTGCGCGACGCCGAAACCGATCACGAACGCGGTGACGACGAACTGCCGCCCGTTCTCGGTCGCTACACCGAGCGAGTTGCCGATCGCTGGCAGCGCGGGCAGCATCGAGTCGATACCGAGCGCGGTCAGCGACATCAGCGAGGCGACGAGCGCGACGAACTCGACGAAGCCGATCGGCGCGCCGCGCATCGCTGGCGCGTCGGATTGTGGATCCTGGGTCTGCATGATGCGTGGCCCTGTACCCGCTCGGGCAGTCGCGCGGAACCCGCTAACCGGCGCAGCTACGCGACGATTGCGCAGTGCACCGACGACCCCTATCTGTATTGCCAGAACAACACACTTCGGAGATGACCATGATCCGCCCGTATTTGCTCGCCGCTGTCGGTCTCACCAGCGTGCTCGCCCTGTCCGCCTGTGATCGCTCGAACGAGGGCGCATCGGTCTCGATCAACGCAGATGGCGGCAATGTGCTGGGCGCGATTAACGGCGAGACCGGCGAGATGAAGATCGACGTCCCCGGCTTCCAGGGCTCGGTGAAGCTGCCGAAAATCAAGATCGACACGAGCAATTTCGATCTCAACGGTGTGCGCCTGTATCCGGGGTCTTCGATCAAGAACCTGAATATCGTCGGTAACGAAAACAACGGTAGCGATGCAGGAAGCGGCCTACGTGTTGCATTCACCAGCCCGGCGACTCCGCTAATCGTCCGTGACTGGTTCGCGCAGCGCTTGGCAAGGTCGGCTACAAGGTGCACGGCGAAGGCGCGAATCTGATCGGCACGACCGACGAGAACAAACCCTTTCGCCTCGAACTCGCCCCAGATGGCAAGGACAAGGCGACCGGCACGATCGTCATCAGCGGCTAACGCTCCAATCCTCCCCCGCCAGGGGGAGGTGGCTGGCACTTGCCAGACGGAGGGGGAGGAAGGAGCGACGCTGGTTCCTTGTCCTCCCCCTCCGTCGCTTCGCGCCACCTCCCCCTGGCGGGGGAGGATCGTGAAAAATCGAAATCAACCCTAATCCAGGCATTTGGCACGCCACTCCCGATCGCCTATATCGGGCATCCCCCAAACCGGACACGCACCCCATGCTCGATACCCCCGCCGCCCAGGTCCCGACGCTCAGCCTCGCCACGCAGGATACCGACCCCGACGGTTTCGCCGCCGCGTTCGGCGAATCGTTCGAGCGATACGGTTTCGCGATCGTCGCCGACCACGGCATTCCCGCCGACCTGATCGAGCGCGCCTGGGCCGAAACCAAGCTCCTGTTCGACCTCCCCGAGGACGAAAAGCGTGGCTACCACATCCCCGGCGGCGGCGGTGCGCGCGGCTACACGCCGTTCAAGACCGAGATCGCCAAGGACGCCAAGGTCGTCGACCTCAAGGAATTCTGGCACGTCGGTCGCGAACTGCCCGAGGGTCATCGCTATGCCGACACGATGGCGCCGAACGTCTGGCCGACGCGGCCCGAGGGCTTCAAGCCGGTCTTTCTCGAACTCTTCGCCGCGTTCGACCGCGCCGGCGACAAGCTCCTGTCTGCGATCGCGCGCCATCTGAAGCTTAAGCCCGACTGGTTCGATCCGGCGGTGAAAGACGGCAACAGCATCCTTCGCCTGCTGCATTACCCGCCGATCCCCGCCGACGCCGAGGGTGTCCGCGCCGGCGCGCATGAGGACATCAACCTCATCACGCTGCTGCTCGGCGCCGAGGAAGCCGGCCTCGAACTGCTCGACCGCGCGAACGGCCGCTGGCTGTCGATCAAGCCGCCCGAGGGCGCGATGGTCGTCAACGTCGGCGACATGCTCCAGCGGCTGACCAATAACGTGCTGCCCTCGACCACGCACCGCGTCGTCAACCCGCCGCCGGAGCGTCGCGGTCACTCGCGCTATTCGATGCCGTTCTTCCTGCACCCCGCGCCGGACTTCCTGATCGAGACGCTGCCGGGCACGATCACGCCGGACAACGCGAACCGCTATCCAACGCCGATCACCGCGCATGATTACCTGTACGAGCGGCTGGTCGAGATCGGGCTCATCAAGAAGTAGAGGCATCATGTTTCCCCCCTAAGGCGGGGACCCAGACTGGGCTCCCGCCTTCGGGGGAGAACAAGGAAGCGCTGGCACTGACCACCGCCCCACCCCGGCGAAGGCCGGGGCCCAGTTGGAAAGGTTGCAGTAACGACACGCATCGCTTCGTTATCGCCGTCCCCCAACTGGGCCCCGGCCTCCGCCGGGGTGGGGCGTTTGTTGGGCGGCTGGGATAACCCCCAAACACCCCACCGCTTTTCTCCCCACCTGATACCCAACAACCACGCTTCGCCCATTGGTGCGGGCCCTCGCATCCGCTAGACCGCGCGCGATGCCCCATCTCTATCTCGTCGACGGCTCCGGCTATATCTTCCGCGCCTATCACCGGCTGCCGCCGCTCACCAACAAGCATGGCGAGCCCGTCGGCGCGGTGTACGGCTATACGACGATGCTGTGGAAGCTCGCCGACGAGGTTCACGCCGCCGACGGCCCGACCCACATGGCGGTCATCCTCGACAAGTCGTCGAAGACCTTCCGCAACGATCTCTACGACAAGTACAAGGCGCAGCGTCCGCCCCCGCCCGAGGACCTCGTCCCCCAGTTCCCGATGATCCGCGACGCCACGCGTGCGTTCAGCCTCCCCTGCATCGAGACCGAAGGCCTCGAAGCCGACGACATCATCGCGTGTTACGCGAAGGCCGCACTCGCCCAAGGCTGGGAAGTCACGATCGTCAGTTCCGACAAGGACCTGATGCAGCTGATCGAGCCCGGGCTCGACATGTACGACACGATGAACAACCGCCGGCTCGGCGCGGAGCATGTCGCGGAGAAATTCCACGGCGTCACGCCTGCGCAGCTCGGCGACGTGCTCGCGCTGATGGGCGACAGCGTCGACAACGTCCCCGGCGTCCCCGGCGTCGGCCCCAAGACCGCCGCGAAGCTGATCCTCGAGCACGGCGATCTCGAATCCGTGCTCGCCGCCGCCGACGGCATGAAGAAGGGCAAGCTCCGCGACAATCTGATCGAGCATGCCGAGATGGCGCGGCTGTCGAAGGTGCTCGTCACGCTCAAATGCGACGTTGCGCTGCCCGAACCGCTGGAGGATCTCGAACTCAAGGGCATCCCCGACGCGCCCTTGCGTGCATTCCTGGAGCATCACGGCTTCAAGTCGCTGATCGCCAAGCTCTCCGCAGTCGCCGAGGCCCCTGTCGAGGCGCCCACTAGCACCGCCGATCTCGACGAGGACGAACCGTGTAAGCACGACGACTATGAAACCGTCGTCGACGAAGCCGCGCTCGACCGCTGGATCACGGTGGCGAAACACCAGGGCTGGATCGCGATCGATACCGAAACCACCGGCATCGACGCGACGCGCGCCGATCTCGTCGGGGTGAGCATGGCGCTGCATCCGAACCTCGCCTGCTACTTACCTATCGCGCATGGCGGCACCGATTTGCTCGCGGAAAACCCGGTCCAGCTCGATCGCGCGCTCGTGCTAGCGAAACTGAAGCCGTTGCTGGAGGATCCCAGCGTCCTGAAGATCGGCCACAACCTGAAATACGACATGATCGTGCTCGGCCGCGCCTATGCGTCCACCGGCGGCGTAAATATCACGCCGTTCGACGACACGATTGTGATGAGCTTCGATCTCGACGCCGGGCTGCACGGTCACGGCATGGACGAACTCGCCGCCACGCACCTCTCGCACAGCTGCATCGCGTTCAAGGACGTCGTCGGCACCGGCAAGACGCAGCGGACCTTCAACGAAATCGACCTCAAGGCCGCGACGCGCTACGCCGCCGAGGACGCCGACGTGACGCTCCGCCTCTGGCGCCGGTTCAAGCGCCGCCTGCCCGCGGAAGGCTCGACCCGCGTGTACGAGATGGTCGACCGCCCGCTCGTCCCCGTCATCGCGCAGATGGAGATGCACGGGATCAAGGTCGACGCCGCGAAACTGTCGAAGCTCTCGACCGAGTTCGCCGGGCAGATGGCGAGCCTGGAGACCGAGATCCACGCGCTCGCGGGCGCGCCGTTCACGATCGGCAGCCCCAAGCAATTGGGCGACGTGCTGTTCGAGAAGATGGGCATCAAGGGCGGCCGCAAAGGCAAGTCCGGCGTCTATTCGACCGACGTCAACGAACTCGAGCGGATTGCGGCGGACAAGGACTCGCCCGGCGCAGTGATCGCGCGGAAAGTGCTCGACTGGCGCCAGCTGTCGAAGCTGAAATCGACCTACACCGATGCGTTGCAGGCGCAGATCAACCCGGCGACGGGCCGCGTCCATACGTCCTACTCGCTGACCGGCGCACAGACCGGACGGTTGTCGTCGACCGATCCGAACCTCCAGAACATCCCGATCCGCACCGAGATCGGCCGCCAGATCCGCGACGCGTTCGTGGCGGAACCCGGCAACGTCATCCTCGCCGCCGATTACTCGCAGATCGAACTGCGGCTGGCGGCGCACATGGCGAACGTCCCGGCGCTGAAGGCCGCGTTCGCGAACGGCGACGACATCCACAGCCTCACCGCGCAGGAACTGTTCGGCGAGGTAAACCGCGACACTCGCGGCCGCGCGAAGACGATCAACTTCGCGATCCTCTACGGCATCTCGCGCTGGGGCCTCGCCGGGCGTTTGGACGTGTCAGCCGACGAAGCGCAGGCGATGATCGACCGCTATTTCGATCGCTTCCCGGGCATCTCGAACTACATCGTCGAGACCACCGAAAGCGTTCGCGCGAGCGGCTACACGACCACGTTGTTCGGTCGCAAAACGCACTTCCCGCGCATCCGCTCGAAGATCCAGCACGAGCGGCAGGGCGCCGAGCGCGCGGCGATCAACGCGCCGATCCAGGGGACGAGCGCCGACATCATCAAGCGCGCGATGGTGCGGATGGGGCCGGCGTTGCTCGAAGCGGGTCTGCCCAATGTCCGCATGCTCCTTCAGGTCCACGACGAACTCGTGTTCGAATTGCCGGAAGGTGACGTGGACGCAGCCAAGCCGGTGATCGAGCAGGTCATGGCGAACGCCGCGCAACCTGCGGTCACGCTCGACGTTCCGCTGGGTATCGAGATAGGCACCGGCCTGAGCTGGGGCGCGGCGCATTGAGCCAGTCAATGCCCGAAAACCTTCCCCCCTCCCTGGAAGGGAGGGGCCGGGGGTGGGTCGGCTTGGGGCAGGCGCAGCCGAACCTCACGGGCCAACCCACCCCCTACCCCTCCCTTCCAGGGAGGGGAGACACGTGACCGAAGCCACGCAGGATATCGACACGCTCGCCAAGGGCGGCCGTACCAACATCGCCGGCTTCGTCCTCCGCCTCGCCGCGCGGATCCCGTTCCTGTTCATCGCCGGCCGCATCTACGGCCCTGACCTCGTCGGCCGGTTCGCGATCGCGGTCGTGGTAGTCGAACTCGCCGCACTCCTCGCCACGCTCGGCCTCAAGCGCGGCCTCGCCCAAGCGCTCAGCAGCGCCGACCGCCCACACGCCAACGTCGTCTGGGATGCGATGGCGGTCGCGTTCGTCGCCTCGCTGATCGCCAGTGCCGTGCTCTGCACCTTCCCGCAGATCATGTATCCGAACAGCGCGATCACCGGGCTCGACCGGTTCTTGCCACTGATCATCGTCGCGATCGCCTGGTCCGACGTCAGCCTCGCCGCGCTCGCCTACCGCCTCAACGTAAAGGCCGCCGTCACCGCCCGCGCGGTCGTCGAGCCGTGGACGATCTCGATCGCCGCCTGGGCGTTCTCCTATTTCACGATCCGCGACGGCCTAGTCCTCAGCTACGTCGCATCGATGACCGCGGCGCTGATCGCCAGCCTCGTCCCGTTCCTGCGCAGCTACGGCGTGCCGCGGGGTTGGGCGCCGCAGCTCCGCCCGCTCTACGCGCTCGCCCGCGCTAACGTGCCGCTTGCCGGCGCCGACATCCTCGAATGGGGCAGCCGTAACGTCGACCGCTTCATCCTTGGCGTGATGTTCGAGCCCAAGGTCGTCGGCATCTATTACATGGCACAGCAGGTCGCGTCGTTGCCGCAGAAGCTCAAGACCAGCTTCGACCCGATCCTCGGCCCCGTCATCACGCACAGCCTCGCGATCAACGACCGCGCCGCGATCGCCAACCAGGTCCGCCAGGTCGCGTTCTGGATCATGGCCGCGCAAGGCGGACTCGCGCTGATGGGCTCGATTCCCGGTGAAGCGGTCATGGGCGTGGTCGGTCCGCAGTTCGTCGCCGGCACCGCCGCGCTCGCGTTCCTGCTCACCGCCGAAGTGCTCGCCTCGACCGGCGCGGTCAGCGAATCCGCGCTCGTCTACATCGCCCGACACCGCAACCTTATGATCTCGGCGGCAATGCTCGCGTTCCAGGTCGGTCTGAGCTTTGCGCTGATCTTTACGATCCGCGTACTGGGCTACCCCGTCAATTACCAGGCCGCAGGCCCGGCGATCGCGCTGATGCTGTCAGTGGGTCTGACCTCGATCATCAAATCGAAGCTACTCGGCCATCTGCTCGGGACCAGCGTCTCGCCGTGGCGCTGGCCACTAGTGTGGGCCGCACTAGCAGCGATCGTGGTGGGCGCAGGCTTCACAGCGCTGCCCAAACGTTACGAATGGGTCGAGCTTGCGATCGGCGAACCCGCGATCGCGGCCACCTATCTCTACATCCTGTGGAAATACGCGTTCGGCCCTGCGGACCGCGCCTTGTTCGGCAAATCGACGCCGGTTGGCGAGGCGACGCTGCCGAATGCCGGATCACCGATCCGCTAGCGCGATCAGTATGCGCGGGCGACCGCGAACTCGACGGCTTCGATCATGGCGTCCTTGGCGGCGCCGTTAGGGAAGCCGGCGATCGAGTCGATCGCGCGTTGGCCGTAATGCCGGGCGCGCGCGAACGTGTCATCGATCGCGCGGGTCGAGCGGATCAGGCGGATCGCGTGTTGCAGATCGGCCTCGCTGTCACGACGACCTTCGACCGCATCCTTCCAGAACGCGCGGTCTTCGTCCGAGCCACGCGCATAGGCGAGGATCACCGGCAGAGTCATCTTGCCCTCGCGGAAGTCGTCGCCCGCATCCTTGCCCATCGTATCAGCATCGGAGACGTAATCGATGGCATCGTCGACCAGCTGGAACGCTATGCCGAGGTTGCGGCCATAGGCGTCGAGCGCGGCCTCCTCGGCCTCGGGACGATCGGCAACGACCGCCGAAATCCGGCACGCGGCCGCGAACAACGCCGCGGTCTTAGCGCCGATGATGTCGAGATAGCGCTCCTCGCCGAGATCGACGCGGCGTGCGGCAGTGAGCTGGTTGACCTCGCCTTCCGCGATGACCGCGCTGGTCGAGGACAGGATCTTCAGCGCTTTCAGGCTACCCGCCTCGACCATCAGTTCGAAGCTGCGGCTGAACAGGAAATCGCCGACCAGCACGCTGGCGGGGTTGCCCCAGATGATGTTGGCGGTGCGCTTGCCGCGGCGCAGGTCCGAGCCGTCGACGACGTCGTCGTGCAGCAGCGTCGCGGTGTGGATGAACTCGACCGCGGCCGCGAGCAGATGATGCTGCGTGCCCGCATAGCCGATCAGTTGCGCGCTCGCGAGCGTCAGCATCGGCCGCATCCGCTTGCCGCCACCCGCGATCAGGTGACCGGCGAGTTCGGGGATCAGCGGGATCTCGGACTCCATCCGGCCGCGGATCACCGCATTGACCTGGTCCATGTCGCCACGGACAAGCTTGACCATCGGGTCCAGCGAAGGCTGGGACTCGGGCGTGGGACGAAGGGTGTCGAGGCGGTGGACGGTGGCGCTCATCTTCCCGAGCCTCTGACGCCTATGCCCCTGCAAAGCAACCCTTGCCGGGCGTCGAGCTGCCCCGGCTCGCCCCGATCTGCCGTGCGACGCCTTGCCGATCCGGTTGCACCACCGCAAAAGGCGCGCCGAACCAACGAAAGGGTATTTTGGTGGCTGACGACCTGTTGACCGGATACCGGCAGAGCATCGACAACATCGATGCGGCACTGATCCACATGCTCGCGGAGCGCTTCAAGGTGACGCAGGCGGTAGGCCGCCACAAGGCGACGCACGGCCTGCCCGCCGCGGATCCGGGGCGTGAGGAGCGCCAAATCGCTCGATTGCGGCATCTGGCGGCGGAAGCGCAGCTCGATCCCGAGTTTTCGGAAAAATTCCTGCGCTTCATCATCGACGAGGTGATCCGTCACCATGAGCGGTTGGCGCACGATCCGGTTTGAGGGGCCAGATGGGTTCTTCTCCCCTCCCTGCAAGGGAGGGGTCGGGGGTGGGTCGGTTTCCGCATATCAGACCGTTACGGCACGAGCGAGCCACCCCACCCCCAGCCCCTCCCTGTCAGGGAGGGGAGCAGTGCGTGAAGAAAACTTCACTGTCGCTCCACGTGCCGATCACCCGCCGCGGTGCAATCGGTTGCGGATGACGTGGCTCTACCGATCCCTGCTCGCGCTGGTTCTGGCCGCTATTGTCGCGACCGGCTTCATGGGCTGGCTCGGCTATTTCGGTGGGCCGTTGTTCACCGATGTCTACCCGACCAAGCCGCAGCGGCCGTTCGCCGTCGTGCTTCTCACCGGCGACCTCGGCTACAAGATCGGCATGGCGCCGCAGATCGCGCGGCGGCTGGCGGCGGACGGCGTGCCGGTGGTCGCGGTCAACACGCTGACCTATCTGCGTACGACGCGGACGCCGGCGGACATCACGACGCTGATCGCGCGCGCCGAACAGCGCGCGTTGCGGCTCGGCCACACCGACCGGGTGGTCCTGATCGGCCAGTCGTTCGGCGCGGACATGCTGCATGTCGGGCTGATCGACCTTGCCCCCGAACTCCGCGCGAAGATTGCAAAAGTCGCGCTGATCGTGCCCGAGGACAACGTCCAGTTCCGCGCGTCGCCAAGCGAGGTCTTCGATCTCTGGACCCCGACCGTCGACGCGATGCCGACAGCGCGCCAGCTGACCTGGGCGCCTTTGCTATGCGTCCAGGGCGCGGAGGAAGTGGGCAGCCTGTGCCCGTTGCTGACCCAGGCCAATGCGACGCGGATCGCGTTGCCGGGCGGACACCCGCTTCACCGCGACGCCGATGCGCTCTACGAGGTGCTGGCGCGGTTCGTTTTCGCGGATTGAGGATCGACCGATGATTCCTGTGATGATGGCGCTCGCGATGGCCGTGGGCAGCCCGGCCCCTGCTTCCCCCGTGGAAGGCACCTGGCACAATCCGAAGAACAGCGTGGCCGTAAAGACAGGCGCCTGCGGGGACAGGCTGTGCGGCTGGGTGGTGCGCGCTAGCGACGAGGCGCAGGCCGACGCCCGCGACGGCGGCACGCCGAAACTGATCGGCACCGCCTTGCTTCGCGAATATCGCCCTAGCGGCCGCAGGAAATGGTCGGGCCAGATCTTCGTCCCCGACATGGGCCGCACCTTCGGGTCGACGCTGACGCTGGTCGACGCGAATACGATCGACGTGAAAGGCTGCCTGATCGGCGGGTTCCTGTGCAAGACGCAGACCTGGCACCGCGGTTGACCCGATGACGACTCGTCCGTTGATCATCCGGACCCGCGACTGGATCGCGCATCGCCGGGGCACGCTGATCGCGCTGGCGGTACTCATCGTCGCGGTGCTTGGCTTCGCTGCGATCCACAAGCTGACCGCCGAAATCCGTCTGTCCGAAGTGCGCGCCGCGTTTTCCGCGCTCGGCTGGTCGCAGCTCTCGGTGGCGATCGGGCTGACCGTCGTCAGCTATATCGCGCTGACCTTCTACGATTCGATCGCACTGAAAGTGATCGGCCATCCGCTGCCGTGGCGGACCGCTGCAGTCGCGTCGTTCACCAGCTACACGATCAGCCACAATCTCGGGCTGGCCATGCTGACCGGCGGCTCGGCGCGGTACCGCGTGTATAGCCGCGCCGGGCTAGACGAAGCCGCCGTGGCGCGCGTCGTGCTGATAGCCGGCGTGACGTTCTGGGCGGGGGTCGTCACGGTCGCGTGCCTGTCGATGGCGATCCATCCGGGGACGCTACCGATCGTGAGGTGGACGATGCCGCCTCTGCTGGAGCGCAGCGTCGGCATCGTCATCCCGCTCGTCATGCTGGGGGTCGTCCTGCGTCACCGGCGGGGTGGATCGATCGGGCTGCTCGGCTGGCGACTGCCCCTGCCGAATTGGCGGCAGGCCCTCGCGCTCCTGCTGGTCTCGACGGTCGACCTGGCGGCGGCAAGTGCGGCGTTGTTCGTGCTGCTCCCCAATGCCTCGCCCGAGCTCTATCCGGTGCTGTTCCTCGGCTACGCGGTGGCGATCGTCGTTGCGTTGATCAGCCATGTGCCAGGCGGGCTCGGCGTGTTCGAGGCGGTGATCATAGCGACGATGCCGCAGGACAATGCGACGGTCCTCGCCGCGCTGCTCGCCTACCGGATCATCTATTACGTCGCGCCGCTGATCCTCGCCGCAGTGTTGATGGCGTTCCACGAGGGACGCCAATGGCGTGGGCGAGGCACCGATCCGCTCGCAATCGCACTGCCGCTGGCGCCCTTGCTGCTGGGCGTGCTGGTGTTCCTGAGTGGCGCGATGCTGCTCGTGTCGGGCGCACTGCCCGCGGCGCCCGGTCGCATGGACACGCTGGCGACGATCCTGCCGCTGCCGATCAGCGAGATGGCGCACGTCGCGGCGAGCCTCGTCGGCGTCATGCTGCTGCTGGTCGCGCTTGGCCTGTACCGGCGGCTCGACGGCGCGTTCTGGGCGGCGCGGACGTTGCTCGTCGCAGGCGCGCTGCTGTCGATCGCCAAGGGCCTCGATTACGAGGAGGCGACGATCCTGCTGATGACCGCCGCCGCGCTGCAATGGACGCGCGCGGCGTTCTATCGGCGGACGCGACTGACTGCGGAGCCGTTGTCGCCCGAATGGCTGGTCGGCGTCGGCGCCGCGATCGGGTTGTCGGTGTTGATCGGCTTCTTCGCCTATCGCCGCGTCGGCTATTCGAGCGACCTGTGGTGGCAGTTCGAGACCAACGCCAACGCCTCGCGGTTCCTGCGCACCAGCCTCGCGGTCGGTCTGCTGCTGATCGGCGCGGCGATCTGGCGGCTGTTCGCGGCGGCGCCCGTGCCGATGGTCCACGACATGCTGCCCGACGACGTCGCGACCGCCGCGCTCGCGCATGCCGACCGCACCGACGCGATGCTCGCCTTCACCGGCGACAAGCGCTTCCTGGTCTCGGACAGCGGCGACGCGTTCCTGATGTATCAGGTGAAGGGCGCGAGCTGGATCGTGCTCGGTGACCCGGTGGGACCGAGCGAGGCATGGTCGGAGCTGTTATGGGCCATCCGCGCCCGCGCCGACGCAGCTCAGGGCCGGCTGCTGCTGTACCAGATCGGCCTGCGCATCGTCCCGATCGCGATCGAGATGGGCCTTAAGCTGGTCAAGTACGGCGAAGAGGCGACGGTCGAGCTCGACGGCTTCACGCTGGAGACGCCCGAGATGCGCAGCGTGCGGAAGGCCAGCCGTGTCGCCGAGCGGGCGGGCGCGGAGTTCGCGGTCGTGCCGGCCGCCGAAATGCCCGCGATCATCCCAGAACTGCAAGCGATCTCCGACTGGTGGCTCGCCGACAAGGATCATGCCGAGAAGAGTTTCAGCGTCGGTCGGTTCGAGCCGGGATACATGGCGAAGTTCGACTGCGCGGTGGTGCGGATCGAGGGCAGGATCGTCGCCTTCGCCAACGTCTGGGGCACGCCGAACAGGCAGGAGCTGTCGGTCGACCTGATGCGCCACGCCGAGGACATGCCGCAGGGTGGCATGGATTTCCTGTTCACGCGGCTGATGGTGTGGGGGCACGAGCATGGCTATCGGCATTTCTCGCTCGGCATGGCGCCACTGTCGGGAATCGAGGCGCGGCGGCTGTCCCCGACCTGGTCGAAGGTGGCGGCCTTCCTGTTCCGCCACGGCGAGCGTTTCTACGGGTTTGCCGGCCTGCGCGCGTACAAGGAGAAGTTCCGCCCGAACTGGACACCGCGCTATATCGCCTCGCCGGGCGGCACGTCCTTGCTGCGTGGATTGATAGATTTGCGGGCTTTGGTGAGTCGGTAAGGCTTGCTAGGGCTCACTAATGAGCTTCCTCCTGGCAATCGAAGGCGCCGACGGCGCGGGCAAGGCCACCGCCTCGGCATTGGTGGTCGAGCAGTTGCGCGCCACTGGCCGCACCGCCGACGTCGTGTCGTTCCCGCGCTATACCGAGACGGTCGGCGGCTGGGCACTCGGCGCGATGCTGGCCGGCACCTTGCCGCGCGGCACGTCGCCCAAGGCGGCGGCGGTGCTGTATGCGCTCGACCGGATGGAGTCGCGGGAGCACCTGCTGGCGACGATGGCGGCGAACGATGTGGTAGTGTTCGACCGCTATATCGCCTCGAACATGGCGTATCAGGCGGCGCAGGTGCCGGCGGACGAAGCGGACGCAATGATGGCGTGGATCGCCGACCTGGAAACGGGGTCGTTCGCGCTGCCGAAGCCTGATCTCTCGGTGTATCTTGACACCCCGGCCGCGATCGCGCGCGGGCTTATCCTGAAGAAGCGGAAGCGGTCCTACACCGACGATGCGTTCGATGCGTACGAGGCGGATACAGGACTGCAGGATCGGGTGCGGACTAATTACGCTGCGATGGCGGAGGCTGGGTTGCTGGGGCGCTGGGCGACGGTGTCGACGGTGGCTGACGGCGCGTCGCGCTTGCCCACCGAGATCGCCGCGGAAATCGTCGCCCTCCTCGCCTGACGCCGTACCACCCTGGCGGAGGCCGGGGCCCAATTGGAAATGTCACAGTAACGGCACGCGACGCTCGCCAAGCGTCGTCCCCCAATTGGGCCCCGGCCTTCGCCGGGGTGGTGTGCGGTTGCGCGTACGTGCGCGTCCGCAAATCCCTCTATTCGTTTTCAAACTTCTCGTTATGTAGCTCGACTATATAACGAAGGGGTGACGACAATGCGGGGACATGATTTCACGCGGCTGAGTGCCGCGCTGCTGGCTACAACTTGCCTGCCGATGATGGCAGCCGCGCAGGCCAGCGCCGCCAATCCGGAACAGGCTCGCACCGAAGGCAACGCGCAGGCGAGCATCGACCCCGACATCTCGATGGAAGTGATCGTCACCGCCCGTCGTCGCGCAGAAAACGCGCAGAAAATCCCCGGCTCACTATCCGTCGTCGGCGGCGCGTTGCTCGACCGCTCCTACACCGTAAACACGCAGCAACTGGCGCAGCTCGTCCCCGCGCTGAACTACAGCTCCGCGAACCCCCGCAACACCGCATTCACGATCCGCGGGCTCGGCAGCAGCGTCGTCGCGGTCAGTCAGGCCAATGACGGGCTCGAACCCGGCGTCGGCTATTATGTCGACCAGGTCTATCACGCGCGCCCCGCCACCGCCGCCTTCGACTTCAGCGACATCGAGCAGGTCGAGGTGTTGCGTGGGCCGCAGGGCACGCTGTTCGGCAAGAACTCCACCGCCGGCGCGATCAACATCACGACGAGAGCTCCGACCTTCACCACCGAAGGCGAGGCGGAGATCAGCTATGCAAGCTACAACTTCCTCCAGGTGAAGGGCGCTGTCTCAGGCCCGATCGTCGGCGACACGCTCGCCGGCCGCGTGTCGGTGGTCAGCACGCGCCGCGACGGCGTGATCGACAACGTCGTCACCGGCCGCGATCAGAACACCATCGGCAACCAGGCGATCCGCGGGCAATTGCTGTTCCGCCCTTCGGAAGTGTTCCAGGTGAAGGTCAGCGCCGACTTCACCAACTTCCAGAGCAACTGCTGCACGCAGGTCTATTACAATGTAGCGACCCGGCCCGGCAGTGGTACCGATGGCCGTCTGTTCCGCACCGCCACGCGCCAGTTCGGCGGCCCGACCGGCCTCGCCGCGCAGTTCAACTACGCACCGCCCAGCACCAATCCGTACGACCGCAAGACCGACATCGACGCGGCGCTCGGCGTCGATACCAACGAAGGCGGCGTCGGCGTGATCGCGGACTGGAACCTCGGGGCCGCGACGCTCACCTCGGTCAGCGCATGGCGGTTCTGGAACTGGGATGCCGACAACGATCGCGACTATACCGGCATCCCGATCCAGACCGAACAGCACATCCCATCGCGCCAGGACCAGTATAGCCAGGAATTGCGCCTCGCCTCGAACGGCGACCACAAATTGAGCTACGTCGGCGGGCTGTATTTCTTCCGCCAGCGCGTGATCGGCCGTCCGATCTCGATCTACGGCCCCGCCGCTGCACGCTACCTGATCGGCACGTCGACAGGCACGGGCGCCGCTGCAACTGCCGTCCCGAACAACCTGCTCGACGGCTACGGCACCGACGGCCGCACCGATTTCCGCTCGGACAGCTATGCCGCGTTCAGCGAAGTGAACTGGAAGCCGATCGACCGCCTGACGCTGACCGGCGGGCTTCGGTATACCTATGAGGAGAAGGAAGGGACGTACGACACCTTCACCTTCGGCGGCTTACAGACCACCAACGCCGCACTGAACGCGGCCAAGCTCTCGATCCTGCGCGGCCAGAACTACGCCGCCAGCGACAAGGACGGCGCGCTGACGGGGCGCGGCAACATCGCGTACCAAGCGACAGATAACGTCCTCGCCTATGCCAGCTACGCGCGTGGCGAGAAGTCGGGCGGTATCAACATGTCTGGCCTTCCGCTCAACGACCAGAACCGGCCGGCGATCGGCACCGCCGTCGTCCGCCCCGAGAAGAACACTGCGTACGAAATCGGCCTGAAGACGCAGCTGTTCGACAATCGCCTGATCTTCAACGTCGACGGCTATTACACGCGTGTCACGGATTTCCAGTCGAACGTGACCGATACGCGCGCCGCCGCCGCTTTGCGTACCTACCTCGCCAACATCCCGAAGGTCACCGTCCGCGGCTTCGAGGCGGACGCGACCGCGCTCGTCACCCGCAACCTCTCGTTGCGCGGCAGCGTCGCCTACGCCGACGGCAAGTTCAATTCCTACCCGGCCGCCCCCTGCCCGATCGAGCGGATCTTCAACACCGCGGCGTTCTGCGATCTCAGCGGCCAGCGCCTGTCGAGCCTGCCCCGCTGGTCGTACACGCTCGGCGCGGACTACAACCAGCCGATCGCCGACATCGGCAGCGGCTTCGTCCATGTCGACTCTAACACCCGCACGCGGCAGTTCGGTGATCCCTCGGGCTCGGCGTTCACGGTCATCCAGGGCTACACGATCGTCAACGGCAGCATCGGCTTTCGCTCGAAGGACGGCTGGGAACTCGCCGTCTTCTCGCGCAACCTGCTGAACAAAGACTACATCCAGAACGTGACGATCCAGGCGGGCAATTCGGGTTTGATCCTCGCCACGCCGAGCGACCCGCGTACGATCGGGCTTACCTTCCGCATCAAGCAGTAGGTAAGAGGGGGGCTATGACGCTACCGCCGGACCCCGCCCTCCACGCCACGATCCTGCTCGCCAAGGACCAGACCGGCCGCGTCGGCGCCGACCGGATCGCGCTGCTGCGCGCGATCCGCAACGGCGGCTCGATCACCAGCGCGGCGAAAGTCGTCGGCCTCAGCTACAAGGCGGCATGGGACGCGGTGCAGGTGATGAACAATCTGTTCGACCGCCCGCTCGTGCTCCCTGCGGCGGGCGGCAAGGACGGCGGCGCGAGCCCGATCACCGAGGCGGGCGTGGCGGTACTCGACGGCTATGCGGTCGCCGAAGCGGAGCTCGCGAGCGCGATGGCGCGGATCGAGGCTAGCGTATCGAACGGGCTGTCGCTGAAGCCGTTGCTGTGGGGAATCGGAATGAAGACGAGCGCACGCAACGTGTTGCGCGGCACCGTGTCGCGCGTGACGCCGGGGACGATCGATGCCGAGGTTACGCTGGCGGTGGCGGACGGCGTCGAGATCGTCGCGACGATCACGCGCGGCAGTGCCGAGGATCTGGGACTGGTACCGGGCGCGACCGCGCTGGCGCTGATCAAGTCGAGTTTCGTGATCCTCGCACGCGGTGACGAGAGCCTGCGGACCTCGGCCCGCAACACATTGGCAGGGACCGTGATTGCACGCGAAGACGGCGCGATCTCCAGCGAGGTGACGCTGGAACTGACGCTCGGCAAGACGCTGACAGCGACGTTGACCAAGGAGAGCGCGGAGGCGCTCGACCTACAGATCGGCACGCGCGCACTGGCGTTGATCAAGGCGAGCCATGTAATCCTGGCGGTCGAGTAAGACCTTTCCGTTGAGCGCACCACCCCGGCGGAGGCCGGGGCCCAATTGGGAGACGTCGCCAACTACACACTGCCCCCTGTTACCTAGGCCTTGCCAACGGGGCCCCGGCCTCCGCCGGGGAGGTGCCAATCGGTTTGGACGCCAATCCTAACATTTCCGTCATAAACCGATTCCGCATTGCAGCACACGCGATCACCATTACTTAGCACGCTAATGACTTCCCCCCGCGCCATCCTCGAGTCATCCTACGCTCGCACCCTTCTACCGCTTGCGAAGATGTGGCGGCGGGCGGCCGATCGGGCGTTGCGCGACATGAACGTGTCGGCATCGACCGGCTGGGCGCTCGTCCAGGTCGGGAGGCTCGGCGACGACGTGCGCCAAACCGACCTCGCGAACCAACTCGACGTGACGCAAGCCTCGCTGGTTCGCTCGATCGATCAGATGTCGGCCGCCAACCTCGTCGAGCGTCGCCGCGACCCCGTCGATGCACGCGTCAGCCGCATTCGCCTGACCGATCACGGCCGTGCGCTGGTCACCACGATCGAGGCGAAGTTCGCCAGCCTGCGCGCGGGGATGCTCGACGACGTGTCCGACGACGATCTCACCACTGCGTTGCACGTCGCGGAGCGGCTCGGCGCACGGTTCACGGCGGATCACGCCCGATGAGCCCGGCACGATGAACCTCACCCGGTTCGGCGGGAAGGAAGCGCTCTTCTCGGTCAAATGCCTGATCGCTGCTTTCCTCGCCTATTACATCGCGCTCAGGATCGGCCTGACGCGTCCGTATTGGGCGGTGACGACGTCGTACATCGTCGCGCAGCCGCTGGCGGGCGCGGTGCTGTCGAAGGCGGTGTTCCGCGTCGCCGGTACGGTACTCGGCGCGGCCGCGGCGGTGGTGCTGGTACCGAATCTGGTCAACGCGCCCGAGCTTCTCTCGCTCGGCCTGGCGCTGTGGCTCGGGCTGTGCCTGTATATCTCGCTGCTCGATCGGACGCCGCGCGCATATCTGTTCCTGCTCGCAGGCTATACGGCCAGCATCATCGGATTTCCGTCGGTCACGACGCCGGGCGCGGTGTTCACGATCGCCGCCTTGCGCGTGCAGGAGATCACGATCGGCATTCTGTGCGGGAGCCTGATCCACGGCTTCGTCTTCCCGCAGACCGTGACCGCCACTCTGCTCGCGCGGATCGATGCGATCCTGGCCGATGCCGAGCGCTGGTCGCGGGATTCGCTTGCAGGGGCGTCCGATGCCGCGCTCGACCGCGATCGGCGACGGCTGGCGCTCGACATCAACGAGCTTCACCAGCTGTCGATTCACCTGCCGTTCGACACCGCGCGCCTGCTGCCCCGCACGCGGACCCTGCGCGCGCTTCAGGCCGAACTGTCGATGCTGCTGCCCCTGGCGAGCGCGGTCGACGACCGGATCGTCGAACTGAAGCGCGGTGCCGACGCGCCCCGCCCCGAAGCGCTCGCGCTGATCGAGGACGTCCGCGAATGGTTGCGCGATCCGCCGCCCGTCGCTGAGCGTGGCGCGGCAGCGGACGCACTGATCGAACGCGCCCGCGTCCTCGAACCGGTGGTGGGCGATACGCTCATCTGGCGTGATGCGTTGCGGCTCAGCCTGCTCGCGCGGCTCGGCGAACTGGTCGACGCGCACCGTAACGCGCGCGACCTGCGCGACCAGATGCGCTCGCCGTCGCGCGCGCCGGTTACGCCCGCGGTCGCACGGCTGCTCGCCCGGATCGCCAAGCGACCGCTCCACCGCGACCGGGGTATCGCACTCCGCGCCGCCGCCGGCACCGTCGCCACCATCCTGCTCGGCTGCGTCTTCTGGATCGGTACGGGCTGGTCGGACGGGGCGGGCGCGGTGCTGATCGCCGGGGTGTGCTGCGCGCTGTTCGGCAACAGCGACGACCCCGCACCATCGATCCTGGCGTTCTTCTACGGCACGATCATCGGGCTGGTCATATCCGCCGTCTACGCCTTCGCGATTCTGCCGCGCGTGACCGATTTCGTGACGCTCGCCGCCGTGCTCGCACCGCCGATGCTGATCGGAGGGATGTTCCTAGCCCGTCCGGCGACCTTGCTGATGACGCTCGGCGGCTTGCTCGGGGCGCTGAACACGGTCGGCCTCAACGATCGGTTCGGTGGCAGCTTCGACGCGTTCCTCAATGGCGGCATCGCGCAGTTGATCGGCACGCTGTTCGCGGTCGTCACGGTCGGCCTGTTCCAGACGATCGGCGCGGATACCAGCGCCCGGCGGCTGATCCGCGCAGGCTGGCGCGAACTGGCGGCGCGCAGCGACTCGATGAGCCGCCCGGACGCGGCGGGCTGGATCGCCCGGATGCTCGACCGCATCGGCCTGCTCGCGCCACGGCTTGCTTTGCAGGGCGAGGATCCGGGCAAGCCGCTGCTCGACGCCTTGACCGATCTGCGCGTCGGCGTCGCGGTCGGCGAACTCAAGCAGTTGCGGATCGATGGCTCCCCCGACGAGGCCGCGATGATCACGCCGGTCCTTCGTGGTATCGGCGCGCATTACCGTGCGTTACGTCCGGATGAGCCCGCGCCACCCGAACCCGACCTGCTCGCCGGAATCGACGCCGCGATGACCGGTTTCGCGACCAGCACGCCCGATCGCCACCGCACAGGCGTGCTCGCGCTGACCTCGCTGCGCCGCAACCTCTTCCCGCAAGCGCCAGCCTACGGAGCACCCGCATGACCGGCGAAATCTCGATCGGCGGCGTCTATCTGCCGAGCATCCTGCTGCTCGCCGTCGCCGCGGTAATCCTCACCGGCATCGCCACGCGGCTGCTCGCGTTCGCGGGCGCCTACCGCGTGGTGACGTATCGACCGCTCGTCGACCTCGCGCTGTTCATCCTCATCCTCGGGCTGCTCGCCCTGCTGACCGGACCTTCCGCATGACCTCTTCCCGCCTCAAGTCGCTGTTCGCCCCGCTGGGTCGCTCGGCCGTCACGCTGATCATCGTCGCGCTAGCGGTGCTGGTCGCGCTGTGGCTGTGGAAGCGGTACGAGACCGATCCGTGGACGCGCGACGGGCACATCCGCGCCGACATCGTCCGCGTGACGCCCGACGTCGCCGGCCTCGTCACGCAGGTCGCGGTGCACGACAACCAGGCGGTGAAGCCCGGCGACGTGCTGTTCGTGGTCGATCGTCCGCGCTTCCAGCTGACGCTGGCGCAGTCCGACGCGTCGATCGCGAGCGCACGCGCGACGCTACTGCAGGCACGACGCGAGGCACAGCGCGATCTGGCGCTCGGCGATCTGGTCGCGAAGGAGACGCACGAGCAGAACGTCGCGCGCGTCGCCACAGCGTCGGCGGCACTGGCGCAGGCGCAGAGCGCACGCTCCACCGCGGCGCTCAACCTCGCGCGGACGACGGTGCGCGCGACGGTGCACGGGATCGTCACCAATCTCGATCTCCACCCTGGCGACTATATCGCGACGGGCGCGCAGGCGATGGCGCTGGTCGATACGGATTCGCTCCGCGTCGAGGGCTATTTCGAGGAGACCAAGCTCGGCAGCATCCGGGTCGGCGATCCGGTCGTCGTCCACCTGATGGGCGAACCACAGGCGTTGCACGGCCGCGTCGACAGCATCGCGGCCGGAATCAACGACAGCGAGCGGACCAACACGACCAACCTGCTGCCGAACGTGAATCCGACCTTCAACTGGGTACGACTGGCACAGCGTATCCCGGTGCGGGTCAAGCTGACCAGCGTGCCGAAGGGGACGCAGCTGATCGTCGGCCGCACGGCGACGGTGACGGTCCAGCCGCGCGTCGCACCGGGGACGACGGCATGATGTTCGGTCGCCGCCCCGCGTCGCTAGGCACCGCCCCTTCTTCCCCCCTCCCTTCAAGGGAGGGGCCGGGGGTGGGTCGGCTTCCACAAATCCGCACCGGTGTGCCTCAAGCAGGCCAACCCACCCCCAACCCCTCCCTTCCAGGGAGGGGAGCGGTTGCGTCGATGGCTGCCCTGGTAGCCTCCACGTTGCTAACAGCCTGCACGACCGCCGGCCCAAACTACGCGCTCCCCGAGTCCGCAGTCGTCAACCGCCCCTCCGCCCAAGGCAGTTTCGACAGCGGCCACGAGAAGGCGTTCGCCGACACCCCCCTCCCCGACCACTGGTGGCAACTCTACGGCGACGCCCGCCTCGACGCGTTCGTCACGGAAGCGCTCGCCGCCAACACCGATCTCCGCGCCGCCGACGCCAACCTGCGCCGCGCAGACGCGGTCGTCGCCGAAGTCGCCGCGGGCCGCACGTTGTCGACCGCTCTCGGCGGCGGCACATCGCTCGACCGTCCCTATACCACCGGCGGCAGCCTGCCCGGCACGCTCGACTACAACCTCGGCATCACGCTAGCCTACCCGCTCGACCTGTCCGGCCGCATCCGCCGTGCGATCGAGGCGGCTCAAGGCGATGCCGAGGCGGTCGCCGCCGCACGCGACAACGTCCGCGTCACCGTCGCCGCGGAAACCGCGCGCAGCTACGCCACCGCTTGCACCGCCAACTCGGTGCTCGCCGCGAACAACCGCATTCTCGCACTGCAACGCCAGACGCTAAACGTCACGCAACGCCTGCAACGCGGCGGGCGCGGCACCGCGTTCGACGTGACGCGCGCGCGCACCGCAGTCGACCAGAGCGAGGCGCTAATCCCTTCACAGGTCGCGACGCGCACCGCCGCGCTCTACCGCCTCGCCACGCTGATGGGCCGCGCCCCCGCCGACTATCCCAAGGACGTCGCGACCTGTGCGAAGCCCCCAGCGCTAACCCGCCCGCTGCCGATCGGCGACGGGACCGCGTTGATCCTGCGCCGCCCCGATATCCGCCAGGCCGAACGCTCGCTCGCCGCTGCCACTGCGCGGATCGGCGTGGCGACGGCCAACCTCTATCCGCAGGTCAGTCTAGGCGGCTCGGCCGGGTTCACCGGGCCGGTCTCGTCGCTCGGCTCGACCAATGCGTTCCATCTCGGGCTCGGACCGTTGATCAGCTGGAGCTTCCCCAACCGCCCGGTCATCCGCGCGCAGATCGCCCAAGCCGGCGCCACCGCGGACCAGGCCCTCGCGCAGTTCGACTCGACCACGCTCGAAGCACTCCGCCAGACCGAGACCGCACTGTCCGCCTATGCCCGCGAAGGCGACCGCAACGCAGCCCTCCGACGCGCGCAGTCCAGCGCCGCACGCGCCGCGGATCAGGCCGGCACGCTCTACCGCTTCGGCCGCACCGACTTCCTCTCGCTGCTGACCGCGCAAGCGGCGCTGACCACCGCGCAAGCCAACCTCGCCGCGTCCGATGCGCTGCTGGTCGATCGCCAGGTCGACGTCTTCAAGGCGCTCGGCGGGGGGTGGCAGACTTGAGGCTGCGTCGCCGCGGGCTGGCCTCGATCAACAGCGAAATCCGCGATGGCATCATGCCCGCCGCCGACACGATCGCGCGCGTTGCCAAGGACCCGGACGCGCTGCCGCACACGCCGAGCAACTACCGCATCACCGCGCTGATCATCGCCTGCGCGCTGTTCATGGAGCAGATGGACTCGACCGTGCTCGCGACCGCGCTACCGACGATGGCGCGCGATTTCGGCGTCCCCGCCACCAGCATGAGTTCGGCGCTGACGTCGTACCTGCTGGCGCTCGCGATCTTTATCCCGGCAAGTGGACGCCTCGCCGACCGGTTCGGCTCACGGACGATCTTCCGCGCGGCGATCCTGATCTTCGTGGGTGGCTCGATGCTGTGCGGCCAGGCGACCAGCCTGCCGTTCATGATGATCGCCCGCTTTCTGCAAGGGCTTGGCGGCGCGATGATGATCCCGATCGGCCGCCTCGTCCTGCTCCGCAGCGTCGCCAAGGAGGACATGGTCCAGGCGATGTCGTGGCTGATCATGCCCGCGCTGATCGGCCCGATCCTGGGTCCCCCGGTCGGCGGCGCGATCGTGACGTATCTCGACTGGCGCTGGATCTTCTACCTCAACGTCCCGATCGGCCTGCTCGGCGTGATCCTGGTGACGCGCTTCATCGGCGAGGTGCGCGAGAACAAACCGGCGCGCTTCGACGTACCCGGCTTCATCCTGTCGGGCGTGTCGCTCGGCTGTCTGTTGTTCGGGTTCGAGATGACCAGCCGCACCGGCGAACTCGCGCGTGCGATCGTGCTGATCGCGGTCGGGCTGGTCGCGGGCGTTGCCTATATCCGCCACGCGAAACATCGCAGCGACCCGATCCTCGACCTCTCGCTGATGCGCATCCCGACCTTCCGGCTGTCGGTGATCGGCGGATCGCTGACCCGAATCACGCAGGGCGCGCAGCCGTTCCTGTTGCCGATGATGCTCCAGCTTGGGTTCGGGATGACCGCGGCGGCGAGCGGCGCGATCACCATCGCCGGCGCGATCGGCTCGCTGATGATGAAGAGCCTCGCACCGCGCGTGCTCAGGCGCTTCGGGTTCCGCAACAGCCTGATCGTCGGCGGACTCTGCGCGAGTTCGGGCTATGCGGTCGCCGGCCTGTTCCGCCCCGACTGGCCGATCCCGGCAATCTTCGGCGTGCTGATGATCTCGGGCTTCTTCATGTCGTTCCAGTTCTCGGCGTACAATACGATCGCGTACGACGAGATCCCGTCGTCGCGGATGAGCAGCGCGACGAGCTTCTACGCGACGTTCCAGCAACTGATGCTGTCGCTCGGCATCTGCGTGGGGGCGGCATCGCTGCATGTCGGGATGCTGGGAACGGGCGCGACCCGGCCGGCGCTGACGGACTTCACGCTGGCGTTCCTGGTGGTGACTGCGGTGTCGGCCTCAGCGACGATCTGGAACCGGCGATTTGCGGTGAATGCGGGGGCGGAGTTAAGCGGGCACCGGGCTTAGATCGGTTCAAAACGCGCCGTCATCCTGACGAAAGTCAGGATCCAGAGCCAAGACCGGCGACGCTTAGTTACCCTGGATCCTGACTTTCGTCAGGATGACGGAGGCTAGCCGCTATGCGCCGGCAGCGAAGGCCGCGAGAGCACCGATACATGCTCGCCGGGCTCGACGAACATCCCGTGCAACAGCGCCCACCGCCCCGCTTTCTCGCTCGCCGTCAGAATCGTCAGGAACGGACTGAGCAACAGCCCCAGCGTCACCGGCGCAAGCCACGCCGCCGTGACCGGCGCGAACGGCGTCACGAGCAACAACGCCACCCCCACTCCGACATGCCAGCGATACCGCGGCATCACGTCGCCAAGCGACAGCTCGTGCGCGTCACGGTTCTGCGGCGCCCAACCGGACTTCCGCCCCATTAGAATCCCCGCGAGGTCCATCGTCTGGGTCAGCGCGATCACCGGCGCGGACAGCATCGAGAACGGCACGTCGACCAGCACCGACCTGACGATCCCGCGCCGCCCGCCGAACCCCGCGCGACGCTCTGCATTCGAGAACGCCCAGATCACGCTTAGCAGCTTGGGCCCGAACAGCAGCAACAGCGTGACGAACAGCACCTGCAGAGACGTCTGCGCCTCGACGATATTCCGCTCGCCGATCAGCGCCTGCACGACGCTGGTCGCGATCATCAGCAGCCACACCGGCGAGGTGATGAACGCCGACGCGCCCATCAGCAATTGCAGCCGACTGACCCAGTGGAACCCCGACGACGTCAGCAGGCTTAGATGCTGGATGTTCCCCTGCGCCCAGCGCCGGTCACGCACCGCCGCATCGATCAGCGTCGGCGGATATTCCTCGAACGTCTCCTCGGTCATCAGCATATGGACGCGCCAGCCGCGCCGCCGTAACAGCGCCGCCTCGACCATGTCGTGGCTCATGATGACGCCGCCGAACGGCGCCCGCCCCGGCAGATCGGGGAGCCCGCAACTCGACGCGAACGCCTCGATCCGGATCATCGCGTTATGGCCCCAGAAGGTCGCCTCCGAACCCGACCACCATACGAGTCCGGCGGTGGAAATCGGACCATACAACCGACTGGCGAACTGCATCCAGCGCTGGAAGAACGTCACGCCGTTGATCACAGCCGGCACCGTCTGGAGCAGCGCCACCGCAGGCCGCCGCTCAAGCACCTGCGCCATGCCGATGATCGTGTTGCCGCCCATCAGGCTGTCCGCGTCGAGCATCAGCATGTAGCGATAGCCGCCGCCGAACCGCCGGATCCACTCCGCCACGTTGCCGGGCTTGCGGCCGACGTTCACGGTGCGGCGCCGGTAATAGAGCGCGCAGTCGAGCGTCGGGGCTAGGCGCTCCCACGCCGCGATCTCAGCCGCCTCCGCCGCTTCGCCGGAATCGCTCAGGATGAAGATATCGAACCGGTCGGCGACACCGCCGGCGGCGATCGCGCGCGCCATCCAGGCGATCCGCTCGAAAACCGCGTCGATGTCCTCGTTGTGGACCGGCATCAGGATCGCGGTGCGACCTTCGAGTGGTTCGGACTGGCGCGGCGTCGGAACGAACCCCGGATGCCCGCCGGTCATCAACAGCAAGAAGCCGATCGCCGCATTCATGAAGCCAAACGCGATCCAGGCGAACAGTGGGAAGAACAGCGCGAGCAATGCCGCGTCCCAGAAGCTCAATCCGTCGGCGAGCAGCGATTCCTGCACCGCCGATGACGCCGCGGTGGCCAGCAACCCGGTCATCAGCACGAGGAGGATGCGGCGCGCGAGCATGTCGTCGGAGGATACGACCATGCCCGGGCCCGGCTCAGGCGCGGACCAAGGCGGCGGCGGGCCGTCGAAACGCTGCGGGGGCATCTCGATCGGTGTTTCGCCCGGCATCATGGGAATCGCGGGCATCAGAAGATCGGGGTCAGGACGGTTTCGCTAAGCGCACGACCGCCGCGCGTGAGGAACAGCCTGACGTCGGCGGGCCCTTGCGCATCGGGGGCCACGTCGGCGGTGACGCGCCAGCGGTTCTTCTGGCCGACGACGGGATAGGCCGCGTTGGCGAGCACTTTGCCGCGGACGACATCGATCTTGGCGGTTACGCCGCTCTGGCGATCGAGACCAGCAAGACCCTCACCGATGAAATCGACCACGAGCTTCCGCGCGCCCTTCACCGGCTCGGCGCCCGGTCGGCCGGCGACGCCCTGCCAGCAATCGACGACGTGCGCTGTCGCGGCGACGGCGGTCGGATCGACCGATTTCCACGACAGCGAGTAATCGAACTGCAACCGCTGCCCCGCTTTCGCAGGCGCGGCCGGGGTCCAGAACGACACGACATTGTCGACCGTCTCACTGTTGGTCGGGAACGCATAGAGCATCACCGCGCCCTTGCCCCAGTCACCCTGCGGCTGGACCCACAGGTTCGGCCGCCGATCGTAAAAGGCGCCGTCGTCCTGGTAGTGATCGAAGTTCCGGTCGCGCTGGATCAGCCCGAAACCCTTGGGTGCTTGGTCCACAAAACTGTCCAGCGTATCATGCGGCGGGTTATTGAGCGGGCGCCAGATTCGTTCGCCGGCTCCGGTGAGGAGCGCCAAGCCGTCCGAATCGTGGATCTCGGGACGCCAGTCGACCGCAGCGGCGCGATTGCCTTCGCCGTACCAGAACATGCTGGTCGCAGGCGCGACGCCGAGCCGTTCGATGTCGCGACGGACGTTGAGCACGGACGAGACCTGCTGCTCGACGCCAGCGCCGGCGATGTGGCGCGACTGGATGCGGTACGCCCCGGTGACGCTGGCGCCGTCCATCAGCGCGTAGATCGTGTATGCGTCCGCGCCGGTCCGCTCGATCCAGAATTCGGTGAAGTCGGGAAATTCCTCGCGGCCCGGCAGCCCGGTGTTGATCGCGAGCCCGCGCGCGGACAGGCCATATTGGTCCTGCGCGCCGGCGGTGCGGAAATAGGATGCGCCCTGGAACGCCATCCAGTCGCTGGTGCCGCCCGGTGCCATCGCCCGGAATCCGGCGATGCCCAGCGCGGCGGCGTGGCCCTCTTCCGCCTCGAACAGGTCGCGCGAGAACTCGATGCGACGCGCCTGCCCGTTCTCGACGACGTTGATCGCGACCGGCATCGGCGCGTAGCGTCCGAGCGGGAACAGGCGGATGCCACCGGCGAGCGTCTTGTCGGCGCGGTAGCGGATGCTGCCGACCTTGTCGTAATCGATCGCGGCGGCGGCGGCGACCTTGGCCGGGGCGGCATATGGCTTGGTGGCGAGCGTCGCGGCGCGCTGCTGGAGCGCGTCCCAGGAGAACGGCTCGGCCTTGCCGGGCGCCGTACGCATCGCGGCAGCGGCCTGCGGGAGGACACCCAACAGACCCAGCGCGGTTACTACTTCGCGTCGACCGATCATGCAGAGCGCTCCCTTGTCGTCATCATGCTGCAATGCGGTAGCATAGAGACGACACGCGCGCGCGTCGACAGGTCCCGCCGCGGGCGCAGCCTATCGCGCGCGTTGCCAGCGGGCGCTGATCCTAACCGGGTCGTGGATATGCCCACCGACGACCACCAACATCGCGCCAGCACTCGCGCAGAGGAAGCCGATCGTGGCGAGCAGAAATGCGAGTGCGCCGGTTTGCTGATGGAGACGAGCGAGCGTGTAGATCGCGGTGGCGGCGATCGCGAGCGACAGGACACCGCTCGCGCGGAGGCTGAGATCGGTGCGGAGGCGGCGGGCGTCGGTCATGCGACACTTCAGCTATTTCCCCTCACATAAGCGTTCGAGATCGATAACGAAGGGAGCCATAGTGTTCACATAGTGCGCAACCCCGTCATCCCGGCGAAAGCCGGAACCTCGCGCGGCAGGGGCGACCTGCTGCGGGGAAACACACTAATATTCCCGGTTCAGGCGTCGACCAACAGCCGGTACCCGATGCCGAGTTCGTTCGCGATGACCGTGCCGACTCCCCCTGTCCCCTCCAGCTTCTGCCGCAAGTTACGCACGACGATGCGGAGATATTCGATCCGGCGGTCATGATCGGTCGGCCACGCTGCCTCCAATATCCGCTGATGCGTCACCACCCGCCCCGGATGCGCCGCCAACGCCGAGAGCACGTCGAACTCCTTCCGCGTCAGATGCGCCTCCTCGTTGCCGCGCCGGACGAGGCGGTGTTCGAAATCAATCTCGACCCCATGCGCATGCAGGACCGTCGGGCGAGACGTCGCCTCGCCCCGCCCGCGCAGCGCGACGCGGAGGCGGGCGAGCAGTTCCTCCGTATCGAACGGCTTGGTCACATAATCCTCGGCCCCCAGATCGAGCGCCGCGACCTTCTGGTCGGTCGCTTCGCGCGCGGACACGACAAGGATGATCGGATCGCCGAGCTTCTTCAGCAGCGGCACCAGTTCCAGCCCGTCACGATCAGGCAACCCCAGGTCGAGCAGCACTGCGGTCAACGGCCGGCTTCCCGCGATGCGCAGCGCCTCACGCGCGTCGACCGCTTCCTCGACGCCGTACCCCGCCCGCTCCAGCGTGTTCTTCAACAACCGCCGGATATGCAGTTCGTCGTCGACGATCAGGACCGTTTGCGTGCTCATAAGTTCGCTCCACCGATGTCGCGAACGAGCAAGGCCACGGGGAAGCACAGGCTGAACTGCGCGCCAGTGAGGTCTTCGCGGTTGCTGGCTTCGACGGTCATGCCCATCGCTTCGGCGAACGCCTTCACGATCGCAAGCCCCAGCCCGGTGCCGCCGACCGCGCGGTCGGAGCCTTCGAGGCGGCGGAACGTCTCGAACACCTCCTTCTCGCGGCCGGGGGGCAGGCCCGGTCCCTGGTCGATCACCGACAGCCGGAGCATTCCGAAGCGGTGTTCCGCGCGTACCACGATCGGCGTGCCGGGGTCGGCATAGCGGCCGGCATTGTCGAGCAGGTTGAGCAGGCAATGGTGGAGCAATTGCGGATCGACGCGGACCAGCGGCAGGTTGGGCGCGACGTCGAGGTCGATCGCATGGCCTTCGAGCACGCGCTTGGTGTCATGCACCGCGCCCGCGACCGCATCGGTGAGATCGGTTGGTTCAAGCCGCAACCGGAGCGCGCCCGCTTCCACGCGCGCCATGTCGAGCAGGTTGCCGACGAAGCGATTGAGCCGCGCTGCCTCGGTCTCGATCGTGTCGATCAGCTCGGGCGTGACGCCGCGGTGCAATTCCGCCGCCGCCGCCATCACCGAGGTCAGCGGCGTGCGCAGGTCGTGGCTGACCGACGACAGCAACGCCTGCCGCAACCGATCGCGCTCGCGCACCGCATCGACGTCGCGCATCTCGACCTCCAGCCGCGCGCGTTCGAGCACGAGCGACGCCTGGTCGACCAGGCTCATCAGCAACGGCAACTGGTCCGATCGCACCGGATCGCCACCCGCCTCACGCGCAAGGCCGAGCACCGCCAGCGTCCGCTCGCCCGAGCGCAACGGCTGGAAGAACCACTCCGATGCCGCCAGCGTGCCCGACCCACGACCTGCCGGCGTGCCCGTATCATAGGCCCATTGCGCGGCCGCCATCTCCATTGTCTCGAGCCGGTAGTCCGCGCCGTTCGCCGCCTGCACCGCAAGGCCGGGGTCCTCCGCGACGAGGATCACCGCACGCACGCCGAACAACCGGCCGATTTCCTCGCAGATCGCGCGGGCCAGCGCGACCGGCTCGTTGAGCGAGGTCAGTTGGCGGAGGAACCCGGCAAGCGCGGCGTTGGTGCGCGCGCTGGCGGCGGCGATGTCGGCCTGCGCGCGGACCCGCGACGTGAGCTGGCTCGTCACGAACGCGATGCCGAGCAGCACGAGGATCGAGATCACGTTCTCGGGATTGTTGATCGTCAGCGTGCCGGTCGGCGGCAGGAAGAAGAAGTTGTACGCGATCGACGAAACCACGCCTGCGAACAGCCCGGTGCGCAGGCCGAACAGGCTCGCCGCGGCCATCACCGGCAGCAAATAGAGCAGCGCGACGTTGCCGAGGTTGAGGATGTGGAACAGCGCGCTCGCCACGCCGGTAACGCCCGCGACCATCGCTGTCGTCCAGGCGTAGCCGGCTTTGCTACCCCATCCGCCGGTCCGCACGCGCGTGCCGCGGGGCGCAGTGGGCGGGTCCATCGGCAGGACGTGGACGGCGATCCCCGGTGACTCGCGGACCATCTGGTCGACGACCGAGCCGTGACGGAGTTCGAACCAGCGCGAGCGGGTGGACTTGCCGACGACCAGCTGCGTCGCGCGCGCCTCGGTGGTGAACGTCTTCAGGCCGTCGACCACCGACGTCGCCGGGACAGTCGCGACATCGCCGCCGAGTTGCGTCGCTAGGTTGAAAACCGCGGCAAGCTGGCGGTGCTCGGGCTCGCCGAAAGTCTGCGCGCGGGGCGTCTCGATATATACCGCGGTCCACGGCGCGTGCATCGCGTCGGCGATCCGCTTGGTCGCGCGGACGAGGCCAAGCGCGCCGGGCAACTCGCTGATCGCGACGACGATCCGCTCACCGCCCGCCCAGGTGCCGCCGACGCCCAATGCGCGGACGTGTTCGAGCATCTGCGCATCGACGGCTTGCGCGGCACGGCGGAGCGCGAGCTCGCGCAGGGCCGACAGATTCGACTTGGAGAAGAAGTGCGCGAGGGCGCGGGTGGCTTCGTGGGGGAGATAGACCTTCCCCGCCTTCAGCCGCTCGATCAGTTCGTCGGGCGGGATGTCGACGACTTCGATCTCGGCGGCCTCGACGATACTGTCGGGGACGGTCTCGCGGACGCGGACGCGCGTGAACGAGGCGACGACGTCGTTGAGGCTCTCGATATGCTGGATGTTGATCGTCGAATAGACGTCGATGCCGGCCGCGAGCAGTTCCTCGACGTCCTGATAGCGTTTGGGGTGGCGGCTGCCGGGGGCGTTCGTGTGCGCGAGTTCGTCGACGAGGACGAGCGTGGGCGCGCGTTCGAGGATGGCGTCGAGGTCCATCTCGTCGAGCGTGCGGCCTTCGTACGGGATCGCCTTTCGTGGGACGATTTCATGCCCCCGCGTGAGCGCTTCGGTTTCGACGCGACCGTGCGTCTCGACCACGCCGATGACGACGTCGACGCCGGCGCGGTGACGTTCCGCGCCTTCGGAAAGCATCTCGTAGGTTTTGCCCACGCCGGGGGCGGCGCCGAGGAAGATCTTCAGACGGCCGCGACCCTCCTGCGACGCCTGTCGCAGAAGGGCCTCGGGGGATGGTCGCGTGTCGTCGTTCAATGCGTTGCGTCGAGGGCGCGGTTGAGGGCGAAGACGTTCACGCGTGGCTCGCCGAGGATGCCAAACAGCGGGCCGTCGACGTTGGCGGTTACCAGCGCGCGGACCTTGTCGGCAGGAAGGCCGCGGGTACGGGCGACGCGGGCGACCTGGGCATAGGCCGAGGCTGGCGACAGGTCGGGGTCGAGGCCCGACCCCGAGGCGGTGGCGAGATCGGCCGGCAGCGGTCCGGTCACGCCTTCCGCGCGGCGCTTGGCGACGTCGACCTTGGTGCGGTCGACGAGCGCCTGGCTGGTCGGGCCGTAGTTCGAACCCGACGAGGCGAGGCCGTCATAGCCCTTGCCGGCGGCGGAGGGGCGCGTCTGGAAATAGCGATCGGTGGTGAAGGCTTGGCCGACGACGGTCGAGCCGATCGCCTTGCCGTTGGCCATGACGAGGCTGCCGTTCGCTTGCGCGGGGAAGATGGCCTGTCCGATCCCGGTCATGGCCAGGGGATAGACGATCCCGAGCAGCAGCGCGAACAGGATCGTCATGACGAACGCCGGACGGAGCGCGGAGGTGAAATCGGAAGTCATGCTGTCGTCTCCATGTGTCCCCGCGAAGGCAGGGACACAGTCTGGGCACCCGCCTTCGCGGGTGAACAATTCTTTGGGGTGAGGGCACACGTCGAAGCTTGCGACCAGCCACCTGGCACCTCCCCGGCGAAGGCCGGGGTCCAGTTGGGTGACGTTGCTAACTGCGGATGCGCTTCGTTACTGCGACCTTTCCATCTGGGCCCCGGCCTTCGCCGGGGTGGTGTTGGGGGTCGGTGCGAGGGTGCATGTGCGCGCAACGGACTGGTCTGGATCATCATGCGAGCCCCAGCGCACCGACCAGAAGGTCGATAAGCTTGATCCCGACGAACGGCGCGATCAGGCCACCCAGGCCATACACCGCCAGGTTGCGCGCCAGCAGCGGCCCCGCCGCCATCGGCTTGTACGCCACCCCCTTCAGCGCAAGCGGCACCAGCATCGGGATGATGATCGCGTTGAAGATGATCGCGGACAGGATCGCGCTTTCCGGCGAACCCAGCCGCATCACGTTGAGCACGCCCAACCCCGGATAGAGCGCGACGAACATCGCCGGGATGATCGCGAAATACTTGGCCACGTCGTTCGCCACCGAGAAGGTGGTCAGCGCACCACGCGTCATCAGCAACTGCTTCCCGAGACCGACGATCTCGATCAGCTTGGTCGGGTCGCTGTCGAGGTCGACCATGTTGCCCGCCTCGCGCGCGGCTTGCGTGCCGGTGTTCATCGCCACGCCGACATCGGCTTGGGCCAAAGCCGGCGCGTCGTTGGTACCGTCGCCGCACATCGCGACCAGTCGCCCGCCCTGCTGTTCCTTGCGGATCAGGTCGAGCTTGTCCTCGGGCGTCGCCTGCGCGAGGAAGTCGTCGACCCCTGCTTCGGCGGCGATCGCGGCGGCGGTAAGGGGGTTGTCGCCGGTGATCATCACCGTGCGGATGCCCATTGCGCGCAGCTCGCCGAAGCGCTCGCGGATGCCGGCCTTGACGACGTCCTTGAGGAAGATCGCACCTAGCAACCGACCGTCGCGTGCGACCGCCAGCGGCGTACCGCCTGCACGGGCGATCTCGTCGGTGATGCGGCGCAGTTCGGTGGCCGCGGCGGTTGCTCCTGCCCCCGGATTGGCCTTCAGGATCGAGTCCACGGCCCCCTTCTGGATCAGCGAGCCCCCGACGATCACGCCCGAGATTCGCGTCTGCGCGGTGAACGGGATGACCTCCGCGTCCCCCGGCAGTTCGCTGGTCGTCACGCCGAACTTCTCGCGCGCGAGGACGACGATCGAGCGGCCCTCGGGCGTTTCGTCGGCGAGGCTGGCGAGCAACGCCGCCTCGGCCAGATCCTCGTCACGCGTGCCGCCGACCGAGCGGAACTCGCTCGCCTGGCGATCGCCGATCGTGATCGTGCCGGTCTTGTCGAGCAGCAGGACGTCGATATCGCCCGCCGCCTCGACCGCGCGGCCCGACTTCGCCAGCACGTTGAAGCGCACCAGCCGATCCATCCCCGCGATCCCGATCGCCGACAGCAGCGCCGCGATCGTCGTCGGGATCAGCGTGATCAGCAGCGCCGCCAGGATCGCGACCGGCACGCGGCCGCCCGCATAGCTTGCGAAACCAGGGATCGTGCCGACCGCGATCAGGAAGATGATCGTCAGCCCGACAAGCAGCAACGTCAGCGCGATCTCGTTCGGCGTCTTCTGCCGCTCGGCGCCCTCGACGAGTGCGATCATGCGGTCGAGAAAGCCTTCGCCGGGATTGGCGGTGACCTTCACGCGGATCTCGTCGGAGATGACGCGCGTGCCCGCGGTCACCGCCGAGCGATCCCCGCCCGCCTCGCGGATTACCGGCGCGCTTTCGCCGGTGATCGCGGCTTCGTTGACCGAGGCGACGCCCCAGACGACTTCGCCATCCGCCGGGATCAGGTCGCCCATTGTGACCAGGACGATGTCGCCCGCGCGGAGCATGCTGGCGGGGACGGACTCGACCTGGTCGCCCTTCATGCGGCGGGCGGTCAGTTCGGCCTTGGTCGCGCGCAATGACGCGGCCTGCGCCTTGCCGCGGCCTTCGGCGAGCGCTTCGGCGAAGGTGCCGAACAACACCGTCAGCCACAGCCAGATCACCAGCTGTATCTTGAAGCCGACCGAGAGCCCGTCGCCGCCGACATTGACGAGGATCGTCAACAGCGTGGCAACGACCGCGGTGACGAACATCACCGGGTTGCGGATCAACTGCCGCGGATCGAGCTTGCGGAAAGCGTCGCCGATCGCGGGAACGATCAAGTCGGCAGTAAACAGCGACTTGGTAGGGGTGCGTGCCATTTTGGCTTGTCCCGTCAGAAGGTTTTGCCGCTGATCATCGCGAGATGATCGGCGATAGGACCGAGCGCGAGGCTCGGCAGGAAGGTCAGGCCACCGACGATCAGGATGATCCCGACCAGCAGGCCGACCCACAGCGCGCCCGTCGTCGGGAACGAGCCTGCGCTTTCCGGCGTGTATTTCTTGGCCGCGAGACCACCGGCGATTGCGAGCATCGGCACGATGATGAAGAAGCGGCCGAGCCACATCGCGACCCCAAGCAAGCCGTTGTAATAAGGCGTGTTGGCGGTAAGTCCGGCGAACGCGGAGCCGTTGTTCCCGACCGCGCTGGTGAAGGCGTAGAGGATCTCGCTGAACCCGTGTGGCCCCTTGTTGAGCGGCCCCGCGAGCCCGTCCGGCAGCACGGCGCTGAGCGCGGTGAAGCCGAGGATGACGAGCGGCAGGATGGCGATCGCCAGCACCGCCAGCTTCACTTCGCGCGCCTCGATCTTCTTGCCGACATATTCGGGCGTGCGGCCGACCATCAGGCCCGCGACGAACACGGCCAGGATGGCGAACAGCAGGAAGCCGTAGATGCCTGCGCCGACGCCGCCGATGACGACTTCGCCGAGCTGGATGTTGAGCAGCGGGATCATGCCGCCCAGCGCGGTGAAGCTGTCATGCATGCCGTTGACCGCGCCGCACGAGGCGGCGGTGGTGACGACGGAGAACAAGGCGGACGCGGCGATCCCGAAGCGGACCTCCTTGCCTTCCATGTTGCCGCCCGCAACGCCCATGTTGTGCAGGATCGGGTTGCCCGCGGCTTCCTGCCAATAGGTGATCGTGACGCCGGCGAGGAACAGCACGAGCATGGCCGAGAGGATCGCCCAGCCCTGCTTGGTGTTGCCGACGGCCTTGCCGAAGGTCCAGGTGAGACCGAAACCGATCAGGAAGATCGACAGCATCTGCACGAGGTTGACAAGCGCGGTCGGGTTCTCGAACGGATGCGCCGAGTTCGCGTTGAAGAAGCCGCCACCATTGGTGCCGAGCATCTTGATCGCTTCCTGGCTCGCCACCGGCCCGAGCGTCAGCGTCTGCTTGAGCCCTTCGAGCGTGGTGATGTCGACCGTACCGGCCATCGTCTGCGGTACGCCGCTGGCGATGTAGAAGAGCGTCACGACGACGCAGATCGGCAGCAGCACGTAGAGCGTGACGCGCGTCATATCGGCCCAGAAATTGCCGATCGTCGCACTCGAGCGCCGCGCGAACCCGCGGAACAGCGCGAACGCCAGCGCGATGCCGGTCGCCGCCGACAGGAAGTTGTGGATCGTCAGCCCGAACATCTGGCTGAAGTTCGACATGGTCGTCTCACCGGCATAGCTCTGCCAGTTGGTGTTCGTCGTGAAGCTGATCGCGGTGTTGAACGCGAGATGCGGGCTGAGCCCTGCGAGACCCTGCGGATTGCCGGGCAGCACGCCCTGCAGACGCAACACCGCGTAGGTCAGCGCCATCAGCATCGCGTTGAACATGATCATGTGGAGGGCGTAGCGGCGCCAGCCTTGCTCCGCCTTCGGGTCGATGCCGCTGAGCTTGTAGAAGCCGGTCTCGACGGGGCCGAGGATGGCGTGGATCGGCGTGCGACGGCCTTCGTACAAGGCGAACAGCCACATACCAACCGGTTTGGTCAACGCCAGCAGGATGCCGACGAAGCCCAGGATGAGGATCCATCCTTCGAATGTCATGATGACGCGCTCCTAAAAGCGTTCGGGACGGATCAGCACCGCCACGAGATAGAAAAGCAGCCCGAGCGCGACGATCGCGGCGAGCCAGAGGTCGAGGGTCATGATTGTGTCCTCATGGGCTCAGGCGTTGTCGCACAGGCGGACATAGGCGAGCGTCGCCGCCACCAGTCCGATCATGATGGCTATCCAGAGAAGGTCCTGCATGGCTGGGTTCCTTTCAGAAGGCTGCGGTGAGCGAGGCAACCACGGTGCCGTCGGCGATCGATCCGGTTCCGTCCTGGCCGCGGGAGAAGCTCGGCTGGAGATACGCAGCACTGCGACGCGTGATGTCTGTGTCGACATAGCTCACGTTCAGCGTCAGATTTTTATACGTAGTGTCCGCACCGAGCGACCAATCCCAGTAATCACCCGTCGGCGCCGCGCTGGTCGCGTTGGGGCCGAGCCCATCATTGCCCCAGCTATGGCCGATATGCGCCTTGGCGGTGATCGGCGTCCCTGCGATCGCGAACGCGCCGTCGCCGGTGAGGTAGAGGTTGTCCTCCTTGTCGCCCGCGTCGGTGTAGACTCCCGCCGCAGCATCGGCGCCGGTGCGATACCATTTGCCGAGCGCCTGCTGCTTCGGCGCATAGAAAGCGCTCGCGGTCAGCGTCGCAGGACCGGTCGTGCCGCTGAGCTTCACATAGGGCTCGGCATAGTCGGTCTTCGAGGCGCCGCCCGGATACATGTACCAGGTCAAGCCGACGTCGATCGTCGCATTGTTCGCGAGCTTGTGCTTGTAGCCGCCGATCAGGTCGAGCTCCATGTTCGAGCCGCCGAACGTGCCCCAGCCGGACAGGTTCGAGCCCCATGCGCCGACGTAGATACCGCTCTCGTGTGCGATCGTCAGCCCGCCCTGGATCGCGCCGTCCTTGTCCGACTGCGACACGCCGCGCAGGCGATAATCGGTCGCGAGCGTCACCGAACCGCTGACGGTCACGGGAGAAGGCGGCGCGGTGTCCTGCGCGAACGCGGGCGTGGCGATACCGGCGAGAAGTCCGGTGGCGGCGACGAAACGAAGAATGTGCATTGTGGTCCCCATGCGCGGGCCGCCGAAAGGATGGCGGTTCGCGAGGACTGGCAATTAGGCTCTAGCGACGTAGCAATTCGAGATCGATTGCCGGGGCGAAGCATATGTTTCACGTAGTATTGTCGAATTATTGTGCGGTGCGGCGAAGGATCAGCCAGCCAGCGACGCCCGACAGGATCGAGCCCGCGAACACCCCGACCTTTACCGCGTCCATCGCGTGCGGCGCGCCGGCGAAGGCGAGCCCGCCGATGAACAGGCTCATCGTGAAGCCGATCCCGCACAACACCGCCATGCCGTAGACCTGTGTCCAGCTCGCGTTCTTGGGCGCCTCGGCCAGCCGGAACGTCACGAGACCGCGGATCGTCGCGAAGATGCCGATCTGCTTGCCGAGGAACAGCCCCAGCATGATCCCGACCGGCAGCGGCGCGATCACGTCCGCCGCCACCATCCCGCCGAACGCGATGCCCGCATTGGCGAACCCGAACGCCGGCACGATCAGGAAACTCGACCAGGGCTGGAGCGCGTGTTCGAGACGCTTCAGCGGCGGCTCGCCGTCCCCGGTCCGCAGCGGGATCGTCAACGCGATCGCCACACCCGCGAGCGTCGCATGGACACCCGACAGCAAGACACCATACCAAATCCCGACGCCGATCAGCAGGTACAGCACCAGCGACCGCACGCCCGACAGGTTCAGAATGACGAGCACGCCGAGCCCGGCGCCTGCCGCAAGCAACGGCAACAGCGCTATATGGCCGGTGTAGAACAGCGCGATGACGAGGATCGCGAGCAGGTCGTCGATCACCGCGATCGCCGTCAACAACACTTTCAAAGAGGTCGGGACGCGCGATCCGAGCAGGGCAAGGATGCCGAGCGCGAACGCGATGTCGGTCGCCGCCGGGATAGCCCAGCCGCGCAGATTGTCGGGCGTTCCCATATTGACGAGCACATAGAGGGCCGCCGGCACCGCCATGCCCGCGAGCGCCGCCGCACCGGGCATGATGCGCTCGCCCCAGGTCGAGAGATGCCCCGAGACGAACTCGCTCTTCACCTCCAACCCGATCAGCAGGAAGAACAGCGCCATCGCGCCGTCGTCGATCCAGTGGTGGACGCTCATCCCGCCGACTGCGTGGTGCAGTGTCGCGAAGTACGTTGGCGCGAGCGGTGAATTTGCGACGAACAGTGCCGCTATCGCCGCCGCGAGCAGCACGATGGCGCCCGCCGCATCACTCGAGAAAAAGCGCCGGATCGCGGTCAAAGACCTTCGCCGCCGACCCATTGCGCGTTGGACAGGCGGCGCGCGAGATCCCAGCTCTGGACGCGGATATCGGGCACCGCGACCACCTCCCACAGCCCGCCGCGAGTCATCGGCCCGATGCAGTGGATCCGGTCATCGGGGGTCCCGTCGGCGCGGATCGCGCGCGACTGGGCATCGACGTCGACGCCGAGCCTGAGCGGGTCGGGCCGGATCGCACCCGCTCCGAGCAGGTGCTTCACGAGCGGCTCCTCCGAGCGCAGCAGGTCGCCCTGCGGCCCCGTGCAATTGACGATCCGCGCCGCGCGCGTGACGACCGGATCAGTCTCGCCCCGTGGTCGCCACGTCAACCTTGCCTGCGTACCGTCAGCTTCGGCGGACACGATCTTACCCGCCGCGAAGGTCAGCCGCCCGGTCGCAACGAGCGCCTCGACACGGTCCGCAACGGCCGGTGCGAGTCGGTGGCGGTGGACGTCCCAATACGGGCGTAGATGGCGAAGGAAGCGTCCGCGCACCTCCTGCGACGCTGCCGACCACAGCATCTGCGTGACCGGACGAAGCTCGTCGACGGCGCAGCGCCAGCCCTCTTCGGCGGCACGTGCACGAACATGGCGGACGAGGTCAGTCAGCCCGCCCTGGGGTTTGTCTGAGACACCGCGGTGCGCCGGCGCGCCATCGACATGCCGCCGTGGCGACAATCCGCGTCGCGACATCGCCAGGATGTTTCCGGCGAACCCCTGCGCATCGAGCAGCAACGCCGCGTCGATCGCGGTCAGCCCTGTTCCGACCAGCACGACGGTATCGTCCGCGCCCAGCCCCTCGGCGAGATTGGCCGCCCACGGGTCCGCGTAATAGACACCAGCCGGCAGCGCGTCCGGCTTCAACCCCGGCGGCGTGTGCGGGGGCAGGTTACCGAGCGCGAGCACCGCGGTATCGGCGGCGATCTTGCGCCCGTCCGCCATCGTCAGCGTCACGCCGTCGCCTTCGCCTTCGACCGGATCGATCGCGCAGACCTCACCCTCGACATGCACCAGCCGGCCGTCCGACTCCGCGATCGCGGCGTCGAGCAGTTCGCGCAGATACGCGCCATACGTCGTGCGCGGGACGAAGGTCTTGCGGTCGCCCTTGCCGTGCGCCTCCAGCCAGCGGACAAAGTGGTCGGGATCGTCGGGCAGCGCGCTCATGTTCCCCGCGCGGACGTTGAGCAGGTGATCGGGATGCGCCGCACTATACGCGACACCGCGCGCAAGCTGCCGGTCTCGCCTCTCGATCAACGTCACGCGCGGCCCCTCGTGGCGCATCAGATTGACTGCGAACAGCGCGCCCGAAAACCCGCCCCCGACGACGACGACATGATCCTCGGGCCCCGCAATACGCGGCATCGTCGCTCGGTCGTCCATCTGCTCGCTCACCTCGTTAGACGCAGACGCCATGCCTGATCGGCAGCGACTAGCCTACCCCCGAGCGACATCGCCACTTCCGAACCCGTCACATTGCCCCCTGTCCGTTCGCGCATCCCGAGCCGATTTACGACCACGTGATATCTGGCATTCCGACTGCAAGCCGAGCATGCTTGCGGGTGAACACGGCGCCAGCGCGGCCTGAGCTTACGGAAGATACGATACTATGCCGACCCTCCCTTGTGCCGCGCGCCTCCTGTTGATTGGCACGTGCCTGACGTCGGCAATCATGACGCATGCAAAGGCCGATCCGCTCGCGACGCTCGACCGCAACGGAAGCCTCGTCGCGATCGAACCCTATGCGCCGAACATCGTCCGCGTGACGATCTCGCTCGACCGCGCGCTTGCCGATGCGCCACCAGGCGAAGGCCCCAACACCAAGGCGGACGCGACCGGCTGGACGCACCGCACCGACGCAAGCGGCGACGTGTTCGCCTCCAGCGCGATGGCGCTGACCGTCAAGGCACAGCCCTGGCCCAAGGCGCCGTCGCAGATGGAACGGTACTTCGCGCCGTCGTTGCCGCCCGTATCGATCGCCGTGCGCAAGCCCGATGGATCGACGATCGCCGAGATGACCGGCTGGGAGATGTCGCCGCAGACCGTCAACGGCGAGAAGACGTTCCGCGTCGGCGCGAGCTTCGCGGTGCAGCCGAACGAGCATTATTACGGCCTCGGCCAGAACCAGGAAGGCGTGCTCGATCTCAAGGGGCGGACGATCGATTGCCGCCACAACTACGACGCGCCTGCGGGCGAAACGGTGTGCGTGCCGTTCATGGTCACCAACAAGGGCTACGGCATCGTCTGGGACAACCCATCGGCGACCACCGTCTCCCCCGGCCTGTCGAACTCGACGCACTGGCAGTCGAACGTCGGCGAGCGCGTGTCGTTCTTCGTCATCACCGGCAACACCACCGACGAATTGTACGCCGGTTATGCCAAGCTGACCGGCGCGACGCCGCTGCCGCCAAAGGCCGCATTCGGGCTGATCCAGTCCAAGGCACGCTACGAGACGCAGGCCGAACTGCTCGGTGTCGCCAACGGCTACCGGAAGCGCGGCCTTCCGCTCGACGTGATGGTGCTCGACTGGTTCTACTGGACGCGAATGGGCCAACTCGACATCGACCGCACCTATTTCCCCGATCCCAAGGGCATGAACGCCACGCTGAAGAACATGGGGATGCATTCGATCATCAGCGTGTGGCCGCGGTTCGAGAAGGAATCGCGCTATTTCAATTTCCTGGGCACCAAGGGGTGGCTGCTGAAGGACAAGGACGGCGGCGTGGTGGACGGCCTGCCTATCCGTTCGGACCGCGCCGGCGCGCTGCTCGATTCGACCAACCCGGATGCGCGCGGCTGGTTCTGGGACCGGATCCGCGACAATATCGCGAGCCAGGGCTTCGACTGGTTTTGGCTCGACGAGACCGAGCCGGATCTCGTGCCGGACGGCAATTTCTTCTCGATCGGGTCGGGCGACCGGTATCACAATCTCTATCCGCTGGTGCACACCAACAGCGTCGCGGAAGGGTCCGCGCGCGACCGGCCCGACTTCCGCAACCTGATCCTCGCGCGAGCCGCCTATCTTGGGACGCAGCGGAACGGCGCGCTGTTCTGGTCGTCGGACGTGCAGGCGAACTGGGAAACGCTGCACCGCCAAGTTCCCGCGGGGCTCGGCTTTACCGCGACCGGCATGGCCTATTGGAGCAGCGACACCGGCGGATGGCAGTACCCGAACGGGCCGAAGGCGGAGCATGCGCCGTTGCTCGATCCGGCGGGTGCGACCGCGATGTCACCGAGCTACAGCGACTATCCCGAACTGTTCACGCGCTGGTTCGCGTATAACAGCTTCACGCCGACGCTGCGCATTCACGGCCAGCGTCCGGCGACGGCGATCTGGGATTATGGTGCGGCGGCCGAACCGGTGCTCGCGAGCTTCCTGAAGCTGCGATATGCGCTGATCCCGTATCTCTATTCGCTCGGCTATCAGACCTACAGGACGGGCGCGCCGTTCATGCGCGCGCTGTTCATGGACTTCCCGAACGACCCCGCCGTCGCGACGATCGGCGACGAATATATGTTCGGTCCGGCCTTCCTGGTCGCACCGGTCACGCAACAAGGCGCCACAAACCGCAAGGTCTACCTCCCGGACGGGTCGGAATGGTATGATTATTGGACCGATCAGCGGTATGCCGGTGGTCAGACGATCGTGGCCGCAGCGCCGATCGACCGCATCCCGCTGTTCGTCCGCGCGGGTTCCATCGTGCCGATGGGCGTGCAGGTGCCGAGCACTGCGACGAAGCAGGCGCTCGAGACGATCAAGGTCTATCCCGGCCGTGACGCGAGCTTCACGCTGTACGACGATGACGGCGTGACCAATGGTTACAAGAAGGGCAGCGGATCTAGCGCTGCTCTTCGTTGGAACGATGCGGCGAAGACATTGACCGCGTCCGGTCCCCTGCCGACCCGCCAAGCGGTCAATCCGCTGGTGAAGATCGTGACGCCGCACCAGCCAGCGGCGGCACGCTAGGGCCCGGCGAAGGGCAGGTTCCGGCTGTTTAAAGGCGACCTGCCCTTCGCGTTCTCCTGCCCGGCTACGCGTCGATCAGGCGACTCAGCAGGTTCGCCATGCGCAATCTACCAAGTGCGGTGAGTTGGACATGCGATCGGCGGCCGTCGCGGGCATCGCGAATGCGTTCGACCAGATCCGCTTCCTGCAACATCGTCAGATAGCGTAGCGCGGTGGCCGACGGCGCGCGTGCGCCGATGCAGACCGCCGAGACGCTCAGCCGGCGCTGCTCGTGTTCCGAGATGAACAGGTCGAGCAGGATGTCCCAGGCAGGTTCCGAGAACAGTGCATCGCCGAGCATCGCATCCCGGACCTTGCGGAGTTCGTACAGCCGCCGGGCCATATCGACCAGAACGGTATCCGATACGGCGAACGGCGTCGCGCGCTTGGCGATATTGATTGGCGCCATGGCAAGTGCGTAAGTCATAAACGTCTTCCGAATTCGCTTATCGGATCGTGCGGTCCTGACGGCTCCAGTCGAGATCCCAGCCCTGGGCCTGGATCCGCCGCGAATGCCTGACCGTCCCGATCACGAGAAGCAGAACGATGGGATAACTCCAGACGGCAGAGAGGACGGCGTAGACGAGCCGGATGACGTCGGGGCTGATCGCCTTGGCCAGATGAGCCCCCGTCCCCAATGCGTGGAGCGCGGTGACCCAGGCTGGCCAGAAGCGATCGGCATGCAACGTGATCACCATCATCACGACGAGCAGGATCAGGTCGACGACCATGACACCGACCTCCGTCCCGGCGAACAATACCGGGATGTCGCGCTGGATGACGCTGGTGGAAAGCGCCGCCAGCAACAGGGCCAGGCCCGTCAACCGCTCCGGTGCCCCGCCCCGCAGGAGCGCATAGCCGGATGCGGTCAACTGTATCGCGTAGAACACCCAGACCCGATCCAACTCTTACCTCCGCAGGACCGTAGTCGGTCGTTCAGGCGACCGCGGCCAGATGGACCGGGGCGTCGAAGTCGGTTGCAAGCCGCAGCGCGCCTTCGTTCGGCGGGCATTCCGCGGTATCGCCGTAGCCGTAGAACTGGCCGAGACCGATCTCGGTACGGACGTCGACCAGCGAACGGTGCGCTTCGATGAAGCGCTGCCGGACGGCGACCATCTCGAACGACGCCTGCGAGACCATCTGCAATGCAGCGGCGCCCGTGCCGAGCGGCAGGTTCGCAGCGACGCGTTGCTGCATCAGTGTCGCCATGCACGAGGCGGTGAGCATCGCGGCCTTGTCGACCGCGGCCTCTGCCTCGAGAAAGTCATTGGCTACCCTGTCGGCAGCGCGGCGGCGTTCTCTCAACATCGAAATTCCTCCCCTGGGCACCGACGTTGCGGTGCCGTGCTCAGGAGCGTTCTGCTCTCGGTTCGATCGTAACAGCGTCGTCAACGTCATCGCCATATTGACCACCGCCATCGACGTGACAGCGATCAGTCCCATGAGTGCAAGCAGTCGAAATATCCTGTCGCCGATCGAAAACCGATTGCGCGCGCCCCCCGTCGATCCGCTGCCACCGGACAACCCGAGGAAGCGGCGAACAAACCCCCGCGGCTCGCTCTGATCACTGCTTGCAGACTTGGAGGGGCCGGGGGGAACGTCGAGTGGTTCGGATGGTAGCCGTTCGTATGCGGCGGCCGGGTCGGAAGGTAATACTGGCTCGGCACGGGCGTCGGGGTAGGAGGGAAGGCGGTCGCGAACGAGCAGGGCGTCGTCGGCCCCACCGCGCTCGTGCTCCTGCAGGCGACGCGCCGCCTCGAACCGCGTCCCGACGCCGAGGATCTGGATCGCACGCTCGATCCGCTTGTCGATCGCTGACGGCGACACGCCGACGATCAGCGCGATCTCCTTCGAATTATGATGGGTTAGTACGAGCCGGAGACAGGCGCGTTGGGCTTCGGTCAACTGATCGATGCGTCCTGCGGTCATTGCGCGATGGTAGCGCGAACCCATGGCGGTTGCACCTTCCGCGTGAGAGCGGAAGAAACTGAATTACAAACCTCTGAATTGGAAAGAATTTCTGGAGCCCAATCGACGGGCAGATCTTAGTATCGCCGCAAATAGAGAGGGTGCGATGATCGATGCTGCGGCAAACGCCAGGCTGGGCCTGCGCGTGGAGGAAAGGCAACGCCTGAGGCGGGGCGGATTTTCCCTGATTGCGGCGGCGATACTGTTCACGATGCTCGCCGGTTGCGTCAATCCGGTTGGCCGTTCGCTGTACCAGCCTGCCCCGCTCGCAACGACGCCGACATGGACCGGACGGACGCCAAGGCTGGTCGAAGCAATCGCGGCTGACGGAGTTCATTTGCACGGCTTGTTCTGGCCGCCGGAAACACCGGGCGGCGCGGTGCTGATCTATGTCCCAGGACGTGCGGGCAATCGCGACATCGCGGCGAAGGCAGCACAGGCCTTCGCGCGTGACGGCCGAGGCGTCCTCGTCGCGTCGTATCGAGGCTATGGCGACAATCCGGGCGTTCCGGACGAACGCGGACTGTACCAGGATGGCCGCGCGTTCGTGGATTTGGCGCAACGGCTCGTGCCAGACGGCAAGCACTTCCTGTTTGGCGACGGACTCGGCGCCGCAGTGGCGTTGCACGTGGCCGCGGATCTATCGGCCGGAGCGGGCGTCGACGGAGTCGTGACGCTCGGCGCGTTCGACTCTTTCGCGCGGTTCGTGCCTGGCCTGGAGCGTGGCCTATATGCAGCGGCGTTCGACAATGTTGCGGCTATTCGTCGCGTGACGGTGCCGGTGCTGCTGATGCACGGTCGCAAGGACGAGGTCGTGCCGTTCGCCGCGGCGGATCGGTTGCGCGCGGCGGCTGGTGGCAAGGCGTTGGTCGTGCCGATCGACGGTGAGGCGTATCACAGCTTCGACTTGAGCCACATCGCGCCAGTGGTGTGGCGTGCGCTGGACCAGATTGCCACGGACGGGGCAGCGACCAAGTAGCGAGTCAGTCTCGGGCGAAGATTTCGGCGTGGGGGATCGTAAGGCCGAGCGAGGGAATGACGAGGTCCAGCGAAGTCGAGAACAACGTCTCGATCCAGCCGCCCTCGATCCGCTGGTGAACCGACAGCGCCTCGGCATCGACGTCGACGAAGGCGAGCGTGTCGACGGAATCGATCGCGCGGTATTCGTCTCTCTTGACGGTCAGATCGAAGTGTCGGGTCGAGGGGGATAGTATCTCGATTATGACGCGAGGATCGGACAGGGTCAGATCGTCGGGCCGGTCGCCGGGCGCGCCACAGTCGATGGTGAGATCGGGGTAGCGCACCGATCGATCCTGCGTCCGGACTGCCATGTCGGAGCCGTAGGGTGTGCAGCCCGAGCCGCGCAGGGCAGAACGGACGAACGCCGTCAGGTTCACCTGTACGCGTGAATGATCGCGTGTGCCGCCGGCCATCATGCGGATGACGCCGTTGTCGAGTTCGGCCTTCATGTCGGCGCCGAAATCGATCTGGAGGAATTCCTCGGCTGTCAGCAGCCGGTAGTGCGGGTCGCTCGCCATGACGGGGGACATACGCTGGTTGGGTAGACAAACAAAGGGCCGGGGATTGCTCCCCGGCCCTTTGCTTTGGTCGGTGTGTTTGGCTTGGAACCGAGCAGCGGCAAAGCCGCTGCTTTCGTCGGACGGGATCGGTGGCTTGCGCCGCCGACCCGCCGGCCGTCCTCGAGCGAGTCCGTAGCCAGGGTGGCTACGGCCGCCCTGCGGATCAGAAGTCCATGCCGCCCATGCCGCCCATGCCGCCGCCGCCCATGGGCATGGCGGGCTTGTCTTCGGCCATTTCGCTCACGGCCGCTTCGGTCGTGATCAGGAGGCCTGCGACCGATGCTGCGTTCTGCAGCGCGGTGCGGACGACCTTGGTCGGATCGATCACGCCGGCTTCCACCAGGTTCTCGTACGTGTCGGTCGCGGCGTTGAAGCCGATGTTCGAGTCGTTGCCGTCGAGCAGCTTGCCCGAAACCACCGCACCGTCATGACCCGCATTCTGCGCGATCTGGCGAACCAGAGCCGTCAGCGACTTGCGGACGATATCGATACCGCGGGTCTGGTCGTCGTTCGCACCCTCGAGGCCATCAAGCGCCTTGGTTGCGTACAGCAGAGCCGTACCGCCGCCGGGGACGATGCCTTCTTCAACGGCTGCGCGGGTTGCGTGCAGCGCGTCGTCGACGCGGTCCTTGCGCTCCTTGACCTCAACCTCGGACGAGCCACCGACCTTGATCACGGCAACGCCGCCGGCAAGCTTGGCGAGACGCTCCTGGAGCTTCTCCTTGTCGTAGTCGCTGGTCGTGTTCTCGATCTGCTGGCGGATCGCTTCGGTGCGGCCCTTGATCGTGTCGTGATCGCCGGCACCGTCGACGATGACGGTGTTGTCCTTATCGATCGTGACGCGCTTGGCGGTGCCGAGCATGCCGAGCGTGACGGTCTCGAGCTTGATGCCGAGGTCTTCCGAGATCATCTCGCCCTTGGTCAGGATCGCGATGTCCTCGAGCATCGCCTTGCGACGATCGCCGAAGCCCGGTGCCTTGACCGCTGCGACCTTCAGGCCGCCGCGCAGCTTGTTGACGACGAGCGTGGCCAGAGCCTCACCCTCGATGTCTTCTGCGATGATCAGGAGCGGACGACCCGACTGGACGACGGCTTCCAGGATCGGGAGCATCGCCTGCAGGTTCGACAGCTTCTTCTCGTGAATCAGGATGTAGGGATCCTGAAGCTCGACGGTCATCTTCTCGGGGTTCGTGATGAAGTACGGCGACAGATAGCCGCGGTCGAACTGCATGCCCTCGACGACGTCGAGCTCGAATTCGAGACCCTTCGCTTCCTCGACGGTGATCACGCCTTCCTTGCCGACCTTCTCCATGGCTTCGGCGATCTTCTCGCCGACTTCACGGTCGCCGTTTGCCGAGATGATGCCGACCTGCGCCACTTCCTTCGAACCCGAAACCGGCTTCGAACGCGCCTTGACGTCCTCGACGACCTTGATGACGGCGAGATCGATGCCGCGCTTCAGATCCATAGGGTTCATGCCCGCTGCGACCGACTTCATGCCCTCGCGAACGATGGCCTGCGCCAGAACCGTCGCGGTGGTCGTGCCGTCACCGGCGATGTCGTTGGTCTTCGAGGCCACTTCGCGCAGCATCTGCGCACCCATGTTCTCGAACTTGTCCTTGAGCTCGATCTCCTTGGCGACGGTGACGCCGTCCTTGGTGATGCGCGGTGCGCCGAAGCTCTTGTCGATGACGACGTTGCGGCCCTTGGGGCCCAAGGTCACCTTGACTGCGTCGGCGAGGATATCGACGCCGCGGAGGATGCGCTCACGCGCGTCACGACCGAATTTTACGTCTTTGGAAGCCATGCTAGCTGCCCTTTCGTATAAGTTGAAAAGTCACGATTAGGTTACACCAAGGTAACCCGGCAGAAGTCAGCCGACGATCCCGAGGATGTCAGATTCCTTCATGATCAGAAGGTCTTCGCCGTCGACCTTGACCTCGGTGCCCGACCATTTGCCGAACAGGATCTTGTCGCCGGTCTTGACGTCGAGCGGGGTGATCGTGCCGTTCTCGGCGCGAGTGCCGGTGCCGATGGCGACGACTTCGCCTTCCTGCGGCTTTTCCTTGGCGGTGTCGGGGATGATGATGCCGCCAGCCGTCTTCTCTTCGGCTTCGAGGCGCTTCACCAGCACGCGATCATGCAACGGACGAAAGTTCATGGGGTCCATGTCCTTTTGGATTGTGACAGATTTCTGGCACTCGAGGTTATCGAGTGCCAACGGACGGCATATGTGCCTCGGGGTGCGGCATGTCAAAGGTTCCGGGGGTGAAATTTTTTCGGGCGAGCGTGGTATTCGGGCATCGTGGCTGAGGAGCATTGAACGACAGCACTGCCGTTCTCCTGCGAACGCAGGAGCCCAGGGTGGCGGAGGGCGGTGCCTGGTATCCTGGGCTCCTGCGTTCGCAGGAGAACACTTGGGCGGTTGGATGCTGCCTTCTGCTCCCCTTCCGCTTGCGGGAGGGGTCGGGGGAGGGGTTTCTTGGCCGGGTGCTCGTAGGACGCCCCTCCCCTAACCCCTCCCGCAAGCGGGAGGGGGATTGCGTGGTGATTGGGGCCGATGTGAGGGCTAGAACGCTTCCTGTGTTGGACGCGTAATACAGGGCATTTACCTGTGCGCCCCGTTGCTCTAGCTCTCGTCCCATGACCGATACCGCTGCGCCGTCCTACGCCCCCTCCTATGTCGACCCTGCCCGCCCGCCGCGGCGGAAATGGCGGCTCGTGCGGGGCGTGTGGAAGTTCCTTGTCGCGATCAAGGATGCGCTCGTCCTGATCGCGATGCTATTGTTCTTCGGGCTGATCTTCGCGGCGCTCAACGCGCGGCAGAGCACCACGGCGATCAAGGATGGCGCGCTGGTCCTCGACCTCAACGGCTCGATCGTCGAGCAGCCCGAGGAGCAGGCCGCGTTCGCAGCACTGTCGGGGCAGAGCCGGACGCGGCAATTTCGCCTGCGCGACGTGGTCCGCTCGATCGACACCGCGCGGACCGATGCTCGCGTGAAGGTGGTCGTGCTCGATCTCGACAGCTTCGGCGGCGCGTATCCGGCGGCCCTCGGCGAGGTCGGCGATGCGCTGGCGCGGGTGCGCGCGAGCGGCAAGCCGGTGCTCGCCTATGCGACCGCGTACACCGATGGCGGCTACCGTCTGGCGGCGAACGCGAGCGAGATCTGGGTCAACCCGCTGGGGGGCACGATCTTCATGGGGCCGGGCGGCAACCAGCTCTATTACAAGGGCTTGATCGACAAGCTCGGGGTCAACGCGCACGTCTACCGCGTCGGCCGTTACAAGTCGTTCGTCGAGCCCTACACGCGGGCGGATCAAAGCGAGGACGCGAAGGCGGCGAGCACCGCGCTGTACGGCACGTTGTTCGCGCAGTGGCGCGAGGCCGTCGCGAAAGCACGGCCCAAGGCGCAGATCGCTCAGTTCATGACCGCGCCCGACAAGGTGATCCTCGCGGCGAACGGCAACATCGCCGAGGCGAATTTGCGCGCGGGCATCGTCGACAAGCTCGGCGATCGGACCAGCTTCGGGCGGCGGGTGGCGGAGATCGCCGGCAGCGACGCCACCAAGCCGGCGGGCAACTACACCGCGATCAAGTACGACGCGTGGGTAAAGGCCAATCCCCTCCCCACGGCGGGCGATTCGATCGGCGTACTGACGATCGCGGGCGAGATCGTCGACGGCGAGAGCGGCCCCGGCAAGGCGGCAGGCAAGACGATCGAGAAGGCGGTGCTCGACGGGCTCGCCAAGAAGACGCTGAAGGCGCTGGTGGTGCGCGTCGACTCGCCGGGTGGCTCGGTGATGGCGTCGGAGCAGATCCGGCTCGCGATCCTCGAAGCCAAGCGGCAGAAGCTGCCCGTGGTCGTATCGATGGGCGGGCTGGCGGCCAGCGGAGGATACTGGGTGTCGACGCCCGCCGACGTGATCTTCGCCGAGCCCGGCACGATCACCGGCTCGATCGGCATTTTCGGGGTCGTGCCGACGTTCGAGAACGCGCTCGCCAAGATCGGCGTGACCAGCGACGGCGTGAAGACCACGCCGCTGTCGGGCCAGCCCGACATCACCGGCGGCACCACGCCGATGTTCGACGCGATTGCGCAGGCGGGAATCGAGAACGGCTATCGCCAGTTCGTCTCGCGCGTGGCGGCATCGCGGAAGATGACGCCGGCGCGGGTCGACGAGATCGGCCAGGGCCGCGTCTGGGATGGCGGCACCGCGCGTCAGATCGGGCTGGTCGACCGGTTCGGCACGTTGCAGGACGCGATCGACGAGGCGGCTAAACGCGCCAAGCTCGATCCGGCGAAGGTGCATGCCGAATATCTGGAGAAGAAGCCGGGCTTCCTCGCGACGATCGCGCAGGATTTCGGCAGTGACGGCGACGATGATGCAGGTGGTGGCGATGCGTTCGCGCATGTCGCGGCGGACCGGCGCCAGATGCTCGCGCGCGCCGTTGGTGACATGAAGCGGCTGGCGACCTCGGGCGCGATCCAGGCGCGCTGCCTGGAGTGTGGCGGGATGGGGCCGACGAGCGCGGGGATCGGCGATGCCAAGCTGCTCGATCTGCTGCTGGCACGGATCGGGTTCTGATGGCGATCCCCGCAACTGGCAACGGCGGCGGGATCGTCATCCGGGCGGCGGTCCCCGAGGACGCTGCGTCGATCGCGGCGATCTATGCGCCGCACGTGCTGGTCGGGACGGTATCGTTCGAGACCGAAGCACCCGATGCGCGGCAGATGCGCGCGCGGATGGCCGCGTCGGACGGGCTGTATCCGTGGCTGGTCGCGACGATCGGATCCGAGGGCGGCGTGCTTGCCTACGCCTATGCCGCGCCGTTTCACAAGCGCGAGGCGTACCGGTTCGCGTGCGAGACGACGGTGTATGTCGCGGATGCGGCGCAGCGTCAGGGTGCGGGGCGGCTGTTGTACGAGGCGCTGATCGATACGCTGCGGGCTCAGGGGTTTACGCAGGCGATCGGGGCGATTGCGCTGCCGAACGATTCGTCGATCAAGCTGCATGAGGCGGTCGGGTTTCGACGGGCCGGGGTGTACCGGGAGGTCGGGTACAAGAACGGGCAGTGGATCGATGTCGGGCATTGGCAGTGTGAGTTGAACGAGCCTGCGGTGCCGCCGGTGGAGCCGAAGCGATTTGCGAATGTCGGGGTGGTTGCTGCGTTGGAGCGTGTCGCTCTCAACAAGTAGAGATCAGGCGCGCAAGATTGGATCGAGTAAGATCGGACCGTCGGCTCAAGCCCAACCACCGGCCCACCCATCCTTGTTCTCCCGCGAAGGCGGGAGCCCAGACTGGGTCCCCGCCTTCGCGGGGAAACATAGTAAAGGTCGGTGAGGTTAGCGGCGGCCGCCGTACGCAGGCAGCGCTAGATGAAAGCGGATTGCGGCCGCCCTCAGGGTGAAGCCGGCGCTCGCCGCAATCACCGCGGACAACCCGAGCGGCATCCCCAACAACACCAGCCCGACATAACTCGCCGCCGCCAGCGCCGCCGCCGTCACGTACAGCTCCGGTCGCATCAGTATCGACGGCTCGCCCGCCAGCACGTCGCGGATGATACCGCCGACGCACGCCGTCATCACCCCCATCAGCGCCGCCGGCACCGGTGGCACGCCATACCCCAAAGCCTTGGCCGCGCCGTACACCGCATACGCCGCCAGCCCGACCGCGTCGAACCAGCCGAGCGCTTCGTCCTTCCACCACCGCTCGGGCGTCACCCAGATCAGCAGTGCCACGCCCAGGCACACGCTCGCGGCGCGTGCGTCATGCACCCAGAACACTGGTGCGCCGATCAGCAGGTCGCGCACCGTGCCGCCGCCGACGCCGGTGATAAGCCCGAAGAACACGAGCGTCACGAACGTCTGCCCGCGCTTGGCCGCGGCGAGCGCCCCCGACGCGGCGAACACCGCGAGCCCGGCCAAGTCGAACCAGGGGGCGGCGACGGGGAGGATCTCGACGGGCAAGGGCACGGGCAACATCGCGGCGGCCTAACCGGCCTGCCATCCAGCGTAAAGCGGGACCGCGGAATGATGCCCGTCGGCTGTTGATAGCAATGCGCCGATGCCGGTCCCGAAGATGAACGCCGTGTTGTTTTTGGTTCATGCAACTGGCGGTATAGTCCCCTCGTTACATCAACAGATCAATTCACTAGGGAGTTACATGATGCGTAAGTTCGTTCTGGCCATGGGCCTCAGCGCAATGGTCCTGCCGACCGTCCTCGTGCCGGTTTCGGCCGCAGATGCGCGCGATCGTCGCGAATGGCGTGGTCGCGACGGCCGGGTCTATTGCAAGAAGAACAACGGCACGACCGGCACGATCATCGGCGGCGTCGGCGGCGCACTGCTCGGCCGCACGGTCGACACCCGCGGCGACCGCACGGTCGGCACGCTGGGCGGCGCCGTTCTCGGTGGCCTCGCCGGTCGCGCGATCGACAAGGGCACGAGCAACAATAACCGTCGTTGCCGCTGACACTCATCGGCTAAATCGATGCCGCTATTTCGATAGTTGCGCGTTGTGTAAGGGCGTCGTGGGAAACCGCGGCGCCTTTTTTCTTGTCCAGGTAAAGGATCAAACGATGACCACACGCAGCGGTTCGGCAAAGTATGAGGGCCTCGGCAAGAGCGGCAAGGGCCATGTCTCGACCCAGTCGGGCGTGTTGTCCGACAGCCCCTACGGCTTCAACACGCGGTTCGAGAACGAGCCCGGCACCAACCCCGAGGAGCTGATCGCGGCCGCGCATGCATCGTGCTTCACGATGGCGCTGAGCTTCGCGCTCGCCGGCAAGGGCTATGAGGCAGGCACGCTCGAGACGTCCGCCAAGGTGACGCTCGACAAGGATGGCGACGGGTTCAAGATCACCAAGTCGGCGCTGACGCTGAACGCGAAGGTCGACGGCATCTCGAAGGAAGAGTTTGAGGCGATCGCCGCGGATGCCAAGGCGAACTGCCCGGTGTCGAAGGTGCTCAACGCCGAGATCACGCTGGAGCACAACCTCGCCGAATAATTGCGGGTAGGTTTCGCAATCAGGAGGGCCCGGTGGAAACGCCGGGCCCTTCTTGCGTCAGATGATCCCGCCGCCGAGGCTGAGGCGGAGCGCGAAGATGATGATCAGCACGATGTTGAGGTTGCGGCCGCCGCTGCTCGACGAGAGCGCGCCGACTGCGGCACCGACGATGCCGATCGGGATGACGAGCCAGTTCATCCAGCCGAGCAGCGGGATGAACGCAACGAGGCCAAGCACCAGGGTGACGAGGCCGATGAGGATCGAGACGATGTTCAGCATAGAGTGAACATGGCGAGTCGCATGGGTTCGGGCAAGATCGGCGTCACGCGCTCGACTGGGGACATGCGGAAAACGCTTTCTTCACCGTCTTTCGCGCATAGGATGGCGGTGATGAGTTTTCCCCTGCGCCCCGCCCTGATCCTTTTGCCGCTTGCGCTGGTCGCGTGCGACCGGTCGTCGACCGACCAGCAGGATCTCAACAGCCTCGATGCCGAGCTGACCAACGGCGCGGCGCGCGATCCGGCGCTGACGTCGTCGCTGGGGGGGCAGATCATGGTCGATCCCCGGCTGGCGCAGTCGTCGAATACCGACGCGGTGCGGCCTCCTCCCCAGCCGGATAGTGGCGCGGTGCCGCCGGAAGGTCCGCTCAAGGCCGATCCGGTGGATCCGCGGACTCTCAAGCGCGCGCCGGCAGCGTCCAACGACTGTCCGGAGTGCAAGACCGCGAACGGCGCGCTGACGCTGGGGGCACTGGCGGAGCGGCAGACGACGCCGGATGCCGGGGTTTGCGCGCAGAAGATTGGGTATTCTGCGGGGTGGGCTAACCGGTTGCCGGCGGACCTGCCGCTGTATCCGGCGGCGCGGTTGACCGAGGCTGCTGGGGCGGATCGGGACGGGTGTCGCCTTCGCGTGGTGAGTTTCGCGAGTGCTGCGCCGATGCAGAAGATGCTCGACTGGTATTTTACGAAGGCTAGCGTGGCTGGGTATTCGGCGGGGCATAGCACCGACGGCAAGCAGCATGTGCTGGGCGGGGTTCGGGGGAATGACGCTTACGTGGTGTATGTGACGGCGCGGGCTGGTGGCGGGAGCGACGTGGATCTGGTTTCCAACGCTGGGCGGTGAGGTGTTGCGATAGGTGCACCACCCCGGCGGAAGCCGGGGCCCAATTGGGAAACGTTGCTAATTGAGCGCCGTCCTTCGTTACTCCGACCTTTCCAATTGGGCCCCGGCCTTCGCCGGGGTGGTGGCGTGCGGCGTGGTGGCGTAGTGGGTGGCGTCAATTCTTCCCTCCTTGTTCTCCCGCGAAGGCGGGAGCCCAGACTGGGTCCCCGCCTTCGCGGGGAAACAAGCTTTGGGACAGGGCTCGCACGGTGATCTCGAACTGACGCGGATAACGCGCGCACCCCTACCCTCAACCCCACCTTTCCGTTTTGCCCGATTCACGCTAGGGCGCGAGAATGCTTCCCCTTCTCTATGTCATGGTCGGTGGTGCGGTCGGATCCGGCGCGCGCTATCTGACCGGCCGCGCGATGCTGTCGTTGCTCGGCCCTGACTATCCCTTTAGTACGCTTGCCGTGAATCTGATCGGTGGGTTGCTGATGGGGGTGCTGGTTGGCGTACTCGCCCGCAATACCGCTTCGGAAACGTGGCGGCTGTTGCTCGGCGTAGGCGTGTTGGGGGGATTCACGACGTTCTCAGCGTTCTCGCTGGACGTCGTCACGATGATCGAGCGGGGCGCATTCGGCGTCGCGTTCGGGTATGTTTTGGTGTCGGTGATCGGTTCGGTCGCCGCGTTGTTCGCGGGTCTTTCCGCAGTAAGGGCCGTCGCATGACTGCGGGCAAAAGCGATAGCGATACGGGTTTCCGCGAGTTCAACGTCGGGTTCGACGATGACGGCATCCGGCTCGACCGGTGGTTCAAGCGGCATCTGCCCGACACGAGCTTCACGACGGTGGCGATGTGGGCGCGCACCGGGCAGCTCCGCGTCGACGGCGCGCGTGCGACGCCGGGCGACCGGATAGCGGCAGGCCAGATGCTCCGCGTGCCGCCGCCCGAAGCCGACAAGGCCGCCGCCGACGTCGACAAGCCCAGGCGCGTCCGCGAGCGCGTGATCCTGTCCGACGAGGAAACCGAACTCGCGCAGAGCATGGTCATCCACAAGGATTTCCAGGCATTCGTGCTGAACAAGCCGCCGGGCCTGGCGACGCAGGGCGGGACCAAGACGACGCAGCATGTCGATGGGCTGCTCGACGGGCTGCAATACGACAACGAGGGGCGGCCGAAGCTGGTCCACCGGCTCGACAAGGATACGTCCGGCGCGCTGCTGGTGGCGCGGACGTCGCGAGCGGCGGCGTTCTTCGCCAAGGCGTTTTCAGGGCGGACCGCGCGGAAAGTCTACTGGGCGCTGGTGGTCGACGTGCCGTCGATCGAGGACGGCATGATCGAGCTGCCGATCGCCAAGCAGCCGGGCACCGGCGGCGAGAAGATGCACGTCGACGAGGCCGAGGGCGCACCGGCGCGAACGCGGTACCGCGTGATCGAGCGCGCGGGCAACCGTGCGGCTTGGGTCGAGTTGCAGCCGTTTACCGGGCGCACGCACCAGTTGCGCGTGCACATGGCGGCGATCGGGCATCCGATCGTCGGTGATGGCAAGTACGGCGGGGCCGCTGCGTTCCTGACCGGCGGGATCTCGCGGAAAATGCATTTGCATGCTCGCCGCATCAAGGTCGATCATCCGGATGGCGGGTCGATCGACGTGACTGCCGAGCTGCCGACGCATTTCGCCGAGAGCCTCAAGCAATTAGGTTTCGAGGAGAAGCAGGGCGACGACCTGGTGCTCGACGAGAAGACCGCGCCGACGCGCGAGCAGATGAAGTCGCGGGCTAAGGCGCATGCGAAGTCGGTGCGGAAAGACCGTAAGGGTGAGCGGCGTGGGCGTGGGGTTGTCGAGGAGAAGGCGACGGGCAAGCCTGCGCCGAAGACGGGTGGGCCTCGGACCGGGGCTGGGTCGAAGTTCGGAGCGCCGCGGAGCGGGCCTCGGGTTGAGGGCGCCAAGCCGGCTGGGCGTGGGCGTCCGGGCGGGGCTGGTAAGCCTGGACCTCGGAGTGGGCCTGGGACTCGGTAGTTGATGCTCGTCGGCTTACGCGTGCCCTCACCCTTCCCACGGCCAAGCGGCCGCGGGCCCCTTCCCTCTCCCCTGAGGGGAGCGGGTGAAATGGGTACGTTTGCGCTGATCTTATAGTTGCCCCACCCCGGCGGAGGCCGGGGCCCAGTTGGGGGACGTGCTGACGGAGGGCATCGCTCCGTTATTGCCACCGTTCCAACTAGGCCCCGGCCTTCGCCGGGGTGGGGTATTTGGTTAGCGCTAGCTTCTCCGCGCATTGCATTCCCCCGCGAAGGCGGGGGTCCAGGGGCCATGATCGTCGCGCTGCTTGACTCCTGGGCCCTTGCGTTCGCGGGGGAACTGGTGAGCGCAGTTAGCGCCCTACCTCAGCCACCCGAGCAGCAACCGCCGCACGCCCTCCGTCACCGTCCCGAACACGATATGCGACGCCGCGCTATACAGATGCGTGGTCGGCGTGGTGTTCCACGGCGCATCGCCAAGCCCCACCGCCGGCACCGCCGCCTCATCGAGCAACGCCGTCGTCGCCGCAGCGAACGCGGTGCCGTAGCCGGCGGTCACCGAAGGCCGGTATTCCGCCGCCACCGCATAGGCGACCCCCAGCCCTGCCCCGAGCGCGTAATGCACGACCTGCCCCGCAAGCGGCTTGCGATCGTCGGGGATGTCGTGGCCGACCACGACCTGCGACACTTTGTCCGCCGCCTTCTCCGTCGCCGGTTCCGCATCGCTATCCGATGAGGACAGCGCGGCGATGCCGGCCTGGAACAGGTCCATCGCCAATGACGCGGCCAAGCCGGCGACCAGTCCCGCAGCGGCGGCGGCCCAGATGTTCGGGGTGTGGGTCTGTGCGTGCGCCATCGTTGAGTCTCCAGAGCTATCCGACACGAACCGTTCGCAGGCGCGCGCGTTCCGGTTTGGCGTTCCCTCGCGTGCACGCGTGATCTACGAGGCGGCGATGCGTTGGAAAATCTCATGATCCGTCTTGCCGTCTTCGATTGCGACGGGACGCTTGTCGACAGCCAAGCGAATATCTGTGTCGCCTGCGAGCGTGCGTTCGAGGGCGCCGGGCTGATCCCGCCGCCACGTGCGGACATTCGGCGGATCGTGGGCTTAAGCCTCGTCGAGGCGATGCAGGTGTTGCTGCCGGAGGCGGACGATGCGCGGCACCGGTCGCTCGCCACCGACTACAAGAACGCCTTCCATGCGATGCGCGCGAGTGGTGAGCTGGCCGACGAGCCACTGTTCGAGGGGATCGCCGAGGTGATCGAGACGCTCGCCGATGACGGCTGGGCGCTCGGCGTGGCGACGGGGAAGTCCGATCGCGGGCTCGCGCATATTCTTGCCGCGCACGGGATCACCGATCGGTTCGTGACGTTGCAGACCGCGGATCGGCATCCGTCGAAGCCCGATCCGGCGATGCTGCTCGCGGCGATCGCCGAGGCAGGTGCTGCCGTGGAGACGACCGCGATGATCGGCGATACGAGCTTCGACATGGCCATGGCCCGCGCGGCCGGTGTGCGCGCCGTCGGGGTCGCGTGGGGGTATCACGACGTGCACGAGCTTTCAGACGCGGGGGCGGATGTCGTCGCGACGGCCGTGCCGGACCTGCTGCATATGGTGGCTCGGCCATGACCGACGCGGACAAATTGGCGCAGCGGCGCTGGTTCGTGTTGGTCGTCGTACGGATGGCGGGCGTGGCAGGTGCGCTGCTCGGGCTGATCCTGATCGCGCGCGCGCATGACTGGGCGCCAAAGATCCTCGGGACGGCGATCGTGCTGTCGGCGATGGCGATGATTGCGATCGTGCCGCGCAGTCTTGCGCATCGCTGGCGGAGTCCTGACGCGTGAAGCGGTTCTGGAAAGACGTCGCGATCGATACGGATCGGGTGGTGACGCTCGACGGCAAACCGGTGCGGACGCCAGGGCGGCGGCCGCTCGCGTTGCCGAGCGATGCGCTGGCCGAGGCGGTCGCGGAAGAGTGGCGCGCGGTCGGCGAGACGATCAACCCGCGGACAATGCCGCTGACCGGCCTAGCCAATGCCGCGACCGATCCGATCGCGAACGATCCTGCGCAGTTTGCCGCGCGGCTGGCGGCGTATGGCGAGAGCGACCTGCTCTGCTACCGCGCCGAGGGGCCTCCTTTGCTGGTCGAGCGGCAGGCGGCGGCGTGGGATCCGCTGCTGGCGTGGGCGCGGGGGCGGTATGACGTGACGTTCGTGGTGACTGCGGGCGTGATGCACGTTGCGCAACCGGACGCGACGGTCGCGCGGCTTCATGAGGCTGTGGCAGCGTATGACGATTTTAGGCTGGCGGGCTTGTCGCCGGTGGTGACGTTGACCGGGTCGCTGGTGATCGGGCTGGCGTTGATCGAGGGCGAGATCGATGCGGATGCGGCCTGGGCAGCGGCGGGGATCGACGAGGACTGGTCGGTCGAGATGTGGGGCGAGGACTGGCAGGCGACTCAGTTGCGCGAGTTGAAGCGCAAGGAGTTTGGAGTCGGGGTGACGTTTCTGGGGCTGCTCTAAGCGTTCTCCTGCGAACGCAGGAGCCCAGGATACCAAACGCTACGGCCTGTAACCCTGGACTCCTGCATTCGCAGGAGAACGGGTCAGCGGGTTAGCGCGTCAGGCGGCGGATGAAACCGATCAGGCCGGTTTGGCGCGAGCGCTTGAGGCGTTCCGCCGCCAGGATCGTCTTCACGCCGCGGATGCAGCTGTCGACGTCGTCGTTGACCAGCACATAGTCATAGCCGTCCCAGTGGCTGACCTCGTTCGCCGCGCGCGACATGCGGGCTTCGATCACCTCGGTCGAGTCGGTGCCGCGGCTGGTGAGGCGGCGGTGGAGTTCTTCCATCGAGGGCGGGAAGATGAAGACGCGGACGACGTCGCCGCCGGCGATCTGGAATAGCTGTTGCGCGCCTTGCCAGTCGATGTCGAACAGCACATCCTTACCGGCGGCGAGCAGCTCCTCGACCTGTGCGCGGGGGGTGCCGTAGCGGTGGTTAAAGACGTGCGCCCATTCGAGAAACTCGTCGTTCGCGACCATGTCGCGGAAGCCCTCGAGGTCGGTGAAGTGGTAATCCTTGCCGTCGACTTCGCCGGGTCGCACCGACCGGGTCGTGACCGAGACCGACATCTCGAGTTCGTGCTCGTCCGCGAGCAATCTGCGCGCGATGGTCGACTTGCCGGCACCGGAGGGCGAGGACAGGACGAACAGGACTCCGCGACGACGGAAACCATGCGGGTCGGACGGAAGTGTGTGGGGCATGCGCGCCCTTGCCGCGGACCGCATATGGGCGTCAACCCATGCGCGGCCCGCGCGTGGTATTACGAAGGCGGATTAATAGCCGGCCTTGCGTGCCTTGTTGCGGTCATACGCCTTTTTGGCTGCGTAGCCGCCGCCGAGGATCATGCCGAGCGGCCCCATGCGGCGCATCAGGCCCATCGCCACGACGCCCTTTACTGCGCCCGAGGCGCCACCCGAGCCGTCGCGACGGCCCATCTCGCGGCCGACCAATGCACTGATAATACGTCCGATCATGCTTCTGACTCCCCGAAAACCTGGTCCTTGAGTTCCGCTGCACCGCGCAGCACTGCCCAGCCGATCGCGTAGGTCACGGCAATGGGCACGACGATCTTGAGTACGTTGGCGGTGATCGCACCGATGATCGCGCCGTCCGCGTTGCCGTCGTCGCCGCTGAGCGAGTCGATGCCTGCGCCGATCAGCGCGCCTATGGTCGTTGCGCCCACGTAATTTCTCCTGTCCGTGTGGCGGGTTAGCGTTTGGCGGAGGATTGGGTTCCCGCGCCCCACCGTCATCCGTCATCCTGACGAAAGTCAGGACCCAGGATTACTCAGCGGGCCGATCGTGGCTCTGGTTCCTGACTTTCGTCAGGATGACGGTGTGGGGAGATTACCGGCCCAACATCGACTCGGGTTTGACGACGCGGTCGAAGGTTTCGGCGTCGACGAGGCCTAGCGCGAGGCCGGCTTCCTTCAGCGTCAGCCCTTCGGCGTGCGCATATTTGGCGATTTTCGCCGCCGCGTCGTAGCCGATCTCGGGTGCTAGCGCCGTCACCAGCATCAGCGAGCGGTCGAGCAGGTCCGCGATCCGCCCGCGATTGGGTTCGATGCCATCGACGCAGCGTTCGGCGAATCCTTCCATCGCGGTGGCGAGCAGGTCGATCGAGCGGAGGACGTTGGCGCCGATCAGCGGCTTGAAGACGTTGAGTTCCAGATGGCCCTGCATCCCGCCGACGGTGACCGCCACGTGGTTGCCCATCACCTGGCCCGCGACCATCGTCAGCATCTCGCACTGCGTGGGATTGACCTTGCCGGGCATGATCGAGCTGCCGGGCTCGTTCGCGGGGAGGTCGATCTCGCCGAAGCCGCAGCGCGGGCCCGAGCCGAGCAGGCGGATGTCGTTGGCGATCTTGGTCAGCGCGACCGCCAGCGTGTTGAGCGTGCCCGAAAGGTGGACGAGCGGATCGTTCGACGCCAGCGCCTCGAACTTGTTGCGCGCGCTGACGAACGGCAGGCCCGTGATTTCCGCCAGTTCGTGCGCGATCGCGTCGCCGAACCGGGCGGGGGCGTTGAGGCCGGTGCCGACCGCGGTGCCGCCCTGCGCGAGAATGACCATGCCGTGGCTGATCGCGGGCTCGATACGGTGACGGCAGCGGTAGAGCTGGTTCGCATAACCTGAGAATTCCTGGCCGAGCGTCAGCGGCGTCGCGTCCTGTAGGTGCGTGCGGCCGATCTTGACGATGTCGTCCCAGGCGTTGGCCTTCGCGTCGAGCGCGGCGTGGAGCTTGTCGAGGGCGGGAATCAGGCGGCGTGTCGTGGCGATCGCGGCGGCGATGTGGAGTGCGGTGGGGAAGCTGTCGTTGGACGACTGGCTCATGTTGACGTGGTCGTTGGGGTGGACCGGGGACTTGCCGCCGCGGGTGCCGGTGAGGACCTCGTTCGCGCGGCCGGCGATGACCTCGTTCGCGTTCATGTTCGACTGCGTGCCGCTGCCGGTCTGCCAGATGACGAGGGGGAACTGGTCGTCGAACTTGCCGTCGATGACTTCCTGCGCGGCGGCGTCAATTGCGGTGGCGATGGTTTCGTCGAGGCCGTGCGACCGGTTTACGCGAGCGGCGGCTTGTTTGACGAGCGCGAGCGCGTGGACGATCTCGATCGGCATGCGTTCGCGGGGAGCGAAGGGGAAGTTCTCGATCGAGCGTTCGGTTTGGGCGCCCCAATAGGCGGCGGCGGGGACTTCGATCGGGCCGATCGTGTCGGTTTCTGTGCGGGTGGTCATAGAGGGAGAACCTTCCGGGGCTTGGCGGGATCCCTCGCCCCTTTGGGGAGAGGGAGGGAGGAGCCGCAGGCGACGGAAGGGTGAGGGGCGTTGGGAGAAAGCGGCTTTAGCCTCACTCCCCTCTCCCTTCCCACCGCAAGTGCGGCGGGCCCCTTCCCTCTCCCCGAAGGGGCGAGGGAGTTTGGGTCACTTCTTCCGTTTGAAATCCACGGCTACGACGTTCGAGCCATCCTCGATCGGCACTGCGGTCGGGCCGTCGTTTTCCGCTTCGTCGTGGTCGCCAAGCGCGTCCTCCGCACCTTCCTGTGCTTGGAAGCGGAGTTCGAAGCTTACCGCCGGGTCCTGGAACGCAGTGATCGCCGAGTATGGGATCACCAACTTCGAGGGCACCTGATTGAACGAAAGCCCGATCGAGAAGCGCTCGTCGTCGACGATGAGGTCCCAGTAGCGGTTCTGCATGACGATCGTCATCTCGTCCGGGAAACGCTCGATCAGCCGCTTGGGGATGTCGACTCCCGGTGCCTGCGTCTTGAAGGTGATGTAGAAATGATGCTCGCCGGGAAGCCCGCCGGCCTCCGCGACGGAGCCGAGCACGCGGCCGACCACGGCACGCAGGGCTTCTTGTACGATCTCGTCGTACGGAATCAGGCTATCGGGCAGTCCATCGGTCATCTCCCTTGGGTAGCGTCATTCGATTGGCGGTCAAGATTGCATGCGTCGTGGCGCACGTTATGGGAGGTGGCATGCGCACCGCCACGATCACCCGCTCCACCGCCGAGACGGCGATCGACGTCACCGTGAACCTCGATGGGACCGGCGTGTACGACGTCGAGACCGGGGTCGGTTTCTTCGATCACATGCTCGAACAATTGTCGCGCCACTCGCTGATCGACATCCGCGTGCGGACCAAGGGCGATCTGCATATCGACGAGCATCACACCGTCGAGGATACCGGCATCGCGATCGGCCAGGCGTTTGCGCAGGCGCTCGGCGATAAACGGGGGATCGTGCGGTATGGCGATGCGCTTTCGCCGATGGACGAGACGCTGACGCGGGTGGCGCTGGATATTTCCGGGCGGCCTTGGCTGGTGTGGAAGGATCTGTTCTCGCAGAAGCGTCTGGGCGGGATGGATACCGAGATGTTCGAGCATTTCTTCCACAGCTTCGCGCAGGCGGCGGGGATCACGCTGCACGTCGAGACGCTGTACGGGTCGAACAACCACCACATCGCCGAGGCGGCATTCAAGGGTGTCGCGCGCGTGCTGCGGACCGCGATCGAGATCGATCCGCGCAAGGCCGACGCGATTCCGTCGACCAAGGGGATCTTGTGAGCGAGCCGTTTGCGCGGACCGACGCGCCGTTGTGCGTGGTCGTACTGACCTACGTCGCGCCACTGGACGCGATCGATGCGCAGATGAAGGAGCACGTTGCATGGCTCGCCAAGGGCTATGCGGAAGGCGTGTTCCTGGCGTCGGGTAGGCAGATTCCGCGTACCGGCGGCGTCATCCTGATCCGTGGCGAGAAGGCGGCGGTCGAGGCGGTGGTTGCGACCGATCCGTTCGTGAGCGGCGGACTTGCGACGCCTGAGATCACCGCGTTCACCGCGAGCATGGTCCTGCCGGGGATTGCGGAGTTGCTGGCGTGACGCTCGCGCTGATCGATTACGGTGCGGGGAATCTGCATTCGGTCGAGAACGCGTTGCGGACGGCTGGGTGTGTCGATCTGATCGTGACTTCGGATGCGGACGTCGTTGCCAAGGCCGAGCGGATCGTGTTGCCGGGGGTGGGCGCGTATGGCGCTTGCGCGGCGGCGTTGCGCGCGGTGCCGGGGATGGTCGAGGCGCTGAACCGGCGGGTTCGCGACGAGGGTGCGCCGTTTCTCGGGATCTGCGTCGGTATGCAGTTGATGGCCGAGGCGGGGGAGGAGATGGGGACCCATGCCGGGCTCGGCTGGGTTCCGGGACGCGTGCGGCGGCTGGAGCCTGGGACGATGGAAGCAAAAGTGCCGCATATGGGGTGGAACGACGTCGTGCCGACCGTGGCGCATCCGCTAATCGAGCCGGGCGAGGCGTATTTCCTGCATAGCTTCGCGTTCGAGGGTTCCGACGTGCTTGCGACTACCGAGCATGCCGGCCCGGTCACCGCGGCGATCGGTCGCGATACGATGATCGGTGTGCAGTTTCATCCTGAGAAGAGCCAGCGCTACGGTCTGGCCTTGCTCGAACGTTTCCTGGAGTGGCGGCCGTGAGCCTTATCATTTTTCCTGCGATCGACCTCAAGGCGGGTCAGGTGGTGCGTCTCGCCGAGGGCGATATGGACCGCGCGACCGTCTATGGCGACGATCCCGCGGCGCAGGCGATGCTGTTCGCCGAGGCGGGTGCGGAGCATCTGCACGTGGTCGATCTCGACGGCGCGTTTGCGGGGGCTTCGGTCAACGGCGATGCGGTGCGATCGATCGTCGCGCAGTTTCCGGGGCATGTGCAGCTTGGCGGCGGGATCCGGACTCGGGCGAGCGTCGAGGGCTGGTTCGACCTGGGCGTATCTCGCGTCGTGATCGGCACGGCGGCGCTGGAGGACCCCGAGTTCGTGCGCGGCGTGGCGAAGGATTTCCCCGGCGGGATCGTCGTCGCGGTCGACGCGAAGGACGGGATGGTCGCGACCAAGGGCTGGGCGGATGTGTCGACCACGAGCGCGGTCGATCTGGCGCGGCGGTTCGAGGATGCGGGGGTGGCGTCGTTGCTGTTCACTGATGTCGGGCGCGACGGGATGCTGAAGGGGTGCAACGTCGACGCGACGGTCGACCTGGCGCGGTCGGTGGACATTCCGGTGATCGCCAGTGGCGGGGTGAAGGGGATTGCCGAGATCCACGTGCTGGCTTTGCATGTGCGGGACGGGGTCGAGGGCGTGATCACCGGGCGGGCGTTGTATGATGGGCGGCTCGATCTCGCTGCGGCGTTGAGTGTGGCGAAGGCTGCATGATGGTTCACGCGGAGACGCGGAGACGCGGAGAGAAGTTGAGCGCCGCAGGCAGAAACTTGTTCGCGCAGAGGCGCAGAGGCGCGGAGAGCAAGAAGTCAGGCCTTGCTCCCTTCCTCGCTCTCAGCGCCTCTGCGCCTCTGCGCGAAATATTCTTCTCAGCGGCTCTGCCGCGTCTCCGCGTCTCCGCTTCTCCGCGTGAACAAAACCTACGGCACAGCGCATGACAGTTCGCGCGCGCGTCATTCCGTGTCTCGACGTTGCCGATGGGCGCGTGGTGAAGGGTGTGAACTTCGTCGAACTGCGCGATGCGGGCGATCCGGTCGAGCAGGCGCGAGCGTATGACGCGGCTGGGGCGGACGAACTGTGTTTTCTCGATATCGGTGCCTCCCATGAGGGTCGGGGGACGATCCTCGACGTCGTGCGGCGGACGGCGGCGGTGTGCTTCATGCCGTTGACGGTCGGTGGCGGCGTGCGGACGGCGGATGACGCGCGTGCATTGTTGCTGGCGGGGGCTGACAAGGTGGCCGTGAACTCCGCGGCGGTCGAGCGGCCCGAACTGGTAGCGGATATCGCCGAGCGGTTCGGCAGCCAGTGCTGCGTCGCCAGCGTCGATGCGCGGCGGTCGGGTGAAGGCTGGGAGGTGTTCACGCATGGCGGCCGCCGCGCGACGGGGATCGATGCGATTGCGCATGCCTTGAAGCTCGCCGAACTCGGGGCTGGCGAGTTGCTTGTCACGTCGATGGACCGTGACGGGACGCGCAGTGGTTACGACCTCGACCTGATCCGCGCGATTTCTGATAGGGTAAGCGTACCGGTAGTCGCTAGCGGCGGGGTCGGCGGGCTCGACGATCTGGTGGCGGGCATCCGCGACGGGCATGCCAGCGCGGTGCTGGCGGCGTCGATCTTTCATTTCGGGCAGGCGTCGATCGGCGACGCGCATGCCGCGCTGGCGGCAGCGGGGATTCCCGTGCGCTCGCCGGTTCGGTCAGCCTGATCCGATGATCGCCCTGCCTCTCCTTGCGGTGCAGTCGGGGCATAGCGGCATCGTCCATCCCCGCACTGGCCCCGAACTGTCTGACATCGCGCTGTTTGCGTTTGCGGCGATCGGCGTGTGGCTGGTGCGACGGGCGTTGCGCAAGCGGTTCGCGAAGACCAAACCGCCCGCGGAGGATTGACCCGCCTGCGCGCCTGCTCCAGCACGCCGCGCATGGACCCCGTATTCGACCGCCTCGAGGCGACCATCCGCGCGCGTCGCGATGCGCCCGCCGACACCAGCTACACCACGAGCCTGTTCGCGAAGGGTCGGCCCAAGATCGCGCAGAAGCTCGGCGAGGAAGCCGTCGAGACCGTGATCGCGGCGTGCTCGGGCGACGAGGCGAGCATCGTGCCGGAAGCGGCGGACCTGATGTTCCATCTGGCCGTGTTGCTGGCGGATGCAGGGTTGAGTTTGGACGACGTGCGCGCGGAGTTGGAGCGGCGCGAGGGTGTTGGCGGTTTGGTCGAGAAGGCCGGGCGGACGGGGTGACCTGCTCCCCTTCCGCTTGCGGGAGGGGTCGGGGGAGGGCATGACGCACATGCTCCGCCGGGATCGGGATGGCCAGCCCCTCCCCTAACCCCTCCCGCAAGCGGGAGGGGAATATATGCCGATCGACGCCACCCAGCCTTATGACGACCAGAACATCTTCGCGAAGATCCTGCGCGGCGAGATCCCGTCGCAGCGGGTCTATGACGACGATTTCGCAATCGCCTTTCATGACATCAATCCGCAGGCGCCGACGCACCTGCTCGTAATCCCCAAGGGCGCCTACGTCTCGTGGGACGACTTTTCCGCGCGCGCACCAGACGCCGAGATCGCAGGCTTCATCCGCGCGGTCGGCACCGTCGCGCGCGCCGCTGGCCTCGTCGAACCGGGCTATCGCCTGCTCGCGAATGTCGGCCAGGACGGACACCAGGAGGTGCCGCATCTGCATGTTCATGTCTTCGGCGGGCGCCCGCTCGGGCCGATGCTGGCGCGATAGGCCAGCTTCACCGCACTAAAGGATTGCGCGTAATAAAATTGCCATTAGGCTCGCGGGATTGAGCAAGGGGGCCATTTGACCCGGCCCTCGCTATCCCCGGGGGACACCGCGTTGATTTTTGGTCGCGTAAAATCGCTGGATGCCATTCTGGCGACGGCAGAGAAAAAGGGTCTGGCGCGAACGCTCAGCGCCTTCCAGCTGACGCTGCTGGGCGTCGGTGCGGTGATCGGCACGGGTATCTTCGTGCTGACCTCCGAAGCCGCGCAGAAAGCCGGGCCGGGCATGTTGCTGAGCTTCGTCGTCGCGGGCTTCGTCTGCGCGGTCGCGGCGCTCTGCTATTCCGAGCTTGCGTCGATGGTGCCGGTGTCGGGCTCGGCCTACACTTACACCTATGCGGTCACGGGCGAGTTGCTCGCCTGGATGGTCGGCTGGGCGTTGATCCTCGAATATGCGGTCGGCGCTAGCGCGGTCGCGGTCGGGTGGTCGAACCATCTGGCCGGGCTACTCGACGGGATCGGCTTCCATATTCCCAACGGGTTGCGCAACGCGGACGCGCTGATGGCGAACGTCCAGGTCGCGTTCGGCGCGACGCCCAACGCAGATCTGCAGACCGCGATGACCGTTGGCGGCTTCATGAACCTGCCCGCAGTGATCGTCATCGCGCTCGTCACGTGGCTGCTGGTGGTCGGCACGACCGAGAGCGCACGCGTCAACGCGGTGCTGGTGCTGATCAAGATCGCCGCGCTGACCGCGTTCATCGCGCTGACGATCCCGGTGCTCAAGGCCGACAATTTCCATCCGTTCCTGCCCTACGGCGTCGGCAATCCGCTGAGTTCGTCGGGTGTCGGCGTGCTGGGTGCGGCGGCGTCGATCTTCTTCGCCTATGTCGGCTTCGATGCGGTCTCGACGGCGGCGGAGGAGACCAAGAATCCGCAACGCAACGTGCCGATCGGGCTGATCGCAAGTCTCGGCATCTGTACGTTGTTCTACCTGCTGGTCGCATCGGGCGCGATCGGTGCGATCGGTGCGAACCCGGTGACGACAGCCGAGGGCGGCATCCTGGCACCGGGTTCGGCGGAGATGGCCGGGCGTTGCGCGGCGATCGTCGCAGGCGGGGCGATGGAGCCTTTGGTGTGCTCGAAGGAAGCACTCGTTCACGTGCTTCAGGTCATCAACTGGCCGATCATGGGTCGGCTGGTCGGGCTTGCGGCGGTGCTCGCGCTGCCGTCGGTCGTGCTGATGATGATGTTCGGCCAGACCCGCGTGTTCTTCACGATGGCGCGCGACGGTTTGTTGCCCGCCAAGCTCGCGTCGATCCACCCGAAGTTCCGTACGCCACACGTCGTCACGGTCGTGACGGGTATCGCCGCGGCGATCGCGGCGGCGGTACTGCCGGTCGGCAAGCTCGCCGATTATTCGAACGCGGGGACGCTGTTCGCGTTCATGATGGTCGCGATCTCGGTGATGGTGCTGCGCAAGACCGATCCGGCACGCAAGCGTCCGTTCCGCACGCCGGCGGTGTACATCGTCGCGCCGCTCGCGATCATCGGTTGCGTCGGGCTGTATTTGTCGCTGCCGCTGACGGCCAAGCTGGTCCTGCCGGGCTGGGGCGCGATCGGGCTGGCGATCTACTTCCTGTACAGCCGCTCGCGCAGCCATGTCGGGCTTGGCCTCGACGATGGTGCGGCCGAGGACGATCGGGCGCCTCCGGGTACGCTCTGAGACTGGACGCGAAAAGGGCCGCGGGAGGAAACTCCCGCGGCCCTTTTTTATCTGCATGAAAGCTTGTTCTCCCGCGAAGGCGGGAGCCCAGTCTGGATCCCCGCCTTCGCGGGGAAACAGTCTCCGTCAGCCAGTATGCTTGGTGGCGAGCGCCTTCATGTCGACCATGGGACGGGCACCGACATGGCTGATGATCTCGGCTGCGCAGACCGCGCCGAGCTTCAGCGATGCGTGCAGGTCGTAGCCCTGTGCCTGACCGTGGAGGAAACCCGCCGCGAACAGGTCGCCCGCGCCGGTGGTGTCGACGACCTTGGCGATCGGCTCGGCCTTGACCTCTGCACGCGCGCCGTTCTGGATCGCGCAGGCGCCGTGCTCGCCGCGGGTGACGACCAGGGTCGGGACCTGTGCCGAGATCTTGGCGACGGCTGCGCCGAAGTCGTCGGTCTCGGCGAGCGCGGCGAGTTCGCTCTCGTTGGCGAACAGGATGTCGATCAGGCCGTCCGACAGCAGCTGGCGGAAATCGCCGCCGTGGCGCGAAATGCAGAACACGTCGCTGAGCGTGAAGGCAACTTTTCGGCCTGCCCCGCGTGCGCAGTCGATCGCGGCGCGCATCGCGGCGCGCGGCTCTTCGGGATCCCAGAGATAGCCTTCGAGATACAGGATCGCGCTGTCGGCGATCATCGCGGTGTCGATCGCGGCGGCGGGGAGGAATTGCCCTGCGCCGAGGAAGGTGTTCATCGTGCGCTGGCCGTCGGGGGTGACGAAGATCAAGCAGCGGCCGGTGGTCGGGTCGCCGGCGCGGACGGGGGTGGCGAACTCGATGCCGATGCTGCGGACGTCGTGCGCGAAGACCTGGCCGAGCTGGTCGTCGGCGACCTGGCCAATGAACCCGCATTTGCCGCCGAGCGCGGCGATGCCGGCGACGGTGTTGGCGGCCGACCCGCCGGAGATTTCCATGCCCGGGCCCATCTTGGCGTAGAGCGCGTCGGCTTCTTCCGACGAGAACATGAGCTGCATCGAGCCCTTGGCGACGCCGATCTCGGCGATGAACGCGTCGTCGGCGGTGGCGAGGATGTCGACGATGGCGTTGCCGATCGCGACGACGTCGTAAGTGGGTGTGCTCAAGGGGAAACTCCGGGGGTGCGGGAAAGCCCTGCCGTAAATCGCGGGGGGGATTGGTGCAACTGGTGTGGGGGTCGAGGGATGCGCTCCCGCTGTTAGGCGGCAGGCTATGCGATGGCAGTACCCCCCCGGCGGAGGCCGGGGCCCAGAAAGGTGGTCGTAATGAAACGTGATCCGTTATTACCGTCGTTCCCCAACTGGGCCCCGGCCTTCGCCGGGGTGGTGGCTTTGGTTGGGGGGGCAGCGGTTACAACTGTTCGGACAGTTACAGCGGCTCGCGCGGTTCTGACGGTCGTCGCGGCACAAATACCTACATTTTTTCAACCGCACCGTCCTTTCCTGTTCCCCCGCGGACGCGGGGGTCCAGGGTCTCATGCGGTAGCCTTGGTTTAGCTGGGCCCCCGCGTCCGCGGGGGAACGGTGAGGAGCGGTATCCGCAGACGGGCCGACCCGTGACCGCTAAGAGTCGCGTTGACCTTCGCCTGCCCCCGCGCCATCCCGAGCCAATGCTCCGCGCCCTCGCCCTCTCGCTTGGTCAGCTTACCGATCCGCCCGTGCTCCGGGTGTTCGTCAAGTCGATGGTCGTCACGCTGCTCGTCTTCGCGCTGCTCGGCGTGGGCACGTGGTGGGGCACGCAGGCTGCGCTCGCCGCGTGGCTCGACTGGCATTCCGACGGACTCGCCGCTGCGTTCGCATTGTTCGTCACGATCCTGGCGCTGTGGCTGCTGTTCCGTGCCGTCGCGATCGCCGTGGTCGGGATTTTCGCGGACGAGGTCGTCGAAGCGGTCGAGGCGCGGCATTATCCCGACGCGCTGCGCACCGCCCGGCCGGTGCCGTTCGCCCGGAGCCTCGCAATGGGACTCCGCTTGGCCGGTCGCGTCGTGCTCGTCAACCTCGTGATGCTGCCCATCTACATCGCGCTGCTCGTCACCGGTGTCGGCACTGCCGCCGCGTTCTTCATCGTCAATGGCTGGCTGCTCGGGCGCGATCTGGGGGATATGGTCGCGGCGCGCCACATGGATGCGGCGGCGATGCGGGGCTGGCGTGCGACGACCAAGGGGAGCCGGTTCGTGCTGGGGCTTGCGAACACCGGGCTGTTCGTGGTTCCGGTCCTCAACATCGCCGCGCCCGTGCTGGGGGCCGCGATGGCGACGCATTACTTCCACAGCCAGTATTCTCGCAAAGGCCGACCATGACGCGATTGACCACTATAGCCATCGCGCTGGCCCTCGGCGGCGGCTTGGCCGGTTGCGCCGCTCCGGTAGCCAAGCCCGCAGTCGGACGTCCGGCCATCCCCTATACGAGCGTCGGGCTAGAGCGCGTGCTCGGCCAGGATGCCGCCGGCCTGACCAAGCTGTTCGGTCAACCCGACGCCGACGTGCGCGAGGGCAGCGCACGGAAGCTTCAGTTCCAGAGCGGGATCTGCGTGCTCGACGCGTATCTGTATCCCAAGGGATCCGATGCCCCCCGCGTGACGTATCTCGACGCACGCGAACCCGACGGCAGCACGATCGACCGTGCGAGTTGCGTCGCGGCGCTGACACGACGGGAAGGCGGAAAGTAACGCACGGTCGTGCGGTAGGCCAAGGTTTCCGCCTTCAACGCATCCGATAAGGATTAACCGCGCCGGCTTCGTCGATGAGCAACGGGAGTGCGAGATCGGTTCACCGTGCCGTCGCGTAAGGCGATCGCATACGACCTGCCGACACTATGGACGTGCGCTCCATCACGCCTCACGACGGCGATCCACCCGGGGGGCCGGAGTCAGTGATCGTGTTGAAGACCATGTGGAATATGCCCGCAAAGGTAGTGCGCGAGCATGCGGCGAACGAAGAGGACATCGGCAAGTCCGTCGCCAGCGGATCTTTGCAAGAGATGGTTCGGGCATTCGACGGGTATGACGACGCCGAAGCAGCGGACTTGATCATCCAGTGCGCGGGCCGCGACCGACCGATCACCTGGGACGAAATCCGGGACCTGCGACGTATCGAGGCCAAGACCGCGGGAGACTGACACGCGTCGACACCCCGCTGGTCATGGACTTGGTGCGGCGGAACGTTATGGGCGCCTGGAGACCCGACAGCGAAAGACGATCATGGCAACGACCGTAATTACCCCGAGCGGCCCCGGCGCGATGGAAGCCGGCCTGATTCTCGACGAAGACGGCCAGCGCTTCGTCGTGCTCACGTTCAAGGAACCGGGGGGCGAGCCGACGCTGGTTACCTTCACGGTTCCGATTTTCCAGCATTATGTCGAGCATCTTGTCCGCACGGCCGCATCGGCTGACGATGAGGCGAACTGGGGCATTCCCGGCTGAGCCTAGGCGGCGGGCAACTCGTCCGGAACAGGCCCTGCTTCAGGGCGCTGGCCGCTCCACCTGAGCCTCGGCCAGATACACGCCGAACAGACCTTCGGGATCGGTCCATGCCGCCACCGGCGTCCATCCGCCCGACCGCAGGAGGATCCGCGCATCCCGTGCGCCATATTTGTGGCTGTTCTCGGTGTGGATCGTCTCACCCGCGGTCATCTCGAACGATTGCCCGTCAACGGTGAACGCGACGTCGCGCACCGCCTCGAGGTGCATCTCGATCCGAGCGCGATCGTCGTTCCACACGGCTTTGTGCCGGAACGCGTCGACCGGGATGTCGCCGTCCAGTTCGCGGTTGATCCGTTCTAGCAGGTTCAGGTTGAATGCAGCCGTCACGCCCTGCGCATCGTCATACGCCGGCACCAGCACGTCCTCGCTTTTGATCCGGTCCATCCCGATCAACAGCATCGCGCCCACGCCGAGCGACGACCGCATCGCGCGCAACAGATCGACCGCCATCAGCGGGATCATGTTGCCGATCGTCGATCCCGGAAAAAAGCCGAGCTTCGGCGTATCCGCGATCGTCTTCGGCAAGCTCAACGGCCGCATGAAGTCCGCCTCGAACGGTAGCACCAGCAGGTCGGGGAACTGATCGCCCAGTACCTTCGACGACTCCCGGAGGAAATCGCCCGAGATGTCGATCGGCACGTATACCGACGGCGCAACGGCATCGAGCAGGATCGGCGTCTTGGTCGACGATCCCGAGCCGAACTCGACGACGGCACGCCCTGCGCCAGCAAGCGTCGCGACTTCGGGGCACGCGGTCTCAAGGATCGAGCGCTCGGTCCGCGTCGGATAATATTCAGGCAGATCGGTGATCTTCTCGAACAGCTCCGAGCCGCGCCGGTCGTAGAACCACCGTGCCGGGATCGCCCGCGGCCGCCGCGCGAGCCCGTCCAGCACGTCCGCGCGGAATTGCGGATCGGCGAGCGTCTGCTGGCCGTCCTCGATCTCAGGCTTCAACATCAAATATCTTTCGCGAGACGCACGCCGGTGAACTGCCACCGTTGGTGCGGATAGAAGAAATTGCGGTAGCTCGGCCGGGCATGACCACGCGGCGTGGCACAACTGCCACCACGCAGGATGAACTGCGAGCTCATGAACTTGCCGTTGTATTCGCCGACGGCGCCGGCCGCGGTCACGAAACCGGGATACGGGCGGTACGCGCTGCCGGTCCATTCCCAGACATCGCCGAAAAATGCCGGGCCATTCGCCGCCGGCCGAGGCTCGACCGGCCCCGCCACGTCCATCTGATTGCCACCGTTCGCGTCGTGCGAGGCCGCCGCCGCCTCCCATTCGAACTCGGTCGGCAACCGTGCGCCGGCCCAGCTCGCATACGCATCCGCCTCGAAGAAGCTCACATGCGTCACCGGCGCCGCTGGATCGATCGCGCGTCGGCCGTCGAGACCGAACCGCGTCCAGCCCGCCTCGCCCTGCTCCCAATACAGCGGCGCGACGATACCCTCGGCCTTCACCCACGCCCAGCCGTCCGCCAGCCAATGCCGCGCTTCGGTGTAGCCGCCATCGGCAATGAACGCCGCCCATTCGCCGTTCGTCACGGTCCGGTCGGCGATCGCATGCGGCACCAGCAAGGCGGCGTGACGCGGTCCCTCGCAATCGAACGCGAACCCGTCGCCGTCATGCCCAACCTCGACGATCCCGCTCTCGCGCGCAATCCAGCCGATCGGCCCCGGCATCTCGACCGGCACTTTCCGCGGCGCCGGCCACATCGCCGGCTCGAGCGGGTTCTCCGAAAACATGTGAAGAATGTCGGTCACCAGCAATTCCTGGTGCTGCTCTTCATGATGACACCCAAGTGCGATCAGCGTCTGCGCATCCGCCGACAGCCTAGGCAGCGCGTCGAGCAGTGCCGCGTCGACATGCGCGCGGTACGCCCGCACCTCGTCGAGCGACGGCCGCGTCACCATCCCGCGGCGATCGCGTGCATGGCGCCGCCCTTCGGCCTCGTAATAGCTGTTGAACAAAAACGGAAACCGCTCGTCGTGCAGCGCATAGCCGGCGACATGATCGCGCAGCACGAAGGTCTCGAAGAACCACGTCGTATGCGCCAGATGCCACTTGGTCGGTGACGCGTCGTCCATCGACTGCACCGTCGCATCCGCATCCGACAGCGGCGCGGCCAGAGCAAGCGACAACGCGCGTACAGTCGAGAAGCGCTCGCTCAAATCCGACGAAGGAGCGGGGGTGAGTTCGGGACGAATCGGCTGAGGCATCGGTTATCCTTCAATGCGTCGCCCAGTACCGCAACGCGCGAAAGCCGATCACGCCTGCGCGCGCGTAGCCCCCGGTCGCCATAGAACGTCGCCGGCCCCGTTTTGGTTCACCGCCCGCGACGCCACGAACAGGAAATCGGATAGCCGGTTAACATACGCTAATGCCGCCGGATTCAGCGGCAAATCGTGCGTCGCCGCGACCGCGGATCGCTCCGCGCGACGCGAAATCGCTCGCGCCAGATGCAGCGCTGCAGCCTGTGGCGATCCGCCCGGCAGGATGAAGCTCCGCAACGGCGCGAGGTGCACGTTCATCGCATCGATCTCTCGCTCGAGTCGCTCGACCTGCGCCGGCACGATCCGCAGTACCATCTCGGAAGGCTCGAATCCGTCGTTACCGGCGGGAGTCGCAAGGTCGGCACCAAGATCGAACAGGTCGTTCTGGATGCGCTCCAGCGCAGTGGCGAGCGGATCGTCGCCGAGCGCCACCACTGCCACGCCAATGGCGGAGTTCGCCTCGTCGACATCGCCGATCGCCTGCATCAGCGCACTCGCCTTCGACACCCGCGACCCGTCGACCAGCCCCGTCGTGCCGTCGTCACCGGTTCGCGTGTAGATCTTGTTGAGCTTGACCATCGGTCGATTCCTTCTGTCCGACCATGCTGTGCCACAAGTCCGTCACCCCAGCGAAAGCTGGGGTATCCCTCGTGGCTCGCGACATCCGCCTAACGTTGAGATCCCAGCTTGCGCTGGGATGACGGTGGTTAGGAAAGCGCGTTAGACCCTAGTTCCGCCCCGCCGCGAACAGGATCACGACGACGATCAGGATCGCCAGCGCCTGGAAGAAAATCCGCTGCTGCATCATCCGATTCGATTTGAGCGACGCCGCGCTCGGGCCGTTGCCGTCGCGAACCTGCGCAGTCCCCTCCTGCAGGAACGACACGACGCCCCGCACTAGGGCCACGACGGTCGCGATCATCGCCGCGATCAGGAGGATGACGAGGAATGTGTTCATGGACTGAATGTAAGCGCGCGCGCCGACGCTAGCAATGGCAAGGATAGTGTTGCGGACACGCTTGTGATGCGCGCAAATGCTGCATGTTATACTTGACGCTGAAAGCCTTGATTTCCGGCATTCTTATCGCCGCCGCCTCGGAGATCGCCAAGCGCTATCCCGGCTTCGGCGCGCTCGTGGCGTCGCTGCCGCTGGTGTCGGTGCTCGGCATGATCTGGCTCTGGCGCGACAAGCCCGACCCACGGACGATGGCCGCACACGCCGGCGCGACCTTCTGGTACGTGCTGCCGTCGCTGCCGATGTTCCTGCTGATCCCGGCGATGCTGCGACATGGCGCGCCGTTCTGGGCATCGCTGGTGGCCGGGTGCGTACTGACGATCGCGCTGTATGCTGCGATGACTTGGGCCGCGCCAAGGCTGGGGATCGAGCTGTAGCGCACCCATACAAGCAAAAGCCCCCCCCAAAAAAGAAGCAACACCCCGGCGAAGGCCGGGGCCCAGTTGGAAAGGTCGCAGTAACGAAGCGCAGCGTTCAGTCGACAACGTCCCCCAACTGGGCCCCGGCCTCCGCCGGGGTGGTGCGAGATTACTGACGTCCCACTCTCCTCATTGTTTCCCCGCGAAGGCGGGGACCCAGACTGGGCTCCCGCCTTCGCGGGAGAACAAGGAAGTGCAGACTGCGACCTTTTACGACCGCATCGCCGCCGAAAGTTGCAAGCACCGATTGATCCCCGCGCTGACCGCTGGAAACCTATTAACCCCCACCCCGCACCCGAGCCGCCAGTACCACCCCATCCTCCCCCGCAGCCCGCATCTCAGCCAGCGACAAAGCCCCGTCCCGCTTGGCCAACCGCCGCCCCGTCGCATCCACCACCAACGGATGATGATGATAGCGCGGCACCCCCAACCCCAGCAAAGCCTGCAAAACCCGGTGCACGTCGGTCGCCGCGAACAGGTCCACCCCACGCACCACGTCCGTCACGCCCTGCGCCGCATCATCCAGAGTCACCGCCAGATGATAGCTAGCAGGCGCATCCTTCCGCGCCAGCACGACGTCCCCCTGCGCCAACGGATCGGCGACAACCGTCCCCGCAGTCGCATCGTGCCACGCGAGCACGCCGGTAACCGCCACAGCCTTCGCCATGTCGAGCCGCCAGCAATGCGCCAGATCCCCCCGTGCAGCGGCCTCGTCCGCGGTCAGGCCCCGACACGTCCCCGGGTAGACCGGCCCGACATCCCCCTGCGGCGCCGACGCGCTCGCCGCGATCTCCGCCCGCGTACAGAAACACGGGTAGACCAGCCCGCGCGCCTTCAACTGCTCCAGCGCAACATCATACGTCGCCAGCCGTTCCGACTGGAACACCAGCGAATCCCACCGTAACCCGAGCCAGGCCAGGTCCTCCAAGATCCCCGTCACGAACTCCGGCCGGCTCCGCGTTCCATCGATGTCCTCGATCCGCAGCAGGAACCGCCCACCCCGCTCACGTGCGTGATCGTGCGCGCGTATCGCCGACACCACGTGGCCCAGGTGCAACCGCCCCGTAGGGCTCGGCGCGAACCGCGTTACGACCGGTCCGTCGCTCACCACGCTTGACCGACCGCCACGCGGCGTGCTGTCATGCCGGTGTCATCGCTGTCGTCCATAGGGCGCTCTGCGAAGCCTGAGTGGGAGGAGCCGTGTTTCACCCCGATCTGATGCGTCATCCGGATGGTTGTCCGGCGCTCGTGCTGAATGCCGACTACACGCCGCTTTCCTACTATCCGCTCAGTGTCTGGCCGTGGCAAACCGCGGTCAAGGCGGTGTTCCTCGACCGTGTCGACATCGTCGCCACTTACGAACGCGAAGTCCGCAGCGCCAATTTCGCGCTGAAGCTGCCCTCGGTGATCGCGCTCAAGCAGTTCGTCCGACCGTCGCAATTTCCCGCCTTCACTCGTTTCAACCTGTTCCTGCGCGACAAGTTCACCTGCCAATATTGCGGCAAGCTGCGCGATCTTACCTTCGACCATGTCGTCCCCCGCGCGCAAGGCGGTCGTACCACCTGGGAGAACGTCGTCACCGCGTGCTCGCCCTGCAACCTCAAGAAAGGCGGGCGCACGCCAAAACAGGCGGCGATGCCGCTGCACATCGAGGCGATCCGCCCGACCAACTGGCACCTCCAGGAACACGGCCGCAGCTTCCCGCCCAACTACCTGCACGACACGTGGCACGACTGGCTCTATTGGGACATCGAACTCGAAGCCTGACGGCATCGATACGACGGGAGATTCTATGCAGGTGAAACTGGTAACGGCGCTCGCCGCGACGGGAATTCTGGTGTCCGCGTGCGGCGACAAGGACGCCCAGCGCGCGCAGGCCGACGCCAACGCGGTCGGCTTCGTGCCGCCTTCGGTGACGTCGCGGCTCGATTTCGGCGCCAGCATGGAGCGCCGCTTCCGCACGCTCGACCGCAACGGCGACGATCGGGTTACCAAGGACGAACTCCCCTCGCCCAACGCGCGCATCAAGGCGTTCGACCGCAACAAGGACGGCGTCATCACCGCGATCGAGTGGAGCGAAGGCACGCTCGCCTGGTTCGACAGGATGGACCTGAACCACGACGGCACGGTGACGTCGGAAGAGCGCGCGGAGTCGCGGAAGCGCTGATCGGTGCAACAATCTGTCGCTCGGAGGTCCGTCGAAGCGACTATTTAAGCGTGTCGCCTAGCGTTCACGGTTGACCTGATCCCTGCCGCAGCGCAGCAGGGAATCATGGCAAGCCTCCCCGCAATCGCGAACAATTCCGACATCCGCTTCCTCGGCAAACTGCTCGGCGACGTCATCCGCGCCTATGGCGGCGAGCGGCTGTTCGCGGCAACCGAGACGATCCGCAAGGCGTCGGTCGAGCGCCACCGCGACGCCTCCGAAGGCAAGCCCGGCGACGATCGCGCGGTCGATCTCAGCCTCGAAAAACTGAGCCTCGACGAGACGCTCGATTTCGTCCGCGGCTTCATGCTGTTCTCGATGCTCGCCAACCTCGCCGAGGACCGCCAGGGCATCGCCGCGGAAGACGGCGCCGACCTCGCCTCCGCAATCGCCCAGCTCGAATCCGAAGGCATCGACCGCGCCCAGATCCGCACGCTGCTCGACCACGCGCTGATCGCCCCCGTGCTCACCGCGCACCCGACCGAAGTCCGCCGCAAAAGCATGATCGACCACCGCAACCGCATCGCCGAGCTGATGGCGTTGCGCGATCTCGGCCGCGACACCACGCCGGATGGCGACAGCGTCGACGACGCGATCCTCCGCCAGATCGCGCTCCTCTGGCAAACCCGCGTCCTCCGCCGCGACCGCCTCTACGTCACCGACGAGGTCGACACCGCGCTCAGCTACCTCCGCGACGTGTTCCTCCCCGCGCTCCCCGCGCTTTACCAGCGCTGGGACCGCGCCCTCGGCGAACGCACGCCTAGTTTCCTGCGCCCCGGCAGCTGGATCGGCGGCGACCGCGACGGCAACCCGTACGTCACCGCGGATTCGCTCAAGACCGCGCTGTCGAAGGCGAGCGAAGCCGTGCTCGGCTACTACTGCGACGCAGTGCACGCGCTCGGCGCCGAACTCTCGATCTCGACCGAGCACGCCCCCGCCGAAGCCGCCGTGCAGGCGCTGGCCGACGCCAGCGGCGACGATGCCGCGAGCCGCAGCGACGAGCCGTATCGCCGCGCGCTCTCCGGCATCTACGCCCGGCTGTCCGCGACGCACGACGCGCTGACTGGCAAGCACGCCCCCCGCCCCGGCCGCCTCGTCGGCGAGCCCTATGCGAACCCCGCCGACTTCCGCGCCGACCTCGTCACGCTCGCGCACGGGCTCGGCATCGCGCTGAAGACCGGCGGCGCGCTCGGCCGGCTGATCCGCGGCGTCGAGACGTTCGGCTTCCACCTCGCCACCTTGGACCTGCGCCAGAACAGCGCCGTCCACGAACGCGTCGTCGCCGAACTGCTGAAAGTCGCCGGCGTCGAGGACGAGTACCTCGCGCTCGACGAAGAAGCCCGCGTCGCGCTGCTCCGCCGCGAACTCGCAAACGCCCGCCCGCTCACCTCGCGCTTCGCCGAATATTCGCAGGAAACCGCCGGCGAACTCGCGATCGTCCAGGCCGCCGCCGACGCGCACGCAGCGTATGGTCCCGCGTGTATCACCAACTACATCGTGTCGATGGCGCAGTCGGTCAGCGACCTGCTCGAAGTGAACCTGCTGCTCAAGGAAGTCGGCCTCTACCGCCCCGGCGAAACCCCGACCGCGGCGATCATGGCCGTGCCCCTGTTCGAGACGATCGGCGATCTCGAAGCCGCCCCCGCCGTCATGACCGCCTGGTTCGCGCTCCCCGAGATCTCCACCATCTCGAAGGCGCGCGGCCATCAGGAAGTGATGATCGGCTATTCCGACAGCAACAAGGACGGCGGCTACCTCACCTCCACCTGGGAGCTCTCGAAAGCCTCGACCGCGCTCAAACCCGTCTTCGCAGCCGCCGGCGTCGGCATGCAGCTGTTCCACGGCCGCGGCGGCGCAGTCGGGCGCGGCGGCGGCTCGGCGTTCCGCGCGATCCGCGCGCAGCCGTCGGGCACCGTCCAGGGCCGCATCCGCATCACCGAGCAGGGCGAAGTCATCGCCGCCAAATACGGCACGCGCGACGCCGCAATGACCAATCTCGAAGCGATCGCGTCGGCCACGTTGCTCGCCAGCCTCGAACCCGAACGCCTCTCCAATGCCGACAACGCCAGCTTCTCGGCCGCAATGGACACGCTCAGCGACACCGCGTTCCACAGCTACCGCGACCTGGTCTACGGTACGGAGGGCTTCCGCACCTTCTTCCGCCAGATGACCCCGATCGCCGAAATCGCCGGCCTCAAGATCGGCAGCCGCCCCGCCAGCCGCACCAAGTCCGACCGCATCGAAGACCTCCGCGCGATCCCCTGGGTGTTCAGCTGGGCGCAGGCGCGCGTCATGCTCCCCGGCTGGTACGGGGTAGGCCGTGCGATCGCCGATTTCGAGGACAAGGCGCTGTTGAAGGACATGGCGCAAGGCTGGCCGCTCTTCGCCTCCGCGCTGGCGAACCTGGAGATGGTGCTCGCCAAGTCCGACATCGGCATCGCCGAACGCTATGCCGGGCTGGTCGAGGACGGCAAGCTCCGCGAGATCTTCACCACGATCCGCGACGGCTGGCACCAGACCCACGACGGGCTTCTGCAAGTCACCGGCCAGTCGCGCCTGCTCGAAAAGCACCCCGCACTGGACGCTTCAATCCGCCTCCGCCTGCCGTATATCGAGCCGCTCAACCTCCTCCAGATCGAACTGATCAAACGCCGCCGAGCAGGCGAGGACGACCCGCGGATAGGCGAAGGCATCCTCCTATCCATCAACGCCATCGCCACTGCCCTGCGCAACAGCGGCTAAAACTACTCCCTTCCCGCTTGCGGGAGGGGTCGGGGGAGGGGGTGTGCCCCACCAACCGGACGCCAGTACGTACGTCGCGCCCTCCCCTAACCCCTCCCGCAAGCGGAAGGGGGATTACGAGTAAAACGGCGCAGCGACATCCTCGCGCACCCGCATCAACCGCCCAGTCGCGCGGTCGAGCAAAGCCCAAGTGGTCACCGCCTGCAGCTTCACCTTCCCATCATCCCCGACGAACCGCACATGCCGATCGAACCGAGCCCCCTTAGGAGCCCCCTCGACCCAAGTCTCACCAACGACGGTCTCCCCCGCAACGACACTCCCGCGGTAATCGATCTCATGCCGCGTCACGACCCACACATACGCCAGCTTGTGCTCCGCCGGCGCCACAGCCTCCCAATGCGCGGTCGCAATAGCCTGGATCCACTGCACCCAGACCGCATTGTTCACATGCCCAAGCTCGTCGATATCCGCGTCCTGCGCCGTGATCGAGAGCGTGAACCGGCTCACCCCGCGACGCCAAGCTGCCACAGCACGAACGCATGCTCCTCCGCGCCCTCACGCAGCGATTCGAACCGCCCCGACTTGCCGCCATGCCCCGCGCCCATGTTGGTCTTGAGCAGCAGCACATTGTCGTCGGTCTTCATCAGCCGCAGCTTGGCCGCCCACTTCGCCGGCTCCCAATAGGTCACCCGAGGATCGTTGAGCCCCCCGCTGATGAACATCGGCGGATAAGCCTGCGCCTTCACGTTGTCGTACGGCGAATACGACCGGATCAGCTCGAACGCAGCCTCGTCCTCGATCGGATTACCCCACTCCGGCCACTCGCCCGGCGTCAGCGGCAGGCTCTCGTCGAGCATCGTGTTCAGCACGTCGACGAACGGCACGTCCGCGATCACCGCGCCCCACAGCTCGGGATCCGAATTGACCACCGCCCCCATCAGCTCGCCGCCAGCAGACCGCCCCGCGATCGCGATCTTCCCCGCCGACGTCCACTGCGCGTCGACCAGCGCCCTCGCGACATCGACGAAATCGTTGAACGTGTTCGCGCGCTTCTCGAGCTTGCCGTCCAGATACCATTGCTGGCCCAGATCATCGCCGCCGCGGATATGCGCAATCGCATAGGCGAACCCGCGATCGAGCAGGCTCATGCGGCCCGTCGAGAAGCCCGGCGGGATCGCATAGCCGTACGCGCCATACGCATAGAGGAACAACGGCGCCGACCCATCGCGCACGAACCCCGCCGGATACACGATCGAAACCGGGATCTCCGTCCCGTCCCGCGCAACGATCTTCAGCCGCTCGGTCGCGTATTTCGCCGCGTCATAGCCGCTCGGGATTTCCTGCACCTTGAGCATCGTCCGCTCACCGGTATCGACGTCGTAATCATACACAGTGCCAGGCGTGACCATCGACTCATACCCGAGCCGCAGCACCGTCATGTCGTACTCGGGATTGTCCCCCAGCCCTGCGACATAGCTCGCCTCGGGAAAGTCGATCCGCTTGCCCTCGGTCGGCGTCTCGTACCGGTGGATCGTGATCTGATCGAGCCCGTCCTCGCGCCCGTCGACGACGAAGAAGTCCTGATAGCACTCCACCCCGGTCATGTAGAACGTCGGGCTCGCCGGAATCAGCTCGCTCCACGCATCCGGCTCCTCGACCAGCGCGGTGCAAAGCCGGAAATTCGGATCGACGTCGTTGGTATGGATGAACAGCGTCCCGTCATGCTCGTCCACATCATATTCGCGGCCCACCTTCCGCGCCGAAACGAGGATCGGCACCGCCAGAGGCTCGTGCGCAGGCAGCAGGTACAGCTCGCTCGTCACATGGTCGCTGGTCGCAATCACGATCCACTTGCGCGAGCTCGTCTCGCCGACGCCGACGCGAAAGCCCTCGTCCTCCTCGTGGAACAGCACGACGTCCTCGGAGATCGGCGTCCCCAGCCGGTGGAACCGCGCATTGTCCGTCCGCCACTGCTCGTTCGCCAGCCCGTACAGGAAGCCCGCATCGTCCGCGGTCCAGACGATCTCGCTGAGCATCCCCGGGATCACGTCGGGCAGGTGCTCGCCGGTATCCAGATCCTTGACCCGAACCTCGAACCGCTCGCTCCCATTGTCGTCGATCGCATAGGCGAGATAGCGCCCGTCATTGCTGACCGAGAACGCGCCGAGCCGGAAATACTCGTGCCCCTCCGCCAGCGCCGGCTCGTCGAGCAACAGCTCGTCGTCACCGCCCGCAACGGGCTTCCGCCACCATTTCTTGTACTGCCCGCCGGTCTCGTACGCGGTCCAGTAGAACCAGTCGCCATCCTTCTGCGGCACCGAGGATTCGTCCTCCTTGATGCGCGCCTTCATCTCTTCGTAGATCGTGTCGACCAGCGCGGTATGCGGCGCCATCTGCTCTTCGAAATACGCGTTCTCGGCGGCGAGATACGCGAGGACGTCGGCGTCATCGACTTCCGGATAGTTCGGATCCTTCAGCCACGCATAGGGATCCTCGATCGTCACGCCATGCGTGGTGAAGCTGTGCGGCCGCTGTTCGGCGATGGGGGGCGTGGTCATGCCGGTGTGTTAGCCGTGCGGGGGGAGGATGCCAAACGCTGTGGTATTGGCAAGAACCGATCCCCGCCGCAACCACCACCCCGGCGAAGGCCGGGGCCCAATTGAAAAGGTCGCAGTAACGGCGCGCAATCCCTCGTTACCATCGTCCCCCAATTGGGCCCCGGCCTTCGCCGGGGGGCGGCTGGTCCTGCGAACCTGCACCAAGCTTGCTTCCCCGCAAAGGCGGGGACGCAGACTGGGCTCCCGCCTTCGCGGGAGAACAAGGGGGGCGGTGAAATCGATTTGCTAGTCTAGCGAATGTGCGTCCGGCGAGGTGTCGCCCCTCGCCGCTGTCCTACAAACCGCGTTTCTGCCACAACGCCCGGCATGACCCGGCAAACCCCGCTGCAATACCAACGGGACGCGCATCGCAACCTCGCCAGACTGTGAACTTTGTGAACTTCGGCCCCAACGAGAGACCCAAGACATGCCCCCGCTGACCGACCGCCTCACCGCCCTCCGCACCCAACTCGCCGCGCAAAACCTCGACGGCTTCGTCATCCCTCTCACCGACGAGCACATGAGTGAATATGTCGGCGGCTATGCACAGCGCCTCGGCTGGCTCACCGGGTTCGGCGGATCAGCGGGCACGGCGGTCGTGCTGGCCGACCGTGCCGCGATCTTTACCGACGGGCGCTACACGATCCAGGTCCGCGAGCAGGTCGATGGTGCGCAGTGGGACTATGAGCCCGTGCCGCAGACCAGCCCCGCCGCGTGGCTTGGCAAATACGCTCCCGAAGGCGGTCGGATCGGTTACGACCCATGGCTGCACACCGGCACCTGGGTCGCCGACGCCACCACCGCCCTTGCAGACCGTGGCGCGACGCTGGTTGCGGTCGACGTCAACCCGATCGATGCGATCTGGACCGATCGCCCCGTCCCCTCACCTGCCAAGCTGACCGTACAGCCAGACGAGTTCACCGGTGCCTCGTCCGCCGAGAAGCGCGCGAAGATCGCCGACTGGCTGTCCGAGCAGGGTGCCGATGCAGTCATCCTGTCCGCGCTTGATTCGATCGCTTGGGCGCTCAACGTCCGCGGCGGCGATGTCGATCACACGCCCGTGGCGCTCTCCTACGCGATCGTCGGCGCGGACGGCACGACCGACCTGTTCGTCGCGCCCGACAAGCTCGACGACGCGGTCCGCCAGCATTTAGGCAACGCGGTCCGCCTTCATGATCGCACCGCGTTCGCCGCTGCGCTGGGCACCTATGCCGGCAAGCGCGTCGCTGCCGACCCAGAACGCGCGGTCGCGGCAATTACGCAAGCGCTCCAGGCCGGTGGCGCGAAGATCCTGCCGCTGCGCGATCCCGTCGTGCTCGCCAAGGCGATCAAGAACCCGGTCGAGATAAGCGGCCACCGGGCTGCCTCGGCCCGCGACGGTGCTGCGCTCGCGCGCTTCCTGCGCTGGGTCGAGAGCGAGTGCGTGAAGGGCGGCCAAACCGAACTCAGCGCCGCCGCCAAGCTGCTCGCCTTCCGCGAACAGACCGGCCTGCTGAAGGACACCTCGTTCGACACCATTTCGGCGACCGGCCCGCATGGCGCGAGTCCGCATTACCACGTCACCGAGGAGTCGAGCGCACCGATCGAACCCGGCCAACTCTATTTGATCGACTCCGGCGGCCAATATGCGGACGGCACCACCGACGTGACGCGCGTGATGCCGATCGGCGAACCGACCGAAGAGATGCGCGACCGCTTCACGCGTGTCCTCAAGGGCCATATCGGCATCGCCACTGCGGTCTTCCCCGACGGCACGATGGGCGGCCAGATCGATGCGTTCGCACGCCGTCCGCTGTGGGAAGCCGGCCTCGATTTCGCGCACGGCACCGGCCATGGGATCGGCGCCTATTTGGCGGTGCACGAGGGTCCACAGCGGATCGCCTCGCCTAATTATCCCGGCGGCGCGGCGATGGAGCCCCTGCGCGCCGGCATGATGCTGTCGAACGAGCCCGGCTATTACAAGGCGGGCGAATACGGCATCCGGATCGAGAACCTGATCCTGATCGAGCCGCGTGCCATCCCAGGCGCCGACCGCGAGATGCTGGGCTTCGAGACGCTCACCTTCTGCCCGATCGAGCGCACGCTGATCGAGCCGGCGTTGCTGACAACCGAAGAGCGCCAATGGGTCGACGACTATCATGCACAGGTGCTGGCCGTCCTGACCCCGGAAATGACCGACGCGGCGGATCGCGCCTGGCTCACCGCCAAATGCGCACCATTGTCTTAAGGGCGGTCAGCTAGAGGAATCATCCTTGGTCGCAGGCGCAGCCCCGACGGCGCGCGCCTGCGCCTTCCTGCGCCGCAGGTTCTCGCGCAGCGCGGCGGCCATGCGCTCGGCCTTCTCCGCCGCCTTTCGATCCCGATCATCCATAAATATGCCCTACATTGCGGCGCGGTGCCTTGACAATCATCCCGCCCTCGTCTCTTAGCCCCACTCCGCCGGCAGCGATGCCGACGAGTGCTGCCGTAGCTCAGTGGTAGAGCGCATCCTTGGTAAGGCTGAGGTCGTGAGTTCAATCCTCACCGGCAGCACCATTTTCTTCCTGTATGTCACCGTGACGACCATCCCCTGCGGGGACACCGACTTCCGTCGGGGTCCGTATTGACGCTTCCGCGAACGTTCTAGAGCCCGAGTTCGGCCATCGTCACAACGCGGTGTTCACGGGCGCTGATCTCGGCGGCGGTGCCGATCGCGACGGCACGCAGGCCATCTTCCGCAGTGACCTGGACCGGCCCCTCCCCGCGGACCGCTGCGGCGAACGCAGCGTGCTGGTAGTAGGTCGCGCCTTCGTGCGAGCCGGCGGCCTTGGCGGCGGGATCGACGGCGACGTGGGCACGCTCGACCTGCTTCGGATTGAGGAAGCCGACACGCGGGGAATAGACCAGTTCGCCCGCGGGGATCAGCACGTCGAGGCGGGCGGCGTCGCCGGTGGCGGACATTTCCTCCTGGTTCTCGGCACCGTCGGCGAACATGCTGAGGTCGAGCATTGCGCGCACGCCGTTGGCGAAGTCGACGGTCGTGAAACTGTTGTCGATGATGTCGGGCCGCTGGCCGTCATAGCGTTCGTCGAGATGGTTCACGTCCATCGCGCCCGAGCAATACACGCGGACCGCTTCCGAGCCGACGATCAATCGCATCAGGTCGAAGAAATGGCAGCATTTCTCGACCATCGTGCCGCCGGTGTTGGCGGAGAAGCGGTTCCAGTCGCCGACCTTGGGGAGGAACGGGAAGCGGTGTTCGCGGATCGAGAGCATCTGGAGCCGGCCGACGCGGCCTGCGCGCACCTGTTCGATGAACGCGGCGGCGGGGGGCATGAAGCGGTATTCCATGCCGGTCCAGAACGGCTTCGCATGAGCAGCAGCGCGCTCGACGATCCAGCGCGCGTCCTCGATCGTCGTCGCCAACGGCTTCTCGCAGAGGATCGCGGCGTCCATGGCGAACAGTCGTTCGAGCACGTCGCGGTGCGTGTTGTTGGGCGAGGCGATGACGATCGCGTCGACATCGGCACCCTTCGCGAACGCCTCGACCGAGTCGAACCGCGCGACATTGGCGGCACGGTCGCCGAGCTCATCGCCCAGTGCATCTGTGGCCCAGTCGATCGAAGTCGCGACCGGATCGGCGATCGCGACGATCTCGGCGCCCGGCAGGATCGCCAAGTTGCGAAGGTGTTCGACGCCCATCATGCCCGTTCCGACGACGCCGTATCTGATCGTGGCTACCAAGCGGTCATTCCCTATGCCATGGCCGCCTGCATGACGACGATCCGCCTTTCCAACGACCTCCGCCCGCTCGGCAAGAGCGAAATCCTTGTTTCGCCGATAGCCTGGGGCATGTGGCGGCTGGCCGGAGAGATCGCCCCGGTCCACGCCATGATCGAGGCAGCCTTGGCGGCGGGGATCAACTTCTTCGACACCGCCGACATCTATGGCTGCGACGTGCCCGCCGGGTTCGGCTCGGCGGAGGAACTCTTCGGGCGTGCGCTGGCCGAAGACCGGTCATTGCGTGCGAAGATGGTGATCGCGACCAAGGCGGGCATCCGTCCCGGCATCCCGTATAATTCGAGCGCGACGTATCTTGCCGAGGCGCTCGACGCGTCGCTGACGCGGATCGGCGTCGAACAGGTCGACCTGTACCAGATCCACCGCCGCGACTTCCTGACGCATCCGCAGGAGGTGGGCGAGACGCTGACCCGGATGGTCGAGGCGGGCAAGATCCGCAGCATCGGCGTGTCGAACTACAGCGTGGACGAGTTCGACGCGTTGCAGGCTTTCCTAAGCCAGCCGATCGTCAGCACGCAGCCTGAGTTCTCCCCGCTGCAGACCGCGCCGCTGTTCGACGGGACGCTCGACCAGGCGATGCGGCTCGATGTCGCAGTGATGGCGTGGTCGCCGCTCGGCGGCGGGCGGCTGGCACAGGGCGATCATCCGGCGGCCAAGCTGCTGGCCGAGCATGGCGCGCGCTACGGCGTCGATGCGGCAACCGCGACGCTGGCGTGGATCATGGCGCATCCGGCGCGGATCATTCCGATCGTCGGGTCGCAGACTCCGGCGCGGATCGCCTCGTCGGCGGACGCGTACAAGGTCGAGTGGACGCGGGCCGAATGGTATGCAGTGCTGCAGGCCGGGATGGGCGAGAATTTGCCATGACGGATTTGCCTCCTTGCGAGATCAGCTGGTTCTCCGCGCTGTGTGACGACGATTACGAGTTTCTCGGCGTGCCCGACGAGGCTCTGAAGTCGAGCTGGGAGCATTGCCGCGACATCGTGATGCAGGCCGAGACCGCGGGCTACGACAACATCCTGCTGCCGTCGGGCTATGCGCTGGGGATCGACACGACCGCGTTCGCCGCGGGGATCGCGCCGATGCTCAAGCGGTTGCGGCTGCTGATGGCGGTGCGGATCGGCGAGAGCTGGCCGCCGCAGCTCGCGCGCCAGATCGCGACGATCGACCGGATGCTCGGCGGGCGCCTGGCGATCAACATCATCTCGAGCGACCTGCCGGGCGAGAAGCTGGAGAGCGCGCCGCGGTATGCGCGCACCGTCGAGGCGATGCACATCCTGCGGACGTTGCTCGACGGCAAGCCGCTCGATCATGACGGCGAGTTCTGGAAGCTGAAGGTCGATCCGCCGCGCGTGACGACGGTGTCGGGGGCGTGTCCGGCGCTGTATTTCGGGGGGCTTTCGGAGGCGGCGCGTGATGCGGCGGCGACCAATGCCGACGTGTACCTGATGTGGCCGGATACGATGGACGCCGTGCGGGCGATTGTTGCGGATTTGCGGTCGCGGGCGGCAAATTACGGGCGGACGTTGCGGTTCGGCTACCGCGTCCACGTCGTGGTGCGCGAGACCGAGGCCGAAGCACGCGCCGCCGCCGACCGGCTGTTGTCGAAGCTCGATGATGCCGAGGGGCGGGCTATCCGAGAGCGGTCTTTGGATTCGCAATCGGCGGGCGTGCGGCGTCAGGCCGAGCTGCGTGAAGGATCGGACGACGGCTATGCGGAGGCGAACCTGTGGACGGGCATCGGGCGGGCTCGGTCTGGATGCGGGGCGGCGATCGTTGGCGATCCGGACCAGGTTTTGGCTAAGCTGAACGCGTATCGGGCGGAAGGGATCGATGCGTTCATTCTCTCCGGGTATCCGCATGCGGCCGAGGCAGATTTGTTTGCGCGGCATGTGTTGCCGCGGATCGCGCATGGGCCTTTGGTTATTTAACGCCTCACTCAACTTCAGGCACCACCCCGGCGGAGGCCGGGGCCCAGTTGGAAAGGTCGCAGTAACGAAGGACTGCGCCCAGTTGGCACCGTCCCCCAATTGGGCCCCGGCCTTCGCCGGGGTGGTGTGGGGTCGGCGACGGCCCTCCCCCTCCCCTCCTTGTTCTCCCGCGAAGGCGGGAGCCCAGTCTGGGTCCCCGCCTTCGCGGGGAAACAAGCATGCTCGAAGGAGATGGCCGCCAAGCCAATCCGGAGTGAGCCCCTCCCCCTGCAACCAAATAACCGGCTCAGCGAAGAGAAACTGGCTGGCCACCGCGTGCCTCTCGTCCATGCTAGGCTCGTATGACAAAGCCTACCAAGACCGTCGCGCAACTCGGCGCCCGCGCCCGCGCGCTGCTGTTCGCGCTCGTCGTCACCGCGGGTATCCTCAACCTCGTCGACCGCCAGATCATCTCCGTCCTGAAGCCGATCATCGCCACTGACCTCGGCTGGAGCGACGATGATTACGGGACGCTCGCCGCATGGTTCCAGGGCGGCGCGGCGTTCGCATTCCTGTTCACCGGGTGGATCGTCGACAAGCTCGGCGTCAAATGGGCGAACCCGATCGGCGTTGCGGCGTGGAGCATTGCGGCGATGGCGCATGGCTGGGCACGGTCGATGACCGAGTTCGTGATGATCCGCGTCAGCCTCGGCGCGACCGAGGCGATGGGGACGCCGACCGGGATCAAGACGATCGCGTCCGTGCTGCCCAAGAACTGGCGATCGAGCGGGTTCGGCGCGACCAACGCCGCCAACAGCATCGGCGCGATCCTGGCGCCGCTGGCAATCCCCGGCGTCGCGCTGCTGGTCGGGTGGCGCGGGACGTTCGTCGCGGCGGGCGCGCTCGGGCTTGTCTGGGCCGCGGTATGGCTGATCGCGACGCGCCGCGTGACCTTCTCCCCGCCAAGTCCGGTCGAGACAGACGCCGCGCCTCCGACCGATTACGGACCGATCCTCCGCAACCGCCAGACCTGGGCGGTTGCCGGTGCGAAAATCCTGTCCGACGCAACCTGGTGGCTGCTGTTGTTCTGGCTCCCCGACTTCTTCCACCGGCAATACGGCCTGACCGGCGTCGCGCTCGGCGTCCCGCTCGCGATTGCCTATGGTGGCGCGGCGGTCGGGTCGCTGCTTGGCGGCGGGATTTCGACGCGGTTGCTGAGCCTCGGCTACAGCATCAACGCGGTTCGGAAAGGCATATTGCTGGTCGCCGCGCTCTGCGTGCTGCCGATCCCGCTGGTGCTCTACGCGGGCAACTACGCGGTCACGATCGGGCTCATGGCACTGACGCTCGCCGCACATCAGGCATTCTCGACCAATCTCTTCGCGCTGATCGCGGACGTCGTGCCACAGGACAAGCTCGGTCGCGTGACCGCGTTCGGATCGTTCAGCGGCAATGTCGGGGGGATGGTGATCGCCAAGGTCGCGGGGCTCGTGCTCACCGCGGGCCTCGGCTATCTCTCGCTGTTCGTCTTCGCGAGCGTCTCGTACCTGCTCGCGGTCGGCTGGATTCAACTGCTGCTGCCGGTGCTGCGGCCAGTCGAGCATCGCTAAAGCTGACACGAAGCGGCGCAATGCCGTTCTTTATACCCATCGTCAGAATGGGAATTAAAAGACGCTATCATTTCGGGAGGGAAACCATGCTCTATCCACGCACCCAGCGCAGTCTCGCGCTACTCGCCGGCACCGCCATGGCCGCACTCGCCATGCCGGCCTTTGCGCAGGAAGCGCCCGCACCCGCTACGCTCGCACCCGTCCCCACCCCCGCCCCGGTTGCGCAGAGCGACGAGGTGATCGTCACCGCGCGCTACCGCAACGAGACGCTCCAATCGGTGCCGATCGCGATCACCGCAGTCAGCGGTCAGTCGCTCGCCGAGCGCCAGTTGAACACGGTCGAGAACATCGCCGCGACGATCCCCTCGGTCGGCTTCCGCAGCGGCGCATCGAACAAGGATCGCACGATCTTCATCCGCGGCGTCGGCACGATCACGACCTCGCCCGGCGTCGAGCCATCGGTGTCGACCGTGCTCGACGGCGTCGTCCTCACCCGCCCCGGCCAGTCGACGCTCGACCTCGGTGAGGTCGAGCGGATCGAGGTGTTGCGCGGGCCGCAGGGCACGTTGTTCGGCAAGAACGCCTCGGCGGGCGTGGTCAACATCGTCACCCGCAACCCGACCGACGAGTTCCGCGCGTTCGGCGAGGCCGGCATCACCTCCGACGAGGAATACCGGATCAAGGCCGGCATCTCTGGCGCGCTCGTCCCCGGCAAGGTGCAAGCCCTGATCGGCGGGCTGTACGACGACTATAAGGGCAACGTCCGCAACGTCGCGCAAGGGAAAGACGTCAATGGCTACCGGCGCTATGGCGCACGCGGCAAGCTGGTCGTCACGCCGTCGGACGACCTGAAGTTCACGATCATCGGCGACTATCTCAACTCGCACGATACGACGCCGACCAGCGTCTATGCGGCGACCAGCCGCACCGCGCATCCGACCGGTGTCGTCACCAATTCGCCCGACCTCGCCGCCGCGCTGGGGGCAAGCGGGATCGTCGCCGGACCGAGCAATCGCCGGACCAACAACAATTCGATCACCGACGTGAAGGACGAGAATTACGGCGGGTCGTTCACCGGCGAACTCGCGCTTGGCGACTACCACATCACCTCGATCACCGGCTGGCGGCAATGGCTCAACAACCAGCGCCAGGATTACGACAGCGTCGCCGCGCTCTCGACCGCGTTCCCGTCGGGGCAGGATGCAGGTAGCGTCAATACCAAGCAATTCTCCGAGGAACTGCGGCTGACGTCGCCCAAGGGCGGGCTGATCGATTACGTCGTCGGCGCCTATTACCTGCACGCGACGACCGACGAGCAGTATCAGCGCACGCTGACGTCGCTCGCGGCCGGCGGCGCGCAAACGACGACCACGGGCGTTGCAAACTACGGCATCACCAACGACAATTACGCGCTGTTCGGTGAGGCCAACGTCAATTTCACGCCGAAATTCCGCGGTATCGCCGGCTATCGCTCGACGTGGGACAGCCTGGATTTCTATCACGTCCGCACCTCGACCGCGGATCCGCTCAACACCGGCGCGGCGGCGCTCGATCGGCCCGGCGTTCGCGCCTATCACAACGCGACCGGCGGGATCGACAAGCGCGGCGACAGCTATCGCCTCGGGCTGCAATATGATCTTGGCGAGCACGCGCAGACCTATTTCACCTATTCGCACGGCTATAAGGGCCCGGCGTACAACGTGTATTTCAACATGCGCTCGCTCAACGCGACGACACCGCTCGACGAAGTGCCGCTGCGCCCGGAGACGTCCAATTCGTACGAGGTCGGGCTGAAGGGCAGCACAGCGAACCGTGCGCTAAGCTATAGCCTCGCCGCGTTCACGACCAATTTCGACGGCTATCAGGCGAGCTTCAACGACGTCGTCGCGGGCGCGCAGGTCAGCCGGCTGATCAACGCCGGATCAGTGCGTTCGCGGGGGGTCGAGGCGGACGTGACGCTGCGCCCGACCAAGGGCCTGACGCTCGATATCTCCGCCGCCTATACCGACGCGACGGTGCGCAATTTCCTGTGCCCGACCGGCGCGCCGACGAGCTGCAACATCAACGGCCAGCCGCTCCCCTATGCGCCGAAGATCAAGTTGTACGAGAATGCAGCGTATAAGTTCGGGCTGACCGATACGCTGGCGCTGGAACTCCAGACCGACGTCACGTTCAGCAGCAAGGTGCAATATTCGCTCGCAGAGACGCCGAGCACGATCCAGCCGTCCTACGCGATCTGGAACGCGAGCGTCGCGGTGCTGAGCGATACGTCCGGCTGGCAGCTGCGCGCGTATGTGAAGAACCTGACGAACACGTCCTATTCGTCGTTCCTCACCGCGGGCACGTTTGCGGGCACGGTGCGGTTCGTGCCGCGCGACGACAAGCGCTATGCCGGGTTGTTGCTCCGCAAGGACTTCTGACCGAGCCTCGATTCTCCCCCCTGCTGATGCGTTGAGGCTGGATCGCCCCCTTCAGTAGACAAGCCGCTGTAATTGCGGCGCCATGCGGTACGCGCGTTCTTCCTATCGAACGCGTTTTACCACATGGTGCCTGCATGCCGACGATACCCGCCGTCTCGACGATCGCCCAGACGATCCAGCTTTCGCTAGCGCCCGTGTTCATGCTGGCGGGTATCGGCCAGTTGCTGAACGTGCTGGCCGGCCGCCTGTCGCGAGTGATCGACCGCGCGCGCAAGCTGGAGCATCTTCACGCGAGCAGCACCGGGCCGGAGCATGTCCGTTTCGTCTGGGAACTGCGCCTGCTCGACCGTCGGATGACGATCATCAACGCCGCGCTGTTCCTCGCGGTCTCCAGCGCGATCATGACGTGTATCCTGATCGCGTTGCTGTTCATCGCCGAACTCGCCAAGCTGCACTTCGGGACCTACGTCGCGGTGTGCTTCATCCTGGCGATGATCCTGCTGATCGCGGCGCTGATCTCGTTCATCTTCGAGGTGCGGATTTCGCTCCGCGCATTTCGTATCCGCCCCGAATTGCTGAGGCCCTTGCCATGACCGGCTCGATCGAGAAGCGCCTGTTGCAGGCCGTGATTGCGGTGGCGTGCCTGTTGCCGCTGATCGTCGGCGGCCAGGGTATCCTGCACGGCCCTGCGCCCTTCGGGCATCTGGCCGACGTGCCGAGGGATCTCGACAGCCATTTCCGGTATATCTCGGGGATATTCTTCGCGACCGGGCTCGGGTTCGTGAGTTGCATTCCGAATATCGAGCGCAAGGGGCCGCGGTTCCGGCTGCTCGGTGGGCTGATCTTCGTCGGGGGCGTGTCGCGGCTGATATCGCTGATCGCGGTCGGCGTGCCGTCGCAGGGTCATGTGCTCGGGCTGGGCATGGAGACGATCGTCGTGCCGTTGCTGATGCTGTGGCAATGGAATTTCGCAAGGCGGACCGCCGCATCTCACGCTTGATCTGAACGATGATCGCCAGCGTGCGTTTGGGGCCCGACACGTAAGCTCATGCAGACAGGAACGCCGTGACGAGATTATTGAAGATCGTCGGCGGTGCGATCCTGTTGCTGGCCGTGATCGGTGCGCTGATCGTGACGATCGTGCCGCAATTCCTCGACCGGATCTATTATCGCGGGTCCGTGTCGCGCCATTTCGACGGTGCGCGGTTCTTCAATCCCGACGGTGACGCGGATACCAAGCAGATCCAGCCCAAGGGCAGCGGCGGTGGCCGGGCGAGCTTCTTCTGGAAGTATTTCACCGGCAGCGATGGCCGGCCTGCGTGGCCGAAGTCGGTCGCGGTGAACCGGGTCGCGCCGCCTGCCCGCGTCGAGGGCGAGCGGATGGTCGTGACGTGGGTCGGCCATGCCAGCGTACTGATCCAGACGCAGGGTCTTAACATCCTCACCGATCCGGTCTGGGCGGAGAAGGCGGGGCCGCTGGGGACGGGGCCGCGCCGTGTCGCCGAGCCGGGGATCGCGTTCGATGCGCTGCCGAGGATCGACCTCGTGCTGGTCAGCCACAATCACTACGATCATCTCGACAAGGCGACGCTGAAACGACTTTGGGAGCGCGATCGGCCGCGGATCGTCACCAGCTTGGGCAACGACAGCGTGATCGGCCAGACCGGCGCGGCAGCGACCGCGCTCGACTGGGGACAGCGGCTGGCGATCAAGCCGGGCGTCGCGGTCACCGTGACCCGCAACCATCATTGGGGCAGCCGCTGGTTCACCGATCGCAACCGCGCTTTGTGGTCGAGCTTCGTCGTGACGCTGCCGGGTGGGAATGTGTTCTTTGCGGGCGATACCGGGATGGGCGACGGGCGGTGGCCGGTCGAGGCCGCTGCCCTCGGGCCGATCCGGTTGGCGCTGATCCCGATTGGTGCGTTCCGGTTCGTCGATGGGCAGATGGAGTCGGGAAGCCATATCGGGCCGGTCGATGCGGTCGAGGTCTATCGTCGTCTGAGCGCGGCGCACGCGATCCCGATCCACTGGGGGACGTTCCGGCTGTCGTTCGAGGGGTATGATACGCCGCCGAAACTGCTGGCGGCGGCGATGCGGTGTACAGGGGAGACGGGATTCGAGCCCGTGGCGATCGGGCGGCCAACGGAGATTGCTAGGTATGTGAAGCCGGCGGCGGTTAAGGCGATGCCGCGGGAGGCGTTGTTGCGGTGCCTCGATACGCCGCAGGTTCGCGCATTGCGCTAAATTGTCCGTCACTCCGGAGAAGTTCGGCGGCTATCCCCTTTGACCGAGTAAACCTGTTTCCCCGCGAAGGCGGGGACCCAGACTGGGCTCCCGCCTTCACGGGAGAACAACGAGAGAGAAGCGTAACGCCGGCTTCACATCCAACCACCCCGGCGAAGGCCGGGGCCCAATTGGGGAAGGCTGCTAACGGTGGACAGCCCCTCGTTACTGCCACCTTTCCAATTGGCCCCGGCCTTCGCCGGGGTGGTATTTCCCTCAATCGCGCCCGCACCTCACCCCATCTTGAACACGCAGAGCTTGTTGCCGTCCGGATCGCGGAAATATGCGCCGTAGAAGCCCATCTCCTCAGGCCCGCGCGTGCCGGCAGCGCCTTCGTCCGCTGCACCCAGTTCGATCGCCTTGGCGTAGACCTGATCGACTTGCTCGCGCGAATCCGCCGCCAACGCGACCATCGTGCCGTTGCCCGCGGTCGCGGCCGCGCCGTCATAGGGCTTGCCGATCACGAGCATCGGCTTGTCGGGGCCCGCGCCGTAGAAGGTCAACTGGCGGGCATCGGGCATCTGCATGAGACGCTTGCCGCCGACCGTTGCGAACAGCGCGTCGTAGAAGGTCAGCGCGGTATCAATGTCGTTGGTGCCGAGCGTCGCGTAACCGATCATGGGTCTCTCCTATTTTGGTGGAGAGGCCTATCGACGGGTTGCGCGGTGGAGACAATCCATCCGCATGCTGCCATCCGCCCAAACCGTCATCCTGGACTTGATCCAGGATCCAGAGCCACGATCGAAACCGCATGGGGCTCTGGATCCTGACTTTCGTCAGGATGACGGGGCGTCAGCCGACGAAGGCGCGCTCGATCACGAACGTGCCCGGCTTCGAATTCGCGCCCTCCTCGAAGCCCTGCGCCTCAAGCATCACCGCGAATTCCTTGATCATCTCGGTCGAGCCGCACAACATCGCGCGGTCGGTCTCGGGGTTAAGCTTCTGCTCGCCGCGGACAGGGTGGCCGAACAGCGACGCATCCTCGATCAGCGCACCGATCCGCCGCGTGGTGCGGAACGGCTCGCGCGTCACGGTCGGGATGTAGTGGAACTGCGTCTGCGCCTCGTCGGCGATCAGCGGGTCCTCCGCGAGCAGCCCGACCATCTCGTCGTGATAGGCAAGATCGCTCACGCGGCGCACGCTGTGCACGACGATCACCTGCTCATACGCGGCATAGACGTCTGGATCGCGCATCAGGCTGAGGAACGGCGCGAGGCCGGTGCCGGTCGAGAACATGAACAGGCGCTTCCCCGGCAGCAACGCGTCGAGCACCAGCGTGCCGGTCGGCTTCTTGCCGAGATACACTTCGTCGCCAGGCTGGATCAGCTGGAGCTTCGAGGTCAGCGGGCCGTCCTCGACCTTGATCGACAGGAACTCGAGCTCTTCCGAATAATGCGGGGACGCGATCGAATAGGCGCGCATGATCGGCTTGCCGCCTTCCTGCGGAAGACCGATCATCACGAACTCGCCCGAGCGGAAGCGGAAAGTCGAGGGCCGCTCGATCGCGAAGCTGAACAGATGTTCGTTCCAGTGACGCACCCACAGCACCTTGGCGTTGAGGAACGAAGGGGTCTCGGGGATCAGCGCAGGCGCGCGGGTTGCTTCGACGGTCGGGGCGGTCATGCGTCTATTCCTTGGCCTACGCGCGGGCGCTGGCGGATCGATGGCTTGCGAAACGGTCGCATTATGGGCGCGAGCCGGACGGGTCAACAACAGCTAAACTTGGCATCGCCCAAACAGGTCCCGTGGCCGTTGCCGACTCACCGTATGTTCCCCATATTCCCCCTCGATGGCCATTCAGATTCGCACCAGCCTCGCCGAGCCCGAAACCGGCGAAAGCTTCGTCCCGCACCGCCCGACCGCGCGCCCCGACAAAGTCGAGGGCGGCAAGCGGTTCAACCTCGTCAGCGAGTACGAACCCGCGGGCGACCAGCCCACCGCGATCGCCGAACTCGTCTCGGCGATCGGCGACGGCGAGAAGGACCAGGTGCTGCTCGGCGTGACCGGCTCGGGCAAGACCTTCACGATGGCCAGCGTCATCAACCGCGTCCAGCGCCCCGCGCTGATCCTCGCGCCGAACAAGATCCTGGCCGCACAGCTCTACGGCGAGATGAAGTCGTTCTTCCCCGACAACGCGGTCGAATATTTCGTCAGCTATTACGATTATTACCAGCCCGAGGCGTATGTCGCGCGCTCCGACACGTACATCGAGAAGGAGTCGTCGACCAACGAGTCGATCGACCGGATGCGGCATTCGGCCACCCGCGCGCTGCTCGAACGCGACGACGTCATCATCGTCGCGTCGGTGTCGTGTCTGTACGGCATCGGCTCGGTCGAGACCTATTCGGCGATGATCTTCGACCTCAAGAAGGGTACGACGGTCGATCAGCGCGAGATCGTGCGGAAACTCGTCGCGCTCCAATACAAGCGCAACGACGCGGCGTTCCAGCGCGGCAATTTCCGCGTGAAGGGCGATACGCTCGAGATCTTCCCGTCGCATTACGAGGACAGCGCGTGGCGCATCTCGTTCTTCGGCGACGATATCGAGGAGATCATCGAGTTCGATCCGCTGACCGGCAAGAAGGTCGCGTCGCTGAACTCGGTGCGCGTGTACGCGAACTCGCATTACGTGACACCCGGCCCGACGCTCAAGCAGGCGGGCGAGGCGATCAAGCACGAGTTGGCGGAGCGGCTGAAGGAATTGGTGCTGGAGGGCAAGCTGCTGGAAGCACAGCGGCTTGAGCAGCGGACGAACTTTGATCTGGAGATGATCGCCGCGACCGGATCCTGCGCGGGGATCGAGAATTACTCGCGCTTCCTCACCGGCCGCATGCCAGGCGAGCCGCCGCCCACGCTGTTCGAATATCTCCCCGACAACGCGCTGCTGTTCGTCGACGAGAGCCATGTCACGATCGGCCAGATCAACGGCATGTCGCGCGGCGATCACCGTCGCAAACTGACGCTCGCGGAGTATGGCTTCCGCCTGCCGAGCGCGATCGACAACCGCCCGCTGCGCTTCAACGAATGGGACGCGATGCGGCCGCCGACGACCTATGTCTCGGCGACGCCGGGCAGCTGGGAGATGGAACAGACCGGTGGCGTGTTCGCCGAACAGGTCATCCGCCCGACCGGGCTGATCGATCCGCCGGTCGAGATCAAGCCGGTCGAGGAACAGGTCCAGGACCTGATCGTCGAGGTCGGCAAGACCACGGCGCTAGGGTACCGCACGCTCGTCACCACGCTGACCAAGCGGATGGCGGAGGACCTGACCGAGTATATGCACGAGGCGGGGATCAAGGTCCGCTACATGCACAGCGACGTCGAGACGCTGGAACGTATCGAGCTGATCCGCGACCTGCGGCTCGGCGTGTACGACGTGCTGATCGGCATCAACCTGCTGCGCGAGGGATTGGACATTCCCGAGTGCGGGCTCGTCGCGATTCTCGATGCGGACAAGGAGGGCTTCCTGCGCTCCGAGACATCGCTGATCCAGACGATCGGTCGGGCGGCGCGCAACGTCGACGGCCGTGTGATCCTGTACGCCGACCGCGTCACCGGATCGATGGAGCGCGCGATGAACGAGACGTCGCGTCGCCGCGAGAAGCAGGTCGCGTACAACACCGAACACGGCATCTCCCCGACGACGATCCGCCGCAACATCGGCGACATCATCGCGCACGTGGCGAGCCAGGATCAGGTGACGATCCCGATCGACGAGGACCGCCCGCACATGGTCGGCCACAACCTGCGCGCGTATATCGAGGATCTCGAGAAGCAGATGCGCAAGGCTGCGAGCGATCTCGAGTTCGAGACCGCCGGGCGCCTGCGCGACGAGATCCGTCAGTTGGAGAACGAGGAACTGGGTCTGCCGGTCGACCAGCAGAAAGCGCCGGTCATGGGGCGTTCGAACGAGGGCAAGCCGGGCACGCGAAAGACGCGGTACGGCAAGAGCCAGAAGATGCGCATGGGGGGATCGCGGTCGCGGTGATCGCGGACGTCACCGGTGCGGGCAACTCACCCGCACCGGTCGAAATGTCGCTTAGCCGACGACCAGATCTTCGCTGCTCGACCCGTAATAGCTCGCCACACGGTCGGCATAAGCCTGGTCGAAGACGGGTGCGTTGTTTGCCCAACTCGGGCCGCCTTCGAGGACGCGCTTGTCGATCGTGACGACGTAGAGGTCGCGGACGGCGTCGAACTGGAGGAGCGCAAACGGCAGCGGGTAGAAGCTCTTGCCCATGCCGAGGAAGCCGCCGAGGCTGAGTACGGCGTGGGTGACGCGGCCGGTGCCCTTGTGGACCATGAACGCGTGGACCGAGCCGACATTGTCGCCATCGCGGCTCTCGACCTTCATCGTGCCGGAGATGTTCGACTGGACGAGCAGCTGGGTGGGCGTCTGGGCGGCGGTATCGGACATGGACGTTCTCCTGATTTCTTCGGTCGCTGAACCGGTATCACCGTGCGGCGGTTCCCGGCTAGCGCGCTTCGTCGTACTTGAGCGACCGCCGGGCGTGCCGCATAGCGATGCGATGCGCACCCCGTCCCCTTCCCTCGTCGGCTTGCGATCGCTTGCCAGCCCCCGCGTCCTAGCGCGTCTTGCCGGTCTGGCGGCGCTCGCGTCGATCGCCGGCTGCGTCCCGCCGCCGCGGGCCGAAGCACCGCCGCCCCCGCCGCGCACGGTGACGCGGCCCCCCGCGCCGGCGCCGCGGCCGGTACCGATCGCCGCCGACTGGCGCGACTGGCCGTATTCGCCGGGAACGTGGGTGTATCGCCGCGATGCGCGCGGTTCGATCGCACTGTTCGGGCCGGCCAATGCCGATGCGTCGCTGACGTTGCGCTGCGATACGGCTGCGCGCCAGGTTTACCTGTCGCGCGCGGGGAGCACGGCGACGCCGCTGACGATCCGCACGTCGAGCGTGACGCGCGCGGTGTCGGTCCAGCCGACCGGAGGCACGCCGCCCTATGTCGCGGCCGCGCTGATGCCGAACGATTCGTTGCTGGAGGCGATGGGGTTCAGTCGCGGGCGGTTCGTCGTCCAGCAGCCCGGCCTGCCGCCGCTCGTCGTGCCCGCCTGGGCCGAGATCGAGCGCGTCACCGAAGATTGCCGCGGCTGATTTCCATAGAGTCACCGGCTAGCCGGCAGTCGCACAGGATTGCCCGAAAACTTCCGTAAAACAAGGCTTGTATCGCAGGCGCGGTCGGCACACATTGGCGTTGCGGTCAGGCTTGGCCGCGTTGTTTCAACAAGCGAAAGGAGGTGATCCGATGTCTCATGGTTCAGCAGTGAGTTCGGTTCGGTTCGTTCGGGGGACGCACCGCTAAGTCCGCCGGTCCGCGTGGGGAGTATCCTCTCCCAGTCAACACGTGGTCCATAGGATAGGCGGTACGCATGGTCCTCCGGGCTGGAGCTCTCCGGCCGCTGACCATGTCAGGAGGTTGTCGGGTCGTCGGGAGACGATCCGGCAGCCTCTTTTCGTTTGTGGGGTGTCGGGTTGGCGGTGGTGGTCGATCCAGGTGCAGTTTGCGACATGCGTGAGCTAACGATGTCCGGCGTCGTCTAACCCACCCTCGCTGCGTCTAGCTGACGATATTGGCGGGCGCGGGATTGCAGGCGCGGGCGAGTGGGTGCTCGCTTCCTCTCCCCACAGGTCATCTCATGTGTCCTGCTTTATGGTCGAGGATTAGGCAATTAAACGTGAATCAGGCCAACGCTGAAGCAGCCGAAGCGTCCGCAAGTTCATGCCCCGCTCCCGCCGTCATCCTGACGAAAGTCAGGATCCAGGGTCGCGAAGGGCTGCATTCGGTTACTCTGGAGCCTGATTTTCGTCAGGATGACGGGAAATAGGCAGGACCGAGTGGGCTGCTGATGCAGGCAGCTCGACCTGCTACGCGTGCGCGCGCCGCGCCCTTGGTCTGTAACTACCCCTACAGGAACGACTTCGCCCGATTGAGGACGATGCTGCACATCCGCGTCTTCACCTGCCCGCCGAGGTCGTCGAGCGAAAACGCCTGCCCGTTCGGCGCCTGCACTTCGCCGTCTTGTCCGGCGGCATAGCCCGGCGACGTCTGCACACCCTGTCGTCCCGTCAGTCGCTGGAGGATCGATTGCGCGCCGGTCGTCGGGGCTCTCGTGGTGCTGCCCGCTCGCGGTGCATTCCGCCCACCGGTCAGCGCGCCAAGCGCGCCGCCCTGCCCGAGCAGATTGTTCTTCAGGCAATACCCGAGCAGGCCAGCCGCGTTCCCGGCACCGATCGATCCGACGCTCGGCAACGCACCACCGAGCAGGCCACCGAGACCGCCAAGTCCACCCAGACCGCCAAGACCGTTTTGCGTCGACGCCGACTCGGGTGCGCTGGTTTGGGCCGATGCGGAGGTCGCGAGGGCGAAGGCTGCGACGAGGGCGATTGCGGTCTTGGGCATGATACGGAGCTCCGATAAGGTCGTGTTACCAACAGGACTGGCCGGGGTGCGTTCCGGGCTCCGCTTCGTTCAGCCGCCCGCGAAGAACGCGTCGACCGATCCGCGCTTAGCGCCCAACGCCGCCGCCACCCGTCGGCGAGCATCGTAATATACCAGCGCCGGCGCCGCCGGATCGATCTGTCGAAGGCTGGCGGCCTTCGCGTCCGTCAGGCTGCTCTCGCGCGCGACATGATCCGCATACCCCTCCTGCTGCCAGGTCGGGAGCATCGCACTGCGCACTTCGCCAAGATGGTTGGCGACCATGATGTGCGTCGTCTCGTGTGCGATCACGCCGGACAGCGTCCGGGTACCACTGATCGCACGACCGTTCGTCACGCGGTCGGCAGCGACGTCGCTGCGGTTGAAAACGATCGCCGAACTGAAGGGCCGGCGGAATGCAAAGGCGCCCGGCGACTGGATCGCTAGAAGCCGCCACCGCCAGCCACCGTCCGTCAGGAACAGCGACCGATCGAGCGGGCCGGTGTAGATCGGACTGGTGCGCAACAAGCCCTCGGCACGCGCGAGTTCGCTGCTGATCCGAGGGTCGATCGGACGCTCGGCATAGACGGTGACGGTGCCGATCCGCTGCTCATACGGAAACGCTAGCAACTGCGGCGCGTAGACGACCGCGACGGCAAGCAGAAGGAGGAAGCCCACGATCCACCGGACGGGGCCCTGCCCCCTTCTGCGTGCGCGGGTCGTCATGCCGGTGTGAGCAATCCCTCACGCGCGATCTTCTCGCGCCACACCAAAGGCGCGAGCTGGTGGACGTTCTCGCCGGCGGAATCGACTGCAACTGTCACCGGGAAGTCGCTGACCTCGAATTCGTAGATCGCTTCCATGCCGAGATCCGCGAAACCGACGACCTTCGATCCCTTGATCGCACGTGCGACCAGATACGCAGCCCCGCCGACCGCCATCAGATACGCGGACTTGGCCTCCGCGATCGCCTTGGTCGCATCGCCCCCGCGCTCCGCCTTGCCGACCATCGCCAGCAGGCCCTGGTCGAGCATCATCCGCGTGAACTTGTCCATTCGCGTGGCGGTGGTGGGACCGGCAGGTCCGACGACTTCCTCGCCGACCGGATCGACCGGGCCTACGTAATAGATCACGCGACCCTTGAAATCGACCGGCAGCGGCTCGCCCGCATCGAGCATGTCCTTGATCCGCTTGTGCGCCGCATCGCGCCCGGTCAGCATCTTGCCGTTGAGCAGCAGGCGGTCGCCATGCTTCCACGTCTGCACGACGTCGGGCGTCAGCGTGTCGAGATCGACCCGGATCGCGGCCTTGTCGGGCGTCCAGTTGACATCGGGCCATTCCTCCAGCTTCGGCGCTTCCAGATACACCGGGCCCGAGCCGTCGAGCACGAAATGCGCGTGGCGCGTGGCGGCGCAGTTGGGGATCATCGCCACCGGCTTCGACGCGGCGTGCGTCGGCCAGTCGAAGATCTTCACGTCAAGAATAGTCGAAAGTCCGCCCAGCCCCTGCGCGCCGATGCCGAGCGCGTTGACCTTGTCGTAGATCTCGATCCGCAGCGCCTCGATGTCGTTCTTCGGCCCGCGCGCCTTCAGTTGCGCCATGTCGATCGCGCCCATGAGCGACTGCTTGGCGAGGATCATCGACTTCTCGGCGGTGCCACCGATGCCGATCCCGAGCATGCCGGGCGGGCACCAGCCGGCGCCCATCTGCGGGATCATCTCGAGTACCCAGTCGACGATCGAGTCGGACGGGTTCATCATCTTGAACTTCGACTTGTTCTCGCTACCGCCGCCCTTCGCCGCGACGTCGATCGAGACGGTGTTGCCGGGCACCATCTCGACATGCATCACGCTCGGCGTGTTGTCCTTGGTGTTGCGGCGGGTGAAGGCGGGGTCGGCGAGGATTGACGCACGCAGCTTGTTCTCGGGGTTGAGATACGCCTTCCGAACGCCCTCATCGATCACTTCCTGTAGCGAGCGGGTCGACTCAAGGCGGCAATCCTGGCCCCATTTGACGAAGATCGTGACGATCCCGGTGTCCTGGCAGATCGGGCGATGACCCTCGGCGCACATCCGGCTGTTGGTCAGGATCTGCGCGATCGCATCCTTGGCGGCGGGCGATTGCTCGGCCTCGTACGCGACGCCCAGCGCGCGAATGTAATCCATCGGGTGGTAGTAGCTGATGAACTGGAGCGCGTCGGCGACGCTTTCGATCAGGTCGGCTTCGGTGATGACGGTCATGCAGCGCCTTTACGGATACAGGTTTGCAGGCGTCTTAGCGGCGATCGTGCGATTTTTGAAGACGGGGCCGTGCCGGTGATCGGGCTGCAAACGGCTGAAGGTTACGATAAGGTCACACCAACGTGCCCTCGCGTATCCGATGCCCCCAAACGGAAAAGGCCGGGATGGCGTTGACGCCACCCCGACCTTTTCTAGTTATCTCAAAGCGTAAGTGCGATTACATCGGTGGCGTCAGGCCGTCCTTGCCAACGGCGACCGACTTGGCGCCCTTGGAGTCGGTCGCAACGATCGCGAACAGCTTCTGGCCCTTGGCGAGGACCGTGCGCTCGGCCGGCTCGAACCGGACGATCGGCGTGCCGACGGGAACGACGACCTGGGCCTTGCCGCCCTTGTACGAGATGCTCAGCTTGGTCTCGCCGGGCTTGCCTGCGCCGCCGGTAACGGTGCCGTTGGTCATGCCGCTCTGTTGCGCGACCGTGCCGTTCGTCATCGCGCTCTGGCCATCGACGGTGCCGTTGGTCATCGCGCTCTGCCCGTCGACGGTGCCGTTGGTCATTGCACTGGAGCCGCTCGTACCGCCGCCTGCAGCCGCGACCGCGCCGGGGACATCCCAGGGATAATGCCCCTCGCCGGTGCCGCGCATCGCCTCGGGGAAGATCACGAGTTCGACCGCGCGCAGCGCGTTGTCGGGACCGGTCGTCGCGGTGCCGATGAAGTCGCCGTCCTTGAGCGTCGACAGGTCGGACTTCACCACCCAGGCGAACTTGGTGTTGGCGTCGAGCGGTACGGTGGCCGACTTGCCGTCATAGGTCTGGACGGTCAGCGCGTCGGTGCCGATCGCGGTGATGACGCCGCGGACACGGTTGACCGCCGGGGTCGCGCTCGCGGTGGTGTTGCCCATGGCGATGTTCGCGGTCGAGGTGTTCGAGTCTGTTGAAGTCGTCTGACCACAGCCGCCAAGGACCGCGACCACGCCGCTCAGCAGCATCAGCTTTTTCGTCAACATCGCATCGGATCCTTCAGTTCTGCCGGCCTAGACGCCGACATGGTACCTGCGAACGGGTCGCGGACGGCCACGGTGGCGTGGTCGATGCTGCTCAACGTCCGACGGGGGAAACCGGACGCATCGGTCCGATCGGATCACGCGATTGCGGCCCGTCCGCTTTTTCGAGTCGGACGTCGGCGGGGCGCAGCGCGGCGGGGGACACTCGGCCCTGTGAAGAGGCGACGGCCGGGGCTGAGCCTATCAGCCCCTCACGATGCCGGATGCCCCCGCGCCATCAGAACGTCGATCTTGCTCTTGGGAAGATTGATCAAAAGCCCGTTCTTGTTTTTTGCAAAGGAAGTGAAGTCTACCTCGACGCTACCGATCGCGCTCGACACCGTCGCAAAGCTTTTACCGACGGACTCGACTTTGCCGATCACCAATCCCTTTGAATCGTGAACGTCCAGCCCCTGCCTAATTTCTCCCGGCAGCGTCGGCACAGGCCGCCTCGTCAATCGATTGGAGTCGGCAACGCCTACTTGGAACTCTTCGAAAGTCCGCTGACGGTTTAGGTCTCCAGGACCGCTGTTGTTCGGCCCCGCTCCCGCGCCCCCTTGTTGAGCCTGTACTCCAGCCGCCGATGCGATGATTGAGACAATCATACCAAGTAGGAATCTACGCATTTCTTCCTCCCCTAAACATTTTATACTTTCAGCTTATCCTGATTGCGAGCTATCGACAATACTTGGCTATTGCCGCCGCCGAGTTGGCGAGACTTGGTATTCCCCTGCTCCAAAGCGGAAAGCCTGCTTTCCACCACTTTCCGACATTCCGTCACTCGCGTATTCTGTCGCCATGCGCGATATCCAGAACATTGTGATCTTGACCGGAGCCGGCGTTTCCGCCGAGTCCGGCGTCCCGACATTTCGCTCTAAGGGCGCCGTAACCTATTGGGATGTTTACGAAAACGATCTGGCTCCAAAAAGCTATAGGGTCGAAGACGTGTGCACCCCCGAGGCGCTCGCGGGGGATCCGGAACGGGTGCACCGGTTCTATGATCTGCGACGCGCGGCTCTGGCGACGGTCGTGCCTAACACCGCGCACCATGCGCTGGCGCGGCTGGATGCGGGTTGGGACGGCGAGTTGCTGATCGTTACGCAGAATGTGGATGACCTGCATGAGCGCGCGGGGGCGACGCGGATGCTGCATATGCATGGGGAGTTGTTGTCGGCGCTGTGTGCCGTGTGTGGGGCGCGTGAGCCTTGGACGGGGGTGTTGCCGGAGGGGTCGGTGTGCGGCGCGTGCGGATCCGCGGCGTTGCGGCCGGATATCGTGTTCTTTGGCGAGATGCCGTACCAGATGGAGCGGATCGAGGCGGCGTTGGCGAAGGCCGATCTGTTCGTGTCGATCGGGACTTCTGGGGCGGTGTATCCGGCGGCGGGGTTCGTGCAGACCGCGGCGTATCATGGGGCGCGGACGCTGGAGCTGAACCTCGATCCTTCGATGGGGAGCGTGTTCTTCGAGCAGACGCGGATCGGTGCGGCTGGGGTGTTGGTGCCGGCTTGGGTGGACGAGATGCTCGGCTCGTTACCTGGCCCAGTTGGGAAGGCCTGAGTAACGGAGCGCCGTCCGTCGTGACGACCGTCCCCCAACTGGTCCCCGGCCTTCGCCGGGCTGGTTGTGGGGTGGGCGCGGGTTGGTGCTGACCGATGTAGGAAAGATTGTTCTCCCGCGAAGGCGGGAGTCCAGTCTGGGCCCCCGCCTTCGCGGGGGAACAGTCTCTTGGGTGGAGGTCAGTCGACCCAGTCGAGGCCCATGTCGCGGTAGACTTCGCGGTCTTCGTCCCAGCCCGGCTTTACCTTTACGTGCAGGTACAGGTGGACGGGCTTGCCGGTTATCGAGGCGAGTTCGATGCGGGAGCGGGCGCCGATCTCCTTAATGCGGACGCCGCCCTTGCCGAGGACGATCGCACGCTGCGTCGGGCGTTCGACCAGGATCTGCTGGTGAATCTCCAACGAGCCGTCCTGGCGTTCGATATACTGCTCGGTCTCGATCGTGCTCGCATAGGGCAGTTCGGCGTGGAGCTGGAGATAGAGCTGCTCGCGCGTGACCTCGGACGCCAGCGCGCGCTCGGTCGAGTCGGAGACCTGGTCTTCGGGATAGTGCCACGGGCCTTCTGGCATCGCCTTAGCAAGCTCGGCCTTGAAGTGGGCGAGGCCGTCGCCGGTGCCGGCGCTGATGAAGAACGTCTCGGCGAAGGGGAGCAGTGCGTTCAGTTTCTCGGCGTGGATCAGCAGCTTGGTCTTGTCGGCGAGATCGACCTTGTTGAGGATCAGCCAGATCGGTTCGGTGCGTCCGACCAGCGACTCGACGATCGTCGTGACCTTGCCGCCGATCCCGCCCTTCGCGTCGACCACCAGCGCGATGATGTCGGAGCCTTCCGCGCCACCCCAGGCGGCGGCAACCATTGCGCGGTCGAAGCGGCGCTTGGGCTCGAAGATGCCGGGGGTGTCGACGAGCAGGATCTGCGTGTCGCCCTCAATGGCGACGCCCATCAGCTTCGCGCGCGTCGTTTGCGCCTTGGGGCTGACGATCGCGACCTTCTGGCCGACGAGCGCGTTGACGAGCGTCGACTTGCCCGCGTTCGGCGCGCCGACGATGGCGACGAGGCCGCAATGCTTGGGGGTGGAGATTTCAGGCGTGGTAGGTTCGGTCACTTAGGCTCTTTTCGGCATCGGGATATTCGGGGACGGTCATACAGATAAAACGCCCTCGCGTCATTCCCGCCGAACTGCGGCCCTGCCCGTGGTCGCGCGGTTCACTGTTTAGGAAAGAGAAGTTGGTTCACGCGGAGGCGCGAAGCCGCGGAGATGGTGTGGATGGGGCTCGCGCCGTCTGCGATCATGCGCCGCCGATTATCTCGGAGGCGTTCGGGGCAAGGCCGGAGTTCCAAACGCACCGCCTCCGCGGCTCCGCGTCTCCGCGTGATCCATTCTTCTCAGCCGAGCTTCTCGAGCAGCGCCTTGGCCGCGGCCGTTTCGGCTTCCTGCTTGCTAGAGCCCGTCGCGGTCGCTTCGGCTAGCTTGCCGACCGATACGAGCATCGTGAATTTGGGGGCGTGGCCGGGGCCGGTGCGTTCGACGATGGTGTATTCGGGGGGCTTGCGGTTGTGCGCGGCGGCCCATTCCTGGAGCGCGGACTTGGGGTGTTGCGGGGCTTTTGCGCCGGCCTGGACGCGATCGCCCCAGGCGCCGCGGACGAACTTGCGCGCGGCGTCTAGGCCGGCTTCCTGGTACCACGCGCCGATCAGCGCTTCCATCACGTCGCCGAGCACGTTGTCGCTGTCGCTGGCGCCGTCGTCGCGGGCCTGCTTGCCGAGTTTGAGGTGCGCGCGGACGCCGAGTTCTCGGGCGACGTCGGCGCAGACCGGGCCGGTGACGAGTGCGTTGAGGCGTTTCGACAGCGAACCCTCGGGATCGGTCGCGAACAGTTCGTAGAGCCACTCGGCGATGATCAGGCCGAGCACGCGGTCGCCGAGGAACTCGAGTCGCTCGTAGTTCGCCGCGGCCTGGCTGCCGTGCGTCAGCGCGCGCTCATAGGGGGCGAGGTTGGTCGGTGCGCGGCCGAAGAGCGTCTTCAGCCAGCCGGCGAGGTCGCTCAAAAGCCTTCCCCGATACGGCTCCAGCGCGCGGCACTGACCCAGGTCCAGGGCTTCAGCCATTCGGCATCGCCGTCGGTCGAGAAGAAGTTGACGACCGCCTTGCCCTCGACGTTCTCGAGCGGGACGTAGCCCATGCCCTGCGGCGCGGGGAAGCGGCTGTCGCCGCTGTCGTCGCGGTTGTCGCCCATCACGAAGATGTGGCCGGCGGGGATCGTGTAGAGCCCGGTGTCGTCGCGGTCGGGGAGTTCGGCCTGATCCAGGACTTCGTAGCTGCGGCCGCCGGGGAGCGTTTCGCGGAAGCGGGGGTAGCGGCAGATCTGGACGTTCGCGACGACGTCGACGTACGGCGCGCCGCATTTCTCGGCGTTGAAGTTCTCGGTCAGCGGGATCGTGAAATCGGCGATGCGGAGCTTCGGGATTGCCTTGCCGTTGAGGTAGACGGTGCCCTGCCGCATCTGGACGGTCTCGCCGGGGAGGCCGATGACGCGCTTGATGACGTCGTGATCGAGCACTTCGGGTGCGCGGAAGACGACGACGTCGCCGCGGGTCGGCGTGCTGCCGAAGATGCGGCCGGGGATCAGGGGCACGCCGGCGGGGAGCGACCAGCGGGAGTAGCCATAGTTCCACTTCGAGACGAAGAGATAGTCGCCGATCAGCAGCCTAGGCAGCATCGATTCGGACGGGATGCTGAACGGCGCGAAGATGAAGCTGCGCAGGATCAGCACGACCACCGCCAGCTTCAGCAGGAAGCGGAACGTCTCGCTCGTTTCGGAGCGCTTGGGTTTGGTCTTCACGTCATTTGCCATGTGCGCGGGTTTGCTCAACCTGCGCCTATCGTCAAGCGTGTGCGGGATACGTGTCACCGAAAGAGCGTTGTCGCGGTCTCGCGCTTGCAGCATGACCGGCGCGCACGTCTATTCGGAGAAGCAGCATGACCGCCGACTGGTCCAAGATCGAAGCCCTGCCCGTCACCAAGCTGACCGACCTGTTCGCAGCGGACTCGGAGCGCCTCTCGAAGCTGAGCCTCGATGTCGCGGGGATCCACTTCGACTGGTCGAAGACTCACCTGACGACGGACATGGTGACGGCGTTCGAGGAGATGGCGAAGGCACAGGACCTATCGGGCAAGCGCCAAGCACTGTTCTCGGGCGAGGTCGTCAACGTCACCGAGGGCCGCGCGGTCGAGCACACCGCCGAGCGCGGCGAGGGCAAGCCCGAGAGCGTCGCGATCGCGCAGGCGAGTCACCAGCGGATGCGGACGCTGATCGATGCTATCGAGGCGGAAGCGCTCGGCCCGGTGCGGCATATCCTGCACGTCGGGATCGGTGGGTCGGCGCTGGGGCCGCAGTTGCTGGTCGATGCGCTGGGGCGTGACGACAAGCGCTACGACGTCGCGATCGTCGCCAATGTCGACGGCGTCGCGCTGGAGGACGTGTTCGCGAAGTTCGATCCGGCGGCGACGCTGCTCGTGGTTGCGTCGAAGACGTTCACCACAACCGAGACCCTGATGAACGCCGAAAGCGTGCTGCAGTGGATGACCGAGCATAATGTCGAGGACCCGTATGGCCGCGTGATCGCGCTGACCGCGTCGCCCGAGAAGGCGATGGAATGGGGTGTCGACGAGACGCGTATCCTGCCGTTCGCAGAAAGCGTCGGTGGGCGGTATTCGCTGTGGTCGACGATCGGTTTTCCGGCGGCGATCGCGCTGGGGTGGGACCGGTTCGAGGAACTGCTCGAGGGTGCGGCCGAGATGGATCGGCATTTCCGACTTTCGGCGCTCCACGAGAATGCGCCGGCGCTCGCGGCTTTTGCCGACCTGTATTACACGCAGATCCGTCATGCGGAGACGCGCGCGCCGTTCGCGTATGACGAGCGGTTGCGGTTGCTGCCGAGCTATCTCCAGCAGCTCGAGATGGAGTCGAACGGCAAGTCGGTGACGGTCGACGGTCAGCCGCTCGGGCGTCCTTCGGCGGCGATCACCTGGGGTGGGGTTGGCACCGAAGCGCAGCATGCGGTGTTCCAGTTGCTGCACCAGGGCACGCATCTCGTGCCGGTCGAGTTCATCGCGGTGATCGAGCCGGGCGATACGTTGCCCGAGGAGCATCATCGTGCGCTGTTGCTGAACGCGTTTGCGCAGGGGGCTGCGTTGATGGCGGGCAAGCAGGTCGAGGATCCGGCGCGGAGCTATTCGGGCGATCGGCCTTCGTCGACGTTGCTGCTGGATGATCTGGATGCGCGGACGCTCGGCGCGCTGATCGCGTTTTATGAGCACCGGGTGTTCGTGAACGGGGTGCTGTTGGGGATCAATTCGTTCGACCAGTTCGGGGTCGAGCTGGGGAAGGAAATGGCGAAGGCTGCGGAGAAGGGCGGGCAGACGTTCGATCCTTCGACGGACGACCTGATCAAGCGCGCGTTCGGGTAATTCCGAGAGGAAACCTATTTCGTGTTCCCCCGCGAAGGCGGGGGCCCAGGATACCACGCGTAGCGCTTGTAACCCTGGGCTCCCGCTTTCGCAGGAGAACTAGAGGGCGCTGGAGAACTGGAGAGGCTGAGGCGTTACATCCTCATGCCTCTACTCCTTGCCATCGCGCTCGCAGCCTCCCCCACCGTCGCGCAGATGAAGTGGGAGCGGCGCGTGTTGATCGTCTCTGCCTCGACCGCTGAAGACCCCGCGCTCACCGAGCAACGTCGTATTCTGGCCGCTTGGAAGACTAACGCCGCCGCCCGCGATCTTACCATCGTCGAGGTCGTCGGCGACACGGTCCGCGGTGTTGGCGACTCGGCCGCAGCGCTCCGCCGCAAATATCGCCTCCCCGCCACCTTTACCGCGATCCTGATCGGCAAGGATGGCGGTGAGAAACTGCGTAGTGCCAAGCCCTTCCCCGCCGCCGCGCTGGAGGCGACGATCGACGCGATGCCGATGCGCAAGGCGGGGCAGCGATAGGCTGAGCCGATCAGCGTGATCGCCGCGCCGGGGTTGCCGCTTCGCGCCCCCTGCCCCAGATGGCATGCAAAGCCGCCCCGCGGCACGCGACCTACGAGGACTGCCCGTGACCGAGACCACATCCGTGACCGACACCCAATTCGACTATGACCTCTTCGTCATCGGCGCAGGCTCGGGTGGCACGCGTGCGTCGCGCGTTGCCGCCGCGCACGGTGCGCGCGTCGCGGTAGCCGAGGAATACCGGGTCGGCGGGACTTGCGTCATCCGTGGCTGCGTGCCGAAGAAGCTGCTGATCTACGGCGCGCATTTCGCCGAGGATCTGAAGGATGCAAAGCGCTTCGGCTGGCAGGTGCCCGACAATTGCGCGTTCAGTTGGCCGACGCTGCGCGACAACGTGATGGAGGAGGTCGACCGGATCAACGGCGCCTACACGACCACGCTGCAGAACAACCATGTCGACATCATCCACCAGCGTGCGGTCGTTTCCGGGCCGAACGAAGTCACGCTCGCCGATGGCACCACGAAGACCGCCGCGAAGATCCTGATCGCGGTCGGTGCGCATCCCTTGACCCCGGAGTTCCCCGGCGCCGAACACGGCATCACCTCGAACGAGGTGTTCCACCTCGACGACGTGCCGAAGCGCGTTCTGATCGCTGGCGCGGGCTATATCGCCAACGAGTTCGCCGGGATCTTCCACCAGTTCGGATCGCATGTGACGTTGGTCAACCGGACCGACGTGATCCTGCGCGGCTATGACGAATCGATCCGCGATCGCCTGCTCCAGATATCGATGAGCAAGGGCATCGATTTTCGGTTCAACGCTGCGTTCGAGAGCATCGAGAAGGATTCGGACGGGTGCCTGACGGTCAAGATGAGCGGCCACGAGCCGATCGTCGTCGACCTCGTGATGTTCGCTACCGGCCGTTTGCCCAATACCAAGGGGCTCGGGCTCGAGAGCGCTGGCGTCGAGATGGACGCGGCGGGCGCGGTGATCGTCGATGAGGACAACAAGTCGAGCTCTGACTCGATCTTCGCGGTCGGTGACGTCACCAACCGCATCCAGCTGACCCCGGTCGCGATCCGCGAGGGGCAGGCGTTTGCCGACACGTTCTTCGGCGGTAAGCCAACCCGCGTCGATTACGCCAACGTTCCCGCAGCCGTGTTCAGCCACCCACCGATGGCCGGCGTCGGCATGACCGAATCGCAGGCCAAGCAGGCGCTGGGTTCGGTGAAGGTCTACACGTCCGACTTCCGGCCGATGAAGAACGTGCTGGCGGGCCGCAACGAGCGCTCGCTATACAAGATGATCTGCGACGGCGAGACCGATCGGGTCGTCGGCATCCACATGATCGGGCCCGACTGCCCCGAAATCCTGCAATCGGCCGCGGTGGCGGTGAAAGCCGGGCTTACCAAGGCCGATTTCGATGCAACCGTCGCGCTGCATCCGACGATGGCGGAAGAGCTTGTCTTGATGAAGTGAGGGGCGGCCCCGCTTCAAGCTTGTTCTACCGCGAAGGCGGTAGCCCAGTCTGGGCCCCCGCCTTCGCGGGGGAACAATCAGGTGGCGGTGAAATTGCCGGGACGGCGTTCGCTGACGGCGCGGACACCTTCGGCGAAGTCGTTGGTCTTCTGCAACCAGGCTTGTTCGGCGAGTTCGTGATCGGTCTGTGACTGGACCAGCGCGAACAGGTCTCCGCGCATCGTCTTTCGCGTCGAGCCGACCGCGAGCGGCGCGCCGGCCGCTATCTCCCTTGCGAGCGACAGCGCTTCAGCACGCAACTGGTCCGCAGGTACCACCGCGTCCGCCAGCCCCCAGGACTCCGCCTGCTCCGCCCGGATGCGGCGCCCTGTCAGGGTCATCAGCAGCGCGCGCTGGCGATCGATCACGCGTTCCAGCACCGCGGAGATCCCGAAGCCGGGGTGGAAGCCGATCTGGACGAAGTTGGCGACGAACTTTGCCTCGGGCGAGGCCACGCGGAAATCGGCGACCAGTGCGAGGCCAAGCCCTGCCCCGACCGCTGCGCCCTGGATCGCGGCGACGACCGGCGTCTCGACCGCGAACAGCCTGGCGGCGGCGACGTAGAACGGGTTGCGCTCGCCTTCCGTCCGGTCCGCGGCGACCGGATTGGCGTTGACGAGGTCCGCCCCCGCGCAGAACACCTTGCCCTCGGATTGCAGGACGATCGCGCGCGCGTCGCGGTCGGCATCCGCGGCGGCGAACGCGGCGCCGATCGCCTCGATCAGCGCGAGATCGGCAAAGTTGTGCGGCGGCCGCGCGAACGTGACGATCGCGACATGCCCGTCTCGGATGACGTCGACGCCGGAAAAACCCGAGGGATCATTGGTCATCTTCAGCCTCATTACTGTCGAACGCGGCTAATATGGGCCGCAAACATGGATTGTGGCGATTATGACACGGACCGTCGCCGAATCCACGCCCGACGTCTTCCACCCATTGGCAGAGTTCGAGAAGCGAGCGTAGAGCCTCGATCCCGGCAGCGCGACAAAGATCATGGCGCCGGGGCCGTCTTCATCGGGAGCGGCAACCGGAGAGGTCCAGGGCATGGGGTCGCGACCGTCGCGAGCAGCAGCATTCGGCACTGCCATCGGCAGGACAGCCCCGATTGTGCCCAGCCATTTGCCGATCCCGTCCAACACAGGGGACTATTCGACATGAAGACCATGATGGTCGCGGCGCTGCGCGCTGCGCTGGTGACGACGACGATCCTCGGTTCGGCAGTCGCCCTGCCGACCACCGCGACCGCGCAGACGACGACCGCCGCGATCCGCGGACAGGTGCGTGATTCGGCGGGCGCGGCGGTGGCGGGCGCGACGGTCGTGGCGGTAAACGGGGGGACCAACCAGAGCTTCCGCACGGTGACGGCAGCGAACGGGAGTTACATCCTCAACGGGCTGCGGCCGGCGCAGTACACGATCACCGTCACGGGTACGAACGGCGACGTATCGGTACAGCGCATCATCGTCTCGATCGGCCAGTCCGCGACGCTCGACGCAGTGCTCGCACCGGCGGCGGCGGCTTCGGCTGCGAACACCGACGCAACAGGCGCCACGACCGGCGGCTCGGCTCCGGCCACCGGCGATGGCCAGGAGATCGTGGTTACCGGCGGGCGACTGGTCGAGACCAGGACCAGCGAAGTCGCGACCAACGTCAGCCAGCAGCAGATTCGCAACCTGCCGCAGACCGATCGCAATTTCCTGTCGTTCGCAGCACTCGCGCCGGGCGTGAAATACAACGACAGCGAGACCAACAAGGGGTTCCAGTCGGGCGCGTCGACCGCCAGCCAGGTCAACGTTTTCATCGATGGCGTCAGCCTGAAGAACAAGCTGCGCGAGGGCGGCGTCGCCGGCCAGCAGAACAGCCGTGGCAACCCGTTCGGCCAGCTGGCGGTGCAGGAATTCCGCGTCCTGACGCAGAACTACAAGGCCGAGTACGAGCAGGCCGGCGCCGCGATCATCACTGCGGTCACCAAGTCGGGCACCAACGAGTTCCACGGCGAGGCGTTCGGCCAGTATACCGACAAGAGCCTCAGCGAGAAATCCTACCTCGACAAGGCCAACAACCGCCCCGAACCCGCCTTCAAGCGCAAGCAATACGGCGTGTCGCTCGGCGGCCCGATCATCAAGGACAAGCTGTTCTTCTTCGCGACTTACGAAGGCAACGACCAAGATCGCGCGTTCAACGTCGACAGCACCGGTTCGACTGCGGCGGTCGCCGATTTCGAGGCCAATTCGGGGCGTCGCCTTAGCGACTTCGAAGGCGCGTTCGTCAGCCCGTTCCGTGGCGATTTCTACTTCGGCAAGCTGACGCTGACCCCCGACAGCAACCAGGTGATGGACCTGTCGTTCAGCCGTCGCCAGGAAACCGACATCCAGAATTTCGGCGGCAACGTCTCGTATGAAAACGCCGAGAACAAGATCAACGTCGTCGACACGTATCTGTACAAATGGACCTATACCGGCAGCGACTTCATCAACGAGTTCAACGCCAATTACCTGAGCTACACGTTCAATCCGACGTCGCTCAACCCCGATCTCCCGACCTACGACTATGACGGCGTGATCATATTCGGCGGCAAGGATTCAACCCGTCGCGAGGTCCAGCAGGGCTACACGCTGCGCGACGACGTCACCTATACCGGCCTTCAGAACCACTCGTTCAAGGCGGGCGCCCGCGTCGAGATCACCGATATCGAGTTCGACAACCAGTCGTTCATCCAGCCGCGCTATACCTATCGGCGCGAGCCGCAAAATGGGCTGACCTTCGCGTCGCCGGCCGAAGCACGACTGGGCCTCGGCAGCGGCAAGATCCTCGCTTCGAACACGCAGATCGGCCTGTACGTACAGGACGACTGGGACGTGACGAGCAAGCTCCAGCTCAACGTCGGCGTCCGCTGGGATTACGAAACGAACGGCTTCAACAACGAATATCGTACGCCCGCCAACGCCGCCGCCGCGCTGCGCGCGCTGCCCACGACGTCGTATTTCGATCCGGAAAACTACATCACCGACGGCAGCAACCGCAGTCCGTTCGCTGGCGCGATCGCCCCCCGCTTCGGGTTTTCGTACGATCTGAAGGACGACCAGACCACGGTCATCTTCGGCGGGATCGGGCGCTATTACGATCGCAACAACTTCAACAACACGGTCGACGAGCTCAGCCGCACGATCAACCCGATCGGCGTGTTCCGCTTTTCGCCAAACGGCGCGCCGCGCGAGGGCCTGCCGACCGTCCAGTGGAATCCCGCCTATCTGACGCGCGACGGGCTGTTGCAGCTCGCTGCCACCTCGACGCAAGGGCTGCCGGAACTGTTCGCCGTAAAGAACGACGCGCGCCCGCCGGTCAACGACCAGGCGAGCATCGGCATTCGCCAGAAGGTCGGGATCTTCCAGGCCGCGTTGACCGCCTCCTACATTCGCGGGCGCAACGGCTATACCAACATCTTCGCGACGCGGACCCTGAACGGGCTCGGTGGCTGCTGCAACACCGCGCCGCTGCAACCGTTCGGCTATGCGAACGCGATCGTCGGCCTCGACGGACTCGATACGCGGTACAAGGCGATCTACTTCACGCTCGACAAGAACTACACCAAGTCGTCGGGCTGGGGCCTGAACGTCGCCTACACCTTCTCGAAGGGCGAGCAGAACGGCGGCGACCTGTTCAGCCTCGATGCGATCACGCCGGACGCCTATGGCTGGCGCCCGCGTGCCGGCGACGAACGTCACCGGGTGGTGATCTCGGGCATGGTCGACCTGCCGCTCGGCTTCCAGTTCTCGATGCTGAACACGCTGGGCAGCGGCCAGGCGTTCCAGGTCACCGACGCCACCAACGGCGCGGATTCGGGCTTCAACCGCTTCACCGCGCGCTATCCGCGGAAGAACTGCATCAAGGGCGTGTTCGCCTATTGCGAGGTCAACCTGACGCTTGCCAAGCGCTTCAGCGTGCTCGGCAAGGAGGATCAGTTCGAGGCGGCGGTCGATCTGCTCAACGCGTTCAACAACAAGAACTTCGAAGGGTTCGACGCCTCGTTCAACAACACGATCGATCCCGCGACCGGTCAGGCGACCGATCCGCTCGAGCCTGCACGGATCGGCACGAGCACGCTGACCCTCCCGCGGCGGATCCAGTTCAGGGTTGGTTACAGATTCTGATGCGTTAAGGACGGGCGACCCTTCCAGTCGCCCGCCCGACCTCATGGTCGTGGCGTACCCTGATCAGGAGTTCGGATGCTCGATCGACGGCAGTTTCTCGGCACCGGGGCGATCTCGCTCGGTGGACTTACCGCGGGATGCACATCGGTTGGGCGGCCGCTGGTCAAGGCGATCGAGAGCGTTACAGGCACGGCGCCGCCTGCACCGCCGCCGTCCGCCAACCCGCTGATCGACAATCTGCAGGAGCGTGCGTTCCTGTATTTCTGGGACACGACCGATCCGGTCACCGGGCTCGCGCTCGATCGCTGGCCGACGCCGTCCTTCTCGTCGATCGCCGCGGTCGGCTTCGCGCTGACCGCCTATCCGATCGGCGTCGTCAACGGCTGGATCACGCGCGAACAGGCGCGCAAGCGGACGCTGGCGACGATGGAGTTCTTCGCGATCGCACCGATGGGCCCCGAGCCGACCGGCAACAGCGGGTACAAGGGATTCTTCTACCACTTTCTCGGCATCACCAAGGGCCAGCGGTTCGCGCGCGCGGAACTGTCGACGATCGATACCGCGCTGCTGCTTGGCGGGATGCTGTTCGCGCAGAGCTGGTTCGACGGCGATCATCCCGAGGAACAGCGGATCCGCGCGCTCGCCGATCAGATCTACGGCGCGGTCGACTGGACGTGGATCACGCCGCGTGCGCCGTTCCTGTCGATGGGCTGGCATCCCGAGAGCGGCTTCATCCCGAGCGACTGGAATATCTACAACGAGGGGATGCTGATGTATCTGCTCGCGCTGGGCTCGCCGACGCATCCGCTGCCGCCATCGACCTGGGGGGCGCTGACCGAAAAGTTCGAACCGTCGTGGCGCGGCGATCATCTCCATTATCCGCCGATGTTCGTGCACCAGTACAGCCATGTCTGGGTCGATTTCCGCGGCATCCGCGACGCGTATATCGCGACCAAGGGCATCGATTATTTCGAGAACAGCAAGCGCGCAACGATCGCACAGCGCGACTATGCGATCGCCAATGCGGGCGGGTTTGCGGGCTATGGCCCCGACATCTGGGGACTGACCGCGTGCGACGGTCCCGGCGATTTCAAGGCGACGATCGGCGGGCGGGCGCGGGAGTTCTTCAGTTACTCCGAACGCGGGCCCGGCGCGCGCGACGACGGTACGCTCGCGCCGACTGCGGCGGTCGGATCGATCGTGTTTGCGCCGGATCTCGTCATCCCCACGATCACCGCGATGGACGATCGATACGGCAAGGGGATCTACGGCAAATACGGGTTCTTCGACGCCTTCAACCCGACGTTGACCGAGATGGGCGAGCCGCTGAAGCATGGCCGGATCGTGCCCGGCGTAGGCTGGGTCGACGTCGACTATCTCGGTATCGACCAGGGGCCGATCGTCGCGATGATCGAGAACTGGCGGACCGGCATGGTATGGAACACGATGCGCCGGAACCCGCATATCCGACGCGGGCTGGACCGTGCCGGATTTACCGGGGGATGGCTCGCGCGCGTTCCTTAAGGGGTTTCGCCGCCGCGCCGGAAAGCCTAGGTCGAGTGCATACCCGATCCTCGAAAGGTTCCAGCATGCGTGAAGCCGCCATCGTCTCGACCGCCCGTACCGCTATCGGCAAGGCGTATCGGGGTGCGTTCAATGCGACCGAGGCGCCGGTGCTGGCGGGGCATGTGATGAACGCGGTGGTCGAGCGCGCAGGGGTAGATCCGACGCGGATCGACGAGGTGTTCTGGGGCGTCGGCAATCAATGGGGTACGCAGGGCGGCAATGCCGGGCGGATGGCGATCTTCGCGGGCGGGCTGCCGGAGTCGGTGCCGGCGTTCACGCTCGATCGGAAGTGCGGGTCGGGGCTGACCGCGGTGGCGCTCGCGGCGCGGACGATCATGTGCGACGAGGCGGATGTCGCGCTGGCGGGCGGGATGGAGTCGATCAGCTATACCGTGACGAAGGACGCGCCGCGCTTCGTCAACGCGAGCGTCGTGGCGAAGGAGCCGGCGGCGTATATCCCGATGATCGAGACCGCGGAGATCGTCGCGGAGAAATACGGGATCAGTCGCGAGGCCCAGGACGAATACGCCGCGATGAGCCAGCAGCGTGCTGCCGCCGGATTGGCGAGCGGAGCGTTTGCCGAGGAGATCGTGCCGATCACGGTGGAAAAGGCGCTGTACGACAAGCAGGGCGCGCATGCCGGGATCGAGAGCGTCACCCTGTCGCAGGACGAGGGCATTCGCGCGGGCACCACGCTGGAGGGGCTGCGCGGGCTGAAGACGGTGTGGCCGGGCGGCGAGTTCTCGGGGCCGGGATCGAGCGTGACTGCGGGCAATGCTAGCCAGCTTTCCGATGGCGCGTCGGCGCAGTTGCTGATGGACCGCAAGACGGCCGAGGCCGAGGGCAAGGATATCCTGGGCATCTATCGCGGGTTCCAGGCGGCGGGGTGCAGCCCGGCGGAAATGGGGATCGGGCCGATCTTCTCGATACCGAAACTGCTTGAGCGGGCGGGGTTGTCGGTTGGAGACATCGGGCTGTGGGAGCTGAATGAGGCGTTCGCGTCGCAGTGCCTGTACTGTCGCGATTTCCTCGGGATCGATCCGGAGAAGTACAACGTCAACGGCGGCGCGATCGCAGTCGGGCACCCGTTCGGGATGACGGGGTCGCGGCTGGTCGGGCATGCGCTGATCGAGGGGCGCAAGCGCGGGGTGCGCTATGTGGTGGTGTCGATGTGCACCGCGGGGGGCATGGGCGCGGCGGGGTTGTTCGAGATCGTTTGATGCAGGCCCGGTGAATGCGTGCCCTCACCCTTCCCACGGCGAAGGCGCCGCGGGCCCCTTCCCTCTCCCTGATGCGAGAGGGTGCTGTTGCCAAGACATCGGCGGCGGCGCAGGTTCGCGGCTCCTTAGATAGGGGTGCGGGCCTATCACGACGGCATTGATCACCGGCGCATCGGCGGGGTTGGGCGAAGGTTTTGCGCGGGCGCTTGCGGCCCAGGGCAATGCGCTGATCCTGACCGCGCGTCGGGTCGATCGGTTGGAGGCGCTGGCGGCCGAACTGCGTGCGGCGCACGGCGTCACGGTGCATGTCTTTGCCGCCGATCTTGCGGATCAGGCTGGTCCGGACACGCTCATTGCTGCCATCGCAGCTGCGGCGTTGCCGATCGACATACTCGTCAACAACGCGGGGTTCGGTGCACGGGGCGATTTCGCGGACCTCGATAGCGCGCTGCAACTGGGCATGATCGACCTCAATTGCCGTGCATTGGTGGCGCTGACGCATGCCGTGCTGCCGCAGATGATCGCGCGTGGGTCTGGCGGGGTACTCAACCTTGCCTCGGTCGCGTCGTTCCAACCGGGGCCGTGGATGGCGGTCTATTACGCGAGCAAGGCGTTCGTGCTGAGCTTTTCCGAAGCGCTGCACGAGGAGGTGAAGGACAAGGGCGTGCGCGTGGCGGCGCTGTGCCCCGGGCCGACGCGGACCGAGTTCGCCGATGTGGCGGGGCTTGGCGATACCGCGCTGTTCGAGCGATTGGCGAGCGATCCGGCGGCGGTGGTGCGCGACGGGTTGGCGGCGCTGGCCGCAAACCGGGCGGTGAAGGTGTCGGGTGCGCTGAACTTCGCGATGGCCGAGGGGATACGGTTTACGCCACGCAGTCTTGCGCGGCGGATTGCGGGGTCCTTGCAGAAAGCCCGGGGGTAAGGCGCGACCTAAACAGCGGTTCCGCTTGCCGCCCCCTCCGTCAGGCTTTGCCTGCCACCTCCCCCTGGCGGGGGAGGATTGTCTGGGTTCTTCGCTTCCGCTGCGTAGGAGGGCGGCGGTTAGCGGCTGACCATGCCGGTTACGGTGATCTGGCCGCCGCGATCGACGATCTCGCCGTCGATCATCCCGCTGACGAGCACGGTTGCGCCGGGTTCGACGATCAGCGTGCCGTCGATCATCCCGGCGATCTCGGCGGTAGCGCCGGCCGGGACGATCGCGGTGCCGGCGAGCATGCCCTCGAATCTACCCTCGATCGTCAGGTTTCCGCGGTGCATGCCCTTCATTCTCGCTTAGTCGGCGAAGAGCAGGACGGGGGTTTCGAGGTACTTCTTGAGGCCCTGGACGAAGCTTGCCGCATCCCAACCGTCGACGACGCGGTGGTCGCAGCTGATCGACAGGTTCATCAGTTTCGCGCGAACCACCTCGTCACCCTTGAAGACGGGGCGTTCGACGATCTTGTTGGGGCCGATGATCGCGACTTCGGGGCGGTTGATGACCGGGGTCGTGGCGATGCCGCCGAGGGGGCCTAGCGAGGTTACCGTGATCGTGCCGCCGCCCATTTCGTTGGGGGCGAGCTTGCCGGCGCGGGCGGCTTCGGCGAGGCGCGTGATCTCGGTCGCGAGCTGCCAGACGTTGCGGTCCTGTGCGTCGCGGATCACGGGGACGGTGAGGCCCGCATCGGTCTGCGCGGCCATGCCGAGGTGGATGGCGCCGTGGCGCGTGACCACGCCGGCCTCGTCGTCGTAGCGCGCGTTGAGCATCGGGAAGTCGGGGATCGTCTTGCAGATCGCGACGATCATCAGCGGCAGCATCGTCAGCTTGGGGCGGCCGCCGCGGTTGGCATTGAGGTCGGCGCGCATCGCCTCCAGCGCGGTGACGTCGATCTCGTCGACATAGGTGAAGTGCGGGATGGCGCGCTTCGAGGCGGCCATGTTCTCGGCGATGCGACGACGCATGCCGATGACCTTGATGGGCTGGTCTTCGCGGGCGCGGCTGGCGTGCGGGGGGTGGTAGCCTTCGCCGGCGCCGTAGCGGAGGTAGGCGTCGAGGTCGGCGTGGCGGACGCGGTCGGAGTCGGATTTGACCGAGGCGAGGTCGATACCGAGGTCGCGGGCGCGGGCTCGGACTGCGGGGGATGCGAGCGCGTGGGCCTTTTGCTCCGCCTCAGCAGCAGGAACGGGTTGCGCCTTCTGCTCCCTCTCCCCGTTGGGGAGAGCACGTGCTTGCTGCTCCCTCTCCCCGTTGGGGAGAGGTCTGGGGTGAGGGGTCGGGGCAGTTGCCGGCGTTTCAGCCTGGGGCTGCCCCTCACCCCGACCCTCTCCCCGTAGGGGAGAGGGAGTTTCTGTTGCGACCTCTTCGACGCCCGGGTTCTCGGCTTCGTATTGTTCGGCGGTCTCGGCCTGTGCCGAGGTCAGTGGCGCGGCGACAACTTCGTCCGCGGTATCGACCGCGTCCGTCTCGATCACCACCAGCGCGGCGCCGATCGACACCTGGTCGCCGACTTCGCCCGCGAGTTCGACGACGATGCCGGTCACCGGCGATTCCATCTCGACGGTGGCCTTGTCGGTCATCATGTCGGCGATCGGCGAATCCTCCTCGACGCGGTCGCCGATGGCGACGTGCCACGCGACGATCTCGGCCTCGGAGATGCCTTCGCCGATGTCCGGCAGCTTGAAGGTGAAGCGGGCCATTATGCGTCCTTCATGATCTTTTTCAGGGCTTCGCCGATGCGAACCGGCCCCGGGAAATACGCCCATTCGAGGCTGTGCGGGTACGGCGTGTCGAACCCGGTCACGCGCTCGATCGGCGCCTCGAGATGGTAGAAACAGCGTTCCTGGACGATCGCCGACAGCTCCGCGCCGAAGCCGCTGGTGCGGGTCGCCTCGTGAACGATCATGCAGCGGCCGGTCTTCTTCACCGAGGCCTCGATCGTCTCGATGTCGAGCGGAACGAGCGTGCGCAGGTCGACGATCTCGGCGTCGATCCCGGCTTCGGCAACGACGGCCGCGCAGACATGGACCATCGTACCGTAGGCGAGGATGGTGAGCGCCTCGCCGGCGCGGACGATCTTCGCCTTGCCAAGTTCGATCTTGTAGTAGCCGGTCGGAACTTCGCCGGCCGGGTGCTTCGACCAGTTCTGCGACGGGCGATCCCAGTAGCCGTCGAACGGGCCGTTATAGATGCGCTTGGGTTCGAAGAAGAGCGTCGGGTCGTTATCCTCGATCGCGGCGATCAGCAGGCCCTTGGCGTCATACGGCGTCGACGGGATCACCGTCTTGATGCCGGACATATGGGTGAAGAGCCCCTCCGGCGACTGGCTGTGCGTCTGGCCGCCGAAGATGCCGCCTCCGAACGGCGAGCGCACCGTGATCGGCGAGGTGAACTCGCCGGCGGAGCGGTAGCGCAGACGCGCCGCTTCGGAGACGAGCTGGTCGAGTGCGGGGTAGATGTAATCCGCGAACTGGATCTCGGGGACCGGGCGCAGGCCGTACGCGCCCATCCCGACCGCGACGCCGATGATGCCGCATTCGGTGATCGGGGTGTCGAAGACGCGGGTCTTGCCGTACTTGGCCTGAAGCCCGGCGGTCGCACGGAAGACGCCGCCGAAATAGCCGACGTCCTCGCCCATGACGATCACGTCGGGGTCGCGCTCCATCATGATGTCCATGGCGGAGTTGATCGCCTGGATCATGTTCATGCGGGTGGTGGGTTCGGCGTCCGTTGTTTCGGACACGGGTGCCTCGATCATGTCGCTCATGCCTTGCGATCCCATGGACGGCCGCTGGCCGTTTCCTCATCGAGCATCTGCTGACGCTGCTCCTTCAGATGCCACGGCAGCTCCTCGAACACGCCGTCGAACAGCGACTCGAGCGGCTGGTGCAGGCCGTGGCCGAGGATGCCGTTCTTCTCGGCTTCCTTCTGCGCGGCCTTGACCTGCTCGGCGAGCTCCTTGTCTTGCGCGGCGTGACGCTCGTCGTCCCATTCGCCGATCGCGATGAGGTGGTCCTTCAGGCGCTTAATCGGGTCGCCGAGCGGCCAGGCGTTGGGTTCGCCCTCGCTGCGATACTGGCCGGGGTCGTCGGAGGTCGAGTGGCCTTCCGCGCGGTAGGTGAAATGCTCGATCAGCGTCGGCCCCTGGTTGGTACGCGCGCGCTCGGCGGCCCATTCGGTCGCTGCGTAGACCGCCAGCGCGTCGTTGCCGTCGACTCGAAGCCCGGCGATGCCGTAGCCGACCGCGCGCGCCGCGAAGGTCGTCGCCTCGGCGCCGGCGAATCCGGAGAAGCTGGAGATCGCCCACTGGTTGTTGACGACGTTGAAGATCACCGGCGCGCGGTAGACCGCGGCGAACGTGCAGGCGGAGTGGAAGTCGCCCTCAGCGGTCGAGCCTTCGCCGCACCAGGTTGCGGCGATCCGCGTGTCGCCCTTGGCGGCCGAGGCCATCGCCCAGCCGACGGCCTGCGGATATTGCGTGGTGAGGTTGCCGGAGATCGAGAAGAAGCCGGCTTCCTTGACCGAATACATGATCGGCAGCTGCTTGCCGCCGAGCCTATCGGCCGTGTTCGAATAGATCTGGTTCATCATGTCGACGAGGCTCCAGCCCCGTGCGATCAGCAGGCCCTGCTGGCGATACGAGGGGAAGCACATGTCCTCGTAGTCGAGCGCATAGGCCGCCGCGACTGCGACCGCCTCCTCGCCGAGCGCCTTCATGTAGAAGCTGGTCTTGCCCTGCCGCTGCGCGCGGAACATGCGCTCGTCGAACGCGCGGAGCAGCGCCATGCTGCGCAACATGCGGCGCATCACGTCAGGCGAAAGCTTGGGGTCCCACGGGCCGACCGCGTTGCCGTCGTCGTCGAGCACGCGGACCAGCGTATAGGCGAGATCGATGAAATCGGACGCCTTGTCCGCGGTGTCGGGGCGGCGCGCCTCGCCGGCGGGCGGCACGTCGACTTCGGCGAAGTCCACCGCGTCGCCGGGGCGGAACTTCGGCTCGGGGATATGCAGCGTAAGTGGCTGCAAATTGGCGCGCGGATGCTCGCTTGCCATCGTCATTCCATCTCCATGAGGCCGCTGTGACCGCGGAACACTCTTACCGAGGCTTGTTATAAAATTTCAACGCAGATTGCGAGGGGGAGTTGCGCATTCACGATGTGCCGCGCGGATTTTTTCTCCCCCTCCGCAGAATTCAGCCGCCGACGGTCTGCTCGATCACGCCGAAGATCGGATGGCGCTTGTCGTCTTCCGCCCAGATGCGGACGACGTCGCCCTGTTTGAGGAACGGCGTGACGGGCTTGCCGCCCTGGATCGTTTCGATCGTCCGCACTTCGGCGAGACAGGAATAGCCGACGCCGCCCTCGGCTACCGACTTGCCGGGACCACCATCGGGGCCGCGGTTCGAGACGGTGCCCGATCCGACGATCGTCCCCGCGCCGAGCTTCCGGGTCTTGGCGGCGTGCGCGACCAGCGTACCGAAGTCGAACGTCATGTCCTCGCCGGCCTCGGCGCGACCGAGCGGCTGGCCGTTAAGGTCGACCATCAGCTTGCGGTGCAGCTTGCCGTCCTTCCACCAGTCGCCGAGCGAGTCGGGGGTGACGAAGACGGGCGAGAACGCGCTGGCCGGCTTCGACTGGAAGAAGCCGAAGCCCTTGCCGAGTTCGCCGGGGATGAGGTTGCGCAAGGACACGTCGTTGGTCAGCCCGACCAGCAGGATCGCCGCCAGCGCCTCCTCGCGACTCGCGCCGAGCGGCACGTCGCCGGTGACGACAACGACCTCGGCCTCCATGTCGCAACCCCAGGACTCGTCGGCGAGCGGGATCGGATCGCGGGGTCCGAGGAACCCATCCGAACCGCCCTGATACATCAACGGATCATGCCAGAAACTGTCGGGCATCTCCGCCGCGCGCGCCTGTCGCACGAGCGCAACATGATTCACGTACGCAGAGCCGTCGGCCCATTGATACGCACGTGGCAGCGGCGACTCGGCGTCATGCTCGTGGAAGCGCCGCATCGGGATCATCTCGTGCTCAAGATCGGTCGACAGGTTCTTGAGGTCGATCGAAAGCCGGTCCCAGTCGTCGAGCGCGGCCTGCAGCGTCGGCGCGATGTGGCTCGCATCGGCATACCAGGCGAGGTCGTTGGAGACGACGACGAGCTTGCCGTCTCGTCCTCGGGTGGCGTCGGGATGCTTCAGGCTGGCCAGTTTCATGGGGCGGATCCTCTATATGTTTGCACGCATCCTACGCCCGTGACGGAGTTCAAGTCGAGCATGCAGCGCGCAGCAAACCTGATTTTGGTAAGAGCGGAGCCAATGTCGACCTGATAGGTTCGAACTTGCGTAACGGTCGAGGAAGGTGAGCATGCCCAGATACTTCTTCGATATCGACAACCATAAACACGTGAACGACGACGACGGCACGAATCTGGCGGACGACGAGGAAGCACGCGTCCAGGCGGTGATTTTCGCGGGTGATTATCTGAGCGATCATCCGGGGATCGCACGCGACGGCGCTCGGTTCAGCGTCGCCGTACGGAACGAGGCGGGTAGCGTTCTGCTGACGGTCACGGTGACGATCGACGAAACGAGCTAGGCGAACGGCTAGCCTCGTTTTTCGCCACGGTCCCGGCAATCGGGCGCATAAATGTCATAACATGGGTTTTGTCGGCCCGGTCAATCCTGGGATAAGGTGCGTATTGTTGCAACGCGCTATTCCAGAGAGGGTGACAGCGAGAAACGAGTGCTCCTGCACTGGATGCGGAGAGTGCACGTGGATATCTCCACCGTGACTGAGAAGGTGTTACGGAAGTTCGAATCGCGGATGGCGATGGGTGCGGACGACCGTGCGCAGATCGCGGCCTTGCCGTTCAAGGTCCGGACGATCGATGCGTCGACCTATATGCTGCGCGAGGGCCAGCGTCCGACGCGGTGCGCGTTCATTCTGGACGGCCTGGCCTATCGACAGAAGCTGACGCCGAACGGCGAGCGCGAAATCGTGTCGATCCTGATGCCGGGCGAGTTCGTCGATCTGCAGAACCTGTTCCTCGATGAATCCGATCATGACATCCAGGCGCTGACGCGGCTGACGCTTGCCGAAGTGCCGATCGCGGCATTGCGTCTTTTCATCGAGGCATGTCCGGCGGCGGGCCAGGCCTTGTGGATCGATGCGCTGATCGAGTCGTCGATCCACCGCGAGTGGCTGTTGAATGTCGGGCGGCGCAATGCGCGGAGCCGGCTGGCGCATCTGCTATGTGAATTTTCGGTGCGGTTCCAGAAATCGACGCTCGCCGATGCGATGGCGTATGAGTTGCCGATGACGCAGGAGCAGTTGGGCGATGCGCTCGGCCTCACCCCCGTCCACGTCAATCGCGTGTTGAAATCGCTCGAGACCGACGGCCTGATCGCGCGCAAGAAGCGCCAAGTAAGCGTGATCGACTGGCCCCGCCTGCGCGATGCGGCCGAGTTCAACGAGCGCTATCTGCACCTTGGGCAGATCCGCCGCTGACTCCGCCATGAGTGAAAAACGGGCCGAAGGTTGACTTTTCGACCGTGATACGCCAGATGGCCGCTATCGAGGCGTAATGCAGCGTGATTGGACCTTTAACGGTCTTAGCTCCGCCTCGGTCGTTTCCAACGGGCTTCCCTTTTCACGCGGGGTGTCAAAACACCACCGCCCCTCGCGCGTCCTTGTGTGGGTTCGCGAGCCCGGCATCTATTTGAGAGACTCTACATGTCATTTGCAAACCTCGGCCTTGCCGAGCCGCTCGTCCGTGCGCTCGAAGCCAAGGGCTATACCGAGCCGACGCCGATCCAGGCGCAGTCGATCCCGATCCTGCTCGAGGGCGGCGATCTGCTCGGCATCGCGCAGACCGGCACCGGCAAGACCGCGGCGTTCGTGCTGCCGTCGATCCAGCGCCTGACCGAAACCCAGAAGCGCGTCCTGCCGACGCATTGCCGCATGCTGGTGCTCGCGCCGACGCGCGAACTCGCCAGCCAGATCGCCGACAGCGCCCGCGCCTACGGCCAGTTCAGCAAGATGTCGGTGACCACCGTGTTCGGCGGCACCAGTATCAACAAGAACCGCCAGGACCTGAGCCGCGGCGTCGACATTCTCGTCGCCACGCCGGGCCGCCTGATCGACCTGATCGAGCAGGGCTTCTGCAACCTGTCGATGATCGAGATCCTCGTGCTCGACGAAGCCGACCAGATGATGGACTTGGGCTTCATCCACGCGCTGAAGAAGATCGTCCGCATGCTGCCGAAGAAGCGCCAGACGCTGTTTTTCTCGGCGACGATGCCGGTCGCGATCCGTGAGCTGGCCAGCCAGTTCCTGCTCGACCCGAAGACCGTGTCGGTCAAGCCGGCCGCGACGACCGCCGAGCGCGTCGACCAGTATGTCACCTTCTGCAACCAGTCGGAGAAGCAGGCGCTGCTGACGATCACGCTGGCCGATCCTGCGATCGACCGCGCGCTGGTGTTCACGCGCACCAAGCATGGCGCCGACCGCGTCGTGAAGCTGCTCGCGGGCAACGGCATCGCGTCGAACGCGATCCACGGCAACAAGAGCCAGGGCCAGCGCGAGCGGGCTCTCGGCGAGTTCAAGCAGGGCAAGGTCAAGGTCCTGATCGCGACCGATATCGCCGCACGCGGCATCGACGTCTCGGGCGTCAGCCACGTCATCAACTTCGAGCTGCCGAACGTCGCCGAGCAGTATGTCCACCGCATCGGCCGTACCGCGCGTGCGGGCGCGAGCGGCATCGCCGTCGCGTTCTGCGCGGATGACGAGAAGGCTTACCTTCGCGACATCGAGCGGATCACCCGCCAGAAGGTCCAGGTCCGGTCGCTGCCGGACGATTTCGTCAACCTGTCGAACCAGATCAAGCAGACGCGCGTGAAGACGATGGGTGCCGATCCCGAGGTTCGGATCGATCGTCCGCGCGATCCGGCACGGCCGCGCGCGACGCATTCGCCGCGGGCGACCGGGACGACCGGCCGTAACTATGCGGGTGCGAGCCGTGGTGGCCAGGGTGGCGGCGGCGGCCAAGGTGGCGGCGGTCGTCCGCAGGGCGGTGGTCGTCCTGGTGGTCAGGGCGGCGGTGGTCGTCCGGCTGGTGGCGGCGGCCGTGGTCCGAGCCGTGGCGCGGGTCCGAGCTCGGCACGCTAAGGAGCATTCGTTCGCCTCGCGGGTTTGGTGTAGACCGGTCCCGCGAGGAGAATGCTCATGGACGTTTCCACTACACCTGTCGCCGAACGCGTCGCACGCGTGCTGGCGGGACAGCGGATCAGCGCGAACGCCGGCGGCGATGCCGAGTCGGCTTCGCGGTTGATCGATGCGGCGTGGGCGGATTATCTGCCCGATGCGCTGGCAGTGCTGAAGACTCTCCGCGAGCCTGACAAGGCGATGGCCGCGGCGGGTGACCCTGCGGTTTGGGAGGCTATGATCCTTGCGGGGATCAAGGGGGCCAAGCCGGTGACGGTGGTGCTCTAAAAACTTGTTTCCCCGCGAAGGCGGGGACCCAGTCTGGGCACCCGCCTTCGCGGGTGAACAAGCTTGGCGACGAGCACTCAGCACATGCACTCCACCCCGGCGGAGGCCGGGGCCCAATTGGTAAGCCGACGTGACGAGGTGCTTCGCTCCGTTACCATCGTCACCCAATTGGGCCCCGGCCTTCGCCGGGGTGATGTCTTGGTTAGGGTCGATGGCCTAAATCAGCGGATCGTTGTCAGCCATTCCGCCTCGTCCGCACGCTCCGTGCGCAACGCATTGGCAGGTGCCCTCTTGTCCTCGTAGCCGATCGCCATGCCGCAAAAGAGCATGCGGTCTTCGGGCAGATCCAAGACCCTCCCGACTGTCTCCGGGTACATCGCCCAGCATTCCTGCGGGCAGGTGGCGAGGCCGGCTTCCACCGCGAGCAGCATCAGGTTTTGCAGGTACATGCCGAGGTCCGACCATTGCGGCGGGCCCATGCGGCGGTCGACCGTGCAGAAATAGGCGGCGGTGGCGCTGAAGAATTCGAAGTTCCGAGCGAACCATTTGTGCCGCGCCGGCTTATCGTCGCGGGGGATGCCGAGGTGGGCGTACATCGCTTCGCCGACCGAGAAACGGCGGTCTCGGTAGGGAGCGGCGAGGTCTTTTGGGTAGACGTCGTAGGCTGGGGTTTCGGTTGCGCCGGTTGCTAGCTTTTCGACCATCGTCGCCTTGAGGCGGGCCAGGGGTTCGCCTTGGACGATGGCGATGTGCCAGGGCTGGAGGTTGCCGCCGGTTGCCGCTCGGGACGCCTTTATCGCGAGGTCGCGGAGTAGCGCGGGATCGACGGGGGTGTCGAGGAAGCCTCGGACTGAGCGGCGAGCGGCTATGGCTTCAGTCACGTCCATGGTTTCTCCTCGCCAATTTGTTCTCCTGCGCACGCAGGAGTCCAGGGTTTACGAGCGTTTTGCCTTGTTACCCTGGATTCCTGCATTCGCAGGAAAACAATTACAGCACGAAGCGGCTCAGGTCGGTGTTGCGGGCGATTTCCTTGAGCTGGCTGTCGACGTAGGCACCGTCGATGACGAGGTTCGAGCCACCGCGGTCTTCGGCGTTGTAGCTTACCTCTTCCAGCAGCTTTTCCATCACCGTCTGCAGACGCCGCGCGCCGATGTTCTCGATCTCGGAGTTCACCTCGGCGGCGATGCGCGCAATCGCGGCGATGCCGTCTTCGGTGAACTCGATGCCGACGCCTTCGGTGGCGATCAGCGCCTTGTATTGCAGCGGCAGCGACGCCTTCGTGTCGGACAGGATCGCGACGAAGTCGGCTTCCGTGAGGCCTTTCAGTTCGACACGGATCGGCAGGCGACCCTGCAATTCGGGGAGCAGGTCGCTCGGCTTTGCGACGTGGAACGCGCCCGAGGCGATAAAGAGGATGTGGTCGGTCTTCATCGGGCCGTACTTGGTCGCAACCGTCGTGCCCTCGATTAGCGGGAGCAGGTCACGCTGGACGCCTTCGCGGCTGATCGAACCGCCGCGGCCGTCCGACACCGCGATCTTGTCGATCTCGTCGAGGAAGACGATGCCGTTGGCTTCCGCGTCGGCAAGCGCCGCGCGGCTGACCTCGTCCTGGTCGAGCCGCTTGTCGGCCTCTTCCTCGACGAGCTTGTCCCAGGCCGCGTGGACGGTGAACTTCCGCCGCTTCAATTGCTGGCCGCCGCCGAACGACTTCATCATCTCGCCGAGGTTGATCATCTGCGGCGCGCCGCCGGGGATTTCGAACGGCGTGGTCGGCGCCTGCTCGACCTCGATCTCGACTTCGGCAGAGTTCAAGTGACCGTCGAGGAAGCGCTGCTTGAAGCTTTCGCGCGTTGCGGTGCTCGAATCCTTGCCGACCAGCGCGTCGAGCAGGCGACCCATCGCTGCCTCCTCCGCCTTGTCCTTGACGGCTATACGACGCCGTTCCTTTTCGAGGCGGATGGCTTCCTCGACGAGGTCGCGGGCGATCTGCTCGACGTCGCGGCCGACATAGCCGACCTCGGTGAACTTGGTCGCCTCGACCTTCACGAACGGCGCGTCGGCGAGTTTCGCCAGACGGCGGCTGATCTCGGTCTTGCCGCAGCCGGTCGGTCCGATCATCAAGATGTTCTTGGGCGTGACCTCGTCGCGAAGGTCTTCGCTGAGCTGCTGCCGGCGCCAGCGGTTGCGCATCGCGACGGCGACCGCGCGTTTCGCGGCGGCCTGGCCGATGATGTGGGCGTCGAGCGCGGCGACGATGGCCTTGGGGGTGAGCTGGTCGTTCATTTTGTTACCTTCTCCCCTCCCGCTCGGGAGGGGTCGGGGGAGGGCGTGGCCGCAGCGGAAGGCGTGGGTGGGGTGTATTTCAGCCCCTCCCCTAACCCCTCCCGCAAGCGGGAGGGGGATTACGTAGTCGAATCCATAGTTTCGACCGTGAGGCGGTCGTTGGTGTAGACGCAGAGTTCGGACGCGATGTGCATCGCCTTGCGGCACAACACCTCCGCGTCGGTCTCGTATTCGACCAGCGCTCGGGCAGCGGCGAGCGCGTAGTTGCCGCCGGAGCCGATCGCGGCGACGCCGTTTTCGGGTTCGAGGACGTCGCCGTTGCCGGTGAGGATCAGCGTCACGTCCTTGTCGGCGACGATCATCATGGCTTCGAGGTTGCGGAGGAACTTGTCGGTGCGCCAGTCCTTGGCGAGCTCGACCGCGGCGCGGAGGAGCTGGCCCTGGTGTGCTTCGAGTTTGCGTTCGAGGCGTTCGAACAGCGTGAAGGCGTCGGCGGTGGCGCCGGCGAACCCGCCGATGACGCTGCCGTCGCCGAGCCTGCGCACTTTGCGCGCGTTGGGTTTCATGACGGTCTGGCCCATCGAGACCTGGCCGTCGCCGATCACGACGACCTTGCCGCCGCGGCGGACCGAGAGGATCGTGGTGCCGTGCCATGTCGGCATGGCTTGGGGGTCGTTGCTCATGGCAGCGATGTAGGGTTTGGTTTTGGGGGTGCAACGCCCCCCTGCCGCCTCCCATCCCCCTCTCCCATCATCCGTCATCCCCGCGCAGGCGGGGATCCAGACCCTCGGACCTCACCCGTTCATCACTGAGGTTTGCCAGTATGGGTTCCCGCCTCCGCGGGAATGACGAAGGAGGCTCGGGTGGTTACCGCCCCTTCCCCCATTCCCTGGCCACCGTGTAGCCGAGATACCCCGTGCCGAAGAGCGCGTAGAGCGGTTCGGGGATGGCGTTCAAATACGCCGCCATGCCCGCCGCGATCGCCTGCGCCATCTGCGGACGGACGGCGGCGATCAGGCCTGCGGGGATCGCGCCGAGCAGCAATGTGTACATCACGTAGAGGAACGTCGGGCGGGCTCGGGTGATCCAGGGGTCTGGCGCTGGATCAAGGGGTTGTGGGGTCATTGGCTGTCTCCGGAAATCTGGAAGTGCACAAAGTTCACACGCTGGGAGCGTTTTCGCAGGGGCCTCAGACGCGGTTCGCGAGCCAGCCGTAGAGGAAGGCTTCGTTCGCCGGGCGCGTCTCGGCGAGGGCGACGTAGCGTTCGCCCTGGAGCGCCTCGATCGCTTTCAGGAGCACGGTTTCGCCGCCGGGTTTGCGGCGGGCGAGGAAGGCTTCGAGCGCGGCGAGCGTGGCGGGGCCGATGCGGCCGTCGAGGATCATGTCCGGGTAGTCGGTGGCGCCGCGGTTCAGCGCGTTGAGGGCGCGTTGTAGGAAGGTGGCGGCGACCGCGGGGCCCATGTTGATGCCGGTGTCGAAGAGTTCTTCGGCGATTTTCGGGGCTCGGGGGGCGATCTGGTCGAAGGCCGGGCGGGTCCAGTAGAGGCGGTGGTAGATGGTTTCCGCCTGGTCGCGGGGGAAATTGCGCATGTCTCCGGGGTAGCCGTTGGTGCGGGCTACGCTTTCCGTGATGCCGTAGCGGGTGGGACCGCCTCGGTCTGCGGGGTGGTTCGAGTAGCCGCCTTCGCGGTCGATGACGGCGTCGATGAGGTGGTCGATGGTCATGGCTGGCTCCCGGTTTTGTTGGGGGCGAGCGAACCATATTGGTTCGTTGTAGGACAGGGGAATTTGGCGGTTCTTCGATCCTCCCCCGCTAGGGGGAGGTGGCTGGCGCTTGCCAGACGGAGGGGAGGACACGCAACGGAGGTGACCGCTTGCCTCCCCCTCCGTCACCTTCGGTGCCACCTCCCCCTTGCGGGGGAGGATTGCCACTTCCCTCGTCTGCACCTCCCCGGCGGAGGCCGGGGTCCAACTGGGGGACGATGCTGACGAAGGACCGCGCTTCGTTAGGTCCGACGTTCCAATTGGGCCCGGCCTTCGCCGGGGTGGTGGCATATGGTGCACCCTCCCCACCCAAACCGACGCTACGTCCGCGCGGGGTTGGCGGATCGGTGCGCCTAAGGCTATGCGCTCCCTTGAACATTCGCCGCGGGCCTTGCCCGCGCGCTCAACCCGGTCGCCGCCGCGGCCGACAGGTTAGGAAGACCATGGAAGACGATTTCCGCAAAGCCGCGCTCGATTATCACCGTTATCCCAAGCCCGGTAAGCTCTCGGTCGAGGCGACCAAGCGGATGGCGACGCAGCGCGATCTCGCGCTCGCCTATTCGCCAGGCGTCGCCGCAGCGTGCGAGGAGATCGCCGCGGATCCGGACAAGGCGCGGGATTATACCGCGCGGGGCAATCTCGTCGCGGTCATCACCAACGGTACCGCGGTGCTCGGGCTCGGTGCGATCGGTGCGCTCGCGTCGAAGCCGGTGATGGAGGGCAAGGCGGTGCTCTTCAAGAAATTCGCCGGGATCGACTGTTTCGACATCGAGATCGACCAGCTCGATCCGCAGGCGTTCATCGAGGCGGTCCGCGTGCTCGAGCCGACGTTCGGCGGGATCAACCTCGAGGACATCAAGGCGCCCGAATGCTTCGAGATCGAGACGAAGCTGCGCGAGGTCATGAACATCCCGGTGTTCCACGACGACCAGCACGGCACCGCGATCGTGTGTGCAGCCGCGGTCCGCAACGTGCTCGAACTGCGCGGCAAGCGGCTCGACCAGATGAAGCTGGTGACGTCGGGCGCGGGCGCGGCGGCGCTGGCGACGGTCGACCTGCTGGTGTCGATGGGGCTCAATCCCGAAAACGTCACGCTGACCGATATCGCCGGCGTCGTGCACAAGGATCGCGGCGACGTGATGCCGCCGAACATGGCGCGGTACGCGCGCACGACCAACGCGCGGACCCTGCCGGACGTGCTGGAGGGGGCGGACATCTTCCTCGGGCTGTCGGCACCGCGCGTGCTGAAGCAGGAATGGCTGCATTTGCTCGCGCCCGATCCGCTGATTCTGGCGCTGGCGAATCCGGAGCCGGAGATCCAGCCGGCACTGGTGCATGCGACCCGGCCCGACGCGATCATCGCCACCGGCCGCTCGGATTTTCCGAACCAGGTCAACAACGTGCTGTGCTTCCCGTTCATCTTCCGCGGGGCGCTCGACGTCGGCGCGACCGAGATCAACGAGGCGATGAAGGTCGCGGCGGTCGATGCGATCGCGGCCCTGGCGCGTGCGACGGCGTCCGATGTGGTGGTCACCGCTTACGGCGGCGCGACGCCGGTGTTCGGGCCGACCTACATCATTCCCAAGCCGTTCGATCCGCGGCTGATCCTGCATGTCGCGCCGGCGGTGGCGAAGGCGGCGATGGACTCGGGCGTAGCGACGCGGCCGATCGAGGATTTCGATGCGTATCTGCGCGATCTCGAAGTGTTCGTGTATCGCTCGGGCCAGTTGATGCGGCCGATCTTCGCGCGCGCCAAGCAGGCGGGGCGCTCGATCGCCTATGGCGAGGGCGAGGACGACCGCACGCTGCGCGCGGTGCAGACGGTGATCGACGAGGGTATTGGGCGGCCGGTGCTGATCGGGCGGCGCGAGGTGATCGCCGAGAAGATCCAGTCGAGCGGGTTGCGGATGGCGATCGGCACCGATGTCGAAGTGCTCGATCCGGGTACCGACCGCGAAGTGTTCGATCCGTTGCTCGCCGGGTATAACGCGCTGGTCGGCCGTCGCGGATCGCCGCCCGATAGCGCCGAGCGCGCTCTGCGGACTCGGCCGAGCGTGGCGGCGGCGATGCTGCTGCGCGAGGGTCGCGTCGATGCGGCCCTCTGTGGTGGCATCGGCGACTGGTGGACGCAGATGACCTACGTCATGCCGCTGATACCGCGGATGCCGGGCGTCTCGCGGCTGTATGCGATGTCGGCGGTGATCCTGCGCACCGGGAGCCTGTTCTTCTGCGATACGCACGTGACGGTCGATCCGACCGCCGAGCAGATCGCCGAGATGACGTTGCTGGCGGCCGAGGCTGTGCGCGCGTTCGCGATCGAGCCGAAGGCGGCGTTGCTGTCGCATTCGAGCTTTGGTGCGTCGCGGTCGCCCTCGGCGCAGAAGATGCGCGCCGGGCATGCGTTGCTGAAGGACGCGGCGCCGGAGTTCGAGTTCGATGGCGAGATGCACGGCGATGCGGCGTTGTCCGAGGCGCTGCGGCGGCGGTTGGTCGCGGACAGCCCTTTGACCGGGTCGGCGAACCTGCTGGTGATGCCGAACATCGATGCGGCGAACATCGCGGTGTCGTTGCTGTCGGCATCGACCGAGTCGCTGCCGCTGGGGCCGATGCTGCTGGGGCTCGCCAAGCCGTTGCAGATGATGGTGCCTAGCGTGACCGCGCGGGGGATCGTTAACTTGAGCGCGGTGGCCGTGGGTCATGCGGCGACGGTGAGCGAGACGGCGTAAACCTTCTTCTGCCCCCCTCCCTGGCAGGGAGGGGTTGGGGGTGGGTCGGCTTCCGCCTGTTCGGACCGGTGAGACTCAAGCCGGCCTACCCACCCCCAGCCCCTCCCTTTCAGGGAGGGGAGCGCGGTTGTGGGCGGGGCGAGCGTCGCGTAAAAACCAACGCGCGCGGCTTGGCCAGCAGCGCTGCGTCTTTTCATCGATGTAAGAAAATGGTCGGAGCGACAGGATTCGAACCTGCGACCCCCACACCCCCAGTGTGGTGCGCTACCAGGCTGCGCTACGCTCCGACCGAACGGGCCGCATAGCAGCCCGAGCCGCGCGCTCTACGCAGGGTCGGCGCGCGATGCAAGTCGCAACGCCGCTTGCCCGCAAGAATTGCCTCAGTCGCCCATCAGCGTGCGCCAGAAGCTGCCGTCATACGCTTTCACGCTGACCTGCTCGATGGTGTACGCGCGCAGGGCGCGACCGAAGGCCTTCTGGTGATCGGCCTGACCGTGCGCGGCGATCGCTTCGGGACTCGCCCAGCGTTCGGAAATCCGGATCAGGTCGGGATCGACCAGGTCGAGCGCGAGATTGTAGAACTCGCAGCCGTCTTCCTTGGCGCAGGCGGCCATGTGCGCGATCAACGTATCGGCGATCTTTGCGCCCTCGCCTGTGGCCAGCTTGATATGTCCCATCACCAGAATCATCGCATCTCTCCTGTTTCGCCCCGGTTTCGCCGTGACTTCATCGTGGTCTCTACACGAACCGTCCGCGCCTGCGTCAGTTGCACGGGACACCAAGCGATGATAGCGGGCGGACCAATGCGACCGGCCGCGCGGCGCGCGAACCGAGCCACCCTTCACAGATACGGAACTCCATGTTCATCTCACCAGCATACGCCCAGGCCGCAGACGGCGCCGCCACGACGGCGGGAGGCGGGATCGCCTCGTTCCTGAGCCTCGCGCCGCTCTTCCTCGTGTTCGTCGTGTTCTATTTCCTGATGATCCGTCCGCAGCAAAAGCGCATGAAGGCGCTGCAGGCGTCGGTCGCTGCGGTGAAGAAGAACGACAGCGTCGTGACGTCGGGCGGGATCCTGGGCAAGGTGACCAAGGTCGAGGATAATGTCGTCGAGGTCGAGATCGCGCCGAATGTCCGCGTGCGCGTCGTCAAGGCGACGCTGACCGACATCACCAGCCCGAACACGAAGCCGGCGAACGACTGATGCTCGACTTCCCGCGCTGGAAAATCGGGTCGATCATCGGGTTGCTGGCGGCATTGTGCCTGCTGGCGATCCCGAGCTTCCTCCCCGAGAGCACCACGAGCCAATGGGGGCGGATTCCGCATCCGCACATCAACCTCGGGCTCGATCTCGCCGGCGGCAGCTATCTGCTGCTCGAGGCAGATACCGCCGACCTCGCCGCGACGCGGATCGAGGCGATGCGCGACAGCGTCGCGGGGACGATGCGCAACGGGACGCCGCGGATCGAGATCGGCGACATTTCGACGCGGGGCGGCCAGCTGACCTTCCTGCTGCGCGATCCGTCGCAGGTCGATGCGGCGCGCGAGCGCCTGCTGGCGATCACCGGCGGCGGCGCCGGGATGAGCGGCCAGCGCGAATGGGACATCAACGTCGTCGACACGAGCCGGTTCGTGCTCAAGCCGACCCAGGCCGGCCTGACGCAGGCGGTCGACACAGCGATGAAGGACGCGACCGAAGTCGTCCGTCGTCGTATCGACGCGCTCGGGACCAAGGAGCCGACGATCGTTCGCCAAGGCGCGACGCGGATCGTCGTCCAGGTGCCGGGGCTGAAGAACCCGCAGGCGCTGAAGGAGCTGATCGGCAAGACCGCCAAGCTCGAGTTCAAGCTGGTCGACGAGACCGCGAACCCGGCCGATCTGGTCAAGGGGATCGCCCCGGTCGGCAGCCAGGTGCTGCCGTATCCGGGTAATCCGCGCGGCGTGCCGTTCATCGCGGTCAAGCGTTCGGTGATCATCTCGGGCGACCAGCTCGCCGATGCGCGCCAGGAGTTCGAACCGCAGACCAACGCGCCGCAGGTGGCGATCACGTTCGACGCGGTCGGTGGCCGTCGCTTCGCCAAGGTCACGACCGAGAACACCAACAAGCCGTTCGCGATCATCCTCGACAATTCGGTGATCTCCGCGCCGAACATCAACGAGCCGATCCTTGGCGGTCGTGCGTCGATCTCGGGCAACTTCACCGTCGAGTCGGCGAACGCGCTGGCGATCTCGCTGCGGTCGGGCAAGCTGCCGGTCAATTTGAAGACCATCGCCGAGAGCACCGTCAGCCCCGATCTCGGCAAGGATTCGATCCGCGCCGGCGTGCTGGCATCGATCGTCGCCGCACTGCTCGTGATCGTGTTCATGTTCGTCACCTACGGGCGGTTCGGGCTGTATGCTAACCTCGCGGTGGTCATCAACATCCTGGTCATCGTCGCGGTCATGGCGATGCTGAACGCGACGCTGACGTTGCCCGGTATCGCCGGGTTCGTGCTGACGATCGGTACCGCGGTGGATGCCAACGTGCTGATCAACGAGCGTATCCGCGAGGAGCGGCGACGCGGGCGTAGCGTCGTCCAGTCGGTCGAGCTCGGCTACAAGGAAGCATCGCGGACGATCTTCGAGGCCAATGTGACGCACGCCATCACCGGCGTGATCATGCTGCTGCTCGGCTCGGGTCCGGTGAAGGGCTTTGCGGTCGTGCTGCTGATCGGGATCTGCACGTCGGTGTTCACCGCCGTCACGTTCACGCGGATGATGGTCGCGCTGTGGCTGCGGAAGAACCGCCCCACCACGATCAATATTTGAGGCGGGAGATAACCATGCGCCTGCTGAAACTCGTACCCGACAACACGAACCTGAAGTTCGTCTCGCTCCGCAAATGGGCGTTCGGGCTGACCCTGCTACTGTCCCTGCTCGCGGTCGGCCTCGTCGTGACGAAGGGCCTCAACATGGGCGTCGACTTCGTCGGCGGCGTCCTGATCGAGGAGAAGTTCGCGACCCCGCCGTCGATCGACGCGGTCCGTACCGAAGTCGATCGGCTCGGCGTCGGCGAAGCCTCGATCCAGTCGTTCAGCGATCCCAAGACGCTGTCGATCCGCCTGCCCGTGCCCGCCGGCGACGAAGGTGCTACCAACCGCCTCGTCAAGAAGGTGTCGGACGACCTCGCCGTGAAGTTCCCCGGCGCAACGTTCTCCAAGTACGACACGATCTCGGGCAAGGTCTCGGACGAGCTGATCAGCAAGGGTCTGCTCGCGGTCGGCCTCGCGATCCTCGGCATCGCGCTGTTCGCGGTGGTCCGGTTCGAGTGGCAGTTCGGCGTGTCGACCGTCGTCGCGATCGTCCACGATCTGTTGATGACGCTCGGCTTCTTCGCGCTGACGCAGTTCGAGTTCGACCTGAACATCGTCGCGGCGGTGCTGACGATCATCTCCTACTCGATCAACGACAAGATCGTCATCGACGACCGTATCCGCGAGAATATGCGCCGCTATCGGAAGATGGACATGCGCGAGATCACCGACCTGTCGGTGAACGAGACGCTGCCACGTACGGTGATGACGTCGGTGACGATCCTGCTCGCGCTGGTCGCGATGCTGGTGCTGGGCGGCCACGTGCTGCGCGGGTTCACCGCGGCGATGATCCTGGGCATCGTCGTCGGCACGTATTCGTCGATCTACGTGTCGTCGTCGCTGCTGATCACGCTGGGGCTGCGGGCCGATCCTGCTCCGCGCAAGGGCGGCGTGCAGGACGGTGCCGAGCGGGTTGGCCCGAAGGTCGAGCGTTGATCACGTCATGAGGATGGACCGCGAGAAGACTGATGGGCCGATGATCTCGGCAATCGGTCGGGCCGGGTTCAAGGTCGACGACGGCTATTATACCGCTTTGTCGATCAGTCCCGAGCGCGCGGATGGCTGGGAGCCGCCGGCGTTCGAGACGCTGAGCGCGACGGATGTGGCGGCGTTGCTGGCGCTCGATCCGCCGCCGGAGTTCCTGTTGCTGGGTACCGGTTCCGCGCTGCGTCAGCCGCCGCTTGCGTTCAAGAAGGCGGTCGAGGCACGGGGGTTCGGGATCGAGGCCATGGATAGCCGTGCTGCCGCTCGGGCTTGGGCGGTTCTGCGCGGCGAAGGTCGCTGGATCGTGGCGGCGCTGTACCCGCTCGAGGGGTGAGCTGAGACTGCTGATCCTTCCCCGCCAGGGGGAGGTGGCTGGCGCTTGCCAGACGGAGGGGGAGGAAAGGGCAACGGTCGTTGCGAGTTCCTCCCCCTCCGTCACCTTCGGTGCCACCTCCCCCTGGCGGGGGAGGATTCTAGATTCGGTGATTCGCGGCTAGCGTCGCCAAATGCTCGTAGAGCGCGGCGGTGTTGGCTTCCCAGGTGAAGCTGGCGACTGTGGCGCGCGTCGCCTGGGGCGACGGCGGATCGGCCAGTAGGGCGCCGATCGCGGCGGCGAACGCTAGCGAGTCGCCAATCGTGACGCGGCCAGCTTCGGGGGATGTCACCACGTCATGCGCGCCGCCGGCGTCGGTGATGACGATCGGGGTACCGCAGGCGAGCGATTCGACCCAGGCGTTGGCGAGGCCTTCGGACTCGGAGGCAAGCGCGCTGACATCGGCAGCGGCGATCAGCTTCGGGATTTCGGCGTGCGGCACGGCGCCGAGCAGGCGGATGCGGTCGGCTACGCCGAGTCGCGCGATCTGTGCTTCCAGTGTCGATCGCGCGGGGCCCTGCCCTGCGATCAGGAGCGTGACGCCGGGGAGCGCGGCGGCCGCGTCGATGACGATGTCGTGGCCCTTGCGTGGGATCAGCGCGCCGACCGAGACGACTAGCGGGCCCGCTACGCCGAGCGCTGCCTTGGCGGCGGCGCGGTCGACGGGGTGGAAGCGGTCCTGGTCGACGCCGGTGTGATGGACGCGGATGCGGTCGGCGGGCAATCCCATCGCGACCATGTCGACCTTCATCGCGGCGCTGACGGCGAGCATGCCCGCGGCGTTGCAGCCTGCGTCGCGGACCTGCGCGGCGGTGGCGGGCGCGTTGCCCCAGATGTGGATGTCGGACCCGCGCGCCTTGATCGAGACGGGGACGCCGTAGCGCTTGCCGAGTGCGACCGCGGCGGGGCCGTCGGGGAAGAAGAACGAGGCGTCGATGACATCGAACGCGAAGTCTTCGCGGATCGTGTCGAGGACGGGGATGAGCGCGCGCTGCAACGCTGCGGCGTGGTGGCGGCCCTGGAGGAACGGGCGGACGGTGAAGCGCGGGCGGTGGAGGTCGATGCCCTTCCAGCGTTCGTGCGTCGGGAGCGTGGCGAGGGCCGCGTAGTGGCCGAGGCGGCGGAGCGGGCCCGGGGGGAGGCCTATCGGTGCTACCGCTTGCAATGAAACGTCGGGGTGCGCGGCGAGGCCGAGCGTCTGGCGTTCGACGAAGACGCCGAAATTGGGGCGGGTCGCATCCGGGAACAGGGTGGAGAGGGTTAGGATGCGGAGCATGGTTTGGGGGTTACAGGGGGCGGGTTAATGTGGGGTGAGTTTGGGGGCTCGATGTCGTGGAACGCGAACTTGCTCACAAGACGCCACCCCGGCGGAGGCCGGGGCCCAGTTGGGGGACGTAGCTAACGGAGCGTAGTTCTCCATTATTGCCACCTTTCCACCTGGGCCCCGGCCTTCGCCGGGGTGGTGTTCATATGAGGAGTGGTTGCCCTCGATTACATTGTTTCCCCGCGAAGGCGGGGACCCAGACTGGGCTCCCGCCTTCGCGGGAGAACAAGGAGGTGGGAGGTGAAGGTGTTGCTCAGATTCGCTTCGCCAGCGGATACGCGAACAGCACGTCGGCATCCGCGCTCGTCGAGACCGTTTCGGTGCCCGTCATCGTCGCACACTCACCAGCCTTGAACGCGACGCCTGCGACATCGCCCGAGCCGGTGATCGGGATCACCCAGCCGGTTGTGCCTTCGGGCAGGTTGACGACGTGGTCGCCGCCCTTCCAGCGCTCGAGCACGAACTTGGGGCCTTCGACCATGATCGTGCGGCCGGTCTCGACTTCGATCGGCGGCGCGACGGGGACGTAGGGCGTGGGGTCGGCGACTTCGATGCCGTCCTTGAGGTGAAGCTCGCGGTCGCTGCCGTAATCGTAGAGGCGGTAGGTGGTCTCGGAGTTCTGCTGGACCTCGATCACGGTCAGGCCGCCGCCGATCGCGTGGATCGTGTCCGACGCGCAGTACATGAAGTCGCCCGGCTTGACTGGCTTCCAGTCGAGCTTGTCCTCGATCGTGCCGTCGATCGCCGACTGCCGGAGTTCGTCCTTCGAGATCGGCTGCTTCGTGCCGACCGCGATCGTCGAGGTCGGCTCGGCGGCGAGGACCGTCCAGCACTCGTCCTTGCCGCGCGGCAGGCCGCGGGCGTGTGCCTGTTCGTCGTTGGGATGAACCTGGACCGACAGCTTCTCGCTGGTGAACAGGTATTTGATCAGCAGGTCCGGCGTGGTGTTGCCGGGCTCCTGGAACCAGACTTCGCCGATCGGCGGCGTGCCGGGGGCGGCATCCTCGAACCCGGGCCAGAGCGTGTCGCGACCCCAGGGCTTCTCGACGCGGTGGGTGTGCAGCAGGGTGGCGGGCATGGGATATCCTCGACTGGAATGACGGGTCGGCAACGCACGACTATTGCCGTGTGATCCGGCTCACGGAAAGCCCCCATGGTCGACAACCGCAGGGCCGGTATTCAGGCGCCGAACGGGGGTGGCGAAAGGGATTGTTCGCGAAGCCCCGCATACGCTAAGGACAACGCCGATGCGTATCCCCCAGTCCCTTCCGAGCATGTCGCGTGCCTTTGCTGTCACGCTCATCGCAGCGCTTGCGCTCCCCATGGCCGGTTGTGCGGGTCGTTCCGCCAAGGGCGACCTTCCTTACGTCGCGCGCGACGTGGGCACGCTGTACTCGACCGCCAAGGCGCGGCTCGACCAGGGGCGCTACAAGGAGGCGGCACAGCTGTTCGACGAGGTCGAGCGCCAGCATCCCTATTCGATCTGGGCGCGCCGTGCGCAGATCATGTCGGCGTTCAGCTATTATCTCGCGAAGGACTACACCGCGTCGATCAGCTCGGCGCAGCGTTTCCTCGCGGTGCATCCGGGTAACCGCGACGCGCCCTATGCCTATTACCTGATCGCACTCGGCTATTACGAGCAGATCACCGACGTAACGCGCGACCAGAAGATCACGCGGCAGGCGCTCGATTCGCTCGGCGAGCTGATGCGGCGGTATCCGAACACGCGTTACGCATCGGATGCCCGGCTGAAGATCGATCTGGTCAACGACCATCTCGCCGGCAAGGAGATGGAGATCGGGCGGTTCTACGAGACGCGCGGCCAGTGGCTCGCAGCGAACGGCCGGTTCCGCACCGTGATCGACAAGTTCCAGCAGACCACGCACACGCCCGAGGCGCTGATGCGGCTGACCGAGACGTATCTGCAGCTCGGCGTGCCGATCGAGGCCGAGAAGGCCGCCGCGGTGCTGGGTCGCAACTATCCGGGCACCGACTGGTATGATCACGCCTACAAGCTGATGCAGGACCATCCGGTAAAGCCGATTGCACCGCTGGCACCGGGTGAGGCAGTCGTGCCGACAGGAACCGCAGGGACGCCGGGTACCGGGGCGCTGGAGCTTCCCAAGGCGAACGGCAACACCGGTGGCACGGGCGCGGGCAGCGTTTCCAGCCCCGCACCCGTCGGTCCGGGCAGCGCGACGCGGACCGGCCCCGGCAACTGATCAGGGAATACGCCATGAGAACCCGGGCGTGAGAACAATGGGGGATCAACTTCGCGTGCGGATCGTCTAAGACGCGCGGAATGCTGACCGATCTTTCCATTCGCGACGTGGTGCTCATCGAGGCGCTGGATCTGGGATTCGGCGAAGGGCTAGGCGTGCTGACCGGCGAGACCGGCGCGGGCAAGTCGATCCTGCTGGATGCACTGGGGCTGGCGCTGGGCGGACGTGGCGACAGCGGGCTGGTCCGGCACGGCGCGGCGCAGGCGGTGGTGACCGCGACGTTCGATGCCCCTGCCCCCGAGTCGCCACTCGCGCTGTTGTTCGACGAGAACGGGCTGGAGATCGAGCACGGCGAGCCGTTGATCGTGAAGCGCATCGTCAAGGCGGACGGCGGCAGTCGTGGCTTCGTCAACGACCAGCCAGCTTCGGCGGGGCTGCTGCGCGAGATGGCGCCGCATCTGGTCGAGATCCACGGGCAGCATGACGAGCGCGGGTTGCTGAATGCGCGCGGGCACCGGGCGTTGCTGGATATTTTCGGGCGGACCGAGCTTGGGGCTACGGGCAAGGCGTATGCGGGTTTCCGTGCGGCCGAAGCCGAGTTAGCGGCTGCGCGGGCGGATATCGAGACGGCGGCGCGGGATCGCGAATGGCTTGAGCATACGGTTGCAGAGCTGACTGCACTGGCGCCAGTCGCCGGCGAGGAGGAGACGCTGGCAGATACGCGGCGGTCGATGCAGCGCGCGGAGAAGATCGCGGACGACCTGGCGGCGATCGACGATTTCCTCGAGGGCAAGGACGGCGGGATGGCAAAGCTGCGCCAAGCCGCGCGTGTGCTCGAGCGGATCGCTGAAGATCATGTCGCGCTCGGCAATGCGTTGGCGGCGGTCGATCGCGCGGTGATCGAGGCGTCGGTTGCTGAGGAGAGCCTGCGCGATGCGCGGGCGGACATGGCGTATGATCCGCGCGCGCTGGAGGATGACGAGGCGCGGTTGTTCGAGCTTCGGGCGATGGCGCGCAAGCACCGCGTGCAGCCGGATGATCTTGCAGCGCTGGCGGACGAGATGCGCGCGCGGCTGGAGCGGCTCGATGCCGGCGAAGGCGGGATCGCGAAGATCGAGGCGCGGGTGGCGTCTGCGCGGAAGGCGTTCGATACGGCGTCCGATGCTTTGACGAAGCGGCGGCTGGCTGCGGCAAAGCGGCTCGACGTGGCGGTTGCGGGTGAGTTGGCGCCGTTGAAGCTGGACGCGGCGCGGTTCCAGACGGTGGTCGCGCCGCTGGGTGAAGAGGGCTGGTCGGCGGCGGGCAAGGACAGGGTCGAGTTCGAGATCTCGACCAATCCCGGTGCGCCGTTCGCGGCGCTGACCAAGATCGCGTCGGGCGGCGAGTTGTCGCGCTTCATCCTCGCGCTGAAGGTGGCGTTGGCGGAAGAGGGCGGCGCGTCGACGATGGTGTTCGACGAGATCGACCGCGGCGTCGGTGGGGCGGTGGCGAGCGCGATCGGCGAACGACTCGCGCGGTTGGCATTGAGCACGCAGCTGCTGGTGGTGACGCACAGCCCGCAGGTCGCGGCGCGGGGGGCGAAGCATCTGCTGATCGCCAAGAGCAGCGACGGCACGGTCACCCGGACCGGCGTGCGGGCCTTGAGCGAGGACGAGCGGCGGGAAGAGATCGCGCGGATGCTGTCGGGCGCGCAGATTACGGATGAAGCGCGGGCTCAGGCGGAGCGGTTGCTCGAGCGGGCTTAACGCGCTCAGGTTCAGATGGATTTACCACCGGTCTTGTTCCCCCGCGAAGGCGGGGGCCCAGGATACCACCCACAGCGTCCTTGACCCTGGGCTCCCGCGTTCGCGGGAGAACGGTGCCGCGAAAGGCTGATCTCAGGGCATCGCCTGTCGCGGGTGACCCAAGTGGATCTTCAGCACCGGCACGACGATGTAATCGCCGCCGACTTTGCGCAGGCCGTGCAGCGCCCGGCTGCCGAAATCGCCGTCTTCGTGGATCACCGCACGGACCGGCGCCTGTTCAGCGTGGATCATGTCGCCGAGCCCGGCGGCACTGGCGTCGGAGCGCGGCCATAGCGATTGCTGGACACGGTCGTCCGCGGACGAATCGTCGTTCCAGTCATAGCCGATCGCCGGGGCGGGCTCAGGGGAGACGTGAGTCTGCTGGGCGGCAGCGGGCGCGGCAAAGACTATGGCGATGATCGTAACTGCTGTTTTCATCGCACCCCCCGATCCCACCCCGGCGAAGGCCCGGGCCCAGTTGGGAAAGTTTAGCTGGGGAACACGGTGCTCCCTTACAACGACCTTGCCAACTGGCCCCCGGCCTTCGCCGGGGTGATGGGCGAATTCAGGACGCGCCGGTGCCGCCGTTCGCGCCGAAGAAGCTGCCGGTGGTGTAGCTGTCGCTCGGGTCCGCCAGCGCAACGTAGAGGCCCGCCAGTTCGGCCGGCTGACCGGCGCGACCGAGTGGCGTATCCTGCCCGAATTCGCCCATCTTGCCCGGCAATTGCCCGCCCGCGACCTGCAACGGCGTCCAGATCGGGCCCGGCCCTACCGCGTTGACGCGGATGCCCTGCTTGGCGAGCTGTTTGGCGAGCGCCTTGGTGAAGATCAGGATCGCGCCCTTGGTCGAGGCGTAGTCGAGCAGCTCCTTCTCCGGGCTGACCGAATTGACCGACGCGGTGTTGATGATCGAGGCGCCTGGCTTCATCAGCGGGATCGCCGCCTTGCAGAGGTGGAACATCGCGTAGACGTTCGTCTTCATGGTGCGATCGAACTGCTCGAAGCTGATCTCGGCGATCGAGTCCTTCGACTGCTGATAGGCCGCGTTGTTGACGAGGATGTCGAGCCCGCCAAGCTCGCGATTGGCGCGCGCGATCAGGTCGTTGCAGAATTTCGCATCGGTCAGGTCGCCGGGGATCAGGACGACTTTGCGCCCTTCCGCGCGGAGTAGCTTGGCGACGTCCTGCGCGTCGGGTTCCTCGGTCGGGTAATAGTTGATCGCGACGTCGGCGCCTTCGCGCGAGAACGCGATGACGGCGGCACGACCGATCCCCGAATCGCCGCCGGTGACGAGTGCCTTGCGACCGGCCAGGCGCCCAGACCCGCGATAGCTTGCCTCCCCGCAATCGGGAACGGGGTGCATGTTGCGCTGGAGCGCGGGCCATTTCTGGCGCTGTTCGGGGAACGGTTGCGAAGGATATTTGGTCTTCGGATCGGCGAGTGGAGCAGCACCTTGCGCGAAGGCGGGTGCGGCGGCGGCGGCGAGGCCGGTGACGGCGGCGCCCTTGAAGAGGTCTCGACGGCTGGTGTCTGTCATGATCATGTTTCCCTGAAAATGCCTTGGGATGTCAGCGCGCAACTCGGGCGAATGTTCACGCCATGTTGATCGAGGTCTTGTCGAAAGGTGGCCCCCTCCCCTAACCCGGCGCGATGTCAGACCTTCCCGCGACCGAAACCGAAGCCGCCGCCGAGCTGGAGACGCTCGCCGCGCTGATCGCGTATCATAACGCGCGCTATCACACCGACGACGCGCCCGAGATCAGCGATGCCGAGTATGATGCGCTGGTGCGGCGCAATGCGGCGGTTGAAGCAGCGTTTCCGGCTACGGTGCGGAGCGATTCGCCGAGCCGGACGGTCGGTGCTGCACCCGCGGGACACCTCGCGAAAGTCGCGCATGCCAAGGCGATGATGAGCCTCGACAACGCGTTTGCGGACGATGAGGTCGAGGAGTTCGTCGCGCGCGTGCGCCGGTTCCTGAAGCTGGCGGACGACGAACCGGTCGCGCTGACCGCGGAGCCGAAGATCGACGGGCTGTCGTGCTCGTTGCGGTATGAGGACGGGCGGCTGGTGCAGGCGTTGACCCGTGGCGATGGCCAGGTCGGCGAGGACGTTACCGCCAACGTCCGGACCATCGGCGACATTCCTCAACAGTTGAACGGCGAAGCGCCCGCAGTCTTCGAGGTTCGCGGCGAGGTGTATATGGCGAAGGACGACTTCGCCGCCTTGAACGCGCGCCTGCTCGCCGAGGCCAAGGAGACCGGCAAGGACGCGCGACAGTTCGCCAACCCGCGCAATGCCGCCGCCGGATCGCTGCGCCAGAAGGACGCGAGCGTCACCGCAAGCCGGACGCTGCGGTTCCTCGCGCATGGCTGGGGCGAGGCGAGCGTCGTGCCGGGCGAAACGCAGGCCGAAGTCGTCGACACGTTGCGCGGCTGGGGCTTCCCGATCGCCGAAGGGTTCGCGCGGGTCGAAGGAACGGCCGCGGCGCTCGACGTGTACCGCAAGATCGAAGCCGAGCGCGCCGACCTGCCGTTCGACATCGACGGCGTGGTCTACAAGGTCGACCGGCTCGACTGGCAGGCGCGGCTGGGTCAGGTCGCCAAGGCACCACGCTGGGCGATCGCGCACAAATTCCCCGCCGAGCGTGCGCAGACTTTACTCGAGAAGATCGACATCCAGGTCGGCCGGACCGGTGCGATGACCCCGGTCGCGCGGCTGTCCCCCGTCACCGTCGGCGGCGTCGTCGTGACCAACGCGACCCTCCACAATGCCGACGAGATCGAGCGATTGGGCGTGCGGCCGGGCGACCGCGTGCTCGTCCAGCGCGCCGGCGACGTGATCCCGCAGATCGTCGAGAACCTGACCCCGGACGCCAAGCGCGAAGCGTATGTCTTTCCGCATGTCTGCCCCGAATGCGGGTCGGCGGCCGAACGCGAGGAAGGCGAGGTCGTCTATCGCTGCACCGGCGGACTGATCTGCCCGGCGCAGCGAGTCGAGCGGCTGATCCACTTCGCGTCGCGCCATGCGTTCGACATCGGCGGCCTCGGCCAGACGCTGATCGAGGCGTTCTTCCGCGACGGGCTGATCGAATCGCCCGCCGACATCTTCCGCCTGACCGAGGAGCAACTCGCCGCGCGCAAGAAGGACGGGCGCGTCTGGGCGGCCAAGGTGATCGCGGCGATCGAGACCAAGCGGACGATCCCGCTCGACCGCTTCCTGTTCTCGCTCGGCATCCGCCACGTCGGCGAGATTACCGCACGAGACCTTGCGCGACGCTATGTGTCCGCACGCGCGCTCGGCACGGTGCTCCGTCACGCGGTGTTCCTGCGCGGCCAGATCGAACCGGTCATCGGCGAACCCGAGCGGAAATTCGTGCTCCGCCGCGACAAGCTGCTGGTCGGCGCGATCGAGACCGCGGGGATCGGCCCCGAGGTCGCGAGCGCACTCGTCGGCTTCTGCGCCGAGCCGCACAACCGCCGAGTCGTGTTCGACCTGTTGCGCGAAGTGAAGCCCGCGGACGTCGTACACGAGACGCGCGAGTCGCCGGTGACGGGCCAGATCCTGGTCTTCACCGGCAGCCTCGAAACGCTGAGCCGCGACGAGGCGAAGGCGCAGGCGGAAGCGCTCGGTGCCCGCGTTGCCGCGTCGGTTTCGAGCAAGACCGGCCTAGTCATCGCCGGCCCCGGCGCAGGATCGAAGCTCAAGAAAGCCACCGACCTCGGCATCCGGGTGATCACCGAAGCCGAATGGGCCGCGATCGTCGCCGCCAGCTAGGCGCGGCCCACACTCTCGGTATTGGTTCCAACTGCCCCGAAAGGGTTCGATTGCGTGGCTTTTTTGCAACGCACCATGACGGAGTGCGTCTGTGACACTTACCGACTCGCCAATGTCACAGAACCGAAATATCCGGCGTGCAGGGGCACGGATGTCCGGTGGGAAAGCCGACATCCAGAGCTACGGGCTCTAAGGGGACATTATTCAGATGCGTACCATGCTTGCTTGCGGCGTTGCTTTCGCCGCGCTCATGATTCCGGCTGCAGCCTTCGCTCAGTCGACCGCCACGATCGAAGCAGAAAACCCAGAAATCGTCGTCAGCGGCCAGCGCGGCACGCCAAGCGTCAACGGTATCCAGACGCCCGATACGCCCAAAGCCAAGGCCGTTCTGACGCAGGAACTCATCGAGCGTCGCACGCCGGGCCAGTCCATCCTCGATACGATCAACCTCGTCCCTGGCGTCAGCTTTACCAACAGCGACCCTTACGGCGGTTCGGGTGGCCAGTTGCGTATTCGCGGTTTCAGTGGTGACCGCGTTTCGCTGACGTTTGACGGTATCCCGCTCAACGATTCGGGCAACTATTCGATCTATTCGAACCAGCAGCTCGACCCGGAATTGATCCAGGAGGTCAACGTCAACTTCGGCGCCACCGACGTTGACTCGCCCACCGCCAGCGCTTCGGGCGGTACGGTCAACTACCGTTCGCTCACGCCGACCGACAAGATCAGCGCGGCTGGCGCATTCTCGCACGGCACGAACGACATGAACCGTGCGTTCGTGCTGCTGAACACTGGTACCTTCACGTCGTTCGGCACCAAGGCATGGCTGTCGGCCAGCACGCAGACCTATGACCAGTTCCGTGGCTACGGGAAGATCAACAAGCAGCAGTTCAACGGCAAGATTTACCAGCCGATCGGCAGCGGCCGCGACTTCATCTCGATCGCAGCGCATTACAACCAGAACCGCAACAGCTCGTACAGCAACCCGACGATCGCGAACATCCGCACCCGGCTCGCCGCTGGCGGAACGACCATCCCAGCCGCCACGGCGATCACGGCTGCAAACCCGTACACGCTCGACCTGAGCAATTCGCAGTACGATTATGTGTTCGACGACACGTCGCCCACGTATCTGTACGACCGCAGCTGCAACCTGGCATCGGCTGCCGGCGTTCGCGGCACGGTGCAGAACGATCGTAACTCGTGCAACAATGTCGCCGGCACCGCGATCAACCCGTCGAACACGGGCAACGTCCGTGTCAATTCGCGCTTCGGCATCACCGACAAGCTGACCTTCACGTTCGACGGTGCGTACAGCTTCACGCGCGCGAACGGCGGCGGATCGACGCTGATGGCCGAGAGCAATGCCGGGGCGACGACCGCCAACGGCACCTATGCGCAGCAGTATCAGCGCGTCGGCGCCGGGATCGCAGCGGGTGCGGATCTGAACGGCGATGGCGACCAGCTCGATTTTGTCCGCGTTTACTGGCCATCGAACACGCGCACGCAGCGTTTCACCGCGATCGCCAATCTGCGCTACGAGTTCGACTCGCATAACGCGGTCCGCCTCGCCTACACCTGGGATCGCGCCCGTCACCGCCAGACCGGCGAAGCTAGCTTGCTCGATCCGTTTGGCCGCCCCTATGAAGTGTTCAGCGCTCTGGACGGCGAAGGTCCCTATGCGGTCAACGATGCCGCCGGGAACGTTTTGAACAAGCGCAACCGTCTGTCCTACGCGATCCTCCACCAGGTTTCGGGCGAGTATCGCGGCACGTTCTTCGAAGACAAGCTGGACCTGACGCTCGGTGTCCGCGCACCGTTCTTCCGTCGCAACCTGTCGAACTATTGCTACACCATCCCCGGCAACTCGAGCGACGCATACTGCACCTCGCAGACCGCGGCACAGGTTGGCGCAACGCCCGCTACTGCTGGGTTTGGCCTCCCGTACAAGAACCGCATCAAGGCCTATGACGCGGTGCTTCCGAACGTCGGCTTCACCTACAACATCTTCGATCATCTCGGCATGTTCGGCAGCTATGCGAAGGGCGTCTCGGTTCCCAAGACCGACAACCTCTACTCGTTCGACGACGTGAAGATCGCGCCGGTCGCCGAAGTGAAGCCGGAAAAGACCGACTCGTTCGATCTTGGCCTTCGCTATAGCTCGCGGATCATCCAGGCGCAGGTCGCAGCCTGGTACATCTCGTACAAGAACCGCATCATCAGCTCGACGGTGCAGCTCGAGGGTGGCGGCACGCAGAGCCTCGATCGCAACGTCGGCAAGGTCGAGAGCAAGGGCATCGATGCCAGCCTCGGCATCCAGCCGATCAAGCACATCTCGGTCTACGGGTTCGTCTCGTACCTCGACTCGGAACTGAAGAACGACGCGACCGATCCAATCACGGGTGCGATCATCGTCGCAACGAAGGGCAAGTTCGTCGTCGAGACGCCTGAGTGGCAGTATGGCGGTCGTGCGCAGGTGTCGTTCGAGCCGGTCTCGGTCGGCGTGCAGGTCAAGCGTACCGGCAGCCGCTGGGTCACCGACGTCAACGATCTGAAGTCGGCGGGCTACACGATCGTCGATCTCGATGCGCGCTTCGACATGAAGCGGTTCGGCCTGGACAACACGTTCTTCCAGCTGAACGTGTCGAACCTGCTGAACGAGCGCTACTTCGGCAACCTGAGCACGAACACCGTTGCATCGAACAACCCGCGCTTCACCTTCGGTGCACCGCGTACGTTCATCGGATCGGTGCACTTCGGCTTCTAAAATATAACTGAACTAGTCGGTCGAATTGGCCGCCGCTTCCTTCGGGATGCGGCGGACTTTTTCGTTTGGCGGCCTAGCGCCCGACCAAACCGTTCGGCTTTTGCGTGTGCCTTGCGCGGCGTGTAAGACGGTGGGCCAATGGCTAATTCTTCCGTCCCGCCCCCCGGCTCGTCCGCCTTGAACTCGACCCGGCGCTTGCCCTTCACGGCGCGGCCGTTTTTCGAGAACAAGGCGCGGGCGTTCTGGATACTCCAGGCGGTCGGGTGGAGCGGATATCTGCTGCTGCGCGGCGTGGTGTCGATCTCGAACGGGCTGTCGCTCGACGGGGTGATCCCGGTGATCGTCGAGGCGATCGTCGGATATTGCATCACGCTGCTGCTCTCGACGATGTACGGCCAGTATCGGCGGATGAACCGGCTTGTCGGCATTTTCCTGACGATCGCGACGCTCGCCGCCGCGACGTTCCTGTACGCGGTGCTTGACGCATTCACCTTCTCGTTCATCGCGACCGCGACGCCGGGGGTGACTCTCACGCGGCTGCTCGGGTCGGTGTACGTCACGTTCACGGTGCTGTTCGGGTGGTCGGCGCTGTATTTCGGGATCAACTTCTACCTGATCGTCGAGCAGCAGATCGACCAGATGGAGCATCTGGAGAACCAGGCGTCGTCGGCGCAGCTGGCGATGCTGCGGTACCAGCTCAACCCGCATTTCCTATTCAACACGCTGAACTCGATCTCGACCTTGGTGCTGCTCAAGCAGACCGAGCGGGCGAACGCGATGCTCAGCCGGCTGTCGTCGTTCCTGCGCTATACGCTGGCGAACGAGCCGACCGCGCATGTCACCGTCGCGCAGGAGGTGGACCAGCTGAAGCTGTATCTGGAGATCGAGAAGATGCGCTTCGAGGATCGGATGCGGCCCAAGTTCGACATCGATCCGCGCGCCGAACGCGCGCGCCTACCGTCGCTGCTGCTGCAACCGCTGGTCGAAAACGCGATAAAATATGCCGTTACGCCGCAGGAGGAAGGCGCCGAAATCTGCGTCGAAGTGCGGCTCGCCGGGGAACGCGTGCAGATCGCCGTATCCGATACCGGTCCGGGCTTGATCGAGGGCCGGATCGGTTCAAGCCAATCCACAGGCGTGGGGCTCGCTAATATTAGAGACAGGTTGGCTCAGGCATATGGGCCCGACCACCGTTTCGAAACCCGCTCCACGCCCGCTGGCGGCTTCTCGGTCGAGATCGAGATTCCGTATCAGCTTGAAGACGTGAACAGAGAGGCCGCATGACCATCCGTACCATTCTCGTCGACGACGAGCCGCTGGCGATCCAGGGGCTGGAACTCCGACTCCAGGCCCATGAAGACGTCGAGATCATCGAAAAATGCTCGAACGGCCGCGAGGCGATTCGCGCGATCAAGACGCACAAGCCCGACCTCGTCTTCCTCGATATCCAGATGCCGGGGTTCGACGGGTTCTCCGTCGTGCAGGGCCTGATGGAGGTCGAGCCGCCGCTGTTCGTGTTCGTGACCGCGTATTCGGACCACGCGTTGCGCGCGTTCGAGGCGCAGGCGGTCGATTATCTGATGAAGCCGGTCGAGGAATCGCGGTTGGCCGATACGATCGAGCGGGTTCGGCAGCGTCTGTCGGAAAAACGCGGCGTCGAGGAAGTGGATCGGTTGCGCGAAGTGCTCGCCGATGTCGCGCCGGATGCGGCGGCGGATATGCCGGACGGCGATGCGGTGTCGGCGAACCGGTTCGAGAAGCTTATCAACATCAAGGATCGCGGGCAGATCTTCCGCGTCGATGTGGACACGATCGAGCGGATCGATGCGGCCGGCGATTATATGTGCATCTATACCGGCGATAATACGCTGATCTTGCGCGAGACGATGAAGGATCTGGAGAAGCGGCTGGATCCGCGGCGGTTCCAGCGCGTGCATCGCTCGACGATCGTGAACCTGGATCTGGTGAAGCAGGTCAAGCCGCATACCAACGGGGAATGCTTCCTGGTGTTGAATTCTGGTGCGAGCGTGAAGGTTTCGCGGTCGTATCGCGATGTGGTGGCGCGGTTCGTTCACTGAGTTCGAGCCGTCGTCCTAGCCGCGTCCCCGTCATCCTGACGAACGTCAGGATCCAGAGTCACTGAGGGCACGCTCGTTAATCTGGATCGTGACGTTCGTCAGGATGACGGACGCGGGGGTGTGGTCGGGGCGGCTTTCGGGAGCGTGCTCTTCCACGTCCGTCCTTGCCGATCGAGGTCCCGATTTCGTCGGGATGACGGGGGAGCTCCCTTAGCGGGCGCTTCCCCCGTTTCCCGTGGCCATTAACCAGTCCCTAAACCCCGCGGCCTAGAGCGGGGGGATGAAGACGTCGGGTTACGGCCTTTATCCCCATGCGCTGATCAGCCTGCCCGCTCTGGTGATGGCGACGTCGTGCGTGCCGGCGGATCGGCCGGCGGCGATCGCCCGGGTCCAGCCCGAGCGGAACTCGCGAGCCTTGCTGAGCCGAATGGCGTTACATGTGCCGGATGACATCTCCGCAAAGATCGCGACGGCCGCACCCGATGCGCTGTCTGCCGCTGCGGCGCCGTTCGTTGCTCCGCCGTTTTTGACTTCGAACTCTGTCGATGACGCGAGCCGAGCAGCCGAGTGCCTGACGGCGGCGGTGTACTATGAAGCGCGGTCGCAGTCGGAGGATGGGCAGCGGGCGGTGGCGCAGGTGGTGTTGAACCGGGTGCGCGACCGGGCTTTTCCGAACAGCGTTTGCGGAGTCGTGTACCAGGGGGCCGAGCGGCGGACCGGGTGCCAGTTCAGCTTTACCTGCGACGGTTCGATGAACCGGGCGCGGGAGCCGGGGGCCTGGGATCGGGCACGGGCGGTGGCGAGCGCGGCGCTTGGGGGGAGCGTGTATGCGCCGGTCGGGGCGGCGACGTCGTTTCATACGACGAGCATTTTGCCGTGGTGGGCGTCGAGCCTTGCGCGGATTACGACGGTTGGGGCGCACGTGTTCTATCGCTGGCAGGGGGCGTTGGAGCGGGCTCTGACGTTTCGGCAGGCTTATGCCGGGGTCGAGCCTGGGGTTCGGGGTGTGGGTTTAGCGAGCGGTGGTGGCGTGGCGGCGGTTGCGGCGCAGGTTGCTGGGGTTTCGGTGCATTATGGCAATCGGGACGACGTTGCGGAATCGAGTGCGGAGCCGGCCGATGCTCCGCATGGGGTGACGGTGCACCGGGGTGTGTTGCGTTCTGGTCCGGCGATTGCGGGTGCGGCGGTTGTGCAGACGCGGTTGGTTTCCGGAGTGCGAGTTCACGTTGGTGGGCGGGCGGCTGCGATGATCGGCAGTGGTACCGGGGACGATGCGGTAGTGTCGGACGAAACCTGATAGCTCCCTCCCCTTCAGGGGAGGGTCGGGGTGGCGCACTGCCCCGAGCGACACGTTCGCGGACAAGCCCCACCCCAGCCCTCCCCTAAAGGGAAGGGAGTTTTAGAGACTCCGTATTCCAATACCTGCACCACCCCGGCGAAGGCCGGGGCCCAGTTGGGGGACGTCGCCAACTGCGAACCGCGCTTCGTTACGACCACCTTTCCAACTGGGCCCCGGCCTTCGCCGGGGTGGTGGCTTATATAGAGAACGGATCGGCAATCTGATCCTCCCCCGCAAGGGGGAGGTGGCTGGCGCTTGCCAGACGGAGGGGGAGGCATGCGAAACGTCTGTTGCGTGGTCCTCCCCCTCCGTCGCCTTCGGCGTCACCTCCCCCTGGCGGGGGAGGATCGAGAGCGCATCGACCAGGGACCGGCCGGCAAACTCCCCCTGCCCCTCCCCTCGCAAAACCATGCTGCATCTGCTAACGGCACGGCCATGCTGAACCTGAACAATATCACGGTGCGCCTGGGCGGACGCGTTATCCTCGATGGCGCCACCGCTGCGTTGCCGCCCGGCTCGCGCGTCGGGCTGATCGGGCGCAACGGCGCGGGCAAGTCGACGATGGTGCGCGTGATCGCGGGACAGTTGGAGCCCGACGACGGCTCGGCCGACATGCCGAAGGGCGCCCGCATCGGCTACCTCGCGCAGGAAGCGCCGCACGGCGTGAAGACCCCGTTCGAGACTGTGCTCGAAGCCGATCTGGAGCGCGCCGCGCTGATGATCGAAAGCGAGACGAGCGAGGATCCCGACCGGCTCGGCGACGTATACGAGCGGCTGATCGCGATCGACGCCTATACCGCGCCCGCGCGCGCCGCGCAGATCCTGCTCGGCCTCGGCTTCGACGAGGACATGCAGGCACGGACGCTCGACAGCTTTTCGGGTGGCTGGAAGATGCGTGTGGCGCTCGCCGCGCTGCTGTTCTCGCAGCCGGACCTGCTGCTGCTCGACGAGCCTTCGAACCATCTCGATCTCGAGGCGGTGATGTGGCTCGAGGACTTCCTCAAGGGCTACAAGGCGACGATCGTGGTGGTCAGCCACGAGCGCGATTTCCTCAACAACGTGGTCGATCACATCCTGCATCTGCAGGGCGGCAAGATCACGCTGTATCCGGGCGGCTACGACGCGTTCGAGCGACAGCGCGCCGAGCGACTCGCGCAGATCGAGGCGGCACGCGCCAACCAAGCGGTGCAGCGCGAGAAGCTGCAGGAATATATCGCCAAGAACTCCGCGCGTGCGTCGACCGCGAAGCAGGCGCAGTCGCGGCAGAAGATGCTGTCGAAGATGCAGCCGATCGCCGAGAGCTACAACGATCCGACGCTGTCGTTCGGCTTCCCCAACCCGACCGAGCTGCGTCCGCCGTTGATCACGCTCGACATGGCGACGGTGGGCTATGCCGACGTGCCGATCCTGAAGCGGCTCAACATGCGGCTCGATCCCGACGACCGGGTCGCGCTGCTCGGCCGCAACGGCAACGGCAAGACCACGCTCGCGCGGCTGCTGGCGGCGCAGCTGACGCCGATGGATGGCGAGATGTCGTCGTCGGGCAAGATGAAGGTCGGGTATTTCACGCAGTATCAGGTCGAGGAACTCGATCCGACCGACTCGCCGATCGAGCACATGTCGTATCTGATGAAGGGCGCGACGCCGGCTGCGGTGCGCGCGCAGCTGGGGCGGTTCGGCTTCTCCGGCGACAAGGCGACGACGCGGGTCGGCAAGCTGTCTGGTGGCGAGCGGGCGCGTCTGGCGCTGGCGCTGATCACGCGCGATGCGCCGCATCTGCTGATCCTCGATGAGCCTACCAACCATCTCGACGTCGATGCGCGTGAGGCGCTCGTGCAGGCGCTTAACGCCTATACCGGCGCCGTGGTGCTGGTCAGCCATGACCGGCATATGCTGGAGCTGACCGCGGATCGGCTTGTGCTGGTCGATGACGGGACGGCGAAGGAATTTGACGGCAGCCTCGACGATTACATCGCGTTCGTCCTGAAGGGCGACGGCGGCAAGGGCGATGCGGCGTCGAAGGCGGACAAGAAGGCCGGGAAGAAGGCGGCGGCCGAGGCGAAGAGCAACGATGCGGCGCTTCGGAAGGCTCTGCGCGAGATCGAGGAGCAGACCGCGAAGTTCACCAAGGAGCGTAATGCTCTGGACCGCGCGATGGTCGATCCGGCCAATGCGGAGCCGCGGTTTTCGCGGATGTCGATGGGGGATCTGAGCAAGCGTCGCGCCGAGGTGCATGCGAAGCTCGAGGCTAGCGAGGCGAAGTGGCTCGAGGCTAGCGAGGCGCTGGAGGGGGTGGAGGCTTAAGGCCCCCCGCCCCGCGTAACGTCCCTCGCCATCGCCGTCATCCCAGCGAAAGCTGGGATCTCTCCATTCGGGTCGCACCATCCGCCAAGCGGGATACCCCAGCTTTCGCTGGGGTGACGGGATTTGTGAGGGGGCAGCCGTATTCCAGCGCGCCAGTAACTCAGCAACGGTTCGCGCTTCTATGTTCTCCCGCGAAGGCGGGAGCCCAGTCTGGGTCCCCGCCTTCGCGGGGAAACATGCTTTCCACGTTTTGGGAAATAAGCGCCAAACCTATTTGGCTCAGCCCTCGTCGGTGTCCGCGCCCGCTGCCGGACGCTCGAACCAGGCTTCCACCGGCCCGACCAGCTTCAGCGTCAGCGGGTTGCCGTTGCGGTCGACCTTCTTGCCGAGCGCGACTCGGATCCAGCCTTCCGAGATGCAATATTCCTCGACGTCGTGGCGGACCTTGTCCTTGAAGCGGATGCCGATGCCGCGTTCGAGCAGGTCCTGCTGGAAGAACGGGCTGCGCTGGTTGATCGACAGGCGATCGGGGGGCGTGTCGCCGGTTGCGGCCGGGGTGGCGGCGGCTTCGGTCTCGGGGGTGTTTGGCGTGTCGGTCATGGTCGCGCGTCTAGCGGCAAGCACTGGGGGCGCGCCAGAAAAAAGGCACCGGACGCAAAAGAGGCGCCGGGATTGCTCCCGACGCCTCTCCGCGATCTCATGATCGGATCAGCTGCAAACCTGCACCGCGACCCGGTCGCCGTAATAGGGGTCGACGCGCCACTCGTTCCAGCACCGCGGGCGGTAATCCTCGCGGTAGTAGGTGCGCACCGGCGGGCTGTAATACGCCACCGGTGGCTGCGCGTAATAGCCGCCGTTGTAGTACCCGCGGTCATAGTACCGATTGCGGTTGTTGCTGCTGGCGATCGCCGCACCTACACCTAGGCCGAGGATGCCGCCGAGCACTGCTGCGCCGGCCGCATTGCCGCCGCCACGATGGCCGTGCCAGCCGCCGCCGTAGCCGCGCCCATAACCACCGCGCCCCCAACGCTGCGCGTCGGCTGGTGCTGCTGCCGTCAGAGCCGTTGCGGCGAGTGCTACGCCGAGGCCTGCTTTCTTGAAAAATCCGTTCATCTCTTCCGAACTCCGTTACTAGTTACGCCCGGTCCGCTTGGGACAAACGCATAAGTGTCCGACCGTGTTTCAGGATTTAGGCGATTCGGCCTGAACTGGTTCGGAACGGCTTGTTAACCCACGGTATAGCTGGCGGAGGTGGTCCCGTGCGGGGACACGGCTGGCGGTGCGCTTGCGGGGCAATGTTTACGAATATCGGATAAGGTGCGGCGATGCGCAGGATGATGACGACGCGAGCGATCGCCTTTGCCGTGCTCGGCGGGAGTGCGGTGCTGATCGGTGGACTGGCCTTGTCCGGGTCGCCGGTGAAGGTACGGGCGGTCGAGGCGCCTGCTCGGGTGGCTCGGATCGCCGGGCCGGTTGCGAAAGCGACGCCGAAGCCGGTTGCGGTCGCTGCGGAGGACCCGGCCGATGCGTATGTCGTGAAGCGGGTGCTGAACGTGCCCGAGCCTTTGCGGCATGGCGCGTATTACTGGGATACCGAGGGTGTGCCCCAGGGGCCGATCGTGATCACGGTCGACCTGGTGGCGCAGACCTTGTCGATCTTTCGCGGCGGGTACGAGATCGGGACGGCGGCCGTGATCTATGGCGCGGATGAGAAGCCTACCCCGCTTGGCGTGTTCAAAATCACGCAGAAGGACGCGCATCATGTGTCGAACCTGTACGGGGCGCCGATGCCGTACATGATGCGGCTGACCAATGATGGGGTTTCGATCCACGGCAGCGCGTTGATGGATGGGAAGTACGCTACGCATGGGTGCGTTGGGGTGCCGACTGCGTTTGCGAAGCTGATTTTCGAGCAGGTTAAGCTTGGGGATCGGGTGATCGTTACGAGTGGGGAGATGTTGGCGCGAGGTGGGCGGATTACCGCTGCTTGAGGGTGGGGGCAGTGGGCGGTAGCGCTCCGTGCCCTCACCTTCGCCGCCTTTGGCGTCTCTTCCTCTCCCGATGGTAGAGGAATTTGGGAACGTCCTAAGTCCTAGCAGCAGGCACCTCCCCGGCGAAGGCCGGGGTCCAGTTGGGGGACGTCGCTAACGCAGGGCAGCGCTCAGTTACTGCGACCTTTCCACCTGGGCCCCGGCCTTCGCCGGGGTGGTGCACCTATTGAGTCCTGACCGCTCGCGTTGCCGCCAGCTTGAATGCTGCCCTCGGGCTTTCTCGCACAAAGAAAAGGGCCGGAGGTTTCCCCCCGGCCCTTCTGCATTTCTCGCCCAGCGCGACACGGCAAAGCCGCGTCGTCGGACCTCGCTTGAGCGAGGCCGGCCGAGCGCCTGAGGCTCAGCCGGCTTCGCCTTCGCTGGCCTCAGGCGCTCTGCTTAGCCCGGCTAGCGCGCTTGCGCTCGTTCGCATCCAGGAAGCGCTTGCGCAGGCGGATCGACTTTGGCGTGACTTCGACCATCTCGTCGTCGTCGATGTACGCGATCGCCTGCTCCAGCGTCGCGCGCTTCGGCGGGGACAGGCGGACCTGGTCGTCCTTGCCGCCCGACGCGCGGAAGTTGGTCAGCGCCTTGGTCTTCATCGGGTTGACCTCGAGGTCGTCCGGCTTGGCGTTCTCGCCGACGATCATGCCCTCATAGAGCGCCTCGCCGTGGCCCACGAACAGGATGCCGCGCTCTTCGAGCGGGCCCAGTGCGTAGTTGTTCGCCTCGCCCGAACCGTTCGAGATCAGCACGCCGTTCTTGCGGCCCTCGATCGCGCCCTTGTGCGGACCGTACTTCTCGAACAGCCGGTTCATGATCCCCGTGCCGCGCGTGTCGGACAGGAACTCGCCATGATAGCCGATCATCCCGCGCGACGGCGCCGAGAAGGTGATGCGGGTCTTGCCGCCGGTCGACGGACGCATGTCGGTCAGCTCGGCCTTACGCGTGTTCATCTTCTCGACGACGGTGCCCGAATGCTCCTCGTCAACGTCGATGATGACGGTCTCGTACGGCTCGGTCTTCTTGCCGTTCTCGTCCTCGCCGAACAGCACGCGCGGACGCGAGATGCCCAGCTCGAAACCTTCGCGGCGCATCGTCTCGATCAGCACGCCCAACTGAAGCTCGCCGCGGCCGGCGACTTCGAAGCTGTCCTTGTCGGCCGCCTCGGTCACCTTCACGGCAACGTTCGACTCGGCTTCGCGGAACAGGCGCTCGCGGATCATCCGGCTCGTCACTTTGCTGCCCTCGCGGCCCGCCATCGGCGAATCGTTGACGGCAAAACGCATCGACAGCGTGGGGGGATCGATCGGCTGCGCGTGCAGCGGCTCGGTCACCGTGATGTCGGCAATCGTGTCGGCAACCGTGGCGACCGAGAGACCTGCCAGCGAAATGATGTCGCCGGCCTTGGCTTCGTCGACGGGAACACGCTCGAGACCACGGAACGACATGATCTTGGACGCGCGACCGGTCTCGATGATCTTGCCGTCGTTATCGAGCGCGTGGATCGCCTGGTTGGTCTTCACGGTACCCGAATTGACGCGACCGGTGAGGACGCGGCCGAGGAACGGATCGCGGTCGAGCAGCGTGACGAGGAAGGTGAACGGCACGCCGGCGACTTCCACGGCGGGCGGCGGCACGTGCTTCACGATCGTCTCGAACATCGGGATCAGCGTGCCTTCGCGCGCGTCCATGTCGGTCGATGCATAGCCGTTGCGACCCGATGCGTAGAGCACGGGGAAGTCGAGCTGGTCGTCGTTCGCGTCGAGCGACACGAACAGGTCGAACACTTCGTCGAGCACTTCCTGGATGCGCGCGTCGTTACGATCGACCTTGTTGACGACGACGATCGGCTTCAGGCCGAGTGCGAGCGCCTTGCCGGTGACGAACTTGGTCTGCGGCATCGCGCCTTCCGACGAATCGACCAGCAGGACGACGCCGTCGACCATCGACAGGATGCGCTCGACTTCGCCGCCGAAATCGGCGTGGCCGGGCGTGTCGACGATGTTGATGCGGATGCTCTCGGACTCGCCGGGAGGGGTCCAGTCGACCGAGGTCGGCTTGGCGAGAATGGTGATGCCACGCTCTTTTTCGAGGTCGTTCGAATCCATTGCGCGCTCTTCGACGCGCTGGTTGTCGCGGAAGGTGCCGGACTGGCGGAAGAGCTGGTCGACCAGCGTCGTCTTGCCGTGATCGACGTGCGCAATGATCGCCACGTTGCGGAGGCTCATGAATGTATTCTCTTGAAACGAGGAACGGGGTTGGCGCGCGCCATAGCGTAATTGTTGCGCCGCGGGAAGACGCAGCGGCATTTCGTCGCCTTTAGAGGGAACCTCCGCGGCGCTTGTATGTTCCGGCGGCGAGAATAGCACGAGGATCGCGGACCGCCAGCATTGCCCTCAGCGCAGCGTGTTTGTCGGGTGCGGCGGCATAGTAACGCTGCCAGATCCGCAGCCCCATCCAATAGCCGAGTTCGGGCGGCCAGCCGGCGGGCGGCGTGGAGTAGTTACCAATCCAGCGCGCGTAAGCCTTGGCTTCGGGCGAGCCTTCCTCGGGATCGTCCTTGTCGGTGAGCTTGCGGGTGAGCGCGATGTCGGCCTGCATCTGGCGCCAGAGTTCGGCCTCGCGTGGGGTGGCCCAGGCGGCGCGGGCGGCGTCGGGCTCCTCGCCGGTGACGAGCCCAGCGATGAAGTCGGCGGCGCCCTCGACCAGGATCGCGGTGAGCAGCGGGTCGCGGGCGAGCGTCATCCCGGCGTCCTGCTGGAAGGAATGCACCGTCTCGTGCGCGAAGAAATGGCGGAGCGTCTGGCGGAGTTTCTCGGGCGTCGGCGACATGCGGCAGAGGACTTCGAGACCGAGTACCTGGGCGCCCGGCTTCGCGGTGCCACCGGACGTGTTCGCGCCAAAGACTATATAGACTTGCGGGAGCTTCACGTCGGGAAGTGCGCCGTGAAGGCCGAGGTAGATCGCGCGGAGATCGGCGGTGGCGGCCTTGGCGGCGGGGAGACAGGTCTTGATCGCCTGCGCGTAGCGGATCGGGTTGGCGGCGATGGCACGCGCGAGATTGTCCGCGTCGACGATCCGGCCGGGGGTGAAGACGCCGATCCCGAAACTGCCCTTGTCGAGATAGTCGCGTTTGAGTTGCGCGGCGGTGGGCTTGCCCTTGGTCTTGGCGAAGAGGGTCGCGAAGCGGTCGGCGTCTTCGGTGTGGATCGTGGCGGTGAGCGGGTCGGCTGGCGGGGGGCGATTCGTGGCGGCCGCAGGGAGGAAGGCGAGCGCGAGGATCAGCGGGCGGAGCATGAGGCGCAGCGTATCGTGTGTTTGCCGGGGCGCCAGAGCGGATATCGCAATCCTCCCCCGCCAGGGGGAGGTGTCGCCGAAGGTGACGGAGGGGGAGGACACGGAACAAAGGTTGGGGCGCGCCTCCCCCTCCGTCAGGCAAGAGCCTGCCACCTCCCCCTTGCGGGGGAGGATCGTTAGGTGGCGGCGACCTGCAACGCCCCACCCTCCATTCTATCCACCCCGGCGGAGGCCGGGGCCCAGTTGGGAAGGTGGCAATAACAGCGTACCGCGACCCGTCAGCAACGTCCTCCAACTGGGCCCCGGCCTTCGCCGGGGTGGTGGCGTTCCTCGAACTTAGAACCCCTCCAGCACGATCTTCCCCTTGGCCGTGTGACTCTCGATCCGCTCGTGCGCCTTGCGCAAATTCGCCGCGTCGATTTTCCCGAAATTCTCCGCGAGCGTCGTCCGGATCGTCCCCGCATCCACCAGCCGCGCGACCTCGTCGAGCAACTTGCCCTGCTCGCCCATGTCCGCGGTCTGGAACAGCGAGCGCGTGTACATCAGCTCCCAGTGCACCGAGATCGACTTCTGCTTCAGCGGCACGATGTCGAGCGTCTTCGGATCGTCGATCAACGCCAGCCGGCCCTGCGGCGCCAGCAGTTCGCCGATCTCGGCGATGTGTTCGTCGGTATGCGTGGTCGAGAACACGAACCCCGGCGCGCCGAGCCCGAGCGCCTCGACCTGCGCCGCGAGCGGCTTGCGGTGATCGATCACGTGATGCGCGCCGAGATCCTCGACCCAGCCGCGCGTCTCGTCGCGCGACGCGGTGGCGATCACGGTCAGATCGGTGAGCTGCCGCGCGAGCTGGATCGTGATCGAGCCGACCCCGCCTGCCCCGCCGATGATCAGGATCGCGTTCGCCGCGCCGGGGACGGGCTTCCGCACGTCGAGCCGGTCGAATAGCGTCTCCCACGCGGTGACCGAGGTCAGCGGCAGCGCCGCCGCCTGCGCCCAGTCGAGCGACTGCGGCTTGTGGCCGACGATGCGTTCGTCGACGAGATGATATTCGGAATTGGTACCGGGCCGATCGATCGCACCTGCGTAGAACACTTCGTCGCCGACCTTGAACCCGGTCACGTCCGCGCCGACCGCGACGACGACGCCCGATGCGTCCCAGCCCAGCACCTGCGACTTGCCGTCGGGATCTTCGCGACGCTGGCGGATCTTGGTATCGACCGGGTTGACCGACACTGCCTTCACCTCGACCAGCAGGTCGCGGCCAATAGCCTCAGGCTTGGGAAGATCGAGGGCGACGAGCGACTGCGGATCGTCGATCGGGAGCGACTTGGTATAGCCGATGGCGCGCATGCTGGAACTCCTGTGATGGCGCGACCAAGCTGTCCACGCGGCCGCCCGGTTTCAAGGAGAACTGTTGGCAAGCCTCGGTGTATTATCTATATACGCCACTTGAATGCGGGGCGGGTTGCAGCCACGATGCCCCACCGAACGGAGACACGAGCATGGCGACGACCCCGAACACGCTGACGGAAGAGCCGGGCCTGGTGCTGACCCCGCCCGATCCGGTGCCCACGGTCGCGGCCGCGAAGGCGTCCGGGCTGGTGCCCGTCGATGCCGGCGTGAAGTCGCAGCTGGAGGAGCGCGTGTCGGGCTTCGTCACCGATCTCGTCGCGCAGGACGTCAACTCGCCCGAATTCGGCAAGCGCGTCGATGCGATCACCGCGATGGGCGCGAAGGAAATCCGCGACGCCGCCGGCCAGTCGAACCGCTTCCTCGATCGCCCGGTGAAGGCGATGGATCAGGAGACCGGGGTCGGCAAGGATCTGGCCGAGCTGCGCCGCGTCGTCGAGGATCTCGATCCCGGCAAGAAGGGCAACCTCACCGCGCCGCAAAAGCTGTTCGGGATCATCCCGTTCGGTGGCAAGATGCGCAATTATTTCGACGGCTACAAATCGTCGCAGACACACATCGCGCAGATCCTGAAGAGCCTCAGCTCGGGCAAGGACGAGCTGCTGATGGACAATGCCGCGATCGATACCGAGCGCGCGAATTTGTGGGCGGCGATGGGCCGGCTCGAGCAGATGATCCACCTGTCGAAGACGATGGACGCCAAGCTTGAGGACGTTGCCAACGATCTCGACCACACCGATCCGGCCAAGGCGAAGGCGATCCGCGAGACGGCGCTGTTCTACACGCGCCAGCGCACGCAGGACTTACTGACGCAGATGGCGGTGACCGTGCAGGGCTATCTCGCGCTCGATCTGGTCAAGAAGAACAATGTCGAGCTGGTGAAGGGCGTCGATCGCGCCTCGACCACGACCGTCTCCGCGCTGCGCACCGCGGTGACGGTGGCGCAGGCGCTGACCAACCAGAAGCTGGTGCTGGAGCAGATCACCGCGCTCAACACGACGACCGCGAACATCATCGACTCGACCGGCAAACTGCTCAAATCGCAGACCGCGCAGATCCATGAGCAGGCGGCGTCGGCGACGATCCCTCTGGAAACGCTGCAACGCGCGTTCCAGAACATCTACGACACGATGGACGCGATCGATGTGTTCAAGCTGAAGGCGCTCGATTCGATGAAGGTGACGGTTGGCGCGCTGTCGAACGAGGTCGACAAGTCGCGTGGCTACATTGCGCGGGCTGAAGGCGCGACGCAGGGGCAGTTGGGCGGACCGTCCGCCAGCCCGTTCAAGCTGGAGGCGATGTAACCCTCGTGAGCGAAGTCGACGACGCCATCGCCAGCGCCCGCGCCTCCTGGTCGCGCATTTCCGACGACCGGACGGGCACCGTCATCGCACGCTCGCCATCGCGGGGGCGGGCAAGGCAGACTCAGGCGATCGGCAAGCGACTGACCCGGATCGCGGTCGCCGACGTCTCGATCCTGATCGCGGCGATGGTGATCGGCTGGATCGTGCCGCTCGGGATCGGCGGCGCGATGCTGGTGATGGCGCTGCTGGTCGCCGCCACGGTATTGTTCGCGGTCTGGCCGGCGGAACGCGCACCCACGCCCGAGCGGCTCGCGGCGGTCGACATCCGCGCGCTCCCCGCGCAGACCGAACGCTGGCTCGAAGCGCAACGCCCCGCCCTCCCCGCGCCGGCGATGACCCTGGTCGACCGGATCGGCCTGCGTCTCGAAACGCTGACCCCGCAGCTCGCGACGCTCGACGCGAACACGCAGGAAGCGGTCGACGTCCGGAAACTGATCGGCGAACAGCTCCCCGCCTTCGTCAAGGATTACGAGAAGGTGCCGGCGTCGCTCCGCACCACCCCGCGTAACGGCCGCTCGCCCGACGCCGAGCTGGTCGACGGGTTGAAGCTGATCGAGCAGGAGATCGGCGAAATGACCGCTCGCCTCGCGCAGAGCGACCTCGACAATTTGTCGACCCGCGGCCGATTCCTGGAGATGAAGTACAAGGATTGAGGCGGTGAAGCGCACCCGGCTCAGCGTCTGCCGCCGAAAGGCACGCTTTGTCTTAGAGGTCGACGCGCTGGCAGTGGCGGATACCGGACGCGTACCGCTCAGAGCCTATCGGTGCGACCGCTGCCTGCAATTCCACCTGACCAGCCGCACGAAGGGCAAGCGCGTGCTCAGGTAGCTGGCATTTCGCCGATCGGCCGGTGTTTCAATGAGAAGCGCTCGTCTGGCTTTCAGCGACCTCGACAATCTCGCGACGCGCACGTTTCTGAAATAAGATCGAATACGAGAAAAATGGCGCGCAGTAGCGCAAGCGCGTGCCACGAACTGTAATCAGACCCGATGAATTTAGACTTTGATCGTTGATCCGAATCATGCACGATGTCGCCTGATAGATCCGGAGGCTGGACCATGATCGGGTTGCTTTTCGTGCTGGCGATGCAGGCTGCTACACCCGACATCATCGTGTCGGGCAAACGTCTGGACGAAGCATACCAGGCCTGCGTCGAACAAGGTTGCCCGCCGCTTCGCGATGCGCAGGTCTCGATCGCGTTTGCCGAACAGCAATTCCGCCAAGGCGCCTATCAGCGGGCCAGGCGGACGCTCGCTGCCGCGGTTGCGCGCAACAAGCAGAATGCCGCGATCGCACCAAAGCCGGTCGCGGCGCTATATGAAGCCTATGCGACGGTGTCGCTGCACGACGGCGAAATGGATGTCTTCAAGAAAGCGGTAGGTGGCCAAGTTCGCACGCTGCGCGAGAATTTACCGCGCGACGATCCCGCGGTGACTGCCGCCGCGTTCGCCACCGGCGACATGTGGCTGGCACTGCGCGACGGACGCACGGCCGAGCTTTCCTATCGCGCGGTCGAACGGCAGGCGCTTGCCGACGGCAACGCGACGTTGGCGATGCTGGCGACATTGCGTCGCGCCGAACTGGCCAACGCGCGGAACGATCCCGCCGGGGCCGCACGCCTTCTCGCCGAAGCCGAGGCAAGACCCGCCGCGACCGACCCCGCGCTTCGATCGGTGTCGCGGGTGGTCCGCTTGCGACTGGCAGCGCAACGTGCCGATGATGGTCAAGTCGACCGGTTGGTGCGGGAGATCGGCCACGACACGACGACCCGACCGGTGCTGATCTGGGGCCCTCCCTATGAACCAACGGCAGAGGCGGCGGCACGGGACGCGGCCGCCAAATTCGACCTCAGGAACCCGGTGTCGGCCAGATCGTCCGATGTGGGCTCGATCCAGTGGGTCGATATCGGGTTCTGGATCAAGCCCGATGGCAAGACGGACGATGCCGAGATCCTGCGCGGATCGCGGTCGACGGGGTGGGCGGGGTATCTGGTCAAGCAGGTATCCGCGCGCCGCTATACGGGTACGGACGGAGCGGCGGGCGCGCGGGGCGTCTACAGGGTCGAGCGGTTCTCGCTGCGCGGCACGTATCAAACGCCTACCGGGAGTCTAATCAATAGACGGGCCGGCCCCGGCGAACTGGAGGTGCTCGACCTGACGCTACCGGATACGACGATAACGGCAAGTCGCTGACCGGCACTAGCCGTTGATCGCGCGGGCTCGGTCCGCCAGGCGCTGGACTGCCGATGCATGTATTCCCGGCGTCGAGACAAGTACGCCGAACGCCTGCGGGCGCGGCTTGTTAAAGATTAGCGGCGCACCAAGTGCATCGGTCACTACCGCCCCCGCTTCGCTCGCGACGAGTATTGCGGCGGCGATGTCCCATTCGTTGCCCCAGCGGAGGGTGGCAACGAGGTCGGCTTCGTCGGCGGCTACCATGGCTATGCGCAGGGCGATCGAGTTGGGTTTGTGGACCATGACGAGGTCTCGGTCGGCTTTGGGGAGGGCGTCCACCGGGGTGCGGCTGCCGGGGAAGTCGGTGCGGTTACCGGCTTTCAGCGGGATGCCGTTGCGCGTGGCGCCCTGCCCTGCGACCGCGTGCCAGCGTTCGTCGCGGGACGGCGCTTCGAGGATGCCGATCACCGGCTTGCCACGGTCGACCAGCGCGACCGAGACGCACCAGCCGGGACGTGCGCGGATATAGTCGCGCGTTCCGTCGATCGGGTCGACGACCCAGAGCAGGTCGTGGGCCAGGCGGTCGGCGTTGTCGGCGGTTTCCTCAGAGAGCCAGCCGGCTTCGGGGAGAAGGGTCGACAGCCGCGCCTTGAGCATCCGGTCGATCGCGATGTCGAGTTCGCAGACCGGGCTGCCGGGAGTCTTTTCCCAGCGCTGGAAGTCGGTGTCGAAGCGGTCGAGCGCCATCGCGCCAGCCTCTGCGGCGACACTCGCTACCGCGTCCGCCATAGCGCGCAGCCATGCCGGCGACCTCTCCGGCCCTCGATACCGGTCAGCCACTCGCCACCGTCATGCCCTCCACGCGGAGCGTCGGCACATTGACGCCGTAGCGGAATTCGAGGTCGTTGGCGGGGGTCATCGCGAGGAACATGTCCTTGACGTTGCCGGCGATCGTGAACTCGGCGACCGGCGTGGTGATCTGGCCGTTCTCGATGCGGAAGCCGGCGGCGCCACGGCTGTAATCGCCGGTCACGCCGTTCGCGCCGCCGCCCATCAGTTCGGTGACGTAGACGCCCGATACGATGTCGGCGATGAGCGTTTCAAGCGGCACATGGCCGGGCTCCATGAAGACGTTGCTCGTCGACACGCCAGGCCCGCCGCCGACACCGCGCGCGGCGTGGCCGGTGGGTTCGAGGCCGAGCTGGCGCGCCGAGGCGGAGTCGAGCAACCAGCGTTCGAGCATGCCGTCCTCGATGATGTCGCTCGGGGAGACGGGCAAGCCTTCGCCGTCGAATGGGCGCGAGCGCAGGCCGTGCGGGCGGTGCGGATCGTCGCGGATGGTGATGCCGTGCGCGAACACCTGGCTGCCAAGCGAATCGAGTAGGAAGCTGGTCTTCCGCGTGATCGCCTGGCCGGAGATCGCGCCGAGCATGTGGCCGACGAGCGATCCGCCGACGCGGCGGTCGTAGACGATCGTCGTAGCGCCGCTGACGACGCGACCGGGGTTGAGGCGCGCGACGGCTTGTTCGCCGGCGCGGCGGCCGATCGCTTCGGGGGATTCGAGATGCGCGCGGAGGCGGGCGCTGCTGTGCGCGTAATCGCGCTGCATGCCGCCGCCTTCGCCCGCGAGCACGCTGGCCGAGACGCCATAGCCGGTTGCGGCGTATGCGCCGGCGAAGCCGTGGCTGGTGGCGAGCGCCCAGACGCTGCGCGAGGCGCTGGCGCCGCCGCCTTCGCTGTTCGAGACACCGGGGACGGCGCGGGCGGCGTCTTCGGCTTCGAGCGCTGCGTCGCGGAGTTGCTCGGGGCTGGCTTCGCCGCCATCGTCGAGGCCTAGCATTGGGGTAATGCCGTGGAGCAGGCGATCGGCGGGGGCGAGGCCGGCCCAAGGATCTTCCGGTGCCTCGCGCGCCATCGCCACCGCGCGTTCGACCAGCGCATCCATCGCTACTGTCGACAGGTCGGAGGTGGAGACGCTCGCGGACCGCTGGCCGACGAACACGCGCAGGCCGAGGTCCTCGCTTTCGGAACGGCCGATATCCTCGAGCTTGCCGAGGCGGATCGACACGTCGAGCGCGGCGTCGGCGGCGAAGACCGCGTCGGCGGCGTCGGCGCCCGCCGCCCTCGCGCGCTGGACGATGTCGTGGGCGCGGTCGCGGGCTTGGTCTGGGGTCAGCATATCAGCGACTTAAGGATGCAGGCTCGTGCCGACAACCACGCAGGCTAGGAACATCAGCAGTCCGGCGAAACGGTTCGCGCGAAAGCGGGCCAGTGCTGCGGTGCCGGCGCCCTCATGCGTGTTCGGTTTGAGGGTACCGACCTGCCATGCAAGGTGGAGCGCAACGGGCACGAGCGCAGCAATCGCGAGCGGGTCGGGGCGGACTTGCCAGAAGGCTGCGGCCCATAACGCGACGGCGGCGGCGTAGAAGATGCCGACGCCGGCCTTGACGTGGCTGCCCATGCGGAGCGCAGAGGAGCGGATGCCGATCATCGCGTCGTCCTCGCGGTCCTGCAGCGCGTAGATCGTGTCGTAGCCGATCACCCACGCGATCGACCCGGCGTAGAGCAGCCACATCGGCGTATCCAGCGCGCCGGCGATGTCGCTCCAGCCGACCAGTAGCGCCCAGGAGAAGACGATGCCGAGCCACGCCTGCGGCCACCACGTGATGCGCTTCATGAACGGGTAGGCGGCGACGGGTGCGAGGCTGGCGAGCGCGACGATCGCCGCGAAGAAGGTGAGTTGCAGCAGGACGGCGAACCCGATCAGGCAGAGCGCGACGAGCCAGACCCAGGCGAGCTTGATCGAGACGAGGCCGCTCGGGATCGGTCGGGCGCGGGTGCGCGCGACCTGCGCGTCGAGGTCGCGGTCGACGATGTCGTTGAAGACGCACCCCGCGCCGCGCATCGCGATGCTGCCGAGCAGGAGCCAGAGGATCAGGTCCCAGCGCTTGACTGCGCCACCGGCGAGCGCGACGCCCCACGCGCCGGGCCAGAAGAGCAGCCACCAGCCGATTGGGCGATCGAAGCGGGCGAGCAGCGCGAGGCCGCGGAGGGTTGGCGGAAGGCGGCCGACTAAACCCCTGTGCTCGCTGTCGGGGACGATTTCAGCGTGGCTCGGCTTGGTCTGCATGATGGGGGCGTAGGAAGACGGGGTTTGGCGCGCAAGCCTTTGCCGGGTACCGGTGAGGCGTGACGCGTTCGGACCCTCCAGCATGATCGGCCTCTCGGTCGCGGTCGGCCGCTTCGTCGAGGCGTTGTTCTGGGGGATATTCCGGGTCGCAGGGGCGGTTGCAGGGGTGTTGATCCTTGGCGTTGTGGTCCTGGTTGTGACTTGGGTGATCGCGCGGAAAATGTGGGCGCGGCGGAAGCGGTGATCTGACTTGTCGCGTATGCCGGAAGCGCTAATCTTCTCCCCTCCCTGGAAGGGAGGGGTCTGGGGTGGGTCGGCTGCTTGGCGGACGTGCCGGCAGTTCCGAGCCAACCCACCCCCAGCCCCTCCCTTCCAGGGAGGGGAGCGAGAAGTGCCATCCTCCCCGGCACGGGGAGGGGGACCGTTCGCCGTCGGCGAAGGGTGGAGGGGGATCGCCGCGAGCGTAACGCTGACGGAAGTGCCAAATGCAAGCGCCTCTTGCGTGGAAGCCCCCCTCCACCAGCTTCGCTGGTCCCCCTCCCCGTGCCGGGGAGGATTTGCTAGAGGCGAGCTATGCCTGCAACCCCAGCCTGGCCGCCGCAATCCACGCCGCGCCTTTTCGTTGATACACCGCTTTCGGCTGGTCCGCTCCACGTCGACGGCCCCGCCGCGCACTACCTCGTCGGGGTGATGCGGATGAAAGTGGGCGATCCGGTGAAGCTGTTCGACGATCGGACCGGAGAGTGGCTCGGGGTGGCGTCGAGCGTCGGCAAGCGCGATCTGGTGCTCGACGTGACCGAGTTGCTGCGGCCGCGCGAGGACGTGCCCGATCTGTGGCTGTGTGCCGCCCCGCTCAAGAAGGGCCGGGTCGACTGGATGGCGGAGAAGGCGTGCGAGCTTGGCGTCGCGCGGCTGGTGCCGGTGGTCACGCGGCGGACGATCGTCGACAAGCCTAATACCGAACGCCTCCGTACTCAGATGATCGAGGCGGCCGAGCAATGTGGGCGCACCGCGCTGCCCGAAGTCGCCGAGCCGGTGAAGCTCGCCGCATTGCTGCGCGACTGGCCGGAGGACCGCGCGCTGTTCTTCGCGGACGAGACCGGCGGAGTGCCGGCGCTGGAAGCGATGCGGTCGCGGCCCGGTCCGGCGGCGATCCTGATCGGGCCCGAAGGCGGCTTCGATGCCGATGAACGCGAGGCGATTCGCGCGCATCCGAACGCGGTCGGCATCGGGTTGGGGCCGCGGATCCTTCGCGCCGAAACCGCGGCGGGGGCGGCCGTTGCCTTGTGGATGGCGGCGGCGGGAGATTGGCGCGACGAATGATCGATACGACATTGCTACCGATTGGTCCGGATACCCTCTAGCACCCTCGTTCATCGACGCGTAAGGCGCGGCGATGACGACGATTCCCGCTCCGAAAAAGACCAGCCCGACGATCGAGTCGCGCGACCAGTTGATCGCCAGCTTCGCGGGCGGCGAAAAGCCGAAGGACGCGTGGCGGATCGGCACCGAGCACGAGAAGTTCGTCTATGCGAACGGCGATCACCACGCGCCGTCCTATGACGAGCCGAGCGGCATCCGCGCGTTGCTCGGCGAACTGGAGCAATATGGCTGGAAGCCGGTCATGGAGGGCGGAAACGCGATCGCCATGTCGGGGCCCGACGGCAGCATCAGCCTGGAGCCCGCGGGCCAGTTCGAACTGTCCGGCGCGCCGCTCGACTCGTTGCACGAGACCTGCGCCGAGACCGGGCGCCATCTGGAGCAGGTGAAGGCCGCGGGCGAGAAGCTCGGCATCGGCTTTCTCGGGCTCGGCATGTGGCCGGACAAGACGCGCGCGGAACTGCCGACGATGCCGAAGGGGCGCTATGCGATCATGCTGCGGCACATGCCGCGCGTCGGCAGCATGGGGCTCGACATGATGCTGCGGACCTGCACGATCCAGGTGAACCTGGATTACGCGTCCGAGGCGGACATGGTGAAGAAATTCCGCGTCGGGCTGGCGCTTCAGCCGCTGGCTACCGCGCTGTTCGCGAACTCGCCGTTCACCGAAGGCAAGCCCAACGGCATGCTGTCGTATCGCAGCCATATCTGGTCGGACACCGATCCGCATCGCACCGGCATGCTGCCGTTCGTGTTCGAGGATGGCTTCGGGTACGAGCGCTACGCCGAGTACGCGCTCGATGTGCCGATGTACTTCGTCTACCGCGAGGGCAAGTACATCGATGCCGCCGGCCTCTCGTTCCGTGATTTCCTCAAGGGCGAATTGTCGGTGCTGCCGGGCGAGAAGCCGACGCTCGACGACTGGACCGACCATCTGTCGACCGCCTTCCCCGAGGTGCGGTTGAAGACGTTCCTTGAGATGCGTGGCGCGGATGGCGGGCCGTGGAACCGCATCTGCGCGCTGCCGGCGCTGTGGGTCGGGTTGCTGTACGATCAGGGTGCGCTCGATGCGGCGTGGGACCTGGTCAAGGACTGGACGATCGACGAGCGCCAGGCGTTGCGCGATGCGGTGCCGAGGCTCGCGCTGAACGCGCCGATCGCGGGTGGTGGCACGCTGCGTGATATCGCGGGCCAGGTGCTCGACATCGCGGGCGCCGGGTTGTCGGCGCGCGCGCGGTTCAATCGGGCTGGCGACAACGAGACCGGCTTCCTCGATCCGCTGCGGGAGATCGTGCGGAGCGGCAAGGTGCCCGCCGAAGTGCTGTTGGAGCGCTATAACGGCGCCTGGAACGGCGACGTGTCGAAGGTCTATGACGAAGCCAGCTTCTGATTGCTCCCCTCCCGTTTACGGGAGGGCGGGGGAGGGATTGGCCGCGGACGTCGCGCTAGAGGCATAGGTCAGCCCCTCCCCTAACCCCTCCCGCAAGCGGAAGGGGAATTAGCCGCGCAGCTTCGCGAACAACCGCGGCACCAGGCCGTTGCGCGACATCCAGTCGAAATAAACGCGGTAATCCGGGTCGAGCTTCAGATGCCGCTCCTCGGTTTTCGCGCGCCAATAATACACCCCGCTGACCGCCGCCATCAGCAGCGTCGCACGGGCCGCGTCGACCATGCTGCCGAGCGTCAGCACCGGGATCGTCGAGATCCACCAGAACAGGTTCTTCGACAGATACGCCGGATGCCGCGACACGGCATAGGGACCATGCGTCAGGATCCCCCGGTTGGTGAGGTTCGAGAAGCGAAAGCCGAACGCCATCGTCGCCCAGGCGTAGATCGCGGTCAGCCCGACCAGCACCGCGCCGATCAGCGCCAGCAGGATCGGATGCCCCTGAAACCAGTATGCCCAGTCCGACGTGCCCGGATGATAATCGAGCGGGCCACCCGTGGTCATCAGGATGAACGGCGGATAGCACATGAGCGCCGGCATCCAGGCCGCGGCGAACGGATTTGCGCTGCGGATATGCGAATCGAGCGGCCGGAACGTGAGCAGATAGCCGACCGTCGCGAATGCCACGTCGATCAGGAACATCAGCGTCACCAGCCAGCCCGACAGCGCGACCGGATCACGCAGCACCGACGCGACGTCGCCGCGGACGAAATTACCGAAGCCCGGCGGGACGATCGCCAGCATGAAGGCGAGGAAGAACGTCTTCACCCCCCATGCGCGCAGATGGCCGTAGATCGCCTCGCGGTCGACGCCGGCCTGCCCGGTCAACCACGCGCCGAGATGCCAGGCGCCGTCGCGCGGCTCGACGAGATAGCGGTCAATCCACAGCACATAGGGGATCGACGCGACGAACAGGATCGGTGCGGCATTGGTGAAGCACCACATCGCAAACGCGAAATTGCCTTCCCAGTAAAATCGCCCGGCACCGTAGATCACCGCGATCCCCGCCCAGGTCGCCCATAAGCCAGCCAGCTTGGTCAGACTGGTGTCGAGCGTCTCGCGCCACGGCCGGCCCGCTGACCAGTCGATCCCGGTACTGGGATTGCGATGAACCTTGTCGACCAGCAAAGACCAGACGATCATCGGCAACCCGCAGGCGACGACGTTGACGAGCGCCGAATATGGCCCGTCCATGCCGTAGTGTCGCGCGACCCCGATCCAGACAAGCACCCCGACGAGTCCCGACAGACCCGCGCCGTGACTGACCGCCGACTGCGGGCGAGGGTCGGTCTCGGCCGTACCGGCAAGCTGAGCGTCGTGATCCATAGCGGTGATCCGTAGCGCGGATTGGTAAGCAAGCCATGAAGCATGTTTGGCCGCCCAGTCAGAAGCAAGGTCATCCCCCTCGATTTAGGATGATCGGCAATGGCAGCATCGCATCCGAAATAACGCAGCGCGCGGGCAGGGCTGGGTGGGAAGAGAAACTCGCTCGGTGCTGAATATGAGGGGCAATCTGGACTCGGCGGCCTCCTGTGGATCACGAGCGCAGATGTTCTATTTCGGGACCTGAATGACCGCGAATTTAATCGCGGGCGTCCCGGCGGGCGTTACGTTGCGATCGAGGAGATCGCGATGTTTCAAAGACTTATCGGACGCGCCAAATGCATGATCGGCATACATCGTCGGTCTCGCAGACACACCATCTTCAAGGGTCGCGGCGCGGATACGAGCATCTGCCGCTACTGCAAGACGTCGATGCGGAGTACGCCGGCGGGCTGGGTCGTCGAACACTCGAACTGAGCCGATCGTCTGCATGCGAGGCGGGGCCGCAGGTTCTGTGGTACTCGTCGCGCTATCGCCCGCGAGGTGGTGCGATGAACGGACTAAAGCCCGGTCCGGCGGCGTGTCGTCGTCAGTGACGCCACAATTCGTAGATGTTGAGGATGACCTCGAACGCGATCAGCCCGATTACGGCAAGCTCGAGCCGTAACGAGCGCTTGTCCTGCACCAGGTCGAGCAGCCATTCGGCAGCGTCGCCGATCACCTCGAGCTTGCGTTCCATGGCGCGTGCGCGGTCGCCCAGTTCGAACTCGGCTTCGAGACGCCCGTAAAGCCGGTCGAGTTCGGGATGATCCCAGAGCAGGTCCGGCTTCTCGGAGATTTGCGCCCGGCCGACGACGCGGTGCTGCGCCGCGAGAACGTCACCGATGCTCTGCATGACGCGTCGGATCGGCATCACCGCACGACCGTGGATGCGCAGTTCGTTGATGAGCGGCTCCACGCGATCGAACGCTTCGGCAATACGGCCTTCATCCCGCGCGAGGACGACGCTCCGGGCGACGACGGTGGCCGTCAGCAACAAGCGTTCCCGCGACGCCTCCCTCAATCGTATGTGTCCGTCTGCGCTGACCGTTTCCTCGCGGTCCGCGGAAATCTCGATCCAGGCGGTTTCCGTTTCGGGCGTGGCCAGCGGATCGATGATGTGCTCGGACAGGGTTTCGATGAACCGACGCTCGGTTTCGACCGCCGCCCCGATCAGCACCAGGACACCGTAGCGAAAGACGAACGCGGCCCCGACCCCCGACAGGTTGAGGGTCTCGGGCTCCGCGAAGTCCTGCAAATTGCGGGTATCGATACGCGTACCCAGCAGAAGCGCTCGCACGTCGCCCCTGGCGGGTTCGCCAGGCAGGGGTGCACCCAGCACCTCCCTGATCCCGACGCTTATCGTTCGCAGCGATCCGCCTTCAACCATGTCGCGTCACAACCATGGGGCCGGCCTTATCAGTTTCAGACACATCTTCTCGCAACCGATTTAGCGGCTGCCGAGCTACACCGTAGCGTCACACGATTGTTGCCAGGCATGCAATCGATGAAAAGGACCGAGGCGACGCCAGTCCATTGCCTGCATCGGCAAAGCCGTGCCAACACCATGCAATGTCTCGCGCTCCATCCCTGGCGGTTTTGCCGCTGTTGCTGGTTGCCGCCCCCGCCTGGGCACAGCAACAGGATACGCAGGCGTGGGAGCAGCTCAACTTGGTCGTTCCCATCGCACCCAAATTGCGGGTGACGCTGGAGGAGATTGCGCGGACCAGCGACCGCCAGGACGGGATCTACACCACCGAATTCGGTGCGCTCCTCGGCTGGCAGTTGGCCAAGGGCGTCGAGCTTGGATTCGGCTACCGCCATGTCGGCTTTCACAGTCGCAACCTCGCGCCGGACGAGGACCGGCTCCGCCAGCAGATCGTGGTCACCAGCGGGCGCTTTGCCGGGCGATTGCGACTCGACGAACGCTTCAACCCCGACGGTAGCGAGATCGGCTTCCGGATCCGGCCGTTGCTGCGGTACAATTTGCCGCTCGGACCCAAGCGTTTGGCCTTGTTCGTCAGCCACGAGAGCTTTTTCCTGCCGAACAGTACGACCTGGGGCCAGCGCGCCGGGTATGAACGCATGCGCAACATCGTCGGGCTGGCTTTCCCGATCGGCGAGGCGGTGACGGCCGATGTCGGCTATCTCAACCAGTATCGGTTCGCGCGCGGTGGCGCACGCGCCCAGATGGACAATGCGCTGAACCTGCAGCTTACCTTGAACCTGGGGACACTTGGCGTGGCGGGCCTTCACGACTGAGGTCCTCGCGCTGGAATCCGGATCCCGACCTCGGGTTTGCCGCGTCATCATCGAAGCCCGGCCTCCGAACGTTCGCCCCTGTGTATCGGGACACCACTTGCGCGCGGTCCGCTTAGACGCAACGATAGGTCATGTCGTTCCTGCTCTCGCTCCTGCTTCTCCAGGCCGCCGTCCCCCAGACGCCGCCGCTTACGCCCGCGGTCAAGACCGCCCCGTCCACGTCGAAATGGCCGGCACGCGACGCGCAGTTCACGGTCCGCCGCTTTCGCTTCCGCTCGGGAGAGACTCTGCCGGAACTGCGCCTCAACTATACGACGCTGGGGCAGCCGCACCGGAATGCGCGGGGTGAAATCGACAATGCGGTGATGGTCCTGCACGGTACGGGTGGCACCGGCCGCCAGTTCCTCAGCCCGCAGTTCGCCGACGAACTCTACGGCCCGGGTCAGCCGCTGGACATCACGCGCTACTGGATCATCCTTCCCGACGGGATCGGACACGGCAAATCCTCCAAGCCGTCCGACGGGCTGCACATGCGGTTCCCGCACTATGATTATGACGACATGGTCGAGGCGCAGTACCGGCTGCTCCATGACGGCCTGGGCATCCGCCGCATGCGGCTGATCATGGGAACGTCGATGGGCTGCATGCACAGCCTGGTCTGGGGCGAGACGCACCCCGAGTTCGCCCGTGCGCTCATGCCGCTCGCCTGCGAACCTGTCGAGATCGCCGGGCTGAACCGCATGTGGCGCAAGCTCGCGATCGACGGGATCAAGGCCGATCCGGCCTGGGCGGGCGGCGAGTACCGGACGCCACCGGTACAGGGCCTGCGCACCGCCGCCAGCCTGCTGTTCGTCGCCGGTGGTGCGCCGCTATTCTTCCAGAAACAATATCCCGGGCGCGATGCCGCCGAGGCCTTTGCCGAGCAGCGGGTCGCGGCGTCGATCGACGGAACGGATGCCAATGACCTGGTGTATCAACTCGATGCCTCGCGGACCTATTCGCCCTGGTCGCGGCTGGAGGCGATCACCGCCCCGACGACCTGGATCAACTCGGCCGACGATTTCATCAACCCGCGCAATCTCGACTACCCACAACGCGCCGTTGCCCGCATGAAAAGCGCGCGATTCCGGATGATTCCGGAGAGCACCGACACGCGTGGCCACGGCACCCACACTGCAGCCAGGTTCTGGAAGCAGGACCTGGCCGACCTGCTGCAACGCACCGAATAGATGTCGGAGGACGCAGAGACAAAAATTGCGTAGTTCAGCCGTGCGTTATCGCCTGCGTGGCAATCGAGCCGTCAGACGCAAGATGGGAAATGACATGCGATTTGTTCAGATCGAGATCCTGCCGCAGGGCAAGGCGCTGGTAGATATCGACAAGCTGACCCACGCGGTACCCGAGGGCGATGGATCACGCCTGTTCCTGGGAGCGCAGCACATCGACGTGCCGCATTCACTCGCCGAACTCGAGAACGTCCTGGCCGGTCGCGAGCGAACCGACGATGGCGCAAACAGCACGGCGGGGTTCGGCATCCGGTAGGCTGACGCGACGGCGTACGCTGGTGCAGATTTGACCTGCCGGCGCGGTCGTCAGCGGTCGCATTACGACCAGGTGGTTGCGTGTCAGGCCGTCGCCCGACGCATCAGGCCTCGTCGGTGGAGATCGGCTTCCTTGCTGCCATCTGGACCGGCTTGCCGATGACGGGACGGCCAGATGGCCATCGTCGCGCGATACAGCGGTCCTTGGCGATCCGGGCTACGCTGACGGTATCGCCCTGGTTGCCGCCGAGGACGTGATACGCGGTCGCGTCTTCGCCGACATAGAACCCGACATGCCCACCCCCCGGACGCTCGAACACCAGCACCGCGCCGGGAGCCAACCGCTCCGGCCGCAGTGCCGAGCCCCATGTCGACCATGACGTTGCGCGCACCGCGATAGCGACCTGCTCGATACCGTCCTCCTGAAGACAATAGGCGACGAACACCCCACACCACGGGACGCTGTCGGCATTATAGACCATCCCGAGGATCTTCGTCCCCAGGCGCTTCGCCCAACCCAGGATCGTTGCGCTGTTGGCCGATCCGGCGGCTTCCTTCGTGCCCAGCTTCGCGCGCGCGGCTTTCAACCATTTGGGCTCCGTCACCATGACTCACTCGGCCTCATAGCTGAAATCCGGGAACGCCCGTGGTTGCGCTCGAACACGGGCACTACAGCATCCGCTTTACGGTCGGCAGGATCGCCGCGACCACCGCTGCGATCGCCGCGGCGTTGGGATGCACCCGATCCGCCAGTACCATAGCGGAATGTCCCAACACGCCGGGCGGAAAGAACGGCCAGACGGTCGCGCCATGCTCGGCAGCCAACCCCGCGTGGATGCCAAGATACGCCGCAGCGCGATCACGGATGAACGCCGGGGGATCGACGGTGGTCAGCAACACGGGGATGCCGCAGCTACCCAGGCTCAGCAGGATCTGCTCGAGGTTCGCCCGCGTACGCGCCACCGGGATCTGCCGCAGGACATCGTTCGGTCCCACCTGAAGGATCGCGAGTACGGGCCGCTGGTCGAGCGCGGACAGCAAGCGGGGCAGGCGCCGCAGCACGTCGGCAGTGGTATCGCCCGACACCCCGGCGTTCACCACGCGGGCGCCAGGATGTGCCGTCTGCAGCGATGCCTGCAACCGTGCGGGAAAACTATCGGCAGCCTGCAGGCCGTAACCGGCAATCAGGCTGTCACCTATTGCCAGGATCAAGGGTCGGTCGGTCGTCATGCGTTGCCGCGAGATAGTCCACGTTCGACGCATTGTAAGACGTTCGGGTAAGACGCCCGGGTCCGGCGTCACGCCGCTATCGCGCCGAACCTTTGACGCTGGTGCTCGTTCCTACGTGATGACAGACGAACGGACGTCGCGGCGCTCATGAGCGTATTCTTCACGGCCGACACGCATTTCGGCGACCATCGCACGATCAACATCTCGCGACGACCGTTTGCCAACACCGCCGAAATGGATGCGGCGATGGTCGAGCGCTGGAACGCCGTCGTCGGCCCCGATGACGTGGTGTGGCACCTGGGCGACGTGGCACGTCGCCCGACGGATGTCGCCGAACTGCTCGCCCGACTGAACGGGAGCAAGCACCTGCTGCGTGGCAATAACGATCCGGATGCGACGCTGGCGGCGCACGGATGGGCGAGCGTCGGCGACTATGCGGAAATCGAGCTGGATGGCCGACAGCTTGTCCTGTGCCATTATCCGTTCCGAAGCTGGAATGGGCAGCACCGCGGCGCGCTGAACCTGCATGGTCACAGCCATGGTCGGCTGAAACCGATGCCGCGCCAGTTCGACGTCGGCGTCGATGTTCACGACTTCGCGCCGGTCCTGCTCGACAGCCTGATTCAAGCGCGCTGATACACCTGCATTCGACTATCCGTCGCTCCGCGAGCCAACCTCGGCGTGCATGCAATCAAGCGCGCATAGCCGTTACGAAGGCCTGGAAGGCGGCGGTGGGTTGGCGTCGGCTGGGATAATAAAGATGGTTCGGTGCCAGCGTGGGTGCCCACCCGGCCAGCACCTCGACCAGCGTGCCGTCGGCCAGGTGCAGCGCGGCGTGCGGCAGCGGCAGGCAGGTTACGCCCAGCCCCGACACCGCGGCGTCGCGCATCACGTCGATGTCGTTGGTCGTGAAGTCGCCGCGGACCGATCGTTCCAACGTCCGGCCATCCCGTTCGAATTCCCAGCGGTGGACCACCCCGGACGACGTGTACCTGTAACACAGGCAACGATGCGCCGAGAGATCGTCGGGATCGACCGGTGCGGCACGCCCGGCGAGATAGGACGGTGCTGCAACGAAGACGAGCGGCACCGGCGCGCTGATCCGGACCGATATCATGTCGGCTTGCAAACTCTGCGCGTGGCGGACGCCGCAATCGAAGCGGTCGGCGACGATATCGACGAACCCGTCATCGACCATCAGTTCGACGGCGATGTCGGGATAGGCGCGCGCAAAGTCGGTCAGCCGCGGCAGGATGGCGTAGATGGCGGCAACCCGGTGCGCGCTGACGCGGATCCGCCCCGCCGGTCGTTCGCGGACATTGTCGAGATCGGCCAGCGCGCCCGCGACCGAGGCGATCGCCGGCCTCAACCGTGCCAGCAGTTCCTCGCCTGCGGGCGTCGGCGCCAGCGACCGGGTGGTGCGGTCGAGCAGTCGAACGCCCAGTTTCGTCTCGAGCGATCGCATCGCGTGGCTGAGCGCCGAGGCGGACAACCCAAGGCGCGTCGCCGCCCGTGCGAAACTGCCAGCCTCGACGATCGTCTCGAACACCGCGAGACCCGACCAGAGATCGCGATCCATTCGTGAACATCCTTCAGCAACCCATGCGCCCCAGACGACCTAATCCTCGGGCGGTCCGGCGTCCATCTGGAGGCGACACAGTGCAGGATGCCATCATGAACCTCGACACCTATCGTCCACTTGGCCGCTCCGGCCTGCTCGTCAGCCCGCTGGCGCTCGGCACGATGACCTTCGGCACGCCGCGCTGGGGGCTGGACGAGCGCGGCAGCCGCGCGGTGTTCGATCGCTACACCGATCTCGGCGGCAATTTCGTGGATACCGCCGACGTCTATGCGGGGGGCCGATCGGAAGAGATGGTCGGCGCGTTCGTCGCCGCGCAATCGTCGCGCGACCGGATCGTCATCGCGACGAAATCCGGGTTCGCTACCGGCCGCGGCTATCATGCGGGCGGCAATGGCGCGCGCCACGTAGTGGCCTCGGTCGAGGGTTCGCTCCGCCGGCTCAAGACGGACTTCATCGACCTGTACTGGGTGCATGTCTGGGACGGCGTCACCCCCGCCGAGGAATTGCTGCGGACGATGACCGCGCTCGTCGCAGCGGGCAAGGTCCGCTATTGGGGCATATCCAATACGCCAGCGTGGTATGTCGCCGAACTCGCCACCCTGGCCCGCGTCCAGGGTCATCCGGCGCCGATCGGCCTGCAATATTTCTACTCGCTGGTCGAACGCGGCGTCGAGGCCGAGCACCTGCCGCTCGCGCGGTCGGCGGGCATGGGCCTCGTTCCCTGGAGCCCCCTCGCCTATGGCTTGCTGACCGGCAAGTACGACCGCGCCACCGTCGAGGCGGGTCCGAAGCGGGCGGGAGGCGTCCCCAACCAGGCCGGGTCGGACGACACCGCGCGGCCCGCGGACGACAAGCGGCTCGACGGCGACAATCCGTTCGGCGACACGCTGTTCACCGAACGCAACTGGCAGATCCTCGAAACACTCAAGCGCATCGCAGGCGAGATCGGCGAAACGCCGGCACGCGTCGCGTTGTCCTGGGTGGTCGGGCAGCCGGGGGTCGCATCGACGTTGATGGGCGTGAGCCGGCCCGAACAGGTGACCGACAATGTCGCCGCACTCGGTCTTCGCCTGCCGCCGGAACACCGTGCCGCGCTCGATGCGGTGAGCGGCGGCAACCTGCCGTTTCTCTACGGCCTGTTCCAACCTGCCGTGCGCAACCAGGTCGTCTTCGGTGGGGGAGATGTCCGAAGCTGAAGCTTCATACTGGAGCCGGCAACCTGGTACGAAATCTGCGCTCGTTCGGCTCCAATCGACAATCCTCGCGTTTGAGAATGTCCGGTCCGCTGCACGCTGGGATGTTGCGCGCCGGCACGGGGGTATCATGCGGATTGGGATCATCGGCGCGGGGATGGCAGGCCTGTCTTGTACGCATGCACTACGCGACCAGGGTCATCACCCCGTCCTGTTCGACAAGGGTCGCGGGCCCGGTGGCAGGATGTCGACGCGCCGGATCGACACGCCGCTGGGCGAGGCCGCGTTCGATCACGGCGCGCAATATCTGACGGCGCGCGATCCGGCGTTCGTCGCGCAGGTCGATCGTTGGGCGCAGGCGGGCCACGTCGCGCGCTGGTCGCCTGCGGGGCCCGATGCCTGGGTCGGGACGCAGGCGATGAATGCGCCGGTCCGCGCGATGGCGGGCGACCTGGATGTTCGATGGAGCACGGTGATCGACAGCGTCTCGCATGACGGCGAATGGCGGATCGGCGACGAACGGTTCGATGCGGCGATCGTCGCGGTACCTGCCGAACAGGTCGCGCCCCTGATCGCGGCTCACGACGGTGCGCTCGCCGATGCGGCCCGCTCCGCGGTGTCCGATCCGTGCTGGACCGTCATGGCGGCGTTCGATGGTCCGGTGCCGCTCGAATACGACCGGGTGACGAATTTGGGAGCGATCGGGTCCGCCGTCCGCAACTCGGCCAAGCCCGGGCGGACCGGACCGGAGGCGTGGGTACTTCAGGCCAGTGCCGACTGGTCGCGCGCGCATCTCGAAGATACGCCGGACGTCGTCGAACAGGCATTGCTCGCAGCCTTCGCCGACCACATCGGTGCCGCGTCGCCTGCCATCATCGCGACCAGCGTCCATCGCTGGCGGTATGCGAAGACCAACGCGCTGGACCGTGGTGCGTTCTGGAACGCGGACATCCGGCTTGGCGCCTGCGGCGACTGGCTCCTCGGGCCGCGGATCGAGGCTGCTTGGCTATCCGGGCAGCGGCTTGCGGCACTCGTTGGTCCAACCGGATCAACTGCCGCTGAAGGAGACTGAGACCTACCTTGCGCTGTCGACGCGCGCCTTCGTGCCCCCGCTACGATCGCTTTCGTAATACCGGCACCAAGCTCGGCCGACGCTAAGTTTCTTATATCCGTCGACCGATACGCGCGACGCGCCGCTTTGTCCGATACTTGAAACACCGAGAGATCGGCCGCTCTTCGCCGAGGCCGCCAGTCCAGTAGCACCGTGGTCAGGGAGCCGGCCATTTGCGAGATCGTTTCTCGCAACGCATATCCGCGAATGACTCTGTCGGGAAACCAGTGGCGGAGCGGGTGGGATTCGAACCCACGATACGCTTTTGACGTATACTCACTTTCCAGGCGAGCGCCTTCGACCACTCGGCCACCGCTCCGCATTGCTCTGGAAGCGGGTCTGCTAGTGCGGGTTTCGCGCGCGCGCAAGCGATTGCGTGCGGGGACGGCCTCGGGCAGTCTGCGGGGATGTTGAATATCCTTCTCGCTGCCATGCTTGCGCAAGCCGTTCCGGCCGCCGCGACGCTCCCGTCCGATCCGGTTGCGGCGGACTGGGTTGCGGTGCCGGACGACGAGCTGGTGGTGTTCACGCTGGCGAATGGGCACCGGTTTACCGTGCGGCTCGCGCCTCGCTATGCGCCGGTGCACGTCGCGAACATACGCAAGTTGGCGCGTGCGCATTGGTGGGATGCTGGGACGAGCGTCTACCGGTTGCAGGACAATTACGTCGCGCAATGGGGTGATGCGACGGAGAAGAAACCGTTGGTCGCGGGCGTCGTCGCGAATCCACCGGCGGAATATTCGCATGCAGGACCGACGACGGTGGCGCGGCTGTCGCAGCGCGATCCTTATGCCGAATGGGCGGGGTATAGTCGCGACGGGTGGCCGCTGGCGGGCAATGGCGCGACCGAGTGGGTGCCGCATTGCTATGGCATGGTCGGCGTCGCGCGCGATCTGCCGCCAAGCACGGGGAGCGGCGCTGAGCTTTATACCGTCATCGGGCATTCGCCGCGGGCGCTGGACCGGAACATCGCGGTGGTCGGACGTGTGATCGACGGGGTCGAGTGGCTGTCGTCGCTGCCGCGCGGGACGGGAGATCTGGGGTTCTACAAGACCGAGGGGGAGCGTAGCCCGATCGTGTCCGCACGCCTCGCAAGCGAACTGCCCGCCGCTGAACGACCGCATTTCGAATATCGCGCAGCGGACAATCCGCGGTTCGTCGCGTGGATCGCCTCGCGCGAGAACCGGGCGGGGCCGTTCTTTACGGTGCCTGCCGGGGGCGCCGACATCTGTGCCGCGCTGCCCCCGGTGCGCAAAGCGCTCTAGCGAATGACGGGCGGCTTGCCGAACAGGCCCGCGTTATAGTCCTCGATCGCGCGGACGATCTCTTCGCGGGTGTTCATGACGAAGGGACCGTGGGAGACGACGGGTTCGCCGATCGGGTCGGCGTGGCCGTAGAGGATCGTGGCGGGGGCTTCGGTCGTGACGGTGATCGTGTCGCCCTCGTTGCCGAATGTGGCGAGGTGATGCGGCTTGATTGGCGTGCCGTTAGCCGTGGGGGCGCCGGCGACGACGTAAAAGAAGACCGCGCGGCCGGTTGGGGCTGGCAGGTCGACCCTGGCGCCGGCTTCGAGTTCGATCGTCATCATCGCGACGTCGGTCAGGGATTCGATCGGGCCGTGTCGTCCGGCGAACGTGCCGGAGATCAGGTTCACGGTGCCGCCATCGACCGGGATCGTGGGAATGTCCTCGCGCTGGAGGCCGGTATAGGCGGGCTTGGTCATCTTGAGGCGGCCGGGGAGATTGACCCAGAGTTGGAGGATCTCGAGCGGGCCGCCGTCGCGCTTGAACGAGGCGGGCGAGATTTCCGCGTGGATCAGGCCCGAGCCGGCGGTCATCCACTGGACGCCGCCCGCGCGGATGACGCTTTCGTGGCCGCCGCTGTCGAGATGCGCCATCTCGCCTTTCAGGATGAAGCTGACCGTCTCGAAGCCGCGATGTGGGTGCGGGCCGAACGGGAGGCCGGTGTTGCCGGGACGGTAGGTCTGGGGCCCGTGATGGTTGAGGAACAGGAACGGATCGACCTGCGGCAGGCCGGGGCCCGGTAGCGGGCGGCGGGTGACGAGATCGGCGATGTCGTCGCGCTGGGCGGGATATTGGTTGAGGATTTGGCGCATGTCAGGAGGCCTCGCGGTCTGCGGTGGTGGGCTGCGCTATGTCGGCGAGCAGATCGTCGATGCCGGCGACGAGGAAGTCGAGCGTGCGCTGGTCGGCCAGGCGACCGTCGGCGATCTTCTCGTGGACCGCGCCGACGACGGCTTGTGGGCGCAGGACGGTGCGGGCGCCGATCGACGCGAGCGTCTCGTTCAGTTGCGCGTGGGCGCGCGCGCCGCCGACGGCGCCGGGTGACGAGGTAAGCGTGAAGACAGGCTTGCCCGTGAGCGTCGCCTTGCCGTGCGGTCGCGAGGCCCAGTCGAGCGCGTTCTTCAGGACGCCGGACATGCCGTGATTGTATTCGGGGGAGGCGATGACGATCCCGTCGGCGGCGCCGATTGCCGCGCGCAGGGCTGCGACGGCGGCGGGGGGCGTGTCGGTGTCGGCGTCTTGGTCGTAAAGCGGGACGTCGTTCAGCGCGAAGACCGTCAGCGCGGCCTTGTCGGTGATCGCTTCGCCAAGCGTGGTCAGGATCGCGGTATTGTACGAGCCGCGGCGCAGGCTGCCGGAGATCGCGAGCAGGACGGGAAGAGCCATGGGAATTCCTTTAGTTGAAGCGGTAGCCGGAAATCGCGGTTTGCAGCACGCGCTCGTTGTAGACCTGCGCACCGGGCTGATCGGAGGCGCCGGCGGCGACCATCAGCGGGAGGAGATGCTCTTCGCGGGGGTGCGAGAGGCGGCCGGCGGGGGCTTCGGCCCAGCTGGCTAGCAATTCCGCCCGGGCGGTCGGTTCGGACTCGACCGCGGCGGTCAGCCATTGGTCGAAGGCTTCGGACGGCGCGGTGAAACGCGGGTCGCCGTAGCCGCGCATGTTGTGAAAGCTCATGCCCGAGCCGATGATCAGGACGCCTTCGTCGCGCAGCGGGGCGAGTGCGCGGCCGGCGGCGGCGTGGAGCGCCGGGTCGAGATCGCGGTCGACCGACATCTCGACGACCGGGATGTCGGCGCCGGGGAACGCGACCTTCATCGGGATGAAGACGCCGTGATCGAGGCCGCGGGTCGGGTCGACATTGGCGGTCAGGCCGGCGCCGCGGAGCAGGTCGGCGGCGCGAGTGGCCAAGACAGGATCGCCGGGCGCGTCATAGCGCAACTCGTAGGTATGCGCGGGGAAGCCGCCGTAATCGTAGATCAGCGGCGGCGTTACGGCGCCGCTGAACGCGAAGCCGCGCGTTTCCCAGTGGCCGGAGACGACGAGGATCGCCTTGGGCTTTTCGGGCAGCGAGGCGGCTATCGACCGGAGATACGCGGCCATGCCGGTCCAGTTCCCGGCGGGGTCGTCCATGAAGAAACAGGGCCCGCCGCCGTGCGGGATGAAGAGCGTGGGCTGGCGGGTGTGTGTCATAGTCTCGAGGTAGGCGGCGGTCGCGGCGATCGGAAGGTCGGGAATGGCAACGCTGCGTTGCCGGTGGGCGTGGCGGTCAGGTCCAGTAGAGGATGCGGGCCTGCGGAAGCTTGGCGGCGATCTCATCCTGGAAGAAGCTGCGGAGCGCGCGCATCGTGTCGGCGTCGTAGACATATTTGACCGAACCGAACTTGGTGCGTTTCTCGGTGCGGTTGGCCATGCTGAGGTCGAGCGACGAGCCGGGATACCAGGTTTCGAGCACTGCCTTCGATCCGGGGGTGTAGCGGTGGGTGATCAGTTCGATCGTCACGTCGGGTACATCGGCGAGCACCCGGCCTGCCTCTGCAAGCAACTCGCCATACGCCTCGCGCCAGCCTCCGGCGGCGATGATCGGCGCGACCGTCAGGCCGATCTTGTAGCCCGCGTCCGCCATTCTTCGTAGCGCGAGCAGGCGGGCTGCGACCGGACTGGTGCCACCCTCGAAGCGTGCATAGGCGGCGGGGTTGATCGAGGCGCGCATCCGGGTGCGGCCGCGGTGATCGAGCGTCAGCAATGGCTCGACCGCGTCGAACTTGGTGGTGAAGCGCAACTGTACGTCCGCCTCCCATGCGCCGAAATGCGCGATAAGCGCGGAGAGCGATCCGGTGACGTGCTCGATGCCGAGCGGGTCGGTGTAGCAGGAGGCCTCGAACGTGGTGCCTTCGTGCGCGCGGGCGGTCGAACGCGACGTGACGGTGCCTTGGCCGAGGTGCGCGGGGAGTTCGGCGAGGATCTCGGGGAGGTTCGCATAGACGCGCGTTATGGGCGGCCCCTTGAGCGAGCCGGCGAGGTAGCAATAGCCGCAATGCGCTGGGCAACCCTCGGCGAGGTCGATCCGCCAGTCCGCGCTGGGGGCGATCGGCTGGAGTTTCCGCTTCGAAGGTGGCGCGACGACCAGCGCCAGCGTGGCCTTGGCTTCGGCATAGGCGCGGCGGGAATCGTCGGGGAAGTCGAGCTTGAGGCGGTCGCTCGGTAGCGTCGTGACCGGGACGCCCAGCGCTGTTGCGCGCGCGGCGATCTCGGCACCGTGATCCCACGTCAGCGCCGACGGGGTCGCAAGCAGTCGCTTCGGCTGCCAGAGTCGTGAGGGTTTTGGCGCTGGCATCGAACGACAACGCGCGCCTTCGCCGAAGCGTTGCGGCTATTTTACCGGGCGTTTCTCGAGCTTTCGCGCGAGCGTGCGGCGATGCATGCCGAGGCGGCGCGCGGTCTCCGAAATGTTGAAGTCGGTTTCGGCGAGCGTGGTGTGGATGCGCTCCCATTCGAGCGTCTTGATCGAGGTCGGGCGTTCGGACAATTCGGTGTCGACGCTGCCCTCGGTGCGGTCGAACGCGGCTTCGATATCATCAGTGTTCGAGGGTTTGACGAGATAGTGCGACGCGCCGAGCTTGATCGCCTCGACCGCGGTGGCGATGCTGGCGAAGCCGGTGAGGACGACGACGAGGATCTCGGGGTCGTGCGCATGGAGCGTCTGGACGCAGACGAGGCCGGACGCGCCGCCGAGCTTCAGGTCGACGACGGCGTAACGGGGCGTGCGCTCGGCGAGTTGCTCGACGAGTTCCTCGTGGCTGGCCGCCTGCATGACCTCGTAGCCGCGGCGTTCGAACGAACGACGGAGCGTGCGGGCGAACGTCTCGTCGTCCTCGACGATGGCCAGGAGTTTCGGTTCGGTCATGACAGCGCGATCGCGGAGAGGGGCATGCGGATCGTGACTTCGGCGCCGCCGCCTTCGCAGTTTACCACCGACACGCCGCCACCGAGCTTGCGCATGACGTTGACGGCGAGGAACAGGCCAAGGCCGTGGCCGGGTTCGCGCTTGCTCGACTGATAGGGTTTGCCGAAGCTCGCGAGCCGTTCGTCGCTGAAGCCGGGGCCGCGGTCGCGGACGATCAGCGCGAGGTCGCCGTCGGTGCGTTCGCCGCGGAAGGCGACCCAATGCGGCGAGGCTTCGGCGGCGTTGTCGAGCACGTTGGCGATCACCTGTTTCAATGCGGGGTCGGAGACGACCTGGGGATCGTCGCCGACTCGCGTGGTATAGTCGAAATCGACCGACGGGTGCACCGCGCGCCATTCGTCGACGATTCCGTCGAGGAGCTGGTGGAGCGGCATGATCTCGGGCGCTTCGCCGCGCGCTTCGCCGGCCGATAGAAGGATACCGGTGACAATCGCCTTGCAGCGCTGGACCTCGGATTGCATCTCGACGATCTCGGCCTGGAGGTCGGCGTCCTGCGCGAGCGTCGGCATGCGGCGCCAGTCGGCTAGGATCACGGCGATCGATGCGAGCGGCGTGCCGAGTTCGTGCGCTGCGCCGGATGCCAGGAGCCCCATGCGGACGATGTGATCCTCCTCCGCGGCCTGCTGGCGAAGGTCGGCGAGGCGCGTGTCGCGGGCGCGCAAATTGCCGGTGATACGCGTCATGAATAGCATCAGCAGCGTCGCGATCAGCATGAAGCAGAGCAGCGAGCCGATCGTGTAGAGCAGGAAATACTCGCCGCTGTAATCGGGGGGCAGGATCAGCGGGCGGTAATAGAGCGTGAGCACGCCGAAACACGCCGCGGTGACGGCGACGATCGCCCAGCTCGACCAGCGATCGAGCAGCACCGCGCCAAGCACGACATGGAGCAGATAGAGCGAGATGAACGGGTTGGTCGCGCCGCCCGCCAGATAAAGCTGCGTGGTGAGCAGGCCGACGTCGAACAGCAGCGCGAGCAGCAGCTGGATGTTCGCGCCCTTGCGCCAGCCGTACAGCGGCATGCTCGCGAGGTTGAGGCCCACGGCGGCGGCGAGCGCGGCCATCATCGGCACGAGGGGGAGGTCGAAGCCGAGACCGAAGCGCGCGAACAAGATGGTGACGAACTGGCCGGCGACCGCGATCCAGCGCAGCGTCACCAGCTGACGCATGTTGGCGTTGCCGGTCGCGTCAGTGCGCGCGGTGGCGAGCGCGAGCCAGCGTTGCCAGCCTTGGCGTGCCGCCTCCGAGGTCATGCCGCCTCTAGCCGCTTGCGCGCATCCTGGCGGACGAACACGACGAACGCACCGATCGTCATCGCGGCGAGCGCGAACCACGTCAGCATGTAGACGAGATGGTTGTTGGGGAAGGCGATGATCGTCAGGCCGCCGACCGGGGCGGCAGTGCCGGACTTGTCCGCATCGACGAAATAGGGCGCTACGTTCGACAGGCCGCGTGCGCTGGCGATCGCGGCAACGTCGCGCGAATACCATTTGCCGGTGGCGGGATCGTTGTGACGCAGGAAGCCGCCGCCGGGCTCGGTGATGCGGAGATAGCCGGTGATCGTGATGGGGCCGCTGGGCTTGGTATGCGCGACGCGCTGCTCGGGCGAGACGTAGCCGCGGTTGACGAGGACGGTGAAGCCTTGGGCGGTCCGCAAGGGGGTCACGACCCAATAACCGCTACCGAGCGCGGTTGCCGCGCGGACCAGCGTTTCGCGAGTATTGTCGAGGGTCCCGTCGAGCCGGATGCGGCGATAGGCATCCGTGGTGGCGGTAATCGCGCCCCAGGAAGCGGGTCCGGGCGGGGCGACCGGCGCGGCGTGTGCACGCGCCGCGACCTGTTCGATCAGGTTGAGCTTCCAGGTGCGGCGCTCGACCTGCCAGATGCCGAGCGCCATGAACCCGGCGAACAGCAGCAGCGCGACCAGGCCTGCGACATAGACGGCAGGGCCCGGTCGCGTCCTCATCACATGTCTGCCGCGGCCTGCATCGGCATCATGTTCGTGTTCATGTGGTACATCACCCAGATCGATCCGCTGAGCGTGATGACGACGAGGATGATCGTGAAGATCAGCGCCATCATCGTCCAGCCGCCCTCCGACTTGCCGCTCATGTGCAGGAAGTAGATCATGTGGACGACGATCTGCGCGACCGCGAAGACCATCACGACGAGCGCCGCGGTCGACGGATCCTTGAACGCGCCGGTCATGACCGCCCAAAACGGGATCGCGGTCAGGATGACCGAGAGGAAGAACCCCTTGAGGTAGCTGCCACGGGTGCCGTGTGCTGCACCATTGTCATGGTCGTGATCGGCGTGCGGATTGTTCGCCGGTGCTTGGGGATCGCTCATCGCAGGGTGCCCATCAGATAGACGAAGGTGAAGACGCCGATCCAGATGACGTCGAGGAAATGCCAGAACATGCTGAGGCACATGAGGCGGCGCTTGTTCGCGGCGATCAGGCCGTGCTTCTGGACCTGGACCATCAGCGTGACGAGCCAGATCAGGCCCATCGTGACGTGAAGGCCGTGCGTGCCTACGAGCGTGAAGAACGACGACAGGAACGCGCTGCGGGTCGGGCCCGCACCCTCATGGATGAGGTTGGCGAACTCGTACATTTCGATCGACAGGAACGCGAGGCCGAACAGGCCGGTGAAGACCAGCCACATCTGCATGACGCGCTGGCGACCTTCCTCCATCGACAGCATCGCGAAGCCGTAGGTGATCGACGAGAACAGCAGCATCGCGGTGTTCACCGCCACCAGCGGCAGCTCGAAGATCTCCTTCGGGCTGGGACCGCCGGCGTAGCTGTTGCCGAGCACGGCATAGGCCGCGAACAGCACCGCGAAGATGAGGCAATCGCTCATCAGGTACATCCAGAAGCCCAGCATCGTGCTGGCGCCGTCGGGATGCTCATGCTCCTCGATGTCGTAGAACGAGACCTTCTCGGTCTCGTTCAGGCCATCCTTCATGGGTATTGCGGACATCGCGTCAGGCTCCCTGGGTCGCGAGCTGGCGGGTGCGCGCGTTCTCGGTGGCGATCACGTCCTCGACCGGGATGTGGAAGTCGCGCTTATAGTTGAACGTGTGGAAGATGGTGGTGCCGAAGATACCGGCGAGTGCCAGCCCCGCGAGCCACCAGACGTACCAGATCATCGCGAACCCGAACGCCACGCTGAGACCGGCGAGCACGACGCCCGTGCCAGTGCCGCTCGGCATGTGGATCGACTTGAAGCCGGTCACAGGCCGCTCGTGCTTGCGATCCTTCATGTCGTACCAGGCGTCCAGGTCGTGGACGATCGGCGTGAACGCGAAGTTGTACTCCGGCGGCGGCGACGAGGTCGCCCACTCCAGCGTGCGGCCGTTCCACGGATCGCCGCTGTGATCGGCCAGCGCCTCGCGGTTGCGGATGCTGACGAAGATCTGGAGCAGGAAGGCACCGATGCCGGCGGCGATCAAGGCTGCACCGAAGGCGGCGATGACGAACCAGATCTGCAGATTCGGATCGTCGAAATAGCGCATCCGGCGGGTCACGCCCATCAGGCCAAGCACGTAGAGCGGCATGAACGCGAAGTAGAAGCCGACCACCCAGCACCAGAAGGATACCGTGCCCCACTTCTTGTCCAGCTTGAAGCCGAACGCCTTGGGGAACCAGTAGTTGATGCCGGCGAACATGCCGAACAGCGTGCCGCCGATGATCACGTTATGGAAATGCGCGACCAGGAACAGCGAGTTGTGCAGCACGAAATCGGCTGGCGGCACCGCGAGCAGCACGCCGGTCATGCCGCCGATCGTGAAGGTCACCATGAAGGCGATCGTCCACATCATCGGCAGTTCGAACCGGATCCGACCCTTATACATCGTGAACAGCCAGTTGAAGATCTTGGCCCCTGTCGGGATCGAGATGATCATCGTGGTGATGCCGAAGAACGAATTCACGCTCGCGCCCGAGCCCATCGTGAAGAAGTGGTGCAGCCAGACGAGATAGGCGAGGATCGTGATGACGAGCGTCGCATAGACCATCGAGCTGTAGCCGAAGAGGCGCTTGCCCGAGAAGGTCGAGGTGACTTCCGAGAAGATGCCGAACGCCGGCAGGACCAGGATGTAGACCTCGGGGTGACCCCAGATCCAGATCAGGTTGACGTACATCATCGGATTGCCGCCCGAGTCGTTCGTGAAGAACGCGGTGCCGATGTAGCGATCGAGCGACAGCATCGCGAGAACCGCGGTCAGCACCGGGAAGGCGGCGACGATCAGGATGTTGGTGCACAGCGACGTCCAGACGAAGATCGGCATCTTCATCATGGTCATGCCGGGCGCACGCATCTTGACGATGGTCGCGACCAGATTGACGCCGGACAACAGCGTCCCAATGCCCGCGATCTGCAGCGCCCAGATATAGTAATCGACACCGACGTCCGGCGAATACGCCAGTCCAGAAAGGGGCGGCATCGCGAGCCAGCCGGTCCGTGCGAACTCACCGATGAACAGCGACATCATGACGATCACGGCACCCGCCGCGGTCATCCAGAAGCTGAAATTGTTGAGGAACGGGAACGACACGTCGCGCGCACCGATCTGGAGCGGGACGACGTAGTTCATCAGCCCCGTGACCAGCGGCATCGCCACGAAGAAGATCATGATCACGCCGTGTGCGGTGAACACCTGGTCGTAGTGATGCGCGGTCAAATATCCTTCGGACCCGTTGAACGCCATCGCCTGCTGCGCGCGCATCATGATCGCGTCGGAGAACCCGCGCAGCAGCATGACGATCGCCAGGATGATGTACATGATGCCGATCTTCTTGTGATCGACGCTGGTGAACCACTGGTTCCACAGATAGCCCCAGACCTTGAAATAGGTCAGCGCGGCGACGAGACCGAGCCCGCCGATCGCCACCATCGCGAAGGTGGCGACGACGATCGGTTCGTGCAGCGGCAGCGACTCCAGGGTCAGGCGGCCGAAGATAGTCTTCAACAGGGTGTCGTTCATGATGGTTTCTCTAGCCGTTCGCGACGGGGCGCGTGCCCGGCATGGTGGAGGGGGTCAGCATCGTGTGATTGCGGTTCTGCTGCGAGCCGGGCGCGCCGTTAGCGCCGTCCTTCTTGATGTCGGCAGGCGCGGTCCAGTGGTTGCCGCTACCCTTTTCGTTCGCGTCCTTCATCAACGCGCCTTCGGGATGACCGGTGTCCTGCGGGCCCTTGCCGCCATTGACTCCGGGCATCGCCATGCCAGCGTGCGAGTCCCCCCCGCCTTTGCCGCCGTGCATCATCTGCGACATGCAGACCTTGCCGGGCTGGACGCACTGCTCGACGACCAGCTTGAACATGTTCGGCTCGACCGCATTGTAGTAGCGGACCGGGACCTTCTCGCTCGGCTTCTCCAGCTGGAGATAGCTCGCGCGATTGAGGCCGCCGCCACGCTGCTTGACCTGGTTGATCCAGGCATCGAAGCCCGCGTCGCTGACGCCGTGGAAGCGGAAGCGCATCCCCGAGAAGCCCGCGCCACTATAGTTGGACGAGAAGCCCTCATAGTTGCCGGGCTTGTTGATCACCGCGTTCAGCGTCGTCTGCATGCCGGGCATCGTGTAGATCATGCCGGCGAGCGCGGGGATGTAGAACGCGTTCATCACCGACGACGAGGTCATCTGGAAGCGGATCGGCCGATCGACCGGCGCAGCCAACTCGTTGACCGTGGCGATGCCGTATTCCGGATAGATGAAGAGCCACTTCCAATCGAGCGCGACGACCTGCACCTCGAGCGGCTTGCCGGCGCCGTTCGGACCGTTGCCCGCCTGCTGCTTGTCGACCAGGTTGCCGACCGGCACGTTGTTCGCGAGCGTCGGCGTGTCCGGCTTGATCCGGCCGAGCGGGCGGTACGGATCGAGCAGGTGCGTGCTGGTCCAGGTCAGCGCACCGAGCGCGATGATGATCAGCAGGGGGATGCCCCAGATCAGCAGCTCGAGGCCGACCGAGTGATCCCAGTTGGGTTCGTACTTGGCGGCCTTGTTCGACTGGCGATACCGGAACGCGAAGAACAGCGTCAGGCAAATCACCGGAACGATGATCAGCAACATCAGCCCGGTCGAGATCAGCACCAAGTCGCGCTGCTGCACTGCGATATCGCCGGATGGCGACATCACTACCCAGTCGCAACCGCTGGTGAGCAGTGCCAAGGGCATGGCCACCAACCATTTTCGAGCCGAGATTTTGGTGCGGGAAAGCTGTGTCACGACGGTCATTCGGTCCCCCTACGCCTCGGTTGCGCTGCGCTACAGTGGACAATTTGTCCAATGGGCGCTGCACTGCAACATCGGCATGACTTTATCGTCGCCCGGAGTAGCATAGATCACCCCTGCCCGCATTGGGCGCGGGAGATTGGCGCGGAATATATCTGCCCGCATCCGCCGGAACAGCGTATCATCGGGTTCGCGCCCTGAAGAGCGAGTTGAAGAATGAGTGCAAATACAGTCCCCGAGACGAGCTTCGAAGCCGATGCTCGCAGTATCCACAGCGACGGCGAGCACGTCACGCCCGGCGTGATCGCGATCGGCGTGGTGATCGGCCGCACCTCGGAATTCTTCGACTTCTTCGTGTATGCGATCGCCTCGGTGCTGGTGTTCCCGACCTTGGTCTTCCCGTATGTCGACCGGTTGCAGGGCACGCTGTATTCGTTCGCCGTGTTCGCGCTGGCATTCTTCGCCCGGCCGATCGGCACGGTAATCTTCATCGCGGTCGACCGCGCCTATGGCCGCAGCGTCAAGCTGACGATCTCGATCTTCTTGCTCGGCACGTCGACGGTCGCGATGGGGTTCATCCCGAGCTATGATTCGGTCGGCAACTGGTCGGTCGCGATCCTCGCGCTGCTCCGTATCGGCCAAGGGATCGCGCTTGGTGGCGCCTGGGATGGTCTCGCCTCGCTGCTGTCGCTGAACTCGCCGGAAAAGCATCGCGGCTGGTACGCGATGCTGCCGCAGCTGGGTGCGCCGATCGGCCTGCTGGTCGCCAGCGGCCTGTTCGCGTTCTTCGTCGCTGCGTTGCCGACCGAGGATTTCTTCTCGTGGGGCTGGCGCTATCCGTTCTTCGTGGCGTTCGCGATCAACGTCGTCGCACTGTTCGCTCGTCTTCGCCTGGTCGTGACGCCCGAGTTTGAAGAGATGTACGCCAAGCGCGAGCTCGAGCCCGCACCGGTGGTCGAGACCGTGCAATCGCAGTGGAAGGCGATCTGGCTCGGCTCGTTCGTCCCGCTCGCGAGCTTCGCGTTGTTCCACATGGTCACGGTGTTCCCGCTGTCGTGGGTCGTGCTGTTCACGCGTGAGGCACCGGCGCGCTTCCTGGTGGTCGAGGTGATCGGCGCGGTGATCGGCATTGGCGCGATGCTGGTGTCGGGGCTGCTCGCGGACCGGTTCGGGCGTCGCACGATGCTGGGCACGATCGCGGTGCTGATCGCGCTGTTCGCAATCGCCGCACCGAAGCTGCTCGATGGCGGCGACGTCGGCGAGCGTCTGTTCATGGGCGTCGGCTTCCTGCTGTTCGGCCTGTCGTTCGGCCAGTCCTCGGGCGCGATCGCCTCGAGCCTGTCGCCGCAGCATCGTTATACGGGCTCGGCGCTGACGACCGATTTGGCGTGGCTGTTCGGTGCCGGGTTCGCTCCGCTCGCGGCGCTGTTGCTGACGAGCAAGCTGGGGCTGGCGGCGAGCGGCGCGTACCTGTTTTCGGGCGCGGTGTTCACGTTGATCGCTCTGGGGTTGAACAAGCAGCTCGCCAAGCGCGACATCGCGCGGTGATTGGTCGGGGCTGACGGACTTACCGAGCGGCCCCCTCACGAACGATTAGCACCGCCCGTTCCGGTACGAACGCGACCCACACCCATCTGCACCACCCCGGCGAAGGCAGGGGCCCAGTTGGCAAGGTCGTTGTAACGATGCGCTGCCCTTAGTTAGCACCGTCCCCGAACTGGGCCCCGGCCTTCGCCGGGGTGGTGGCAGCTTGGTAGGATCGATACGTCCTCAATAGAGCAGTTCCCCCGCGAAGGCGGGGGTCCAGGAGCCACCAGCGCCACCGCCTGCAATCCTGGACTCCCGCCTTCGCGGGAGAACAGTACTCGGCGGAACATCATTCATACCCGCCGGCGATCCAGTCCCCAAGACACCGCCCAGATCACAAACCCGCCAAGCGCCAGCGCCGTCCCGACCCACCCAGTCGACGGCAACCCATACCCACCCGCGATCGCCAGCCCGCCAAGCCAAGGCCCAAGCGCATTGGCCGTATTGAACGCGGAATGGTTGAGCGCCGCCGCCAAGGTCTGCGCCTCCTCCGCGACGTCCATCAGTCGCGTCTGGAGAATCGTCGACAACCCGCCCCCGCACCCGATCAACACCACCACCGGCAGCATCGCCCACAGATGCGGCGTCGCCGGCGCGTAGAGCGCGAGCGCTCCTGCCCCGAACAGCAACGTAATCCCCGCCGCCGGCATCAGCGCCACGTCGGCCGCCTTCGCGCAGACCAAAGTCCCGATCGTCATGCCGACGCCGAACAAAGCGAAGGCCACCGGCGTGAATGCGGACGATACGCCCGTCACTTCGGTCAACGTCGAAGCGAGATAGGTGTAGACGCAGAAGATTCCGCCAAACCCGACCGCACCGATGGCGAGCGTCAGCCACACCTGCCCGTTACGCAGTGCAGCGAGTTCCCCCAGTGGGCTCGCATCCTTGGCAGGCCGCAAGACCGGCGCGAACCGAAACAGCATCGCCACCGTCGCGGCCGCGATGATCGCGACGATCCCGAACCCCCAGCGCCAGCCGAACCACTGACCGATGCCGTTCGCCAGTGGCACGCCAGCGATCGTCGCGATCGTCAGCCCGAGCATCATCCGCGACACCGCGCGCGACCGCTTCTCGCGCGGCACCATCGACGCCGCGACAAGCGATCCGACGCCGAAATACGCGCCATGCGGCAGGCCACTCAGGAACCGGGCGAGCAGCATCAGATGATAGGTCGGCGCGAGCGCGGACAGGCCGTTGGCGATCCCGAGGAAGGTCATCAACCCGATCAGCAACACCCGCCGCTCGATCTTCGCCGCCAGCACCGCGATCGTCGGCGCGCCAACGACCACGCCTAGCGCGTATGCGCTAATAACATGCCCAGCGGTCGGCTCGTCGATCCCGAGCCCGCGTGCGAACTGCGGCAACAGGCTCATCGCCGCGAACTCGGTGGTCCCGATCGCGAACCCGCCGACGGCGAGCGCGAGCAGCGCCATGCGCGTATCGACAGGTTTCATGGGGTATCGCTTTCTCAGGGTCGCTGCGGCGGCACAATGCTGCATCGCAACATGCACCCTCTATCACCCCGGGCGGCGCATCTTGAACAAGGAATCCTCCGTGATCGCAAAGTAATCCGCAGGGCCGCCGCCGCGCAGGATCGGGTTCGCGCGGGCGGTCTGGTAGACACCGTTCTCCAGCATCGCCGAGTCGATATGGATCGCGACCGCCTCGCCGAGCACCAGCCACTGGTCGAGCTCGCGGCCTTCCTTGGTCTCAAGCCGGATCAGCTGCGTGAGCTTGCACTCGAACTGCGCACGCGAGGCGGCCACGCGTGCTGGCTTGACCTTCGTCGAGGCCGCCATCTCTAGCCCTGCCAGCGCGAACTCGTCGACGTCGGCCGGCACGCTCGCCGAGGTCGCGTTCATCGCCTCGCCGAGATCGCGCGTGACGAGGTTCCAGACGAACTCGCCGGTCGCCTCGATATTGGCGACGCTGTCCTTCCAGCCCATCGACGAGAAGCCGATGATCGGCGGGGTGTAGTTGAACAGGTTGAAGAAACTGTACGGCGCGAGGTTCGGCACGCCGTCGGGGGATACGGTGCTGACCCAGCCTATCGGCCGCGGCGCGACGATCGCGTTGAGGGGATCGTGCGGCAGGCGATGGCCGTTCGCGGGCTCGTAAGAATGCCATTCGGTCATACATGTATTCCTGCTATGTCACGGTCCGACTGCCTATAGCGAAGGTCGAGCATGAACGATCCCACTGCCCCGACTATCAGCACCCCGGTCATCAAGCGCCACCGATTGGCGACGCGCGTCTGGCACTGGGTGACGGTGGTGACGATGTTCATCATGATCGGCAGCGGGATCGGCATCCTCAAGGCACATCCGCGGCTGTATTGGGGACGGTATGGCGCGAATTTCGATACCGCGTGGACGACGCTCGACCAGTGGCCGAGCTGGCTGGTGTCGCTGCTCAACCTCCTGACAATCCCGGCGGGCTACAACCTGGCATTGTCGCGGCGCTGGCATTTGCTGTTCGCGCTGGTGCTCGCCTTCGCGCTGCTCGGGTTCATGATCGTCAGCCTGATCAACAAGCATTTCCAGCGCGATCTTCGCGTGCGGGCGGCCGACCTGTCGCCGCGCGAAGTGGCGCACGACGTGAAGGAGCATCTCGCGTTCCGCTTCCACGATCCCAGGAAGCCGGGCGCGTACAATATCCTCCAGAAGCTGTCGTACGTGGTGACGATTTTCGTACTGATCCCGGTGATGATCCTGACCGGGCTGACGATGTCGCCGGGAATGGATGCGGCATGGCCGTGGCTGCTTGAGGTGTTCGGTGGGCGGCAGTCGGCGCGCTCGATCCACTTCATCGCCGCCACCGGGCTGGTGCTGTTCATCATCGCGCATCTCGCGCTGGTGATCCTTGCGGGGACCTGGAACGAGGTGCGGTCGATGATTACCGGGCGTTGGAAAGTGCCCGCCCACCCGTCGGAGGACGTCGCATGAGTTCGCTGATTACCCGCCGCTCGCTCGTCATGGGCGCGAGCATCGGTGCAGGCGCGCTGCTGGCCGGCTGCGACAAGATCGCCGCGAACCCGGAGGCGCGGAAGATCCTGTTCATGGGCGAGGACATGAATCGCGGACTGCAACGCGCGCTGACCAACCGCAACGCGCTCGCGCCCGAGTTCAGCCCGGCGCAGATGTCGCCGATCTTCCGCTCGAACGGGACGAGCAACCCGGGGACCGCGGAGTATACCACGATGGTCGCCAACAATTTTGCGGACTATCGGCTGAAGGTCGGTGGGCTGGTCGATCGGCCGCTGTCGGTGTCGCTGCCGCAACTCCGCCAGATGCCATCGCGTGCGCAGATCACGCGCCACGATTGCGTCGAGGGCTGGAGCGCGATCGGCAAATGGCAGGGGCCGAAGCTCGGTGCGCTGCTGACCGCTGCGGGGTTGCAGAAGTCCGCGCGCTACATCGTGTTCACCTGCGCCGACCTGTTCGGCGGCGCGAATTATTACGAATCGGTCGATCTGGTCGATGCGTTCCATCCGCAGACGATCCTGGCGTGGGCGTTGAACGATCAGGTGCTCGACGTCGCGCACGGCGCGCCCGTCCGGCTACGGGTCGAACGACAGCTCGGCTACAAGCACGCTAAATACGTCATGGCGATCGACGCGGTCGTCAGCCTCGCCGGGATCGGCAAGGGCAAAGGGGGCTATTGGGAAGATAACGTGGATTATGACTGGTACGCAGGCATCTGAGCCGCCCCGAGGGGTAGCGCAATTCCGTACCAGTCATTAGCTAACGCGGCATGGCCCTTTTCGATCGTTTCCTGGCGCGGCAGGTTAAAACCGGCGAACTCACGCTCATCCACGCGGACGGCACGACCAAGCATTTCGGCAAGCCCGATGCTGCGTATAACTCGGTCACGATCCGGCTGACCCAGCCCGGCGTCGCCGGCGCGATCGTCCGCCACCCGGCGCTGGGCGCGGCGGAAGCGTTCATGGATGGGCGCCTCGTCATCGAACGCGGCGACATTCGCGATCTGGTCAACCTGCTCAAGGGCAACAGCCCTTGGGAGCGTGGCGGTGGGCTCAATCCCTCGCTACCGATCAAGCTGCTCGACAAGGTCGTCCACCGCGTCGACCGCGTGAACATGGCGCGCCGGTCGAAGAAGAACGTCGCGCATCACTACGACCTGTCCGATCGCCTGTACGACCTGTTCCTCGACGCGGACCGGCAATATTCCTGCGCGTACTTCACTGACGCTGGCAACAGCCTGGAGCAGGCGCAGAACGACAAGAAGGCGCATATCGCTGCCAAGCTTGCGATCCAGCCGGGCATGCGCGTGCTCGACATCGGCTGCGGTTGGGGCGGGATGGCGCTGTACCTGCACGCGAAGACCGGCGCCGAAGTGCTGGGCGTGACGCTGAGCGAGGAGCAGTTGAAGGTCGCGCGGCGGCGGGCCGAGGAGGCTGGCGTCGCCGACAAGGTGAAGTTCGAGCTGATCGACTACCGCGCGCTGACCGGGAGCTTCGACCGGATCGTCTCGGTCGGGATGTTCGAGCATGTCGGCCCGGCGCACTACAAGGCGTTCTTCCGCAAGTGCCGCGACCTGCTGACCGACGACGGCGTGATGCTGCTCCACACGATCGGCCGGATGGGTGGTCCGGGCGTCACCGACACCTTCACGACCAAGTACATCTTCCCGGGCGGCTACAACCCGGCATTGTCGGAGATCGTGAAGGGGTATGAGGGGCTGCGGATGTTCCCGACCGATATCGAGGTGCTGCGCGTGCATTACGCGCTGACGATCGACATCTGGTATGATCGGACGGTGGCCGCGAAGGACGCGATCGTCGCTTTGTACGACGAGCGGTTCTACCGGATGTGGACATTCTATCTGGCGGGCGCCGCGGCGGCGTTTCGGACCGGGGGGATGGTAAACTACCAGATCCAGCTGTCGAAGAGCCGGATGACGTTGCCGCTGACGCGCGATTACATGATCGAGGGCGAGCGGGCTTTGCGCGAGGGCTGACCCGCTCCCCTCCCTGGAAGGGAGGGGCTGGGGGTGGGTCTGCTGCTTGGGATGAGCGACGCTCGCGAAACGGGCCGACCCACCCCTAACCCCTCCCTTTCAGGGAGGGGGATCGGTTGCGCTTTAGCGCGGGCCCTGCACGTCGGCCTTCGCCGCGGCGCGCTCGTCGCCGCCGATCTTGCCGTCCTTGTTCGCGTCGTATTTCGCGAAGGTCGCCGCGAGCAGAGCCTGCGCTTCGGCCTGCGTGACCTTGCCGTCCTTGTTCTTGTCCGCGCTAGTGAACCACAGGTCGGCGAGACGCTTGGCGTGAACGGGATCCGGACGGCCCTGCCCGCCGACCTTCATGTTGCCGATCCGTGCCTGCACTTCGGCGCGCGTGAGGACGCCGTCCTTGTTGGTATCCGACGCGGCGAACTCGGCTTTGAACTTTGCCGAGGCAGACGCGCGCGTTTCCTGCGCGAGCGCCGGGCCTGCAAGGCCGGCGAGGACGAGAAGGGTGAGGCTTTGGCGTAGCACGGTGGGTTAACTCCAGAGGATTTGCGGCGCGAATAGACCGGTTCGGTTGTACGCGCCATTAACGCGTGCGGTTGCATGCACAGGTTGCATGAGGGGCCCCCAGCGCATAGGGGCGCGGGCATTGGATATTGCCCGAAGGATTCTGCCCGTGACCGATCAGATCAACCGCGTCGTGCTCGCCTATTCCGGTGGCCTGGACACGAGCGTGATCCTGAAATGGCTCCAGCAGACGTATAACTGCGAAGTCGTGACCTTCACCGCCGATCTTGGCCAGGGCGAGGAACTCGAGCCGGCGCGCGCCAAGGCCGAGATGATGGGCGTCAAGCCCGAGCACATCTTCGTCGACGATCTGCGCGAGGAGTTCGTGCGGGATTACGTGTTCCCGATGATGCGCTCGAACGCGCTGTACGAGGGGCTGTACCTGCTCGGCACCTCGATCGCGCGGCCGCTGATCGCCAAGCGCCAGATCGAGATCGCCAAGATGGTCGGCGCCGACGCGGTCAGCCACGGCGCGACCGGCAAGGGCAACGACCAGGTCCGCTTCGAGCTCGGCTATTACGCGCTGTCGCCCGACATCAAGGTCATCGCGCCGTGGCGCGAGTGGGACCTGACGAGCCGCACGCGCCTGATCGAGTTCGCCGAGCAGCACCAGATTCCGGTCAGCAAGGACAAGCGCGGCCAGGCGCCGTTCTCGACCGACGCGAACATGCTGCACACGTCGAGCGAAGGCCTCGTGCTCGAGAACCCTTGGGACGAGGTCCCGGACTATGTCTACTCGCGCACGGTGAACCCCGAGGACGCGCCCGACGTCCCTGAGTACATCACGATCGATTTCGAGCGCGGCGACGGCGTCGCGATCAACGGCGAGGGCATGAGCCCGGCCACCCTGCTGTCAACGCTCAACGAATACGGTCGTCGCCACGGCATCGGCCGTCTCGACCTCGTCGAGAACCGCTTCGTCGGCATGAAGAGCCGCGGCATGTACGAGACGCCAGGCGGCACGATCTATCACCTCGCACACCGCGGTATCGAGCAGCTGACGCTCGACCGCGGCGCCGCGCACCTGAAGGACGAGCTGGCACCGCGCTATGCGGAGCTGATCTACAACGGCTTCTGGTTCAGCCCCGAGCGCGAGATGCTGCAGGCGGCGATCGACCACAGCCAGGAGAAGGTATCGGGCACCGTCCGTTTGAAGCTCTACAAGGGCGGCGTGTACGTGGTCGGCCGCAAGTCGCCGAACTCGCTGTATTCGGAGAAGGTCGTGACGTTCGAGGACGACCAGGGCGCCTACGACCAGCGCGATGCGGCGGGCTTCATCAAGCTGAACGCATTGCGGCTGCGCCTGCTCGGACGGCGTGATCAGTAGGGGCGACCAGTAACCCGTTCCCCGTCGGACCTCAGTCTAATGTCGAAGTTTGCGGGGAAGATCGTCAACTCGTCGTGCGCGCACTTGTCTAGTGCGCCCACCCGCCCCTAGGGTTCGACGATATGATTACTCAGGGGGAAAAGCTGCATTGGTGGCAGACGCGCGCATTCGTTGCCGCGGTTGCGATCGCATCGATCATACCGTTGCTGTGGCCAGAAATACCGCCGCTGGTCGACCTCCCCGGGCATATGGGCCGGTACCGCGTCCAGTTGGCGATCGCCGACAATCCCTGGTTGAATCAGTGGTATAACTTCCGCTGGCAGATGATCGGCAACCTCGGCATCGACCTGTTGATCGTGCCGCTTGCACCGATCTTCGGGTTGCAGCTGGCGGTGAAGCTGATCGTGATGGCGATCCCCGCGCTCACCGTGACCGGGCTGCTGTGGATCGCCCGCGAGGTGCATGGGCGAATCCCCGCGACCGCATTGTTCGCGCTGCCGCTCGCCTACAGCTATCCGTTCCAGTTCGGATTCGTGAATTTTGCGCTCGGCATGGCGCTCGCGCTCAATCTGTTCGCGCTGTGGCTGCGGATGGGGCGCCTCGACCGGCGGCAGCTCCGGACCATCATCTTCGTGCCCGTCTCGTGCCTGTTGTGGCTGTGCCATACGTTCGGCTGGGGTGTGCTGGGCGTGCTCGCCTTCTCCGCCGAGCTGATCCGCCAGCACGACATCCGCCGCGACAGCGATCCCAAGAGCTGGGCGCATGGCTGGTTCAAGGCGTGCATCCAGGCGGGGCTGAACTGCCTGCCGCTCGCGTTGCCGATGGTGATGATGATCGTCTGGCGCTCGGGCGATCATGTCGGCGGCAAGACGCAGGACTGGTTCAACTGGCGCTGGAAGATGAACTGGATCACGATGGTCCTGCGCGATCGGTGGATGACGTTCGACATCGCGTCGGTGACCGTGCTGTTCGTGATCCTGTTCCGCGGCGTGCGCGACCAAACCATCGAATATTCGCGCAACCTGAGCCTGTCGGCGCTGTTCCTCGCGATCGTGTACGTCCTGTTGCCGCGGATCGTGTTCGGCTCGGCCTATGCCGACATGCGACTCGCGCCGTTCATGCTGGGGATCGCGGTGATCGCGCTGCGGCCGCGGCACGGGCTGTCGCTACGCGGCGCGGCGGTGCTTGCGGTGCTGGGCTTCGCATTCTTCGGCGTGCGGCTGGCGGGGACGACGGTCAGCTACCTAATGTACGATCGCAGCTACGACCAGGCGATCGCGGCGATCGATACGGTGCCCGAGCACTCGCGCGTCGTGTCGTTCGTCGGGCGGCGGTGTCGCGACGACTGGGCCTATTCGCGGCTCGAGCATGTGCCGGCGCTGCTGCTCGAGCGGCGGCTGGCATTCACCAACGATCAGTGGTCGATGGCGGGCGCGCAGTTGATGACGACGCACTATCCGGCGGCGAAGGGCTTTGCTCACGATCCGTCCGAGATCGTCAGCGACATCAAGTGCCGTGGCCAGTTCTGGCGGCCGATCGGCGTCGCGCTGCAGAAATTCCCGCGCGATGCGTTTGATTATGTCTGGCTGATCCACCCGCCGAAGTTCGATTCGAAACTGGTCCGCGACCTGACGCTCATCCGGCGCGATGGCACCAGCCTGTTGTACCGCGTCAACCGGGTTGCTGCTGCTCGCCCCGCCGGAACGGAGTAAGCTCGCCGAGATACTCCTGCTGTTCGGCGACGGCTTCGCGCTCGCGGACGAGATAGTCGGCGATCGCGCGGCGGAAGTTCGGGTCGGGGATGTAGTGGGCGGAATAGGTCGCGACCGGGGCATAGCCACGCGCGAGCTTGTGTTCGCCTTGCGCGCCGGCCTCGACGGTCTTCAGGCCGCGCGCGATGGCGGCGTCGATCGCCTGGTAATAGCAGAGTTCGAAGTGGAGGAACGGCACCTCCTCCGTCGCGCCCCAGTATCGGCCGTAGAGCGTGTCGTCGCCGATCAGGTTGAGGGCACCGGCGATCGGTACGCCATCACGCTCGGCGAGAATGAGCAACACGCGGTCGCCCATTGTCTTGCCGATCTGGTCGAAGAAGCCGCGCGTCAAGTAGGGCTGGCCCCATTTGCGGCTGCCGGTGTCCTGGTAGAAAACCCAGAACGCATCCCAGTGCGCGGGCGTGATTTCGGCGCCGACGAGGTGGCGAATCGTCAGGCCTTCGACGGCGGCGGCGCGCTCCTTGCGGATAGCCTTGCGCTTGCGGCTGGCTAGGACGGCAAGGAAGTCGTCGAAGCTCGCATAGCCGTCGTTTTTCCAGTGGAATTGCGTGCCTTGGCGGATCAGCCAGCCCGCCGCCTCGAACAGCGCCACTTCGTCGGGGTCGATGAAGGTGGCGTGCGCGGAGGATAGCCCGCTCTGGTCGGTGACCGCCTCCAGGGCGGCGATCAGCGCAGGGGCTTGCTCGCGGTCGCGGAGCAGCAGGCGCGGGCCGGGAACCGGGCTGAACGGTGCTGCGATCTGAAGCTTTGGGTAATATTGCCCCCCTGCCCGCTCCCACGCGTCGGCCCAGCCCTGGTCGAACACGTATTCGCCCTGGCTGTGGCTCTTGGCATAGGCGGGCGCGATCGCGGCGGGCTTGCCGTCGGGGCCATCGACCACCACCGGCAGCGCCTGCCAGCCGGAACGGCCACCGACGCTTTTCGAGGCTTCGAGCGCGGAGAGGAAGGCGTGGCCGACGAACGGGTTGGCGGTGCCGGAACACGCCTCCCAATCCTCGGCCGCGATCGAGGTGACGCCTTGGGCGATGCGGGCTGTGACGGCGTTCATCCGCGACATTTGGGGTAGCGGGGTGCCGATAGCAAAGGGCGCGTCAGCTTATCTCGAAGGAAAACAGCCATCCGTCCCAAACGCTGTTCTATCGCAAAGGCGGGAGCCGAGGGCCACATGGGCTGCGGTTGGCGACCCTGGACTCCCGCTTTCGCGATAGAACAAGTCCGTCAGGCGGAAACTTGAACGATCGCGTCGATCTCGACAGCGGCGCCGAGCGGGAGGACAGGAACGCCGACTGCCGCGCGCGCATGCTTGCCGGCATCGCCGAACAGCGCAACCATCAGGTCCGAGGCGCCATTGGCGACTTTCGCCTGGTCAGTGAAATCGCCGGTCGAGTTGACGAACACGCCGAGCTTCACGATCCGCTCGACGCGACCGAGCGTGCCGAGAGCGGCCTTCATCTGTGCGACGAGCATGAGCGCGCAGAGCTTGGCAGCCTCTTGCGCGTCTTCGAGCGACACGCCGTCTCCAACGCGACCGGTAACCAGCGCGCCGTCCTTGAACGGCAACTGGCCCGAGATGTAGAGCGTGCCGTTCGCCAGCACGGTCGGGACGTAGGACGCCACGGGTGCGGCAGCCTGCGGGAGGGTGAGGCCCAGCTCTTCGAGCTTGCGGTCGATACGATCGGTCATGGGTGAGGTATCACCACAGCGGTGGGGGATGGGTCAAGGGGCCCCTTCTGCTCCCCCTCCCTGGAAGGGAAGGGCCGGGGGTGGGTCGGCTTCCGCATTGCACGGAACGGTGGCGACCAAAGCCGGCCTACCCACCCCCAACCCCTCCCTTTCAGGGAGGGGAGAATGCTGTGTTCGTGGTGACGTGGGCGACTCAGGCGTCCGCCGGCAAGCCCGCTTCGAACCGTGCGGCGATCCAGTCCGCCGCTTCGCGCCAGTCGTCGATCCGCGCATGCGCCTCGGGCGCCTTCGGCACGTTCACCGCCAGCGTCGGTTCCGAGACCATGTGCAGCCGGTGCACCCCCGGCGCGTGCTTGGCGACCGACTCGTGATGCACCGCCAGATCGTCGACGAACACCGTCACCGGCGAGCCGTATTCCGCGACCAGCCGCGACACCGGCGTCCCCTTGCCGCCCTGGTTGCATTCGACCCGGTGTTCGATGCCGAACTTCGCCAGCTGTTCGATCCGCGGCTGGCGGCATTCGTCTTGGAGGTTGGTGAGGATGACGATGTCCGCCACCTGGGCCAGCCGCTCCAACGCCTCGACCGCATGCGGTACCAGCGTCTGGCGGTGCATCTCGCCGGGAAAGAACTCACCCAGCATCGCCCACATGTCCTCGCGCGACGGCGGCGGGCCACCGTCACGCCGCGTCATCGCGGTCGAGAAATCGCCGTGCTGGATCGCGAAGTCGATGTCGTGGCGCTCGTCGAGCCAGACGCCGAAATGCTTGACCATGTGCAGCAGCACTTCGTCGCAATCGCTGATCAGCAACGGCCTCATGCTTCAAATTCTCCCTGGTCCAGCTTGGCGTGTGCGCGGACGAGTGCCTCTGGCTTCACACCCAGCGACTCGGCGCAGGCAATCAGGTCCGGCTCGTGGTTTTCGAGAAAGCCGAGCGCCGCGGACAGCACCGTCGGGTCGCTCGCCCGAGCGCGGAGGTCATGCGGCTCAAGGCCGGTCACCGACAGCAATCGCATAGCGCGATCGGGCTCGACCAGCGTCCATACCAGCGCACGCAGGGCGAGCGCTTCGGCGTCTTCGTTTGAATCACGGTCGCGCATTGCCTATCGTGCCTTCTTTCCGGATAAGGTGCGGCGGTGACAAAGAAGGTGCTCGTTGTCGAGGACAACGAACTCAACCTCAAATTATTCTGCGACCTGCTGCGCGCGCATCAGTTCGCCGTAGAGCCCGTGCGCGACGGCCGCGAAGCCGTTGCGAAAGCGCGGGAATTCGTGCCCGACCTGATCATCATGGACATCCAGATGCCGCACGTCACCGGCTACGAGATCATCCTCGAACTGAAGGCGGATGAGGACTTGCGCGCGATCCCCGTGATGGCGGTGACGGCGTATGCGGGGCGCGAGGACGAGGAGCGGATCCGGGCTGCGGGCGCGGACTCGTATGTGTCCAAGCCGATCAGCCTGGCGCGGTTCATGGATGCGGTCGGGGCGCTGATCTGAGGTGGGAGCGCGCGGATATCCATCTGCTCCGCCTGCCCGTTGCTTCCACCTGAAATTCGCTGCCTACCCGAACCCCCACCCCCATTCGTGCTGAGTAGAGACCGAGTAGCTTCGTCAGAAGCGTATCGAGGGCTCGTATCGAAGCATGGGTTCCGCGCGCCAACCTGTCCTTCGATACGCCATCTCGATACGCCGCCTACGGCGACTACTCGATGGCTACTCAGGACGAACGGGAGGGGGGACGAATGGAGGAGGGAATCCACGAACGCCAAAAGCCGCGGATATCGCTATCCGCGGCTTTTCGGATCTTCGCAATCAGACGGCGGTTCGCACCGCCGACCGGATTACTTGATCTTGGCTTCCTTGAACTCGACATGCTTGCGCACGACGGGATCGTACTTCGAGAAGGAGAGCTTCTCAGTCTTGGTACGGGGATTCTTCTTGGTGACGTAGAAGAAGCCGGTGTCAGCGGTGCTGAGCAGCTTGATCTTTACGGTGGTCGGCTTGGCCATGAGCCCAATTCCTATGGCTTGAAAATGCGAAAGCGGCGAACTGACGCCGCCGCTCCATCAGGGGCGGCGCATGGCGGACGTAGGGAGCGAAGTCAAGCTTTACCCCGTCGCTGCGCGTCGAGATCGTTCATTTAACCCGCTATTCACGACCACAAGCGCATCATATCATCAGATAAAGACAGGAGCGGGATCGTGGGGCAGGCGCTGATTCGAATCGACGACATGATCGCGGTGAAAGCCGATCTCGCGGCGCGAATCGCGGCGATCGATGTCCGAGCGCCCTATTCCCGCCCCTGCGACATCGCCACCGAGATCGATGCGATCCGCGTGATCGCGCATACCAACGGCCTCAACCCGGCGGTCACGGTCGCGCACTTCGTCGATTCGGCGCTGTCGCGCGGCGAGCATGGCGCGCTGGTGCATGGCTGGCTGTCGATCCTACGCGATGCGGTCGGGTGCGAGCGGCAGGACGTCCAGGCGTGCCACGCGTTCGCCGCAGCGTGTTCGGTGCGCCTTGCGGGATAATTCATGGACGCGTTGATGGCAGCGCTGGTCGCGGCGGCGCTCGCACAGGTCGGCGATCGAACGGCGTGGCTCGCGGCGATCCTGTCGGACCGATACCGAAAGCCTGGTCTTGTGATCGCGATGGCGGCGCTGGCGTTGTTCGCGGCGAGCGGCTTGGCGGCGGCGCTCGGCGCGGTGATCGGGCCGAAGCTTGCCCCCAATGCGCAACAACTGATGCTCGCGCTCGCGTTGCTGTTGCAGGGTGGTGGATCGTTCTTTCCGGCCAAGGCACCCGAGCGGCTGGATCGCTGGACAATCGGCGCGATCGCCACCACCGCACTTGGCCTGTTCATCCTGGCGTTTGGAGACGGCGTTCAGTTCATCGTCCTGACGCTTGCCGCGCGGACGCCCGTCCCGGCCCTCGCGGCGATCGGCGCGACGATCGGCTCGCTGGTGGTGATCGTCCCCGCTGCGCTGATGGGCGAGGCAGCGTGGCTGAAACTGCCGCTCAAGCCGCTCCGCATCGCCATCGGCACCGTGTTTCTGATCTTCGGTATCGTCCTGGCGCTCGGCGCACTACGCTTGGTCTGACGGCCGGGAGCAAGTGTGCGTTCGGATCGTTCCAGCGACGACTTTCCAACGGGAGCTAAACATGGCCGAGATCAACCCTGCCCTTGACACGCCGACCGACCTGCCGAGCAACAGCACCAAGTCGGTCGCCGACGCGCTGAATGCCGCGCTCGCCGATTGCTATGCGCTGTATCTCAAGACCAAGAATTTCCACTGGCACATGTCGGGGCCGCATTTCCGCGACTATCATTTGCTGCTCGACGACCAGTCCGCGCAGATCATCGGCGTGACCGACGCGATCGCCGAGCGCGTGCGCAAGACCGGCAACACGACTTTGCGCTCGATCGGCGATATCTCGCGGCACCAGACGATCGCCGACAACGACATGGCGTTCGTGGGCCCGACCGAGATGCTCGCCGAACTGCGCGAGGACAATCTGAAGCTCGTCGAGCAGTTCCGCATCGTCAAGGACGCTGCCGACGCCGCCAAGGACAACGCGACGAGCGGGATCGTCGACGAGTGGACGGATCATGCCGAAGAGCGCGCGTGGTTCCTGTTCGAGGCCAGCCGCAAGGGTTGAGCTCGGCGCCGTCGCCTCAATCCTCCCCCGCCAGGGGGAGGTGGCGCCGGTAGGCGACGGAGGGGGAGGACACGGAACATCAGTTCCCGCTTACCTCCCCCTCCGTCTGGCAAAGGCCAGACATCTCCCCCTTGCGGGGGAGGATTGTAAGGCCACTCCACCCTCAATTGCCCGACAACTTCGAAATGTCCGGATTAACCGTCGCCGGAGCCACCGGGCGGCGGTCGTTTCGCCTCTGCATCCCTTCGGGCAGCAGGCGCGTTGAACGACGATGCATGCTTTTGCCGCCCTGCTCGACTCGCTCACCTACACTCGGTCGCGTAACGCCAAGCTGAAGCTGATTGCGGATTACCTGCGCGCGACGCCCGATCCGGATCGTGGCTGGGCGATGGCGGCGCTGACCGGCGATCTCGATCTCAAGGGCGTGAAGTCCGCTGTGATCCGCGGGTTGATCGAGGAGCGCGTCGATCCGGTGCTGTTCCGGATGAGCCGCGATTATGTCGGCGATACCGCGGAGACGGTCGCGCTGCTCTGGCCCGAGCCGACGGTTCCGGTCGACCCGACCCCCTTGTCGATCACCGACGTCGTCGAGCGGCTGGCAGCGCTGTCGCGGGCCGATGCGCCGGGTGCGCTGGCGGACATGCTCGACCGGTCCGATGCCGAGGAGCGGTTCGCGTTGCTCAAGATGGCGACGGGCGCGTTGCGGATCGGCGTGTCGGCGCGGTTGGCGAAGACGGCGCTGGCGGATGCGTTCGGGCTCGATGTCGATGCGGTCGAGGAGGTCTGGCACGGACTCGATGCGCCGTATCCGAGCTTGTTCGCATGGGCGGAAGGGACCGGAGAGCAGCCGACGCCGGCGGACGTCCCCGTTTTTCGGCCGTTCATGCTCGCACACGGACTCGAAGACCTCCGCGTCGACCTTGTCGACTATGCCGCCGAGTGGAAATGGGACGGCATCCGCGTCCAGATCGTCCATGTCGCGGGAGAGACACGGCTTTACAGCCGGACCGGCGACGACGTGACGGGCAGCTTCCCCGAGATCGCCGCTGCGTTCCGGACGCCGGGAACGGTCGACGGCGAATTGCTAGTGAAGGGCGAGCACCAGGGCGGGACGCTGGAGGATGGCGGCGGGGCGGCGAGCTTCAACGCGCTCCAGCAAAGGCTCGGACGCAAGACCGTGTCGGCGAAGATGCTAGCGGACTATCCTGCGTTCGTGCGGCTCTATGACCTGTTGCTCGACGGCGACGAGGATTTGCGCGCGCTGCCCTGGACCGAGCGGCGCGCGCGGCTGGAGGCGTTCGTGCCGCAGTTGGATCCCGAGCGGTTCGACCTGAGCGCGGTGATCGAGGCGGACGACTTCACGGCGCTGGAGGCGATTCGCGCGACCTCGCGCGACGCGGCGATCGAGGGCGTGATGCTCAAGCGTCGCGATTCGCCCTATGTCGGCGGACGGCGCGCCGGGCTCTGGTATAAATGGAAGCGTGATCCGCTGACCGCCGACTGCGTTATGATGTACGCACAACGGGGGTCGGGGCGGCGGTCGTCTTATTATTCGGACTACACCTTCGGGTGCTGGACCGAGGAGGGCGAGCTGCTTCCTGTGGGGAAGGCGTATTCCGGGATTACCGACGAAGAGCTCAAAATGCTCGACAGCTTCGTGCGCAACCATACGCAGAACCGGTTCGGGCCGGTGCGCGAGGTGGAGAAGACGCTGGTGTTGGAGATCGCGTTCGATTCGCTGCACGACTCGAAACGTCATAAATCGGGCGTGGCGATGCGCTTTCCGCGGATCGCGCGGATCAGGACGGACAAGCCCGCAGCGGAGGCGGACCGGATCGAGACGCTCAAGCGGATGATTACGTAATCGGCGCTTCATCAAAGTAGGTGGCGATGCGGGCTATCGCGCCTGATCTTGGTACGCGTAAGGACGGTCCGGTGAAAAATTCGAAACAGCCGCGCACGGCATCCGCACGGCGTTGGCGGCGCGGCGCGTGGGTGACCGGCATCCTCTCCGCGATCGTCATGCTGTTCGTCTACCTAGCGGGCTATTTCGACCGCGATCCGGTGCATGTGTATCCGGCGATCGGCGTCCAGGCGTCGGGACCGCCACCGATCGCGGTGGTGAACTTCTCGGGCGATATGGGGCTGCGGTTCCTGCTCGGCGCGTCGACTTCGCGGGGGCTGACCGAGCACGGCATCCCGGTCGTCGGGATCACCACGCCAGCGTTGTTCGCGGAGCATCGGACGCGACAGGAACTCGATGCGATCATTGCGGAGGGCGTACGGACGGCGCTCTCGCGGACCGGGGCGAAGCGGGTCGTGGTGATGGGGCAATCCTACGGCGCGGATATCGTCCAGACCGGACTCGCCAACCTGCCGGCGGACTTGCGGCCACGCGTCGCCGCGATCGTGCTGATCCTGCCGGGTGACACGGTGTTCTATCGCGCCGATCCGTCCAGCTTGCTGTACGATCACGGCACGCCCGACAGCATGGGCGCGACCACCGGTAGCCAGCTGACCTGGGCGCCACTCACCTGCATCTATGGGGTGGAGGAAACCGACAGCCTGTGCCCGCTGCTGACGACGGCGAACGCGCGGAAGGTCGGGATGCCGGGGGGGCATAATATCCGTCACGATGCGGATGGCCTGCTGCGGCATGTGCTGGCGACGATACGGGCGGTGGCGCCGAGTGCGGGGCATGGGTTTTAAGGCTGGGCGATACGCTATCTTGTGACCCCTATTACAATCCCGACACTGTCCCGAACTTCCGCCTCCCAACCGTCATCCAGCGAACGCTGGGATCGCAGCATGTGGGGCACGCGCCTGCCAAACGGGGATACCCCAGCTTTCGCCGGGATGACGAGTTAGGCTCTAAGCGGCATGGCGGCAGCACTATTTGTTCTCCCGCGAAGGCGGGAGTCCAGTCTGGGCTCCCGCCTTCGCGGGAGAACAAGCAGAGGAGCGCTGTTAAGGAAACTAAACCGCGCGGACTATTGCGGCGTGGTGGCGATCTTGATCTCGAAGAGCGTCGGCCAGTATTTGCCCGTCACGAACAGACGGTCCGCCTTCGCGTCCCAGGCAATGCCGTTGAGCACGGCCTCTGGATCGGTCGCGGCGACTTCGGCGACCAGCGGGCGGAGGTCGATGACCGCAGTTACCTTGCCGGACGCGGGATCGATGCGGACGAGGAAGCCAGTGTGCCAGACGTTGGCGAGCAGCGCGCCGTGGACATATTCGAGTTCGTTGATGTCGCGTAACGGGCGGCCGTCGATCGTCACCGCCACGCGCTTGCGCTCGGCCAGCGTTAGCGGATCGCGGACGATGATGTCGGAACTGCCGTCGGACTGGAGCAGCGAGACGCCGTCGCTGGTCAGCCCCCAGCCTTCGCCGGTGTAGCGGTTCTGTCCCTTGGGTTTCAGCGTGCGAACGTCCCAGCGGTGCGCGATGCCGTCATGCCAGGTGAGGCTGACGAGCTGGTCCTTCCACAGCGCAAGGCCCTCGCCGAACTGCGCAGGATCGATTCGCGCCCTGGCGAGGATCTTGCCGTTCTTGAGCGAGACGCGACGGACGTCGGATTGCCGCTCCTGCCCCGTGCTCTCGTAGAGCGCACCGTCGTGCCAGAGCAGCCCTTCGGTGAACGCGGTGCGGTCGTGCGGATAGCGCGCGACGACCGTCGCCGAGAACACCGGCACGCGGGTCAGCTCGCGCGGAGCTGCGACAGCACCCTGCCCGGCCTGGGCCGCGGACGACAGCGAAGACGATGAAACGAGAACGGCCGGTCCCGCCAAAGCGAAACCGGCCGCAATCATTATCCTACCGAACACGGTACGATCAGCGTTCTGAGTCAGACAGCTATCAGCCGCCTGCGCTCAGGTTCACCGCTGCGTACTTGCCGCGACGATCGACTTCGAGCTCGAACTCGAGCTTGTCGCCCTCGTTCAGCGTCGACATGCCGGCGCGCTCGACGGCCGAGATGTGGACGAATGCGTCAGGCTGTCCGTCGTCGCGCTGGATGAAGCCGAAGCCCTTCATCGCGTTGAAGAACTTGACCGTACCGGTCGCCTTCTCGCCGGTGAGCTGACGCTGTGCGCCACCTGCACCACCGTCGCGGTCGCGATCGCCACCACGGGGCGCGCCCGGGCCGGCATCACGGTCACGCGGCGGGCCGCGATCGGTGACGGCCATCGGCTCGCCGTCGATCTTGAGGTCGGTTGCCGAGATACGGCCACCGCGGTCGACAAGCGTGAAGCCGAGCGGCTGACCCTCGGCGAGAGCGACCATGCCGGCCTGCTCGACGGCGCTGATGTGGACGAACACGTCCTCGCCGCCGTCATCGCGAACGACGAAGCCGAAGCCCTTCTGCGCGTTAAAGAACTTTACGACGCCCGTGCCTTCGCCGACGACCTGGGGAGGCATGCCGCGACCACCGCCGCCGCCGCCACCGCCCGAGAAGCCGCCGCCACCACCGCCGCCGCGGTAACCACCGCCGCCGCCGCCGCTGCCGCCACCGAAGCTGCTGCCGCCGCCGTAGCTGCTGCCACCGCCGCCACCGTAGCTCGAGCCGCCGCCGCCGCCATAGCTGCTACCGCCGCCGCCGCCGCCGCCGAACCGATCGCCGCCACCGCCAAAGCTGCTGCCGCCGCCGAACTCGTTGTCGCCGCCGCCGAAGCTGTCGCGCTTGTCGCGGCCACGCCCGCCACGGTTCCCGCGGCCACCTTTATCGAAACCCATAAGCTCTGTTCGTCTTCCCGGTTCGCCCGCAAATTTCTCAAAACCCTTGTGCCGGACGACGAACGCAGGTTTTCCAGCGCGAAACCTTTTGCGCCTTGAGGGGACCCTTAGCGCAAAATACAAGCCGTCGCGAATAGATTCTGATCCCGGGCCCCGCGATTTGGATCGATACTGACGCAAGTGTCGCTCGCGAGCCACGACTCGTCGCATCGACGATCGCAAAGCCTTCTTGTCGCCTGATTTGGATCGGTGACGCAGATAGAGGCATTGAGCGTTCAGCCTCGGGCGGCTACGGCCGGCGCATGACAGTTCATCTCCACGAAGGCGACATTCCCGCCGACCTGTTCGCGGCCGGCGCCGCGATCGCCGTCGATACCGAGACGATGGGGCTGATCACGCCTCGCGACCGGTTATGCCTCGTGCAGCTTTCCGATGGCGGCCCCGACGAGCACCTCGTCCGATTCGCCGCGGGTGCCGGCTACGACGCGCCCAATCTGAAGGCGTTGCTGGCCGATCCGGCCCGCGTGAAGCTCTATCATTTCGGCCGGTTCGATATCGCGGCGGTCCAATATTATCTCGGCGTCGTCGCGGCACCGGTTTATTGCACCAAGATCGCGTCGCGGCTGGTGCGGACCTACACCGATCGCCACGGTCTCAAGGAAATCGTCCGCGAACTGCTCGGCCAGGATATCTCGAAGCAGCAGCAGTCGTCTGACTGGGGCAGCCCCGAACTGTCCGAGGCGCAGAAGGATTACGCGGCGTCCGACGTCCGCTTTCTCCACCGGCTGCGGACCGAGCTCGACAAGCGGCTGATTCGCGAAGGCCGGATGGAGCTAGCGCAAGCCTGCTTCGACTTCCTGCCGACTCGTGCCGCGCTCGATATCGCCGGCTGGCCCGAAATCGACATTTTCGCACACGCTTGATGGACGTTCCGCCCCCCTCACCCGTCGCCCGTCGCGTCCGTAGCGCGCGACAGGACTGGGCCGCGCCCGGTGGCAGCCACGATCGGTTCGTGGCGATCGCCCGCGTCGGCCTGCCGACCGCGATCGGCGTGCTGGCGGCGTTCCTGGTGATGGCGCCGCTGACCGCGGGCGGCGACGTGTCGTTCCTGCTCGACAAGAACAAGGTCGACGTCGCGCAGGAGCGGATGAAGACGCAGGCGGCGCGCTATCGCGGCGAGGATACGAAAGGCCAGGCGTTCACGCTCGACGCGGCCTCGGCGATCCAGAAAAGCTCGGCCGAGCCGATCGTCCAGCTCAACCAGCTCGCCGCGCAGATCCAGCTGACCGACGGCCCCGCCAACATCAAGGCGAACACCGGCCGCTACGACATGGACACCGAGAAGGTGCAGCTGTTCGGCCCGCTCAACGCCACCGCGGCGGGTGGGTACGACCTGAAGACTACCAACGCGACCATCGACATGAAGGCGCGTACGCTCGAAAGCGGCGGGGCGGCGACCGGCACCGTCCAGCAGGGCACGTTCAGGGCGAACAAGCTGCGCGCGAACCTGGAAGAGCGGACCGTTACGCTCGATGGCAATGCGCGCTTGCGGATCATCCCCAGAGGGCCGAAATAGCCGCCATGCGCGCCACTCACATCTTCGCCGGCCTGTCCGCCGTCTTGCTCTCCACGACCGCGGTCGCGCAGCAGGCGCACAATTCCAACGCCCCGATCGATTTCGGCGCGGATCATATCGAGCTGCAGGACAAGGCGAACCGCGCCATCCTGTCGGGCAACGTCGCGGTCAAGCAGGCCGAGATGACGCTGAACTCGGCGCGGATGACGGTGGCGTACACCGGCCAGGTGATCGGCGGGAACCCGCAGGTCTCGCGACTCGACGCGTCGGGCGGCGTGATCGTCAAGCGCCCCGACCAGACGGCCAGAAGCCAGTATGCGATCTACGATCTCAATCGGCGCGTCATCACGATGCTCGGCGCGGTCACGCTGACGCAGGCGGGCAACACCGTGAACGGCGGGCGCCTGACAATGAACCTCGACACCGGGCGTTCGGTGATCGACGGGTCGTCGGTCGCAGGCGGCAGCGCGGGCGGATCGGCAGCGAGTGGTGGCACCGTCACGCAGACCGGCGGTCGCGTGACCGGTACGTTCTCGGTCCCCAAGCGCAACTGAGCCTGTGAGCATGTCGCGAGGGCTTCCTTCGAACGGCGCGCTCCTTCATGTTTCTTGCCAACCGTCTGCCGAGCGTTCGGCGGCACCATTCATGCCGAGTGTTCGGCGACTGATTATTGCGAGGGCCTGATCCCATGGACGCCACCACGCTGCCCCCGATCGAGGACGTCGCCCCGATCTCCGAGCCTCCGGTGAACAACGGGCTTCAGGTCGTCTCGATCGCGAAGTCCTACGATAAGCGCGTCGTGCTGACCGACGTGTCGGTGTCGGTTGGGCGCGGTGAAGTCGTCGGGCTGCTAGGGCCCAACGGCGCGGGCAAGACGACGTGCTTCTACTCGGTGATGGGCTTGGTGAAGCCCGACTCGGGCCGCATTATGCTCGACGGCGAGGACATCACGAAGCTGCCGATGTACCGGCGCGCGATCCTTGGTCTCGGCTATCTGCCGCAGGAAACGTCGATCTTTCGCGGGCTGACGATCGAGAAGAACATCCTGACCGTGCTGGAGTTGTCCGAGCCGGATAAGGCCGCACGCCAGCGGAAACTCGATACGTTGCTCGAGGAGTTCGGCCTCACCCGGCTCCGTGCTGCACCGGCGATGGCGTTGTCGGGCGGCGAGCGGCGGCGTGCGGAAATCGCTCGGGCGCTGGCGGCGGATCCGTCGATCATGCTGCTCGACGAGCCGTTCGCGGGCATCGATCCGATCTCGATCGCCGACATTCGTGATCTGGTGAAGGACCTCAAGCGTCGCGACATCGGCGTGCTGATCACCGACCACAACGTTCGCGAGACACTGGAGATCGTGGATCGCGCGTACATCATCTACGACGGGCGGGTGCTGTTCTCCGGCTCGCCCGAGGAACTGGTCGCGGATGCGAACGTCCGGCGCCTGTATCTCGGCGAAGGCTTCTCGCTTTAAGCTTATGAACAAGCTCGCGCATCCATTCCTCCCCGGCACGGGGAGGGGAACCAGCAAAGCTGGTGGAGGGGGCTTTCCGCAAACGCAGCGTCAGACGCGAGCCCCCTCCGTCGACGCGTCGCGCCGCCACCTCCCCTTGCAGGAGAGGATTTAGTGAGCCTCGCCCCTCGCCTGGACATCCGCCAGTCGCAGTCGCTGGTGATGACCCCGCAGCTCCAGCAGGCGATCAAGCTGCTGGCGCTGTCGAACCTGGAGATCGAGGGGTTCATCGCCGAGGAAGTCGAGCGCAACCCGTTGCTCGAAGCCAGCGCTGCCGAGGATAGCGACGCCCCCGACCGCGAGCCCGTTGCCGAAGTCCGCGACGAACGCGTGGCGGCCGACGAACTGGTCTCGGGTACCGGCGCCGGTGACGAACCAACGCTCGATGTCGATTACGCCACCGAAAGCCACCAGCAGGACAGCGTCGCCGACGGCGGCAGCGGGATGGACGGCGCGCTGTCGATGACCGGCGCGAGCGCGGGGGGAGCGGGCGGCGAGGACGGCCCCGATCTGGACGCGTTCGCGGATACCAGCCTCAGCCTCGCGGACCACCTGCTCGCACAGGCCGGGCCGGCGATCCCTCGCGAGGACGCCTTCATCGCTGCGCACCTGATCGACCAGATCGACGAGGCGGGATACCTGACCGTGTCGCTGCTCGACATCGCCAACCGGCTAGGCGTGCCGCTGGTCCGCGTCGAGCGCGTGCTCGCCACGATCCAGACCTTCGACCCGACCGGCGTCGGCGCACGGGATCTTTCAGAGTGCCTCGCGTTGCAGGCGAAGGAAGCCGATCGCTACGATCCGTGCATGGCGCGGTTGATCGACAACCTCGACCTGCTTGCGCGCGGCGAACTGACGCGGTTGAAGCGGATGTGCGATGTCGACGACGAGGACATGGCCGACATGATCCGCGAATTGCGCGGTTATGATCCGAAGCCTGGGTGCCGCTATGGGGGCGAGCCGGCGCAGTCGGTGACGCCGGACCTGTTCGTGGCGCGGACCAAGGCGGGCTGGGCGATCGAGATCAACGCCACCACGCTGCCGCGCGTGCTGGTGAATCGGAGTTACTACACCGAACTCTCGGGCGGGCAGCAGGACAAGGCGTCGAAGGCTTGGCTGAGCGATTGCCTCGCGAGCGCGAACTGGCTGGTGAAGGCGCTCGACCAGCGCCAGCGGACGATCATCAAGGTCGCCACCGAGATCGTGAAGCAGCAGGAGGCGTTTTTCCTGAAGGGCGTCGCGCACCTGCGCCCACTGACGCTGCGCCAGGTGGCGGACGCGATCGAGATGCACGAATCGACCGTCAGCCGCGTGACGAGCAACAAATACCTGTCGTGCGCGCGCGGGCTGTACGAGCTGAAATATTTCTTCACGAGCGCGATCCAGTCCGCGGACGGCGGCGAGGCGGTGTCGGCGCAGGCGGTGAAATCGGCGATTCGGGCGCTGATCGATACCGAGGGTGCGAAGATCCTGTCGGACGACACGCTAGTGGAGTTACTTAACGGCAAAGGCTTCGACATCGCACGCCGGACCGTGGCCAAATACCGCGAGGCGCTCGGGATCGGAAGTTCGGTACAGCGGCGGCGTGCAAAAGCGCTGGAGGGGGTTCGGTAGGCGTTGCGCGCGGGTGGGAGAGTTACGTTTCGAAAGAGAGCACCACCCCGGCGGAGGCCGGGGCCCAGTTGGCGGGTCCTAAGTAACGACGCGCAACATCCCTCAGCTACGTTTCCCAACTGGGCCCCGGCCTTCGCCGGGGTGGCGTACTCAGGAATGGCTCAGTTCGGAACCTGCCCCGGGTCCCCCGCCCCCGACACGCTTGCGCCACCCGGTGGCGTTGCGCTTCGCGCCTCGCCGATCGCCTGATCATACCAGCGCGCCAAATCCGCCTTCATCTGGTGCAGCGCCTCGGGGTTGAGATACGTCATGTGCCCCGCAGGATAATAGCGAAACGCCAGGTTCCGCTGCCGTGAGGGATCGAGCATCATGTGCCCGAGGTCGTTCTCCGTCCCGAAGAACGGCGTCGCCATGTCATAATAACCGTTCATCGACAGTACGTTGAGATACGGATTCTCGCGCATCGCCGCCGCCAGATCGACCGCGGTGTTGGGGTTGTTCTGCGACTGGCCGCCGCGACCCGGCGCATCGTGCTTCCAGTTCCACGTCCAGCCGGGCGCATCGCGTGCACTGAGGCGGTAGGGCATCTCGGTCTTGTAGCCGAGCGTGTGCGTCACGTAATCGTTGAACGTGGCGATGAACGCGCCGGCGATCGCGGTGTCCGACGCGTCCGTCTCCGGCCGCTCGCCCGCCGCGTCGCTGTCGACTCCGGTGTAGCGCGAGTCGAACCGGCCGAGCGTGAGACGTTGATCACGCAACAGTTCCTTCTGGAAGCGGGCGAGATCGATGCGGAGGTTGGCGCGCTTGATGAAGTCGGGCGAGATGCCGATCAGCTGACTCATCCGGTTGGCGACCGCATCGCGTTCCGCATCCGGGATCGTCTGGCCCTTCGACAGTGCCGCCGCATAGGGTCCGGTCGCGAATGCACGCGCTTCGGCGACCGTGGTGGCGACGTCGGCAGGGCGGTTCTGGAGCCGGTTATGATACCAGGCGCTCGCCGCATAGCTCGGCAAATAGTTGAGGTAGATCTCGTCGAGCCCAGGCTGGCGATAGCCATAGTTCATGATCGACGACAGCAGCACGACGCCGTTGAGCGCCATCCCGCGATCCTGCAACTGGTATGCGAGCGCGCCCGAGCGGGTGGTGCCGTAGCTTTCGCCGAACAGGAATTTCGGGCTATTCCAGCGGCCGTATTTGGTGGCGTACCGCAATATGCCCTTGGCGAACGCGTCGGCATCCTCGTCGACGCCGTAGAACGCGGAGGGCTTGGTATCGCCGAGCGGCCGCGAATAGCCGGTGCCGACCGCGTCGATGAACACCATGTCGGTCTTGTCGAGCAGCGTGTCGGGATTGGGACCGAAATCATAGGGCGCGGGCTTGATGTATTCGGGGTTGGCCGTGCGCAGCCGAACCGGCGCGAACGAGCCCATGTGCAGCCAGAAGCTGGGCGAGCCCGGCCCACCATTGTAGAAGAACGTCACTGGGCGTTTGGTGCCGGGCTTCACCCCGTCGAGCGTGTAGCCGGTGTAGAACAGACTCGCGGTCGGCTTGCCCTCGGTATCGCGCAGCGTCAGCGTGCCGACGGTCGCGGTATAGCCGAGCGACTTGCCGCCGACGGTGACGCGCCCCTTCGACTTGACCTCCTGCTCGGCGATGGGAGCGTTGGCGTAGTCCGCCTCCACCTCGGCCTTCATCCGGTCGGCGTTGGTCTCCGACTTGTCCTTCTTCGGCGCGTCCTGCGCGACGGCGGTGGTGGAAAGCGCGAGCAGCAACAGAGCGGCGAACTTGGTCGAACGGGCCACGGGATATCCTTGCGACAGAAGCGATACCCTATCCTGCCGCAGCCTCCACAAAGCGCAAGGGCTCAGTCGTCCTCGTCCTCGAACCCCACGAGCGCCAGCGCGCGCGCCTTGATCTGGCGGGTCATGCACCAGTGGACCAGCGCGTCCTCGCGGCCGTGCGTGACCCATACCTCGCGGGGCGCGATCTCGGTGAGCGTAGCGATCAGTTCGTCCCAGTCGGCGTGATCGCTGAGGATCAGCGGGAGCTCGACGTTCTTCTGGCGCGCACGGCCCCGGACACGCATCCAGCCGCTGGCCATCGCGGTGATCGGATCGGGCAGCCGCCGCGACCAGCGATCGTTAAGCGCTCCCGGCGGACACATCACGACGTGTCCCGCCATATCCGCCTTCTTCGCATCCGCCACCGGGAGCAGTTCGCCGAGCCTGACGCCGTGCTCGGCATAGAGATCGCACAGCCGTTGCAGCGCGCCGTGGATGTAGATCGGCGCTTCATGCCCGCGTTCGCGGAGTTCGGCGATCACGCGCTGCGCCTTGCCGAGCGCATAGGCACCGACGACCACGCAGCGGTCGGGATTGGCGTGGAGCGCGGCGATCAGCTTGTCGATCTCGTCACCGGTGTCGGGGTGGCGGAAGACCGGCAGGCCGAACGTGGCTTCGGTGATGAAGACGTCGCATTTGACGGGTTCGAACGGGGTGCAGGTCGGGTCCGCACGGCGTTTGTAATCCCCCGAGACGACGATCCGCTCGCCGCGATAGTCGAGCACGATCTGTGCGGAGCCGAGAACGTGGCCGGCGGGGACAAAGCCGATGTCCACCTCTCCCATCCGGATCGTCTCGCCGTAAGCAACGGGGTTGCCGGCCTGCGGGCCGTAGCGCGCGTCCATGATCGCCAGCGTCTCGGGTGTGGCCCAGACGGCTTCGTGGCCACCGCGGGCGTGATCGGCGTGGCCGTGCGTGACGAGTGCCTTGGCGGTCGGGATCGAGGGGTCGATCCAGGCGTCGATCGGCTTGACGAGAATGCCGTGCGGATGCGGTTCGAGCCAGTCGCCGAGTTTTGCCATGCCAGTACTACGCGTGAACCGGGCGTGCGGTGCCAGCATTGCCGAACGCACCGTGTCCAGTACGATGCGGGCGCTCACCGGGGGGATGTCGCATGAACGATACGATAGAAGACCCGGTCGACCGGCGAAGCGTGCCAGCACGGGTAGGCGTCGCCGCGCTCAACCTGATCCTGCCCGGACTTGGGCTGATCCGCGTCGGAGATCGGCGTGGGGCGGCGCTGACTTTCATGGCACAGTTCGCACTTGCCGCACTCGTCACGTTCGGGTTGGGGCACCTTCCCATCACAGGTTACGGTGTCGCGGTAGCGGCGCTGGTGCTGGTCATCGCGTTGTTCGGTGCCGTTTACGTCGTGCCGATCATGCTCACATGGCGCAAGAGCAGGCTTCGCGGTCCCACGCGTTGGTGGTCGCGCTGGTATGCGCTGGCGCTGATCGCCGTGGTCGTGCTGGGCCTTTGGGAACGCGTGCCGCCGATGATGCACCATTTCTACAAGCCGTTCTTCGCACCGTCCGACAGCATGGCGCCGACGATCGGCAGCGGTGACAAGTTCGTCGTCGACATGCGCTGGCGTGGGCCGCCAAGACGCGGCGACGTGATCGTCTTCCAGGCGGCTGACAGCGTCCGGGTCAGTCGGATCGCGGCGATCGCGGGCGACAGGATCGCGATGCGCGCTGGCCTGCCGATCGTGAATGGGGTGGCGGTCGCGCAGCACGCAGAAGGCAGGATGATGGTCGACGATATCGAAGGCCGACATCCTGCGACGATTCTGACGGAACGCCTGCCGGGCGAACGATCCAGCCATCGCATACTCGACACGGATACGTCGCTGTTCGACGACACGCGCGAGGTCACCGTCCCGCCGGGCCATGTCTTCGTGCTCGGCGACAATCGCGATCGATCCGCCGACAGTCGCGTGCCGCTCGAGCAACAGGGCGTCGGGATGGTGCCGACGACGACGATCATCGGCCGCGCTATGTACCTGTATTGGAGCAGCAATCGCTCGAAGATCGGCGATCGGCTCGACCGCTAGAGGATAGCTTCAAGTCTCAACGCCGCACCTCGCGGGAGCCGATCGCATGGAACGCCGGATTAGCGGCGGCGGCCTATTTTAATCGTCGCGACGATCGCGTCCATCTGGGCCGCGGCGACCGCCTGGGTCGGCGCGTTGCGTGCCGGCGCCGCCGCCTTGACCGCGTAGGTGACGCGATCGACCGCGTAGCAGGTGCCGTCGACGACGGTGCGCAGGTTCGTCGCGTTGACCTGTTGACTCATCCCCGCGTCGCCGTTGGCATAGACCGTCCAGCGGTGACCGCCGAGCATCCGGTTGGGCAGGCGCCGACCGCTTCCCGACTTCAGCCCCGCGGTGCCGCAGGTCGCGACGACCGCGGCGCTGCGGCTGAAACCGACCTGCACTATTTCTGTGACCTGGCCCTGGCCGTCGCTTGGCTTGGCGACCTGCCAGAAGCGGACGATGCCGACGCCGCGACCGACCGGGCTGCCGTCCCAAATCTGGCGCCAACCGGCGTTCATCAGGGCCCGGCCGGCGAAATTGCGCGTCGGGGTCAGCGCCGACGGGTAGGACAGCCGGACCATGCCGCCTGCCCCAAGGAAGGACTTGGTCGCGGCGCTGGCGTTGGCGAAGGGGAGAAAAGCGAGCAGTGGCAGTGGCAGCAAGAAGCGAAGAAGCGTCACCGATCGTCTTTCATAAAGAGAGGCTTGGCAGTGTGCCGGCCGTTTGCGCCGCGTCCATAGCGGTGCGGCGCAACGCCCCCATATGACGATGATGCGTGAACAGGCCGTGAGCGACCTCCCCCCTCCCCTCGAAAACTGGTTCGCGACGCGCGGGTGGCGGCCGCGGCGGCATCAGCTCGAGATGCTGGCGGAAGGCCGTGCTGGGCATCATGCGCTGCTGGTGGCGGCGACGGGGGCGGGGAAGACGCTTGCCGGGTTCCTTCCGACGCTTGCCGAACTGATCGAGGCGCCGACCAACGGGCTCCACACGCTGTACGTCTCGCCGCTGAAGGCGCTGGCGGTCGACGTGCAGCGCAACCTGCTGACGCCGATCGACGAGATGGGCGTCGATATTCGCGTCGAAACGCGGACCGGCGATACGCCGTCGGACCGGAAGGCACGGCAACGGATCAAGCCGCCGCAGATTTTGCTTACCACGCCCGAATCGCTGTCGCTGTTGCTGAGCTATCCCGATAGCATCACGATGTTCGAGAACCTGCGCACGATCGTCGTGGACGAGGTTCACGCGTTTGCGACCGGCAAGCGTGGCGATCTGCTCTCATTGTGCATGGCGCGCCTGCAGAAGATCTCGTCGGGCATGCGCCGCGTTGCGCTGTCGGCGACGGTCGCAGATGCCGACGGCTATCGCGCGTGGCTCGCCCCCGATGGCGACATCGACCAGGTCGCGATGGTCCGTGGCGAGGCCGGTGCGGATCCCAACATCGCGATCCTGCTGCCCGAAGGTCGCGTGCCATGGTCGGGACATTCGGGCCGCTATGCCGCCGCGCAGGTGATGGCGGAGATCGAGGCGCACGAGACCTCGATCGTGTTCTGCAACACGCGCAGCCTGGCGGAACTCATCTTCCAGGATCTGTGGAAGGTGAATTCAGGGAACCTGCCGATCGGCGTCCACCATGGCAGCCTGGCCAAGGAGGCGCGACGGAAGGTCGAGAACGCAATGGCCGAGGGGAAACTGCGCGCGCTGGTCGCGACGTCGAGCCTCGACCTCGGGGTCGACTGGGGCAATGTCGATTGCGTGATCCAGATGGGCGCGCCGAAGGGGTCGTCGCGACTGCTCCAGCGGATCGGGCGCGCCAACCACCGGCTCGACGAATCGTCGCAGGCGATCGTCGTGCCGGGCAACCGGTTCGAATATCTCGAGGCGCGCGCTGCGCTCGACGCGGTCGAGGCGGGCGAACTCGATGCGGACATTTTTCGCGTCGGTGCTCTCGACGTGCTCGCGCAGCACGTCATGGCCTGCGCGTGCGCGGCGCCGTTTCGCGAGGCGGACCTGCTCGACGAGATCCGTTCCGCGCTGCCGTATTCCGCGCTGCCGACCGAGACGTTCGAGCGCGTGCTGCACTTCATCAGCGACGGCGGCTATTCGCTGAAGGCGTATGATCGGTTCAAGCGGCTGACCAAGGACGCGGACGGGACATGGCGGGTGAGCCATCCCAAATTCATCGGCCAGCATCGACTGAATGCAGGCATCATCGTCGAGGCGACGATGCTCAACGTGCGGTTCGGCAATGGCCGCGTGCTGGGACGGGTCGAGGAGGCGTTCGCGGCGCAGTTGAGTCACGGCGATACGTTCTTCTTCGCTGGGCTCAGCCTCGAGGTGATGAAGATCGACCTTGAGGATCTGGTTGTGCGCGCGACGTCGAAGCCCGCGCGGATCCCGACCTATGGCGGCAGCCGGATGCCACTGTCGACCAACCTCGCCGACCGCGTTCGCGGGTTCCTCGCGCATCCCGGCGACTGGGCGCGCTTCCCCGACGACGTCCGCGAATGGCTGGAGATGCAGGCGTATCGATCGGTCATGCCCGAGCCCGGCCAGCTGCTGGTCGAGACGTTCCCGCGCGAGGGGCGGCACTACATGGTCGCGTACAGTTTCGAGGGGTGGAACGCGCACCAGTCGCTCGGCATGCTGATCACGCGGCGGATGGAGACGCAGGGGCTGAAACCGCTCGGCTTCGTCGCCAATGATTATGCGCTGGCGGTATACGGGCTGGAGAAGATCGTCGATCCGGCGACACTGTTCTCGGCGGATATCCTGGAGCACGAGTTCGTCGAATGGGTGCAGCAATCGCACCTGTTGAAGCGCGCTTTTCGCGAGGTCGCGGTGATCGGCGGGCTGGTCGAGCGCCAGCATCCGGGCAAGCGCAAGACCGGCAAGCAGGTGACGTTTTCGACCGACCTGATCTACGACGTCCTGCGCAAGTACGAGCCGACGCATTTGTTGCTGGAGGCGGCGTGGGCGGACGCGCGGGCGCGGATGACGGATGTCGGGCGGCTCGCGTCTCTGCTCGACCGCGCGGCGGCGACGATGGTGCATGTCGACCTGGAGCGGGTCACGCCGCTCGCGGTGCCGGTGCTGACGCTGATCGGGCGGGAGAAGATCTCGACGAACAGTTCGGACGACGCGCTGCTGATCGAGGCGGAGGCGATGATCGCCGACGCGATGCGGCCGGATTGAGCTACTCGATCCTCCCCGCCAGGGGGAGGTGGCTGGCACTCGCCAGACGGAGGGGGAGGCAAGGCAAAACCGCTGTTGCGTGGTCCTCCCCCTCCGTCGCCTACGGCGCCACCTCCCCCTGGCGGGGGAGTATTTCAGAATAGCTTCGACCCTCCCCAAACGAACGGTTGCTTGCCCGCAATATCAGGCGCAGCATTTGCAGCATGCACTGGTGGCTGGCCCCTCTACTGCTAGCCATTGCCGCCCAGGCTAGCGCTCAGGACGCAGCCTCTCCACGCCCCAATGCTGCACCTCCGCCCAGCGCAGCATCGGCAGCAGAATCTGACCCCGCCACGCTCCTGTTCGGTGACGACCAGGCCCGCATGACGGTGCCGGTCACGATCGCCGGCGCAGGACCGTTCGCGTTCGTCGTCGATACTGGCGCCCAGCGGACCGTCATCGCGCGCGAACTCGCCGCAACGCTAGGCCTGACGCCAGGCCGCATCGTCCGCGTGACCGGCATGACCGGATCGAGCGCCATCGGCACCGTCGTCATCCCCTCGCTGAAGGTCAGCGTGATCGGCAGCGCGGCGATCGAGGCGCCGGCGATCAGCGCGATCAATCTCGGCGCGCGCGGGCTGCTCGGAATCGATGCCTTGCAGGCCCACGCGGTAGGGATCGACTTCGACACCAACACGATGACCGTCACCCCCTCGCACAAACGGCAAAGCCGCGAGCGCGCGAGCCCAGACGAGATCGTCATCCGGGCGCGCAGCCTGTTCGGGCAGCTCGTCGTCACCGACGCCTATTGCAACGGCATCCGCATCCGCGTGATCCTCGACACCGGCACCTCGGTCAGCATGGCCAACGGCGCGCTCCGCCGGAAGGTGACGCGCAAGGGACTGGGCAGCGCGGGGTCAGCGCAGCCCGTGTCGCTCACCGGCGTCACCGGCGAGACCGTGATCGCCGACTATACGACGATCGACCGCGTCACGATCGGCAGCCTGACGCTCGGCGACCTGCCCGTGGCGTTCACCGCAGTCGATGCACCGCCGTTCCGCCTGTTCGGCCTCGCCGAGCGGCCGGCGATGCTGCTCGGGATGGACGTGCTGCAACTCTTCCGCCGCGTCGACATCGACTTTGCCAACCGCGAGGTGCGGCTCACCTTGCCACGCGAGACGCGCCGTCGTGGCGAGCTGCGCCGCTGAGGTTGCGTCCGCGTGCGTTCGCTGCAACTCTCCCGCCGGAAACGAAAAAGGGGATGACGATGCGCGCGACTGGCTGGCTACTCACGGCGGCAATCCTGACGACCCCGCTCTCAGCACAAGCGCAGTCGCGGCCCGACCAGAAGGCGTTCCTCGGGCTCTACAAGGAGCTGGTCGAGACCAACACGACGCTGTCCGCTGGCAGTTGCACGCAGGCCGCGGCACAGATCGGCGCGCGGCTGAAAACCGCGGGCTATGCCGATGCCGACATTACCTATTTCTCGGTGCCCGAGCATCCCAAGGACGGCGGGCTGGTCGCGGTGCTGAAGGGGTCGGACGCGTCGATCAAGCCGATGCTGCTGCTCGCCCATCTCGACGTGGTCGAGGCGAAGCGCGAGGATTGGGTACGCGATCCGTTCAAGCTGATCGAGGAAGGCGGCTATTACTACGCGCGCGGCACCGTCGACGACAAGGCGCAGGCGGCGATCTGGTCCGACGCGATGATCCGCTTCAAGACGGGCGGGTACAAGCCGAAGCGGACGATCAAGCTGGCGCTGACCTGCGGCGAAGAGACGACGTTCGCGTGGAACGGCGCGCAGTATCTGGCGAAGTCCAAGCCCGACCTGATCGCGGCCGAGTTCGCGCTGAACGAGGGCGGCGGCGGGCGGCTCGACGACAACGGCAAGCGCCAGTTGCTGGCGATCCAGGTCGGCGAGAAGGCGGCACAGAACTACACGTTTCTCGCCACCAATCCCGGCGGGCATAGCTCGCAGCCGATCCCCGAGAATGCGATCTATGAGCTCGCCGATGCGGTGAAGGCGGTGCAGGGCTACGAGTTTCCGGTGAAGTTCACCGACACCACCAAAGCGTTCTTTGCGGCGAGTGCGAAGGCGATGCCGGGCGAGATGGGCGATGCGATCACGAAGCTGCTCGCGAACCCCGAGGACAAGGCGGCGGATGCGATCGTCAGTCGTGACAAGGCGATGCACTCGACGCTCCGGACGACGTGCGTGGCGACGTTGCTGAGCGCGGGGCATGCGGAGAACGCGTTGCCGCAGCGGGCGACCGCGAACATCAACTGCCGGATCTTTCCGGGCGAGACGGTGGAGGGCACGCTCGTCAAGCTCAAGGAACTGGCGGGGGCCAAGGTGACCGTGACGGCGAACCAGCCGGTGCGGCCGACTGCGATCCCGCCGACCCTCGACCCGAAGATCATGGGGCCCGTGACCAAGGTGGCGGCGAAGCACTTCCCCGGCCTGCCGATTCTCCCACTGATGTCGACCGGCGCGACCGACGGCATCTTCTTCGAGGCGATCGGCATCCCGGTCTACGGCGCGCCGGGCGTCTTCATCGACAAGGACATGGGGGGCATTCATGGCCTTAACGAGCGAATCCGGGTGGCTTCGCTGTATGATGGCCGGGATTATCTGTTCGACTTGGTTAAGGCGTTTGCGGGGTGAGCGCCACGTCCCTCGCCCCTTCGGGGAGAGGGAGGGAGGAGCCTTAGGCGACGGAAGGGGAGGGGCGTGGGGCTCGAGACGGTGCCCGACAACACCCCTCTCCCTTCCCACGGCAAGCGCCGCGGGCCCCTTCCCTCTCCCCGTAGGGGCGAGGGAGCACGCGCTCCCCCTCTTGAAACCGTCCGCCTTACTCTCGGCTTAGACGGTGACTTGTTCGCCTAGTTCCAACACCTTGCCGGGGGGGATCTTCAGGAAGTCGGTGGGGTCGCTGGCGTTCCTTTGCAGGAACAGGAAGATCCGGTCCTGCCATGGCGGCATGCCCTTTTCCGCATCGGGCTTCAGCGTGTTGCGGCCGATGAAGAACGAGGTGCGCATCGGGTCGAGCCCGAGCTGCTCGGTCTTGTTGCCGACGCCGAGATCGCGGGGCACGTCAGGGGATTCCATGAACCCGTAGGTCAGCACGACGATCGAGAAATTGTCGTCGACGCGTTCTACCTTCGCCCGCTGAGACTCCTCGACGAACGGCCGGTCGGCGGTGCGGATGCTGACGATCAGGTTGCGCTCGTGGAGCACCTTGTTGTGCTTCAGATTATGCAGCAGCGCACCCGGCGTCGCGTGCGGGTTGCCCGTCAGGAACACCGCCGTTCCCGACACACGCTCGGGCGGACGCTTTTCCAACGCCGAGGCGAGATCACTGAGCGGAATGCTCTGACGCTTCTCGAACGCGCTGACGATCTTCTTGCCGCGTACCCAGGTGAAGATGATCAGCCCGATCGCGGCGGCGATGACCAGCGGCACCCAGCCCCCCTCGATCACGCGGAGGATGTTGGCGCCGAAGAAGATCAGGTCGAGCGTCAGGAACGGCAGGATCGCCGCTAGTGCAAGCGGGCGTGACCAGTTCCAGCGATGCCGGACAACGATGTACGCGAGCAAGGTCGTGACGACCATCGTGCCGGTTACCGCGATGCCGTACGCGGCCGCCATCGCCGACGACGTCTTGAACTGGATCACCAGCACCAGCACGCCGATCAGCAACAGCCAGTTGATCGCCGGCAGGTAGATCTGGCCGGCGAACACGGCGGACGTCTGGCGGATGCGCAGGCGCGGGAGCAGGCCGAGCTGGATCGCCTGCTGTGTCAGCGAGAACGCGCCGGTGATGACCGCCTGGCTGGCGATGACGGTCGCGAAGCCGGCGAGGATGATCAGCGCCGGTCGCAGCGACTCGGGCGCCATCAGGAAGAACCAGTCCTGATTGACGAACGGTACGCCGCGCGCCGCTGCATCCTCGAGCCGCGACAAGGCGAATGCGCCCTGCCCCAGGTAATTGAGCGCGAGCGCCGGGAAGACGAGGAAGAACCAGCCGATGCGGATCGGCAGCTTGCCGAAATGGCCCATGTCCGCGGTCAGAGCCTCGGCGCCGGTGACGGTCAGGAACACCGCACCGAGCACGAACAAGCCGGTGACGCCGTGCGTCGCGAGGAACGAAATGCCGTAGGTCGGCAGGAACACGCGGACGATCGAGGGCTCGTCGGCGATGTGCCAGATGCCGAGCGCGCCGATCGCGACGAACCAGAGGATGCAGACCGGGCCGAACAGCTTCGATACCTGCGCCGTGCCGCGCGCCTGGATCAGGAACAGCCCGATCAGGATGGCGATCGTCAGCGCGCGCACCACGCCTTCGTTGAAGATATGCGCGGCGCTCGGGATCGTTCGCAGGCCCTCCATCGCGGAGAGCACCGACAGCGCCGGCGTGATGATCGCATCGCCGTAGAACAGCGACGCGCCCGCCGCGCCGAGCACGATCGCGATTCGCGACCGCATGCCGAGCGCACGACGGGCGAGCGCGGCGAGCGCGAGTACCCCGCCCTCGCCCTGGTTGTCGGCGCGCATCAGGAAGATGACGTATTTGACGGTGACGACGAGGAACAGCGACCAGAGCGCGAGGCTCAGCACGCCGAGGATTTCGGTCGGATCGATGCCGCCTGCGGACGTCTGGCCGAGTGCCTCGCGGAACGCGTAGAGCGGGCTGGTGCCGATATCGCCGAACACCACGCCGATCGCGCCGACGGTTAAGGCGGCGAGTGCGGGGTGCGGATGCAGATGCGCCGCTGACAGATCGCCAGGCGTTTCCGGTACAGCGGCAGTTTGGGGTGTTCCGGCGACGGACGTCATGGCGCGAAGAGCGCTCCTCCTGAGGGGACGGCGCGCTTTACGCCGATTGGGGGCATGCGCAAGTCCTGCCGGTTTCGGGCAATGGCGGGTTGATTCACCGGGCGGGCACCGGCATGGCGGGCAGATGGTTCCCTTTTCGTTCGGCGGGCATGCGCTTCTGGCGTTGGCGCAAGGCGCGCTGTTCTGGCCGGAGCGGCGTGCGCTGCTGGTCGCCGACCTGCATTTCGAGAAGGCGAGCTGGTTCGCCAAGCGCGGCCAGATGCTTCCGCCGTATGATTCGATCGCGACGCTGGCGGATCTCACTGCGCTGGTCGCTGCAACGGGCGCGCGCGAAGTCTGGTGCCTCGGCGACAGCTTCCACGACAGCGACGGGTGCGAGCGATTGCCGCAGCGCGCGCAGGACATGCTGCGGGCGATGACCGACGGGACGCGCTGGACGTGGATTACGGGCAATCACGATCCGGCTATCCTCGATCGGTGTGGCGGGGAGGTAGTGGACGAGGTGGTCGTCGATGGACTGATGCTGCGGCATGAAGCGGACCGGGCAGAGACGCGGCCGGAGCTGTCGGGGCATTTCCATCCGAAGCTTCGGTTGCGCGTGCGGGGGAAATCGGTGGCGCGGCGGTGTTTCGTGGCGACGGCGACGAAGCTGATTTTGCCTGCGTTCGGGTCGCTGACTGGCGGGTTGGACGTGGACCATCCGGAGATCGTGCGCGCGGTTGGGGTTGGGGCTGAGGCTATGGTGCCGGTGGCGGACCGGATGCTGCGATTTCCGGTTGCTGCCTGACGTTCCTATCGGTCCCCCCGGAGCGATGCGATGCTTCCCTGTCGAAACATCACCCCATCCCTCCTTGTTCTCCCGCGAAGGCGGGAGCCCAGTCTGGGTCCCCGCCTTCGCGGGGAAACAAGCTACTTAAGTTCAGTGATCTACTGGGGGGCCCGCTAACGGAATTCAGCTAGAAATCGTCGGGAACGCCGCGCGGAAGGCGGCCACCTTCGGCTTGTCCCACATCACCACGTACGGGTGCGTCGGGTTCCGGTCATAGAAATTCTGGTGATACGCCTCGGCCGGGTAGAACGTCCCCGTCTCCAGCTTCGTCACGATCGGCCCGGAGAACGCATGAGTCGCTCCCAGCTGCGCAATGTAAGCCCGCGCGACCTGCGCCTGCGCCGGCGACTGCGGGAAGATCGCCGAGCGATAGCTGGTGCCGCTGTCAGGGCCCTGACGGTTCAACGTCGTCGGGTCATGCGCGATCGAGAAATATATGCGGAGCAACGTGCCGTAGCTGACCACGCGGGGGTCGTAGGCGATCTTGATCGCTTCGGCATGCCGGGTCGTCTCGGCGGAAACCTGGTCGTAAGTCGCGGTCGCCTTGGTGCCGCCGGCATAGCCGGTCGTGACGGCCTTAACGCCCTTCACATGCTCGAACACCGCTTCCATCGTCCAGAAGCAGCCGCCTGCGAGTACCGCGGTCTGGATACCGGGCGCTGCGGGAAGGTCGGTCTTGACGGCGGGGATGACGACGGCGCGGGCGCCTTGCGCGGTGCCGGTGGCAATAAACGCACCGGCGATACCGATGGCGGCGAGCGTGGCGAGAAGCGGCTTTTTCATGGTTCGATACATGGGGTTGCCGCTCGACTTCGCTAGGCCATCGTCGCTGTTATCGCGCGGTGGCGGAGACGCTGTGCTCGAAATGGCTGGCGAAGGTCTGGCGGGCTTCGGCGGGCTGGAGCGCGAGCAAGCCGATGGCGCCGAGGACGAAACCGCCGCTGAACTGCCAGAAGAAACTCGACTTTACGATGCTGCGCATAATGCGATCCCAATGAAACCCAGTGATGGCGCCGACCGGATAGGTCAGCGTCAGCTACGGACCGGCATGTCGTAGAGATGCCGGCCAACCACAATGTCGTTTTTAGAAACTCTCGATTAACGCGCCGTGGCCGATGCGTTCATCGTGCAGCAGGCATCGCCCGACAGGGTTGCCGGAAGATGTCGCCGCGTGTCTCGAGTGTTGCCGGCGTTATTTCAGCGCGGCGCACGCCGCCTGGATTCGCGTGCAGGCCTCGCGGAGCAGCGCATCCGACGTGGCATAGCTAATCCGGAACGCGGGGCTGAGGCCGAACGCGGCGCCCTGCACGACGGCCACCTTGGCGTCGTCGAGCAGATAGCCGACCATCGCCTCGTCGGTGTCGATCAGGCGGCCGTTCGGCGTCGTCTTGCCGATCAGATCGGCGAACGACGGATAGACGTAGAACGCACCCTCGGGCGTTGGGCAGTGCATGCCATCGATCTCGTTGAGCATCGACACGACGAGGTCGCGACGGCCCTGGAACGCGGTGTTGCGCTCGGCGAGGAAAGACTGGTCGCCGTTCAGGGCGGCGACAGCGGCGGCCTGGGCGATCGAGCACGGGTTCGAGGTCGACTGCGACTGGAGCTTGGCCATCGCCTTGATCAGCCACGCCGCGCCCGCGCCGTAGCCGATCCGCCAACCGGTCATCGCATACGCCTTCGAGCAGCCGTTGACGGTCAACGTGCGCTCGAACAGCTCGGGGCAGGCTTCCGCAATCGTCGCGAACTTGAAGCCGTCATAGACGATGTGCTCGTACATATCGTCGGCGAAAATCCACACGTGTGGATGCTTCGCGAGCACCGCACCGAGCGCCTTCAGTTCGTCGATCGTATAGCCGGCACCGGTCGGGTTCGACGGCGAGTTGAGGATCACCCACTTGGTTTTCGAGGTGATCGCGGCATTGAGCGCGGCGGGATCGAGCTTGTAACCGACCTCGGGACCCGCCTTGACGATGACCGGCACGCCACCGGCGAACTGCACGACGTCGGGATAGCTCACCCAGTAGGGCGCGGGGATGACGACCTCGTCGCCCGGATCGATCGTCGCGACCATCGCGTTGAACAATGTGTGCTTGCCGCCGACGTTCACGCTGATCTGGTCGGTGGTGTAGGTAAGATTGTTGTCGCGCGCGAACTTGGCGACGATCGCCTGCTTGAGCTCGATCGTGCCGTCGACGTTGGTGTACTTGGTCTTGCCGTCGCGGATCGCCTGGATCGCGGCCTCTTTCACGAAGTCCGGCGTATCGAAATCCGGTTCGCCCGCACCAAGCCCGATCACGTCGACGCCTGCGCGCTTCAGTTCGAGAACGCGCGAAGTGATCGCGAGCGTCGGCGAGGGGCTGATGCGGCCGAGCGCGGCGGATGCGTGCATGGTGTAACCTTTGCGGTTGTCCGCGAACATCGCCGCGGAATTTGCGGGCGCTATACGCGCCGATCGGTCGAATTCGCAACCGTAACGATGGCAGGAATGAGCCCGCGGACCGCATTTCCGATGAAGAATCCAGCGGTCAGGTCGGCTCGGGTTAGCGGGGCTTCGGTTGCGCGGCCCGATTCAAGGAGGTCGGCTCGCAATATCCCGGGGAGCAGGCCATGCCGTAGCGGCGGCGTGACGAGTGCTTCGCCGCGCTGGACAAACAAGGAGGTGAAGCTGCCTTCGGTGAGGAAGCCGTCGGCATCCTCAAACAGCACCTCGAACGTCCCCGCGGCTTTCCGCGCGTCGTCGTAGAAGGCGCGAGCGCTCGTCTTGTGGCGGAGGCGGAAGTCGGTCGCGGCGACGGGTAGCGGGATGATCGCGACGGTCGCTTGCGCAGGTGAGTGCGGGAGCGGTGCTGCCTCGATCGCGATCGCGCCTGATGGGCTGAGCAACAGGCGGATGCGGCGGGGGCCGCGCAACCGGAAGGTCGCGGCCTGAAGTTCGTTGCGCGCGGTGTGGCGGTCGAAGGTGAAGCCCAAGGCCTGGGCGCTGGCCTTCATCCGCGCGAGATGCGCCTCGAGACGGGCGAGGCCGTCGTCGGGATCGAACGCCATCGTCTCGATCAGATCGAAGCGGCGCTGGCCGGCGGTGACGAACGCGCCCTTCGCGTGGCACTCGTCCCACTCCGCGTCGGTTGCGCTGTCGGCGACGATACCTGAGCCGAGACTCATCATCGCTGCGCCGTCTTCGATCGCGATCGTGCGGATGGCGACGTTGAATATGGCGTCGCCGTTCGGATCGAACCGCCCGATCGCGCCGGTGTAGATGCCGCGGGTGCGGGCTTGCTCGACTTCGGCGATGACCTCCATCGCGCGTTGCTTCGGCGCGCCGGTGATCGATCCGCACGGGAACAGCGCGGTCAGGACGTCGACTGCGTCGCGGTCTGGTTTCAGGTTTGCGGTGACGGTCGAGGTCATCTGGTGAACGGTCGGATAGGTCTCGACGGTGAACAGGTCGGGGACCGTGACCTGCGTGGCGACACGCGACAGGTCGTTGCGCATCAGATCGACGATCATGAGGTTCTCGGCGCGCTGCTTCGGGTCGGCGGCGAGTGTTTCGGCGAGCGCGCGATCGGCGTCGAGGGTGTCGCCTCGCGGCGCGGTGCCCTTCATCGGGCGGCAGGTGAGCGTGTCGCCGTCGAGCGCGAAGAACAGTTCGGGGGAGAGCGACAGGAAGCGCGTCTCGCCGGTGTCGATCAGCGCGCCGTAGCCCGCCTTCGCCTGGCGCCGCAGCCGGGCGTAGAGCGCGAGAGGGTCGCCGACGAACGGCACGGTGGCGGCGAAGGTGAGGTTGGCCTGGTAGATGTCACCCGCCGCGATCAGGTCGAGCACGCGCGTGAGGCTGGCGTCGTAGGTGTCGCGGTCGATCAGCGGCTGGGGCGCACCGGTCCACGCGCCCGCGGGGTCGGGGAGGAGGGCGGCGACGTCTTCGGGTGCGATCGTCCGGTACTCGGCGAACAGGCCGAACCAGAGCAGCGGGCCTTCGGTGCGGACATCGACGGGCTTCGACGCAAGTGCGGCGCCGGCTTCATAGGTGAGGTAGCCGGCAGCGTGCAGGCCCTCCGCGCAGGCGCTTCGTAACGCATCGAGCGCAGGGCGGACCTCGGCGAGCGTATCGGCGCGGACGATCCGGACGGGATCGCGGTACACTCGCGCCGGGGCGCCTGCCGCGCGGGCGTCATCGAGCAACACGTAGGGCGCGGTCCACATCGCCTTCACTGTTGCACGGGCGATGGGGTAAACCGCAAGCGGCGATTGCTCCAAGCGGTGCGTCATCCTATTTCGAGGCCATGACAAATCCTCCCCTCCGCGCTGCGATCGTGCCCGTCACGCCGATCCAGCAGAACTGCACGCTCCTCTGGTGCACCGCGACGATGAAGGCGGCAGTGATCGATCCGGGCGGCGACCTGCCGCGGATCATGGCGGCGGTCGAACAGGCGGGGGTCACGGTCGAGAAGATCCTGCTGACGCATGGGCATATCGATCACGCGGGGGGCGCCAAGCGGTTGTCGAACGATCTCGGCGTGCCGATCGAGGGGCCGCACGAGGCGGACCGGTTCTGGCTGCAGCGGCTCGATCAGGACGGGCCGAAATACGGGATTTCGGGGGTCAATTTCGAACCGGACCGGTGGCTGGTCGAGGGCGACACGGTGTCGGTCGGCGACCTCGTGCTCGATGTGTACGAGACGCCGGGGCACACTGAGGGGCATGTGATCTTCCACCATGCGCCGTCGAAGTTCGCGCAGGTGGGGGATGTGCTGTTCCAGGGGTCGGTCGGGCGATCGGACATGCCTGGAGGGAATCATCAGGTGTTGGTGAAGTCGATCGTCGAGAAGCTGTGGCCGCTGGGGAGCGATACGAGCTTTATTCCGGGACATGGGCCGGCGAGCACGTTCGCACATGAGCGGGCGACGAATATGTTCGTTAGTGATCGGGCGCTGGCGGGTTGATCTTGCTTTCCTGTTCCCCCGCGGAGGCGGGGGTCCAGGATACCAAGCGGCAACGCCTGTAACCCTGGGCTCCCGCCTTCGCGGGAGAACAAGAAGAGGCAGCAACGCTACCTCTCAACGGCCCCACCCCGGCGAAGGCCGGGGCCCAGTTGGGGGACGAAGTTTGTCTGAGGTAGCGCTCCGTTACCGGGACCTTTCCAACTGGGCCCCGGCCTTCGCCGGGGTGGTTGCCTCTATGGAGGACAGTCCTTCTACTTCCGCTCCCCCACCGTCTCAGCCCGCACCGACTTGAACTCCGACCCGTCGCGCCACTCGGGCCACAGGCGGCTGTTCGCCAGCTTCGTGCCGATCGTCTTGAACAGGTCCACGTCCTGCGCCGCACCGCGCAAATCCCAGTCGGCGCCCCAAGCATCACACGTCTGGTGATAGCATTTCATATAGCCGTCGAGCCAAGCCTGCCCCGCGGCCCGGCCGCCCTTGACCAGATCGGGTGCGCCGCTGATCGCCATCAGCAGCAGTGTCGGCACGCCGCGCCGCGCGACCGAGAAATGGTCGGCGCGGTAGAACAGCCCGCGTTCGGGGAGCGCTTCCGGCGTCACGACGCGGCCTTGCGCCTTGGCGGCATCGCCGAGCATATCTTCGAGGCTGTTCTGGCCGGCCCCGACCAGCATGACGTCCTTCGCGGGGCCCGCCGTCTGGAGGATGTCGAGCGTCAAATTGGCGACCGTCTTGGCGGCTGGATAGACCGGGTTCACCGCATAGGTTTCCGAGCCGAGCAACCCGCGCTCCTCGCCGCTCCACAGCGCGAAGACGAGGCTGCGGTCGGTGCGGGGGGCCTTGGCGAAATTGCGCGCAAGTTCGAGGACGCCCGCCACGCCGAGGCCGTCGTCGTTGGCGCCGGGACGGATGGTACGCCCCTGCGCATCGGGCGCGCCGATGCCGTAGGCGTCCCAGTGCGCGCCGAACATCACGACCTCGTCCGCGTGTTTCGTGCCGGGAAGCTTGGCGAGAACGTTTTGGCTCACGGCGGTGTCGTGCTTGACCGGCAGGTCGGTGGTGAACGCCTGCTTCAGCGCGACCGGTCGGAAGTCGCTCCGCCGCGCCGCCTTGCGCAACGCCGCTAGGTCGAGGCCGGATGCGGCGAACAACCGGGTCGCCGCCCCACCTTCGAGCCAGCCCTGGAGCATCACCCGCGACTCAGGGTCTTTCCGGACGATGTCGTAATTCTCGCCGGCGGGGGCGGTGACGGTGTTCCAGCCGTAACCCGCGCCCGCCGTGTCGTGGACGATCAGCGCGCCAACCGCGCCACGTCGCGCGGCTTCCTCGTATTTGTACGTCCAGCGGCCGTAATAGGTCATCCGGCGATCACCGAACTTGCCCTTCGCATCGTCGCCAGCGACCGCCTCGAAGTCGGGATCGTTGACGAGGAACACGGCCACCTTGCCCTTGAGGTCGAGGCCCTTGAAGTCGTCCCAGCCGCGCTCGGGCGCGCTGACGCCGTAGCCGACGAACACCATCGGTGCGTTCTCGATCGCGACGCGGTCAACGCCGCGAACGGTGCTGAGATACACGTCGCGGCCCTGTACCAGCGCGGTGTCGCCGGCGCGGACGGTGCCCGCGCCCATCCGGGTGTGGACGAGCGGCACGGGTTGCGTCCAGCTGCCGTCCGGGCCGCCGGGTTGCGCCTTCATCGCCTTGAACTGTGCGATCAGCCAGGCGATCGTCTTGGTCTCACCGGGGGTGCCGGGCGCACGGCCCTCGAACGCGTCGGAGGCGAGCGTCTTCACGTCGGCGGACAACCGCTCTGGCGATACCTGCGCGGCGCCCGGTGATGCGGCCAGCAGGGTGGCGGCACCCAATAGACGAAGCGCGCTCATGCCCGGCCACCCGACGGCACGACCTGGAAGGTCTTGCCAGTGGGCACGCTGTTCGCCTGATACGCGATCGTCAGCGCCCAACCGGCCAATACCGCCATCAGCACCCAGGTCGCCAGCGCGCCCCCTGCCCGTGGCACGCTCGACGTCGTCCGGTCCATTCCGAACGCATGGGCGATTCGCGCGATCACGAACACCGCGCCCGCAATCCACAGCCACAGCGTCGATCCGCCGGCGAGCTCGATCAGTCCCATCAGGATCAGGATGAACGGCGCGTATTCGGTGAAATTGGCGTGCGCGCGCATCCGCGCCTGCAGGCGCTGGTTGCCGTCGTCGCCGATCAGCACGCTCTCCTTCACGCGCATCGGCACGATTCGGAAGGCGAGCCACAGGTTGACGACGGCGGCGGCCGCGGCGATCGTCAGCGTTACGGGTAATATCACGGCGTTGCCCCTCGAATATCAGGTCTTTTGTCAGGCGCATGCCCTGCCACTCTGGGCCAAAGCTTGCAACGCGGGGTGAAATCGCTATAGCGCCACGCTTCGCGAGCGTCAGGCCGCATGGGTTGCTTCAGGCGGCCGGCATTCTTGTCGGTTGCCTGTGTCCCGTGTCCGGACGTACTCGGAGTCCCGACCTTTAGATTGAACAAGGTGCCGAAATGGCCGTCCCCAAAAGAAAAACCTCGCCCTCCAAGCGCGGCATGCGCCGTGGCCACGACTCGCTCACGATCGCGTCGTTCCAGGAATGCCCCAACTGTGGCGAGCTGAAGCGTCCGCACAACCTGTGCGGTTCGTGCGGTCACTATAACGGTCGCGAAATCCTCTCGATCGAGGGCTGAGGCTTCCGTCCGGAACCTCTAACTTGAACGAAGGATAAGCGATGCCCGACAGCGGCTGGATCGCGGTCGATGCGATGGGTGGCGATGACGGGCTGGCAGTGATGCTTGCCGGGGTCGCGCGCGCGCGTCACCAATTCGAGGGCATGCATTTCTTCCTGGTCGGTGACGAGGCTGCGATTCGCGAGGGGCTGAAAGCTCATCCGAACCTGTCGCAGAACTCTGAAATCGTCCACGCCCCCGAAGTCGTCGGTTCGAGCGAAAAGCCGAGCCAGGCGATTCGGCGTGCGAAGAAGACGTCGATGGGCATCGCGATCGACCTGGTGAAACAGGGTCGCGCCGCTGCAGCGGTATCATCGGGCAACACCGGCGCGCTGATGGCGATGGCGAAGATATCGTTGCGGATGCTGCCCGGGATCGACCGGCCGGCCCTCGCGGCGCGTCTGCCGACGCTCGGTGACACCGACATGGTGATGCTCGACCTCGGCGCGAACACCGAGTGCGATGCACGCAACCTCGTCCAGTTCGCGATCATGGGCGCTGCCTATGCGCGCACCGCGCTCGACATCCCGCACCCCCGCGTCGCGTTGCTGAATATCGGCAGCGAGGACATGAAGGGTACGGACGAGATCCGCGATGCGGCCGCTCAGCTGCGCGCGACGCCGGCGGTGGACATGCAGTTCAACGGCTTCATCGAGGGCGACCGCCTGTCGCGCGGTGAGGTCGACGTCGTCGTGTGCGACGGCTTCTCCGGCAATATCGCGCTGAAGACCGCCGAAGGCACCGCGCGATTCGTCGCCGATTTGCTCAAGCGCGCGTTTCGTAGTTCGGTGCGGTCGAAGCTCGGCTTCCTGATCTCGCGGCCGGCGACCGAATTGCTGCGCGATCACCTTGATCCCAACAATCACAACGGCGCTGTGTTTCTCGGGCTCAACGGCATCGTCGTGAAGAGCCACGGCGGCGCCACCGAGCGCGGCGTCGCGACCGCGATCGGCAATGCCGCGAAGATGGTCCGCAACGACCTAGTTCGGCGAATTGCCGATGATCTCGGCAGCGTGGAGAAGGCGGCATGATCCGTTCGGTCGTCATCGGCACCGGCTCCGCCCTGCCCGCGCGTCGCGTCTCCAACGCCGAGCTTGCGGAGCAGGTCGATACCAGCGACGAGTGGATCGTTGAGCGCACCGGCATCCGCTTCCGCCACATCGCCGGCGAAGGCGAGACGACCGCGACGCTGGCCGCGGACGCGTGCCGCGCGGCTTTGACTGCTGCCGGGATCGAAGCGGAGAGCATCGACCTGATCGTGCTCGCCACCGCGACGCCCGACCAGACCTTCCCCGCCAGCGCCACCAAGGTGCAGGCAATGCTCGGCATCGACGATTGCGTCGCGTTCGACGTCGCGGCGGTCTGCTCGGGCTTCCTGTACGCGGTGCAGGTGGTCGACAGCATGATCCGCAGCGGCGTCGCCAAGCGCGCGCTGGTGATCGGCGCGGAGACGTTCAGCCGCATCCTCGACTGGGAAGACCGGACGACCTGCGTGCTGTTCGGCGACGGTGCCGGCGCGATCGTGCTGGAGGCGCAAGATACGGCCGATGACGGCGGTCGCGGTATCCTGACGACAAAGCTGCACGCGGACGGCCGCCACAACGAACTCCTCTATGTCGATGGCGGCGTTTCGACGACCGGCACGGTCGGCAAGCTCCGCATGAAAGGCCGCGAGGTCTTCCGCCATGCGGTCACCAACCTGGCCTCGGTGATGACCGAGTCGCTGGCGATGGCCGGCTTGTCTTCGGACCAGGTCGACTGGGTCGTGCCGCATCAGGCGAACGCCCGCATCCTCGACGCGACCGCGCGCAAACTGGGCCTCGCGGCCGGCAAGGTGGTGGTTACCGTCGACCAGCATGCCAACACATCGGCCGCCTCCGTGCCGCTCGCGCTTGACGTTGCGGTGCGTGACGGACGTGTCCGACAAGGCCAGATCGTCGTGCTCGAGGCGATGGGCGGCGGGTTCACCTGGGGCGCGGCGGTTATCCGCTTCTAATCTCGTAGAAAGAGATCGATTCACTTGTAGAACAAAAGTTCTTCCGGTCGCGATCCTGCTTGTGTAGAGAAGCGCCGAGACTGGGAGCTTGCGAATGACGATGACCGGTACATTGACGCGCGCCGATCTGGCCGAGTCCCTCCACCGCGAGGTAGGATTGTCGCGTGCGGATTCCTCGAAGATCGTGGAACAGATCCTTTCCGAGATGTGCGGCGCGCTGTCCGAAGGCGAGAACGTCAAGATCTCTGGGTTCGGCACATTCGTGCTCCGCGACAAGGGTGAGCGCGTCGGCCGCAACCCGAAGACGGGCATCGAGGTGCCGATCGCACCGCGTCGCGTCCTGACGTTCCGCGCGAGCCAGATGATGCGTGAGCGCATCGTCGGCGCCGACTGATTCTGTAATGCCCGATGACGCCGATACTTCCGGTGGCGATTTTACGGACGACATCGACGTAGCGGGCGATCCCGGTTCCGACGACGACGGCAGCCCATCCATAGGTGCCGTGGGTACAGCGGCGGCGGGTCCGGGCAAGGCGGGCGCTGCGTTCCGGACGATCGGCGAACTCTCGCGTGAGACCGGCCTGCCACAGCATATCCTGCGCTATTGGGAGACCCGGTTTCCGCAGTTGCGGCCGCTGCAGCGCGCGGGGAACCGGCGCTATTACCGCGCCGAGGATGCGGTATTGGTCCGGCGCATCGATACTTTGCTCAATCGCGAAGGCTATACCGTCCGCGGCGTGCAGCAATTGCTCGCGGCCGAAAAGACCACGCCGATCACGACAGAGACGATCGAGCCGGTGATGCCCGCGCTGCGTGCGATCCGCGCGCTTTTGGCGCAGGCGCTGGTCGAGGACGGCCGGCGCGCATAACGCGCCGTGCGTAACTGGGTATCGTAAAGGGGAGAGGGGAAGGACGGCGCCCTCCCCCCTCGCCGATCTCAATCCTCGCTGCCGAGCGTCTTCTTGGCGGCATCCAGTGCTGCCTTGCCGCCCTTGCGAACGGTCTTCACTGCGTCTTCCGACGCCTTCTCGACCGTTGCACCGGCCTTGCGACCAAGCCCGATCGACTTCGCCATCGCACGGCGCGCTTCCGAATAGGTCGCGGCGACCATCGGATAGTCGGACTTCAGGTTGAAGCGCTCGCGATACTGCTCCGGCGTCATGCCGTTGGTCGACAGGTGACGACGCAGCGTCTTGTACTTCTTGCCGTCGAGCATTGAGATGATGTGGTCGGGCGACGCAAGCGACTTGCGCACCGAAACGGCTGGCTCGGACGTCGGCTGTGCCGTTGCCTCGGGCTCCGCTTCGCCATTGCCGACCAGCTTCTCGACGGCCGAATGCATCGCGACGAGGAACGCCGGCACGTCGTCGGCGGCAGTGCGCGTATTGGGGTTGGCAAGCCATGCTGCCGTCAGTTCGGCGGCGAGCTCGACTGTATTAAGTGTATCGGTCACGGTTTGTCCTTGAATTCGTAATGCACCCCTGCTGGCAGGCGCCTACTATATTTGTATGAAATTGAACACCAGGTGTTTAACATACGTGCATCATTACATTTTGTTCATCGTCCGACATAAATATAATCGGTTTGACTGATACTGGCTGGGCTTCGTCGCAACTTCGGCCCTGCTCGGTAGATGTCAGAGTAGATGATCAAATCTATGAAACGTGCCGGATTGCGCGCGCGCCACGGTAATATCACGCCGCATTAAACGTATTGCATCCTTACCTATCATGGATAGGCGGCGCGGAAGTCCGGTGGCTAACTAGCGTTACTTGCTTATCGGCACGGATTTTGCGGAAGGTCGCCGGCGACCCTATAACTCGCGGACTGCCCGCGACATCGTCGCGAACAGTCCTGTACCGTGAGTCCGGCGCCTATTTCGCCGACGCGACGATGCAATACAAAAGGATTGGCACGCCGATCACGAGGATCATGAGCACAAGATTCACGTCCATGAAGCGGTTCAACCAGTTCGGCTGCTTGCGCTCCCGACGATCGCCATCATCGGCAGAATAGTTTTCGACGATCTCCAGCTCGAACTTGTTCGAGAAAAAATGCTTCGGCCTCATTCTAAGGAAGGGCTGCGAGGCGCGATCCTGCAGTTCGACGTCATGATCCGCCAAAGGGCGACTATCTTTATCAGGGTTCTGTTCCGACACTGTGCGGTTTCCGTTTACTCGAGATCATGGGCGCGCAGAGCACGTCCCAAAGGTCAGATCGAATAAAGCCCGAACTCGAACGGCGAACAGCCGCGAGCTCGGGCTAACCGCGTGCGGCGAGTTGGCCCGAATGGTCGAGGAAACGCTTATGTGTCGCAGGAGCGTACATGCAAGTTACATCGGAGCCGTGACCATTAATGTCAACACGTATCGGACGTGACTAAACGGCCGCTGGATGTCAGCGACTTGGTCTTGCTTCCAATTAAATACGGTCGGGCAGCAGACGTGCTGCCCGACCGTCAGGGCCTCACTTCAGGCGAGCGTCAGGCCGACATCGACGTTGCCGCGGGTGGCGTTCGAATAGGGGCAGATTTCGTGTGCGGCATCGACCAGACGCTGCGCTTCGGCGCGGTCGATGCCTGGCAGCGACACGGTCAGGTCGGTGGTGATCCCGAAACCGCCAGCCGAGCGAGGGCCGATCCCAACCTTTGCGGTGACCGCGACGTCGTCGGGCAGCTTCACCTTCAACTGCTGGCCAGCGACCTTCAGTGCGCCGATGAAGCACGCGGAATAGCCGGCTGCGAACAGCTGCTCGGGGTTGCTGCCGTCGCCGCCTGCGCCGCCCAGTTCCTTCGGCGTCGAGAGCGCGACGTCGAAACGGCCGTCCTGCGACCGTGCATGGCCGTCGCGGCCGCCGGTTGCGGTGGCTTCGGTGGTGTATTTTACATCGACGGACATGCTGAAATCTCCATATTGCTTATCACGATAACTATTTATGATGTCGTGGTACCGAAGTCCAGTAAGATTTGCCGCGATAAGCAATTTTATGTACGTCGTGTATGAAGGAGCCTGCCGTGTCCGATCCCCTGCCCCTCGACGACCAGCTCTGCTTTTCGCTGTATGCCGCGACGATCGCGATCAATCGTGCGTACAAGCCCGTGCTCGACCGGCTCGGCATCACCTATCCACAGTTTCTCGTCCTCCAGACGCTCAACGAAGCGGAGGATGGCTGTTCGATCGGCGCGATCGCCGAACGGCTCGCGCTCGAACCGAGCACGATCACGCCCTTAGCGAAACGGCTAGAGGCGGCGGGGCTGGTTACGCGCATCCGCAACCCCGCCGACGAGCGGCAGGTACGCGTGCGGTTGACCGAGGCTGGCAGAACGCGGTGGACGGAGACCGGGTGCCTCGGCCCGCTGATCGTCGAGCGGTCCGGCATGACGCAGGATCGACTCGCGGCCCTGAACGTGGAGGTCGCAGCACTGCGGCGTGCGCTCGCAGGGGACCGCCCGGTAACGCAGTGATGCCCGTAATGCGGTTCTACGATCACCCGATGTCCTCCAATCCACGCGGCGAGGTGCCGCCGAGCGATCGCGGCGTGCCACCTTCCGCCTAGGATCGCATTCCGGGATACGCCCGGATAGGCTGCGGCGTTTCGATCTGGCAGGGAGGCCGTGATGACGACGCTCGCCAAGCCCTTCGTAGAGCCCCGTACCCCCTCCCGCGCCACCGCCGTCCTGCCGACGGTCGCCGACCTGCCCTGGCTGGTCGGGTATGCGCTCGCGTTCCTGGCGGCGCATCATATCGCCGCCGAATGGGGCGGGCGCGGTTTCTATTCGCTGCTGTATCCCGCCGCCGGCTTCCGCATCGCGCTGCTGTGGCGGCGTGGACCGCGGTTGACCCTTGCGATCATCGTGGCCGAGATCCTCGTGCAGATTGGCACCGGCGTGATCGATCCGCGGTCGGCGGGATGGCTGACCGCGCTGATCGGCGTTATCCGTCCGCCGCTGGTCTATGGCCTGATCGTGCTGCTGGTCCGGACGATGGCGGATCGTGCGCAGACGAGCATGAGCGTCGCGCCCATGCCGCTCGGCCTCGCCTCGGTCGGCGCACCCGCCGCCGCTGCGTTGACCGCGCTGCCCTGGTCGTTGCTACGCCCCGATCTCACCGGCGTGTCCGGACTGCGCGAGACGGTGACGTCGCTGACCGGGTTCGTCGTCGGCGACCTGCTCGGCGTCCTGCTGCTGGCGCCGCCTCTGCTCTGGGTGGCGGACCTTGCGACGGGCAGCGCGTTGCGGCCCGGACGCCCGAGCATGGCGTCGCTCGCGGAGGCCGTGGTGATCCTGGTCGCGTCGTTCGCGATCGAGATCCTGCTCGCGCGGATCGGCCTGGGCACGCCGCATACCCCCGTCCTGCTCGCGGTCGCGTGGATCGGGTTGCGGTTCGGGCGACTGGCGAGCTGGCTGGCGATCGTCGTCGTCGCGGCGATGGTCCTGCCGCAAACCGCGATGCCGATGGACATGGGCGGGCGCCTTGCGCTGCACATGAGCCTCGCCTCGATCATGGTCGTCGGGTATCTCGCCGGCAGCTTCGCCGATGCGCAGACCAGGTTGCGGAACGACCTGGAACGCCGCGATCGCCTGTTGTTCCAGGCCGAGCGGCTGAAGACGCTGCGGGCGATGTCGGTGGCGGTCATCCACGAGATCAGCCAGCCGCTCTCGACGCTGGCGATCGAGGCCAAGCATCTGCACGAGCTGACCGTCTCGGCCGATGTCGAGATCGCGACCACGGCGGCGCTGATCGATCGCAAGGCCGCCGCATTGTCGACGCTGGTCCGCCGGCTCCGGCGGTTCGGCGGACGGACGGTCGACGTACCGACGCCCCTGCCGCTCGCGACGTTGATCGACACCGTCGCGGCGCTGGCCCGCCCCGAGGCGAAATCGCAGGGTGTCGCGCTGTCGATCGACGCCGTCGCGCCCGACCTCGTCATCCTCGCGCAGGAAGTCGAGCTGGCGCAGGCGATCGTCAACCTGATGCGCAACGCGGTCCAGGCCTGCGGCAATGGCACCGTGACGCTCGGCGTGACGCGCACGAACCGAGGCGTGGAGTTGGTGGTCGTGAACGGATCGCGCCCGACCCGCCCCGAGCAACCCGGCATGGGCGTCGGCATCCTCGTCGCCCGCGCGATCGTCGAGGCGCATGGCGGCACCCTGTCGCGCGTCACCGATACCGCCGGAAACACGCGCGCGACCATTGCCCTTCCGCTCGTTGGAGAGTCCGAATGACCGATACGGCGAGCGGCATGGTGTATGTCGTCGATGACGACCAGGACCTCGGCGCGGCGGTCGCACGGCTGCTTCGCCGCCACGGCCATGTCGCGGAACCGTTCCTGGATCCCGCCCCGTTGCTGGCGGTGTACGAGCGGGCCCCGGCGCACTGCATCGTCACCGACGTGATGATGGGCGAGATCGACGGGTTCGACTTTGCCGACCGCGTCCGACTGCTCGACCCCGCGGTCGCGATCATCTTCATGACCGCATGGCCGACGACCGCCAATGCTGTGGATTCGGTGCGTCGCTATGGCGGCCTCGACTATCTCGAAAAGCCGATCGACGAGGACCGGTTGCTCGCCGCCATCGCCGAGGGGGTCGCCTGGTCCAAAGCGCAACGCTCGGTACTCGCACGGACCTCGGGGCTGACGCCGCGGCAGCGCCAGGTGTTCGACCTGCTCGTGAAGGGGCACAACAACCAGGCGATCGCCGCCGCGCTCGACATCAGTCCGAAGACGGTGGAGGATCACCGCGCCGCGATCGTCGCGAAGACGGGGACCAACGGCATCGCCCAATTGATCGCGCTCGCACGGTAATCCGCAAGGTCGATCAGACCACCGGATGGTTAAGCTTGATGTGGATACGGGCGATGCGGTCCGCGGCTGCTGGAATGCTGGGACCGCTATTCGGTCGATGCGCGCCAACCGGTCTCGCTCGCTATCGTCGGCGTTGCCGGCAATGCATGATGCGTCTCGGTATATTTCCCGGATTGGGTGCACTTCGACACCGGGATACGCATTCTCGACGATGATCCAACCAGATCGGATGAGAATTGCGCGCTTTGAAGGAACTCTCTGTTCCCTGTCGCATGAATGTCGGCGGCAAATGGTCGAACGGATGCATTCATGACGTGTCCGACAAGGGCCTGCTCGTATCGAGCAGCGAACCGCCGATCCTCGGCACTTATGTCGATATCCGCCGCGGGACTCTCGTCATCATCGGTCGCGTGGTGTGGAACGGCGGCAGCCGCTTCGGGGTGAGGACACAGGACCCGATCAGCCTCGCCGCATTGTTGAGCGAACCCGTCCTGAAACAACGCCCCCCTGCCGCCGACGCCGACCGCCGCGCGATGAAGCGCGAACAGTCCGCCCGGCGGATCGTCGAGCAGACCGACCGTACCAAACGCCGCGCATCGGCATTCCAGTTCGTCTGCCTGGCGATCATCGGCGCGGGTATCGCCTGCTTCGCGGCCATGTCCTGTTACCAGGCGCTGGTTGCTCCCCTCGGCACGACCGTCGACGTGCTCGCCGGCGCGGTGAGCTGACGCGCCTGCGGGGAACGACGGTTTCCGGCGAGCCGTGCTGCCGAGCGGTGCAAGCCGGCAGATTCACGGGACGGCGCCTTCACGCGGCTATGCGACCGAAGTCGATCGATTGGTCCATTCGATCATCTTGGTCGTGGCGACGGCGGTTTGCGCTTCCGTGCCGACGATCCGCTCCTGCGTCGTCGTCGAGTGCAGCGACTGGACCTTCAGCATCGCCAGGATCACCACGACGTCGCCGCCTTGCACGGACAACGTGGTTTCGGAATTCGACGGCTTGATGCCGTTGCGCGCCATCGCGGTCTCGACGGTGTACGTGCCGGGCGGGACCTCGGCCATGACGAACTGGTTCATCCGGATCTGTCCCGACGCGACGCCGTGGATATCGATTTTCATACCGGCCATGCCACCCATGAAGCCGCGCCGCACGACATAGATTCGCGCGCTACCCACAGTCGGCCGAAGCGTCCGCGCGTCCGCAATAAGGGCAGGCGGCGCAGTCTTACCGACCCTGTTGCCGGACAGCGACCAGATCACGAACGCGATGGCGGCGACGAACAGACCCCCGAAAATCACGACCGCAGCGCCGCCGGACAAGGATTGCGCCCCCGTCATGCCGAAGATTACGCCGAAGAATGTCGCTATCCCGGTGAGAACAAACCATTTTGTATTTTTCGGCCTCATAACTACTCCTCGGATAGTCTATAGATTTGCGCCACTGTTGAGCGGTCTGCGCCGATTACTGTTCGCGTAATAGCTCGCTACATTGCCCGATCAAGGCCGCCGCGCTGAACGATCGAGCGCCGCGGGTCGCTTTGCCCTGCCGTGCGCGGCCGGCACCAGCCGGCTGTCGCAACGGCGCCCGTCCCGCTAAGGAAGGCACCGCAATCATCGGGACGTGAGACAGACGCATGGCGCGCAAACATTCGAAACACGGTCCCTATGAAGATCCGCAGGCCGAGGAGGACGCGCCCGTCGCGGTCGTCGCGTGCTGGCTTTGCGGTCGTCCCACGGGCAAGACGATCGTCTGGCACCATCCCGTCCCCAAGAGCCGGGGCGGCCGCGACGTCGTGCCGATGCATCCGATCTGCCAGCAGACGCTGACCGCGAACTTCACCAATTCCGAGCTGCAACGCCACGGCATGGATGTCGAGGGGCTGCTGGCCGACCCGGCGGTGCGCAAGTTCGTCGACTGGGTCGCGAACAAGGACCCCGATTTCACTGCGACGCTGACCAAGAAACAGCGCTGATCGCACGGCGGCGGCGCCTGCCCGCATCTCGACAGCGAGATGACGGCACACCACATTCCGGTCAACGGAGTGCCGCCATGACCAGTTACCGCAAGACCGAAGATGCCGTCGCCGCGCTGACGCCCGAACAATACCGGGTGACGCAGGAGAATGCGACCGAGCGTCCCGGTTCCGGCGCGTTGCTGCACACCAAGGACGCGGGGATCTACGTCGACATCGTCTCGGGCGAGCCGCTGTTCGCCAGCACCGACAAATACGAGTCCGGTTGCGGTTGGCCGAGCTTCACGCGGCCGATCGAACCGGCGAACGTCAAGGCCAGGCGCGACTGGTCGATGCTGATCCCGCGTACCGAAGTCCGCTCGGCGCATGGCGACAGTCACCTGGGTCACGTCTTCAAGGACGGTCCGCGAAGCCGCGGGGGCCTGCGCTACTGCATCAACTCAGCGGCGCTGCGCTTCGTCCCGCGCGGGGAGATTGTGGCGCAAGGCTATGCCGCGTATCTCGATCAGGTCGAGGAAGTTCCGGCCAGGACCGAACGCGCGGTACTCGCCGGCGGATGCTTCTGGGGCATACAGGACCTGATCCGCGCGCTGCCCGGCGTGGTCTCGACCCGCGTCGGCTATTCGGGCGGGGACATCGCCAATGCGACGTATCGCCGCCACGGCAACCATGCCGAAGCGATCGAGATCGTCTTCGATCCGGCGCGCACCGACTTTCGCACGCTGCTCGAATTCTTCTTCCAGATACACGATCCGACGACGGTCAACCGGCAGGGCAACGATCGCGGCGTGAGCTACCGCTCGGCGATATTCTACACCGACGTCGATCAGAAGAGGGTGGCACAGGACACGATCGCCGACGTCGAGGCATCGGGCCTATGGCCGGGCAAGGTCGTGACCGAACTCTCCCCGGTCGGCGATTTCTGGGAGGCCGAGCCCGAGCACCAGGATTACCTCGAGCGCAAGCCGAACGGCTATACCTGCCATTTCGTCCGCCCGAACTGGAAACTGCCGCGCCGCGCCGAAGCGGCCTGAGCGCGGCGCGCATATTGATCAGCCTGCCTCGCGCTGCCAGTTGTCGCGCTCGGCAAACACGCGCGTGACCTCCGCCATGTTTTCGGTCCCCCAGGTGCACAGCGGCGCCAGCGCCTCGGCGAGGCTGCGGCCCATCGGCGTCAGCGTATAATCGACCCGGGGCGGAACCTCATGGTAATCCGTCCGCGTCAGCACGGCGTCCGCCTCCAGTTCCTTCAGTTGCTGGATCAGCATCTTGTCGCTGACGCCGCGCACCGCACGCTTAAGCTCCCCGTAGCGGTTGGGCCGCTGCAACAGGAAATACAGGATCAGCAGCTTCCATTTTCCCGCGATGATGCGGAGCGTGACGTCGAGACCGCAGGTGAAGCCGTCAGTCGGGGGCGCAATTGTCATAACTTGGTACTTACCAAAAGGTGCATACTTGTCGATAGGTATGCGGTCCGCCAGCTAAGGATCTTCGCAAACACGGAGACGACAGATGGACAGACTGAACGGCAAGACGGCGATCGTGACCGGTGGCGGCAGCGGGATCGGCCTCGCATCGGCCAAGCGCTTCATCGACGAGGGCGCGTTCGTCTACATCTTCGGGCGGCGGCAGGACGCGCTCGACGCGGCACTGGTCGAGCTCGGCGAGAATGCCCGCGCGATCAGCGGCTCGGTCTCCGACATGGCCGACCTCGATCGCCTGTTCGAGACGGTCCGGACGGAACGCGGTTCGCTCGACATCCTGTTCGCCAATGCCGGTACCGGCGAGTTAGTACCGCTCGGTGACATCACGCCGGAGCATTACGACCGGACGTTCGACGTCAACGTGAAAGGATTGCTGTTCACGGTGCAGAAGGCATTGCCGCTGATGCGGTCGGGCGGCTCGATCATCCTCACCGGGTCCAGCACAAGCGTCACGGGAACGCCGCGGTTCAGCGTCTACAGCGCGACCAAGGCGGCGATCCGCAATTTCGCGCGCAGTTGGGCGCTCGATCTGCGCGGCACCGGCATTCGCGTCAACGTGCTGTCGCCGGGACCGACCAGGACCGAACTCGCGCTCGAGGTCGTCGGCGAGAATGCGATGGTGGAAATGGGCGCCGGCACCCCGATCGGCCGGATCGGCGACCCCGCCGAGATCGCCGCTGCCGCCGCCTTCCTGGCGTCCGCGGACAGCAGTTTCATGACCGGCAGCGAGATGTTCGTCGACGGCGGTGTCGCACAGATCTGAATGACGCGAGGTTGCGCCGCGAGCGGTGCAGCCTCGCCTAGTTTCGAGGGAGCTTCGAAAGGGCCGAGCGCGACCGCTCGTTGCAGTTCGAGCGGACACGGGCGGCGCTTGCGGGAAATCCTGCCGCATCCTACCCCCGTGTCATCGCATCCAAAGGAACACGCGTTGTCCGTCAAATTGCTGCTTGCCGCTTTCCTGTCCACGACCGTCTGCAGCGCCGCGGCGAGTGCGCAGGCGTTGCCGTCTCCCGTCGCGCAACCGGGCGAGAGTGCGGACGATGCGCGGCTCAAGCGGGTGTTCTACGACAGCGACGAGGCGAGCCTGAAACGCAATCCGATCGAGGGGATCTTCCGCGGCGATTTGCGCTATGCGAACCGGCTGGGCGATTATCTGACCGATGCGTATCTGGCCGCCGAACGCGCGGCGATCGAGCATGATCTGGCCGCGCTCAAGACGATCGACCGGACGAAGCTGACCGCGACCGACCAGATCGCGTACGACGTGTTCAAGACGCGCAACGAGACCGACCTGGCCGGCTATGCCCCCGCAATCGTCAGGGTCGAGCGCGACTTGCCGATCGACCATTTCAACGGGTTCCAGACCTTCTATCCCGACCTCGCATCGAGCAAGGGCGCAGCGCCGTTCAAGACGCTCGTCGACTATGAGAACAACCTGAAGCGCAACGCGCAATATGCCACGGTGCTGGACCGCGCGATCGGGCTGTTCCGCCAGGGCATGAAGGACAGGATCGTCCAGCCGAAGCTGGTCGTGACCAACATGATCCAGGAGTTCGACAACCTCATCGCGGAGGGTGTCGAGGGATCGACCTTCTACGGCCCGGTGAAGACCTTCCCCGCGTCGATCTCGACCGCCGACCAGACGCGGCTGAAGGCGGCCTATGCGGCGCAGATCCGCGATGTCATCACGCCTGCGCACCAGCGGATGCGGGACTTTCTCGCCAAGACGTACCTGCCGATTGCGCGCGACACGGTAGGCTTGTCCGCGCTCCCCGGGGGCGATGCCTATTATGCGTATCTGATCCGCAAGAACACCACGCTGCCGATGACCGCCGAGCAGGTCCACCAGCTAGGCCTGTCCGAGGTCGCGCGGATTTTGAAGGGGATGGAGGCGCAGAAGCAGGCGGTCGGGTTCAAGGGCGATTTACCGGCTTTCTTCACCTTCCTGCGGACCGACAAGCAGTTCCAGCCGAGTTCGGTCGACCAGTTGCGCGACGGCTATCGTGCGATCGAGAAGCGCATCGACCAGCGCATTCCCGAGCAATTCTCCCTGACGCCGAAGACCGCGCTCGAGATCCGCCCGGTCCCAGCCTTCAAGGAAAAGACCGAGGCCGGTGGCTCGTATCAGGGCGGAACGCCTGACGGCCTGCGGCCTGGGGTATTCTATTACAATACCTACGACCTGCCCTCGCGCTACATGTGGGAGATGGAGACGCTGTTCCTGCACGAGGGCGTGCCGGGGCATCATTTCCAGATCAGTCTCGCGCAGGAGAACACCGCGCTCCCAGCCTTCATGCGGTTCGGTGGCAACACCGCGTATGTCGAGGGCTGGGCGCTGTATGCCGAGAGCCTTTGGAAGGAGTTGGGCATGGAGACCGATCCGTATCAGCGGATGGGCGGCTTGAACGACGAGATGCTGCGCGCGATGCGGCTGGTGGTCGACAGCGGCATCCATGCCAAGGGTTGGACGCGTGATCAGGCGATCGACTACATGCTGGCCAACTCGCCGATGGCGCGGACCGATGCGACTGCCGAGGTGGAGCGCTACATCGCCATTCCGGGCCAGGCGCTGGCGTACAAGATCGGCCAGCTGACGATCGCGCGGACCAAGGCGAAGGCGCAGGCCGCACTCTGCGCGAAGTTCGATCCGCGCGATTTCCATGCGCAGGTGCTCGATACCGGATCGCTGCCGATGCCGGTGCTCGAACGCAAGATCGACGCCTGGATCGCTGCCGGCGGCGGGGCAGCGAAATAATCGTACGGGCGCTACCCTGCTAGAATGGTTCGGTTGGCGCTTGGTGGACAGGGTTTATCCCTGCCTCGCCAAGCGCCAGTCATGAACCGCGGTGGGGACGACGCGTGAGCAGCTTGACCGCCTCGCGCCTAAGCCTTTCTCAGCGATTTGACCGCATGATCGGCGGCGCGCGCGGTCAGGGCCATGAAGGTCAGCGACGGGTTCACGCACGAGATCGATGCCATCTGCGCGCCGTCGGTGACGTAGAGGTTCGACGCAGCGTGCGCCTGACTCCATTCGTTGAGCACCGAGGTGCGCGGGTCGCGGCCCATGCGAGCACCGCCCATTTCGTGGATCGCGTCGCCGGGGACGTGCTCGCTCTCCGAACTCTTGACGTTGGTCAGCCCCGCTCCTTTCAGCATCGCCTCGCCCTGCGCCCGTGCGTCGGTCATCATCTTCAGTTCGTTGTCGCGGAAGCGGACGTCGAAGCGGACGAGCGGGACACCGAACCGGTCGACCTTGCTGGCGTGTAGCGAAACCTTGTTGTCGGCATAGGGCAGGCATTCGCCGAACGCGCCCATGCTGAAGCGCCAAGGCGCGTATTTGCGCATGCCCTGCTTCATCGATGCACCGAACCCGACCGGCGCGGCGGGATTGCGATACGCGCTGCCCTGATAGCCATAGCCACGCTTGAAGCCGACGCCCTCGTCGCCGCCGATATTGCGGAAACGCGGCACGTAGACGCCGCCCGGACGACGACCGAATTCGATGAACTCCTCCATGCCCGGGATATCGCCTTCGATCCCGACGCGGAAGATGTGGTCCATCACGTAGCGGCCGAGCGTGCCGCTCTCGTCGAAATAGCTGCGGTCGCTGCCCGGTGCTCGCGAGTTCAGCAGGATCTGCGTCGACGCGATCGCCGAGGCGCAGAGGAAGACGAGATCGGCGTTGACCGTTTCCGCTTTGCCTGTCTTGGCGTCGATGCAGCGGACGCCGGTGACTTTTTTGCGCGTCGCGTCGTACACCAGGTTGGTGACGACCGAGTCCGACTTGAGCGTCAGGCGGCCGGTTGCGCGCGCGGCTGGCAAGGTGACGGCCTGGGTCGAGAAATACGCGCCGAACGAACAGCCATTGCCGCACTGGTTGCGGAACTGGCACTTGGTGCGGTTCTGGTCGGGCTTGTCCTCGGTCATGTTCGACAGCCGCGTGTTGATGAGCTTCCGGCCCGGGAACTTGGTTTCGAGCCCCTGCTTGAGCCACTTCTCGGCGACGTTCATCGGCATCGGCGGCTGGAATTCGCTGTCTGGCAAATAGGCGAGGTTCTCGCGCGAGCCGGACACGCCGATGTATTTCTCGACATAGCTGTACCACGGCGCGACGTCGTCGTAGCGGATCGGCCAGTCGCCATCGAGGCCGTCGCGTTTGTTCGCCTCGAAATCCTCCGGGCTCCAGCGGAAACACCAGCGGCCCCAGATCAGCGACTTGCCACCGACCGCGCCGGGCCGGATCCAGTAGAATTTGCTGCCCTCGTCATAAGCGTACGGATTCAGCCGGTCGTCATTGTGGAACTCGCGGTTGCTAGGCTGGACATAGCCGTGCTTGGCGATGAAATAGTCGCTGTCCACCAATGGCTTAGGCATGATGTTGCGCGCGGGCACCTCGTATGCGGGCTTGCCATCATAGGTGTAGCCTTCGCCGTGCTCGACCATCTTGCCGCGGTCGAGCATCAGGACGCGGAGGCCCTTTTCGGTCAATTCCTTCGCAGCGAAACCGCCGCTGACGCCCGAACCGATTACGATCGCGTCGAACCTGTTGGTCTCGGCCATGATCTTCCTCTCCTAATATCCTGTGAGAAACGCGCCCGTTCAGAAGCAGCCAATCAGAACCGCAGCGCGCGCAACGTCCGGAAACTCGTGGTGATGTCGGGCAGGTACGGCGCGGGGGCCTGGTCGTTCTCGACGTAGAAATGCCGAACGCCAGCGCTGCCCTTCAGCTTGAACAGCGCAGCGAAATCGACCGTGCCTGCGCCGACCGCCGCCATGCTGCGATCGGGGCGCATGTCCTTGACATGGTAGGCGTAGATCCGCTGCGACAGGCGCTCGATCAGCGTCGTCAGGTTCTCGCCGGCATGCAGCGCCCAGTATAGATCGAGCTCGAGCTTCACGAGCGCGGGGTCAGTCTCCTTCAGCAGCCGCTCGTACAGGCTGACGCCGCCCGGCTTGGTGGTGAACTCGAAGTCGTGGTTGTGATATGCGAAGCCGAGCCCGGCCTTTTTCAGGTCGGTCGCGAACCGGTTGAAGTTCGGCAGCGCCGCGGTCCAGCCCGCTTCGTTGCGATGCTCGTCTGTCATGTACGGCAGCACCACCGTGGTGGCGCCGAGCGTCTTGGCCATCGTCACCGACTGGTCGAACCGCTGGAGCAGCGCGTCGTACCCGATATGCACCGAAGGCGCGGTCAGGCCGAGCTTGTCCATGGTCTTGCGCAGCTGCGCGTGGTCCATGCCTTCATAGCCACCACCGCCGAACTCGACCTCGCGGTAGCCGATCTTCGCGACCTGGCCGAGCGTGCCGAACGGGTCCTTCGAGAAGATGTCGCGGATCGTGTAGAGTTGCAGGCCGATCGCCTTCAACTGCGCCGCGGAGGCGGTCGGCACGAACGCGAGCGCTGCGACCGCGCCGGAGCCGGCGAGCAGGTTTCTACGGCTGAGGATCATGCGGAATACACCTTGTTGACCTGAGAATAGGGGAATGCGCCGTTATACTCGCCCGGCACCGGCAGATATTCGCGCTCCTGCGTCATGCCGATTTCCGACGTGTAGTAACCGGTGACGACGAGCTGTCGGAACGCCTCGAAGAAGACTCCGCCGGACGGGATCTGGTCGTTCATCGCCAGCGTCAGCAGCGCGTCGTGCTGCGCCGCCGTCGCCTTTGCGCCGGGGACCTTGTAGTCCGCCAAGCTTCGCGCCTCGATCGCGTCGAGGCCGGCGAGGATCGGCACGCGGTCGGCCGGCGCGGCCCAGTCGGCGAGCAGCTTCTCGATATAGGCGGGCACGCCCGCGGCTATCGCGCCTGGCGTATCGGTGGTCGGCAGCACGCGTTCGCTAAGCGCGGTCATTAGGGCGCGCTGGGGGGCCGTGAAGACCGCGACGCTGGGCGGCCCTTCGCTGATGACAGGGATCCCCGCCGCCGCGCCGGGGGCCTGGCCGACCCCTGCGGCGCGCGCGATGGGCGCATACAAAGCCGTGCCGAACATGGCGACGACACCGGCGAGTGCTGTTCTGCGGTCGATCATTTACCGTCCTTCTTCAGGTCCTGCGCGATCGCCGCTCCGGTCAGCGGACGGACCCAGATGTTGCGGAACGACACCGGTGAGTCGTGATCCTGCAACTGGATCGGCGCGGCATCGGCGTGCGCGGTATACGTAGCAACCTTGCGCCAGATGGTGGTGCCGAGCATCGCTTGGTGATTCTGGACCAGCACGCCGTTGAGCAGCGCGGTGACATAGGCCGGACGGAGCAGGCTGCCGTCAGCGGCAAAGCGCGGCCGCTCGAACACGATGTCGTAGGTCTGCCATTCGCCTGGTCGGCGCGCGGCGTTCACCAGTGGCGGCTTCCAGCCATAGACCGCGCCGACCGTGCCATCGGCGTAGGTCGGGTTCTGCGAGCCATCGAGGATCTGCAGTTCATAGCGTTGCATGAACCAGATGCCGCTGTTGCCGCGATCCTGCGACGTCTTGGTCGGTGGGTTGGGCGAGCGGAATTCGAGATGCATCTGCACGTCGCCGAAGCTCTGTTTCGAGACGAGGTTGTTCTCGCCGCCGCTCTTCGCGCGTGACGGGATCGTCAGCGCACCGTTGGCGATCGGCCAAGCGATGCGATCGGGCTTCCAGGCGTCGAGCGAACGCCCGTCGAACAGCACCACGGCGTCGGCGGGCGCACCGCCGGGGGTAGCGGCCGGCGCGACTATGGCCGGCGCGGGGCGGTCGGCATCATGGACGTGCCACTGGCCGCCGGGCAACATCGGCGTATCCTTGAAGCCGGGCTTGTCCTGCGCCGCAACTGGTCCCGCCAGCGCTACGATGACGCTCGCCATCACCACCGTCTTCATCCCCATCCCCTTCATGCTGCGTCGATCTCGCGATAGGCGGCGATCAGGCGATCCTCGCCTGCGCGGCCCGCGATCGAATTGCCGTGTTCCATGCCGATCACGCCGGTGTAGCGTTGCGCCTTCAGCCACTTCACGATCGAGGCGAAGTTGATCTCGCCGGTCGACGGCTCGTTGCGACCCGGATTGTCGCCGAACTGGATGTAGCCGATCTCGCTCCAGCAGGTGGCTAGCGTCGGGATCAGGTTCCCCGACTGGATCTGCTCGTGATACAGGTCGGCGAGGATCTTCACCGCCGGGCTGTTCGCACCGCGCGCGACCGCATAGCCTTGCGAAATCGTTTGCATATAGACGCCAGGATGGTTGGTCCGCGTGTTGAGCGGCTCCATGACCATCGCCGTGCCCGACGGCGCGACGATATCGCCCGCGCGGCGCATCACGTCGATCACGCGGGCGGTCTGGATATCGACCGGCACCTTCGGATCCATGAAGCCGGTGACGACGGTCATCCGCTTTGCGTTCAGCCGCTTGGCGACGTCGAGCGAGGCGCGGATATCGGCGAGGAACGCCTCGCGCTCGGCGCCGTCGTTAGCGCCGAGGAGCGGCCGCGACTTCGCCCATTTGGGCATGCTGGCGACGAACACGCCCATCGTCATGCCGCGCTGCGCGAGCGCCTTGGCCATCTGCTCCTGCTCGGCCACCGTTCGCGTTGCCGCCTCGTTGTCCTCCCAGGCGGTGAAGCCCTGATCGGCGGCGTAGGCGATCTGCTCGATCCGTCCGCCGCGACTGGCGAAGCTGCCTTCGTGCGGCGCGTAACCGAGCGAGAACCGTGCGGCGTTGCTGCCGCGACGCTGGGCGGCGATCCCGGCGGGGACCAGCGATGCCGCTGCACCGGCGGCGAGCAGGGTACGGCGCGAGAGCGTCATGCGCGCGGCGCGATCACTTCGCACCCTCCGCCTTGAGGTACGCGATGATCGCGGCACGTTTGGCGGCATCGGGCGTCGCGATCGGCATCCGCGTGCCCGGCACCTTCTTCTGGGGGGCGGCGAGATATTCGTTGAGCGTCTGCTCGTCCCAGCGCAGCTTCGACGCCTTCATCGCAGCCGAATAATTGAAGCCGGGCGTCGCCGCGGCGGCACGGCCGACCACGCCGTACAGGTTCGGGCCGATGCCGTTGCGGCCACCCTTCACGACGGTATGACACGCGCGGCAGGCGGCGAACGCCGGGGGCGAGGCTGCAGTCGATTGCGCGGTGGTCGGCACGGATATCGTGACCGCCGCAACCGCCGCGATGCTTCCCGCGACCAAGGCCATGAGCAACTTCATTCATTCTCTCCCGGATTTACTGAAGTCCATTTCTGGTCCGATGCGGCGTTGGCGATCACCGCTTCGATGAAGCGCATCGTGCGCAGGCCATCGGTCACGCCTGGAAACCAACGGTCGTTGCCATCACCGCGGATCGCTGAGGCGAATGCGCGGTAGAGGTTGGCGAACGCCTCGATGTACCCCTCGGGATGCCCCGCCGGAGTCCGCACCAGCGTGGCGGTCGCGTCGAGCATGCCGGGGCCGCCGGTCCGCACGATCTCGGTCGGGCGATCGAGCCAGCGGAGCGTCAGCGTGTTCGGCTCCATCTGTGACCAGTCGAGCCCGCCGCGTTCGCCGTGGATACGTAACCGCAGCCCGTTCTCCTCGCCCGCCGCGACCTGGCTCGCCTTGAGCACGCCGCGCGCGCCGCCCTCGAACCGGAGCAGCGCGCTGACGTCGTCGTCGAGCCGGCGGCCCTCGACATGCGTGGTGAGGTCCGCCGAGACCGACTGCACCGACAGACCGGAGACATGCTCGGCAAGCTGGAACGCGTGCGTGCCGATATCGCCGAGACACCCGCCGAGCCCGGCGCGCGCGGGATCGGTCCGCCATTCCGCTTGCTTGTTACCGTCGGTGTCGATTGGTTGGCTGAGCCAGCCTTGTAGATACTCGACCTGGACTAGGCGGATCGCGCCGAGATCGCCGCGTTTGATCCGAGCGCGTGCCTCTTCGATCATTGGGTAGCCGCTATAGGTGAACGCCAGCGCAAAGTGGCGGCCGCTGGCCTTGGCGGCGGCGGCGATCGCTTCGGCCTCGACGACGCTCATCGCCATCGGCTTTTCGCAGAAGACGTGGAAGCCGGCGTTCAGCGCCGCGATCGCCATCGGCGCGTGGAGATGGTTCGGCGTGACGACCGCGAGCGCTTCGATGCGCTGGTCCGCGGGCAGCGTCATTTCGTGCGCGATCAACGCGTCGATCGATGGATAGACCCGCTGCGGATCCAGACCGAGCAGCGCGCCGGTGCGCGTGTTGCGCCCACCATCGGTGCTGAACGCCCCCGCGACGAGGTCCCAATCGCCGTCGAGCCCGGCTGCCATCCGGTGGACGGCGCCGATAAAGGCCCCTTCCCCGCCGCCGACCATGCCGAGACGAAGCCGGCTCATGCCTGCCCCTCGGACAGTCCGAGCAGCTTGCGGATCGCAGAGCGATCGATCCCGCTGGCGGCGAAGTCGTCGAACGAGCGCTCGGTCTTGCGAATGATGTGATCGCGGATGAACGGTGCGCCTTCGCGGGCGCCGTCATCGGAGCGTTTCAGCGCGCACTCCCATTCGAGCACGGCCCAACCGTCATAGCCATACTGCGCCATCTTGCTGAAGATGGACGAGAAATCGACCTGCCCGTCGCCGAGCGAACGGAACCGGCCGGCGCGGTCTACCCAGTTCTCGTAGCCGCCATAGACGCCGGTGCGCCCGTTCGGATTGAACTCGGCATCCTTGACGTGGAAGCACGAAATCCGGTCGTGGTACCGATCGATGAAGTCGAGATAGTCGAGCTGCTGCAACACGAAGTGCGACGGATCGAACAGCAGGCGCGCACGGGGGTGGTTGTCGACGGCCGCTAGGAACCGCTCCCAGGTCGCGCCGTCATGGACGTCCTCGCCGGGATGCACCTCAATTGCGCAGTCGACGCCTGCTTCCTCGAACACGTCGAGGATCGGGGTCCAGCGGCGGGCGAGTTCTGTGAAGGCTTCCTCGATCAGCCCGGCGGGGCGTTGCGGCCAGGGGTAGACGTACGGCCATGCCAGCGCGCCGGAGAAGGTGGCATGCGCGGACAGGCCTAGGTTGGCACTCGCCCGCGCCGCCATTTTCACCTGTTCGACCGCCCAAATCTGGCGCTCGGCAGGCTTGCCATGGACTTCGGGGGGCGCGAAGCCGTCGAACAGCGTGTCGTACGCCGGATGCACCGCGACCAGTTGTCCCTGCAGATGCGTCGACAATTCGGTGACTTCGACGCCGTGTTTCGCCAATCTCCCACGAAGATCGTCGCAATAGGTCTTGCTTTCCGCCGCTAGCTTCAGGTCGATCAACTGCGCGTTGCAGGGGATCTGGACGCCGACATAGCCTAGCCCGGCCGCCCATTCCGCCAGACCGTCGAGTGTATCGAACGGCGCCTTATCTCCGAGAAACTGCGCGAGGAATATCCCTGGGCCCTTCATGCCGGTCATGCTGCGATCTTCCTCGTGTCGTCACGGAACGTGAACTGGAACAGCAACGCGATCACCGCCGCGGCGATCGCGGGATACCACCACATATGCTGCCAGTCGGCGATGGTCGGCGATGCGGGCAGCTGCGCGTACAGCAGCGCGCCGATCTGCGATCCGAGCAGCATTCCGACGCCGTAGGTGAACAGCGTCAGCATGCCCTGTGCCTGCGCGTTCACACCCTTCGGCGTGGCTATCGTGCCGGTGTAGATCGCGCCCGCTACGAAGAAGAAATCATAGCACACGCCGTGCAGCGCGACGCCGAGATACACCGCCCACAACGACGATCCGCCATCGCCGATCGCGAACAAAGCATAGCGCAGGGCCCATGCGGCCATGCCGACCAGCAGCAACGGCTTCACGCCGAACCGACGATACAGCCACGGCATCGAGAACATGAACACGAGTTCGGACATCTGCCCGATCGCGAGCGTGCCGCCGACGTTGCTGATGCCGGTCGCGCCGACATAGGGCGACGCATAGGCGTAATACATCGCCAGCGGGACGGAGATCAGCGTCGCGCAGGTCATGAAGATTAGGAACGAGCGCTGTTTCAGCAACCCGAACGCCTCGACGCAGAACACTTGGCGGAGCACGCTCTCGTCGCGGGGCGCATCCGCCGTCACGTTCGGCAGCGTGAAGCTGTAGAGCCCCAGCGCGATGGAGACGACCGCCGCAACGCGGAATATCTCGGGGCTCGCCGATAGCCCTGCCCAGCCGATGATCAGTCCCGCGGTGATCCAGCCGAGCGTGCCGAACGCGCGGACGAACGGGAACTTGTCGGTCCGCTCGCCAAAGCTCTTCAACGCGATCGTGTTCGCGAGGCCCACCGTCGGCATGTAGAGGATCATGTAGCAAAGCAGCAGCCAGACGAAGGTCTGTCCGTTCTCGGGTGTGACCAGCGCCGGGAGCAGGAACAGCAGCACGCCACCGACCAGGTGCAGGATGACCATCAGCATCCGCGGGCTGACATACCGCGCCGCCGCCATGCCGAGCAGGAAAGACCCGACGATCGACGCGATCGGTCCGACCGAGAAGGCGTTGCCGATGAGGTTGCCGATGCCGACGGTCTGCATGACGAGGCCGAGCGTGACGGTCCAGGCGCCCCAGACGAAGAACTGCATGAACATCATCGCGCTCAGGCGGCCGGTCAGCAGACCACCCGATTGGGCCATGCCTGTTGAATATTGTGCAGTGTCCGCAACGGCCATTCGCCACCTCTCCGATCGCAGTTTTACTGCTTGTCGGACATGAAGCTACGGAGCCTCCAATCGAATGTAAAGGATTACATCGGATATATATCGACAGTGCCGACGACCGGATACATGACGGCCTTATGCCGACGATCATCGAAGTGGCCGCTCTCGCAGGCGTCTCGACCGCCACGGTTTCGCGCGTTCTCAGCCGCCCCGAACAGGTGGCCGAGGAAACGCGGCGACGCGTCCTGGAGGTGGTTCGCGAGTCCGGCTACACGCCCAACGTCGCCGCACGCAGCTTGCGGACGTTGCGCGCCGCCAAGATCCTGCTGACCGTCCCCGACATCTCCAACGCGTTCTTCGCGAGCGTCATCCGTGGCGCCGAAGAAGCTGCACGTGACGCCGGCTATTCGGTCGTAGTCGGCGACACGCGGCACGACCCGGAGGTCGAGGATCAATATGCCGACATGCTCTCGCGCCGCGAGGTCGACGGGTTGATCTTTCTCGGCCACCGCCTGCCCGCCAGCCTCGCGCCGCTGCTGGCGCGCAAAGGCACCGCCGCACCGATCGTCAACGGTTGCGAATACAGCTCCGACCTCGGCGTCCCTAGCGTCCACATCGACAACGCCGCGGCGAGCGCCGACGCGATCGAGCATTTGATCGGCCTCGGCCACCGTAGGATCGGCGTGATCACCGGCCCGGAGATCAGCCCGATCAGCCGCGACCGCCTCGCCGGCGCGATCGACGCCGCGACCCGCGCCGGCCTGCGCGATGGCCTCCACATCCGGGTCGGCGATTATTCCGCCGGCTCGGCTGTCGACCAGACCCGCGACCTGCTCGCGCACGACGTCACCGCGATCTTCTGCTTTAGCGACGAGATGGCAATGGGCGCGCTCAGCACGATCGGCGACGCGGGGCTCAAATGCCCGAAGGACGTCTCGGTCATCGGCTTCGACGATCTCCCCCTCGCGCGCTATTTTCAGCCCCCGCTGACGACGATCGCCCAGCCCAAAGGCATGATCGGCCGCCGCACGGTCGAATTGCTCGTAGACATCCTCCGCGGCGGCGCAAGCCCGTCACAGCAGGTTACACTCCAACACGAACTCGTGATACGCAGCAGCACCGCGCCCCCTGCTTTGGGTCTTTGACCAGCATCGAACTCAGCGATTGTCGGTTTCAGCAGGAAGGCGTGGCCCGACATTTGTCTCTTGTGGAGAATCGAGTTGGCGCAGAACATCGTGCGCAATCAGCGACGAGATTGTCCACCACCGTGAGGGAAGTGATCAGTTGACCAATAGAATCCTATATTCGGACCGATAATAGGCGGGATGACTCGATACCGCGAGGTTGAACCTCGCCGCTACCGTCCGGCTGCCATTGTTCGATATCGGCAAACACCAGTTCGAACCAGTTTCAATGATATCGACGATTCTCGAAATGGTGCCGCTTACAGGACTCGAACCTGTGACCCCCGCATTACGAACGAAGCCGTTAGCCCGGACTTCTAACGTTCTTGCTTGGGAAATTCTAGAGCCCCGCACCTTGTAGCCCGCAGAAATCCGCGATCGAAAGCGGACTGCACCGGAACCGCACCGGAGGCGACACCATCGACATCGAGCCCCGCAATCCCGGCTCCAGCGCCGGCCGATTGCCTGCCATCGACTTCCTTCGGGAGCCGACACGATGTCGAATTCACTGCCCGCCGCCACGTTCCCCCGCCCATCATCCGGCGCGAGCAATATCGCCCGCTCGTTTAGCGAAGTCACCAGTGGCATCCGCGACCGCGCACGCTCCGGTCAACCAGTCCGGCGCAACAGTCAGAATGCGGGCGGCGCGGAAGTCGCGCTATGGCGAGCGCACAATATGTTCTCCGCTACGGAGCATAACGCCCGCATGCGCGCCGCGGAGGAATTCGACCACGAGACGAAGCTTCCCGGCAAACGCAACGGCGCACTGGGCGCGATCGGGCTAGAAGTATTGCGCCTCATGCTCCGGATGCGCGGTCGCAAGACCGGGCGTCTCGATCTCAGCTACCAACAGATTGCCGACAAGATACATCGGTCACGCAGCGCGGTAGGTGAAGCGCTCGATCGTCTGAAGAAGTGCGGCTTCCTCGACTGGATCCGGCGTTGCCAGCCTATCGAGGACGCCCTGCCCGACGAGCAGCAAACCGAGCAGATCCCGAACGCCTACATCCTCCTTCAGCCCCCTACCGTTCGTGAGTGCGTGAGGCGCATGCTGCGTCGGCCGAGCGAGTTCGTGCGCGCCGTCGCGGAGAAGCTCGCGCGGCAGAAGAAGATCGACACCGCGACGGTCGACGACGTAATTGCCGAAGTCCAGAATCTCGAGCTGCGCGCCCTGCTCGCGAAGGTCCGCCTTTCTGTTGATAGTGCAAATCCGTTGAGCGGTCAGACAGAGGCCCTGTAAGATCTAAATATAAAAAGAACGCCTATGGCGTGCGCAGTTTGAAGCTCCACCAAGCCCCCGAGGCCCCGAACCCAACGGGTTCATCATCCAGCGACCGCTGGTGAGCGTGCCGGCTTGCGCCGTCCCGTGCATCCTAGGGAGGATGCGCAATTTCGGTGCCATCTCACCTATTTCCGCCGTGTTTGCTGCACGGTCGCGTAAGCGCGGAACGGCAATCAAAACACTTCTTAAAACTTCCGCTCATTCAACCGGTGTCAACGCCCAGGGTACCAGCAATCAAAGATCATGCGGCCATCGAAAGGACTCATAGAATTTTGGATCGGCACTGGATGAACCGGGCGTAGACTGATAGACCTCGAGCCAACGGGGTCTTCCTTCGCATACGGGTTGTGTAACTGCGACCTAAGAGCGAATGTCTCCACACATCATCACCGCCAGTTTGCTTCGTTTCCTTGGCGGGATTGGAAGGGAGACCTCGTGCAATCCGCCCGCCGCGCATTCGGTAAACTAGTACCTATCCCGATCCCTGCCGAATTTGTCGACGAGCCCACGTTGCTTGCGCACCTAGGGATGACTGCTGCCGAGCTTAAAAAGATCTGGTGGTACCGGGGCGGAATGTATTCACAGTTTAATATAGCTAAGGGATCGGGCAAGACGCGGACGATAACCGCACCTAACAAACGATTAAAGATCATCCAAGGCAAGCTTATGCCTCTAATCGATCGGCTATACAGGGTCCGTAGCCCTGTCCACGGCTTCGTTACCGATAGATCGGTAAAAACGAACGCTATTTCACATGGAAACCGGCGCTACGTTGTAAACCTGGACTTCAAAGACTTCTTTCCGACTATCACGGAAAATAGAATCGTCGGCCTCCTTCGGTCATTGGGAATTGATCGCCGCGTCGCTGAAATTGTCGCCCGCCTGTGTTGCTTTAATGGACATCTGCCGCAAGGCGCGTCGACAAGCCCGGTGCTATCCAACATGATCTGCTATCGTCTCGATAGAGACCTGCAGCAAATCGCGAAAGAGTCGCGGGCCATCTATACCCGCTATGCCGACGACCTCACATTCTCGAGCTATCAGCCGCCTGCGCCGATATTCGACGGCGTGATACCGACCGTCGGCCGCTTTTCTCCAGATCTGCTCTCAACGGAGCTGAAAGCGACGATCGGCGGCAACGGCTTCATCGTGCATCCAGACAAAGCACATTATGCGGATAGAAACTCTCGTCGAATGGTTACTGGCGTCAAAATTAACGCTGGGTTAAATGTTGACAGGCGCTACATCCGTCGAATTCGCGCTCTCCTACATAGCATTGAAATCTTCGGCCTCACTGACGCCGAAATTTTCTACATCTCGTCCGGGGGAAAGGGGACGCTGGCAAACCATCTTCGCGGCAAGATCTCTTATATCGCGCACCTCAAGGGTCAGACTGATCCAGTCGTGCGATCGCTCACTCAGCGCTATAACAAAAGCTTCTCTGGAAACTCGATCAAATTGAGCCCCACGAACGAGGAACGGCGCGACCGTGCTGTATGGGTTGTTGATCATCCGGAGCAGAATGGCTCTGCCTTCTTTCTGAAGGGTTTTGGCCTGGTAACCGCGGCACACTGCGTTCGAAACGTTGCGCAGGTCCAAGTGCTGCACCCTTCAAAACACACGACTAAATTTTCTGCCAAGGTCCTGCATTATGACAAGAACAGGGACCTCGCCATTTTAGATCATTCCAATATTCCTGAACTTGAATACTACGAGCTAGCGAGCGCGCCAGTACCGGCTGCGATCGGCGACGTGGTCACGGCAATCGGCTACCCTGACTGGGGCCTGGGCGAAAGGTTCAACGTCCGGCCCGGCACCGTTAGTTCACTCACAGCGCGGGGCGGGGTGCAGCTGCTTGAGGTGACGCAGCAGCTCATGCAGGGTATGTCCGGCGGTCCAATTTTAAATGCGAATGGAGAGGTCGTTGGCATCGTTCACAAAGGGGGGCCTGCAGAAGGTCGGCAGTTCGCGGTCCGCCTAAGCGAACTCGACGTGTCATTAGCGAAGGCAGCGAACTGATGGCTGAGTTCGCGCCGCCTAGCGGCACCGAACTCAACAAATGCCCCTGCGAAGCATCTGCCTGCTTGCGAGTGACAGGGTTTGAACGAAGCGCACCTAATCGCACCGGCGTATAAGCCTGGAAAAGGGTAGCGCGGACTAGGATCTAGGCCGCTTTCCTTCCGTGGCTCGATCGCACCGTTTGCGATACAAAAAGAACGCGGGCGAGGCGGGGGGAATAGCATGTTTCTCGGGGGCACGGGTTTGGAAGGGGGCATCAAACCGCAACTATCAGTTCTGGATGATGCCGCCATGAAATGCCCGCCCATCCGTCCTCGCTGCTGGGTCTAACGAAAGGTGGTACCCGCCTGATCCTTGGAGTAGACGATCGTACATCAGGAGCGAGATGCGATGACAGATGTACGGCACTGTAGGTTCGACAGCCCAGCTTGGTTGGGTGAGGTGTTGATCGACAGCCTCGAGGACCTTTCGCCGGCATCCATCCTGGACCTAGGCTGCGGAGGGGGCGCGCTTTCGGTTGCCGCACTCCGACGTTGGCCTGGACGGGAGCTAATGACAGTCGACGTTGACGCCGCCGTTGAGGCAGAAATGAATCGCATAATCTCGCCACATCAAGGGGTAGTTCACCGACACGTTACTGCAGACGTTCTACACCATACCTTCGACTCGCTTGCTACCTGTGGTACGAAGCCAATAGACCTAGTCATTTCCAATCCTCCGTATCGCGCGGCGGAGTGGTCACCTGCATATGAAGGTATCCTTAGAGCTGCTGGCTTGCCGGCCCCTTCCGCGGTGATTGGCGACATCGCGGCGGATTTAATATTCGTCGCTCGGGCAATGACACTCGTTAGGCCGGGTGGTTGCCTGGGACTCATACTGCCAGACTCTCTAATTTCTGCTCAAAAGACACAACCCTTTCGGGAATGCTTACTTCGATCTCATCGAGTAAGCCGTGTTGTTCAGCTTCCGCGACGTGCCTTCAAAAACACAGATGCCCAAACTTTTATCGTGATAGTTGAGCGGGGTGGTACCGGATCTAAGGTAAGGCTGGACCGGATTAATACACTCGGTGAATGGGCAGAGCCCGTCATCATCGATCCCGAGGTCGCTACGGTACGGCTCGATTATGCATATCACGACAAAGACGCGCAGATAAGCTGGCCGGGATGCACCAGTCTGCGCGAATTGGGGGTTGAGATCCGCCGGGGCAATTTAAGCTCCCTAGAAGCATCTGCTTCCGCAGAACCAACTTTTCATTCTAGCGATTTTTCTTCCACGGCAGGAGGGAAGGTTCGACTGCCGCGCGCCGGGAAAGCCCTAGCCGACGTAAGTGCTGTCGCTGGCGACATTCTGCTAGCTCGCGTCGACCGTAATTTGGAACGCAAAATCGCGATCGTTGCATCAGGAAGCGCACGTCTCACTGATTGTGTATTGAGGATCCGGTGCAAGCCGGAGCTAGCCGGTCGTATCCGTAAAGGCCTACTTTCGCCGGAAGGGCAGTCGCAGCTCACGAGTAAAACAAGGGGGACTGGCGCTCGCCATATCTCAGTGGCTTCGTTGATGCAGATCGTCGTTTAGCAGAAGCGTCTGCTTTTGTACCAATATGTCCGAGTATCAGCTTGTGCGGGAGGAATAGGAAGCTAGACGACGACCATGTCGAATCTCAATCAGTTGGCCGATGAGTTTCAGGTCTTGGACGCCTGTGATCGCTTGATCGATCTAGCTATCTGGCCGCGCGGAAAAATTGAATACCGAGGCTGGCTTCAAAATTTCGAGCGAGCGGATCGACCGCTTGCTGTGCAGATGTTAAGCCGATTCACTTTCCTTTCTCATGCTCTCGTAGATCGGTTGTTCGTCTCCGCCTTTCACGACGTTTCAAACTATGTGGGTCGGCGCGGCGAAGATTTTCCTACCCGACAGGCGAGATGGCAAGCTTTCTGCGATCAGGCGATCGTTGTACCGGTGATGGGCGAGAGGCCAAACCCTTCTGACAGTGGATGGGGTTTTGCGCGAAAGGCCCGGCAACTGCTGGGTATTGCTGAGGGAAAGCTGATGCAACCCCAGGAGGCCGTTGAGGCTATAGCGAATGGCTCAACCGCTCCGGTCGTATTTGTCGACGACTTCGTAGGATCTGGTGATCAATTTCTACGCACTTGGCGGCGAAAGCACGAGACAGCCGTTGGCACACGGTCTTTTGCTCAGTTAAGCGGGGCGTCACCTATCTTTTACTGTAACGTATTTATGACCCAGTACGGCAGGGACCGGATCACGCTTAACGCACCGACCGTGCGATTACTGACAGGTAATATGATTCCATTAGACCACAACCATGCCCGTTGCGATTCTGTGATATGGCCGGCGGGCCAGGTTACGAACGGAATACGGCTAGCGCGCCGGATTGGGCATTCCTTAGGGTACAACGCCATAAACGGAGGCTTACGGGACTGGCGAGGTTATCATAGATTGGGGTTAGGTGTTGCGATGGAGGACTCGGTGCCAGACGCTAATCTTCCCTTATTTTTCGAGGATGCCAACGGATGGCAACCCTTGGTGCGCCGGTCATGAGCGAAAAAATTGAGAACGCCGATCTCGCAGAGCTCTTTGGTATCTACCGTGCTGAATTACTCAGCGATGCTCTCTTCAAAATATTCAGCAGGCCAACATATTTTCCGGAGTTGGAAACCGCCAGGCCCTGCGTACTGGTGGGCGGTCGAGGCACTGGGAAGACCACGGTTCTGCGATGCCTGTCCTACGAAGGCAAGTTCATGCTCGAGGGCGAAAATACATCACGCATTAGCGAATGGAAGTACTACGGCTTTTACTACAAAGTAAACACTAATAGCGTACGGGTTTTTCAGGGTGATGAGCTAAATGAAAGGCAATGGCAGAAGCTTTTTGCGCATTACCTCAATCTTCTTATGTGTGGGCGCATTGTAGAATTTCTGGAATGGCACCGATCCCTACATCCGAACGTCGAGACACTTACAGAAGTCCAGTGCCTTAATCTTTCGGAAGGCCTGTATTGCGAGTCCACAGGCACACAAGATGGACTATTAGTATCGATTCAGAAGGGTATTCGCCGCTTCGAGTCCTGGGTCAACAATATCGATCCGGATCACCTTCCAAAGATGTCGCTTCAGGGCGCACTGATAGATGATGCCTGTAGCGCCGTTCTTGGCTTACCCCAATTCAAAGGTAAGAAGCTGTTTTTTATTCTCGATGAATTCGAGAACTTGCTCGACGATCAGCAGGAGGTTGTGAACACTCTAATAAAGCACTCCGGTCCTGATTATACTTTTAAGATAGGCGTACGGGAACTTGGGTGGCGGCGACGGAGTACAATAAATCATAGTGAGCAGCTTCAAGCCCCAGCCGACTATGAACGAATTGATATCGGACAGCGTCTAGAGGGTGACCAGTTTTATGCGTTTGCAACCGAGGTTTGTGGATTGCGAGCTGCACGACGGTTTCCCGAGGGCATTGATCTAGAGGCTATGCTTCCAGGCCTTTCAATAGATGAGGAGGCCACGCTACTCGGCGTCGACGCGAAGGCCAGAGAAGCGCTTGCGGAGCTTGAGCGTACCGACCCCGCTGCTGTGCAGCTTGTTGAGGATGCTAGTGATTTAGAATTAGCTTTACTCTTATACTGGGCACATTCGCAGAAAAAACCGGTTGGGGAGATGGCTCGTTCCCGACATGATGATCCTGAGGTTTGGAAGAGCCGTCTTCACAACTATAAAGTTCCTTTACTGTTTACCCTTCGAGGTAGTCGACCCGGAGTGCGCAAGTACTATGCTGGCTGGCGTACATTTGTCCTTCTCGCAGGTGGTAACATTCGTTATCTACTACAGTTAATAGGAGAGGCGTTGCGATTGCAGCGTATTGACGGTGGACTCGCTGAGGGGGAGGCAATCTCCCCGCTTCTTCAAACAAAGGCGGCAATCGCCGTTGGTGGGCGCAACGTAAAAGAACTGGAAGGTTTGGGCGTACACGGTGCCCAGCTGACGCGTCTTGTTCTTGCACTAGGTCGCCTATTTGAAACACTTGCTCTTGAGCCCGAAGGCAAACGGCCCGAAATCACTCGCTTCAACATCTCGGAGGGCGAATCAGTCAGCGAAGTCGAACCCCTGATACAGGCAGGCGTAATGCACTTAGCTCTAGTAAGGCGGGTCTCAAGTCAGCGGACAGATGTAGACCTGAAAGCATATGACTATGCCGTTCATCCAATTTTTGCTGCCTTTTTCGGCTTTAGCCATCGCGACATGCGCAAGATACAGTTGAAGGCGCGGGACATACTGGAGCTTATGAACGAGCCTAAGCGAGCGATCAGGCGCATTGTTGGGGGGGAGCAGCGCCCAGAAAGTCCGTTGCCGGGTCAGCTACGCTTATTTGAGAGCTTTTATGAGCACGATTAGGTTGCGGCCACTGTTCACAACCGAATTTGAGGGGCCGCTAGATTTAGCTCTTCTGCCAGGTGGGACTTATATATATTCCACAGGCGAAGAGCCGCGAAGTAAGTTTTCTCAACATTTACATTCGTCTTACCCAACAACTACATTTGTCAAGGTCACAAGCGAATCAAGCGGATCGTTTTCAACTGATTTGGCAGGCCACGGCGTAATTCATACTCGCCGTCGGGCCCCGATCGAGACGATGTTGTTAAAGCTTCCAGATCCGATCTATCTTGATATCACCGGCTTGGACCACGCGACTTGGGCCCCCTTCGTGCGTGTGTGTATCGAGGCAGGCCGTGAGTTGATGGTCGTATACATGGAGCCAGCCTCGTATAGTTCAACGTCGCAGCCGGACCGGGGCATCATTTATGACCTGAGTGAACGCATTGGCGGCATCCGCCCCTTACCGCAGTTTGCAAAGTTGGAAGATCGTCGTCCAAGCGAGGCTTGCTTCGTTCCACTTCTAGGCTTCGAAGGTGCGCGTTTCCTTCACATGCTCAACGAAGTGGATCCTTCGCATGGAAAAGTTTTCCCCGTCCTTGGAATACCGGGTTTCATGCCGCACTACCCGCTCGATTCCGTTGTAGCGAACGCAGTAGGATTGGAGCAGGAAAAGGCAATCAGGAATCTCTCTTACGCCAAGTCCAATTGCCCTTTCAGCTTATACTACGAAATAGAAAGAATATCCAAGATTCGACCCGATGATCTCCTACGGGTTGGCTTAATTGGTACTAAGCCGCATGCTCTTGGCGCAGTGCTATTCGCAATAGCAAACGACGACCGTACTGAAATTGTGTATGACAATGTGTTGCGCCGAGCAGGCCGAACGCGTGGTGTTCGGCGCTGCCTTGTCTACTCAGCGTCGGATTTCCTTAAGGGGAAATAGGATATGTAGCGCCCCCCGCTTGGGTATGCGAACTTACAAGCTCAACTGCTTGGTACGACAGGCTTCCGCGGCGCGAACGCGACCGCTTTGACGCCCACCGCCTCGTTGATGTCCAACAGGCGCGCCTGGATCGGTTCGATCTCCAGCTCGAAAAACATATCGACCGCCTCGCTTGGCTTGCCGAGCGTCGAGCCCTGCGCCGGCACAATCCCCAGCAGCACAGGGGGCGTGCGGTGCGCCGCCAGTACGTCGTCGCGCGTCGCGTTCTTGATGCCCATGAACTCGTCGTTCGCGCCGACCTGCGCGATCGGCAGGATCTTGATCCCGCCATCCTTTCCGCCAGGCTGGTGGACGAAGAGGTTGCGGAAGTTGCCCGGCCCCTTTGAGCGCTTCAGCGCGTCGCGGATCGCGTTGACGTCGCCATCGGAGAATTCGCCAGTCGCATGCAAGATGAAACCCGCGTGACTACCGTTCAGATAGTATTTGCGGCGAAACAGGGTGGCGGCTTCATTAAGCAAGGCGGACTGCAGCGCAGAGATATACTCTGGCACGCCGTAAATCTCCTGGTTGATGTCGGGCTGCATGATCTGGATGACGCTGCCTGGTCGAAACTCGAACTCGGTCGCTAGGTTTTCCACGAAGAAATACCTGCCCTCTTCGATCCCGCGACGTGTGAATTTAGCCAGGGAATGATCGAGGCGCATCAGTCCGCCTAGGACACTGCGGCGCTGCTCTACGAAACCAAAGCCGAACACCAGATAATCGAACACCAGCTTTTCGAACGCGCCGCGCGACAGCCACGGTGTTGGAGTGAACGACCGCACCAGCAAATTGCGCTTCAGCAGGATGGCCGAGCTATGATGCGGGCTCGCGCGGAACGATCGGGCCAGGCCATCGACGCTGATCGGCGGTTCGAACCACCGGCCGTTATGCGGGCATTCCAGCATATCGAGGATCTCGCGCCGACTGTTGACCGGCTCGGGATCCCCAAACGAAAACGCCGCTACCGACGTCGACTTCTCCGGCGTCGTGGCGATCGCGCCGGCTCGGCCGGCCTCGTGACGGCCCATGCGGCGTGACTTGCCCATTATAGGATCTCCATAGTTGACTTGGGCGCTTCGCGGCCGTCGAGGGGTTCGTTGTTGAGGACGTGCATGATCGACCAGGCGAGATCCGCGTGGCCGTCGTCGCCGCCACGGCCGGCTTTGAACGTGACATTCCGGCCGCTGGTGGTCAGCGTTTTCTTGATCGAGACGAACGACGAGACAACATCGAGCCAGCTCGCATCGAAGGTCATGCGCCCGCGCGAGATCACGTTCTGCGCCTTCATGATCATCATCGCCTTCACCTCGAGCGAATATTCGATCTTGGTGACGCCCTTGATCCCGGCATCGGGTTTGGCGAGCAGCTGGTAAACGCCGGCGCCGACACCCGACGCGTCGATGCCGAGGAACGTGCAATTGTACCGCGACAGCATACCCTTCACGAAGGTGGCCTGCTGTTCGAAGTCGAGCCCGCGCAGCGGGTGGCGTTCGAGCAGCCGGAAAGCGCCGCCCTGGACGAGCGGCGGTGCCATGATCGACAGCGATGCATTGTCGCCGTTCTCGCTGTTTTGCGGATCATAGCCGGCCCAAACCGGGCGCTCGCCATACGGGCGTGCAGCCTCCGGATTGAAGTCGGTCCAGTCCTCCATGGAGTCGCAGCCGCACTTGATGAGGTCGTTGAACCGGAACGCGGACAGGCTGTCGTCGACGAAGTCGCAGTCGAACAGGTTGGCAAATTCGTCTGGCGCATATTCGTCGCGCAGCTCGTCGATGTCGAAAAGGTCGCAACCCGCCGCCTCTGCATCGGTGATCGTGACGATATGCCGCCAGATGCGATCCGGCCCCTGCGCGCCGTCCTTCAGCGCGGCGTGGCTGACATCGATCTCGACGCGCTCGGCTTTGGCACGTCGCCGGTTGCGCCGCTCACCCGTCCAGTACGGATAGGCCGCATGCGCGATCGTCGACGGCGTCGAGAAGTAGGTTTTACGCCACTTCTTGTGCGTCGCCATACCCGACGCGACCTTGTTCAACTCCTCGAAACTATGAACCCAAAAGAATTCGTCGAAGTAGAAGTTGCCGTGACGGCCCTGCGCAGTGCGAAAGTTCGTACCGAGGAAGTGTAGCTCGGCCGCAGCCTCTTCCGGCGGGCGTAGATCCGACGTGATATTCATCGGATCGCCGGCAAGGCTGACGCCGACCAGCTTGGCAAAGCTGACGATGTAACTACGGAACTGGTGCGCCTGCGCCTTCGACGCCGACAGGAATATCTGATTGCGGCCCGTCTCGATCGCGTCGATCAGCGCCTCGAACGCGAAATAGTAGGTCGCGCCGATCTGCCGCGACTTCAGGATCATGCGCGTTCGGAACGACAGCGCCTCGAACCACGCCTCTTGATACCCGTACAACTGGTCGAGGAAGATCGCCTTCAACTCGGCCGCCTGATCGGCGGTGAAGTGGTTCTTCTTCGCCTTCTTCTTTTCGCCCGCGTTGCGGTTAGCGACCCGGTCGTTCAGATCGCCAGAATGACCGCCGGGTGCTTCATAGCGGCGGACCTTGGCCAGACTCTCGACCTGGCGGCGTAGCGCGTCCAACTCGGTATAATTGTCGCCGGTCTTCTTATCCTTGCAGATGAGCACCATCAGGCGCGTCTCAAGGCAGTCCTCCAGCTTGCGGATCGACGGCGCATCGTCCCAGTTGTGCCGGCGTGCCCAGCTCTTCACCGTGTCGTATTTTACGTCCAGTTCGGAGCTGATCTGCGCCAGGCTCCATCCGCGCCAGTACAGGCTGCGCGCCGCGCGGATCCGTTCTTCGACGGGCAGAGTGAGTGGGTCGGCAAGGATCGACATGGCACCGCCAGCCTAGCCACGCCGATACGCGTCCCGCCCCCCACGGCTCTTGTAGAAAGTCATTCTACAAGAGCGTGCGCTTGAGGAAGGCACCGTATTCGGTCCCTGTTCGACCTCGCTAACGGGCGCTTGGCGCGCCGCAACCGACCGAACCGAGGACCAGCCGCCATGGGCACCAAGAGCAAGCCGTTCCGCTCCTTCGTAGAGGGTGAAACCATCAGCGATGGCCGCAAGGTCACCGCCGAAATGATCGACGAGTGCGTCGCGACGTTCGCGCCGGCCACGTACAGCCCGCGGATCAACATCGAGCATGTCTCGGGCTACAGCCCCGAACCCCCGTTCAACGGCTATGGCGACGTAGTCGCGCTCGAAGCGAAGACCGACGACATCGTCATCGCCGGCAAGACGGAAAAGCGCCGCGCGCTCTACACGACCGTCGAAGGCAACGACCAGCTCGTCGCCCTGGCGAAGGCCGACCAGAAGCCATACCCTTCGGTCGAACTCACCCCCAATTATGCCGGCAGCGGCAAGTTCGGCATCATCGGCCTGGCGTTCACCGACACCCCCGCGTCGATCGGTACGCAGCGTCTGCAGTTCTCGCACCGCGCGCCTGGCACCGTATTCGCGTCGGCCGCGGACGCGGTCACCATCGAATTCGAAGCCAAGAAGGCCGATGACGAGAAGGTCGATAGCATCGTCGATCGTTTGTTCGCCTCGGTCATGGCCAAGTTCAAGCCGGCGGAGCCCGACAAGCAAATCGAAGAGCCGAAGCCTAAGCCGGCCAACGACAACTTCGATCCGGCATCGTTCGCCTCCGACATCAAATCGATCGTCACCGGCGTCGTGACGGCCGCGCTCAAGCCGATCACGGAGGCGCAGACTGCACACCAGCGCGATTTCGCGACGCTCAAAACGCAGCTCACGAACACCGAACAGCCGGGCTTCTCGCGCTCGCCAGCGTCGGGCGGCGGTGACGACGCCGTTACCGACTGCTGATCGTCAGCCACCCGCCCCGACCGCCCAGCCTTCACAGGAACCGCCCCGATGCTCAACGCAACCCGTAACAAGTACAACGCCTACACCCAGCAGATCGGCAAGCTGAACAACGTCGCTGATCCCAGCCGCCAGTTCGAGGTGCTGCCGTCGGTGGCGCAGACGCTGCGCGCCAAGCTGAAAACGTCCAGCGACTTCCTGTCGAAGATCAACATCATCCCGGTGGTCGCACAGGAAGGCGACAAGGTCGGCGTCGGCGTGAAGGGCACGATCGCCAGCCGCACGGATACCCGGACCAAGGATCGCGAGCCGCGCTACCCCGGCGATCTCGACGAGACGCGCTACCGCTGCGAGAAGACCGACTTCGACACGCTGGTGCGGTACGAGACCCTCGACGCCTGGGCACATCAGCCGAATTTCCAGACCCTGCTGCGCGACGCGATCATCAGCGCCAAGGCCGTCGACATCATCACGATCGGTTTCAACGGCGTATTCGTCGCCAAAACCACCGATGCCACGAAGTATCCGCTGCTTCAGGACGTCAACAAGGGCTGGCTCCAGCACATCCGCGAAGACGCCCCGGAGCGCCACGCCGCGGGCGGCGAGCTGAAGGCAGAGACGCGCAACGATGACGGCGTGGTGACCGCGGCAGGCGCGATCTATGTCGGCGCTGGCGAGGTTGGCTCCGAGGTCGATTACGTCAACATCGACGCACTGGTGTTCGCAGGCATCGAATTGCTCGACGAGAATTACCGCGAGGATACCGACCTGGTCGTCATCGTCGGCCGCACGCTCGTCAACGACAAGTATTTCTCGATCGTCAACGCATCCGGCGACAAGGCGACCGAGCAGCTCGCGCGTGACGTCCTGCTTTCCGACAAGAAGATCGGCGGTTTGACCGCGGTCCGCGTGCCGAAGTTCCCCAAGAACGCCATCCTCATCACCACGCTCGCCAACCTGTCGGTCTATGAACAGATCGGCACCGAGCGTCGCAAGATCGAGGACAACGCCAAGCGCGACCAGATCGAGAACTACGAGAGCGTCAACCATGCCTATGTCGTCGAAGACATGGGCAAGGCGGTGCTGATCGAGAACATCGTCATGGGCAAAGCCCCGGCCGCGCCTGCGCCGGCTGGCGGCTAACCCTTTCCCCCCGTTCCCGCCCCCACAGGACACGCCATGAGCTTCGCTCGACGCCAGGAACAAATCCTAGCCATGAAAGCGGCGTCTGCTCCTGCATCCGGGGGCGGGCACACCCGTACCGCCGCGGTCGTACCATCGGCCGCGGCGGACCAACTCCCCATTCCCACCGGCAACACGCCGGCCGCCCGCAATGCCGCGACCGTTGCCCTGCGCTTTCGCCATGATCGCCAGCGCCTCAAGCAGATCAAATCCAAAGAGCTGAAGGTCGCCGCCAAGCGTCAGATGCTTCCGGAATATCAGGCATGGTGTGATGGGCTGCTGGACGCCGGCCGTCGTGTCGAAGGCCGGCAACTGGACCCCACCGGCGCTGACGATGTCCTGCCGAGCATCATGGTTTGGTGCCTGGACGTTGGCGACTGGACGCGCGGCCTGATGCTGGCGAGTTTCGTCCTCCGCTTTTCCATCCCCATGCCTAAGCACTTCGTACGCGATGCCGCGACGCTGGTCCTGGAAGAGATCGCGGACGCGGCGTTGCGAGCGCAGGCCCGGAGCGAAGCCTTCCCGTTGTACGTGCTGGAGGCCGTCGAACTGCTGACGGACGGCATCGACATGCACGACGAACCAAAGGCCAAGCTGTTCAAGGCGATCGGTGCCGAGCTGGTGCGTGCAGCTGGCGAGGCGACTGGCGACGCGATCGTACCGACGATCGAGCGCGCCATGGCGGTGCTGACACGCGCACAGGAAAAAAACGAACGCGTTGGCGTGAAGACGATGCTGCGCGGTCTCGAAAAAGCGAAGGCCGCAGCCATCAAGAACGCCGACGCGCGCCCCTCTCACGGCGTCCCCGCAGATGCGAGCGCCACCACCGAAACACAGGCCGGCGACACCACCGGCTGACCAAGCTCGCCCCCGGCGCTCGGGGACGGATCACGCGAGACGGGAGGCCTCCGGGCCGCAGGGCCGTCGATCGACCTGATCCCCACCCCCGTGAATTTCTAGGACCGTTCGATGGCCGACTTCCTCGCCAGCACCCTGATCGCCTTCGTGGGCGTCGTCGCGTTGGTCGCGGCCGTCGCGATCACGCTGCTTGGCGGCTTTGTCATGATCATCGCACGTAAGGGCGACCGACCGATCGAAATTACGCCTCGCCGGTACGCCTGGTGCGCGATGACGCTTGGTGCGTTGCTGGGCTGCAAGGCGCTCGACGTCGTCGCGAGCGTGTCGTTGTGACCGGCCTGATCGCAACTGTCTTGCCGGATGAGGAAACGCCCGCACCGGCGCTGATCGTCAACGACGGGTTCTTTCCCGACATCGATCCCGCGGTATTTCGCAAGCAGCATCGGATCCGCGACGCGGTGACGCCAGATCGCTCCCGCGAGGCGCTGATAGCGGCAATGCTGGCGGTCTATCGCGATCTCGCCGCCTGGGCATTAAGCCACCGCGCAGCCGGCACCCGGAAGCTCGACGACGTTCGGTTGTCGGACGGCTCCACGTCGACGATCGACGGCACCAACACGCTTGTCCTGCTTTACCTGCGCGCGGTCTTCACGGCCGCCAAGGCGGAAGTCGTCGAGCGCTATCGCGACGTGGATCTGACCAGCGCCGGGCAGCGCAAGGCCGAGGATCTCGAACCAAGCGTTACCGAGCTGCGCCGCGATTCAATCCACGCGATCCGCGACATGCTGGGCGTCACCCGCACCACGGTCGAGTTGATATGACCTCGTCGCTCGACATCGTTCGTGCGCGCGACGGCGATACGCTCGACGCGCTGATCTGGCGCGAACGCAACCTCGGGCCGGCCGATCTACCGGCCGTGCTTGCAGCCAACCCCGGCGTCGCCGGTCTCGGCTCGATCCTGCCGAAGGGGCAGCCAATCAACCTCCCCGCCATCGCCGCGCCGGCAACCGCCGTTCGCACCGATGTCCTCAACCTGTGGGACTGACCGTATGAAGGATCTACTCCACGACTTCGGGACCTGGCTGCTGGCGTTCGTCATCAGCCTGGTCCCCGCCGGCCTCGGGTCTGTCGTCAGCTTACTTGTCGAAACCGGCCTCACCTGGGGCCAGCGGATCGCGCAAGTCTGGGTCGGCATCGTCGTCAGCTATTTCGTCACGAACGCCGCCAACGCGATGTTCGGCATGCACCCGTTCGTGTCGCAGGCGATCGGCTTTCTCGTCGCCATGGTCGCCTTCAAGGGCGCCCCCGGTTTCATTGCCGGCTGCAGCGCCGTCCTCGCCGAACTGCCCGGCAAGCTTAGCGAGCGGCTGCTCGCGCTCATCCCGCGAAAGGACCCCAAGTAATGCCCGGTTACGGACCGCCCCCTACTCCCGCGAAGAAGCTCCCCCCCAAGACGCTGATCGGCGTAATCGGCGCGGCCGCAGCGCTGATCGTGACCCCGTTCGTGTCCGGATGGGAGTCGGGCGGCACGCCGCGCCTCGTTGCATACCAGGACATCGTCAAGGTGTGGACGATCTGTGGCGGCGAAACGCTGGGCGTGAAGCCCGGCATGGTTGAGACGGCTGCAGGGTGCGAGCTGCGCGAAGAAGCGGCCCTCATTCGCCATGCCGAACCTGTCTTGGCTTGCACGCCAATCCTGCGCTCGCATCCCAACCAGCTCTCGGCCGCAATCAGCCTTGCCTATAACATCGGCACCGGCGGGTATTGTGGATCCACCGTCGCGCGGCGCTTCAACGCCAGCAACTGGCGCGGGGCCTGCGATGCCTTCCTGATGTGGAACAAGGCGGGTGGCCAGGTCGTGCGCGGCCTCGACCGCCGTCGCCGCGCCGAGCGCGACCTCTGCATGAAGGAACTGCCCCGATGATCCGCACTCTGTTCGCCAAGGTGAAGGCCGAGGCCTTCTTCCTCGTCCTGCTTGCCGTCGCTGCGGTCGGTGCCTGGCTGTACGTCCAGTACCGCCAGGTCAGCGCCGACCGCGACGATCTGCGGCACCGCGCCGAACTGATCTGCGCCGGATCGGGCGTGGATTTCGCCGCAATGGGCAGCACCGCGCGCGGTGTCCGATGCGCGCAGACGGTGGCCGGCCTGGTGAAATTCAAGAGTGACAGCGACCAGCTCACCGCCGCCACGCTCGCGCAGGCGATGGCCGATCACGACGCCCGACAAAACGACGACACCCGCGCCGCGCGCGCTGCTGCCGAGGCAGCAAGCTCGGCCGCACAACGAATGGAGATGGCAGATGCACAAGCTGAACGGACGAATCTTGTCGATAGCGATTGGTTTCGCGCTGTTAACGGCGTTGCCGGCCTGCGCCCGGCCCGCTGACGCCCCGCCAGCGGTCATACCAGCGCCGATCGTGGTGAAAGTGAAGGACACGCCCCCGGCAGAGCTTCTTACGTGCGCTACGCGCCCCGAGGGCCTGCCGGAGGATCCGTCGCTGATCGCGCAGATCCCGACCAAGATCCGCGCGGGTATCATCCGCCTCGCCCGTGCCTTCGCCGGCAACGCCGATCGCGCCGACCGCTTGGTCAACTGGAACGTGCCGGGCAGCTGCCCGGCCGCGAAGATGGCACCGTGAAAAAGCTCGATACCCTGCGCGCACATCTACTCGCATCTGTTCCCGAAATTGGGAACAGCCCCGAGAAGATGGAGATTTTCGTCGACAAGGGCGATGTGGCGGTGCGCGCAGGCTCGCTCTCGTTCGAGTATTCTTACACCGCTTCGGTGTGGGTGCAAGACTACTCGGGCAGTGTGGACAACCTCTTGGTGCCGATCCTCGCATGGATAGCTGCGAACCAACCCGATCTATTCGAGAAGGGCGACCGCAAGCCCTTCACGTTTGAATCGGAGCTGCTCGACGCAGAGACGTGCGACATTACGATCTCGATTGACCTGACCGAGCTGGTCCGCGTCGAGCAACAGCCGAACGGCCTCAAGGTCACCCATCTACCCGAACCGGTTATGAACGACGCCTTTGCCGGCGTCCCAACCGGCACCAACCTATGGGCCGGCCTGATCGACGAAGGCACCGGCATGGTCGAGATCGTCACGCGATGAACGACTTCGCGCCGATCGAGCAGCTCGTCCGCGATCTACTGGTCCGTACCGCCGCGCCGGAACGCGCGCGGCTGATGCGCTCGATCGGCCGCGATATCCGCAAGAGCCAGTCGGACCGTATCGCTGCCCAGCGCGATCCCGAGGGCGCGGCATTCGCCCCGCGCCGTCCCAAGCCCGATCGCGGCCGGAAGAAAGGCAAGCTTCGCCAGCAGAAGATGTTCCGCAAATTGCGCATGGCCAAGAGCCTGAAGGCGGGCGGCAACGGCAACGAAGTTTGGGTCGGCTTCGGCGGTCGCGCATCGCGCATCGCCAGCATTCACCAGGCCGGGCTGTCGGACGCCCCGGCACCTGGTCAACCGAAGGTACGCTATGCCCGACGCGTACTACTCGGCCTGACGGAAGCCGAGCAACAGCGGATACTCGATCTCATTCTTGCGCAGGTAACACCGGACTAATCTTGTAGAATGTGTTTCTACAAGAGCGCGCCATAGCCATGCCCTCGCCGCGCCGACGACATGGCCGGCGTCATGACCGCGACCACCGCCATAGTCGACCTGTCGAAGCTCGATCCGCCGACGATCGTCGAGCTGCTCGACTATGAGACGATCCTAGCCCGCAAGGTTGCGCGGATGGTGGCGCTGTTCCCCGACTTCGACGCGACCGTCGACAGTGATCCGGCAATGAAGGTCCTGCAGGTTGCCGCCTACGACGAACTGTTGCTTCGCCAGGACTTCAACGAACGCCTGGTCGGCCGCCTGGTCGCCTACGCGACCGGCGCAACCCTCGACCATATCGGCGCGGCGATCGGCGTCGCCCGTCTCGCCGTCACCCCCGCCAACGCCGCCACCGGTGCGGCAATCGGCTACGAAGACGACGATAGCTTTCGTGCGCGCATCGTCCTCGGCCCGGAAGGCTTCGCCGCAGCAGGTCCCGAGCTTGCCTATGTGAAGCGCGCGAAGGACGCCGGCACCGACGTCCTGGACGCAAGCGCAATTTCGCCCGCGCCGGGTGAAGTGTTGGTCACGGTCCTTTCGCGTTCGGGCGACGGCACAGCGCCGGACGCACTGGTCCAAGCGGTTCGCGACATCGTTACCGATCCTGCCGTTCGCCCGGTTGGCGACCTGGTCACGGTCGCCGCTGCAACCCAGCGCCGTTTCGTCATCGACGCGCGGATCTGGACGTTCGCCGGCCCGGATCCCGCGCTGCTGATCGCAACGGCACGCGTACGGCTCGACAAGTATCTGACCGACTCACGCCGGCTCGGCCGCAACGTCACGCTTTCCGGCATGAACGCCGCCATGACGGTCTCCGGCGTGCAGCGCGTGCAGATCCTCTCCCCCGCGGCCGACATCGTTTGCGATCGAACCGAAGCGGCTCTCTGCACGTCCTCCACGGTCATTCATGGCGGCTATGACGACTAGCCTGCTCCCACCCAATGCGACGGGCCTTGAGCGCGCGTTAGAGGCCGGCGTCCGCGCCGGCCGTGTTACGACCCCCGTCGATCAAATCGACGTCGCGGAGACGTGCCCGGCAGAGCTGTTGCCTTGGCTGGCGTGGGGCCTCTCCGTTGATAGCTGGGACGGGAACTGGTCGGATGCGGACAAACGCGAGGTTGTCGGCAATTCGCTCGCGTTCCACCGGCTTAAGGGCACGCGCCTCTCGGTTGAGACGGTGTTGGCACGCTTCGATAAGCTCGCCAAATTGGTCGAGTGGCACGAGGCAGAGCCGCGGCGCGCGCCTCATACCTTCGAGATTGTTCTGCCCCTCGTGCTGGACAACGGCACCGCGCCTGGCGGCAACCGCTCAACCGCGGCGTTTGCCGAGGCGATCATTCGCGAGGTCTCACGCGTAAAGCCGCTCCGCGAACACTTCACGCTCGTCCACGCCCTGACCTTGGACGGCATTATCGGCGTCCAGGGAGTCGCACGCGGCTTCATCGAAGTGCGGCAGGACATGGACCTGGTCGCTGACACCTCGCCCGAATGGGATTTCTATCTGCAGGCCGAGACCGGCGAGCCGCTGCTCGACGCCACGGACGGCAGCTATCTGGACACCAGCCTATGACCGCGCTCCGTCTCGTCCTTACGAAAGCGGGGATCCAGCGCTTCGCTGCAGCCCAGCTTGGCGATCCGATCGACCTGACAGTCGCCGCGATCGGGCTGACCGCTGCGGACTTCATCGCTGCCCCAACACTGACCGCGCTACCCGGCGAGTTTCGCCGCGTCACCGCCGTTTCAGGCATCGTGGCTGGCGACAACACCGTGCATATCGTCATGCAGGACGCGGAAGAGGTCACCTACACGGTGCGCGGCTTCGGCCTGATCCTAGCCGATGGCACGCTGCTCGCCGCCTACGGCCAGTCGACGCCGATCGTCGAGAAGCCGTTGGCCGGCACGTTCTTCATGCCGCTCGATCTCGCCTTCCCGACCACCGCGATCAACAGCCTGACGTTCGGCAGCACGAACTTCCTCAACCAAGCCGCGACCACGACGAAGAAGGGCGTGGTCGAGCTGGCAACCAAGACCGAGGGTCTCGCTGGCGAGGATCCGCTGCGCGTCGCGCCCGTCGCGGTCGTTCGCGCTATGCTGGAACAGCACGTGCCAACCGGCTCGATCCTGCAGTGGTTCGGCGCAGTCGACTCCGTCCCCAAGGGTTGGGCAATCTGCGATGGCAGCGTCGTCGATCGCGGCGATGGGAAAGGCCAGATCACGACGCCCGACATGCGCGGCCGCGTCGCGGTGGGCGCGACGATCGATGCGCCGGCCGGCACTAAGTTCGGTGCGACGTCGAAGGATCTGAACACCGGCAGCGCTGGCGCTCACACGCCGATCGCGACCGTCGCTGTCGAGAACGCTTCGACCAGTAGCACCGTCAGCACCACGACGCGCAACGTCGACGCAGGCGGATCCGCGAACAACGTCGTCACCAGCGTCACCCTCAACGATCCGATGCACACGCACGTCGCGCGCGCGACCGTCGATGCGGTGCCGGCGCATGACCACACCGTCACGGTCGACGTCACCCAGCCGTCGCTGTCCCTTCATTACATCATGAAGATTTGATCCCATGGCGAAGATTTCCGAACTCCCCGCGCTGAACGATCCGGACGGCAACGAGCTGGTCCCTGTCGTCAAAGGCGGAAAGACTATGCGCGCCAACGTCGCCGGCCTGGTCGCCGGCGCTGTGGCCGGCACCGTCGATAATCTGAAGGTCGACGATGTTGCCTATATCGGCCGACCAGGTGGCGTCGCGCTGATCGACGGAACGCCGGTCGGCATCGGTGCGATCTATTGGCATCATCTGGTCGAGGACCCCGGCAGTCTGGTCGCGATCGACCTGTTCGATCGAGCCGCAGGTATCAATAATCTCGCGGTGTACCGAGGGCCGCTCAACGCGCTCGTGCGTGTGAGCCTCTCCACGTTTGCCACCACCGGGGCGCGGACCGATCGCCGGATCCCGCTGGCAGCTGCCATTGCTCTGCGTGCCGGCGACGTCCTCGCGATCCAGCCGGCGAACGCAGCGCTTACCGTTGCCGAGGTCCAGGCCGGTGACATCGGCTACACCTACAGCGCGCCCTACCTGCCCGAGACTGTGGCGCTCGGTGCGCCGACGACCAATGGCCAGGTGCAGGTTCGTTTCGTCATCAACTACCGCAAGCAGGTAGTGACGGCCGGCAGCTTCCTCGAGGCGACCGCCATCAAGATCGTCAGCCCCCGCGCTGTCGCGATCAACAGCGATGCGAACCCGCGCGGCTATCTGGAATGGAAGACGACCGGACGGCCGGCGGGGCACCTGGTCAAGTGGGGCACCTACACGGTCACGCTCGACGGCCAGGCGCAACGCATGGAGTTTCCCAACTACTCGCTCGCGCAGCCCTATGCCTTCATCGGTAACAGCCTGACGGACAGCACCGACGTCCTCAATCGATGGTCGCAGGTGCTTTCCGCTCGATACCGCCAGCTCATGATCAGCGTGGCGCGCTACTCGTCCGACTGGCGGATGGTCTACCGCGTCGGTGCCAAGGCGATCGTGTTGACGCTTGCCGGGGCGGTTCCGGCGAACGGAAGCGTTGCCGTGTCGCTGATCAACGGCGCGGCGATCGACGGCAACAACCCGGCAGCGTTCCTGACGACCGGCGACGCCTCGGTCGTGTCGGGCATGGCGATGAGCGGATACCTTACGCGCAATGGCGTCACGCGCCGCGCGACGGTTTCCGCCCCGAACGGTGCGAGCTTCGCCTACGTCGTCACGCAGGCGCCAGGGCAAACGGCGATCACGTTCGACGGCCCGGTGACGTTCGTGCCTGACTTCGCTCTATCGGTGCCGGGTCGCATTTGTCCGATCTGGATCGGCAACAACTACTTCTTCAGCGGCGTTGCGAACGCCTACGGGGATTATACGAACCCGCAGATGTGGGTCGATCTGAAGCTGATCGTCGCATTCCTGCAGGCGCGCGGCTGCCGTGTCATACTGATCCCGATCATCCCGTCGGCCAATACGGCAGAGGGCGACAACTGGCTCGCGCGCGGCCCCGGTACGCCATACACTGCCATGGAGTCCGCGAATGCGCGCACGGCCGCGATGTTTCCCGGCCTTATGGCGCGACATGCTGACGGACGTTCGTTCCTGAAGTTCCTGCAGGATCGTAACGACGGCTCGCCGGAGGCGCTTGACGACGTCGCCAAGGGGTTCACGCCCCGCAATTTGCGCCGACGGGCGGATGGCTCTTACGACTTGCTCCATATGTACGGCGACGGTGCCGGCGATCTCGCCGTCGCTGATTTCGTGGATAGCGCGCTGCAGGCGCAGGCGTTTCCCAATGCCATCACGCAGACGACTGACTTCGTCATCACCGCGATCGGGGCGGAAAACTATCTACCCGACGTCGCGATCGCGCGCGTCGCGCGGGATCCTGCGGCAGATCTAGCGGACAGGCTCGCGAACGTGACTGCTCGTCTCGACTATGCAGGGCTGACGATCGGCGGTTTCAATGCGAACCCGTCGATCGCAGAGATCGGTGCGACCATCGCCAGCACCGCGCTCGCCTGGACGATCGCCGGAGCACAACCGACTGTCCAGGCGGTTACGCGTACAGGCGGTGCGGCGACGGCTGTAACGGCCAACGATCGAGCCGCCACCGTCACCGCCAACCTGACGACCGACACCACGTTCACCCTCGTTTCCACCGATGCCAACGCGCCGGCCGGATCTACCGCAGGCACGAAGTCGGCGACCGCCACACTCCGCTTCCGCCAGAAGGGGCATGCCGGCATCGTCGACAAGGCATCGGCTATCACGTCGACCGAAGCGAACGGCATGGCCTTGTCGTGGTGGGCCGAGGGTGTAGCGCGAACGCTGTCGGTGACGGTCCAGGCAAGCGGCTTCCTCTGGTATTCGCAGCCGTCCTCGCTGCCCGATCCATCCGCGATCAAGGTCAACGGGTTCGCCGTCGCCCCCACCAAGACGCTGCGCAACCACACCAACGCATTCGGGAGGGTCGAGCAATATGCCGACTTCCTCCTCAGCAACCGCCTGGCCGTCGGCACTGTGGCAAATCTGGAGATAATCGCATGACGGTTTCGACCCCCGATACCATCCTTCCGGGTGGCGAATTCCCCGTCGCGATGTCGCGAGATATCGCCCGGCCGAACGGGACAAGCTTGGAATTCGGCCTCGCAACCGCGGAGGGCGCAACCGCGCGGGTCGGTAGGTCACTAGCGCCGGTCTCTGCTCTGTTGAATTGGCTCGGCACTGCTACCCGCGCACCGTTTTGGGTGGATGGCGGCAAGAACGAGCTGCTCGGCGCGGATGGCGCGCCGGCCGATGGCACAAGCTATTATCGAGGTCATTTCATCGACTGGCTAAAGGGCAACGTCGTCACGGCTGCCGCCCTTGGCAGCAAGCTCAAGCCGCTGGGGCGCGTCGTCTATTGGTCGGGGTTGGTCACCCGTTCGCCCTTTTGGCTGGATACCAACAACAACGAATTGCTCGGCGCAGACAGCGCCCCGGTGGACGGTGTCAGCTACTATCGCGGCCATTTCATCGAATGGCTGAAGAACAATATCCTCAGCACCAAGTCGCTCATGTCGAAGCTCGCGTCGCTTTCGACCCTTTTCTCCTGGAATGGCGTAGCAACGCGCGCGCCGTTCTGGATCGACGGTGCAAGCAACGAGCTGTTGGGTGCCGATAGCGCTCCGGCCGATGGCGTCAGCTACTACCGCGGCCATTTCGTTAGCTGGATCCTCAGCCAGTTCGGCACGAATTTGGCAGGCGTCAAACCGACCGGGTACATTTTAATCTGGGCGATCGGTCAATCGAACACAGCCGGCCGCGCCATGGCGAAGTCGCCTCAGACGTTCGAACCAGGTCAGGCGTACAAGTACGTGCGCTCGGCCGCTAACCTCGATCTGTTGGCTGATCCCACCGGGAACGACGGAACCGCCATAGCCGATCCGGGGCGAGGCTCATCGCTGCCGGCAATGGCGAAGGCCATCCAGCGGGCCAGCCGCGGCAAGATCGGCGTGATCGTGGTCAATTCCGCATCGGGCGGCACGTCGTTGCTCACCGGTTGGGCGGATAACGGTTCGAACTGGAACCAGGCGAAGGCAGACCTCACGCGAGCGCTTGCGGATGCCGCAGCTAAGAAGCTGCCGATCGTCGGTGCCTGCACCGTTATGCAAATTGGCGAGACGGATGGCGACAACGCGGTTGCGACGTCGACCTGGGTGGCTGCAGGCAAGGATCTGAAGGCGCGTCACGACGCCTTCATGGGGCCGAAGGTCCCGCTCCTGATGATCCGGATCGGCACGAAGAACACCGGAGACACGCCCGAATACGCAGCCATTCGCGCGGCGCAGAACAGTCTGGCGGCAACCGAGACGAATATGCACCTGGTCCACACCGGGACCAAGTATTTCGCAGAGCGCAATCTGATGATGGACAGCTTTCATTACGTGATCGCTGGATACGAAGAAATTGGCGAGGCCGCTGGCATCGCCGCCTTCGAGCATTCGCTTGGCGCTCGCCCCCTAAACTACAACGATTGATCTCACAGGAGCTTTATCAATGCCCTCCGCACCTATTGCAATTCAGGCCGGTCTCGTAATGCCAGGCGCTTCCGCATACGCCCTAACCGCGGCATCGCTGACGCCTGTAATCACGCTGCCGTATGAGCAACTGGCATCCTACAACTGGGTCTTCGGGACCGACAGCTCGGACCTTTCCGATCTGATCTCCGGGGCAAAGCTGCAGCAGAACATCGCGCTTGCGCTCAACGGCAACAACGGCAGCGGGTACGAAGCATCCGGCGTTCTGGAGTTCACCGGGGGCGGGGCGACAACGCAAGCTACCGGTATGTGGTTCGCAACTGCGGGTGCGATCTCGGGCGTCTACATCATCAGCCCAGGGGCCGGCTATGTGACCGCGCCAACAGTGAAGGCCATCACGTCGAGCGGGACCGGTGCGGTCGTCACGGCAACGCTGGGCGGGAGCGGGGCTTTGGGAACCAGCTCGATCGTGCTGTCCGCAGCGAGCGGCACTGGCCTTATCACGCCGGTAACGGAAAGCCGGGACCAGACGCTTTGCGCTGTCATCAAGGTCAACAAAAGCTCGTCGGGCGCCGGTAACCCGTCTCCCGTATTCGGGACGCTGTTCGCAGGTTCGAGCCCCAGCGGCTTGTCGGGAGGCTCGGGCCTGTTCCTTCAGGGCACCAACGCAACCATTCCCGGATATGTCGCCACGACGCGCCCCGGCTCCGCGATTGCCGCATCGGCCCCCGCCGGGGTAGCGGACGGTGGTTATGCCTTTGTCGCAATGAGTGAAGCTACGGCCGGCGATCGTCTCGTGTATTGGGGCGGGCCTGCTCCGACGACCTATACCGCGAAGCAGGCGAAGAATATGCTGGCGACGCCCCCCAAGATCGCCATCGGCCAAGGCTATTATGCCGGCACCGGCTTCGGTTTGGAGATTGCGGAACTGATCTGCATTCCGCGCTCCACCACCGCTTCCGAACTGGATGCGGTCTACGCGCGGAGCAAGGCGCGTATGGCCGCGCGTCCGACGCCAGTCGCCGTCTACTGAGGAAAGACCGATGCCCGCTCTTGTAGAAACCATTTCTACAAGAGCGGGGCCTCGCCTCTCGAAACGTCCCGCGCATGGTCGCCGCTATGGCCGAACATGCCGATACACAGCGCCTCATTGGCGATCTTGCGCGCGAAGGCGTGGTCGTATCGGTCGACCACGCTGCCGGCACCGCGCGCGTGCAATTCGCAGACGAACTGACGACCGGCGACATTCCGTGGCTTGAGAGCCGAGCCGGATCCACGCGCACCCACTCGCCGCCCGCGATCGGTGAACAGGTCATGGTCCTTGCCCCCGAAGCCGACACCGCGCGCGGCGTGATCATCGGCAGCCTGTCGAGCGACGCGCATCCGCGCCCGGCAAACGACGAATCAACGCTGACCGAATACAAGGACGGCGCACGCATCGGTTACGATCCCAACTCCCACGCGCTGACCGCCATCCTGCCAGCCGGCGCGACGTTGCGGATCGATGCCGATGGCGGCCTCAAGTTCAAAGGCGACATGACTGTCGACGGAAACATCAAGTCGACCGGCACGATCACGGCAGACACCGACGTCGTCGGCGCGGGCAAGAGCCTCAAGGATCACGTACACCTTGGCGTCCAGCCAGGTGGCGGGCTGTCGGGTAAGCCGCAGTGATCGGCATGGATCGCCATACCGGCAAGAGCCTGGCTGGCGGGGATCACCTCGGACAGTCGATCGACGACATCCTTGAAACGCCGGTCGGCACCCGCGTCGGCCGGCGCGACTATGGCTCGGAGGTCCCCAAGCTGATCGACCAGCCGAACAACGAAGTCGGCCGCGTCCGGATCATTGCAGCCGCGGCGCACGCGCTGCTCCGTCAGGAAGGCCGCGCGCGGCTTTCCCGCGTCGTGCTTTCGCCGGGAAAACTCCCGCAGTCGGCCGTCCTCACGATCACCGGTCGTCGCACCGACGTGCCCGGCGCACCCGCCTTTACCCACTCGTCCACCGTCCGCGCCCTGTCGGCGCTCGCCTGAAAGGTCCGCACATGAGCTTCCTCCACGGGATCAACGTCAACGAGGTGAAGACCTCGCGCCGCTCGATCGTCACCGTCGCCACCGCCGTCATCGGCCTGGTTGCCACCGCACCGGCCGCGGTGGCCGGCGCGTTCCCGCTCGACACCGCGGTCTCGGTCACGAACATCGATGACGCAATCGAGAAGGCCGGCGCGGATGGCACACTGCGCGCCGCGCTGAAGGCCATCGCCGGCCAGGTCGACGCGCCGATCGTCGTGGTACGCGTTGCGCCTGGTGGTACGCCGGCAGCGACGGCGACCGCGGTCGTTGGTACCGACGTTGCTGGCGTGAAAACCGGCATGCAGGCGCTGCTCACCGCATCGGCCCAGTTGAACCTGCATCCCCGAATCATCGGCGCACCTGGTCTCGAAAGCGAGGTGGTCACGAAGGCGATGGTCACCGTCGCTAAGCGCCTCCGCGCCCGCGTCTACGCGTACGCGATCGGCAACGACCGCGGCGAGGCCATCGCCCACCGCGCCCTGTTCCCCGACGCGCGCGAGCTGACGTTGCTCTGGCCAAGCGTAACCGCGCCTTATGGCGTGGACGGTGCCAGCATCGGCGTGCCGGTCGCGGCCATCGCCATGGGCGCACGCGCTGCGATCGACCAGACACAGGGCTGGCACAAGACGCTGTCGAACGTCGCACTGCCGGAGGTCGACGGCCTGGCCGCAGATGTGACCTTCGATATTCAGGACCCCGATTGCGACGCGAACGTGCTGAACGCGTCCCAGCTGGTCACCGTCGTGCGTATCGCGGGCGAACTGCGCTTTTGGGGCAACCGCACTTGCGCCGCACCCGCCAGCGACTTCGTGTTCGAAAGCGCCTGCCGCACCGCACACATCCTTGCCGACACCGTCGCGCTCGGCCTGGTGTGGGCGATGGACAAGCCGCTGCTGCCCAGCCTGGCGAAGGACATCGTCGAGCAGATCAACGAGAAGTTCCGGCAGGAAAAGCGCGCCGGCCGCATCCTCGGTGCCGTCGCGGTGTTCGACGCGACCAAGAACCCGGTCGACCAGCTGAAGGGCGGCAAGCTGATGATTGGCTTCCGCTACACCTTCGTACCGCCGCTGGAGGCCCTCGGGATCGAGCAGGAGATCTCCGACGAGTTCTTTGCCGACTTCACCAGCTTGGTCGCCGGCAACTAAACCCACCTCACGCACGAAAGGTCGACGCGATGGCGTTCCCCAGCAAGCTCAAGCAACTGATGATGTTCAACAACGGCACCGCCTTTATCGGTGAAACCGTCTCGATCACTATCCCCAAACTCGTCCGCAAGCTCGAAGACTATCGCGGCGGTGGCATGGGTCGCCCGGTCAAGGTCGACATGGGCGGCGAGGCCCTCGAAATGGAGGCGGTCTACGGCGGTCCGATGCGTGACATCTTGCGCCAGTACGGCCAGCTCAATTTGTCTGGCGTCCAGCAGCGCTTCGTTGGTTCGCATCAGAACGACGATACCGGCGCGGTCGACGTGGTCGAGATCGTTACCCGCGGCCGGCACGAAGAAATTGACATGGGCGAATGGAAGCCCGGCGAGGATACCGAGTTCAAGGTCAAGAGCCAGCTCAGCTACTACAAGCTGTCCTGGAACGACGTCGTCGATATCGAGATCGACGTTCTTGGCATGATCGAGATCGTCGGTGGCGTCGACCTGATGGCCGAACACCGCGCCGCAATGGGCCTGTGACGGCGTGACCGCCATTCGCCGGCCGCGCCGTCGCCCCGGCGCGCTGACCCAGCCTACTCAAAAGACCTGACAGGAAACGTACGATGGACAACCAGAACGACAACTCGACCCCCGCCCCGGCCGGCGCGCCAGGTGATATCACTCTCGAATACGATGTCGTCGTTGCTGACAAGGTCGTGCTGACGGCAGGCACGGTGATTCATGTTCGCAAGCCGATGGCTGGCGCATTGCGCGGCGCGAATCTCGGGGGCCTGGTCCGTATGGATTTCAACCAGGTCGCGCTCGTTGCCCCACGCGTGACCCAGCCGATCCTGCATCCCCATCTGATTGATCAGATGGATCCCGCGGACGTCATGCAAGTCGCAGGGGTGCTGGTCGATTTTTTGCTACCGACTGCGACGAAGGAAGCGCTTTCCCAGAGCATGTAGAGGAGCCGATGGCGGATATCGCCTTCGTCTTTCACTGGCCACCTGACGCGATGGACGCGCTGGCGGTTCCCGACTTGATGCAATGGCGCAACCGCGCCGCTCGCCGCCACAACCCCGAAGGAAAATAGCGTGGACCGTAACCTGCGCATTCGGATGCTCTTGGAGGCCGGTGACCGCGTCACCGGCCCTTTGCGCGCCATCGCCGGTGGATCGACGAAGGCGGCGCAGGCGCTTCGGCTGACCCGCGATAGCCTGAAAGCGATCGAGCGGGCGCAGGGCGACATCGCCGGGTTCCGTGCTTTGAAAGCTGGCCTGCGTTCGACCGAGCAGCAGATGCAATCGGCCCGCCAAAAGGCTTCGGCGCTAGGCCGCCAGATGGCCGAAACCGCAGAGCCCACGCGTGCCATGACCCGCGAGTTCGCAAAGGCGAAGGCCGAGGCGGCAAAGCTCGAACGCCAGCACCAGGCCGAGACGCGCGAGTTGGGCACGCTCCGTGATCGTCTGCGAGAGGCCGGCGTGGCTACGACGGACCTGGCACGCCATGAACGTGACCTCCGAAACAGCGCCCGGGAAACCAATCAAGAGGTCGCGGAGCAGGAACGGCGCGTAAGCCGCCTCGCAGATCGCGAACGTCGCATGGCAACCGGCCGCGCACGGTTCGCCCGCATGCAAGGGGTGGCGACCGGCCTCGCCGCTGGCGGTGCCGCGGCGATCGGCACGGGCATGGCGATGGCTACCCCGCTGATCGGCAGCATCAAGGCGGCGCAGGAATACCAATCCGTGATGACGGATATCGGTCAGAAGGCCGATCTATCGCGTGCCGCGTCGGATAAACTCGGCCGCAACCTGCTGGTCTCGGCTCGAGCCGCGAACCAAATGCCAGCGGATCTGCAGGCTGGCGTCGACGCGCTTGCTGGCCTCGGTGCCAAAGTCCCCGACGCGGTGAAGATGATGACGCCGATCGGACGAGCCGCGACGGCGTATAAGGCGGAAATTGCGGATCTATCTGCTGCCGCATTCGCCGCAACCGACAACCTGAAGGTGCCGGTCGCGCAGACCGGTAAGATCATCGACGTCATGGCCAGTGCAGGCAAGGCGGGTGCGTTCGAGATCAAGGATATGGCGCAATATTTCCCGGCGCTGACGGCCGCGTATCAGGGCCTAGGTCAAACGGGCGTCGGTGCCGTGGCGGATCTCGCTGCCGGGCTGCAGATCGCTCGCAAGGGTGCCGGCGACGCCGCATCTGCAGGCTCTAACCTCGCGAACATCCTTCAGAAGATCGCGTCCCCGGCGACGAACAAAGCATTTGAAAAGATGGGCGTGGATCTCCCGAAGGCGCTGAAAAAGGCGTACAGCGAAGGGAAGACCCCTCTAGAGGCCATCGCGGAGCTAACGAACAAGACGCTCAAAGGCGACCTGTCGAAGCTAGGGTATCTGTTCGAAGACGCCCAGGTGCAGCAGGGCCTTCGCCCCCTGATCCAAAACATGGAGGAATTCCGGGAGATCCGGGCCGAGGCATCGAAGGCGGGCGGCACAACGGATCGCGACTTTGCCGATCGCATGAAGGACTCGGCCGAGCAATCGAAGCAGCTGAAGATCAATGCGACCACGCTGGCTATTACGCTCGGGTCGCAGCTGCTGCCTACCGTGAACGCCGTCGTTAAACGGGCCAATGCGTTCGCGACTTGGATCGGTGATGTTGCCAACCGGTATCCGAATGCGACGAAGGCGATCGCCGTAGGTGCTGCGGCATTTGCCGGCCTGTTCTTCATCCTTGGCGGCGGTGCGATCGTTATCGCGGGCCTGGTCGCGCCGTTCTCCGCACTGGCATTCGCCGCCGGCGCGCTTGGTATCGGTATGCTGCCAGTGATCGGCATCGCCCTGGGTGTGGTCGCCGGTATCGTCGCGATCGGCGCCGCAGCCTACCTGATCTACGCCAACTGGGGCGCAATCAGCGGCTGGTTCGCTGGCGTGTGGAACGGCATCAAGGCAGGGTTCGCCGGTGGCATTGCCGGCGTCGCCGGCATGCTGCTCAACTTCAGTCCGGTAGGTTTGGTCTACAGGGGCGTCGCGGCCCTGCTCAGCCTGTTCGGCGTTCAACTGCCGGCACGCCTCACCGAAGCCGGCCGTCACATGATGCAGGGCCTGGTCAACGGGTTGTTGAGCGGGCTGCGCTGGGTGGTCTCTGCAGTCACAAGCGTTGCCAGCACCGCTTCCGGTGCTTTCCGAAAAGCGCTGGGCATCAAGTCACCTAGCCGCGTCTTCATGGGCTTCGGCGGTCACATCGTCGACGGCTTGACGAACGGCATCGCCGCGCAGGAAGGCGAACCCGTCAGGCGCATGGATCGCCTATCCAGTCGCCTTACCGCCGCGATGGTCACTGGCAGTGCGATCCCAGCGATGGCGGTGGCCGGTGCCGGCAGCGCGACGTCCGCACCCGCGGGCAACGCAGCTGCTTCCTCGCCTAGCTACGTGATTCATATCAATCAGCAGCCGGGACAAGACAGCCAGGCGCTTGCCCGCGCCGTTGCAGACGAACTCGACCGACGGGATCGAGAGACGGCTGCGCGTGGCCGTTCGTCGTTTGCTGACACCCCTGACTACGAGACCGTCTAATGCTGCTCGCACTTGGCCTGTTCGCTTTCTCGATCGACACGCTGGCGTTCGATGAGATCGCCCGCCGTGCCGACTGGCGTCACGCCACGTCGACGAGGATCGGAGCGCGTGACGCCACCCAGTTCACCGGCCCCGGCGTCGAGACGATCGCGCTGCCCGGATCCGTCTATCTGGAGATTGCGGACGGACGGGTTTCGATCGACGAGCTGCGCCGCATGGCGGACACTGGCGATGCCTGGTCGCTGGTCGACGGGCGCGGCTATGTCTACGGCTCCTACGTCATCACCGGTATCGACGACCGTGGCAAAGTCTTCTTTCCGGATGGTACGCCGCGGAAGATCGATTTCGCTATCGACCTCCTTCGCGTCGATAGCGACGTAGCATGATCTCCAATATCGCAGCGGTTCGTGTCGTCGTCGACGGCAAGGACATTACGCCAGTCCTAGAAGGCAAGGTGCCGCAGCCGAACGGCCGCCCGCCACGCCGCCGCCTCGTCTCGCTAGGGATCAGCGAGAAACGTGGAGAGGAAGCCGACCAGCTCGATCTGGTTATCGACGATACCGACGGCACCGTCGCGCTCCCGCCGACGGGCTCGAAGATCCACGTCTGGCTCGGCTGGAAACAGGGCAGCGACGTCACGCCCGGCCTGGTCGACAAGGGATGGTTCATCGTCGACGAGGTCGCGCATGGCGGCCCGCCCGACCTGATCACGATCCGCGCGCGCTCCGCCGACTTCACTAGCGACCTGAAGACCAGGCGAGAGAAGAGCTGGCACGGTACAACACTAGGAACGATCGTAAGCGATGTGGCAAAGCATCATGGCCTTACGCCGCGCTGCGCCGCTATTCTCGCCGGGATCGCGATCAAGTCGAAGGCACAGAACCGGGAAAGCGATTTGGCGTTTCTGCGCCGGCTCGGCCGCGAGCGTGGCGCGGTCGCCAAGATCGCTCGGGGCGTCCTCATATTCTCACCAATCTCGGCTGGCGTCACGGCCACCGGCAAGGCGATCGGAACGGTCACGATCGCGCGTCGCGACGGTGACGCGCATCAATTCAGTCGCCAGAAGCGCGAAGATGTGCCCGGCGTGAAAGCAACATGGCATGACCGCAAATCGGCTAAACGGCAGCACTTCGTCGCCGGCAAGGCGGACGGAGCGAAAACGCTCGCTAAGGTCTACGGTAACGAGGCCGACGCCCAGGCCGCGGCCAATGCCGCAAACGGTCGCGCCGGCCGCGAACCGGTCTCGATGTCCCTTACGCTGGCACTAGGTCGCCCGGACATTCATCCGGAAACAAAAGCGAACGTTACCGGGTACAAGGCGGCGATCGATGGCGTAAGTTGGTTGGTAGCCGAAGTGAATCACACATTCGGCGACCGCGGCTATACTACAGGGCTTAAGCTGGAAGCGGCTTAGCTGTCCTTGCTGCTGCCTCGGCCAGGCGGGCAGCTTCGAGCAGTTCGGCAAACTGCATCGACCAGTGATACTCATCAGCACAGATGACACCGTCCGCAGCAATGACCCGCTGCACGAAACGATTGAGGACCGCCGCCGACGTGTTGCTATGTGCATATTGAGCAATGGCGGATCTGAAGACGTCACCATCCGGAGCTAAGCGGCGCGCGTGTGCTAAGATTTTGTCGATTGGGGGATCGTTCTCCCATTCCTTTCGCATCCACAAGGTACAGACGAAATCCTCGATCACCTGTTCTTCTAGCGGATGCCAGACGCCATCACAGCGAGCCATAAATGACAGAACGTTGAGCCCCGCAACAATTAGCGACTTACGTTGCGATGTCGTGTTCCATGTCTCGGCTTTCGGCTTGGTTGCACCAACGACGAACTGCTCGAAGAACGTACCGTTACCAAGGCCTTCGCCGGTGTGAGCGTCGCTGACTTCCAGTATGCGATCACAGCGGAAAAGTTTGTAGCGGCTAGATTGTAAACAGATCGCGCCAACTCGCGGGTTATCGTTGTGCACTTCGTATCGACGACAGGATATCAAGCGCTCGGACACTTCGCCGTTCGCGTCGGCATATTCGATGATGCAGATGAACCCGGCGATAGCTTGCGGAACGCCGTCTTCGTCATCCAGATGGACGGCTTCAACTGTCTCGGGCGCATCCCCGTGAATTAACGAAGGAAGTACCGCAGGCTTTTCGATTAAACGCGCTACGTCACCAGACAATTCCATCATCATAACCCCCGTTTGATTTGGACGAATTAGAACCCCAAAGCTTCGTCCCACGGCATCACGCGATGGACTGACGAAACCTGTTCGTTCGGCACTTCGAATTCGACAATCGGATTGAACTGCCGCAACACGACGACGCCAGGCCTACGGCGAACCAGTTGCTTGATCAGCACATGCCGAATCTCTTCGCCGTCGAACGTCGGACCGCGCAGCTGCACGACGACGTCGTCGCCAACGCCGGGCGATCGTTTCGGGTCAACCAGCACGCGCCGTCCCGAATCGTACCGCGGCTCCATGGAGTGCCCCGAAACCAGAACGACATAGAGGTCCGGCCTACCTGTGACGCCGATCGGCCGAGCCATGAAATCTGTGGGTGCAGCCATGTGAACCTCGGTCTGCTCCACATTCACTACGATCCCGTTTCCATCCGGAAAGGAAAGGTCGGCACCTAAAGCGCTACCGTAGATCGGTAGCGTCTTCGGCAAGCGTCGGAGCGCCGCTTCGGACGTGTTGCCGTCCTCGGGAATGGTTCGTTCGATGCCCTGGTCACGTCCCAGCAGCCAATCCGACGTGGTGTCTAGAACCTCTGCGATAGCGTCCAGTCGGTCGAGGCCGGGCATGTGGCCTGCGAGTATAGCGCGGATCGCATCTGGCTTATTCAACGCCGCGATCGAGACCTCCCGCGCCGACATATTCTTCTCGGCAATCTTTGCCGATAGTCGTTCCTTCAAGACGTCAGGTACGTTCTTCCTCATGCTGCACTCATGACGCATGACGTGACGCATGACATGCGGAATATTTACGTTGACGCGTGCTGCATACGTGACGTAAGTATGCGTTATGAGCGCAGCATACGAGAACGCATTGCGAACGGTCGCCGATTCGTACGACGCCGAAGTCGTTCGTTGGGGCGGTAAATCGCTTTCGCGCGTGGCCACGATCGTCGTTAACAGCGGCGCGTTCTTCAATCGTCTCCGCGAGGGAAAAACCTTCTCGGTAGGCAATCTCGAAAAGTTCGCCGCTTGGTTTCGTGTGCCGGCCAACTGGCCTGATCGCACGATACCTCAAGACGCTGCTGCCGCACTGATCAGCATCGGCCGCCCCCCTCTTCCTGCCAGCACCATGCCGCATCCGTACCGCACGTCTGACGCATTGGTCGATTGTAATCGCGCTGCCGTTTTCCAGTCGAAGGCCGCGCGATGACCAAGCCTCGCATGCCAGACACGTTCGCGGATGCTATGACGACAGTGCGAATAGCACTTGGCGTGGACGAGACCTTGCGCGTCGCAACCGTGGCATCAGGCCGTACGTATGCCGAGAGCACGATCTACGACTGGGGTAACAAAGACACTGGCACACTGCCGTCTCTTGAACTCGCGCTCGCTTTCGACCGTGCATACCGTCTTGCCGGCGGTGAGGATGCGCCATTCCGTGATGCCTTCGCCCAGCAGCTTGAGAGCGCGCTGAACGACGCAGACGCTTGCCGCCGCAGTCTTGTTACAGAGTCGGCCGCGTTTGTTCGCGAGGCTGCCGAAGCCACCGAAGCCCTATTTCATGCCGCTCAGCCCGGCGCTTCCTCGCGCGCGATCCATCGCGCGCTGGTCGAGGCGCAACAGGTTGAGCATGCTGCGCGCCCGCTACGACGGCGCCTCGCCAGTTTCCTCCGTCCAGCCATCCGGCGAGCGCAGGGAAATCCGGGGGGACCCATCAGTGACTAAGACGAAGAGAAACTACACGCCGCGCGTACCCGCAACGGTGTGCCCACACTGCCAGACACGCTCGATCGCCTACGATTCCCACAAGCTTGACGTGCTGACCCGCGAACTTCGCTACGTCTGCCAGGACCCCGATTGCGGCTGCACCTTCGTGGCTCAGCTTGCAATCTACCGCACCGTGCGGCCGAGCATGAAGCCGAACCCGATCATCTCAGCGATGCTGCCGGAAGGCGACTGGCGCTCAAAGCCCGCGAACGATGACCAACGGGTGCCTGCCAACGACGATCAGCCTGACGCGGCGGAGGTCGTGCCCTCCCCAACCTGATCCTGTGACCTGATCCCCGCGGCCTCGGCCGCAAACGTCCTGAACCATCCCCCCGCCATCCGGAAGCACCCGCTTCCGGCACCGCTACCCCCTTGTCGAAAGGAATGCCCGATGATGCACGTCTTCCCGCGTACATTCACGATGCCGATGCAGCGAGGCGAGCGCGCCGCGACCGCCAGCGCCGCGGCTCTGACGCCTGCGACGTACATCCGCCTGCGCCGCGAGGCGGCTGGCATGTCGATTAAGGAAGTCGCCGGCATGCTGGCGCGGAACGCCGACGAGGTCGCACCTGCGCTCGACCTGATCTACGTGCTGGAAACGCCCGGTAATACGGCACGTCACCCCGAGACCCTGGAAGCCCTTCGCAGCGTCTTCCCGTTCGATCCGGACGTCTACCGCCAGCTCGCTACCGATCCGGTCGACAGCCACCCCCGCATCTGCCGTGGCTGCGGTTGCAGCCTGTGGGATCCCTGCACCAGTGACGAGCATGGCGCGTGCGCCTGGGCGACCGACAAGGCCTGCACCGCATGCCTGCCCGACACCGCGCCGGTGGAGTGCTGCCAGTGATCGCCGTCGCCACCAGCGCGACGCAGCTCGAGCGCGCCATGCGCCGCCGCCGCATTGCCAAGATCGTCCTGGCGATCCTGCTCGCGGTCATCTGGATCCCCGTTGCGATCGTCATGCTCGTCGCCGGCACATCGGATCGACGTCGCTGATGCTGCACGATGTCCTCACAGGCTTGGCGCTGACCGTGTTCGGTAGCGCAGGCGCGACGGCGATCGGTGTGCTGCGCGCGTCGCTCGCGCCGCAGTGGAGCCGGATTTGCCGGCTGTCACTTGGCAACGTCGAGCCTGCATTCACACGCCTGCCCGCGACGCCGTTCGCAAAAGCGGCCCGCTCGTGACGTGGGCGACGTCGCAGTCTGTGGCGGCGACCGTGCCCTCTTCCAAGGGCTCGGCCGCGTCGGGAAGCAGTGCGACGTCCTGGCCGTCCGCAAGGCTTTCGCCTCGGTCCGCTTCGACGACGGACAAGCCGTTCTCTGCCTCGCCAAGGATCTCAACCCGATCCAGCGACGCCCGCCGCCCATGTTCTGACCCGCTCTCCGCTCTTGGCGAAACGCTTTCTACAAGAACAGCCGCTGGCGCGACCGCTCGATCCCCTCGCACCAACAGGATCTCCATGATGATCAGCGCCGCTCCCTCCGAAGCTCGCCAGTCTCAGCCATCGTCACAGCCAACGAACTGTTCCCCAAACCGGGAACAGCGCGGCTTCCCGATCGAGATGCCACGCATGATGGGGCTACAAACTGCCTACGAAATTCTCGGAGGGAAGAAGCAGACGCTGGCAGACATCTTGGGCGTTACCCCGCGCAACGTGAATTTCAAACTCAATGCCGAACGCGGCATCTCTAACCTTGACCTTCTGCTCACGGCAAAGTCGCTCGAAACCCGCGGCAACAAAATGCTGGAGCATGCCGCCAAGCTGCGCGCCGTGCTTGCAGAGGCAAAGGGCTGATGAACGCCCCGTCACTGATCAAACTCTCCCGCAAGCTGATGCGAGCGGCCGACGTCGGGAAAGGCGTCCGAATCGAGTCCCCCGACCTCGATCTGCTCGGAAGCCTCGGACTTTTCGACATCATCAATCGCGCCGTAGCCGACTACCTGAAAGAACAGACACAATGCCGCGACGCACTCCGCCGGTCTACCAAAGAGGGAAATACTGGCTCGCCCACGACGAACGGGCTGACGGAACCCTTCGGAGCCCCAATCTATACATCTGGTGGTACGACAGTGGAACGCGACGCGAGCGCAGCACGTCGACGGCTACAAGCGACGTAGCAGCGGCCATTCTGGAGCTCGACAAGGTCTACCTAGCCGACAAGGGCGAAGCGCCGGCATTCTGTCACGCATGCGGTCAACCGCTCGCTCAGGCGCAAGCGTACCTCCTGACCGACGCTATCGCAGACTATAAGATCGAGTGGGGCAACACGCGCGCATCGGCCGACACGATCTCGGGCCGCCTGGCGCACGCCGTGGCGTTTCTCGACGCGGAGCAGGCGCTTGGCGCGGAAGGTCGGTTCGGCCACTCGACGAGCTGCGCGACAGCGTGCGGCACCGTCTTCGTAAATGCCTTTCGCGCTTGGTCCCGGTTGCAGCCAGTCGAATGGCGCAACGGCAAGGGCGAGGTCACCGTATCGCGCCCGCGCTCGCCGGCCGCGACCGAGGCGTCGATCGCGCAGCTTATTGCCGTCTTGAATCATGCCGCCAACGCGGAGCCGGCGCGCTCCGATAAGCGGCCGATCTACAAGCCCCTCCCCGCCCGCCAGGTGCAACGCCAGCGCCGCACACGAATCGGTGTCGAGGAACTGGCGAAGATGTTCGCCTACGCGGCCGAGCCCGATCGTCAGCGCGGTTCGCTACATGCATTCCTCGTCGCCTCCGTCTGCACGATCGCGCGGCCTGGTGCGGTCGTCGACATAAACGTCGCCCCCGATCGCGAGCAATGGTGGCCGGGCGCTCCGACGCTCGACCTCAACCCGCAAGGCCGCACACAGAATAAGAAACATCGCGCCGTCCTGCCGGTGCTGCCGCTGCTCGATCGCTGGCTGCGCGAGGAATACGAGACGTACATGGCGCTGCCGATACCGGAGCGCGCCGGCAGGGGCTGGCTGGTGAACTATCACGGCCGTGCCATCCAGGACGTCGATCGCGCCTGGGATACGATGCTGACGAACCTCGACATGCCTGCCGGCCGCGAGTGGCGTCCGTACCTGCTGCGCCACAGCCTCGCGACCCTCGTCCGTAACAACGGCGCGAAGAAGTGGGATCTGGAAGGCTTCATGGGCCACCGCGACGGAAGCCAGACCGAGGTCTATGCGATCGGTGAATTCCCCACCGTCGTGCGCGCCCTGAATCGCATCATCGCCAAGATCGAGAAGCTGGCTCCGGGCTCGACGCACCGGAACCCTACCGGAATCGGCGTTGCCGAAAAGTCGGCTGGAGTCAGAAAAATGTGAGGTAAATCAACCACTTGTCGATGGTGCCGCTTACAGGACTCGAACCTGTGACCCCCGCATTACGAATGCGATGCTCTACCAGCTGAGCTAAAGCGGCCCGATGACGGATGTATCCGGTCGAGGGGGCGGCAACTACCAGCGGTTTTGCGGGCTGACAAGCGGTTTGCGAGTTTACTCTGTGTTTACCAAGCGCGGTGCACAAGCGGGGCGACGATACGGGGATCTTTGGGCATGACGACGGCGCGCAGCGTAGAGGATGGACGCGTAGCGGGCGCGGATGGCGTGGCGATTGCGGAGGCTCCGCCACGGGCGGCTGCGCATACCGGCGCGTCCGATTCGACCGATGCGGGCGTCAACGACGTGATGTTCGATCTCGGCGGCGACGAGCGGCGGATGCACGTGCGCGCCTATAACCATTGGGTGTCGCTGCTGAAGGACCGCCCCTATCCTTCGATCGCCGACCTCGAGCCCGAGACGATCACCGATTTCGGCCCGCACAGCGTGCTGCTCGATTTCAGTCACGGCATGGGCGATCCGAAGATCGCGTATCTTGGTCGCGCGCTGCGCGAGGAATGCGGGCTTGAGGGGCCGATCGCGACGATCGCCGACGTGCCGAGCCGGTCGCTGCTGTCGCGGCTGACCGATCATTACCTGCAGATCATTGCCAATCGTGCGCCGATCGGCTTCGAGGCGGAATTCGTCAGCAGCCGGGGGCGGACGACGCTGTACCGCGGGATCCTGATGCCGTTCGCGTCTGGCGGGGTGACGATCGATTTCATTTACGGCGTCATCAATTGGAAGGAGCTCGCGGACGCTGATTTGCAGGCTGCACTGTCGGCCGAGCTAGATGCCGCCGTTCACGCAACCTCGTATGGCTCGGGCGCGACCGCGCAGGTGTGGGCGGATGGACCGAGCGGTGGCTTCGATATCATGCCTGCCGAGCCGACGCCTGCTGCCTTGCAGGAACTGGTGCTGGATGACCCCTTGCCCGCCGACTATGTGCTTGTCGGAAGGCTCGGCGAGCAACTGGCGATGGCGCGTGAGAGCGCGGCGCAGGTCCGCGCGGCTGAAGCGCGCAGTCGGATGGCGCTCCACAGGACGTTGGGTCGGGCGCATGATCTCGCGGTGTCTGCCGAGCAGGATAGCGATAATTTCACGGCGATTCTCTCTGCTGCTTGCGTGCCGGGTGGGGCGGAAGCGATGATGCAGATCGTTGCGCTCGTCTTTGGCGCGAATTTCGAGGCAGCTAGGTTGGAGACGTTCGCGACGGTGCTGCGTCACGCCCAGCGGCATCAGGTGCCGGCAGGCGGTTTCGCAAGCTTTCTGAGTGGCTTCGGCAGCGACCTGGCGGCGATCGAAGCCGTGGAGCGATCCGCGTTTTAGGTGCGCCGCAGCATAATCCTTCGCACCTGCCACAAGGGTTGAGATAGGCGAACGGGGGGCGCATAGGCCCTGACCTATGGCGAACCAATCGTTGAACACGCTCACCGAGACCCTTGCAGGCCGGTTGACCGAACGGGCCCTTCCGGGCGAACTGAGGGACTTCGGGGCGAGCGAGGTCGCGCAGGCGGCGGCGTTCGTTGCCGCGACTGCCGCGCACCGCGACGACGGTGCGCCAGCGATCGCGATCGAGCCGATCAGTGGCGACGACACGCGGCGGCGAATGCGTCTTGCGATCGTCAACGACGACATGCCGTTCCTGGTCGATTCGATCGCGGCGGCGATCGGCGCGCAGGACATCGCGGTCGATCGGATCATCCACCCCGTCGTCCGCACGACGCGCGCGCCCGATGGCACGCTGCATGCGATCGACGCGGATGGCCAGGGTGCAGGTCGGCCCGAATCGATGATCTATCTCGAGATGGAACGCGCCGATGCGCGTGACCGTCGGGGGTTGATTGAGGATCTGACCGCAGTGCTGGCCGACGTCCGTGCCGCTGTGGGCGACTGGCGCGCGATGCAAGCCGCGCTCGACGACGATATTGCGATGCTACCCGAGGGTGAAGGTGCCGCGCTGTTGCAGTGGTTCCTGAACGGGCATCTGACGCTGCTCGGGCATCAGATCTGGCATTGTGACGGGAGCGGCCACGCTGCTCTCGGTATTGCGCGCAACGAACACCGCGTGCCGATCCTTGCCGAGGCCTCGCGCGCACTCGCGATCAAGTGGTTCGAGGCGGGCAACGACGCGCCGTTGTTGCTGAAGTCGAACCTGATCTCGACCGTCCACCGTGCGGTGCCGCTCGACCTGGTCGTCGTACCGGTGATGGAGGGCGCGACGGTCGCCGGGCTGTCGATCTACAGCGGCCTGTGGACCAGTGCCGCGCTCGCCGCGATGCCGCGCGACGTGCCGGTGTTGCGCACGCGGCTTGCCGCGATGAAGGCAAAGTTCGGGTTCGATCCGCGTGGTCATGCCGGCAAGGCGCTAACGCATGCGTTCACTGCGCTGCCGCACGACCTCGTGATCGCGTTCGCACCCGATGCGCTGGAAGACCTTGCGCTGACCGCGATGAGCATCGCAGATCGGCCACGGCCGGCGCTCGTGTTGGTCGAATCGGCGCTCGGGCGGCATCTGTTCGGGTTCGTGTGGTTGCCGCGCGACGATGTCACCACCGGCCGACGGGTCGCGATCGGCGACATGCTGGCCGAGGCCGCGAATGCGAGCGTGCTCAACTGGTCGATTGCGCTGGAGGACGGCGAGGTCGCGATGATCCGCTACACGCTCGATCTGCGCGGCGATGGCCGGATGCCCGACGTCGCGCCGCTCGCGCTGCGGTTGCAGCGGATGGTGCGTGGCTGGGTGTCGGACGTCGAGGCTGCGCTGGTCGAGACGTTGCCGCCGCCACGCGCTGCGCGTCTTGCGCTCAAATGGGCGGCGGCGTTCCCGCAGAACTACCGCAACCTCAGCACGCCCGCCGAGGCCGCCGAGGATATCCAGCGGATCGCCGCGCTGGCCGATACGGACGCGCGTGGCGTGCGCCTTGTTCCGGGCGAAGCCGGCGCCGATCCGCAGTTGAAGATCTACAAGCTCGGCGGGGCGCTCCCCCTGTCGGACGCGGTCCCGGTGCTGGAGAATTTCGGCTTCCGCGTGATCGGCGAACTGCCGACGCGGTTGCGCGACGACAGCGTGCCGTTCGTGCATGACTTCGTGCTGGAAGCGAACGACGCCGCGCAGCAGAGCGACGCCCCCGTCCTCGAAGGCGCGATCGCAGCGGTGCTGGAAGGCGCCGCCGAGAACGATGCGTTCAACCGGCTGATCGTCGAACTCGGCATGCGGCCCGAGGCGATCGTGCTGTTCCGTGCGTGGTTCCGGTATCTGCGCCAGGCGGGGCTTCCGTATGGCCTGACCACCGTCGTCGACGCGCTGCGCCGTGCACCGAAGGTCGCCGCCGCGTTGATCGCGCGGTTCACCGCGGTCCATCATCCGGAGCACCCGGGCAACGCGATCGAGGCGGACCAGGCGATCGAAGCCGGGCTCGATGCCGTCACGGCGATCGACGACGACCGTATCCTGCGTGCGTATCGCAACCTGATCGCAGCGACGCTGCGGACCAACGCGTTCACGCCTGCCGCCTCGGAAGCGCTCGCGTTCAAGCTCGACAGCCATCTGATTCCGGGCCTCCCCGCCCCGGTGCCGTGGCGCGAAGTATGGGTCTACTCGCCTCGCGTCGAAGGCATCCATCTGCGTGCCGGCCCGGTGGCGCGTGGCGGCCTGCGCTGGTCCGATCGTCGCGACGATTTCCGCACCGAGATCCTCGGGCTGATGAAGGCGCAGCGCGTCAAGAACGCGGTGATCGTGCCGACCGGCGCGAAGGGCGGCTTCTATCCCAAGCAACTCCCCGCCCCGTCGAACCGCGACGCGTGGCTGGCCGAGGGCACCGAGAGCTACCGGATCTTCATCCGCACCTTGTTGTCGATCACCGACAACATCGTCGAAGGCAAGGTCGTGCATCCCGACGGCGTGACGATCCTCGACGGCGAGGACCCGTATTTCGTCGTCGCCGCCGACAAGGGCACCGCGACGTTCAGCGACGTGGCGAACGCGCTCGCGCTTGAACGCGGCTACTGGCTCGGCGACGCGTTCGCCTCCGGTGGCTCGGTCGGGTACGATCACAAGGCGATGGGGATCACCGCCAAGGGCGCGTGGCTGAGCGTCCAGCGGCACTTCGCCGAGCGCGGCCTCGACGTGCAGAGCGAAAGCATCACCGTCGTCGGCTGCGGCGACATGTCGGGCGACGTGTTCGGCAACGGCATGTTGCTTTCGAAGACGCTGAAGGTCATCGCGGCGTTCGATCATCGCCACATCTTCCTCGATCCCGATCCCGATCCGGCGGCGAGCTGGGAAGAGCGCAACCGGATGTTCGCGCTGCCGCGGTCGAGCTGGGCGGACTACGACGCCAGCCTGATCTCGAAGGGCGGCGGCGTGTTCGCGCGCACCGCCAAGGTCGTGAAGCTGTCGCCACAGGTGCAGGCTGCGCTCGGCGTAACGGTGAGTGAGATGGAGCCGGGCGCGCTGATCTCGGCGATCCTCAAGGCGCCGGCCGACCTGCTCTGGTTCGGCGGCATCGGCACCTATGTGAAGGCCGCGTCGGAACCGAACGTCGCGGTCGGCGATCCGGCGAACGACCGGCTGCGCGTCAACGCCGAGGATCTGCGTGTGATCGCGATCGGCGAAGGCGCGAACCTGGGCGTCACGCAGGCCGCGCGTATCGCGTTTTCGGCACGCGGGGGTCGGATCAACACCGACTTCATCGACAATTCGGCCGGCGTCGACTGCTCGGATAACGAGGTCAACATCAAGATCGCGCTCAACCGAGAGATGATCGAGGGGCGGCTCGACTATGAGGACCGCAACACGCTGCTCGCCAGCATGACCGACGACGTCGCGCACCTGGTGCTGGAGGACAACCGCCTCCAGACGCTGGCGCTGTCGATCGCCGAGGCGGACGGTGCGGTCGCGGTGCCGAGCTATGTGCGCGTGATCGAGATCTTCGAGGGCGCCGGGCGGCTCGATCGTGCAGTCGAAGGGCTTGCGTCGAACGACATCCTGCTCCGTCGTGGCCAGGATGGGCTGGGGCTCACGCGGCCTGAGCTCGCGGTGCTGCTGGCGACCGCCAAGCTCGGGTTGCAGGACGCGATCGAGCACAGCGACATCGCCAAGGATGATGCTCTGAAGCCGGATTTGCATGCCGCGTTCCCGGCGGCGATGCGCGAGCGGTTCGGGACGGCGATCGACGAACATCGGCTGCGGCCCGAGATCGTCGCAACCAAGCTCGCCAACCGGATCGTCAACCGATTGGGCATCCTCTACCCGTTCGAACTGGCGGAAGAGGAAGGCGCGGCGATGGGCGATATCGCGGCGATGTTCGTCGTCGCCGAGCGCCTGTTCGATCTGCCCGCGTTGTGGGCGGAAATCGAGACCGCGGTGATGCCCGAGGCGGCGCGGATCGCGCTGTTCGACGAGGTGGCCGTGGCGACCCGTTCGCAGATCGCCGACCTGCTGCGCGTGTCGGCGCCGGGCGCGGTGCCGGGCGACGTCCTCGCGCGGCTGGCGAAGGGCATCACGCAGCTCGACAGCCAGACTGCGGCGTTGCTGCTCGAGGAAGCAAGTGCGCAGAGCAGCCGCATCGCGGGGCAGCTTGAGGCGGTCGGTGCGCCAGGCGATCTGGTGCGCAAGGTCGTTCGCCTGTTCGAGATGGACGGCGCAGTCGGGCTGGCGGATCTTGGCGAGCGGATGTCGCTCGACGAGGCGGTGGTGACGCGGGCGTTCACGCATCTCGGGCAGGCGCTGGGGCTCGACTGGGCGCAGGCGAATGCGGCGCGGATCAGTCCGACCGATCCCTGGGAGCGGTTGCTGGTCGCCGGGCTTGCGCGCGATTTCCAGCAGCTGCGGTTGGAGTTTCTCGCGCGGTGCGGTGCGCAGGATCCGCAGGGTGCGGTCGAAAAATGGCTGCTGACGAACGCGGCACGGGTGGCGCAGTTCAAGGCGGTTATCGACCGCGCGCGCCACGCGGCGGTGCCGAACGCGGCGATGCTCGCGCAGATCGCCGGGCAGGCGCGGGTGTTGCTGGGGCGGTAACTTAACCCCTCGCCCCTGCGGGGAGAGGGAGGGGCCCGCGTGCTCTTGCGCGTGGGAGGGTGAGGGGTGTGAGGCTCGGAACGCGAGTCCCAACTCCCCTCACCCTCCCGTCGCCAAGAGGCTCCTCCTTCCCTCTCCCCGAAGGGGCGAGGGAGACTGGCTACGTTGCACACCGCGCTGCCAACTCAGCCTTCCACTTGCGCGCACGCCACCACATGATAACGCCGGTCACCGCCAGTACCGCGGGCAATATCCCGCCCAGGAAGATGATCACCTGCCACAGCGCACCCATGTCGGTGCCATCGTGGATCCGCCGCATCCACCGCGCCACACCGCCCTGAGGCCGCGCCGGCGCCGCGGTCGCGCCGCCGGTGTCGTCCGCCACCTTCACCCCGATCGGCGCGCCGCCGCCCTGAAACGTCACCGTCCAGTCCGCGCTGAGGTCGGTCGGCCAGGTGATGCTCCGCAACGGCGCATTATCGACGATACCGCGCGCCTTGCCGATCGCCACCGCGAGAGGCTGCGCGGGCGACGCCAGCGGTTTCGCGCGCATCATCGCGCCGCGATCGGGACCGCCTCTCGGCCGCGACGTCTCGCCGATGAGCTTTCCGAGGACCTGCGGGAACGAGATCCACGCGCCGGTCAGCGACAGCACGAACAACGGCAGCGCGATCCAGAAGCCGAACAGGTGGTGAAGGTTGGTCTCGACGTCGCGGTGCCGGCGGAACCGAAGCCCGCGCGTCCACTTGCCCATCGTCGGCCACCACAGCCATAGCCCGGTAAAGCTCGACACCATCATCGCCACGCCGATCCAGCCGACGATCGAGCGTCCAATGCCGGGTAGTTGCAGGCTACCGTGCAGAACATGCAGGAACCGAACGAGTCCGCCGTTCGGCGGCGACACCTCCAGCACGCGCGCGGTCGGTGGATCGAGATAGACCATCGTCCGCTGCGGTGGTCCTGGCCGGGTCGGCACGCTGGCCGAGGTCGCCGCGACGATTACCGGGCCGCCGTCATCGGGCATCGTCAGCGTCGCGATCCGTTCGCCATGCCTCAGCACCGCGCGCGCCGCGGCGACGTAGCTGTCGGGGCCGAGCACCGTCTTGCCGGTGACCGCATAGCGCGCCGGATCGACGATCCGATCGAGCGCGTCATGCCACACCAAAGCCGCGCCGCTCAGCGACAGCGGGATGATGAGGATCGCCAGTACCAGCCCGATCCACTTGTGGACCTGGAACCACGCGCGTCGCATCGCCAGCTTGCTCATTATCTACTCCCTGTGCGGTGAGCGTCGCATGAGGGGGCGGCTCAAGTCCACATTAGAGACGGCGCTCACCAATGCTCCCCTCCCTGGAAGTGAGGGGTTGGGGGTGGGTCGGCCTGCTTTGGTCGCGGCGTCTGGATATGCGGAAACCGACCCACCCCCTGCCCCTCCCTTTCAGGGAGGGGAGCAGAAGTCAGGCGTCCGCCCAGCGGCGAAGGAGGTTGTGGTACACGCCGGTCAGCCGCACGGTCGCCGGATCGCCCTGGCCTTGTGCGGCCGCGACCGCCTGCACGCCCTGGTCGAGATCGAACAGGATCCGCCGGGCGCCGTCGTCACGCACCATCGACTGGAGCCAGAAGAACGACGCGGTACGCATCCCGCGCGTGACCGGCGTCACCCGGTGCAGGCTGGACGCGGGGTAGAGGACCATGTGCCCGGCGGGCAGCTTGACCGACTGTGGACCGAACTGGTCCTCAATCACCAGTTCGCCGCCGTCGTACGTTGCGGGGTCGTCGAGGAAGAGCGTTGCCGACAGGTCGCTGCGGATGCGGAAGTCGGTGCCGCGCTTCATCCGGATCGCGTTGTCGACGTGAAGCCCGAAATCCTGTCCCCCGGCGTAACGGTTGAACAGCGGTGGGAACACTTTGAGCGGCAGCGCCGCCGCCACGAACAGCGCCGACCGGCCGAGCGCGTCGAGGACCATCCCGGCCGCCTCCCGCGCGGCGACCGAGTCCTCGGGCAATTGCTCGTTGCGCTTGGCGAGCGCGCTCTGCGGACCCGACGTCGCGTTGCCGTCGATCCACTCGGCGTGGTCGATCAGTGCGCGAACACGGGCGACGCCGGCCGCATCGAGCACATCGGGGATCGCGATCAACATGGCGTCACTCTAGAATGCGGCGGCGATACCGGCAAACTGCCCGCGTCGCCGCCGAGCCTCACAGGCTGTAGAACAGCGTCAGCCGCACCGAACGCGCCTCGCCCGGCGTCGCCCAGCCATTGTTGCGGATGCCGGTGTAGTATTTTTCGTTGGTGAAGTTCTGCACGTTGAGCTGCGCGGTCAGGCCGTTGCCCACGGTGTACGACAGGAACGCGCGATGCGTGAGGTAATCCGCCGAGTGGAATACCGGCGTCACCACGGTCGTCGGCGCAAGCGGCGTCGCCAGCGCGCTGTTGTTGAGCGCGAATGCCCCCTGATAGGTCAGGCCGTAGCCAAGCTGGAGGCCGAACGGCAGCGTGTAGGTGGTGAACAGGCTGCCCGAATGCTTCGGCGTGTTGGTGAGCTCCTGCCCCGCCTGCGTATCGAGGATCGCAGCCGAGTTGCCACAGGGATTGGTCGTCGTCGTGGTCGTGCCGACGGTCGTACGGACCGGCCCCGGATTGGCGAGACAGAAGTTCGAGACGCTCTGGATGATCTTCGCCTTCAGATACGTGTAGTTGGCGAAGATCGAGAATGCGTGCGAGATGCTGCCGCTTGCACCCAGCGCGATGCCGTCGACGCGCGAGCGGCCGTCGTTGACGCCGAGCGTCGTGACGATCGGGTCGTTCGTAGCGACGCGGTAATTGGTCCGCTCGTTGCGGAACACCGCCGCCGTCAGTTGCAGCTTGCGCGAGAACAGGTCCGCCTTGGCCCCGAGTTCGTAGTTCACCGCCTTTTCCGGCTTGACGTCGCACGGGTCGAGCTGGCCCGCGGGTGCATTGATCAACGTACCGCAACCTAGCCGGACGGTCGCAGATGTCGGCGTGGTGGCGTTGCCGTACGACGCATACAGGCTGACGGTCTCAATCGGCTTGAAGTTGATGCCGCCGCGGTACGAGAACAGCGTTTCATCACTCGTCTGGTTCAGGCCGCGCGCATAGGTGCCGAGTGTCGCGTCGGGCACGACCGAGAAGGTATCGGCGCGGAAACGGCCCTTGGCATGCTCGTAGCGCAGGCCGAAATTGACCTCGATCTGCGGGATCACCTTGATCGTGTCGAAGGCGTAGACCGCCGCATTGCTCGTCGTGCCCTGCGACCGGCCGGCCTGGATGAAGTTGAACGGGCCGGTGTAGTCGGTGTTCGGGTTGGCGAGGTTGATCGGTGGCTGGACAACCGTCGCACCGGTCGTGGTACGCAGCGTGTTGCCCGTGACGATCGTGTAATCCTCCTGCGAGACCGACGCGCCGAGCACCAGCGTATGCTCGAGCCCCGCGGTATCGAAGACCGAACGGAGATCGGTCTGGTTATAGAGGATCTGGTTTTCCTGATTTCGGACGAAACCGCGAGGGCCGCTCGGGTAATAGGAACCGGGTATGTTCTGACCCGGAGCGGTTGCCGTCGGGGCGGGACAGGCCGCCGGCGTCGTCGCGACGTTGGTCAGCGGCTGGGGCTGGAACCCGGTCGACAGGCAAAACACACCTTGCGGGGCGCTCGTCAACGAGTCCTGCTGGACGCGCTGCCAGCGGCTCAGGTTGCGGATCGAGACCTTGTCGGAGAAGCTGTGGCTGACCGTCGCGGTCGCCTGGTCGACGGTGATGTCCTGCTTGTCGAGATTGCGGATGCCGTAATAGGCGGAGTTGTCGGCACCCGGCAGCGGCCCGTTGTTCACCGCATTGCGGAAGTACGGCACGCCATAGACGGGGACGTTCTCGTCCTCCTGATGCAGATATTGCAGCGTCAGGCTAGTCGGGCCCTCCACGCCGACGATCAGCGACGGCGCGACGGCCCAACGCTTGTTGCTCTCCACATCGCGACCGGGAATGTCGTTCTTGTGCGCAACTGCGTTGAGACGGACCGCGACCAGATCGCTGACCCGGACGTTCGAGTCGAGCGTCGTTCGGTAATAATCGTCGCTACCGACGCCGCCCGACACGACCGTCAGCGTCTCCGCCTGCGGGCGCTTGGTGATGAGGTTGATCGTGCCGCCGACCGATCCGCCGCCGCCGAACACGCTGTTCGCGCCGTTGTAGACCTCGACCTGTTGCAGGTTGAACGTCTCGCTGCGGCTATACTGCGCGCTGTCGCGGACGCCGTCGATCGTGATGTCGTTGTTGGCGGAATAGCCACGCAGGTTGATGCTGTCCCCGTATCCGCCGCCGCCTTCGCCCGCACCGAAGGTGATGCCGGGGATCGTCTGCAACACGTCGCGCAGGGTGAGCAAATTCTGCTTGCGGATCGTCTGGTCGCCGATGATCGTCACGGTCTGCGTCGTGTCGAGCAGGCTGCGCGTCGCCTTCGGGCTCTCCAGCGTGGTCGCGGGGACGGTCTTGCCGTTGACGACGATTTCGTCGCGGTTGAGCTGCTTTTCCTGGTCGTCGGCCGCGTGAACCTTTGCCGATTCAGCCGGGCGATCGGCAGCATAGGCTGGTGCGCTGGCAATGAACCCTACGCACGAAAGCGCGAGAAATGCAGGCGCGGCGGACGAACGCGACGAAGGACCAGACATGCGAAACCCCTTATTGTTGCGGGTTCGCTATTGAGAGTCGTTCTCACTGTCAACGCTATTGCGACTAATTCTCATGCGCCGTTCGAGAACAGCCATGATCTCAAGGCGCTAGCGAGATTGGGGGGATCGTCGGCCAAGATGCGTATCGCGTCGATCTCTGCGACCAGTGCAGACAAGGGCAACGCTAGACGCGCCGCAGCGGCCTCCAGCGCTTGCCAGAAGATGGGTTCGAGGCTGATGGACGTCTGGTGGCCTGCAATCGTGATCGAGCGTTTTACGGGTCCGTGGAACCCGCCCGCGGGCGTCGTAATACCGCCGCCCGCTGTCACCGACGGATCATTCGGTATCGAACAGCGAGGCCAGCTGTTCGATGATCGTCCCGCCAAGCTGTTCGACGTCCATGATCGTGACGGCGCGCGCGTAATAGCGAGTGACATCGTGGCCGATGCCGATCGCGACGAGTTCGACCGGCGACTTGCTCTCGATCCAGCCGATTACTTGGCGCAAATGGCGCTCCAGGTACGATCCAGAGTTCACGCTGAGCGTCGAATCATCGACCGGGGCGCCGTCGCTGATCACCATCAGGATGCGGCGTTCCTCGGGCCGGGCGACCAGCCGCGCATGCGCCCACATCAGCGCCTCGCCGTCGATATTCTCCTTCAGCAACCCCTCGCGCATCATTAGCCCGAGCGAGTTGCGCGCACGCCGCCACGGCTCGTCGGCGCGCTTGTAGACGATGTGGCGGATGTCGTTCAGCCGGCCCGGCTGCGGCGGACGCCCGGCGGCAAGCCACGTTTCGCGGCTCTGCCCGCCCTTCCAGGCTCGCGTCGTAAAGCCGAGGATTTCGGTCTTCACGCCGCAGCGTTCCAGCGTGCGCGCGAGAATGTCCGCGCTGATCGCCGCGATCGAGATCGGGCGGCCGCGCATCGAGCCGGAGTTGTCGATCAGCAACGTCACGACGGTGTCACGGAAATCGGTCTCGCGCTCGGCCTTGTAGCTCAGCGACAGCGTCGGGTTGACGATCACGCGTGCCAGCCGCGCCGCGTCGAGGATGCCCTCCTCCTGGTCGAAATCCCACGACCGCGACTGCTGCGCCATGAGGCGCCGCTGGAGCCGGTTGGCGAGCTTCGACACGGTCGATTGCAGGTGCACGAGCTGCTGGTCGAGATAGCCGCGCAGCCGCGCCAGTTCGTCGGCGTCGCACAGCTCGGTGGCTGCGATCACCTCATCGAACTGCGTCGTCCACGGCTTGTAGTCGAACGCACCGCCCATGTCCGCGAAGGGACGGTTCGGGCGGACCGGCTGCATGCCTTCCTCGCCATCGTCACCGGGCTCGCCGTCGATGTCGTCCATCGACTCGTCGCTCTGCTCCTGGCCGTCGCTTTCCTCGTTCTGCTGCTCGGACTGTTCGCCGCGCGCCTCGACTTCGCCCTGGCCGTCCTCGCCCTGGTCGTCGCCTTCGTCGCCCTCGTCCTGCTGCTGCTCGTCGGTGCCCTCGTCCTCGGAGCCGCCTTCGTCGCTCTCCTCGGGGACCTGATCACCCTCGACCAGTTCGAGCTCTTGCAACATCTTCCGCGCAAGGCCTTGGAACGCCTTCTGGTCGTCGAGCGCATAGGCGAGCGCGTCGAGGTCGGTCTTGCTCTCGATCCACTCGCGGACCAACGCGAGGCCGGGCGCGGCGATCGCGGGGGATTCCTGTCCGGTCAACCGCTCGCGGACCATGAGGCCCAGCGCGGTCGACAACGGCACCTCGTCACGATTGCGCGCGCGCGTGATCGGATCGGCGCGTAACCGCACGTCGAGCGCCCGTTCGAGGTTCTCGGTAATCCCCGCATAACCGCGCGACCCAAGTGCTTCGACTCGTGCAGTCTCGACGGAATCGAACACCGCGCGCGCCACCGCCTCAACCGGCGCCGCACGATTATGCAGTGCGATGTCGTGATGCTTCAGCCTAAGCGCGAAGCCGTCTGCGAACCCGCGCGCCTCAGCGACCTGCTCGAGCGGAAGAGCGCGAGCGGGCATCGGCACCTTGATGTGCTTACCCGACTGCGTCGGCGCATCGGCGGTGAAGGCGAGTTCGACCTCCGGCTCCTCCGAGATCGCACGTGCGGTGCCGGCAAGAACCGCCTTGAAGCGATCGAGAGGAGTTTCGTTGGCCAAAGGTTTAGGCCTTGCCCACCACGCTCTCGGGAAGATCCTTGCCGAACACGCGCTGGTAATATTCGGCGACCAGCGGCCGCTCCGCTTCGTCGCACTTGTTGAGGAACGATAGGCGGAACGCGAAGCCAACATCGCCGAAGATCAGCGCGTTCTGCGCCCAGGTGATCACGGTGCGCGGGCTCATCACGGTCGAGATGTCGCCGTTGACGAAACCCTTGCGGGTCATGTCGGCGACCCGGACCATGTTCTCGACGGTCTTCTTGCCCTCGGGCTTGTCGTATTCACCGGACTTGGCGAGCACGATCTGCGCCTCGACCTTGGCGGGCAGGTAATTGAGCGTGACGACGATGTTCCAGCGGTCCATCTGGCCCTGGTTGATCTGCTGCGTGCCGTGATACAGCCCGCTCGTATCGCCGAGGCCGACCGTGTTGGCGGTCGCGAACAGGCGGAACCACGGATTCGGACGGATCACGCGGTTCTGGTCGAGCAGCGTCAGCTTGCCTTCGGTCTCCAGCACGCGCTGGATCACGAACATCACGTCGGGGCGGCCTGCGTCGTACTCGTCGAACACCAGCGCGGTCGGGGTCTGCAGCGCCCAGGGCAGCAGGCCTTCGCGGAACTCGGTGATCTGCTGACCGTCCTTCAGCACGATCGCATCGCGGCCGATCAGGTCGATACGGCTGATGTGCGCATCGAGGTTGATGCGGATGCATGGCCATTTCAGGCGCGCCGCAACCTGCTCGATATGCGTCGACTTGCCGGTGCCGTGATAGCCCTGGACCATCACGCGACGGTTATGCGCGAACCCCGCCAGCACGGCGAGTGTGGTGTCGGCATCGAAGACGTACGCCGGATCAAGATCGGGCACGCGCTCGTCGGCTTCGGAGAAAGCCGGCACTTCCATGTCGGAATCGATCCCGAACATCTCGCGCACCTTTACCATACGGTCGGGTGCATCGAGGATCGTGGTCTCGCGGCTATCTGGCTGGGTATTCGGGATATCGGTCATGTTGGCCTCGTGTTCCCGGTAGCTTTAGGCCAAGCGCGGGCAGTTACTCAACCGCCGCTGTACGATTGGGCGATTGACCGGAAGAGTTAGACGAACCTCTCGCCAGCCGTGCGGTTCCGGCGGAGGCGTCGTGAAATATCGATCAGAGTAAGTATGGATCACATTCCCGTTACGTCAGGCAAACGCCGTGGCACCTTTCAGGTGCTGGTAGGCGGCGATCACCTTCTGCAATTCGGCCTCATGCGCCCGGTCGCCGCCGTTGCGGTCGGGATGATAGCGGCGGACGAGTTCGCTGTAGCGTTTGCGCAGCTGCGAGCGGTCGGTGTCCGTCCCGAGTCCGAGTACGCGCAACGAGCGCCGTTCGCCGTCGGACAGCACGCGGCCGCCCTTGCGCGCTGCCGCCATCCGCTCGCCGAAGCGTGCACCGATCGCATCGATCGGGTCGGCGAAGTCCGCCCATTTCGGCGGGGTGTCGCCGCCGCCGTGCGCGAATGCCCGCGTCTCGCGTTCCCAGCCCGCCAACGGGCGCTGCGCATAATGAATCTCGTCCGCGGTCATGCCGTCGAAGAAATTATAACCGGAGTTGAACGCGCGGACGTGCTCGAGGCAGAACCAGCGGAACTGCGGCGGACCGCCGTCGCTCGGCCCTTCGAGCGGTGGCGCACGAAATTCGCCGGGCTCCTCGCAGTCGCGCCACATGCAGACGCGCCCCGTCCCTTCCACGCGGCCGTGAAACCGTGGGCTGGGGCGTTCTTTCCGCTCTTTTCGCCCATCGTTTGTGTATCCGTCGTCCGCCACCGGCTCCCCGCGCTTCCAAAACGGGCTATATAGGGAGCATGACAGACCTCGCCACCGGCTCCGTACAGGACCAGATCACCGCCCGCCTTACCGCGACACTCGCCCCGACGCAGCTGACCGTCGTCAACGAGAGCGGGCTTCACGCCGGCCATATGGGCGACGACGGCACCGGCGAGACGCATTTTCGCGTCGAGGTGGAAACCCCGCAGTTCGAAGGCCTTAATCGTGTCGCGCGCCAGCGGCTCGTGAACCAGGCGCTCGCCGAACTGTTGAGCACGAAGATTCACGCGCTCGCCATCAAGGCCCGCGCGCCTGGGGAAATCTGATGGCGTACAAGCTCTGGTACTGGCCCTCCCTCCAAGGCCGCGGCGAGTTCGTCCGGCTCGCGCTCGAAGGTGCCGAGATCGCGTATGAGGATTGCGCGCGTGGCGTAGGCGAAAAGGGTTTGCTCGCCGATCTGAACGACCGCACCGGACGGACGCCGTTCGCGCCGCCGTATCTGGAGCTCGACGGCCTAGTGATCGCGCAGGTCGCCAACATCCTGATGTATCTCGGCGAGCGCCACGGTCTCGCGCCGTCGAACATGGCGGACCGGCTGTGGCTCAACCAGCTCCAGCTGACGATCGCCGACCTCGTCGCGGAGGTTCACAACGTCCATCATCCGGTCGCGATGATGGACTATTACGACGATCAGAAGCCCGAGGCCGCACGTGCGGCGAAACAGTTCCGCGAGGCGCGGATGCCGAAGTATTTGGGACATTTCGAGGATGCCGCGCAGGCCAATGCGGGCGATTGGCTGATCGACCACAAGTGGAGCTACTCCGATACGTCGCTGTTCCAGGTGATCGAGGGGCTGCGGTACATGTTTCCGCAGCGGATGAAGACGCTCGAACCGGACTATCCGAATTTGGTCCGTATCCATGATCAGGTCGCTGAGTTGCCGGGCATCACGGCGTACCTGAAAAGCGACCGCCGCCTCGCCTTCAACACCGACGGTATCTTCCGCGCCTATCCCGAACTCGACGCGGTATGAGGCTTGGCAGTGTCCTGACACTCAGCACGTCGCCGGCCAGCACCTCCCCGGCGAAGGCCGGGGTCCAGTTGAGAGACAGTGGTAAAGAGGGGCAGCCCGTCGCCATATCGACCTTTCCAACTGGGCCCCGGCCTTCGCCGGGGAGGTGCTGGTTGTGAGGACCCCGCGCCCAGCAGCTAGGATACTTCTCGTCGACGGCCAGGACCGCGTGCTGATGTTCCGCTTCACGCCCACCGACCGCCCCCCGCTCTGGTGCACGCCGGGCGGCGCGGTCGATCCCGGCGAGAGCTACGCCGCCGCCGCCCGCCGCGAACTCTGGGAGGAAGTCGGGCTCGACATCGACTGCGGCCCCGAAGTCGCGCGCCGCGTCGTCGACTTCCGCACCTTCGAAGGCACAGAGGTCACCGCCGACGAACGCTATTTCCGGATCGACGTCGACACCTGCGACGTAAAGGCGGGCAATCTCACCGAACAGGAGAAGCAACTGCTCGTCGGTCACCGCTGGTTTTCCCGAAACGACATCGCGGGCTTCCACGAAACGCTCTATCCAGCAGACTTGGTCGAACTGCTCGACGCCACGGAACCTGCCAAGGGATAACGCCATGCTCGATGATTTCGTCCTCCAGACCATCCTGCCGTCGACGCACGATCTCGGCGGGTTCAAGGTCCATCGCACGCTGCCGAACAAGGAGCGGACGATGGTCGGGCCGTTCCTGTTCTTCGACCAGATGGGCCCTGCGCATCTCGACGTTGGGCAAGGCATCGACGTGCGCCCGCATCCGCATATCAACCTGTCGACCGTCACCTATCTATTCGATGGCGCGATAGATCACCGCGACTCGCTTGGCACGCAGGCGCGGATCGAGCCGGGCGCGGTCAATCTGATGACCGCGGGTCACGGCATCGTCCATTCCGAACGCTCGCCCGGCGACGAGCGCGCCGAGGGGCCGAACCTGTCGGGGATCCAGACCTGGCTGGCGATGCCCGAGGCAGTCGAGGAGATCGACCCCGCGTTCGAGCACGTCACTAAGGCGCAGCTGCCGACGATCGAGGCGCACGGCGCACGCTCGCGGATCATCATGGGGAGCCTGTGGGGCCAGACAGCGCCGACCACGACCTATTCGGGGACGATATACGCCGACATCGCGCTCGATCCCGGCGCGAGCGTGCCGATCGATGCCGCGGCGGAGGAGCGCGCGATCTATCTTGCGATGGGCGAGGCGACGCTGGAAGGCGTGAAGCTGGAGCCGCAAGTCCTCTATGTCCTCCGCCCCGGTATCTCCGCGACGCTGAGGTCCGCGCATGGCGGCCGCGCGATGCTGTGCGGCGGCGATGCGTTCACGACGCCGCGCCACGTCTGGTGGAATTTCGTCAGCTCGAGCCGTGACCGGATCGAGCAGGCGAAACGCGATTGGAACGCGGGGAATTTTCCGAAAGTGCCCGGCGATGAGAAGGAATGGATCGAGATTCCGGCGGTGCCGAAGACGGTCAGCTATCCCTAACTCTTCCCCTACCCCCTTCCGCAAGCGGGAGGGGGTAGGGGGGTGGGCACGCGCTATCGCGCCCGCTCCGTTTGAAACTGGCCGCGAGCCCACCCCCGGCCCCTCCCGCGTGCGGGAGGGGAGCAGAAGACGTAATCTCCCCTCCCGCTTGCGGGAGGGGTCGGGGGAGGGCATGCTCCAAGGGCAGCGCGACGGGCAGGCCCTCCCCTGACCCCTCCCGCAAGCGGGAGGGGAATCATGACACTTCAACGCATCGCGTTATCCACAGGCGTCGAACTCGACGTGGCGATCAGCGGCGACCCGGCGAACCCACCCGTCATCCTGCTCCACGGCTTCCCAGAATCGCACCGCACCTGGCGCGATATCGCCCCGGACCTCGCCCGCGATCACTACGTGATCGCTCCCGACCAACGCGGCTTCGCGCGCTCCTCGAAGCCCGAGGGCGTCGACAGCTACACCCCCGACAAGATCGTCGCAGACTTGATCGCGCTCGCCGACCATCTCAAGATCGACCGCTTCACGCTGATCGGCCACGACTGGGGCGGCGCGGTCGCCTGGATGGCGGCGTTGCGTCACCCGGAGCGCATCGCCAAGCTCGTCATCATCAACGCCCCCCACCCGCTCGTCTTCCAGCGGACCATGTTCGACGACCTCGAACAGCGCGCCGCCAGCCAGTATATCCGCGCCTTCCGCAACCCCGATCTCGAAAAGCATATCGAATCGATCGGCCTCGAAACCTTCTTCGATACCAGTTTCTCGAAGCATGCCGATCTTGCCGCGATGGCGGAGGACAAGGTCGCCTATCTCGACGAATGGGGCCAGCCCGGCGCGATCACCGGCATGCTCAACTGGTACCGCGCGAGCGCGATCGTCGTCCCCGCGATGGATGAAACCCCGCCCCGCCCCGCGTTCCTCGACGCGCCGTTTCCACCCACCAAGATGCCGGTACTGGTGATCTGGGGGATGCAGGACAGCGCGCTGCTGCCCAGCCAGCTCGACCTTGGCGATTACGTGCCCGACCTCACGATCGAGAAGATCGATGCGGGCCATTTCGTGCCGTGGCAGAAACCCGACGCTGTGATCGCCGCGATGCGCTGTTGGGGTGTCTGAGCCGACCGTCGGTCAACGACGTAAGTACCCTCTGCCTCCACCCCGGCGAAGGCCGGGGCCCAATTGGGGGACGGTCGTAACTCGGGACGGCGCTACGTTACTGCAACCTCTCCAATTGGACCCCGGCCTTCGCCGGGGGGGCGTATCCCGCGGCGCATGTCCGCCTATAACTCCGAACTTTCGCCACCTGTCTGAATCCTGACGACCGTATTCGGCGATCGTTCAGCGGCGCTAGAGCAAAACCTTCTCCATGCCGTTGATCCGGCGTCGAAACAGGAGAGCAGTCATGCATAAGATGATCCTTGCGGCCGTAGCCGCCGCCACCCTCGTCCCTACCTTCGCGACCGCGCAAAGCTACGGCGAAGTCCGCCGCGACCAGCGCGAGATCCGCGAGAGCCGTCGCGACCTCGATCGCGCCCGCCGTTACGGCAACCGCGGCGACGTCCGCGAAGCCCGCCAGGAACTGCGCGAAGACCGCCGTGAAGCGCGCGAGGACTGGCGTGACTATCGCCGTACGCACGGTAACGTCTATCGCCGCCCCGCCTATGTCGGCCCGCGCGGCTACCGCTATCGTCCGGTGAGCGTCGGCTACCGCTTCGCACCGAACTATTACGGCCGCCAATACTGGATCAACGACTATCAGACCTATCGCCTGTCGCGCCCGGCCTACGGCTATCAGCGCTGGGTCCGCTACGGCCGCGACGTCGTGCTGGTCGACACGCGCAACGGCCGTGTCGCCCAGGTGAACAACGGCTTCTTCTACTAAACCTTCTACCAAGATCAGTCGGCCCGGGAGCGATCCCGGGCCGACCTCGTATCTGGCGCCTCAGTCCTTCTCGTACGCCCCACGTCGCATAACGTAGTCCCGTGTCTCATACGGCGCGCAGAGCCCCTCGACCCAGGCGCCATGCGCATGCGTCAGCGCAACCAGTTCCATTGGCCGCTCCCCCGGCCAGCCGCGCACGCGCACCTCATGTCGGTGGAGATCGCGGTTCGGCTCCATCATGACCCAGCCGAGCGGTCGTTCCACCGTCGCCCGCGCACCCGCCGCGTCCATCGCGACCCGGATGCGTTCGCGCGATGCCGCCGGCAGATACTGCCACACCACCGAATGCATCAGCACGCGCGTGACGCCCTCGGGTTGCGGCTCGGCCAATTGCGCCTCGACCCAGTCCGCCGCATCGCCTTCGACCAAATCGACACCGCCCTCGCGCACCATCGCGATCGCCGCCGCCAGCCGCGCCTGTCGCTCGACCGCATCGACCCAGACATACGCCTCGAGCCGCGCCGCTGCGGCCGGATCGGCGACGTCCACCGGGTGGATATCGACGCCGCGTGTCGACTCGATCTCTACCGGCGCGCCTGGCGGCGGCGCGCCCCGCCATTCGGGGTGGATAATCACAGGCGATGCCGATGGCCCGACATTCACACCGCCAAGGTCGAACCGATAGCGATCGATCAGCAGATTGAGTCCCGCGCTCGAGCCGATCTCCAGCACCTCGAACCGCGGCCCGTACCGCTCGGCCAGATGCAATAGGCCGGTCATCATTCCGGCGGACCGCGCCGCCTCGTTGGTCTGCGGCGGTCCGTCGAGCCACGGCAGCAACCCCGCATTCTGCGCGACGAGCGTTGCCTTTAGTATCGCGACGATCCGCGCCGGGTCGGTTTCTACGCCGGCGAATACGGCAGAAAGCTCCGGATCGACGCCCGCGCGATGCAGTGCGTGCAGTCCACCCACCAGCCGTAACGCCAAGGCATCCGCGACCGGCTCGCCCGCCCAGTCGAGCACCCGCCGCCCCGTCTCGCTATCCCGATCGAGCGACTCCGCCAGCGCGCTGCAAACCCGCGCCGTGATCGGCGCATCCATCGCCGCGCAATAGCCCGCCTGAATTCCGAACGCGGAGCAACTTGCCATTACATTTGCCATACGCACGTTGTTGCACCCGCCATGCCCCCCCCGTAAAGCCCGGCGCGTGCCAGATACTCAGCCCCCCTCCCAGATCATCATCGCCGTCCCCAAGGGACGCATCCTTGCCGAGGCCTTGCCGTTGCTCGCGCGCGCCGGGGTTCATCCCGAAGCGTCGTTCTCGGACGAGAACTCGCGCGCGCTCCGGTTCGCGACCAACGATCCGGCGATCTCGCTGATCCGGGTGCGCGCGTTCGACGTCGCCACCTTCGTCGCGCACGGGGCGGCGCAACTTGGCATCGTCGGGTCGGACGTGATCGCGGAGTTCGGTTATTCGGAATTATACGCGCCGGTCGACCTCGGCATCGGCCATTGCCGGCTGTCGGTCGCCGAACCTGCCGAGATGGCCGCGCAGGACGATCCGCGCGGCTGGAGCCACGTCCGCGTCGCGACCAAATACCCGCACGTGACGGCCGCGCATTTTGCCGCTCGCGGCGTCCAGGCGGAGTGCGTGAAGCTCAACGGCGCGATGGAACTGGCGCCGACGCTCGGCTTGGCGCCGCGCATCGTCGACCTCGTATCGTCAGGCCGCACGCTGCTGGAAAACGGCCTGGTCGAGGTCGAGGCGATCATGGAGGTCACGAGCCGGTTGGTCGTAAACCGCGCTGCGATGAAGACGCGCGCACGGGTCGTGCCGCTGGTCGAGGCATTCCGCCGCGCGGTCGCAGCGCAGGAAATCGAAGCATGAGCGCTTACCTTCTGCTCCCCTCCCGCCTGCGGGAGGGGTCGGGGGAGGGCACGCCCGCCCCGATCGTAGCGTGCGAGGCTATGTCATTCCCTCCCCTAACCCCTCCCGCAAGCGGGAGGGGGATGTGATCCGCCTCTCCACGTTCGACGCGGACTTCGCGACTCGCTTCACCGCGCTCGTCGAGGACCGTCGCGAATCCGACGCGGGCGTGACGCAGGACGTCGCCGCGATCATCGCGGCGGTCCGCCGCGATGGTGAAACCGCGCTCCGCGACCTTACGCAGAAGCACGACCGCCACGACATCGAGACCACCGGCTGGCAGATCGACGACGCCGACTGCAAGGCCGCGTTCGATGCACTCGACCCGGACCTGCGCACCGCGCTCGAACTCGCCGCTACTCGTATCCGCGCGTATCACGAGAAACAGCGCCCGCTCGACAGCGACTCGGTCGACTCCGCGGGCGTAAGGCTTGGCGCGCGATGGCTCCCCGTCGACGCCGCCGGCATCTATGTCCCCGGTGGACGCGCCGCCTACCCCTCGTCGTTGCTGATGAACGCGATCCCCGCCAAGGTTGCGGGCGTCGGCCGTCTCGCGATGGTCACGCCGACACCGGATGGCCAGATCAACCCGCTGGTCCTCGCCGCCGCACATCTCGCGGGCGTCGATGAAGTCTGGCGAGTCGGTGGCGCGCAGGCTGTCGCCGCGCTCGCGTACGGCGCGGGCCGGATCGAGCCGGTCGACGTGATCACCGGCCCCGGCAACGCTTGGGTCGCCGAAGCCAAGCGGCAGGTCTACGGCGTCGTCGGCATCGACATGGTCGCGGGGCCTTCCGAGATCGTCGTCGTCGCCGACGCGCTCAACGATCCCGAATGGACCGCCGCCGACCTGCTCAGTCAGGCCGAGCACGACGTGACCACGCAGTCGATCCTGTTCACCGACGACGCTGTGTTCGCCGACAAGGTAGCAGAGGCTGTGGACCGCCAGTTGCGCGACCTCGCTACCGAAGCCGTCGCGCGCGTCGCTTGGGACACCAACGGCGCGATCGTTGTCGTGGAGACTTTGGCGGACGCGATCCCGCTGGTCGATCGCCTCGCCGCGGAGCATCTCCAGTTGGCGATCCCCGACCCGCAGGGCTTCTTCAACCGCATTCGCCACGCCGGGTCGGTGTTCCTTGGCCGCTACACGCCGGAAGCGATCGGCGATTACGTCGCCGGGCCGAACCACGTCCTCCCGACCGGCCGCCGTGCGCGGTTTGCCAGTGGACTGTCGGTGCTCGACTTCATGAAGCGCACCAGCTTCTTGGCGCTCGACGAAGCGGCATTGCGCGAACTCGGGCCCGCGACCGTCGCGCTAGCGAATGCCGAGGGACTACCTGCGCATGCGAAATCGGTGGCGTTGCGGCTTCGCCTGAACAGTTAGTGTGTTCGCGCAGAGGCGCAGAGAGCGCGGAGGTGTTGCGTGCGGCGCAGCCACTTCGATCCCTCATGGGCTGGCGATGGGAGGGCCGCTCCGCGGCAAGCGCAACACCTCCGCGCTCTCTGCGCCTCTGCGCGAACCATTCTTCTCTGCCAAAGCGCCCGAAAACGCAAAGGGCTGACACACAGCCCCCCCGCGCCTACAGGCAACCGCTTATGACTCGAACCGCCCCCCGCACCAAGGCGCGTGCCGCCGCACGCCTCGCCGCCGTCCAGGCCACGTACCAGCACGAGATGGAGGGCACCGCGATGCCCGTCCTGCTCAACGAATTCCACCAGCACCGGCTCGGCGCGACGATCGAAGACGTCGAATATGCCGAGGCCGATGTCGACTTCTTCGACGACCTGGTGACCGGCGCCAACGCGCGCGCCGGCGAGATCGACGTGCTCATCGAGGGCAAGCTCGCCAAGGGCTGGACGCTGGCGCGGCTCGACAAGCCGATGAAGGCGATCATCCGCGTCGGCACGTATGAACTGCTGGCGCGCAAGGACGTGCCGGTCGCGGCGGTGATCAGCGAATATGTCGATGTGGCGCATGCGTTCTACGACAAGCGGGAGTCCGGCTTCGTGAATGGGTTGCTTGATGGCATCGCGAAAGAGGTGCGGGCCTGACGAACTCCCTCTCCCCTCCGGGGAGAGGGTCGGGGTGAGGGGCTGCCAAGCAGTGCGGCGCCTGGAACAGCCCCTCACCCCAGCCCTCTCCCCGGAGGGGAGAGGGAGCAGAAAGTGACCGAAGCCGAGTTTATTGCCGCTCTCCGCCGGCTCCCGCTGCACCGGGCGGCGCTTGGGCTCACCGACGATACCGCGCTACTCGACGCTGGCCCGCTCGTCATCACGACCGACACGCTGGTCGAAGGCGTGCATTTCCTCCCGACCGACCCAGCGCTAGACGTCGCGTGGAAGCTAGTCGCCACCAACCTCTCCGACCTCGCCGCCAAGGGTGCCAAGCCCGAAGGCATCCTCCTCAACTACCCTCTCGGCGACGACACGTGGGACCACGCGTTTCTCGAAGGGCTCTCGGAAGTCCTGACGGCCTTCGACACGCGCATTATCGGCGGCGATACCGTGACGCTCTCCCCGAACACCCCCCGCGTCCTGACGGTCACCGCGTTCGGCAGCGACGCCGCCGCCCCTGCCCGCAACGGCGCACGGGTAGGCGACGCCCTCTACGTCACGGGCACGATCGGCGACGCTGGCGCTGGGCTCGCGATCGCACTCGGTGCACAAGGCCCTGCCGAACTTCTCGCCGCGTACCGGCGCCCGCAGCCACGGCTCGCCGACGGCCGCATACTTGCCCCACAGGTCCACGCGATGATGGACGTCTCCGACGGGCTGCTCATCGACGCGTCCCGCATGGCGCTCGCCAGTGGCCTCGCCGTCAGCATCGACCTCGCGCGCATTCCCCTCTCCAACGCTTATCGCACCTTTTCCGGCGACCGGCTCGCTGCGGCCACCGCAGGAGACGACTACCAACTGCTTTTTGCTGCACCGCAAGATTTCGTTACCGACGCCGCGCGGATCGGCGCGTTCTCGGCCGGCTCGGGACTTACCCTCCACGACTCCGGCAAACCCGTCCCGCTCCCGCCAAGTCTAGGCTACGAACACCACCCGATCGGATAACTTGCGCAATGCTCCTGCACTGATAAGTTCCTTACATCGGGACTCGGCAAAGCCGGGACCGGAGCGGACCTGACAAGAGGGATAGCGCCGTATGACGACCGTCTATTTGGCCATGATCTGCGGCGTCATCGCCGTCCTATATGGTTTCGTCACCAGCCGGCAGGTGCTCGCGGCCTCCCCCGGCAACGAGAAGATGCAAGACATCGCCGCCGCGATCCAGGAAGGCGCGAAGGCCTATCTCGGGCGGCAATACACCACGATCGCGATCGTCGGCGTCATCGTCGCGGCGATCCTCTTGTTCACGCTCGGCTATATCTCTACGATCGGCTTCGTCATCGGCGCGGTGCTGTCGGGCGTCGCTGGCTATGTCGGCATGAACATCTCTGTCCGCGCCAACGTGCGCACCGCCGAGGCCGCGCGCACGTCGCTGCAGGCCGGGCTGACGCTGGCGTTCCGATCGGGCGCGGTGACCGGCATGCTCGTGGCGGGTCTCGGCCTGCTCGCGATCAGCGCATTCTTCTGGTACCTCACCGGTCCCGCGGGCCATGCGCCCAACGACCGGATCATCGTCGAGGCGCTCACCGCGCTCGCGTTCGGCGCCTCGCTGATCTCGATATTCGCACGGCTTGGCGGCGGCATCTTCACCAAGGCGGCGGACGTTGGCGCGGATCTGGTCGGCAAGGTCGAGGCAGGTATCCCGGAGGACGACCCCCGCAACCCCGCCGTGATCGCGGACAACGTGGGCGACAACGTCGGCGACTGCGCGGGCATGGCCGCCGATCTGTTCGAGACCTACGTCGTCACGCTGGGTGTCACGATGATTTCGATCGCACTGCTGATCCAGGCGAGCGGCGCCGAACTGATGCGGCTGATGACTCTCCCGCTGCTCGTCGGCGGCGTGTGCATCGTCACCTCGATCATCGGCACGTACATGGTGCGGCTCGGTGGCGGCAGCATCATGGGCGCGCTCTACAAGGGCTTCTTCACCTCGACGATCCTGTCGATCCCGGCGATCTATCTCGCCACCAAGTATGTGCTGGGCGATCTCCACCGCGTGATCGGCGGTGCCGGTTTCCTCGATCCCGCGACCGACGATCTGACGACGCAGGCCGCGCCGTCGCTGACGCAGAGCTTCACCGGCATGGACCTGTTCTGGTCGATGATGATCGGCCTCGTCGTGACAGGGCTGATCGTGTGGATCACCGAATATTACACCGGCACCAACCACCGCCCGGTCCAGTCGATTGCCAAGGCGTCCGAGACCGGTCACGGCACCAACGTCATCCAGGGCCTGGCGATCAGCCTCGAGTCCACTGCGCTGCCGACGCTGGTGATTGTCGTCGCGGTGATCGTCGCGTACCAGCTTGCCGGGATCATTGGCATCGCCTTCGCGGCGACCGCAATGCTCGCCCAAGCCGGCATGGTCGTCGCGCTCGACGCCTACGGTCCGGTCACCGACAACGCCGGCGGCATCGCGGAAATGGCAGGCCTGCCCGACGACGTCCGCCAGCGGACCGACGCGCTCGATGCGGTCGGCAACACCACCAAGGCGGTGACGAAGGGCTATGCGATCGGCTCGGCCGGGCTCGCCGCGCTCGTCCTCTTCGGCGCGTACACCACCGATCTTGCGACGTACTTCCCCGATGTCACGGTCGATTTCAGCCTCAGCAATCCGTACGTCATCGTCGGGCTCCTGCTCGGCGCCTTGCTCCCCTATCTGTTCGGGGCGTTCGGCATGACCGCGGTGGGTCGCGCAGCTGGCGCGGTCGTCGAGGAGGTCCGCGAGCAGTTCCGCAACAACCCCGGCATCATGCTCGGCACCAGCCGCCCCGACTACGCACGGACGGTCGACCTCGTCACCAAGGCGGCGATCCGCGAGATGATCGTGCCCTCGCTACTACCGGTGCTGTCGCCGCTCGCGGTGTACTTCATCATCACCGCGGTCGCAGGCCAGGCCGCCGGCTTCGCCTCGCTCGGCGCGATGCTGCTGGGCGTGATCGTTTCCGGGCTGTTCGTCGCGATCTCGATGACGAGCGGTGGCGGCGCGTGGGACAACGCCAAGAAATACATCGAGGACGGCCATCACGGCGGCAAGGGGTCCGAAGCGCACAAGGCCGCGATCACCGGTGACACGGTCGGCGACCCCTACAAGGATACTGCAGGCCCCGCGGTGAACCCGATGATCAAGATCACCAACATCGTGGCACTGCTGCTGCTCGCGGCTCTGGCCGGCGGCGGAGTGGGGTGAACTGAACAGGATCGCCGATCGGCCAGTTACGCTGGCCGGTCTGCGATCCATTCCCTGCCCGGTGCTTCAATATTTGCCATCCATTCCCGCCCGATAACAAGGCAGTGCGCCGCGTGCGCAATTTCCGCTCAGTCCCATCGACCTCGGTGTTGCACTGATCCGCTGCAGCCTCCTCTTGTGCCGGCTACCGAACGCGATACTCTGCGCAAACGGTCGTTGGGGAATGGCCGGGGGGACTGATGATGACGTGGCGTACGAGCCTGCTGGCCGGTGCAATGATACCGACGATCGCGGTCGCGCAGACTGCGCCGCCGCCCGCCTCCGCGCCGAAGGCGATCGCCACGCTCTCGGACCGGGTGCCGGTCGAAACCTTTGCCAAACTGCCCGGCATCGCCAATCCGAAGCTCTCGCCCGACGGCAGGCGTATCGCCGCGAAGATGGCGATCGACGGCGTCCAGGTGCTGGTCGTCGCGCCGCTGTTCTCCGGTGGCAAGCTTGCCGCGATCAAGGTCGGGGCGACGGTCGACATCAACTGGTGGCGCTGGGTCGGTGACGACTGGCTCGCGGTCGGCATCGGATCGCAGGACATGCTGTACGGTGAGGACATCTACGTCACGCGCACACTGGGCGTCAAAGCCGACATGACCAAGATCAACCGGATCGACTGGAAGAATTCGGGTGTCCGCGCGGACGAGATCCTCTGGGCGGCGCGCGACGGCACGCCGCGTGTCCTGCTGTCGCGCCAGACCGGGATCGAAAGCGAAAGCCAATGGTATCCAGCAGTTGCCGAGGTAGATCTGTCGACCGGCAAGACCAAGACCGTTGCCGGCAGCCAGACGAACGTCTTCGACTGGTATGCCGATGGTGCGGGCGTCGTCCGGATGGGCTATCGCTACGACGACGACACCCGCAAAGGCTCGCTTCTGTATCGCAGCGCCAATCGCGATCCGTTCAAGGTCATCGCATCGGCCCGCGGCAAGCAGGATATCGTCATCCCGGTGACATTCCGCGCCGACGGCACGGCCATCGCGACGGACGATTCCGGCGGTCGGGACGAGGTGTTCGAAGTGTCGCTGCCCGACCTGAAGCTGGGCAAGAAGCTATATGGCGCCGATAGCTACGACGTCGATGGCGTGGTCGAGAACGCGACCGGCGACGACATCGACGGCATCACCGTCACCGATCGCTTCGGCCATATTGTCTGGCTGAACCCCAAGCTGAAGGAAATCCAGGACGCGGTCGACAAGGCGGTCGGCGAGCGGCGTGCGCGCATCGTCTCGTGGGACCGCACCCGGTCCAAGTTCCTTGTGCAGGTCGGCTCGCCATCGCAGGCGGGTGCGCTGTATTTCTACGATCCCGCGAACGGATCGATGCAGCGCTATTCGTGGCAGAACAGCGACCTCAAGGCGCGGACATTGTCGCCGGTGTCGACGATCCGGTACAAGGCACGCGACGGGGTCGAGATCGAGGCGCTACTGACCCTCCCCCGCGGGCACAGTCCCAAGAACCTGCCGTTGATCGTGTTGCCGCACGGCGGCCCTTTCGCGCGCGATTCAGAAGATTGGGACTGGTGGACGCAGTATCTGGCGGAAACCGGCTATGCCGTCGTCCAGCCCAATTACCGTGGATCATCGGGGTATGGCACCAGCTTCGCCAAGCTCGGCGAGGGGCAATGGGGCCTGAAGATGCAGGACGATCTCGACGATGCGATCACGCATCTGGCCAAGCAGGGCATCGCCGATCCGAAGCGCGTCTGCATGGCGGGGGCGTCCTATGGCGGCTATGCGGCGATGCGCGCGGCGCAGCGGAACGGCACCGGCGATGCGGCGCCCTATCGGTGCGCGATCTCCTATGCCGGCGTGTCCGATCTGCAGTCGATGCAGCGCTATGACGGCAAGTTCCTGTACGGAAAGACCCGCGGCGACTGGTTGAAGAAGCAGGCGCCCGACTATCGCAGCGTCTCGCCGCGCTTCGGTGCGCAGACCTTCTCGATCCCGATCCTGATGCTGCACGGCAAGGAGGACAAGCGCGTGCCCGTGAAGCAATCGCGGATGATGGCAGCTGCGCTAAAGGAGGCGGGTAAGCCGTACGAGTATATCGAGCAGCCCCTCGGCGATCATCATTTCACGCGCGGCGAGGACAGACTCGAGTTCCTGAAGGCAATGGGTGCATTCCTGACGAAGTATAATCCAGCATAACGCACGGGTACTGCCCGCCAAAACTCCATAACGGAGCATATACGCCGACTGTGGATGCATCTTGTTTGGACGAACGCAGTTTTGTCTCCGCATCATCACCGGATGCGCAACCGTCCCGAGAATCATCTCTTCTACGGCGACAATCTTGCCGTCCTTCGCAAGGAGATCGCCGACGAGAGCGTCGACCTAATTTACCTGGACCCGCCGTTCAATTCGAACGCCAATTACGGCATCCTGTTCAAGGAGCCCGACGGCAAGTCCTCCAACGCGCAAATCGAGGCGTTCGAGGACACCTGGCACTGGAACGACAGCGCCGAGGACGCCTTCGACCAGGTGCAGCGGAGCGGTAGCACCAAGGCGTTCGACCTGCTGAACGCGATGCGCGGGTTCCTCGGCGACAACGACATGATGGCGTATCTGGCGATGATGGCGGTCCGGCTGCTCGAGTTGCACCGCGTGCTGAAGCCGACCGGTAGCCTGTATCTCCACTGCGATCCGACCGCGAGCCATTACCTGAAGCTGCTGCTCGACGCGATCTTCGGCAAGCGCCAGATCGCGAACGAGATCATCTGGTGCTACCGGCGCTACACCGCGGCCAGCAACCGGTTCCAGCGGCTTCACGACACGCTGCTGTTCTACGGCAAGACCGACCAGCGGCGTTTCAACGACATTCGCATTCCGTATGGCGAGACCTCAGGCAAGAAGGACTCGCACTATCGCCAGGACGGCGATGGCCGCTGGTTCCGCTGGCAGAAGCGCAAGGACGCCGAACCCTATCGCATCTATCTCGCGGACGGGGTCAGGCTGGGCGACTGGTGGGACATTCCGATCATCAACGCGTCGTCGAAGGAGCGCCTGGGGTATCCGACGCAGAAACCGTCCGCGTTGCTGGAGCGGATCATCGCCGCGTCGTCGAACGAAGGCGACGTCGTGCTCGACCCGTTTTGCGGCTGCGGCACCGCGGTCCACGCAGCGGAAAAGCTCAAGCGACAATGGATCGGGATCGACGTCACGCATCTTGCCATCTCGCTGATCGAAAAGCGGATGAAAGACGCGTTTCCCGGCGTCACCTTCACCGTCGAGGGCACGCCGAAGGATCTCGCCTCCGCCTATGATCTCGCGCTGCGCGACAAATATCAGTTCCAGTGGTGGGCCGTCTCGATGGTCGACGCGCTGCCGTTCGGCGGCAGGAAGAAGGGGGCGGATGGCGGGATCGACGGGCTGATCTACTTCAACGATCACGACCCGGCGTCGGGCAAGATGGTGACGCACCGCGCGATCGTGTCGGTGAAGGGCGGGCTCAATCCCGACACTGCGATGGTCGAAACGCTCGCCGCGACGATCGCGCGCGAGAAGGCACCGATCGGCATCCTGATCATGAATGCCAAGCCGACACGCGAGATGGAGCGCCGGGCCGCCGCCGTCGGCATCTACCGCGCGGGCGTCGACGAGGCGTTTCCGAAGCTCCAGATCCTGACGCTGGCGGACCTGTTCCAGGGCAAGCGACCGCGCATTCCCAACGTCGACCGCGCCGCGTTCCGGCGTGCCGCGCGCGAGGCCACCGCGCTCCAGCCCAGCCTGCTGTGATAGCGCCCGAGTCTGTCGCTCTTGTTCAATTGCCATCGAAGGCCGATATACGGAATACGCAAGTGGGTGCGGGCATGACGCCTGTGCCTGCTGTCGGCCGTGCTTTCCTTTTTCGCGAACCTGCGGTAAGGGCGCTCGTCCCGAAATTCCCCCAATTCAGAGATTATATTTGGCCAAGGAAGAACTGCTCGAGATGCGCGGCCGCGTGGTGGAACTCCTCCCCAACGCGATGTTCCGGGTTCAGCTCGAAAACGACCACGAGATTCTCGGTCACACCGCCGGCAAGATGCGTAAGAACCGCATCCGCGTGCTGGTCGGCGACGAGGTGCTGTGCGAACTCACGCCGTACGATCTGACCAAGGGTCGCATCACCTACCGCTTCAAATAAGCCCGTGGGTGCCTAGGCGCCTGCCGCTTTTATAACGAGGCACCAATGCTGGTCCTGGCCTCTTCCTCGCCCCGCCGCCGCGATCTGCTCGCACGGCTCGGCGTCGTGCCGTCGCGCGTGGAACCCCCCGATATCGACGAGAGCCCGCGCAAGGCCGAACCGCCCCGCGCCTATGCTCTTCGCCTCGCAGTCGAGAAGGCCAGCGCTGTCGCACGTGCGGAGGGCGAGATCGTCCTCGCCGGCGACACCACGATCGCGCTCGGCAGCCGCATCCTGCCCCCCGCCGACACGATCGAGATCCAGCGAGACCTGCTCGGCAAGCTGTCGGGTCGGCGCCACCATTGCCTGTCCGCGGTCTGCGTGATCGACGCGACCGGCAAGGTGCGGACACGGATCGCCGACACGATCGTCGCGTTCAAGTCGCTCTCGCCTGCCGAGATCGACGATTATCTCGCGTGCGGCGAAGGTCTCGGCAAGGCCGGCGGCTATGCGATCCAAGGCCGCGCGGAGGCGTTCGTTCGCTTCCTGTCGGGCAGCCATTCTGGCGTCGTAGGCCTGCCCCTGTTCGAGACGCGCGCGCTGTTGAAGACCGCAGGCGTCGCACTTGCCTGATACGGGGCCTGCATGGCTCTACGAGGCCGGTATCGGCGAAGCGCGCGCCGCGCTGGTGGACAATGATCAGATTGTCGAAGCTGCGATCGAACTCGACACCGAGGCATTGAAGGTCGGTCTCGTCGCTCGCGCGCGGCTCGTCGAACTGCTGCCGGGCCGCCGCGGTCGCGTCGTGCTCGACGGCGGCGAGGCGTTGGTCAACCATCTCCCCCCGGGCATCACGCAGGGCGCGAGCCTGACAATCGAGATCGTCCGCGAGGCACTGCCCGAAACGGGCCGTGCGAAGCTTGCCAAGGCCGTCCCTAGCGACCTGCCGCCCTGCCCCGCCCCGACGCTGTACGAGCGCCTCATGGCGACGGGCCTGCCCGTCCTGAGCCCCCGCTCCCACGAAACTGACGCGCTGGAAGCGGCGGGCTGGTCCGAACTCCTCGACGAGGCTGCGAGCGGCGAGATCGTGTTTCCACTTGGTGCACTCCGCCTTTCGCCTACCCCGGCGATGACGCTGTTCGACGTCGACGGCGCGCCGCCGCTGGATACGCTCGCAGTCGCCGCCGCGCATGCCGTGGCACGCGCGATCCGCCGACACGGTATCGGCGGCTCGATCGGCATCGATTTCCCGACGTTGCAGGGCAAGGCGCAGCGCAACGCCGTCGCCACCGCGATCGACGAGTCCCTGCCGCAACCGTTCGAGCGCACAGCGATGAACGGGTTTGGCTTCCTCCAGATCGTTCGGCCAAGGCCCCGCGCGTCGATCCCCGAGATCCTTCGCGCCGATCCGGTCGGCGCAGCGACCCGCGCGGCGCTTCGTACGCTCGAACGCACGCCGCCGACCGCCTCGCGTCGCCACACCCTGCCCGCAGCCGTCCATGCACGCCTGATGACGCGCCCGGATTGGCTCGCGGAACTCACGCGCCGTACGGGCGTCGTCCACGAACTGGAGAGTGCCCGATGACGCCCACCGCCCCCACCGTCAAATGCCCGATCTGCGACCAGCCTGCGGTGGCTGAGTACAAGCCGTTCTGCTCGAGCCGCCACCGCGACCGCGACCTGCTGCAGTGGCTCGGCGAAGGCTATCGCATTCCCGGCCGATCAATTGCGCAAACGGGGCTGGACAGCGCCGAAGACCCCGACTAAACGCGCCCTTCCGATCGCAAGGTCGGACGCTTCTCCGGTCTCAGACCGGACGTGCCCGGATAGCTCAGTTGGTAGAGCATGCGACTGAAAATCGCAGTGTCGGCGGTTCGACCCCGTCTCCGGGCACCATTTTTTCAACTTGTGATTTAAGCGGCCGGATCATTCGCGAAGCCGCGAGCTTGGACACCAAATTCCGTTCGTGTCGAGCGTAGTCGAAGCACTTTCGCTTGGGGCACACCCTTCGACTTCGCTCAGGGCGAACGGAGGGAGGGCCGAATGGAATTGAGCGATATCCCTGATAGGGGCCTTTAGCGGACGATCCGTGTGACATGGCCCATCTTACGCCCCGGTCGCGCGGTGCCTTTGCCGTACAGGTGCAGATGCGCGCTGGGCTCGGCGAGCAGTTCCGCCCAGCGGTCGGCGTCGTCGCCGATCAGGTTTTCCATCGTCGCTTCACGTCCGGTCAGCGTCGTCGCGCCGAGCGGCAGGCCGCATATCGCGCGGATGTGGTTTTCGAATTGCGAGCATTCGGCGCCTTCGATCGTCCAGTGCCCCGAATTGTGCACGCGGGGGGCCATCTCGTTGAACACTGGGCCGTCGGCGCCAACGAAGAACTCGCACGCCAGCACGCCGACATAGTCGAGTTCGGCGGCAATCCGTTCGGCCAGCGCGGCGGCTTCGTCGGCCTGCGCCAGTACGACGGCGGGTGCGGGGACGGTGGAGTGGCGGAGGATCGCGTCGCGGTGGACGTTGAGCGGTGGATCGTAGCGCGCGATGGTACCGTCGAGGCCGCGGGCGATCAGGATCGAGAACTCGTGGTCGAACGGTACGAAGGCTTCGAGGACTGCGGGACCACCGATCGTGTCCCAGGCAGCTTGTGCGCCTTCGGGCGTGGCGATCTTGACCTGGCCCTTGCCGTCGTAGCCGAAGCGGGCGGTCTTGAGGATGGCGGGGGTACCGATCGCTTTCAGGCCCGCCTGCAGGCTTTCGAGGCTGTCGACCGCGGCCCAAGGTGCCGGGCGGCCGCCGACGGTCTCCACGAAGCGTTTTTCGCCCATGCGCTCCTGTGCGACGCGGAGCGCGCGGGGGCTTGGGTGGACGGGGACGCGGTCTGCGAGCCATTCGACGGGCTCGACTGCGATGTTCTCGAACTCATAGGTGATGACGTCGCAGGCGTCGGCGAAGTCGGCGAGGACGATGCGGTTGTGATAGTCGGCACGCGTCATGGTCGAGGCGGACTGCGCGGCGACGCTCTCCTGGTCGGGCGCGAGGACGTGCGTGTGATAGCCGAGCTGCGCTGCGGCGGTCGCGAGCATGCGGCCGAGTTGGCCTCCACCGAGGATGCCGATGGTCGATCCGGGGGGAAGCGGCGTCATGTCAGCGTCTTTCAGGCGGGGTCGGTGGCGACGGAGTCGGTCTGTGCCGCGCGCCATGCCTTCAAGCGCTCGGCGAGCGCGTCGTCGGACGTCGCGAGGATCGCGGCCGCCAGAAGCCCGGCGTTGATCGCGCCGGGCTTGCCGATCGCCAGCGTGCCGACCGGGATGCCGCCGGGCATCTGGACGATCGAGAGCAGGCTATCCATGCCCTTCAGCGCTTTCGATTCGACGGGAACGCCGAGCACCGGGAGGTGCGTCATCGAGGCGGCCATGCCGGGAAGGTGGGCCGCGCCGCCTGCACCGGCGATCACCACCTTGAGGCCGCGATCGGCGGCGGTGGTCGCATAGTCGTAGAGGCGTTGCGGGGTGCGGTGTGCGGAGACGACCTTGGTCTCGTAGGCGACGTGGAGCGCGTCGAGCGTCTCGGCGGCGTGGCGCATCGTCTCCCAATCGGAGGTGCTGCCCATGATGATGCCGACTAGAGCCATTTCCGTCCCCGGATCAAAGGAGCGACGTGCCTAGCGACGTGGGGGGGATTGGGCAATGTTGTTGGTACACTGCTCCCTTCCAGGGAGGGGGGAAGTAAAGGCCGGTGGCGTCAGCGCTCGCTGAGGTAGTAGCGGTCGGTGGCGTTCAGGTCGGCGTCGAGTTCGTAGACGATCGGCTGGCCGGTCGGGATCTCGAGGCTGGTGATCTCGTCATCGGGAATGTTGGAGAGGTGCTTGACCAGCGCGCGGAGCGAGTTGCCGTGGGCGGAGATGAGGATGCGCTGGCCGTCCTTCAACGCGGGGGCGATCCGCTCGTCCCAATAGGGAAGGACGCGCGCGATGGTGTCCTTGAGGCTCTCGGTCTTGGGGATCGCGATGCCGTCGTAGCGCCGGTCCTTCGACAGGTCGAACTCGCTGCCGTCGTCGAGTACGGGCGGCGGGACGTCGAAGCTGCGGCGCCAGATATGGACCTGCGCGTCGCCGTGCTTGGCCGCGGTCTCGGCCTTGTCGAGGCCGGTGAGGCCGCCATAGTGACGCTCGTTCAGGCGCCAGTCCTTCTCGACCGGGAGCCAGAGCCGGCCCATCGCCTCCAGCGCGATGTTGAGCGTCTTGATCGCCCGCGTTTGGAGGCTGACGAAGGTCTGGTCGAAGTCGAGGCCCTTGGCGGCCATCAGCTCGCCTGCGGCCTTGGCCTCGGCCTCACCCTTGGCGGTCATGTCGACGTCCCACCAGCCGGTGAAGCGGTTCTCGAGGTTCCAGGTGGACTGGCCGTGGCGGATGAGGACTAGGGTCGGCATTCGGGCTCCTGCGATGGCGGGACTGAACGGAAGGGTTCAAAGGTTAGGATAAGGTTAGGCCAACGCACGGTCCGCAGCGCTTGAACCCAAGCCTCCAAACCATGCCAAGCCGTTGTTATCAGGTCAGATTTCGTCGATCATGCCGGCGAGCGTCTCGAGCATCGCATGCGCGAGCTGTTTCGAGCGCTCGGGCGACCAGCCGAACTCGGGATCGGCGTTGGCGTCGTGATCCTTGAACGGCATCTCCAGCGTCACCGACACCGCACCGAAGCGCTCGGCGAGCTGGTTGGTCGACATCGACAGGTTCGCCGAGCCCGGTGCGGACTTGGGATAGCCCTTCTCGGTCTGGAAATCGGGCGTGTGCGCCGCGAGCCGCCGGCCGTATTCGTAGAATTTCTCGCCGTGCGCGTCGGTCCAGGACGGGATGCCTTCGAAACCGGCGATGAAGTTCGCGGGGATCGCCTCGTCGCCGTGGATGTCCATGGCGACGTCGACGCCGGTCTGGTCCATCGCGTTGCGCACGCAGAGGACTTCGGGGCTCTTCTCCGGCGTCGGCGTGTGCCATTCGCGGTTGAGGTTCACCCCGACGGCATTGGTGCGCAGATGACCCCGGCGCGTGCCGTCCGGGTTCATGTTGGGGACGACGTTGAAGGTCGCCTTCGCCAACAGCGCGGCAGTGATCGGATCGGCCGAATCGGTCAGCCGCTCGAGCGCGCCTTCCATCCACCATTCGGTCATCGATTCGCCGGGATGCTGGCGACCGTAGATCCAGACCTGTTTCGGCCCCGAGCCGATCGTGAAGCAATCGATCGCCTGCCCGTCGAGCGACCGGCCAAGTTCGCGGTGCGCGACGCACGGCAACAGCGCGGTGCGCGCCACCAGAGCCTCGTGCATTTCCATCGTGTACGGCGCGAAATAGGCGAACCAGGCGAGATCGGTATCGGCGGTGAAGTCGAATTCGAGCACGCCATTTTCATAGCGTGTCTCGATCATCCGCCACGCCTGCCGATCGGTGCTGGCGCGCGTCTTGTAGCCCGGCCAGCCGAACGGATAGGCCGACTTGCCCGCGTTGAGGATGCGGTAGGTCAGCGTACGTCCCGCCGCCCCCGCCACGCGGAAATAGAACCACTGGAAGAAATCGGACTGGAAATCGGTGACGATCTCCAGGTCGATTCGGTCTCCCTCGACGGCGACAACACGGATGTTGCCGCCATCGAAGGCTGCGTTGACGGTGACGGGGCTCATGGTTTGCGCGTTCATTTCACCTGGATAGTGCGACCGGACTCGCCGGGGAACCCCATGAACAGCGCGCGGGCGAGCTTCCCGGCCTGGATATCGGTCGTCGCGTCGGCCTTGCGGGCATCGGCGAACGACTGCGCGCGGCCTTCCCAGACGGGCGACTGGTCGGCGCTGCGCTTGATCGTTACCGACAGTTCGGAGACGAGGATCGCGGTGCTGCCGCCACCACCGATCGGGAAGCCGACCCCGCCACCGAGCCCGAGGCCGCCGCCACCGCGCCCGCCGCTGAAGCCACCGCCGCCAAGGCCGATGCTGATCGGCGAGCGCTTCGGCGGACCTGCCTGCGTTGTGCGGGTGAAGCCGACGGTCGCCACCAGCAGCGGCTTGGCGCCGGGTGCGGGGACGCTGTAGCCGGCCTGGAGCAGCTGGCCCTGGACGGCGGCGGCATAGGTCTTGAACTCGATGCTGGCCGGGCCGCCGGCGGTCAGCGGCTGGACGGCGATGGTGCCGCGGTCGATCGGCTCGCCGAGATGATAGCGCAGCACCTCGGTCGGCGGCAGCGACGGGCCTGTCGCGCACGCGGTGAGGGATGCGCCTGCCAGCGCCAGGACGAGAATCGAACGAACCGCCATCGGGGACTTCCTTAGAATGTTGCGCTATAGTAACGCTCCGACCAGCCGAGTGGGTTCCCGGATGGCATGAGCGTGTCCGTTGCTTGACTTGGACACACCCCGCCATTAGGCGATCCCGTCTTTCCGCACACCTAGATTTGAAAAGAAGCGAATCGATCATGAAGATCCGCAATTCCCTGAAGTCGCTCAAGGATCGTCACCGCGATAACCGCGTGATCCGTCGTCGTGGCCGTACCTACGTCATCAACAAGACCAACCGTCGCTTCAAGGCACGCCAGGGCTAAAGCCCTGATTACCGCCGTCATTTTCGACGTCGGTCGTGTTCTTTACGACTGGGATCCCCGGATCCTGTACGAGCGCCTGATCGATGACGATCGGGCGCTCGACGCGTTCCTGCGCGACGTCGTGACGATCGACTGGCATTTCCAGCACGACGCTGGCCGCGACTTCGCCGACACCTCGGCGGAGCTCGCCGCGTTGCATCCGCAGCATGCCGACCTGATCGCTGCCTGGGGGCCGCGATTCAACGAGAGCATCGGCGCGCGAATCGCTGGCATGCACGAGATCGTCGAGCAGCTGGACGCGGCCGGCATACCGCTGTTCGCGATCACGAACTTCAGCCACGAGTTCTGGCCACCCTTCCGCGCGCGTGAAGCGCATCTGTTCGACCGGTTCCGCGACGTGGTCGTATCGGGCGAGGAGAAGATGGTGAAGCCGGGTGCGGCGATCTATCGGCTGGCGCTGGAGCGATTCGGGCTGGCGGCGGAGGAGGCCGTGTTCGTCGACGACAATGCGGCGAACGTGGCGGCGGCGCGGGCGTTGGGAATCGAATCGGTGCTGTTTACCGATGCGGCGGATTTTCGCGCGCGGTTGGTTGAGTTGGGTCTCCCGATCGCGGCTTAGCCGTTACCCGCAGACGTGTTCGGCATTTATTCCCATCAAACATTTAATCGTCATTCCCGCGCAGGCGGGAACCCATACTGGCAAACCTGGCGGCATGATCGCGACCGTTTGAGGTTATGGGTCCCCGCCTCCGCGGGGATGACGGTGGGGTAGCCGATCAACCGAGATGGCTGCCTGACAAATTCACTGCTCGAGCGAAATCGACTGGCGCAGGTTCGCTACGGCCGTCTCCTGATCCGCGACCGGCGCTTCCGGCATCACGCCACCCTCGAAATCGTCGGTCACCGTCACGGTCGTCCCCAGCGTCGTCACCCCGAACAACTGCTTGGCAAAGCCGAGCGGCACGCGGATGCAGCCGTGCGATGCGGGGAAACCCGGGTTGCGGCCTGCATGGATCGCGATGCCGTCCCAGGTCAGCCGCTGCATGAACGGCATCGATGCATCGTCATACAGGCTCGACCTGTGGACCGCGTTCTTCTGCAGGATCGGATAGGTGCCGACCGGCGTGTCCTTGCCGTCCTTGCCACTGGAGATCGTCGTTGCAGCGATCATCGTCGACCCGCGATAGACAAACGCGCGCTGCTCCATCAGGCTGACGACGATGCTGACGGGCTCGCTGGAACCATTGTCCTTCCAGACGAACTGGTTGGGCGAGAGCTCGGTCGCGGCCTGTTCGATCGGCATCGCGGCAATGGCGGCCGCCGATGCGGCCTGCGCAGGGTTTGCGCCCGCGAGGATCGCAAAGGTCAGCCCCACTGCCATGAACGACTGCGCCGTTCTGTTCGCCATCTTGCCCATCGTCGCGTCCGTCCTCGAATCCCGGTATTTTCGCCCAACGCGCGATTCTTGAAAACGTGCCGTCGGAGGATTGAGTCGACGAACCGACCCCAAGCCGGGGTAGTTTGAGGGAACGGACCCACAACCAGTGGAAATGGTTGCAGAATATTCACGGAAAATCGGCTATAGGATGTTCCAAGAAACGGGGCAATTTCGGGAAAATCGATGCACGACGAGCAAGGTCTTGTGCGCGAACGACGCGCGCTTCTGAAGAATGGTTTGGTATTGGCGGGGGCTTTGGTGGTGCCGGGGGCAGTGTCGGCGACGACGCGTCTCGGACGTCCGCTGACCGCACGTGACTTGAAGCCGATGACGCAGCCACCGCTGCCGCGCACGACGGTCGCACTGACCTCGCCGAAGGTGGTTCGTCCCGACCTGCTGCGTCAGGCAATGGCGTCGCTGAGCCGTCACGGCAGCCGCATCCAGCATCACGACCGGATCGCGATCGCCGATTTCGCGGCGCCGTCGGGCAAGCCACGCTTCCACTTCATCGATCTCGCCAGCGGGCGCAGCACGTCGCTGCTGGTCGCGCATGGCAGCGGCTCGGATCCGGCGCACACCGGGTATCTGGAGCGCTTCTCGAACCGCTTCGGCTCGAACGCCTCGTCCGAGGGCGCGTTCGTCACCGACGATTATTACGTCGGCAAGCATGGCCGCTCGCAGCGCTTGATCGGGCTCGATCCGACCAACGACAATGCGCTCGATCGTGCGATCGTGGTGCATTCGGCGTGGTACGCGAACAAGGACATGATCGAGAGCCACGGCATGCTGGGTCGCAGCCAGGGGTGCTTCGCGGTCGGCGAGCGCGATCTCGACCAGGTGTTCGCACGGCTCGGTGCCGGCCGGATGATCTACGCCGCCAAGGTCTGAAATACCGGCCCGGACCGCGCTACTCCGCGGTCTGGGCCATGCGGCTCTGCTGCATCCTCCGGCGGGCGCGCCTGACGCCGCCGATGAGCCCCGACCACAACAGAGCTTCGACGCCGGCATAGCCGAGCCCGAGATGATCGGGGCGTACCGCCAGCACGTCTTGCAGGCTGACCGTCCCGGCGCGTAGCCCTGCCCGGCCGATATCGCCCCAGCGCCGTGCAGTCTCCCAGCGGATCAGGCGGATGTCGTGTGCCGAGCAGTCGTGCGCCGCCAGGAAGTCCGCCTGGATGACGCTCAGCGCACTGCCCAGCGTCGCCAGCGCGGCGCGATCGGGGACCGGGCGCTTGGCCATGTTGTGGAGCATGATCAGGCGCGCGATCCGCTCCGCGCGATCGTCGAACAGCCGGGCGTAGCGTTCGGTCAGGACGCGGACCGAGGCGGCCTCCATCGTATCGACGAAACGCTTCGAGACGCCGCCGGGATGGACGCGGTACAGCACTAGCGCTTCGTCCAGCCGCGCGATCGCGCCGAAATGCTGTATCCGCTGATACAGGTCGAAATCCTCGGCATACAGGAGCTCCGGCCGGGTCACCGGGTCGAGCTGTCGTGCCACCTCGGTCCGCATCATCGTCGACGACCAGACGAGCGGGTTCTCGATACAGGTGAGCCATGCGACCAGCGCGGGCGTGGTGGTCGGCGCATAGCTGGACGGGCCGACCACGCCCGCGGTCAGGAGTTCGGCGGCGGTGCCCAGCAAGACGGTGTTGGGATGCGCGTCGAGATACGCCACTTGCCGCTCGAAGCGATCGGGGCGGCAAATGTCGTCATGATCGAGCGCGGCGATGTAGCGGCCGCGCGCCTCGGCAAACCCGCGGTTGCGGGCGAGCACCGGGCCGCCGTTCTTCGCCATCTGGACCAGTCGGACACGGGGATCGCGCCAGGCGCGCACCACCTCGCGCGTGTCGTCGGTCGAGCAGTCGTCGACCACGATCACCTCGAAATCGCTGAAGGTCTGGGCTTGCAGGCTGGCGAGCGTCTCCTCGATCAACCCGGCGCCATTATACGCGGCCATGACCACGCTGACGACGGGGCTAACGGCGGGGCTCACGACGGGATCAGCCGTTCGATCGTCCGACGTCACGCTGCTGCCAGTGCCTTCGATGCCATCACCTGATCGATTATCATCAACCCCACGTCGTTCTGCCAGAGCCATAAGCCATTGGCTTGCCCGGAGAAACTGGATTCGCCACCGAGAGCGCCCCAGGGCACGAAGCCGGCGGCCAGGCCGAGCCCGTACAGGCCTGGGATCGGCGTGCCCTGATCGTCGACGATCCGGCAGTGGCGGTCGACCATCGGCTTTCCGTCATGTGCGGCCAACGGCATCTGCGCGCCGTCTCGATCGGCGAGCGGCATCGCGATCGGTCGATAGCCTAGCGCCGCGATGACGAGGTCGGCTTCGGCGATTGCCGCCTGTGCGACCGCGTCGTCGTCGCCCGTGATCCGGTGCAGCGCCACGCGGGGATCGGGCACACGACCGTCGATACCGAGCATCCGCAGCACAAGGTCGCGCGCTTCGAGGCGGAAACCGGCGAGGCGGTAGACGAAGCCCGAGACCGGGCAGATGTCGTCAGGGCCGAAATCGGTGAACCCCTCGGCATGTGCGGCCTCGACCGAATGATAGAAGGGACGCAGCGGCTTGCGGTGCAGGAGCGTGATGGCCCCTGCCCCCAACGGCAGCGGCGGCTGGCTCTTGAGCAGCAGCGCGATCGTGGTCAGCGCGCTGGTCGAACCGCCGATCACCGCGATCTTCGGCGCGCGCTTGCCGGTCAGGATGTCGGCGACCTTCTCGAACCCGCCAGTCGTCAGCACGTCGTCGGACTGGAGCAGGCGCCCGCTCGCCAACTCGATCAGGCCGGCGCCCGCGACCTGCTGCGTGGCGAGCCGGTCGAGCGGCTGGTGACCGCCGGTCGCGACGACGATGTTGCGCGCGAGTTGCTCGAAGACATGGCCATCGGCGAGGCGGCGGACCTGGACGCTCCACAGGCCTTCGCCGACGCGTTTTGCACCTAGTGCCTCATGCCCGGTCAGCACGACGCCGCCATTGGCGCGGACGATATCGGTCAGGCGGTCGCCGGTCGCGCGCAGCAGCGGCCCGACCTCGGTCAGCGGTACGCCGAGCGCGCCCTCGTGCGCCGCAACCGCGCGTCCGGCGGGATGATCGACCAGCCGGGCGAGTTCGGGATGCACATTGCCTCGGACCGCGGTCAGGAAGGTCTGCGCGGTCGAATCCGACGTGATCGCATAGCGACCGAGCCGCCCGCCACCGATCGCATTGCCGCGCTCGATCACCATCAACCCCGACGCGGCGAGATCGGGGAGCAGGCCGCGCTTGGTCGCCGACGTCAGCATCGCCGTCCCCGCGGGGCCGCCGCCGATCACGATGACCGAGGCGATCTTGCCGCCCGCCCCGCGCATCGAAGCGCGCCGGTCGAGCGGCCGGACGATCGCGGCGCAGGCGTTCGCGAGCGCCTCGGCAGCCCGTCGCGCGTCTTCGACCGACATCGCATCGGTGATCGGCAGCGACAGCATCCGCCCGGCGATCTTGTCCGCGACCGGAGTCGGCTCGATCATCGCTGTCGCCTGGAACCAGGGCTGTTCGCCGAGGTGCGGGCTGAAATAGCGGCCGCAGCCGACCCCGTTCGCCTCGATCGCCTCGACGATCGCGTCGCGGTGATGCGCGATGTGTTCGGGGAGCAGCACCGGCATGAACTGCATCGAGCGGCGTCGGCCCGAAACCGCCTGGAACTGGAAATCGGGGAGCGTGGCGCGGTAGGTTTCCTCCAGCACGGCACGGTGGTTTGCGATTGCGTCGATCTCGGCCAGCTTGGTCTGCGCCATGATCGCGGTGATCTCGGGCAGCTTGGCGTTGATGCCCGGCAAAGTCGCGTTGCGGCTGCCCTCGAACCCGAAATTCCCCATCGACCGCAGCGTCGCGATCAGGTCGACGTCGCCGCTGTGGATCAGGCCGCCCTCCCCCACCGCGAACGTCTTGGTCGCGTGCATCGAATGCACGACGGCGAAGGGGGCATGCGCGCCGAAGCCGAGGCCCGAATCGTCGAGCGTGCCGAGCGAGGAGGCCGCGTCGATCACGATTCCGACGCCGTAGCGCCGCTGGAAATGGACGTAGCGGTCGAGGTCGATCGCATTGCCGAACGTCGCATAGGGCACGACCACGCCGATCCGCTCGCCGTGGCGTTGGAGCAGTCGCTCTTCCTCGAGCGCGCACGCACCCCAGTCGTCTGCGTCGATGTCGCAGACCAGCGGCGTCAGCCCCGCCCATGCCGCGGCCTGTGCGGTCGCGGCGAAGGTGAGCGCGGGCATCAGCGCGAGCGTGCCCTGCTTGGGGTTCAGCCCGCCGGTCCGCATACCCGATGCATGGCGGATCGCGAGCATCAGCCCGAGCGTGGCATTGCCGACGGCGAGGCTGGCGCCGTGGCCGCCGAAGAGCTTATCGGTGACGCCGGCCTCGAACGCGCGAACCTCGGGACCGTTGTTGCTGAACACGCCCGACGCCTCGACGCGGCGCAGCGCATCGAGGTGCTCGCTCAGCCGCGGCGGGTTCGGCGCGATCAGGGGGAGGCGTTTCATCGGCGATCCGGTCTGTTGTGCCGCAGACCTATGATCCACGGCCTCCTAAGAACCAGTTACGCTGCCACATTACGACGGATGCAGGGCGATGTTTTCCTTACATCATCCCGGAACGTATCCGGGATGATGTAAGACTAATCAACGTATTAGCGGAAGGCTGATGTAACTTTCGTCGGGTCCGGCGACCGTCACCTTCTGCGTCGCCTTCACGTAATCCTTCGGTTGCGCGAAGAAGATGTTCGCGACGAAGGTCTGCGGGTTGCGATCGTAGAGCGGGAACCAGCTCGACTGGACCTGCACCATGATCTTGTGGCCGGGCAGGAAGACGTGGTTGGTGGTCGGCAGCGCGAACTTGTATTTCAAGGGCACGTTCGCCGCGATCGGCTTGGCGACCGCCAGGCTCTCACGATACCGCCCGCGGAAAATGTCCATCGCGACCGACAATTGATAGCCCGCCATCGCCTTGTCGCCGGGATAGACGTCCGGATACACGTCGATGAGCTTCACCACCCAGTCGCTGTCGGTGCCGCTGGTCGAGGCGGTGAGGTTCACCTCCGGAACGCCTGCGATCGTCGTCGGCGTGGTGAGCGCATTGGTGGTGAAAGTCAGCACGTCGGGACGGCCCGAGACGGCGCGCTGGTCGTCGACCAGCCACTGTTTCCACGTCGATCCGCTCGCATAGGTCGGCAGCGTTGGGCGCACCCGGTAGCTGACGGGTGCGGCGGGGTCGGAGATGTAATCCGCGGTCGTCGCCGCGCCGCCAGCCGCCTGGAAGCCGAGTGCGCTGCCGGGCTTGAGGTACAATGGCGTGCCCGCGGCCTGCGCGGTCGCCCATTTGTCGAGCCTCTGCCATTCGTTGCGGCCCGACTGGAACATCGTCACCGGCGCGACGTCCATCGCCGGCTGGTCGCTCTTCAGGTAATGTGCGAGGAACGGTGCGAGGACGTGCCAGCGCCACCATTTGGCGGTGTCGGCATCCCATTTGATCGCGCCCAGCGCGCTGCCGTCGCGCACCTCCTGGCCGTGATACCACGGGCCCATCGACAGATAGACCATGTCGTTGGCGGTGTCCTTGGGCTCCAGCGCGCGATAGACCGCGGGCGCACCGTAGATGTCCTCCTGATCCCACAACCCGCCGACGATCAGCGTCGGTACCTTCAATGGCTGGCCGGCGAGCACGGTGTCCATTGCCTGGGTCGACCAGAACGAGTCGTACGCAGGATGCTGCGTGATCTTGCGCCAGAAGCCGAGCTGTTCGAGACACTGCGCCTTGCCGATCGCGCCGGCCGAACCGCCCTTGAGGTAATAGTCATAATCGTCGGCGGTGTCGGTGATCCACGGCGTGCCGGCATCCTTGGTCGCTTCCTGCCCGAGGACGTAGGGCATCATGCCCTCGCGGAAGGCACCGTTGTGGAACCAGTCGTCGCCGCGCCAGCCATCGACCATCGGGTTCATCGGCACCGAGACCTTCAACGCCGGGTGCGGATTGATCAGCGCCATCAGCGGCAGGAAGCCGTCATAGCTGATCCCGCTGATCCCGACGCGGCCGTTCGATTCGGGGACGTGCTTCACCAGCCAGTCGATCGTGTCGTAGGTGTCGGTCGAATCGTCGGTCTTGGTCGGGTTCTGCGCAGTGCCGGCGCGCGCGGGGTTCATCATGTAGATGCCCTGCGATCCGTGCATGCCGCGGACGTCCTGGATCACGCGGATATAGCCCGCTGCGGCGATCACGTCGCCCGCGCCGTCGCCGTGCTCGAGGATGCCGGCATAGGTGCCGCTGTCGACCTTGGTCTGGCCGTCGGCATCATAGGGCGTGCGGGTCATAAGGATGCCGGCGTCCTTCGCGCCCTTCGGCACGATGATGACGGTGTGGAGCTTCACTCCGTCCCGCATCGGAATCTCGACCACCTTGCGCACATAGTCGTAGCCGACGTCGCGCGGCGCCATCTTGGCGGGGCGTTCGTCGTAATTCTGCGCGGTCGCGGGAGTGGTTGTCGCGGTAGCCAGCGCGGCGATGGCGCAGGCGGCAAACAGACGGGTGGTCGAACTCATTTTCTTCTTCCTTCCCTCCCGGACTGAAAAAGAAAAAGGCCCGCCTTTCCGTGTGGAAAGACGAGCCCCTCTCGTAGCAATTCAGGCGATCAGGCCGTCCGCGTGCCGGTCAGCGGGAAGCTGCCGAACGCGCCGGCTGCGACGCTGCCCTTGAGGACGTCGTCCTCGACGGTCGCCTTGCAGTCGAGCGTCATCGGCATCGGCACGGTCATGCTCTGCTTCCAGGTGATCGTGTCGCCATCGACGTCACCGGTGACGTCCATGCCGCCCATCGCGCCCGACACCGCACCGGTGAAGGTGCTGCCGGCGCTATTCACGGTCAGCGTCATCTTCTGATCGCCCAGCGGCGACTTTACCACGCAATCCCAGCTGCCATCGACGTTTGCCATTGCATTCTCTCCTGAAATCATTTGGCGCCGGCTACCGACGCCGCGGGAATGACCTCGACCGGGAGGCCGATGCTGTCAAGCTGCGGGCGCACCGTCTTCGCATCGCCGACCACGGCCCAGATCGTCTTCTTCGGGTCGAGCGCCTGCTGGATCGCGGTGTTGAGTTGCGGCAGGTTAAGACCCTGGTATCGCTGCGTGATCGTCGCGTAGTAATTGTCGGGCCGCTTGAGCAGATCGTTCTGCTGCATCGCGCTCAGTACAGCATCGGACGTCTCGAAATTACCCGAAAGCGAGCGGATCGCGCCGTTGATCGCCCGATCGAACTCCGCCTGCGTCATCGGCTCCTTGCCGAGGAACGCGCCGATATCGCTGCGCAGTGCAGCGATTGACGGGCCGGTCTGGTCCGCCTGCACCGGTGCCGACAGGATGTACGGCGCGGCATTTTCCGACTGCTGGAAGCGACCCGAGACGCCGTAGGACCAGTGCTTGCTCTCGCGCAGGTCCATGTTGACGCGGCCGAGGAAGCTGCCGCCGAGCGCATCGTTCGCGGTCGCGATCGGCAACAGGTCCTGCGTGCCCTTCAATCCGGTCGGCACGCCCGCGATGATCAGCGACTGTGGGCTGTCCGGCCGGTCGATCAGCACGATCTTCGGCGCGGACGGCGTCACCGTCGCCGGGAACGCCTTGACGCCCGCCGCCCCGGTCGGCCGCCATGTTCCGAAGCGCGCGTCGAGCGTCGCCTTCACCTCGGCGAGCGGACGATCGCTGACGACGAAGATCTTCGCCTTGTCGGGCCGCAGCCATGCCTGCTGGAACGCGACCAGATCGGCACGGGTCAGCGCCGCCACCGCCTTCGGATCACCACTGCCCTGTGCCTTGGCATAGGGCGAGTTCGGCCCGAGCAGCGGCGGCAGGACACGCGTCGCCAGCCCCTGCGGGCTGGTCAGTTCCTGCGCGATCTGCGCGAGTTGCTGGTTCTTGACGCGCGCGACCTCGGCATCGGCGAACGCGGGATTCTGCGCGATGTCGGCGAACAGGTCGACCGCGGGTGCGAGATTGGCGCTCGGCACCTGCAACGACAGGAAGGTCCGGTCGTTCGACGCACCCGTGCCGATTTCCGCGCCGAGCCGCTCCTTGGCTTCGGCAAGCGCGACCGAATCGCGGGTCGGCGTGCCTTCGTCCATCATCGACAGCGTCAGCTGTTGCGTACCGAGCTTGCCGGGGACGTCGGCCGCAACGCCCGCATCGAAGCTGAGCACCGCCTGCGTAACAGGAACGGCGGTGCGCTGCGCGTAGACCAGCTCGATACCGTTCGCGAGACGGGTACGCTGGACCGCCGGGAAGCTGAGACCAGCTACGGTGCCGACGCCGGGCAGCGGCCCGCGCGTACCCTTGAACGGCACGTCAGCGGCCGGCGGTACGTCGACCTTGGGCGGCACGACCGCGTTGGCATAGGCGTCGCGCGGCCCGGGCACGACAGTCAGCGAATAGGCCGGGCGCGACAGCCACTTGGCCGCCGCGGCCTTCACGCTCGCGGGCGTTTCGGCTGCAAGCTGCAGGAGCTGTTTCTTATAGAAGCCCGGATCGTTCGAATACAGCGCGCCCTCGGCCAGCGTCACCGCCTTGCCGCCGAACCCACCGACGGACTCGAGGCCTTCCATCGTGCTGGCCGCGGTCGTCGTTGCGACGCGGCTGACCTCGTCGGCGGTCGGCCCGTTCTTGATGAAGTCCGCCATGATCTCGTCGATGCGCTTCGATACGAGCGCGGGGTCGACGCCCTGCCGGACGATCGCACGGATGCCGAACATGCCGAGCTGGCTGAAGCTGCGGTTATAGGCGGAGATGCTGACGACGAGCTTCTCCTTCTTGACCAGCGCGGTGTCGAACCGGCTGCTGGCGAGGCCGCCGAGCACGCCTGCCGCGACGTCGAGCGCGGTGCCGTCCTTGTCGTTCAGGCCGGGCACCACCCAGTTGCGGCTGACCATGACGGCGGCGACGCGGTCCTTGATCGTCTCGCTGACCGGTGCCGGCAGGGTCGGGATCGGCGCGGGCGGGACGATGCTTTCGGGGCCCTTCGGGATGCCGCCGAAATACTTCTCCGCGAGCCGCTTGGCGGTCGCCGTATCGACGTCGCCGGCGAGTACGAGCACCGCGTTGTTCGGGCCGTAATGATCCTTGAACCAGTCCTTCACCGTCTGCAGCGAGGCGGCATCGAGATCCGCCATCGAGCCGATCGTGGTGTGGCCGTACGGGTGATCCGCGGGGAACAGGCCCTCGGTGATCTTGTACTGGGTCAGGCCGTAGGGCTGGTTGTCGCCCTGGCGCTTCTCGTTCTGGACGACGCCGCGCTGCTCGTCGAGCACGCCCTGCGTGATCGCGCCGGTAAGATAGCCCATGCGGTCGGATTCGAGGAACAGCGCGCGATCGAGCGCCGCGGTCGGCACCGTCTCGAAATAATTGGTGCGGTCGAAATAGGTGGTGCCGTTGAAGTCGGTCGCGCCGACCTGCTTCAGCGGTTCGAAAAAGTCGCCGGGTGCGTTCTCGGAGCCGTTGAACATCAGATGCTCGAACAGATGCGCGAAGCCGGTCTTGCCCTTGGGCTCGAACTTCGAGCCGACATTATACCAGACGGACACGGCCACCACTGGCGCCTTGCGATCGGTGTGCACGACGACGCGCAGGCCGTTCTTCAGCGTGAATTGCTGGTAGGGAATATCGACCGACTTGACGAGATCGGCGACCGGTGCAGGCTTTGCCGCGGGGGTCGCTGCGCGCTGGCCCTGACCGAATGCGGGCGAGACGAGAGCAATTGCGGCGACGCCGGCAAGCGCGGTCATTTTCAAAGCCATATGCGAACATTACCCCGTGTTTCAGAATGATATCGTCGCAGCATAGCCACGCTTTGTCGGCGGGCAACAGATAGATACGTCGAGTTTCGAGGCGATCTGCGCTGGTACGCCGGGACGTCTCACAGGTATCGCCACCACCAGCCGGTATGGGTCCGTTTGAACCGTCCGAACCACCGGCACGCGAACCAGCACGGGACGGCGGCGGCGGCGGCAATGAGCCAGATCGACGCGACGTTCGGGACGCTGACCAGCCCCTTGATCGCACCGCCCGTCACCGCACCGGTCAGGCTGTTCACGCCGTGGAGCAGGAAGAGGTGCAGGATGTAGAAGAACAACGGCGCCGATCCGAACACCACCAGTACGCGGTTCAGCCGCGCCGATGTGCGCTCGAACGTCGCCAGAAGCAGCATGCCGATGCCGAGCGTCAGCAGGACAAAGTCCGCGGACGGCGGATATTTGGTGAGGTTGAGGATGCTCATGACCGTTGCGAGCGGCGTCGTACCGACCTGCCACGGCAGCGGTTCGCCGTAGCCGTTGAGCGCGCGCAGCACCGCGAACAGCGCGAGCGCAGCAGCGCCGGTCACCATCAGGCGGCGGCAACGAACATCGCGGTCGACTTGCCGCGCGAACCACGGTCCGATCGACCAGCCGAGCGCGATGACCCCGATCCAGGGCAGCAACGGGTAGGACGTGCGCGCCCGCGCGCCGAACGGCAGGTCGATGAACCCGCGGTCGTGCAGCATGCTCCAGGCGACATAGCCCGGCTGGTCGGGCGCAAACGTGATCGGATCGAGCAGGTTATGGCCCAGCACGATCGCCAGCCCGAGGACGAGCACGGCGATGCGCGGAAGATGGACCAGCGCCGCCAGGGCGATCATCGACAGCCCGATCACCCAGATCACCTGGAGATAGACGATCGCGGGGGTGGGATCGAACGACCAGGCGAAATTGACGACCGTCACTTCGAGCGCGACGAGGAACAGCCCGCGCTTCAGCAGGAACGACGACGCCGCGGCCCTGCCGCCGCCGGCATCTCCGCCGCGGGAATCCGCGTATAGCGATGCGGCGAGCCCGGTCAGCAACACGAAGACAGGCGCGCACAGATGCGCCGTGAGCCGCGTGAAGAACAGGGTCGGCGGCGTCGCGGGCAACGCCATCGGGTCGCTCACCTGCATAGGGTAATAGAAGAGTTCGCGGGTGTGATCGACGAGCATCAGCAGCATGACGAACCCGCGCAGCGCATCGACCGAGACGATCCGCGACCGCTTGGACGGCGCGCCCGCCGGAGCTTGCACATGGGTATCTGACGCCGAGGCCGGCGTTCCGGCGACGTCGGGCATTGGACTGAAAACGGTTGACAAGATCGAAGCACCTCCGCCAATCGCGATGTTACATCATCACAGAGAAGGCAACATTTTTTGTCGACGCGTCCACGATCGATCGCCTTCGCGAGCATTCTTTTGCTGCTGGCCTGCCCCGTTACCGCCGAGGCGCAGGACGAGGCCGACCGCGAGCCGGAGCGCGAGGAACGACGGGTCGATGGCGAGGCCGAGACGATCGTGGTTCTCGGCACGCGCAGCACACGGGCGGATCGGACCCTGTCGTCGGACCTCGCCACCGAACGCATGTCGCAATCCAGTCGCTCGCTCGAGCGCGACCTGCTCACCGCGGCGGGGACGTACCGGCTCGGCGACGCGCTCGAACTCGTCAGCGGCGTCAGCAACCAGAACAACCGCGGCGGCTTCCTCGACAATTTCGCGATCCGTGGGTTTCTCGGCACGCCCGACGGCGGCGCCGAATATTATGTCGACGGATTCCTCGCCAATCGGGGCCTCGCGCCGCCGCGCGATCCCGCGACGACCGAGCGGATCGAGGTGTTGAAGGGCCCGGCCGGCGCGCTGTTCGGCGACATCGATCCGGGCGGCCGCGTCAACATCGTCAGCAAGACTCCGCGCTTCACGCCGGCCGCGACCGCGACGTTCACCTATGGCTCGTTCGATACGCGCCGCGTCGAGATCGACGCGACGGGTCCGCTATCCGACACGATCGCCGCGCGGATCGTCGTTGCCACCGAGGACAGCGATGGCTGGCGCGATTTCGTGCCGTTGCGCCGCCGCGTCGTCGCGCCCTCGCTGACCTGGGCGCCGCGCGATGGCCTTCGGCTGACCTATGTCGGCGAGATCACGCGGTTCGATGCGCCGTTCGACCGCGGCATCCCGGCGATCGGCGGCGACGCCAACGCGTTGCCCCGGTCGCGCTTCTACGGGGAGCCCGGCGACGGCACGACGCGGTTTCGCAACCAGCGTCACCAGCTGACCGGCGAGGCACGGCTCGACGACCGTATCTCGCTCAACGGTGGCGTGGCCTGGCGGACGGGATCGCTCCGCGGGTTCTCGTCCGACCAGTCGCGGCTCGTCGGCGGCCAGACGCTGTGGCGCCAGCGACGCGCGCGCGACTATACCGTCGACGATCTGTCCGCGCGGCTGGAACTCACCGGACGGTTCGGCGCGCACCGTGCCAGCGTCGGCGTGAAGGGCTATACGCTCGACTATCACGAGGGGCTGTTGCGGCGGAACCCGACTGCGGCCAACCCGTATGCGATCGACGTGTTCGCGCCGGTTTACGGCGGGCAGGCGCTGCCGCTGGCGCCGTTCACGGACAATGACGAGACGCGGCGGTCCGCCACGCTGTATGCGCAGGACATGTGGGACGTGACCGATCGGTTCACGTTGACCGGCGGCGTCCGCTTCGACGCGTATCGCCAGCAGATCCGCAACAACCGTACCGGCGTGGTCGGGCGAACGGTCGACGAGCCGGTGAACTTCCGGCTGGGTGGCCGATACGCGCTGAACGACGTCTTCGCGGTCCATGCGAACTGGGGCGAAAGCTTCCTGCTCAACTCGGGCACAGGGCGCGACAACCAGGGCTTCGCACCCGAACGCGGCAAGGGATACGAGATCGGCGGCACGGCCGCATTGCCGGGCGTCGACGTCGCGGTGACGTATTTCGACATCGCCAAGCGCGACATCCTGACCAACGACCCGGTCGATCCGAACTTCCTCGCGCCGGTCGGCAAGCTGTCGAGCAAGGGGATCGAGTTCGACGCGTCGGTGCGCCTGGCGAAGCGCTGGCAGGTCGTCGCGAACTATGCGTGGACGCGCGCGCGGACCGACGACAGCATCTTCGCGACCGACCGCGTGTTGAACGTGCCCGAACATGCCGCGACAGTGTTCGCGATCGGGCGCTTCCTCGACGACGAGGGGCGTGGGCCATCGATCAGCGCCGGTGCCAGCTATGTCGGCAAGCGGGCGGGGGCGATCGATACCAGCGGGCTCGTCCTGCCCGACTATGTGAAGGCCAAGGCGGCGGTCGAATACGCGGTCTCGCGGCGCCTGTCGGTGCGCGCCGAGGCCGACAATCTGTTCGACGCCCGGTTCGCGCAGAGTTCGTACAGCCCGGTGTGGATCTTCCCGGGGGCGCCGCGGACGGTCCGGCTGTCGGTCCGACTGAGCCAGTGATCCGCGGCGACCGTTGCCCCGTTAGAAGAACAGCTTGCGGATGCTGAGGCGGACGGTGCGGCCAAGCGGGTCGAGATAGTCGGGCTGGTAGGTGTTGGGGACGGCGCCGGTCGCGTCGGTAACGCGCTGGCGGGTGTTGAAGACGTTGTCGACCGACAGGCTGACGCGCATGCCGCGCAGCCACGGATGCGCCTTTACCCATTCGAGTCGCTGGCCAAGATCGGCGAACAGGCGGGCATTGGCGGTGGCGAGGCCGCCGAAGTTGAGCGTCTCGGGCGCGGCGATCGTGCCGCCGTTGACGCGCGTGCCGGTGGCGTAGTTGGCGGAAATGCGCGCGCCGAGGCCGTTGTTGGTGTATCCCGCCTGCGCCTCCAGCTCGTGACGCGCCTGCCCGCCGCTGTTGCCGATCGCGTCGCCGTTCAGCAGGTTCAGGCTAGGCCCGCCGTCTGCGACGAGGACGCGGTCGGTGAAGTGCCAGGTGTGGTAGACCGCGAACTGGATTCGTCCACCGGCTTGCCCGCCACGTCCGCCGAAGCCACGTCCACCGCCGGCTCCGCCGCCGGGACCACCAGCGCCGGGACCACCGGCACGCGCACCGTCGCCGCGTGCGCCCTCACCGCGCGGTCCGTCGCCGCCTGCGCCACCGGGACGACGGAAGCCACCTGGCGGTTGCAGACCCTCGAACGGGTTGGGACCGGTGCCGGCACGATACGCCTCGAGCTCGCGCTGGATCTTCGACTTGAGCGGCGCGGAGAAGTTGATTCCCCAGCGTAGTTCGGAGCGATCGCTGCGCGCGAAATTGATTGGCCGCCGATCGACCTGCAGCAGAGCGCCGCCCGCGTCGCGCTGGAAGCGATCGGGGAACGCCGCCTCGATCGCCGCGGTCGCTGCCGGGAAGGCCGCGATCGGGTTGTCGACCCGGCTCTCGACATAATTGGCGGTGATCGAGAGGTCCTTGCCGGACCAGGGCTTCAGCGTCAGCCCGACTTTCTTGACGTGGTTATTGTCCGCGACCAGCCCGGGATTGCCGCCGCTGATCGTCGTGACGGTCGCGGTCTCGCCGCGCACATAGTCGAACACGCGGACGTTGGGCGTGGTGATCGACGGGTTGCCGAGCTGCTGCGCGGTCGGCGCCTCGTCGGTGTCGGTTACGGACGCGATCACGCGCACGCCTTCGATCGGCGACCAGTTCGCGCCGTAGCCGAGTGTTTGCAGCGTGCCAAAGTCCGACAGATGATCCTCGGCAAGATTGAAGTTCGCCGACAGCGTGCCGAGGAACGGCAACACGTCCTTCGACCGGCTCGTCAGCGGCACGTCGACATTGACCTGCCCGTTGACCGTGTCGCGCGACACCCGGCCTTGCGTATCGACCCCCAGGAGATTGACGGTGCGGTACGAGCGGCTTTTGAAATCGGCGGTTTCGGCACCGAGCTTGATCGTCGTCGAGACCGAGCCTGCGGGCAGCGAGAAGAGGTTACCGTTCGCGACCGCGTCGACTTCGCCGGTGCTCTGCGTCGCATAGGCACGGTTGCCGGGCAGTGCGCCGAAGTCGCTCGCGCTCAGGCGGCCGAACGGGTTCGCGGTCGGATCGCCGGCGCGGATGCGGGCAGCGAAAGCGCTCGCGTCGACGCCGGTCTCCGTGAAGGTCTGCGTGTCGCTGCGATCGTAATTGCCCGTCACGTTCCACCGCCACGTGCCGATATCGCCGTTGAGCGTGGTGCCGAGATGCGCGGCGATCGACGAGGTGCGCTGGGTCAGCGGCAGGACGCCGTCGTCCTCGATCGCGCGATTGACGGACGTGGTGCTGCCGAACGGAGTCAGCGCAACGACGGGCAGGCCGTTGAGGCTGCGGCTGTCGGTCGATTCGAGGCGGCCATTGATCGTCGCGCCGATGTTGCCGAAGATGTTGCGCGCATAGACGCTGTTCGCGGTGAAGGTGCTGGTCGCGGACTGGAGCGTGCGGAACGGCCGCTGGTCGACGACGGCGCCGTCCGCGCCGAGCGCGCTGTTCGCGGTGCGCTGAGGCTGGAGGATGTCGCGCTGCGATTCGGTTAGCGGCTCGCTCGACGTGTATTCGACGTGCAGGTTGAGCCGGCGATCGCGCGCGATGTTGAGCATGTCGAGCGAGCCCTTGGGGGTGTTGCCGCCACCCTCGGTTGCCTGCGTGTCGGCGGCCTCGGCGGTCACCGCGCGGAAGCGGCGGCGCAGGACGAAGTTCACGACTTTCTGGTCGGCACGATAACCGTATTTGAGCGCGACCTCCTCGGGCAGGATCTCGACGCGCTGGATCGCCTCGGTCGGGATGTCGCGAATTTCGCTGAAGCTGGAGATGCGGCGGCCGTTGAGCAGCACGACCGGCGCGCCGCCGCTGCCGCGACCGCTGGTGGTCTGCGGACTGAGTTCGTTGAGCAGGTCGGAGACCGTGCTGACGCCGTAGGAGCGGATCTCGGCCTGGCCCAGCGTCTGGTCGGGCGGGATATCGCCGATCACCGCGCCGGGCAGTTTGCGCGAACCCGTGACGACGATCTCCTCGGATTCTGCGCCCTCGTCCTGCTCGGGCGCTTGCGCGGCGGGCGCGGCGGCGGGACGCGACGGTGCCTGCTGCGCGGCCACCATTGCAGGCATGCTCACTGCCAGAACCAGACCCAAACTGCGCATACCCGTTCCACCCCGATGATCGAGCATGCCGATTAGGCGGCAATTGTCGCAGGATTGTGCCGGTTCGGCGGCGCTTTCGTCACATGCGCGGGTTATCGCGACATATGCGCTTCCATCTCCTCCAGCGGCACGCCCTTGGTCTCGGGGAAGTAGAGGAACACGGTGACGAACTGGACGGCCATCATCGCCGCGAAGAACAGGAACGGGGCGCCTGCCGACCATGCCGCGGCGACGGGGAAGACCTGCGCGATCACCGCGTTCCAGCCCCAATGGCTCGACGAGCCGATGCTCGATCCGCGCGCACGGACGTTCTGCGGGAAGACCTCGGAGATATAGACCCAGATCACCGCGCCCGAACCCGGCGCGAAGAACATGATGAAGACGATCAGCGACGGTAGCAGCAGCCAGTTGGGCAGCACGCCGAGCAGCGCCAGCCCGCCGACGGTCAGCGCCGCGGTCATGCCGGCCGAGCCCCATAGCAGCAGCGTTCGCCGCCCGATCCGGTCGATCAGCAGCATGCCGAGCAGCGTGAAGACCATGTTGGCGACCCCGATCATCACCGCCTGGAGATCGGGCGAGAGGCTGCCGCCGGACGCCTTGAAGATATCGTTCAGGTAATAGAGGAACGCGTTGATGCCGCTGAACTGGTTGAACATCGCGACCAGGAAGGCGAGCGTGATCGGCTTGCGGTGGCGCGTCCAGGACAGCGACGCATCGCCCTTGGGCGCATCGAGTTCGGCGCGCGCGACGTCGGGGCTCATGCCGACCAGCGCGAGCACCTGCTTCGCCTCGACGTCGCGGCCCTTGGCGAGCAGCCAGCGCGGCGAATTGGGGATGCGGAACAGGAGCGCGAAGAACACCAGCGAGGGGGCTGCAACGATGCCCAGCTTCCATCGCCACTCGACATCGCCGAGTTCGAGCGAACCGATGACCGCGTTCGAGACATAGGCGAGCAGGATGCCGAGGATCACGGCGAACTGGAACCCGCCGACCATTTTCCCGCGCTGGGCAGGCGGTGCCAGTTCGGCGATATAGGCGGGCGCGAGCACCGACGAGCCGCCGATCGCGATGCCGTTGATGAAGCGGAAGCCGATGAAGCTGTGCCAGTTCCACGCCAGTGCACAGCCGAGCGCGGTGACGACGTAGAGAAAGGCGAGCATCCGCAGGACGTTTCGGCTGCCGTAGCGATCGCCGAGCGTGCCCACGAACAACGCGCCGATCAACGTACCCCAGAGCGCGGACGACACGGTGAAGCCGAGCCACGCCTCGCTAAGCGCGAACTTCGCCTTCAGCGCGCCGGTTACCCCCGCGATCACTGCGGTGTCGAAACCGAACAACAGCCCGGCGAGCGCGGCGGTGGCGACGCTCGCGATCAGGATCGTGCGGGGCTGTGCGCTCATCGGGCGCGGTATCGCGGAGGGGTGATCGTCATCACCGTGTTGTGAACGTTTTATGCGCCTTCGCAAGACCGACGCCGGCCATTTCGATGCGCGAAAACACCCGTTTCCGGTTCTTCAAAACGCATTAACGAATGTGGGGATAGCGCTGAAGCATCGAAACGGGTGCGAGGGATGCGGTGGGTATCGAACATGGTCTGGCAACGGCGTCGGCGCGCGGCGTAAAGCGACTGGTCGCCGCGGTGTTGCTGTGTCTCGGGGTCGCCGCGGCCCCGGCGTTTGCGTGCGATATCGTGACGCCGTCGACCGCCAATATGGGCACCCTGTCACCGACCGCGGTGCCGACGGCGGGCTTCATCGCGACCACGGGATCGTTCAAATGCACGAACGTCAGCATCCTGACGTTGCTCGGCGCCGATTACCTGCGCGCGACGCTCCTGACGACGGCCCCGCTGACGCTGACCGCCACTACGGGCGGATCGATCACCTATTCGCTATCCGCAAGCCAGGACGGCACCACGCCGTTCGTCGCGAACACCAGCCAGTCGTATATCGAGGGCTCGACGCTGTCGTTGCTGAGCACCAGCAAGGCTTCGGTGCCGATCTATATCAAGCCGATCAGTGCGACGGCACCGCCTGCGGGAATCTACAAGGGCAATTTCCAGGTTCGCTGGGCATGGAGATTCTGTGACGGTGTCGCCGTTGCAGGCATCTGCGCGTTAGGCGACAACGATGTCGGCAACAAGATCGCGTCGGTCGACGTGACGATCACGGTGGCGCGCGACGCCATCGTCACGATCACGCAACGCGCGACATGGGAAGCCTCGGCGACGACCAACAACCCGAAGGCCATTCCCGGCGCGAAACTGCGCATGGCGATGCAGATCGAGAACCCCAATCCGTTCGCGCTGGACGGCAACACGCTGGCGTTCACATTGCCTACGCCCGCCCGGCTACAGATCGCGCTCGATGGCGACGGGACCGCTTCGACCGCGTATGTCATGACGGCGGAAGGCACGCCCGCATCTTCGCTGGCGGTCACCTATGCCAGCCCGGCGAGCACCACGGACGATGTGGACTTCTCGTCGAACAACGGCGGCAGCTGGACCTATGACCCGACGACGGCACCCCGATCGGTCACCACCGTGCGGATCCGCCCGCGCGGAACCATGGCGGCTGGATCGAAATTCACCGTGTCCTTGCCTTACGCTCTATTCTGATCAGGGGTCTGCTCGGAGACGGGCGGAGTCGGCATGCTACCGACGATCTCCATCTTGGTCGCGGTCGAGCCGACTTCGATGCCCGCCTCGCGGAACTGGCGGAGCAGCGTGAACAGCAGTTCGCTGCGCATCGGATAGGCATCGCGCGGGCTCGCGACGTACGCGAAGCAGTTGAACTTGGCGCGGCCGGCGTCGATCGAATCGATGAACACCTTGGGCTCGGGATCGTCGAGCACCTCGTGCTTCTCCGCGAACGCCGCGAACAACATCGTCCGCACCGCGTCGAGATCCTCCTCGAGCGGCACCGAGAATTGCAGCTGGATCCGGCCGATGGGTGCTGCCAGCGTCATGTTCTGGATCGTCTTGGTGATCAGCTCGGAATTCGGGACGATCAACGTCGAGCGGTCCGCCACCTGGATCTCGGTCGAGCGGACGTTGATCCGCTTCACGTCGCCCTCCATGTTGCCGATCCGGACGAGGTCGCCGATCTTGACCGGGCGTTCGGCGAGCAGAATCAGCCCTGACACGAAGTTCTGCGTGATCGCCTGGAGGCCGAAACCGATCCCGACCGACAGCGCGCCAAGCACCACGGCGAGCTTCTCCATGCCGATGCCGAGCGCGCCGAGCGCCCACAGCACCGCGGCGATGATCCCGGCATAGCGCGCGACCATCATCACCGAATTCTGCGCGCCCGCATCCATCGCGGTGGTCGGCAGATAGCTGTTCACCAGCCAGTGCTGCAGCCCGCGCATGATCGCGAGCGCGACGAACAGCACCGCGATCGAGCGCAGCACGGCGCCCGGCGAGATCGTGACCTGGCCGATCGTGACGCCGTTCGCGACCGTCCCGAACAGCTCGAACGCCGACCCGACGCCCGCCCCGAACGGCGCCATCACCGCGCCGACCGCGAGCAGGATCAGCAACAGCCGCAGCACCGCCGACAGCAGCACGCCGATCTGGTCGACGGTCTTGTTGTCGACCCCGAAGCCGCTGTTCGCCGACCGGCCGAGACGGTTGCCACTCGACAGCAACGTCCGACACGCGTCGTCGGTGAAGGTCATCATCAGGTACAGCGACGCGCCGACGATCGCGCCCCACAGCAGCCACGTCGCGACCTTCAGCGCGAAGTTCACATAGCCGATCAGCCCGGCGACCAATGTGACGAGCAGCACCAGCCAGACCAGCGTCGCGACGATCGCGAGCAGCGTATTGCGCGCGGGCTTCGTCGGGTCAGGCAGCGCGGCGGCGCGCAACCGGCCGAGCGTCACCAAAATCGCGCCGAGCAGGACGATGTGGAGCAACGCAACGACCGCGTTGGCGGCGCTCGATGCGGGCGCGCTGATGCCGATCAGCATGTTGGTCGCGATCAGCAACTGGCCAAAGAAGATCAGCCCGGCGGCCATCCAGGTGTACGGGCGCAGCGCCTGTGCGGCCGGGTCGCCGATCGGCAGCAGCCGCCACGTCGACTGGCCGCGCAGCAAGAGCGCGCCGCCGAGCGACGACACGAACGCGCAGAACCATGTGATCCCGACGAAGAGCGCGCCGAACCGACTCCAGGCGGGCGACACGAGCCCGGCCCAGCGCAGCGACGCGACGATCGCCCAGGCGGCGAAGCCGGGCAGCGCGGTGCCGATCACGACCAGCCATAGCGCGTAGGCCGAGCGTCGCAGGCGACCGCCGGGCGCGTGGTTGGTTGCGTAGCGCCGTCCGACGCCGTGCAGCCAGCGCCGCAACGGCACGATCAGCACCAGCGCGGTCAGGATTCCGATCAGCAGGCCGGTGCCGGCGCGCATGTCGAACCGCGCGCCGAACTGGCGGATCTCGACATTGGCGAACCGCATCATGCGCGCGGTGTCGCGCGGCAGGTGATCGACGATCGCGGCCCACAATGTCGGCGACAGCGGCGAGCCGGTGTTTTCGGACAATTGCTGGCCGAGTTCCTCCGCCTCGGCCGCACCGATGTCGTCGATCTGCTGCTTGGCCTCGATGCCGATGAGGCGCGCGCGCTTGATCGCGGAGTCGATCGTGGACTGGCTCTGCGCGAGGAGCTTGCGTTGCGCGCGAATCTCGGGCGCTTCGACCACGCCGGGGGTGGCGGCGCCGAGTTCCGCGACGCGCGCCTGGACGAGGGCCATCTCGGGGGTGAGCGTGCGGACGGCGTCGGCGGCGGTGGTCTGCACGGTTTGCGCGCGGGTACGGAGGGCTTGCCGCGCCTTGTCGTCGCGTGCGGCGGGCGTGGCATCGTCGATCGCCTGGAGCTCGGCGGAGGCTTGCGTCAGGCTGGCGGCAACGGTCGCGACCTTGGGCTCGTCCTGCGCGATCGCGGGGAGCGCGGTGGCTAGGAGGAGGAGCGCGGCGAGGTAACGGAGGAGGGTCATCCGGGGTGCTTTACAGCGGTAGGGCGGGAAACGGGAGGGGTGGTAGCGTTGGGCTTGGGTACCGGCACCGCTGCCGCTGTTTTCGGCAAGGCCTCAGGATAAGCGCGTTCCCATCACACGTCCCACCCCGGCGAAGGCCGGGGCCCAGTTGGAAAGGTCGCTGTAACGGAGCGCTGGCCTCAATCACCTGCCGCTCCCAACTGGGCCCCGGCCTTCGCCGGGGTGGTGTTAGGGGGGGACGCGGTCCTGCAAACACAGCTGCCGGCCTACCCTTCCTTGTTCTCCCGCGAAGGCGGGAGCCCAGGCTGGGTCCCCGCCTTCGCGGGGAAACAATAGTGCGGTCAACTGCCTGGCGTTAGGTGTCAGAAACGTACCTCCCTCTCCGTCACCCCGGCGGACGCCGGCCCACCGGCCCGCATGCTCCGTTTTATCGGGTGTGCGGAACGGTGGATGCCGGAACGAGTCCGGCATGACGGGCGGGACGAGTGAAGCGCTAACTCAGTCGAGCTCGAGGATCACCTGATCCACCGCCAAGCTGTCCCCGGTCTTCGCGGCGACCGACTTCACCGTGCCCGTCTTCTCGGCGCGGAGAATGTTCTCCATCTTCATCGCCTCGACCACCGCCAGCGGCTGCCCCGCCTCGACCCTGTCGCCCGCCGCGACGTCGAGCCGGACCAGCAACCCCGGCATCGGGCAGATCAGGAACTTCGACAGATCGGGCGCGACCTTCTCGATCAGATGCGCGGTGTACGGCGCGACGCGAGCGGGAAGGACGCGGGCGACATGGCTTGCCCCTCGTGCGGTAAGCTTGAAGCCAGCGCGGGCCTTGGCGATGCGGATCGTGAGGTGTTCGTCGCCATCTGTCTCATGACCGTCGGCGACCACCATGCGATCGCCGGGCGTGTATTCGAGCGACAGGTCGAGCTCTTCGCCGTCGACCATGATGCCGTCGGTCGAGACCGTCACCGCGTGGTCGATCTTGTCGATGGACACCACCCAGTCGGCGGGCGGGCGGAGGCGCTTGCCGAGTTGGCCGTCGATGCGGCGCGCGCGGTCGGCTTCTGCTGTCGCGGCGAAGGCTGCGACGGCGGCGAGCGTCTTCAGCAATTCGGCGTCGGCGGGGGCGCCGTGGAAGCCGTCGGGATATTCCTCGGCGATGAAGCCTGTGGTGAGCGCGCCCGACTGGAAGCGCGGGTGCTGCATGATCGCCGAGAGGAAATCGATGTTGTTGCCCGGCCCCTCCAATTCGAACGCGTCGAGCGCGGCGATCTGCGCGGCGATCGCGCCGTCGCGCGTGGGCGCCCAGGTGATGAGCTTGGCGATCATCGGGTCGTAGAACATGCTGACCTCGCCACCCTCGCGGACGCCGTCGTCGACACGGACCCTCGCTTCCCCCCCGCCCGCTTGCGGGAGGGGAATGGGGGGTGGGCTCGCGCCATCATCAAGCGTAACCGTGGAGGAGAGCGCGTGCCCACCCCCGGCCCCTCCCGCTTGCGGGAGGGGGGAGGTTTCGGGCGGATTATATCGCACCAATCGACCGATCGATGGCAGGAACCCACGATACGGGTCCTCCGCGTACACACGGTTCTCGATCGACCAACCGTTGAGCTTCACCTCGTCCTGCGTGAACCCGAGCGGTTCGCCAGCCGCAACACGGATCATCAGTTCGACGAGATCGAGCCCAGTGATCTCTTCCGTCACCGGATGCTCGACCTGAAGCCGGGTGTTCATCTCGAGGAAGTAGAACCCCTCCCCCGTCGTGTCCGCGCCCGAGACGATCAGCTCGACCGTGCCCGCCGAAAAATACCCCACCGCCTGCGCCAGTGCGACGGCCTGCTCACCCATCGCTTTCCGCATCTTCGGCGTCACGAACGGCGACGGCGCCTCCTCGACGACCTTCTGATGCCGCCGCTGAATCGAGCATTCGCGTTCGTTGAGATAGACGATGTTGCCGTGCTGGTCGCCGATCAGCTGAATCTCGATATGCCGCGGGCTTTCGATGAACTTCTCGATGAACACGCGGTCGTCGCCGAAGCTGGCGAGCCCCTCGCGCTTGGTCGCCTCGAAGCCTTCGCGGACGTCCTGTTCGCTGTACGCCAGCCGCATGCCCTTGCCGCCGCCGCCGGCCGACGCCTTCATCATCACCGGATAACCGATGCCGCCGGCGATCTCGACCGCGTGATCGGTGCTGTCGATCTCGCCGAGATAGCCCGGCACGACGTTGACGCCCGCGGCCTTGGCGAGCTTCTTCGATTCGATCTTGTCGCCCATTGCGGCGATCGCGTTGGGTGGGGGGCCGACGAACGCGATCCCGGCCTCGGCGCAGGCCAGCGCGAAACTCTCGCGTTCGGAGAGGAAGCCGTAGCCCGGATGGATGCAGTCCGCGCCGGTTTCCTTGGCCGCGAGCAATATCAACTCGGCCTTGAGATAGCTCTCCGCGGCGGGTGCCGGCCCGAGCCGGACGGACTCGTCGGCCATCAGCACGTGCGGCGCGCGCGCGTCGGCGTCGGAATAGACCGCGACGGTCTTGATGCCCATCGCCTTGGCGGTCCGCATGACCCGACACGCGATCTCGCCCCGATTGGCGACCAGGATTTTCTTGAACATCACTCGCCCTACTCTGTGCCGTCTTGCCGGACGCGGTCCGGGTGCGGACTGGTTATTGGTACCAAATCATCGTCTTGAGTTGCTTCGTGCGGGCCTGCGTCAGGTCGGTCCTACACCCGGCAATTGTCATGCCCTGCGCCGAACCGCCCGCGTATTGCCCGCCTTCGATCACGCACTGCGTATCGCGGAACTTGAGCCACGCGCGCTGGCTCTCCAGCAGCGCCGCCGCATAGCCGAACCCGCCGCCGCGCGACCCGTCCTGCGCGTCGCGACCCTTCATGTAGGCGTAGGTCCGCTTCCACTGCGCAGTCATTGCTGCATCCGCCCGCGCGTAACTCGTGCCGGCGGACGCGTTCATCGTCGCCTGCGACTGCATCGGCGCGGCGGCCATCAAAAGTGCGATCAGCAGCATGTCTTGGCCTCTCTCATCGGCTCCGCGCCGACCATCGGTTTCATCCCCAGCTTCGCCAGCAGCGTCGCGTCGGCGCTGTCGCCGGCGTTACCGGTGGTCAGCAGCTTGTCGCCGGTGAAGATCGAGTTCGCGCCGGCCATGAAGCAGAGCGCCTGGGTAGCCTCCGACATGCTCTCGCGCCCGGCCGACAGCCGCACCATGCTGAGCGGCATCGTGATCCGCGCGACGGCGACCGTCCGGACGAACTCGATGTCGTCGATCTGCGCCATCGGCGTGCCGGCGAGCATGTCGCCGAGCGGCGTGCCCTTGACCGGGACCAGCGCGTTGACGGGCACGCTCTCGGGGTGGCGCGGCAGCGTGGCGAGCGCGTGGACGAAGCCGACGCGGTCGCTGCGCGTCTCGCCCATGCCGACGATCCCGCCGCAGCAGACCGAGATCCCGGCGTCACGGACGTTCGCCAGCGTATCGAGGCGATCGCCGAAGGTGCGCGTGGTGATGACGTTGCCGTAATTCTCGGGCGAGGTATCGATGTTGTGGTTGTAGTAATCGAGGCCGGCTTCGGCGAGCTGCTTGGCCTGGTCCGCGTCGAGCATGCCGAGCGTCATGCACGTCTCGAGCCCCATCGCGCGGACGCCCTCGACCATCGCGACGACCTTCGGCATGTCGCGCGGCTTCGGGTTGCGCCAGGCGGCACCCATGCAGAAACGCTGCGAGCCGGCGGCCTTGGCCTGCGCGGCGTCGGCGAGCACCGCGTCGACGTCCATCAGCTTTTCCGCCTTCAGGCCGGAGTCGGACGACGCGGACTGCGAGCAATAGCCGCAATCCTCGGGGCAGCCGCCGGTCTTGATCGACAGCAGCGTGCAGAGCTGGACTTCGCCGATCGCGTGATGCGCGCGGTGGACGGTCTGCGCGCGGAACATGAGTTCGTCGAACGGGAGGTCGAACAGCGCGGCGATTTCCGCGCGAGTCCAGTCGGTCCTAGACTCCCCTCCCGCCTGCGGGAGGGGTCGGGGGAGGGTCTGTCCAGAAGCGGCGGCAGCAGTGTTCGCGGCACTGCCCTCCCCTAGCCCCTCCCGCAGGCGGGAGGGGGACATCAGCGTAGTGGTCGTCATTCGGCGGCTTCCTCTTGCGGGGCCATGTTGTGGCCGAGGAGTTTCAACACGTCCTCGGCGGCCTGGATCAGGTTGGTGCCGGGTCCAAAGATCGCCTGGACCCCGGCATCGCGCAGCGCCTGATAGTCCTGTGCGGGGATAACGCCACCCGCGATCACCTTGATATCCGCGCGGCCCGCCTCCCGGAGATAGCCGATCAGCTCGGGGATCAGCGTCTTGTGGCCGGCGGCGAGTGACGAGGCACCGACGATATCGACGTCGTTTTCGAGCGCGAGCGCGGCGGCTTCGGCGGGGGTCTGGAACAGCGGGCCGGGGACGATCTCGAAGCCGAGGTCGCCGAACATCGACGAGACTAGGTTGGCGCCGCGGTCGTGGCCGTCCTGGCCCATCTTGGCGACCAGCATGCGCGGCTTACGCCCCATCCGGCGTTCGGTGGCTTCGACGCCGTCGGTGAGGCGGGTCCAGCGTGCATCGTCTTCGTAAGCGCCGCCATAGATGCCGGAGACGGGGGTGGGCTGCGTGCCGTAGCGGCCGAACACGTCTTCCATCGCGGAGGAGATTTCGCCGAGCGTGGCGCGGGCGCGGGCGCACTCGACCGCAAGCGCGAGGAGGTTTTCGGAGCCCTTCGCGCCTTCCCGCAACGCATCGAGGGCAGCACGGCATGTCGCCTCATCCCGCGCGGCCTTCACCCGCTCGATGCGTTCGATTTGGCCCGCCCTCACTGCGACGTTGTCCACGTCGAGGATCTCGATCGCGTCCTGTTCGGCGAGCTTGTACTTGTTCACCCCGACGATGACGTCCTCGCCGCGATCGACGCGCGCCTGGCGGCCGGCGGCGGCTTCCTCGATCATCGCCTTGGGCCAGCCCGCCGCGACCGCCTTCGCCATGCCGCCCTCGGACTGGATCCGCTCGATCAGCGTCCAGGCGCCGTCGACCAGCGACTGCGTCAGGCTCTCGATATAATAGCTGCCGCCGAGCGGGTCGACGACCTTGGTCATCCCCGTCTCTTCCTGGATCACGATCTGCGTGTTGCGCGCGATCCGTGCCGAGAAGTCGGTCGGCAGCGCGATCGCCTCGTCGAGCGCGTTGGTGTGGAGCGACTGCGTACCCCCCAGCATCGCCGCCATCGCCTCGATCGTCGTGCGCATGACGTTGTTGTACGGGTCCTGCTCGGTGAGCGAGACGCCGCTGGTCTGGCAGTGCGTACGCAGCATCTTGGAGCGCTCGTCCTGCGCGCCCAATTGCGTCATCGCGCGGTGCCAGAGCACGCGGGCGGCGCGAAGCTTGGCGATCTCCATGAAGAAGTTCATGCCGATCGCGAAGAAGAACGACAGCCGCCCGGCGAACTTGTCGATGTCGAGCCCGGACGCGACGCCGTATTTCACATATTCCATGCCGTCGGCGATCGTGAAGGCGAGCTCGTGGAGCTGCGTCGCTCCCGCCTCCTGCATGTGATAGCCGCTGATCGAAATACTGTTGAACTTGGGCATCTCGCGGCTGGTGTAGCCGAAGATGTCCGAGATGATCCGCATGCTCGGCTCGGGCGGGTAGATGTAGGTGTTGCGGACCATGAACTCTTTGAGGATGTCGTTCTGGATAGTCCCGTCGAGCAGTTTGCGGTCGACGCCCTGCTCCTCGCCCGCGACGATGAAGAAGGCGAGGATCGGGATCACCGCGCCGTTCATCGTCATACTGACCGACATCTTGTCGAGCGGGATGCCGTCGAAGAGGATCTTCATGTCCTCGACCGAATCGATCGCAACGCCTGCCTTGCCGACGTCGCCGGTGACGCGGGGGTGGTCGGAATCATAGCCGCGGTGGGTGGCGAGATCGAATGCTACCGAGAGGCCTTTCTGGCCGGCGGCGAGGTTGCGGCGGTAGAAGGCGTTCGAGGCTTCGGCGGTGGAGAAGCCGGCGTATTGGCGGATCGTCCAGGGGCGACCGGCGTACATCGACGCGCGGACGCCGCGGGTGAAGGGCGCGAAACCTGGGAGGCCGGGGTCGGCGGTGACGTCGTCCGCGGTGTAGAGCGGCTTGACGTCGATGCCTTCGGGTGTCGGCCAGGTGAGGTCGGCGCCCTTTACTTCCTTGGCGGCGGCGGCCTGCCAGTCCGCGAGGGTGGGGTTCGGTTTGTCAGTCATGCGGAGAACACCACCCCGGCGAAGGCCGGGGCCCAATTGGAAAGGTTGCTGTAACGGAGAGTTGCACCGGCCTCCGCCGGGGTGGTGGTTAGAAATGCCGGGGTGGTGTTGGAGGCGGAGGTCATTTCCCGGTGAACACCGGCTTGCGCTTTTCCAGGAAAGCGCGGCCGCCCTCCATCGAGTCCGCAGACCCACGCGCGTCGCGCTGGTTCGCCGCTTCGGCCTGCATCGCGGTCGCGTAATCCGTCTCGTACGCAGCCGTAATCGCCCGGCGCATCAACCCCAGCGCGACCGTCGGCATCGCCGCCAGCCGCTCCGCCAGCGCGAACGCCTCGGCATCCAGCGCATCGTCCGCCACGACCTTATGCACCATTCCCCAGTCGAGCGCCTTGGCGGCCGGCACGCGCTCGCCGAGCATCATCATTTCCGTTGCCCGCGCGCGCCCGATCAAGCGAGGCAGCATCCACGACGCGCCGCCGTCCGGCACCAGCCCGATATTCACGAACGCCTGGAGAAAATACGCGTTCTCGCTCGCGACGCAGAAATCCGCAGCGAGCGCGAGGCTGCAGCCGATCCCTGCCGCAGGACCACGCACCGCGCTGACCACCGGCACCGACAGGTCGGCGAGCGCCGTCATCGTCGGATTGTAGCTGCCGGTCAGTGCCGCGAACGTCGCCTCGCCTGGATTGTCCGAACCAAGCGCCCCGCCGCCGACATCCGCGCCCGAGCAGAACGCGCGTCCCGCACCCGCAATCAGAACAGCGCGCGCACTGTTCAAGTCGCCCAACGCCGCGCGCAACTCCTCGAACATCGCCGGCGGTGCGGCGTTCAGCCGGTCGGGCCGGTTGAGCGTCAGCACCAGCACGTCGCCGCGCCGTTCGCTCAGGATATGCTCGTACGCGGCCATCATATCTCTCCTAGTGCGCGCCGGTATCGCCCGGCGTCTCCATCAACTCGACCAGCATGCCGCCAAAGTCCTTGGGGTGCACGAACACGATCGGCGTGCCATGCGCGCCGATCCGCGGCTCGCCCAGCACGGTCGCACCCTTCGCCTTCAGGTCGGCGACCGCGGCGGCGATATCGGCGACTTCGAAACAGACATGATGCTGACCACCGGCCGGGTTCTTGCGCAGGAAGCCGGCGATCGGCGAACTCTCGTCATACGGCTCGATCAGCTCGATCTGCGTGTTGGGCGCATCGATGAAGCACACCTTTACGCCCTGCGCAGGCAGGTCGAAGGGCTCGCCAATCGCGGTCGCACCGAGCAGCAGGCGATACGTCTCGACCGACTTCGCGATCGACGGCGTCGCAACTCCGACATGGTTGAGGCGGCCCAATGTCATTGCGCATCCTTCGGTGGCGGCGGCGGCGTGGGAACGACACCCAGCGTGTAACCGCACACGCCGAGCACCTGCCGGATCATCGCATCACTGGTCGGCGCGACGAAATTCGCCTGCACCGCGAAGTTCGCGCCGTTGGTGGTCTCGACCCGTACCGTCTTCGATTTTACCAGAAACGTCGTCAGCCTGGTGATCGCCTCGGGATCGGTGACGTAGGTCCCCGTGCCCGGAAACTGCCAGTTATAGGTGAACGCCGGCCCGCCATCGAAGCGCACCGCGACGGGTTTGTCCGCGCCTGACCCGAGCGGCTGCGGCTGGATGAACTGGATCGAGACGATAGGCTCGGCCGCGACATCGCACTTCACCACGAACCGCGACAGACCATCGTTGCCGGTGACCGACGCGGAGATGCTGCGCACACCCGCCTGATTGGTGCGATCCGCGAGCTTCCAGGTTGGTGCAGGTGCCGCCACGGCTGCGGCTTGAAGCAGAAGAAACGCAATCATTGCTCGATCCTCCGCTGCTGGGCCGCCGCCATTGCAGCGCCTTCGATCACCCCTTCCAAGCGAGACACCCGATCGCGCAGGTCACCATGCGCACCGGCAAGACCCGCGAGCCGCCCGCCAAGCTGAGCGACGTCTCGATCGAGACCATCGAGCTGATCCTTCAGCGTCAGGATCGTCTTGAAAACGCCAAATGCTTTCTCACCCGCACTCACGGTCTTTCGCCCGCCAACACCGCATCGACCACAGCGCAGGTGCGCGCGATATTCTCCCGCATCGACTGAATGGACATCTTCATGTCGTCGACAGCGGCCTCGATCTCCGGTGCGAGAAACGCCAATGCCGCTTCCTCGTCGTGCGACGCCGGTGCAGCAATGTACCGCGTTGTCGCTTCACGCACGACGCGGCCGACGGACATGCCGCTGTTCGCCGCGAACGCATCGAGCGCTGCCTTGTGATCGGGCGTAGTCAGAAACGTCACGCGTTCGGTCTGCATGTCACGACTCCTTCGCATGACATGATAATGTGCTTATCATCATGCAACAAGCCGCCGGATCACAACGGGATGTTGTCATGCTTCTTCCACGGATTTTCCAGCGCCTTGCCGCGGAGCTTCCGGAGACCCAGCGCGATGCGGCGGCGGGTCGAATGGGGCTGGATCACTTCGTCGATGAAGCCCTTGCTTGCCGCCACGAACGGATTGGCGAACCGCGCCTCGTATTCCGCGGTGCGTTCGGCGATCTCCTCCGGCGTCTTGCCGCGGAAGATGATCTCGACCGCGCCCTTCGCGCCCATCACTGCGATCTCGGCGGTCGGCCATGCATAGTTGAGATCGCCGCGCAGGTGCTTCGACGCCATCACGTCGTACGCGCCGCCATACGCCTTCCGCGTGATGACGGTGATCTTGGGCACGGTCGCCTCGGCATAGGCGAACAACAGTTTCGCGCCGTGCTTAATGATGCCGTTATGCTCCTGCGCGGTGCCGGGCAGGAAGCCGGGGACGTCGACGAAGGTCACGATCGGGATCTCGAACGCATCGCAGAAGCGCACGAACCGGGCGGCCTTCTTCGACGAATTGATGTCGAGCACGCCGGCCAGCACCATCGGCTGATTCGCGACGAAGCCGACCGTGCGGCCTTCGATCCGGCCGAAGCCGGTGATGATGTTGGCCGCATGTGCCGGCTGAGTCTCGAAGAAATCGCCTTCGTCGACGGTCTTTCGGATCAGCTCGTGCATGTCGTAGGGCTGGTTCGCCGACGCCGGGATCAGCGTGTCGAGGCTCTCCTCAAGTCTGTCCCATTCGTCCGCGGTAGAACGCTCGGGCACGCCCTCGCGATTGGATGCGGGCAGGAAGTCGAAGAAATCGCGCGCCGCAAGTAGCGCTTCGATGTCGTTCTCGAACGCGTTGTCGGCGACCGACGTCTTGGTGGTGTGCGTCACGGCGCCGCCGAGCGCTTCCTGCGTCACGACCTCGTTGGTCACCGTCTTGACCACGTCGGGGCCGGTGACGAACATATAGCTCGAATCCTTCACCATGAAGATGAAGTCGGTCATCGCGGGGGAATAGACCGCGCCACCCGCACAGGGTCCCATGATCAGCGAAAGCTGCGGCACGACACCGCTGGCCAGCACGTTGCGCTGGAACACCTCGGCATAGCCACCGAGCGAGGCGACGCCCTCCTGGATGCGCGCGCCGCCGCTGTCGTTGAGGCCGATGACCGGCGCGCCGACCTTCATCGCGCTGTCCATCACCTTGCAGATCTTCTGCGCGTGACGCTCGCTGAGCGACCCGCCGAACACGGTGAAATCCTGGCTGAAGACGAAGACGAGGCGGCCGTTGATCGTGCCCGAGCCGGTGACCACGCCGTCGCCGGGGATCACCTGGTCCTGCATGCCGAAATCGACGCAGTTATGCTCGACATACATGTCGAGCTCCTCGAACGACCCCTCGTCCAGCAGCACGTCAAGGCGCTCCCTCGCGGTAAGCTTTCCCTTGGCGTGCTGCGCTGCGATCCGCTTGAGGCCCCCGCCGACTCTGGCGGCTTCGCGGCGGCGTTCAAGCTCTTCGATCGTGGATGACATCGTCTCTCCGTCCTGCTGACTGCCTTCACAGAGCGGGATGCGATGCGCAAATGCAATGTTGCAAACTTGTCCGAGGCATGTTTGCAAACTAGGCGGGGATATGACTTTGCCCGCGCGTCGCCTCTTCGTCGGACACCGCCTGCGCGACCTGCGCCGGGTGCTCGGGATCAGCCAGGCCGCGATGGCCGTGCGGATCGGGTTGTCGGTGAGCTACCTCTCGCAGATCGAGAATGGCGACCGGCCGGTGACCGAGGGCGTGCTGATCACGCTGGCGCGCGAGTTTCCGGCGGATTGGGGGAGCATCGACGCGGCGGACGATACTGCGCTGCTGATCGCGACGCTGGAGGCGGTGTCGGACACGAGCGTCGAGGCGCCCGCGCTCGACGAGACCGCGGTGCGGCGTGCGGTGAAGCACCAGCCGCTGTTGGCGCAGCGGTTGGTTGCAATGCACGACGCGTATCGGCGGGCGCAGGAGCAGTTGCGCGCGCTCGACGACCGGTTGGTGGCGGGATCGGGGGCGCCTGGGTTGTTGCCGTGGGAGGACGTGCGCGACTGGTTTCACGCGGCGGGCAATTATGTCGATGCGCTCGATCGGCGGGCGGAGGAGATCGGCGAGACGCTGGGGGCGGACCGGATCGCTGCGCTGGAGGCTCGGCTCGCGGCGCGCGGCGTATCGGTCGCGATTTCGGGCGGGCTCGCTGCACCTTTGCGCGACTATGACGGCGCAACGTTGCGGCTCGATGGATCTCAGCCCGGTGAGACGACCTTGTTCTCGCTCGCGCACCAAGTCGCGCGGCACGAGTTCGGCGACGTCATCGGCGGGATCGTCGCGGCGTCGGAAATGGCGTCGGAGACGGCGCGCGCGTTGCTGACGGCGGGGCTGACCAACTACGCGGCGGGGGCAATCGTCATGCCCTATACCCGCTTCCGGACGGAGGCACGGAGCGTCCGCCACGATATCGACCGGCTGCGGCGGATTTTCGGGACGAGTTTCGAGCAGACCTGCCACCGGCTCTCGACGTTGCAGCGACCGGGCGCGCTGGGCATCCCGTTCTTCTTCTGCCGCGTCGACATGGCGGGGAACATCACCAAGCGGCACTCGGCCACGCGCCTGCAGTTCGCGCGGTTCGGGGGGGCGTGTCCGCTGTGGATCGTCCACGAGGCGGTGGCGATCCCCGACCGAATCCTGACGCAACTAATCGAGACGACCGACGGCATCCGCTACGTCTCGATGGCGAAAGGGCTGGTGAAACCGTCCGAGACGTACACGCGACCGGCGCGGCGCTACGCGGTGGCGCTGGGGTGCGAGGAGGCGAACGCGTCGGAGTTCATCTATGCGGATGCGCTGGGGACCGGAGGCATCGCTACGCCGATCGGGTCGTCGTGCCGCATCTGCCTGCGCACCGACTGCGACCAGCGCGCGTTTCCGCCGGCCGCCAGCGAGATACGCGTCGACCCCGACCGCCGCGGCGCCGTGCCGTACGAAGTGGTTTAGCCCACCCCTCCAAACTCGATCGAAGTACCACTTCGTTCGACATAAAAAAGGCCCGGTGTGTTTCCACACCGGGCTAAGGTTGTCCGCAGGAGGAACGTCGTGGGTGCGGGCTCGACTGGCCCGCTACCGATTAGTTGTAAGCGCGCTCGCCATGTTCGCCGATATCGAGACCCTCGTGCTCGACTTCCGGCGATACCCGCAGACCGGTGACGGCCTTGGCGACGTAGATCGCGATCGTGGTGCCGATCGTGGCCCAGATGATCGTCACGATCACCGCCTGGAGCTGCACGAAGAGCTTGGCGCCCATCGCATAGTCCGCAGCACCGGGCCCGCCGAGCGACGGGGCATAGACCACCGCGGTGCCGATCGCGCCGATCATGCCACCGATGCCGTGGATCCCGAAGGCATCGAGCGAGTCGTCGTACCCGAGCATCGGCTTGAGCTTCGACACTGCCATGAAGCAGACGAGCGAGGCGATCGCACCGAGGACGATGGCGCCGAACGGGCCGGAGTTGCCTGCGGCCGGCGTGACGGCGACAAGGCCAGCGACGATGCCCGAGCAGAAGCCGAGTGCGGAACCCTTGTGACCCGAGAGCTTCTCGGCAAGCATCCAGAACAGCGCAGCCGATGCCGTGGCGACGAAGGTGTTCAGCATCGCAAGCGCGGCAGACCCGTTCGCCTCGAGCGCGGAACCGGCGTTGAAGCCGAACCAGCCGACCCAGAGCAGCCCGGTGCCGATGCCGGTCATGACCAGCGAGTGCGGTGCCATCGGCTCCTTCGGATAGCCGATACGCTTGCCGAGGATCAGGGCTGCGACCAGTGCCGAGACGCCGGCGTTGATGTGGACCACGGTGCCGCCGGCGAAATCGAGCGCGCCTGCCTTGAAGAAATAGCCGCTCGATGCCCACACCATGTGCGCGATCGGGAAATAGACGATCGTCAGCCAGACCAGGCCGAACACCATCACCGCCGAGAACTTCATGCGCTCGACGACCGAGCCCAGGACCAGCGCGATGGTGATCGCGGCGAAGGTCATCTGGAAGCAGATGAAGACATATTCGGGGATCTCGACGCCAGCCGTGAAGGTCGCGGCCTGCGAAGCCGGCGTGACACCCTTCAGGAACGCCTTGTCGAAGCTGCCGATGAAGTTGCTGAGCAGCGGGTTGGTCACGTCGGGACCGAACGCCAGCGTGTAGCCCCACATCACCCAGATGAGCATCGCGAGCGCCGCGACGGCACCGATCTGAGTCATGGTCGACAACATGTTCTTCGACCGCGTGAGGCCGCCATAGAACAGCGCGAGGCCGGGCAGGATCATCATCAGGACGAGGATCGTCGAGGTCATCATCCAGGCGGTGTCGCCCTTGTTCACGGTCGCGACGACAGGCGCGACCACCGGTGCGGCTGCGGCCTGTGCCCAGGCGGGTGCGGCGGCGATCATCGTCGCGCCGAACCCTAGAGCCGCGACGGCGACCTTCTTCAAATCATGCTTCATCTCGTCCCCCCTCAGAGCGCTGAATCGTCGGTTTCGCCGGTGCGGATCCGCACTGCCTGGCCGACGTCGAGCACGAAGATCTTGCCGTCGCCGATCGCACCGGTGTTCGCCGATGCCTGGATCGCCTCGACCACGCGGTCGGACAGGCTGGCGGCGCAGACCACCTCGATCTTGATCTTCGGCACCATGTTGGTGCTGTACTCGGCCCCGCGATAGATCTCGGTCTGGCCCTTCTGACGGCCGAATCCCTTGACCTCGGTGACCGTCATGCCCGCCACGCCGATCGTGGTGAGCGCTTCGCGCACCTCGTCGAGCTTGAACGGCTTGATGATGGCAATGACGAGTTTCATCGCGCCCCTTCCCCTTGTTACGGCAGGTGCCTCGCAATGTGCGTGCCAGTTGCGGTGTGGAGGGGTGGTGTGTGCTCGCGGGCGGAGCAGCGGGGGTTTTGGGGTTAAAACTTGTGCAACGCGGTGTGGGTGCCTCTTTTATGGGCAACCTCACCGCACACGCTGTTCTCCCGCGAAGGCGGGAGCCCAGGGTTACGAACGATGCCGTTTGTGGTCCTGGGCCCCCGCTTTCGCGGGGGAACAGTTAGCGCAAGCGATCCGAGCGCGTCGAACTCAGTGCCGGAAGTGACGCATGCCGGTGAAGACCATCGCGAGGCCGGCTTCGTCCGCTGCGGCGATGACGTCGGCGTCGCGGATCGAGCCGCCCGGCTGGATCACTGCCGTCGCGCCGGCCTCGACCGCTGCCAGCAACCCGTCGGCGAAGGGGAAGAACGCGTCGGAGGCGACCGCCGAGCCGATCGTGCGCGGGGTCGACCACCCGGCCTTTTCCGCCGCGTCCTTTGCCTTCCACGCGGCGATGCGCGCGGATTCGAGGCGGTTCATCTGGCCGGCGCCGATCCCCGCGGTGCTACCGTCCTTGGCATAGACGATCGCGTTGGACTTGGTGTGCTTGGCGACGGTCCAGGCGAAGCGGCAGTCGAGGAGTTCCTGCTCGGTCGGCTGGCGCTTGGTGACGACTTTCAACTCGCCGGGCGTGCCGTTGTCGCGGCCCTGGACGAGCCAGCCGCCAGCGATCGACTTCGCCGTCAAGCCGAGCCGCGCGGGATCGGGGAGGTCGCCGGTGAGCAGCAGGCGGAGGTTCTTCTTGGCGGCGAACAGCGCGATCGCCTCCTCGTCGGCGTCGGGGGCGACGACGACTTCGGTGAAGATGCCGGTTATCTGGCGCGCGGTTTCGGCGTCGAGCGTGCGGTTGACGGCGATGATGCCGCCGAATGCCGACACCGTGTCGCAGGCGAATGCCGCGGCATAGGCTTCGGCGAGGGTGGCGCCGGTGGCGACGCCGCACGGGTTGGCGTGCTTGACGATCACGACGGAGGGCTCGGCGTCGCGGAACTCGGCGATGAGTTCGAGTGCGGCGTCGGCGTCGTTGAGATTGTTGTAGCTGAGCGCCTTGCCCTGGAGCTGGCGGGCCTGGCCGATACCGCGGACGGTGCCGGTTGCGGTGTAAAAGGCGGCGGACTGGTGCGGGTTCTCGCCGTAGCGGAGCGTGTCGCCGCGCTTGAGCGTGATCGGCAGGGTGGCGGGGAATTCCTCGGCCTGATCTACCGTGCCGAACCAGGTCGCGATTGCCGAATCATAGGCGGCGGTGGTGGCGAAGGCCTTGGCCGCGAGCTTCTTGCGGTCGTCGAGTGTCGTCGTGCCGCCGGAGACGAGCGCATAGTCGGCGGGGTCGGTGACGATCGCGACATAGGCGTGGTTCTTGGCCGCCGAGCGCACCATGCTGGGGCCGCCGATGTCGATGTTCTCGATCACGGTGTCGCGGTTGGCGCCCTTCGCGACGGTCGCCTCGAACGGGTAGAGGTTGACGATCACGAGGTCGATCGCGCCGATCTTGTGCTCGGCCATCGAGGCGGCGTGGCCGGCGTCGTCGCGGACCGCGAGCAGCCCGCCGTGGACCATCGGGTGAAGCGTCTTGACGCGGCCGTCCATCATTTCGGGGAAGCCGGTGAGTTCGCTGACGTCGCGGACGTCCAGCCCGGCAGCGCGGAGGGCGGTGGCGGTGCCGCCGGTGGAGACGAGTTCGACGCCGTGGCTCGCCAGCGCCTTGCCGAGATCGACGATCCCGGTCTTGTCGGAGACGGACAGGAGCGCGCGCTTGATCGGGATGCTGGTCATGAGGGTCTTTCGTCGGGGGTCGCCGTGCGGCGGTGCCTTAGCGTTGGTTGCCGTCGGGGAACAGGGCTCCTCTGCTCTGTCGAGCCGCTCAACAAAGGTAGCACCTCCCCGGCGGAGGCCGGGGTCCAAGTGGAAAGGTGGCAATAACGGAGTGCCGTCCCCGGTTAGCGACGTTTCCCAATTGGGCCCCGGCCTTCGCCGGGGGGGCGCTTTAATCGAGTGTGGCTGTCAGGCCTTTTTCAGCGCCCAGCTTACGCTCGCGCCGCCGGCTGCCGCTTCGCCGGTGATCATCAGTTGTTGCGTCGCGACCGGGCGGCCGTCGGCGTCGATCCAGACGCTGTCCTCGACCACCAGCGCACCGCCGCGGCAGCGGAATTGCCACAAGGGCCCACCGGGGAGGCGGAGGATCGCGCCCAGGCCATCCGCGGTAGGGGAGACTTGCACGCCCTCCCCCAGGTGGAAACGGATCGCGAACAGCGACAATCCGGCGCGGCGCTTGCGACCCTGCGGCAACAGCGCGTCCTCGCCGCGGAGTTCGCGGCCGTCGCCGGTGAGCATCAGCTGGCGGCGGTGGAGGAAGCCCCAGCGGCGGACATAGCCGTCGTGGCTCGCCTCGATCCGGCTGGCGGCGTCCGATTCCTGGCGGCTGAGCTCGACTTCGCCGACGCCGCGGCCGAGCGTGCCGTCGGTGAGGATCGCGGTCGAATTGCTGTCGGCGATCGTCAGCGTCGAATGCGCCGCGGTCGAGCGCAGGCCTTCGACCATCGCGGGGGGGAGTTGGGCGATGCCCGCACGGGCGCCGCCGCAATTGACGACGATCCGCGCAGGGCCGTCGGAGAATTCGAACGCCAGCGTCGAGGCGCAGCCGCCTTCGACTAGGCGGGCAATCGGCGGCGGGGCAGCGTCGACGATCAGCACCGCGGTGCCGGCGGCGAGGCGTTGATAGCCCCAGTCGCGCGCCTGGCGGAGGGGACGCGTGCGGACACCGCTGGCTTCGACGACCGCTGCGACCTGCGTTTCGCTGGCGGGGCCACCACCCTGCCAGCTCGACAGGCCGCGATCGGCGTGCGCGACGCCAAGCAGCGCCGCGACCATCCGGGTCAGCGTAACCGCCACCATCTCGGGCAGTTCGGTGCCACGCGCGGCGTAGCTTTCCTGAAGCAGCGTCAGCAACTGGATCGAATCGAGCAGCATCGCCGGACTGCGCGAGACCGAGCCCCCATCGTCGAACAGGCCGGTGCCGAGTGCGCGGAGCAGGCCGGCTTCACCGAACGCCTGGCGCGGTTCTCCGCCGGGGATTAGCAGCCCGGCCGCGACGACTCCGCACCACGCGGCGATGCGCGGGGCACCCGCCGGGGCCTTGTCGGCGTTGCGATCAAGGTGGAGCGCGCCTTTTGCGAGCGCGTTGAGCACCTTCGAGCGATAGATCTGGTCGGAGGACGACAGGATCAGCGGCGCGTGCGCGGTCCAGGCGAGGATGCGGCGGCCCCACATGTCGGGGCGCCATGCGATCCCGCCCTGGGTGTCGGCGTACGCGGTCAGCCAGAGCCCCATGAGGTATTCGGCGATCGGGGCGCCCCGCGCGCGGGTCGCGACGGTCGAAAGGTCGCGTAGCCATGCGAAACTGTGGAGATATTCGGCAAAGGGCTTTGGGAGCGGTTTCGTAAGATCGAGCGTCTCGATGTCGCGCGCTTCACCGCGGAACGAGAGGACGCCCTCCAGCAGCATCGTGCCGCGGGGGATGTCACCGAGAATGGGGTCGTCGGGGACCGCGATCAGCTTCAGCGGATACCGCCCCTTGAGGCGGAGCGTGTGGAGCGGGGTGCGCCACGTCAGGCGGTGGAAGCGCTCGGCCAGCCGATCAGCGAGCGACAGCCCCTTGTCGCCGCCGAGACGGATCAGGCGGCGGCCTTCGTCGATCCCGTCCGGCGCGGGATCGGTTACAGGATCACGCGGTTCGTTCACCCCCGCAACGCGGCGATGTTGGCGGCGTAGTGGTCGGGGCCGCCGCGGAAGACCGAGGTGCCCGCGACCAATGCGTCGGCGCCGGCTTCGATGCAGCGCTTGGCCCATTCGGCATCGACGCCGCCATCGACTTCGAGATCTATCGCGCGGCCGCTCTTTTCGATCATCGTGCGGATCGCGCTGATCTTCTTGAGCTGGCTCGGGATGAAGCTCTGGCCGCCAAAGCCCGGGTTGACGCTCATCACGAGGACGAGGTCGACCATGTCCATGAGGTAGTCGAGCATCTTTGCGGGGGTGCCGGGGCAGATCACGACGCCTGCGCGCTTGCCGAGGCCCTTGATGTGCTGGAGCGAGCGGTGGATGTGCGGCCCGGCCTCGTAATGCACGGTGATGCAGTCGGCGCCGGCCTCCGCGAACGCGTCGAGATAGGCGTCGACGGGCGAGATCATCAGGTGGACGTCGAACGGCTTGGTCGTGACGCCGCGGACCGACTTCATGACCGCGGGGCCGAACGAGATGTTGGGGACGAAATGACCGTCCATCACGTCGATGTGGATCCAGTCGGCGCCGGCTGCGTCGATGGCGCGGACTTCCTCGCCGAGCTTGGCGAAGTCGGCGGAGAGGATCGAGGGGGCGATGCGGACGGGTTGCATGAGATTGTCCTAGCGCGGGATTCGCGTGGTGCGAAGGCCTTGGTTTTCGCCCCTCCCTGGAAGGGAGGGGTTGGGGGTGGGTCGGGTTCCGCATGTTCCTGCGGTTGCGGCCCGAGCCGGCCTACCCACCCCCGGCCCCTCCCTTTCAGGGAGGGGGGAGGCAGAAGGTTAGCTTCGTTTTAGCCGGGCGATGAAAAAGCCGTCGCAGCCGCCTTGGTCGGCGAGCATGCCGGGGAGCGTGCGGATCGTGCCGGCCTCCGTCGGGGTGATACCGGCGGGAAGTTCGGACTGGTCGACCGGGGCGATCGTGTAGTCGTTGCGGGCCGCGAGGAACGCGTCGAGTTGCGCTTCGCCTTCCGACGGTTCGAGCGAGCAGGTTGCGTACACTAACGTGCCGCCGGGCTTCACCCAATCCGCCGCCCGCGCGAAGATGCGCGCCTGCAACGCCGCGGTCTCGGCGATGATCGAGGGGCGGACGCGGTGGAGGACGTCGGGGTGGCGGCGGAAGATACCCGTAGCACTGCACGGCGCATCGATCAGGATCGCGTCGGCGGGCTCGGTCGGCGCCCATTCGAGGATGTCGGCGTTGACCACCTCGGCCTTCAGATGCGTGCGGTAGAGGTTCTCGCGGAGACGCTTGATGCGGCTCTGCGAATTATCGACCGAGGTGACGGTCCAGCCGGCGCTCGCGAGTTGCAGCGTCTTGCCGCCGGGGGCTGCGCAGAGATCGAGGACGTGGCCGCCACCTTCTGACGGGGCCTTCCCCAGCAACCGCGCGGGGAGCGAAGCGGCGATGTCCTGCACCCACCACGCGCCGTCGCCGAAGCCGGCCATGTCGGGGACGGAGTCGTGATCGCCGAGACGGAGATGGCCGGGCATGAAGCTCTCGCCGCCGAGTTTCTCGCGCCAGCCTTCGGTCTCGGACGGGTCGGCGATCGTCAGGTCGAGCGGCGGCACCTGCGCGATCGCGCGGCCGGCGGCATCGACCATCTCCTCGCCCCACGCAGCTTCCCAGCGCAGCTCGACCGGGGCGGGCAGCGTCGGCACTTCGGGGAGCAGCATGTTGGCGCGGAACAGCGTGCCGAACACGCCGTGGACGAGCTTGCGCGGGCCACCGTCGACCAGCGGCAGCACGGTCGAGATCGCGGCGTGCGAGGGCGTGCCGAGGATCAGCACCTGGACGAGCGCGATCCGCAGCGCCATCCGCGCCTTCGCATCGTCGGGCAGGTTGGTCTTGGTCACCGAATCGATCATCGCGTCGAGATCGGGCAAGCGGCGCAGCGTCTCGGCGGCGATCGCATGCGCGAGGCCACGATCAGGGCCGTGGATCGCGCGCGTTGCGGCGGGCAATGCGGATTCGAGCGACTCGCCGCGACGCAGGACGGCGTCGAGCAGGCGGAGCGCGGCGCGTCGGGTCGGGACGCCAAGCGGCTCTGGGGCGTGGGTATAGTCGGGCATATCAAGGTCCTTCGCGTTCGGTTTGGCGCGCGGCTTGTGGCAAAGCGACGCGACAGGGCCCATGTGGCGGTTACGACGCCAACACGCAAATCCGGAGAGCCGCGATGGGCCAGCGCCCCGATCACGTTAAGCCACCTGAATATCTGGCGAAGAATACGCCGGTGCCAAAGCCTGAGGCGATCGTGCCGGACAAGGACCCCGAGCCGCGCGATCCTACGCGGTACGGAGATTGGGAGCTGAAGGGCATGGCGATCGATTTCTGAGGACCGATCGTCCCAGGCGTATCAGTCCTTAAGGTCGGTCTTCGGGAAGAAATGCTCGACGACGCTGTTCGCGAGGCGCGATGGGCGCAGCGTCTCGGCATCGAGGCAGCACCAGCTCGACTTGACCTCGGCGAGCACGTCCTCGCCGCGCTTGATGATCGTCTCGTAAAACGCGCGCGCGCCCTGGACCTTCTCGAGCAACACTGTCGCGATGACGTCGTCGTCGAGGAACGCGGGCTTGCGGTACGTGATCTCGTGCTTCAGCGCGACCCAGAGGTGCCCGGCAACCGCCTCGGCGGGCGCGAGACGCTGCCAATGGTCGATCACCGCGGCCTGTACCCACTTCAGATAGTTCGCGTTGTTGACGTGACCCATGAAGTCGATGTCGGCCGGCTCGATGCCGATGGCGTAGGTATGGGGGAGCGCTGTTGACACGCGCTGCATATAGCATGCGAACCTGAACATAGCGATGACGGCGGCGCTTCGATACCGACAATAAACGCTATTCCGGATGCCTCGCGCGGGCCCTAGCATCCGACCTGCGCGCGCCTCTTGTGTTGCCCAAATACAACACCATCTTTCGGCCAACACCAAAACACTCCCACAGGAATTCGTCATGAACATCGACAAATTCACCGACCGCGCGAAGGGCTTCCTGCAATCCGCGCAGACCGTCGCCATCCGCATGAACCACCAGCGGATCGCCCCCGAGCATCTGTTGAAAGCGCTGCTGGAAGACGAGCAGGGCATGGCCGCCGGGCTGATCGCGGCAGCGGGTGGCGACGCCAAGCGCGCGACGTCGGAGACCGATCTGGCGCTCGCGAAAATCCCGGTCGTCTCGGGCTCGGGCGCGCAGACTACGCCGGGGATCGACAACGACGCGGTGCGCGTGCTCGACCAGGCCGAGCAGATCGCGAGCAAGGCGGGTGACAGCTTCGTTACCGTCGAGCGGCTGCTTGTCGCGCTCGCACTGTCGCTCAACACTGCGGCGGGCAAGGCGTTGAAGGCCGGCGGCGTGACGCCCGAGGGGCTCAACACCGCGATCAACGGCTTGCGGCAGGGTCGGTCCGCCGACACCGCGGGCGCCGAGGATCGTTATGATGCGCTCAAGAAGTTCGCGCGCGACCTCACCCAGGCGGCACGTGACGGGAAGCTCGATCCGGTGATCGGTCGTGACGAGGAGATTCGCCGCACCATCCAGATCCTCGCGCGCCGCACCAAGAACAACCCTGCGCTGATCGGCGAACCTGGCGTCGGCAAGACCGCGATCGCCGAAGGGCTCGCGCTGCGCATCGCCAATGGCGACGTGCCCGATACGCTGAAGGACCGCCGGCTGATGTCGCTCGACCTCGGCTCGCTGATCGCGGGTGCCAAATATCGCGGCGAGTTCGAGGAGCGGCTGAAGGGCGTGCTCGACGAGGTGAAGGCCGCCGAGGGCGACATCATCCTGTTCATCGACGAGATGCACCAGCTGATCGGCGCGGGTAAATCCGAGGGCGCGATGGACGCGGGCAACCTGCTCAAGCCGGCGCTGGCACGTGGCGAGCTGCACTGCGTCGGCGCGACCACGCTCGATGAGTACCGCAAATATGTCGAGAAGGACCCGGCATTGCAGCGGCGGTTCCAGCCGGTGATGGTCGGCGAACCGACCGTCGAGGACACGATCTCGATCCTGCGCGGGCTGAAGGAAAAGTACGAGCTTCATCACGGCGTGCGGATCACCGACGGCGCGATCGTCGCTGCCTCTACGTTGTCGAACCGCTACATCACCGACCGCTTCCTGCCCGACAAGGCCATTGATCTGATGGACGAGGCCGCGTCGCGAATCCGTATGGAGGTGGAATCGAAGCCCGAGGCGATCGAAAATCTCGACCGCCGGATCATCCAGCTCAAGATCGAGCGTGAGGCGTTGAAGCGCGAGACCGACGACGCGTCGGTCGACCGGCTCGACACGCTGGAGGGCGAACTCGTCAATCTGGAGGAGCAATCCGCCGAGCTGACGACGCGCTGGAAGGGCGAGAAGGACAAGATTAACGCCGAGGCGCGGGTCAAGGAACAGCTCGATGCCGCGCGGCTCGAACTGGAGCAGGCGCAGCGGTCGGGCGATCTCGCCAAGGCGGGCGAGCTTTCCTACGGTACGATCCCGGGGTTGCAGCGCCAACTCGACGAGGCGGCGGGGGCGACCAAGGGCGCGATGCTGCGCGAGGAAGTCACCGCGGACGATATCGCCGGTGTCGTCAGCCGCTGGACGGGGATCCCGGTCGAGCGGATGCTGCAGGGCGAGCGCGACAAATTGCTCGCGATGGAGGCGACGATCGGCAAGCGCGTGATCGGGCAGGCGCATGCGGTGAAAGCCGTCTCGACTGCGGTCCGCCGGGCTCGCGCCGGGTTGCAGGACCCGAACCGGCCGCTGGGGTCGTTCCTGTTCCTCGGGCCAACCGGCGTCGGCAAGACCGAGCTGACCAAGGCGCTGGCCGAATTCCTGTTCGACGATCCGTCGGCGATGGTCCGCATCGACATGAGCGAGTTCATGGAGAAGCACGCCGTCGCGCGGCTGATTGGCGCGCCTCCGGGCTATGTCGGTTACGAGGAGGGCGGCGTGCTGACCGAGGCGGTGCGGCGCCGGCCGTATCAGGTGATCCTGTTCGACGAGGTCGAGAAGGCGCACGGCGACGTGTTCAACGTGCTGTTGCAGGTGCTCGACGACGGGCGGCTGACCGATGGGCAGGGGCGCACGGTGGATTTCAGCAACACGCTGATCATCCTGACGTCGAACCTCGGCAGCCAGTATCTGGCGAACATGGCGGAGGGCGACGACGTGTCGTCGGTCGAGCCGCAGGTGATGGAGATCGTCCGCGCGCACTTCCGACCAGAGTTCCTCAACCGGCTCGACGAGGTGATCCTGTTCCACCGCCTCGGCCAGGCGCACATGGCACCGATCGTGGATATCCAGGTGTCGCGCGTCGACAAGCTGCTCGCCGACCGCAAGATCGTCCTCGACCTGACGGACGCGGCGCGCGCGTGGCTGGGACGCGTGGGGTACGATCCGGTGTACGGTGCGCGGCCGCTGAAGCGCGCGGTCCAGCGGTATCTGCAGGATCCGCTCGCCGACATGATCCTCCGCGGCGAGGTGAAGGATGGCTCGACGGTGAAGGTCGACGAGGGCGACGGGAAACTGGTGCTTCAGGTCGCCTGACACGCTCATCTTCGAACGACAAAGGGGCGGCAGATCGATGATCTGCCGCCCCTTTTTCTTGGTCCCGTAGGATCGATTACATGTCGATGGTCAGACCAACGAACAGGTAGCGACCGATCGCTTCGTAGATGCCTGGGTAGGTGTTGCCGTTGCCGAACGAACCGATCGGCGAAGCCGTCGCGCTGAGGATCGGCGGCGTCTTGTCGAGGATGTTGTTGACACCCATGCGGTAGGTGAACTTGTCCGCGACCCGCACCGTTGCGGCGAGATCGAAGTAGTTCTGCGCCTTCACGCGGGCATCATTGACGAAGAACGGCGCAGCAAGATCGGCATCGCTGCTGGTACGCTCGAACTTGGTGGCCGACAGATAACGCCAGTTACCCGACAGACCGATGCCGTTCGGCGTGGTCAGCGAGATGCGGGCCTGGTGACGCCACTTGGACATCGGGTAGCCGCACTGTGCGCCGTACAGGCCCGCGCAGTCGAACTTCGCGCCGGCCTTGTCCGACGTGAACTTGTCGACGTACGTGCCGTTGAACGAAAGCCCGATCGTGCCGATGCTGTCCGAACGGTAGGTATAACCGGCCGACGTCTCGATGCCCTGAGTTAAAAGTGACCCAGCGTTGACGTTGGTATCGATGATGTAACCGCTCGTACCCTGGAACAGCGTACCGTTGGTACCGCGCTTGATCAGGCTGCAGAGCGCCTGATCACCGGTCGCAAGGCACTGTGCAATGGTCGTATCCGCGCCGATGACGCCAATCCGATCCTTCAGCTTGATCCGGAAACCATCGACCGACAGGTTGAAGCCCGGCAGGAACGAAGGACGCAGGATCACGCCAGCGGTGAACGTGTCGGCCTTTTCGGGCTTCAGGTTCGGGTTGCCGCCCAGCAGGCCGTTATACTGCTCGGACTCGTTTGGCTGAACCAGACCGAACTGGTTTGCCGCGACACCGGTGAGCGCACATTGTGCAGCCGTATTGCCATTGACGAGACCATTGACGCGCGGACCCGCGCAAGGATCGGTTGCACCGTCGATCTGCACCGACTGGGTTGCGAACAGTTCCTGCGTATTCGGAGCACGGACCGCACGGTTATAGCCGCCACGGAAGCGGACATCGGAGATCGGCGCCCAGACGATCTCGCCCTTGTACGAGCTCGCCGAACCCGCCGTGCTGTAGCTCGAATAGCGGTAGCCGCCATTGACCGTCAGTTCGTTGAAGAACGGGCGATCGCTGACGAGCGGAACCTGAAGTTCGCCGAACACTTCCTTCACGTCGTAGCTGCCACGGATCGGCAACGTCGCGCCGCCTTGGCCAGCGAGATCGCCGCTCAGGAAGGCATTGTCGACTTCGAGAACGAGCGACTCCTTGCGATATTCGCCACCAACGTTCAGCGCGATGCCTTCGCTGGCGAACGGCGACTGGACGCCATATTCACCGCCCTTGAAGGTCATCGACGCGTTGACGACCTTTTCCTTGTTCTCGCCCGACTGGAAGCCTGGGGTCTGGACATAACCCAGTGCCGCCGGGGTGATGCCCGCGGAACCGAAGATGTTGAGCGGGACGCAGTTCGGATCGGTGCCGTCGACGACCGAGCGGCAAACCGCCTGGCCAAGCGTGGCCGAACCCGGACGCGTGTCGGTGATCGCGTCGAGTGCGCGGGTCGTGCGCGAAACCGAGAACTCGTTGCGATACACCTGGTTGAACACGGTGCTGCCGAACTGGCCGTACGCTTCGTACGAGATGCCCTTGTCGATGTCGCCGCGTGCACCCGCAACGAAGCGATACTGGGTGTGACGGAGATCGGCCTGACGACCGCCACCCTCGACGTTACGGCGACCGATCTGGACGCTTGCCTGCTGATACTGAGTACCATCGGGGTTCGTCAGGTTGATGACGTTGCCGTTCGCATCCCGAACCAGATTGGTGTCGCGGAAGAAGGTCGCCCGCTGAGCCGCCGACAGGAACGGATTGTTGCTGTTCAGAACCGTGGTGTTGCTGAAATTACCCGATGGCGCGATCTGGGCGGTCGAGCGATCGTCCATGAACATGAATTCGGCGTAAGGCTTGAACGCCTTGCTGACTTCATAATTTGCGAGGAAGCCAGCCGTGTAGCGCTTGTCGGGACGCTGGTAGTAGTTCAGCGGGTTGGCATTGTAGAGCGTACGCCCCGCCACGAGCTGACCTGCGGAGTTCAGCGTATAACCGGTCGGAGGACCGCCCTCTCTCGCATCGCCCAGCGTGAAGTTGGCCGGAAACGCGGTTGGCGATCCACCGCAGACATAGTCGTTACCGCCGGCGCCCGGGGTGTTCAGGCCGCACGAGCTGTAATCGCGCGAACCCTGCAGGATCGCGCCGATCTTGCGGTAGCCGCCGTAGCCGACAACATGGCCGCGACCGTCGCTGGTGCCGGCACCGACCTTGAAGTTGATGTCGAACTGTGTGCCGTCGAACGCTTGGCCGCTCGGGGCGGGGTTGCCGCTCGCCGCTGACAGGGCCTGGAAGCGCTCACTGCGGTTGTTGTGGTTGTAGATACCGCCCGAGGTATCGATGCTGAAACCTTCGTAATCGGTGTCGAGCACGAAGTTGACGACGCCGCCGATGGCGTCCGAACCATAGACCGAACCCGCGCCGCCGGTGAGCACGTCGACGCGCTTCAACAGCGAGGCCGGGATCATGTTGACGTCGGCAGCGGCGCTGGCCGTGCTGCTCGACGATGGGTTGCCCGGCATCAGGCGGCGGCCGTTGACCAGCACCAGCGTGCGCGATTCACCGAGGTTGCGAAGGTTGATCGTCGCGGTACCGGTCGAACCGTTCGACACCGACGAGGTCTGCGTTGCGAACGACGACGGCAGGCTGTTGAGCACGTCCTCGATACGCGTCGCGCCGCGCAGCTTGATATCTGCAGCATTAACAACCGTTATCGGGCTCGCCGACGTCAAGTTCGGGTTCGAGATGCGCGAACCGGTGACGACGATATCGCCGCCGCCCGCGGTGCCGGCGGCTGCGGGATCCTGGCTAGGCGTGTTGGAGATCGCCGGCGTGGTCGATGCTGCACCGTCGTCACTCGTCGTGCCCTGCGGCGCGGGTGCCGGGGCGGTCTGCGCGTAGGCGGGCAATGCAATCGCAGCACCCGCGATCATCGTCGATGCGAGCAGGCAGTCCCGAAACATATGGTTTCGCATGGTTGGTCTATCCCTTTTATATCGGCGAACGTTTCCGGCCGATACGATCTATTGTGCGGTCGCCCGACCGCAGCTGACGACGATCTCGCAAGTCAGAGGTGCCTTGTCCAAAAGAAAATTACGGGATCGCCGCCACTCGTCGCATTACGACAGTTATGTTACCCAATGGCCACAATTTCGGGACGATGCCGTAACGGCATGCTGCACGTGATGGACTTGCCGCTCTGGCCGGCGCTGCCTATTCCGACGCTTCTCGCTAACGAGGTAGGACGCTCATGCGGATCACGATTCTGGCAATTTCAACCTCGTTGATCATGGCGCAGTATCCTGCGGCCGCGGCGTCCAAGCCGCGCAAGGCGGAGCGGTCCCCGCTGCTGGTTGCCGTTACCCAATGCCGCACCGTGACCGAACCATTGGCGCGGCTGGCCTGCTTCGATCACTCGGTGGCGGCGCTGGATACCGCGGAAGCCGATCAAGCGGTCGTCGTCATCGACCAGCAACAAGTTCGCGAAACGCGCCGAAATCTGTTTGGGATAACGCTGCCCGATACCGGCTTGTTCGGCAACGGCAACGACCTGCCGCAGATCGAGACGACTCTCACCGGTGCGTCGGTGGATGGCGCCGGCCGATGGAGTTTCCAACTGGCCGATGGCGCGCGATGGATTCAGACGGATGATTACACGATCGCGCGGCGTCCACGGGCAAACGATAAAGTCGTCATCAAGCGCGGTGCCTTAGGGAGTTTCAAGCTAAGCGTCGGCGGCCAGCCGGGTGTGAAGGCGAAACGGCTGAACTGAGCGCTCGTCACCTACGGTCGCATTGCGCCAGCAACCAGCATTGGGTCGAGCTTGGCGTCGCGCCATCGTAACGCCCAGTGGAGGTGGGGGCCGGTGGCGCGGCCGGTCATGCCGACGGCGCCGATCGGTTGGCCCTTTGCCACGTGGTCGCCGGGTTTCACGTCGATCCGCGACAGGTGAAGGAACGCGCTGTTGAGGCCCATGCCGTGGTCGAGCATCAGGAGGTTGCCCTCCAGCGTGAAGGGGTGGTCCGCCGCGAGGATCACGACGCCGTCGGCGGGAGCGGTGACGATCGCGCCGGTTGGCTTGGCGATGTCGGTGCCTGAATGATAGCTGCCGGGGTCGCCCTTGTAGATGCGTTGCGCGCCGAACAGGCCGGAGATGCGGCCTGTTGCCGGCCATGCGAAGGCCTGGCGCCAGCCTTGGGCGTCGGTGGCGCGCGCGCGCGCAGCGACGATCTGGGCGAGTTCGGGTGGGCGCAGTTGCGCGAAGACCGGGTCGGGCGCGGGGAATTTGGGGAGCGTGTCGAGGCGCTCGATCCGCCAGGCTCTAGGCGCAATCGTCAGCGGCTGGGTAATGGTGCGTCCATCGGCGAGGGTAGCGGTCAGTATCGCCTGCGGCCCCGCGTCGCGGTCGAAACCGGCGATGAAGCGGCCATCGGGGGATAGCGCGACCGGCTTGCCGTCGAGCATGAGCGTGCGCGTAACAGCAGGGGCGGTGCCTAGGATCAGCCCGCCCTGGCTGAGCGTGCCGGTCCAGCGGAAGGCGGACTGGGACGCGGTATTCGAGGGCGGTGCTTGCTGGGCGGCGGTACCGGTGGCAGCCAGCAGGACGAGCACCGCCGCGCGGATCATCGTGGCGCCATCGCTTCGCTGGCAGCGGCAGCGGTGGCGTAGGCTTCCTGGCGCGCGACGCTCCAGTAGCGCAGGTCTTCGAGCGCGATCCGGTGGCCGGTCGCGGCGCAGGCGACGTGGTCGCCGGGGCTGAGCACGCGGAAACCGTTGGCCATATAGTGCAGGCGCGCGGCGCGGTCGGAGTTGGACATCAGCATGACGGGTCTTCTCTACAGCAGGGTCGGCTGGCGCGGCGCGGCGTCGGACGCGGGCTTCGCCTTGGGGGCAGCATAGGTTTTGGCGGACGGACGCTCAAGGCCGGTGTCCGTCACCGCGTCCACCACGCCGTCGCGGAAGTGGAGTGTCAGCGTCCCCGCGTCGCGCGCCGACGTGGCCGAGGCGAGCGTCTCGCCGCCGGGCCGGGCGGTGACACGCGCATAGCCACGGTCGAGGATCGTGTCGGGGTTGAGTGACTGGACCAAGCGCCACGTCGCGTCGAGCTGCGCGCGCTTGGCTTCGAGCTTGCGTTCCAGCGTGGCGGGACGCAGCGCTGCGCCCGAGCGATCGAGACTGCCGCGTGCGAGGGTCAGCCTACGCTCCAGCCCGCGATCGAGACGCTGGCCAAAGTCGTCCGCGCGCTGGCGCTGAGGCCCGAGCAACTGGTCGCGCTTCGGCAACAACCGCGCCAACGCATCGAGCCGCTCGCGGCCACGCTCGACATGACGCCGCGCACACCGCTCGGTGCGGTTGCGGTGGCTGTCGATCGTCAGCCGCAGGTCGGCGAGCACGGGCACGGCGATCTCGGCGGCGGCGGTCGGCGTCGGCGCACGCAGGTCAGCGGCGAAATCGCACAAGGTGGTGTCGGTCTCGTGACCGACGGCGGAGATGATCGGGATCGTGCAGGCGGCGACCGCGCGAACGACGACTTCCTCGTTGAACGACCACAGATCCTCGACCGAACCGCCCCCGCGCGCGACGATCACGAGGTCGGGGCGCGGCACCGGGCCGCCGGGGACGATCGCGTCGAACCCGCGGACGGCTGCGGCGATCTCGGCGGCGGAACCCTCGCCCTGCACCTTCACGGGCCACACGATGACGTGCGTCGGGCAGCGATCCTCGAGCCGGTGGAGGATGTCGCGGATCACCGCGCCGGTGCCCGAAGTGACGACGCCGATCACCTTCGGCATGAACGGCAGGCGCTTCTTCCGCGTGCCGTCGAACAGTCCCTCGCCTGCCAGTTTCGCCTTCAGTTTCTCGAGCAGCGCCATCAGCGCGCCGGCGCCGGCCAGCTCCATCCGCTCGATGACGATCTGGTATTTCGAGCGGCCGGGATAGGTGGTGAGCTTACCGGTCGCAATCACCTCGATGCCGTCCTGCGGCACGAAGGCGAGGCTCGACGCGTTGCCCTTCCAGATGACGCCGTCGATCACCGCCTGGTCGTCCTTCAACGACATGTAGCAATGCCCGGAGGCGACGCGTTTCCAGCCCGAAATCTCGCCGCGCAGCCGGACATGGCCGAATTCGCCCTCGACCATCCGCTTCAGCTTGAACGCGAGTTCGCCGACCGACATGGCCAGTGCGTTGTCGCCGGCGACCGGCTCGGCTACCAGCCGGCCCATGTCGCTGGACACATCATCGGAAAAGGGATCGGGCATGAACGTCCTGCTGCTGGGCTCGGGGGGGCGCGAACATGCGCTCGCGTGGAAGCTGGTGCAATCTCGCGGCCTCGATACGCTGTATGCCGCGCCGGGCAACCCCGGGATCGCGCGCGTTGCGACGCTCGTGCCGCTCGATGCGACGGATCACGCCGCCGTCGTCGCGTTCGTGCGCGAGCATGAGGTCGGGTTGGTCGTGATCGGGCCGGAGGCGCCGCTGGTCGACGGATTGGCTGACTCGTTGCGTGCGGCCGACGTTCCGGTGTTTGGGCCATCGAAGGCGGCGGCACAGTTGGAGGGGTCGAAGGGCTTCACCAAAGATCTGTGCCTGCGCGCCGGCATCCCGACCGCGGGCTATGTCCGCGTGAAGAGCCGCGAAGAGGCGGATATCGCCCTCGCCCGCACCTTCTCGCTGCCGGTGGTCATCAAGGCGGACGGGCTCGCGGCAGGAAAAGGCGTCGTCATCGCGTTCAGCGCGGCCGAGGCCGATGCCGCGCTCGACGCGCTGTTCGCCGACGGGGAAGCCGAAGCGGTGATCGAGGAATTCCTCGAAGGCGAGGAGGCGAGCCTCTTCGTGCTGACCGACGGCGTGTCGCTGATGCCGTTCGGCTCCGCGCAGGATCACAAGCGCGTCGGCGAGGGCGATACCGGGCCGAACACCGGCGGGATGGGCGCGTACAGCCCTGCCCTCGTGCTGACACCCGCGCTGGAGAAGCGCGCGATCGATAAGATCGTAGCGCCGACCGTCGCTACGATGGCGGCGGAGGGCATGCCGTTCTCGGGCGTGCTGTACGCGGGACTGATGCTGACGCCGCAGGGGCCGAAGCTGATCGAATATAATGCGCGGTTCGGCGATCCCGAGACGCAGGTGCTGATGATGCGCTTCCAAGGCGACCTGCTCGCGACGATGCTGGCGGTGGCAGAAGGGCGGCTTAGCGAGATGCCGCCGGCGCAGTTCAGCGACGAGACCGCGTTGACGGTGGTGATGGCGGCAGAGGGCTATCCAGGGAATCCCAAGGCTGGCGGCGCGATCGTCGGGCTGGATTCGGCGCGGGCTGCGGGGGGCACGGTGTTCCACGCAGGCACGCGCCTTGAGGACGGGGGGCTGGTCGCATCGGGCGGACGCGTGCTCGCGGTGACCGCGACCGGCGACACCGTCGCAACGGCGCAGGCGAACGCGTATCGCGCGGTCGAAGCGATCGACTTCGCGGAGGGCTTCTACCGCCGCGATATCGGCTGGCGGGAAATCGCGCGCGGGTGATGCACGCCTGATCCTCCCCCGCCAGGGGGAGGTGGCTGGCGCTTGCCAGACGGAGGGGGAGGAAAGGGCAACCTCTGTTCCGTGTCCTCCCCCTCCGTCACCTTCGGTGCCACCTCCCCCTGACGGGGGAGGATCAGACAAGTCCGCCTGGCCAATTAGGTCTCGCCGCCTTTCGCGCGCATCGCTACGGTATGGGAATGAACGAAACTTCCGCGACCTCCACCTCCGGCCTGAGCCTGTTGCCCGATGGCATCGCCACGCTGACGGCGATCCACTTCACGATCATCGCCGTCGTCGCGATCCTGGTCCTGATCGGCCTGATCTGGGGTATCAGGGCGAAACGCAGCCGCACTAAGGCGACGCGCGACGTGATCGCACACGCCAAGGAGGCCGGTGTTGCGCCTGAGCCCATCGCGGAGGAACGTAAGGATGAAAGCCGGGTCAGCGAGCAGTCCCAGTCGCAAACGCGGACGGTTGCGCCCGCACCTGCCGCGGTGGCGCCTGCTCCAACACCCGAACCGAAGCCCGTCTCGGCACCGGTCGAACCTACGCCAAACCCGATCGCGTCCCCACCGGCGGTCGCACCGCTCGCCCCTCAGGTCGATAGCGCGAGCACTTCCGACCGGTTGAACGACGAACCGATCGCCGCCGCATCGCCGATGGAGGCGAGCCCGGCGGCCGAGGCGATGGCCCCGGTCGAACCGTCTGCGCCCGCGCCGTCCTATGCCGACGGGCCCGTGACGCAGTTGAAGGGGCTTGGCCCGAAGGTCGCTGCGCAGCTTGGCACGCTGGGCTTGTCGACGGTCGGCGAGATGGCGGCGCTGTCGGAGAGCGAGGCGCAGCGCATCGACGCGCAGCTTGGCAATTTCACTGGTCGGATGGGTCGCGATCGCTGGATCGAGCAGGCGCGGTTGCTGGCGGCTGGCGACAAGGCCGGCTTCGAAGCGGTGTTCGGCAAGCTCTGACCGACGCCTTCGCGCGAGACGACCCACGCCGGGATCGCCACGCGATCGGTTAACCGCGATACGCACGCGCGGATGACGATTGGCTCTATGCTGCACGCGCGCTGACGGGCATGTCAGGCGCGTCGCATCTCGATGTAGGAGAGCGGCCGATAACAGGGCGATGAGTGCACATGCTGGTAACGATGAGCGCAATGCTGTTGACGGCTGCCCCCGTTCACGTGACGGCCGCGCCGATAGCGTTGCCCGGCGTCGGTGCGAGCGTGGCGCTGCCCGGCGCGGTAATGTCGCCGTTCGCGGGTGACTTCCAGCCCGTCGCGCCGCTCGCGCTCGCCGCGTCGCTTCCGGCGATCGATATTTTCGCCCAGGGGCTCCCGACGCAGGATATTCCGCCGGTCGGTCCCGCTCCGTTGGGCACCCCGCCCGTCCAGCGGACGCCCAACGACATCATCGTCACTGGCCGCAAGGAAACCGCGGGCGATCCGCTGCGCGCGGTCAACGCCGAGTCGTTCGCGGTGACGCAGAAGGTCGACGACGCGGTGATCGGCCCGGTCGCGCGGACCTACAAGAAGACTGTGCCGAGTCCCATTCGACGCGGCATCCACAATTTCCTCTACAATCTGCGCGAGCCGATCGTCTTCCTGAACTTCCTGCTCCAGTTCAAGCCGGGCAAGGCAGCGGAGACGGTCGGACGGTTCGCGATCAACACGACGATCGGCGTGGCGGGCGTGCTCGACGTCGCCAAGAAGAAGCCGTTCCGCCTGCCGCGGCGGTCGAACGGGTTCGCCAACACGCTCGGCTATTACGGCGTCAAGAACGGCCCGTTCCTGTTCCTGCCGATCGTCGGGCCGACGACGATCCGCGACCTGCTCGGCGGCGCGGTCGATCGTCTGATCCTGCCGGTCGCCATCGGCAAGCCGTTCACCAGCACGGCGTACGCGATCCCCGCGGGTATCCTGGGTGCGCTCGATCACCGGTCGGAATTCGACCAGACGCTGAAGGACCTACACGACAACTCGCCCGATCCGTATGCGGCGACGCGGTCGTTCTATCTCAACCGGCGGCAGGCGGAGATCGACCACCTCCACGGGCGGGTCGAGGGCGATCCGGCGGGGATGTCGGGGCCGCCGCCAAGTGTGGTGCCGTTCGTGCCGAGCGATTTGGAGCCTGGGGCGAAGACGGTTTCGGAAACGCCGATGGAGGCTCCGGCAGTCACGACTCCCGCGGTCGATGCGAAGCCTGCGGCCGAAACTGGTCAGTAAAGGGGACGGAGCCGAACGGTCTCGTCTCTTCTTCCCTTCTCTACCCTTCCCGTTCGTGCTGAGTAGAGACCGAGTAGCTTCGCAGAAGCGTATCGAGGGCTCGTATCGAAGCATGAGTTCCGCGCGCCAACTCGTTCTTCGATACGCCGCTTCGATAAGCTCGGCGGCTACTCAGTACGAACGGATTGTGGGATCAGCGAGTCCTCGGCGCGTGAGCCACGAGCACCTGAGTGAAGAGCGTACCCAACCCAATCACCACCCCGGCGGAGGCCGGGGTGGTGCAGAACGGAGACGCTGTGTTCGACCTTACCCGCGCCACGCCCAGCCCTCAGACTTCGCTCACCAGCAGCTTGTCGATCCGCCGGCCGTCGAGGTCGACGATCTCGAACTTCCAGCCCTGCTCGACGAAGCTCTCGCCCTCGCCCGGCAGGTGGCGGAACACCGACAGCGCGAGGCCGGCGACCGTCGCGTAATCCCGGTCCTCGGGTAGGTCGATACCGAGGCGATCGGCAAGCGAGTCCGCCGCCATCGTCCCTGCCACGAGCAGTGAACCGTCGTCGCGCACCACGACAGACGGCGCATCGTCCGGATCGGAGTCCGACTTGAACTCGCCGGCGATCGCCGCGAGCAGATCGGCCGGCGTAACGATGCCCTCGAAATGACCGTATTCGTCGTGGATCAGCGCCATCGGCACCTCGGCTTCGCGCAGCGCCAGCAGCGCGTCCATCGCGTCGATCTGGTCGATCACGACGGGGGCTTTGCGCATCAGCGCGCGCAGGTCGATCGGCTCGCCGCGGAACAGCGCCGCGGCGATGTCGCGCGCCTGGACGACGCCCTTGACCGCATCGATCGAGCCTTCGCCGACCGGCAGGCGGGTGTGCTGCGAGGCGAGCAGCGTCTCGCGAATCTCGTCGGGGCCCCAGTCGCAGTCGAGCCAGTCGATCTCGGTGCGTGGCGTCATCACTTCGCGGACCGGGCGATCCGCGAGACGGACGACGCCCGAGATGATCGAGCGCTCATGCTCCTCGATGATCCCCGACTTCGACGCCTCGGCGACGATCATGTGGAGCTCTTCGGCGGTGACGTGCTCTTCCGATTCGCGGTTGAGGCGCAGCGCGCGGAAGATCAAGGCGCTGGTCGAATCGAGCACCCAGACGATCGGCGCGGTGCCGATCGCGAGCCAGCGCATCACCGGCGCCATGAACGACGCGATCGCCTCGGGCGCACGCAGCGCGAACTGTTTCGGCACGAGCTCACCGATGATCAGCGACGCGTATGTCGTGAGGCCAATGACGATCGCGAACCCGGCGGTCTCCGCAGTCGAGGCGGACAGGCCCCACGCCTGCAACCGCGCGGCGGTCGGCATGCCGAGGCTGGAGCCCGAATAGGCACCCGCTAGAATGCCGATCAGCGTAATGCCGATCTGGACGGTCGACAGGAACTTGCCGGGGTCGGCGGCGAGCACGAGGGCGGCGCGCGCGCCCTTCTTGCCCGAGCGCGCCATTGCCTCGAGCCGCGCTTTGCGTGCGGAGACGATCGCGAGTTCGCTCATCGCGAACACGCCGTTCAACGCGACGAGCGCGAGGATGATCGCGACGTCGATCCAGGGGAAGGGGGGAAGCGGTGCCATTGGCTCACGCGCTCTTTGCAGGACAACGGTCCGTCGCACAACCGTCCTTACGTACTGGCCTGCGCATACTCGACATCGGACCGCGAAGATGGTCAGGCTCGGTTCAGTGCGCAGGCGGAACAATCGTCGTGACACCGGGTTATCGGCGGTATCGGGCGAAATGCCGTCATCCATCACGTCTCAGGGAGATTATCTATGAAAACCAATATGTTCGCAGGTGCTGCGATTGCCGCACTGATCGCCACCAGCGGCTGCACGACCGATCCGGAGACGGGTCGCCAGACGATCTCGAAGACCGCATTGGGCGGCATCGGCGGCGCGCTTGGCGGCTATCTGCTCGGCGATGTGGTCGGTGGACGGCACGACCGGACCGAGAAGCTGCTGGGCGCGGGCATCGGCGGTCTCGCGGGTGCGGGCATCGGCGCGTACATGGACAAGCAGGAGCGCGACCTGCGCGCGCGCACTGCCGGCACCGACGTGCAGGTGATCCGCCAGGGCGACGACCTGGTGCTCAACATCCCGTCGGGCATCACCTTCGCGTATGACAGCGCCAACGTGCAGCCGCAGTTCCAGCGGACGCTCGACCAGGTCGCGGATACGCTGTCGCAGTACAATCAGACGTATATCGACGTGTACGGTCATACCGATTCGACGGGCAGCGACGCTTACAACCAGACTCTGTCGGAGCGCCGTGCGCGGTCGGTCGCGGATTATCTGGCGGGCCACGGCGTCCAGACTGCGCGCATCGGCACGCGTGGCTACGGCGAAACGCAGCCGATCGCGTCGAACGATACCGATGCGGGCCGGGCAGCGAACCGTCGCGTCGAGGTGAAGATCGTGCCGATCACGCAGAACGACCTGCGCCAGTAAGCGGCGGGGTGCTGCTGATCCTCCCCCGCCAGGGGGAGGATTAAGCTTCAGAACAGTCGCCCGCCGTTCGGGACCGGTCCGGTCGGCGAGATCAGCACCACCTTCCCATCCGCATCGGGAAAGCCGAGCGTCAGGACTTCGGACATCATCGGGCCAATCTGGCGCGGCGGGAAGTTGACCACCGCGGCCACTTGCCGACCTACCAGCGTCTCAGGCGTATAATGTTCGGTGATCTGCGCGGACGAGCGCTTCACGCCGATCTCCGCACCAAAATCGATCCGCAGCTTGATCGCGGGTTTCCGCGCTTCCGGGAAGGGTTCGGCCTCGACGATCGTGCCGACGCGGATGTCGACCTTCTCGAAGTCCGGATAGGCGATCCGTTCAGAAATCGACATTGTCGTAGTGCGCTGGTGGGGAGATTAGCTCCATCCGTTCGGACAGCAGCGGGCGGAAGCTCGGGCGGCTCTTGAAGCCGCGATACCAGCGGGCGGTCTGGTCGTGGCCCTTCCAGTCGATCCCGCCGAGATAATCGGTGACCGAGATCTGCGCGGCGGCCGCCAGATCGGCGAGGCTCATCGTCGCGCCGCCCAGCCAGTTCCGGTGATCGAGCAGGTAGTCCATATAATCGAGATGCCCGACCGCGGCCTTCATCGCCTCGCGCAGGCCCTTCGCGTCGGGCGCGGTGCGGTGCGCGAGGCGCTTGACCATGCGTTCGTGGAGCAGAGGTCCGGTCACGTCGCGGTAGAAATGCGTGTCGAACCATGTGACCAAGCGGCGGATCTCGGCGCGGTTCGTCGCGGTGCCGTTGATCATCGCCGCCTTCTCGACGGTTTCCTCGAAGAATTCGCAGATCGCCATCGAATCGATCAGCGGCGCGACCCCGCGCGATGCATCGACCATCACCGGGGTCTGGCCGGCGGGGTTCATATCCATGAACTCGTCGCGGCGATCCCAGGGCGATTCGCGCACCAGTTCGTAGCCGACGCCCTTCTCGCCCAGCAGCAGGCGCACCTTTCGCGAGAAGGGACACAGGGGGAATTGATAAAGCTGCCACATGCCATCCGTTTAGGCGGTGGGGGGCGGCTGTGTCACTAGCGCGGGTTGGCGCCGAGCAAGAAGATTTGGTTCACGCGGAGGCGCGGAGACGCGGAGGTGTTCCGCTTGTCGCGAAGCCCGCATTTCTGCAACGCGCGCTGGGGTGCAAGCGGCCCGTTCCGGGCGCCCCGCTTCCGCGTCCTCTGCGTCTCTGCGCGAAACCAACTTACTACTCCACCCCGGCGAAGGCCGGGGCCCAGTTGGAAAGGTCGCGGTAACGAAGCGCCGTCCTTCGTTAGCGACGTCCCCTAACTGGGCCCCGGCCTTCGCCGGGGTGGTGTTTGTGTGGCGTCACTCTACTCCGCCGCGACCAGTTCCGCGCTGTCGTCCAGCGGGTGCGACAAGCGCGTCAGCATTTCCTTCGGCACGACCTGCCAGAAATGCGGAGCTACCCGGTCCCAGTCCTCGAGCAGGCCCTTCGACCATTTGCTGTCAGTATGATCCGCGTGATCGCGAACCAGGTCGAGCAGCACGTCAGCCCAGTGGAGCGACTTCACGCGGTCCCAGGTGATGTTCTCGGGGTTGGCGCGCTTCGCGAACACGCCGTCGGGATCGTAGACGAACGCCATCCCGCCGGTCATCCCCGCGCCGAAGTTCGCGCCGACCGCGCCGAGCACCACGGCGATGCCGTTGGTCATGTACTCGCAGCCATTCGCGCCACAGCCTTCGACGACGACGATCGCGCCCGAGTTGCGGACCGCGAAGCGTTCGCCCGCCTGCCCTGCCGCGAACAGCCGGCCCGACGTCGCGCCATAGAGCACGGTGTTGCCGATGATCGTGTTGTCCTGCGACGCCAGCGGCGAACTGACCGCCGGCCGCACGATGATCGTGCCGCCCGAGAGCCCCTTGCCGACGTAATCGTTCGAGTCGCCGAACACCTCCAGCGTGATCCCCTTGCACAGGAACGCACCGAGCGACTGGCCCGCCGAGCCACGCAGACGGATCGTCACGTGATTGTCCGCGAGCGTCGACATCCCGAACTTCCGCGTGATCTCACTCGACAGCCGCGTGCCGACCGCGCGGTGCGTGTTGCGCACCGAGTAGGTCAGCTGCATCTTCTCGCCGCGCGAGAACACCGCGGACGCGTCCTTGATGATCTGCGCGTCGAGGCTGTCCGGGACTTCGTTGCGGAAGGTCGAGAGCGAGAATCGCCGCTGCGAATCGTCGGCATCGACCTTCGCCAGGATCGGGTTCAGATCGAGATCGTCGAGATGCTCCGCGCCGCGGCTGACCTGCCGCAGCAGCTCGGTGCGGCCAATCACGTCGTCGAGGCTCTTCACGCCGAGCCGCGCGAGGATGTCGCGGACTTCCTCGGCGATGAAGGTCATCAGGTTGATCACCTTCTCGGGCGTGCCGACGAACTTCTGGCGGAGCGCATCGTTCTGCGTGCAGATGCCGACCGGGCACGTGTTCGAATGGCACTGCCGCACCATGATGCAGCCCATCGCGACCAGCGACAGCGTGCCGATCCCGAACTCCTCCGCACCGAGGATCGCGGCGATGACGATGTCGCGCCCGGTCTTCAGCCCGCCATCGGTGCGCAGCCGCACGCGCCCGCGCAAGCCGTTTAGCGTCAGCACCTGGTTGACCTCCGACAGGCCCATCTCCCACGGCGTGCCGGCATATTTGATCGAGGTCTGGGGCGAGGCGCCGGTGCCGCCGACGTGGCCGGCAATCAGGATCACGTCGGCATGTGCCTTTGCGACACCCGCCGCGACCGTGCCGATACCCGCCGACGAGACGAGCTTCACGCACACCCGAGCGCGCGGATTGATCTGCTTCAGGTCGTAGATGAGCTGGGCGAGATCCTCGATCGAATAGATGTCGTGATGTGGCGGCGGTGAGATCAGCGTCACGCCAGGCGTCGCATGACGCAGCTTGGCGATGAACTCGGTGACCTTGAAGCCGGGCAGCTGACCGCCTTCGCCCGGCTTGGCGCCCTGCGCGACCTTGACCTCGATCTCCTCGCACGCGTTCAGATATTCCGCCGTCACGCCGAACCGGCCGGAGGCGACCTGCTTGATCGAAGAGTTGGCGTTGTCGCCGTTCGCGTAGGGCACGAAGCGCGACTTGTCTTCGCCGCCCTCGCCCGAGACGGCTTTCGCGCCGATCCGGTTCATCGCGATCGCCAGCGTCTCGTGCGCCTCCGGTGACAGCGCGCCGAGCGACATGCCGGGGGTGACGAAACGCTTGCGGATCTCGGTGATCGCCTCGACCTGGTCGACCGGCACGCCCTCCGCGGGGAAGTTGAACTGGAGCAGATCGCGCAGATACACCGGCGGCAGGTCGGATACGCCGCGCGAGAATTGCAGATAGCTCGTATAGCTGTCGGTCGCGACCGCGGTCTGCAGCAGGTGCATCAGCTGCGCGGAATAGGCGTGCGTCTCGCCGGTATGGCGCTGGCGATAGAAGCCGCCGATCGGCAGCGTCGCGACCGCCGGGTCGAACGCCGCTTCGTGACGATCGGTCGCGTTGACGTGGAGCGAGGCATAGCCCTCGCCGCTGATCTTCGCCGGCATTCCCGGAAACAGGTCGTTCACCAAACTGCGCGACAGCCCGACCGCCTCGAAATTATAGCCGCCGCGGTAGGACGAGATGACCGCGATGCCCATCTTCGACATGATCTTGAGCAGCCCCTCCTCGACCGCGACGCGGTGGCGGCGGAGGCATTCGGCGAGGTCGAGATCGCCGAACAACCCGCGCGACTGGCGATCGAAGATCGCGGCCTCGGCAAGGTACGCGTTCACGGTGGTCGCGCCGACGCCGATCAGCACCGCGTAATAATGCGTGTCTAGGCATTCGGCCGAGCGGACGTTGATCGATGCGTAGGAGCGCAGGCCACGGCGGACGAGGTGCGTGTGGACCGCAGCGACCGCGAGCACGCCGGCGATGCCGACACGGTCTTCGCTGATCGCCTCGTCGGTGAGGAATATCTCGCTCTTGCCCTGCCGGACGGCTTGCTCCGCCTCGTTGCGGATCCGCTGGATCGCCGCGCGGAGCTTTTCCGGGCCACCGCCGACGTCGAACGTGCAGTCGATCTCGGCGACCGCGTTACCGAAATGCGCCTTCAACCGCGACCAATGCTCGCCCGTCAGGACCGGCGAATCAAGCACCAGCACGCGTTCGCGCTGGTCGCGCACGTCGAGGATGTTGGCGAGGTTGCCGAACCGGGTCTTGAGCGACATCACGTGACGCTCGCGCAGCGGATCGATCGGCGGGTTGGTGACCTGCGAGAAGTTCTGGCGGAAGAACTGGCTGATCAGCCGCGGCTTGTCCGAGATGACCGCGAGCGGCGTGTCGTCACCCATCGACCCGATCGCTTCCTTGGCGGATTCGACCATCGGCGACAGGATCAGTTCCATGTCCTCCATGGTCTGCCCCGCCGCGACCTGACGGCGTGCGAGCTCGGCACGGTCGTAGCGGACGATCGCGTCCTCGACCGAGGGCAGGTCGGCGAGCGTATGGAATTCGCCGATCATCGCGGCGTAGTCCGCCTCGCCCGAGATGCGATCCTTCACTTCGCGATCCTGGAGCAGGCGCCCTTCGTCAAGGTCGACCGCGATCATCTCGCCCGGTCCGAGCCGGCCCTTGGCGACGATGGTCGATTCGGGAACGACGACCATGCCGCTCTCGGACCCGACGATCAGCAGGCCGTCGGAGGTCAGCGTGTAGCGGAGCGGACGCAGCGCGTTGCGGTCCATGCCCGCGACCGCCCAGCGGCCATCGGTCATCGCCAGCGCGGCAGGGCCGTCCCACGGCTCCATCACCGACGCGAGATACTGGTACATCGCGGTATGCTCAGGGGGCATGTCCGGGCTGGCGGCTTCGGGCACCAGCATCAGCTTGGCGGTCGGCGCATCGCGGCCCGAGCGACAGATTGCCTCGAACACGGCATCCAGCGCGGCGGTGTCCGACGCGCCGGCGGGGATCACCGGCTTGATGTCCTCCGAATTGTCGCCGAACGCGAGGCTCGCCATCCGGATCTCGTGGGAGAGCATCCAATTCTTGTTGCCGCGGATCGTGTTGATCTCGCCGTTATGCGCAAGGCAGCGGAACGGTTGCGCCAGCCACCATTGCGGGAAGGTGTTGGTCGAATAGCGCTGATGAAAGATCGCGACGCGGCTTTCGAAGCGCTGGTCGCACAGGTCCGGGTAGAAGACGGACAGCGATTCGGCGAGGAACAGCCCCTTGTAGATGATCGAACGGCATGACAGCGAGCAGATGTAGAAACCCTGGATCTGCGCCGCGATCACGCGCTTCTCGATCCGGCGGCGGACGAGGTACAGCGTCTTCTCGAACTCGGCGGCGTCCTGCTCCTCGGGCAACGGACCAGCGATCATGATCTGCTCGATCTCGGGGCGCGTGGCTTGCGCCTTCTGGCCGATCACCGACACGTCAACTGGCACCTGCCGCCAGCCATAGATGGTGTAGCCCGCCTCGATGATCGCGCTCTCGACGATCGTCCGGCAATCCTCCTGCGCGCCGAGATCGGTCCTCGGCAGGAAGATCATGCCGACCGCGAGACGGTTCGGGCGGACCTTGTGCCCCGAGGCTGCGACCGCGTCGTCGAAGAAGCGCAGCGGCAGATCGATGTGCAGGCCTGCGCCATCGCCGGTCTTGCCGTCGGCGTCAACCGCACCACGGTGCCACACGGCCTTAAGGGCATCGACTGCGGACTGCACGACACGCCGCGATGCACGGCCATCAGTCGCGGCGACTAGGCCTACACCGCACGCATCGCCCTCGAATTCTGGGCGGTACATGCCGTGCTCGGCGAGGCGGGCGCGCTGATCGATCATCGGAAAACCCTGTTCGTTGCTCATGCCGCCACCTTCGCGTTGGCCGCCTTGGTCTTCAGCCATTTGTGCATCGTCGCGGCGACATCGCGGCCGTCGCGGATCGCCCAGACGACGAGGCTGGCGCCGCGGACGATGTCGCCCGCTGCGAACACGCCGTCGAGCGAGGTCATCAGCGTCTTGCCGTCGACCAGCACGGTACCCCAGCGGCTGACGCCCAGTTCCGGCGTCGCGAACAAGGTGGGCAGGTCCTCGGCGTCGAAGCCGAGCGCCTTGATGACCAGGTCCGCATTCACCGAATAATCGCCCGCGGGATCGGGTTCGGGCGCGCGGCGGCCGCTCGCGTCGGGGGCGCCGAGACGCATCTTCCGAACCTTGACGCTCGAGACCACATCACCTCCGTCGAAGCTTTGCGGGCCCGAAAGCCAGACGAACTCGACGCCCTCTTCCTCGGCATTGGCGACTTCGCGCTGCGAGCCGGGCATGTTGGCGCGGTCGCGGCGGTAGAGGCACTTCACCGACTTTGCGCCCTGGCGGATCGCGGTGCGGACACAGTCCATCGCGGTGTCGCCGCCGCCGATCACGACGACGTCCTTGCCCTCGGCATTGAGGCTGCCGTCGTCGAACGCGGGGACGGCGTCGCCGAAGCCCTTGCGGTTCGAGGCGACGAGGAAGTCGAGCGCGGCGACCACACCGTTCGATCCGCCACCGGGCAGGTCCATCGCGCGCGCCTTGTAGACGCCGGTCGCGATCAGGATCGCGTCGTGGCGCTGGCGGAGATCGTCGAGGCTCGCGTCGTCGCCGACCGCGAAGCCTTCGTGGAAGACGATACCCGCCGCCTTGAGACGCTCGACGCGGCGCATGACGATCGGCTTCTCGAGCTTGAAGCCGGGGATGCCGTAAGTGAGCAACCCGCCCGCGCGGTCGTAGCGGTCGTAGACGTGGACGTCATAGCCGTGCCCGCGCAGATATTCCGCCGCGGTCAGGCCCGCCGGGCCGGCGCCGATCACGCCGACCGACTGGCCGCGCGACTTGCCGGGGACCAGCGGCTCGACCCAGCCATTCTCCCAGGCGGTGTCGGTGATGAACTTCTCGACCGAGCCGATCGTGACCGCGCCGTGCCCGGTGAACTCGATGACGCAATTGCCTTCGCACAGCCGATCCTGTGGGCAGATGCGGCCGCAGATCTCGGGCATCGTCGAGGTCGCGTTGCTGAGCTCATACGCCTCGCGCAACCGACCTTCCGCGGTCAGCCTGAGCCAGTCGGGGATATGGTTGTGCAGCGGGCAGTGGACCGAACAATAGGGCACGCCGCACTGCGAGCAGCGCCCGGCCTGCTCCTCGGCGGGTTGAACCGCGTATCGCTGCGCGATCTCACGGAAATCCTCCTGCCGCTCATCCGCGGTGCGCTTTGCCGGATAGGATTGCTCCCGCCCGACAAACTTTAGCATCGAATCGTTCGCCATACATGCCTCCGACAGCCGCGTTATTGCGCCGTCGGAGGCTTGTCACCGTAAAATCGCCCATTATGCCAGGATAGCTGACGTATTAATTCGTCAAATCAGGTAAATTGTGTAAGAACAACTCTCAACAAGGCTTATTTATTCCGAAACGGACCTACTTGCTGAGCAGCCAGACCAGCGCGGCCGAGCCGGCAGCTACCCGGTACCAGGCAAAAGGCACGAACCCGTGGTTGGTGACGATCCCGACGAACCACTTCACCACCAGCAGCGCGACGACGAACGACACTGCGGCGCCGATCGCGATCGCGCCAAGCCCGACCCCGCCGCCGCTCGCGATCGCATCGCGGTTCTTCAGCAACTCGAGCGCGCTTGCCCCCAGCATCGTCGGGATGGCGAGAAAGAAGCTGAACTCGGCCGCAGTGCGCCGCTCGACACCCAGCGCCAACGCACCGAGAATCGTCGCACCGGAGCGGCTGACGCCAGGGACCATCGCAAGGCACTGGAGAAAGCCGATACCGATTACCGTCTTCAGGGGGATGTCCGCCACGCCGCTGATGTCGCTGCGCGGGGCGAACCGCTCGACCGCGAGGATCGCGAAGCCACCGACGATCAGCGCGATCGCGACGACCTCGGCGTTCCCCAGCAACGCCTCGATATGCTTGTGCAGCGCGAGGCCGATCACCGCCGCCGGGATGAACGCGACCACTAGGTTGCGCAGGAACAGCCAGGATTTCGGTTCACGCTTCAACAGCCCCATGCCGACCGCCCAGAACGTTCGCCAGTACAGCACGACGATCGCCAGGATCGCGCCGAGTTGGATGACGACGTTGAACACCTCCCAGCGCCCCGCATCGTAGCCGAGCAGCCTCGTCGCGAGGATCAGATGCCCGGTGGAAGAGACGGGCAGGAATTCGGTGATCCCCTCGACGATGCCGAGGAGGATGACGGTGAGAAGTTCGGTCAAGCGGGAGCTCCGGCGCGGTAGGTCAGGGCAATCTCAAAGGGTAGGTAGCACGCGCAGGATCAGGCGACATGGACTTCCGCATGCGTCTCGGCGCGACGGCCGAACCGTCCGGCCTTGCGAAAGCGCACCAGCCAGCCCGGCGCGACCGTAGACAGTGGTGTAGCCTCGATCCCGAACGCGGCGAGGCCATTGGTGCCGGTGACGATATTGTCGGTCTGCAGCATCGTCCACTGGTCCTTGGTGATCGGTGCACCCGGCAGGAAGCCGCCCTTGGCAATCAGCGCGCCGGCAAAGTCCGGGAGTTCGACGATCGAGGGGTTGCGACCGATAGTCTTGGCGATCCAGCGGATCAGGTTGCCCATCGTGATGATGTCGGGCCCGCCGAGCTCGAAGGTCTTGCCGCCGAACGTCTCGGGATCGGACGCCGCGGCCACCACCGCGTCCGCCACGTTGCCGACGAACACCGGCTGGAACTTAGCGCCCGCGCGCAGCACCGGCACCACCGGCGCCTTGGCGATCATGCCGGCAAAGCGGTTCACGAACTGGTCTTCCTGGCCGAACACGATCGACGGCCGCAGGATCGTCGCGTTGGGGAACGCCTCGAGCACGGCGGCCTCGCCCTGCCCCTTGGACTTGCCGTACGCCGACGCGGACTCCGGATCCGCGCCGATCGCCGAGACGTGCACGAGCGCGCCCACGCCGGCCTTCGCCGCAGCCTGTGCCACCGTCTGCGCGCCAAGAGCCTGGACACGCTGGAAATCGCCCGCCAGCACGCCGACTAGGTTCACCACCACGTCCGAGCCGTGCACCGCATGCGCGATCGTCTCGGGCTTGGTGACGTCGGCCCCGACGAACTGCGTCTGGCCGAGCCCGCCGAGCGGTTTCAGGAAGAACGCCTGCCGCGGATCGCGCTGCGCGATGCGGACGCGTGCGCCCGTCGCCAGCAGCGCCTGTGCGACATAGCGGCCGACGAAACCGCCGCCCCCGATCAGCGTCACCAGTTTGTCGTTCATCGCGCGTCCGTCCACTTTGTTTTGCCTGCCAATCACGAATAACCCCTTGCCCCAGCAAGAGGCGTGTTGACAAGCATCGCGACCCTCCCCTAGAGGCGCCCTCCTACCCCGTGCCCGGATGGCGGAATTGGTAGACGCACCAGCTTCAGGTGCTGGCGATCGCAAGGTCGTGGAGGTTCGAGTCCTCTTCCGGGCACCACACTATAAGCATTGCGCCTTATAGACGATCAAGCTGCGCACCACTGGGTGCCGCGCTTGACTTGTAGGACAAGGTTGCTCAGATGTTCTCACCGCAAAGACAGCGGGGGACGGCATGGTCGAGACATCAGGAATTAGCGAGCGGAACGCGTTCTTGCGGCGGCTGCGAACGGGTAAGGTGCCATCGGCGCTGGGTCCTGACGGTCTCTAACTCAAATATAATCCATGGCATGATTTGGCGGACGGCCAGTTTACCTTCGCAGGTGCGGGACGCCATGATGGATCGAGCAACGGCGATACGACTAACGCCGGGAGCGGTCGCACGTCCTCCCATGTCGGTTGCGCTCCAAGAATCGGGTCGCGGACTGCGGCGCACCCGAAAGCCAAAGTGCCGGAGGCGAGACCGCTAGCGGGCGTTGGCCAGAGATCATTAGAGCACGGGTCGGTCGGAATACCGCCCGCGCGCTCCGGTAACGCCGCCAAGTAGTCAGTCGAGCCCTGTTGCCGAATTCGTCGGTGGAGTCGGTCAGGGGCTTTACGATGTCAGCGCGGGAACGGTGGCTGGCGTACGTGCTGCGCTGACGACAAATCCGGTTACCAGGGCGATTACGTGATCGACCGGAAATGGAAAATAGTCACCGCACCACGTGCACGGTCCCAGATTTCGCGACAATCGGAAGTCTTGGCACAACCTCGCCTTATTGGAGTATGGGAATTCCCTACTCCTGTGCAGAAGATTAAGGCCTTAAAGCTCCTAAAGATGATGAACGTCACCAACATCAAGGGAAGGGTAGTCAAACCATGATAGTTACCCAGATCGCGCACATCATTGCGGATTATGTCGTTTTTCTTGAGCTGACCGAGGAAGAGGAGCTAAACCTCGATACGGCCGTCACGATGATGGAAGCGCTAGCGGACCAGCTCGAAAATTTAGATAAAGATTTTCTACGCGAGCTGGTCGACGCTTTCGCCGCAATCGCCGAGGAATATAGCGGCGAGGCGCAGCGGGTGGTGCGGAATATAGCGCACAATTTTTATCTCGAAGAGGCGCTCGCAGCCGACGATCCGGTGAGACTGGTTCAGTTGGACGCGCTGCGCGATGCAAGGGAATGAACGCGAGGATATCAGCGCCCCAAGCATGTGAAAGTAACGACGTCGAACAGTCGATACCGCCCTATTGATAACGCTGGCTGAGAGCGTTTCAACCAATATATGCGCCTGGCTTTGGCCTCAGTGGGCAAATTTTCAGCGCCAAGGCGGCGTGGAGCATGGCGACTGCGTCTTGCATCGTGACCGGCGGATTTATGTCCCGAGGCGACTTTGAACAAGCGGCTTCCGTGTCGCCTAACTCGACCGAGTGCGAAACGGCGTTTAACCGACCGAGCGGCCGGTCGACGTACGCAGAGATCATCAAGCGCCAGGGTACTCGTTGAACCCTTAGTTGCTTTGGAATTGCCTCGACCGCTCAGGCGGGAAGCGTGCGGCTTGACAGAAAGCGCTGCCCGCAACCCCTAAGGGGCGCAAAATTCGCCCTGTATTCGTGACATATAATTGGCCTCAGAAAGCTCTTCAGTGACGCTGAGAATGCCCGATGCAGCGTTTTCAGGGGGATACCGACCCATCGCTAGCTTCGGATTCTCTCGCATCGACGGTCTGAGGGGGCTGCCCATGACGGAAGTGAGCGCTTATCGGGATCGACGGCGCCGCCTGCCCGCAGTCCAGTCAGTTACCGTTTGGCCGCCCCTTGACGAGCAGGGCTCTCCGTGCGGTCGAAGCGGACCGGCGGCACTCCGGTCTAAAACGGCGGCTCCGATCCTTCCAACCCGGCCCGGAAAGTGTCGGTTTCCCGCTAGGACAGGACGGCGTCCGTCCCAGCGGAGGAAGGCGACGGCGGGAGCGCGCGGAAGGTCGCGAAACGCCGCCTCGTCACCGCACCCCGACTGCATGCCCCTCACTTGGAACCCGATGAAGGGCATCGTATCGGATGGCGAAACCGGTGACCGAGGAAGGCTCGAACGACATGACGATCTGGCGGCCAAGTCACATGCTTCCCTACGGTACCCGCGAAACGCCCAATCGCGGAAGGGGGGAAACGCGCGCGGGCAGTCGAACGAGAGTCGCTAGCGGACTCGGGCTTACCGCTCGATGAGCGCCGTAGTCTACGTCATCAACTACAGGACGCTGCCCTCGATCGAAAGGGCCGCGCGAAGGACGATGGCCGATCACCTCGATCGCGAGCAGAGCGCATGGAAGCCGTTCCTCGATATGCTCGCGAGCGAACACGGGGAGATGCAGATACCGGCGAGGCACCAGGCGATCACCGGTCGGCAGCTGGCCACGGCCTTCGACCTGTTGCGCGCGACGCTCAACGACCCGGACGGTTTCGGACGTCTCACCGCGGACTCGTTCCGCAGGACCACCGTCGCGCCGCCACCGAGCGGATCGACCGAGGGTCAGCTCGTCCTGGGTCTTCATGCGGCCGGGCGGTCAAGCGATGCGGCAGCGGCATATGCCGGGTTCGTCGTGCTCGAGCTCTCCGCCGGTCATCAGGTCCATCGTCCAGCGGAGGACTTCGCCGCATTCCTGAAGCTCGGGGGGACCCTCCTCGCCGCCGGTCACGTCGCCGCCGCGCTCCCGGTTTCGAAGCTGGCCTCGTCGGGCATCGGCAGCGCCAAGGCGAAGGCGGATGATCTGCTGGCTTCGCTCGACGGCCAGGTCGCCGAGGCGTCCGCGATCAACGCCGATCACGCGGCAGGCCTGTCCAGGATGCGCGATCTGATGGCCGCGGGGGTCGTACGGGTCAGGAGAACGCTTCTGCGGGCGGAGCGCGAGCGCGACAGGCGCCAGCGCGCCTGGCGGGCCGACATCGAGGCGGAGGTGGAGAAGCGCTTCCGCGAGGCGGAGGCGCGGTTGCAGGCGCTGGATCGCATGGGGCGGACTCAGCATCTTTCGCGTCAGGAGTCGTTCGATGAGCTGAAGGCGCTGTTCCACACGCAGCTGCGCCTCCGGGCACCCGTCGCGCTGTGGGAACAGCGATCGGAGACTCATCGCTCCCGTGCGGTCACCGCCCAACGGCTGTTCTGGATCGCGACGCTGTTCGCGGTCCTGGTCGGGATCGGGGTGCCCTACTGGTTCGGCGACTACATCGCGGGCAGCTTCCACGCAGGCGGCTGCCCGGCCGGGTCGCCACCGGGATGCGTGGGGCCGTTCTCGGCCAAGGGGCCCCTCACCGTCGCAGGTCTTCTGCTGACGAGTTCGCTGATCCTCTGGGCAACGAGGCTGCAGTACAGGATATTCCTTAGCGAGAGGCACCTGTCGCTCGATGCCGACGAGAAGAAGGCGTTCGCGGAAACTTTCATGGCGCTGAAGGAAGGCGCGTCGGTCGACCCTGCGAACGAGACCATCGTGCTGGCCTCGCTGTTCCGCCCGACGCAGGACGGGATCATCAAGGACGAGCCCGGCGGCTTCGATCTGTCCGCGGCTGCGGTCCTCGCCAAGCAGATGGCGCGGTGACAGGCTGCCGCGCACGTCCGCATGGAGCGGAGGCGTTGGCTGTCGCTTCGTGATGGCGGTTCGGATGGTCGGTCGCGATGATCGAAGCGTCCGTGGACCTAGCCAGTTGGGGGTATCGCCGGCGGATCGTTGCACACCGCCGAGGAATGCCCCAACGATGTGCCGATGGCCATCGAACCCACGACCAATCCAACCAAAGCCTTCGTATCCTACTCGTGGTCCTCGCCGACTCACGAGACCTGGGTCCTGGACCTGGCCACCCGGTTGCGGGAGGACGGCGTCGACGTGATCCTGGACAAGTGGGACCTGAAGCCGGGGCACGATTCCTACAGGTTCATGGAGACGATGGTGACGGATTCCACCGTCACAAAGGTGATCATGGTATGCGACCGGCGGTATGCCGAGAAGGCGGATTCCCGGTCGGGCGGCGTCGGGACCGAGAGCCAGATCATTTCGCCTCAGATCTACAGCGCCAGCACGCAGGACAAGTTCGCCGCGGCCATAACCGAGGGCGACGAAGCTGGGCAGGCCCACGTCCCCACGTTCTACAAGGGCCGCATCTTCTTCGACTTCCGCTCCGGCGACCGGTTCGAGGACGCCTACGAGGAGCTTCTGCGCTGGCTGGTCGACCGACCGCAGCATGTGAAGCCGAAGCTGGGCGCGGTGCCCGAGAGCATCCTGTCGTCAACACCGACCGCATCCGCCACGACGTCGCGCGCGCGTCGAGCCGACGACGCGATCCGGAAGGGCCTTGGTTCGGCCGCCCCCGCCGTTCGCGAGTTCGGCGATGCCTTGGTGGAGGAGCTCGCGTCGATGTCGCCAAGTCTCCGGCCGGGGTCGGCCAGCGAGGAGCCCGTCCTGGCGGCGGTATCCGCCATGCGACCGTACGCGCGCCAGTTCTCGGATCTCATGGTGACGGCGATCAGATACCACGGGGATCCACGCACGTGGGATGCGGTCCTGGACGTCCTCGAGCGCATCGGCCGGATGATGTTCCGAGATCCAGACGCTTCGCACTGGCATTCGCATCAGGGGGACGTCTACAAGATCGTCGCGCACCAGCTCTTCCTGTCGCTCGTCGCGTCCACGCTGGACGAGGACCGGCTTGATCTGACGCAGAGCGTGCTCGTGCGGCCGTGGCTGGTCAGGGACGCTGCCGGAGGCGGCCGCAGGTCCACGTCCGACTTCTCGATCTTCCGCCAGCATCCCAGTTCGCTCGAGGAGCGTTCCCGCGGTTCCGGTCTCAGAGCCGCAGGCGTTCAGGCCGAGCTGCTGAAGGACATGTTTCCGAAAGGTTCGACGCCTGGTTTCGAGTCCGTCATGGAGGCGGACTTCGCGCTGTTCCTGCGCGCGCTCGGCCAGGCGACGGACGCGAACTGGTATCCCGTGTCGCTGATCGATGCGGTCGACCGCTTCACGCCGTTCAGAATGTTCGCCCGTGCCGAGTCCGAAGCATACTTCATCAGGCTGGCGCCGATTCTGGGCGTGCCGGACCTCGCGGAGTTCAGGCGCAGGATGGTCGAGTTCGGCGGAATGCGGATAGTCTCCGATTTCTACGACGACGAACGTCTGCCCCTCGGCGCCCTCGCGAACGTCGACCACCTCGGGTCGCGAGCGTGACGAGACCGGGACGTCCCTCAGGTAGCGGACGGCAGGATGTCGTGCCTAAGGCGCCGGGCGAATTGTCGATGAATGCCGTACCCGCTGCCGCCGACGGCGACGCGACGCTTCCGAGATCGGCTCGGAACGAATGACCCGTTCACGGGCATGGCGCTCGCAGATCGTTGGGTAACGCATCCGCCGTATCGTCGGGGACTTACGGCCTTCTCACCTCTACGAAGGGAGCCGATCGCGATCAGTCGATGGCGAGTACGGGTGTAGCCTCTGGCTGGCAGCTTCATCGGGGCGCATTGCTAGACCGAACCGGTGGCCAGCGAAGCTCGCGCGCATCTTTCGACCATCACAACGAGCCGCACCGAGAGGCACAGCGTGTCATACCTCATACAATCGCCGACCGTGGCCGGAAATCTGACTGACTGCCTGATCCAGACGCCCCCTAAGCGCCTGAAGCCAACTGACTACTCCGTGTCGTCCTTGATGCCGCGCATGGTGTGGACCTTTCCTATTAGAACTATGACTACAACAATACGAAGGACACGTAAACGTGCGAGTCCGCTTTCAGGTTCTCGCTCTTGTAGGCCTGCATTTTTCTTTCGCCGGATTCGACTTCCAGCATTCTGCTGCCTGAGCCCGATATCGTGGTGCGTATGGGACGCTTCAAGCTGTTTCGGACGGAAAGTTCGATCTCGTCCCAGTGTCGATCCATCTTCAATCTGTACGTGTCGGGTTCGGGAACCACCGGCCCCTGTGCCCCCGGGGGCGGACCCGCGTGCCTCATGAACAGAGGCTGCCAGCCTTGGAAGCGTGTTCGAAACTCACGCCCCTGGCCAGGCGCTATCTCCAGCTTCGTCTCTTCCGAATGCAGGCTGCCGTGCTCCTGGACTTCGCCCCCGGAATGAAGGAGTTCGTCGTCTGCGGCCCTTTGCCAGCCGCCGCCCGGGTTCTTGGACATGACGGTCGTGTAGGACGGGAAGACGAAGATGGCCGGCGTTCTCCCTCCGGCATCTTCGGCGCTGATCCGAAGCTTCCAGCCATACTCGGCGGATTCCGACGCCAGGTAGTTCGCGACGAGCCAGCTTCTGCTGACGTCGATGCGGATCAGGCCGTTGACGACGTCCTCCTCGATCACGTCGATGTCGACGGACAGCGTCTGGCAGTCCGCGCTGATCTTGCGGACCTCGTTCCGCAGGAACGCCGCCTCTCCGCTGCGAAGCTTCTTTGCGCTGAAGAGCAGCTCGATCTTGTCGTCCAGGTTTCGGTTCAGATCGTTCTCCCGCCGTTGCACGAGGACGATGATGAACCCCAGAAGGGAAAAGAAGGCGAGGTCTTCGGCGAGCGACCCGGTCATTCCCTGCAGAATGGACCTTCGGAAGCTCCCGTCCGCCGGCGTGGACCACCACGCGGATAGACCGATGAACAGCAGGGTCAGGAACAGCGCGGCGAAGCAGAGCAGGACGGTCCTGTATTCGGCCGCCAGGACCTTCAGCGTCGGCCCCTCCGTGCTGGCGGAATGGCGGAAGATGCCCACGGCGCTGAAGATCAGCGTGAGGCAGCCGAGCGCCAGAAATGCGGCCGACACGTTCTCGTCGGTCAAAAGGGCGTTCATGCCGCAGGGTGCAGGATGCTGCGGTCGCAGTAGCGAACCCGCACGTTAGTCAAAGCCATGTTCCGTTGCTCCGGCGATCGTCTGCCTGTTTAGGGTTTGCCCAAGCGCCCGCCCGGGATCGGATGCTGTCCGGTCCGGAAGCCTGGGCGCCTTTCACGTCCGCCATGCCACAGACCCCGTCCTGCATGTCAGGAGATTGCGCCATTCCCGAGGCGTCTCGATCTGCGCCTCGATGAGCCATTCCGCACGCGCATGCCGCCGGAAAAGGTTGATCCACGATGCCGCATGCGATTGCGGCACGCCTGCACCAGATCGTGGCAGGTCGCGTCGCGCGTGATGCCCTTTTCGGAACATGGTCCTACGACCAGCGTCTGCAGCGTCTGGGGCGCGATGCGGAGGTCGCGTTCGATGCGAAACTCCTCACGCCTTCCGATCCTTCCATGCGTGGCAGGATCGGCGTCGGCCTGTCACGATCGGCGCGATGGCAGCCCCGCGACGGGCCGACGCGGGGCTGCACGGGCATCCGTTCCCGACTCGCGGCCCCCCGAGCGCGGCCGAGCGCGGCGACGGCGCCGCGCGTGGCCTCAGGTCTGGTCCGCGGAGCGGCCACGCCACTCGTCTCGAGCCTTGCGTCGCCGCCGAAGCAGACGGGACCCTGCCGATACGGCCGCGACCCGATCGTATCCCCAGGGAGTCCGGGGGACCTGAACGCGCCGCATGAGCCCGGCCACCGCCATGACGGGATGCGACAGCACCGCGGCCAGTTCGGACGGCGCGACGTATCGGCTAGCGAGTCCGACGATCTCGGTCACGGGGAGCGCCTCGTTGGCCGGCCATGCGGCGAACGCCTTGCGCATGTGTCGCGGGTGCAGATTGAGCGTGACGACCGCGTCCCCTCGCGACATCGACGAACGGAAGGCCCTTCCGCTGAGGTCGTCGCATGGCAGCGCCCTCAATTCGTCGACGCCCTCGGCGCTAAGCCGGAGACGTAGAGCCAGCGGTTCGTCTCCCTCGTCGATCGTGAACGACGTGCCGCCGCCGACCAGCGCACGAAACCACCCGCTCCAGGGCTTCAGGCCGCCGCCCATGCCAGCAGCCATGTGCGTCAAGGTACAGGGAAACGCCTCGCCGAGGGTGGGCCGCGCCTTGTCCTCCATGTTGGCGACGAACGCCTCGAGGGAACGGCGATCGACCCGTATCTTGTCCGTCTTCGCGAAGGCGGCATCGTTGCCAGCCTCGGCGATCAACCCGTCGCGAAGCATCTGCTCCACCCCGTTCGCCGTCGTTCCGAGCGTCGCGGCGACGAGCTTGATGGCGACTCCCTCGCCCCAGGCGGACTGGAGCCGTTCGACGGACTCGCGAGCGATCATCGGGACCACGCGGGTGCCGTCGAGATGGAAGATCGTCCGCAGGTCGCCGTTGTTGCGGTGCCGGATGACGTCGGTGCTGCGCATGCCCGAGTGACGCGTCACTCCGCGCATCCGCAGACCTTCCCCGTCGTTGGTCGAGAGCGTCTCGCGAAGGAGGCCGACGGCGTCACGCAGCGCCGCCGGTGCCCGCCACTGATCCGCGAGTTCGAGAAGTTCGAGCGTCGCACCGGCGTTTCCGTCGCTGAACCGGCCGATGCGGGTGCCGAGCCTCTCGCCGGCCAGATCGGCGGCGGCGTTCGGCCATCCCTGCATGACGCTCCATGCGCCGGCCATCGCTCGGCAGACGTGGGAAGGCTCCGCGTCGAGGCGAAGGAACCTGGTCGTGAACGCCCGGATGTCCGGATCGAAGAAGCCCGCGACGGCGCAGGCCAACTCCACGAGATCGCCGGGGGGTGCGTGGCGGAGGGGCAGCGGCAGCGCCGAGACGCTCTCCCGAACTCGGGCGGCGTCGTGATGCACGAGGCCGGCGATCGACCTCAGAGATTCCCTCGACGCTTCCGGAACCTGTGGCACGGAGGCTTCGGCTAGGCTGCTTCCGCATTGGTCGCAGCGATCCACGCCCTTCGCATGCCGCCACCCCTGTCGGGCTGAGCACCAGGTCTGCGGACAGCGATCGACCAGCAGGTCCCAGGTCTCGTCGCAGAAGGGCATCGCGCGCACCTGCCATTTGGCGCGATGATGAGGACTGTTCGCCAGCGCCTTCGGGGCGAACATCCGCGACGGGCGATGCAGGAGCCTGGCGTCGACGACGGCATGCCCGATGCGCCGACGTCCCGGCCGCCCCTCCCCGACGCGCGGGTGGGCCATCTGGTCTAGGACGGCCGCGTCGACGCCGAGCACGCGCGCGAGATCCTCGACGCCCGAACCGACGTCGACGCCGTAGCGGGCGAGCATGACGTCCGAGGTCTCCCCTCCCCGGCCGAACACCAGCGTGTCTGGCATCAGAGCCGCGGCGGCGCGATACGCGACGTAGCCGTTCAGCGACTCGCCCGGAAGCGGATCGCGAAGGCCCGACGGGGTCGTCGATGCGTCGGTCAGTTTCCAAACTCCTCGAATGGATTGCCGTCCAGGAAGCCTCGCTTGACCACGGTGTCCTGCACCGCCTGGGCGAGGTCGCGGGACGTCACCGACCTGTCTCCGCGCTGGATGGCCTCCGCGGTCGCGGACTTCATGATCTTGACGAAGCGGCGGAGCCGGCCCGACGTCGCTTCGCACATCAGGCGAGGCGTCTCGCCGAGGCCAAGGCCGATCGGTCTGTCGATGAGGTGGAGACGAAGCATCTCGGCTTCGAACCGTCCGATGAAGTCCGCGAAGATCGCGTCGTCGCCGGGACGGAGCCAGTCCAGCGGGCCGAGATCGAGCTCCTCGTCGATCCGTTCGAGCACCGAAGGCGCGCGCCTGAGAGCCCTGCTCGCATCGTCCTCGCCCACGAAGGCGACCGCCGCCAGTCCGGGTTCCATGATCTTCTCGAAGATCGCCTCGCAGATCGGACCGCTCATCGTCGAGCGCCGCGCCGCCCGGTTGAACTCGTCGAACAGCACGAACCGGACGCCGGCGTCCCGCAGGCGCGTCGTCGCCCTGATCCATCGCAGAGCCGGCTTGCCGGCATCGTGCCGTGGCTCGCCGAGCGCCGCCAGGATCGCGCTCGGCACCGACTCCACGGTTCCGGCCGTGTCCATGTTCACCGACAGGACTCGCCGAGCGCCGTCGACGGCGTCCCGCCGCGACCTCTTCGCGAGCATCGCCAGCGCCCTGCTCTTCCCGGTCCCGCGCGGCGCGATGAGCGTCACTGCGTTGCACGGGGCGCAGGGACGGGCGAGCAGCGCCGTCTGGAGCTGCAGGTCGAGGCCGTCAACGGCATCGGCCTGCGGCCCGTAGTCGACGTCGATGGCGTCGATCGCGGCCCATGCGGCGGCGATGACGTGGACGATGCCGCCGTCCGCGACCTGCACCTCATCGCCCAGGGGCGGACGTTCGTCCATGGCGATCACTTGTAGACCTCCCCGCCACGCCGCCGGCGCGGAGCCGGGGCGGCCGCGGGCTTCCGGTCCGCTTCGTCGGATGCGAGCGGTGCGCCGGCATCGCGCCGGTCGCGACGGGCGTCCAGGGGCGTCTTCGCCCGCGGCGTCGGCGTCTTGCGCGGCATCCGGACCTCCACGTCGTATGCGGTCAGGGCCGCCCTTTCGTGAGGAATGTAGTCGCCGATGTCGACGGCCGACGGGGACTCGACGTGCAGATCCACGATCCGGCCGGTGATCTGCCTGATGCGAGGCGTCTCGTAGAGGAGCGCGACCTCCTTTCTGGAACTTGCGCGGGCCTTCGCATCGATCTGTCGGATCGCCTGGATCCGCTCCCCTCGAAAGGCCTCCCGCTCCTCTTCGGTGTTGAACGCCAGGCTCTGCCGCCGCGCCTCCGCCCTGAGCTGCTCGTGGAACGCCAGAGGCATGCCGTCCGCATACGAGCGATCGGTGCATGACAGCGGCACGTAGACGCGACGCTTTCGGTTCCAGACGTGGATTCTGGAGATGTCGAGGGGATCGTATCGGTAGCTCACGGTGGCGGCCGCCTGATCGCGCCGCTGCCGCCTGCCCTCGATCGCGACGAGATCGTCGAGGAGGTCCGCGACTTCCCGCTTCCCGGCGTATCGCAGCGTTCCGAACGCCCTGATGCCGCTGGACGAGAGCTGGACGTCCGTGACCACGGGCAGGGTGTCGAGCCGGAATCCTTCGAGATCCGCCCACACGTCGATGCCGTCCCTGCTGGCCTCCCTCTCGAAGATCAGCGCCGGCTGGCGCAGCTGCAGTCCGTCGTGGGGCTCGACGTTGTATTCCCCGATCACGGTCGCGAGATCCGCCTCGATCTCGTCGAGCATCATGCAGGCGGTGTCCGCCGGGTCGTAGCCCAGCCGCTTCGTCTCCGCAGGAGGCAGGACGCGTCCGGGCATGTCGCAACAGGTCCATTCGTTGATGGTGTGCATCACGCGCTCGCCGACGGCGCGATAGCGCGGCTTCCTGATCGGACACCACCTGACGCCGACGCCTTGCGCCCGAAGCGCAGCTTCGAGGTCGTACGAACGGAACTCCGCGGCGTTGTCGAGCACGATCTCCGTCGGCTTGCCGCGCAGGTTTCTGAGGATCGGATAGCGGTGCAGCAGATCCGCGTTGTACCTCTTGGGCAACGCCATCCTCCGCAGCGTCTCTCCGACCGTCCAGCCGCAGGGATCCATGAACGTCAGCACCCAGGCCACGATGGCCCGGGTGAAGACGTCGATGGCCAGCGTCAGCCATGGCCGACCGAGCACCATCTCCAGGTCGTCGCTGACAGCATGGACGTTGAGCGGGGTGTGATCGATGATGACGCGGTGGAGAGCGTAGTCCGCAGTCAGGCACCTGCCGCCGCCCTCCCATCCCTGTTCGAACGCCGCCTTGCCCTTGCCCGACTTGACGGTCGACGACTGTTCGAGCGCGTCGCGCCTGCGTCTGAACGTGCGCTTCGACGGCACGAGATAGGGCTCGGAAGGCTTCGGGTGGACGGGATGCCGCCCCTCGTTGATCGATTTCATCTCGACGTGGAACATCGAGTAGCCGGACCGCACGGTGGCGTCGTTCACGATCGCGTCGAGCGCGTGCTTCTGGAGCGTCTCCTGCACGACGTCGACGCAGTAGGGCGCTCTCGGCGCCTTGCCGGTCATCGACACCATGTCGCGCGCATGGCGACGGCCGAGGGTGCCCCTCGTGCTGCGCCACGACCGGACCGTGCGCGCGGGAGGCGGCGCGCCGTACTTGGCTCGGAGCTCTTCGGACCAGTGCGCATCGAACCACCTGTTGATGGCCTTGTCGCCGTTGGGGACGCCGGCGTCGTCCAGCATGCCGGAGATGGCGAGCCGGGTCGCGGCGAACGGGTCGACTTTCATCGCGTCGGCCAGGGTCCACTGGGCGACCGAGTTGAGCACCCTGACGCGGTCCGTGGCGGAGATGGCGCGCACGACGATCCGCCCGTCGCCCAGCATCTCGGAGAACTGATCCTCGTCCGGCAGCACCGGGGCGCCGTCCGCCCCCTTGATCCTGAAGTCCGCGCCGGTGACGGCATTGACGATGTGATGCCTGCCGAGAATGCGTCCGCGATGCACGTGATCGGCGCCGTCGACCTCCAGCAACGCGTTGGGCGGGATCCTGTTGTAGTAGGTCATGCTGCATCCTTCAGCTGTCGTGGGTGGTGTTCCGCGCGTGCGTGGCAGCAGGCGGCCGCACCGGAACTGCGTGGATCGAAGGCGATCGTCCCCGGGCGTTCGGGGGCGCCCTGGCGTTCGGCGCGACGCAGTCGATCTGCGGATCGGCCGGCGCGTGGCGAACCGACGCGCACGTCGGCTCGGACGGTGGGGATCGGATCACGACCGGGCGTTCGCGGGATGAAGGACGACCGGAGTGTCGCTGCGCACGCGGGTGGTGAGATCGATCTCGACGAGGCGGCGCACGGTCATCGACCGCACGAGAGCGTTTCCCATCCGCTCGCAGTCCGGCCTCAGGGCGCGGGACAGTCGCTGGTAGGTCGACGTCCCGCCCGTCTCCGCCGCGTGCGCGAGAAGGGCCCGGATGTCCTCGCCCGTCGGGACGACCTTCGCCTGGGACGCGAACTTCGAGGCCTGTCTGCGGTGGACGTCGGATGCGAAGATGTCTCGACCGAAGACGATGTCGAACTGCAACGCGCAGCACCGGCAGATCTCGGCGACGATCGCGAGCGACCTGCATAGGGCCGGGTCGTCGAGGTCGCGCTCGTCTCGTTTCACCTCGATGAGGTGGATCGGCCCCTTCTCGGGGATCAGCTCGAGATCGGCCGTGTACTTGTGGCGCGCGCCGCCGTCGATCCACTCGAACCGGACGCTTTCGGTCGCGACGGCGATCACCTCGTGCGACGTCTGCGCTCTTATCACCGCGAGATACTGGCTTTCTCCCTGCCAGCCGAGCATGCGGCCGCTCTTGAAGCTCTCCACCAGGCCGTTCTCGTGCGACAGGTTGCCGTTGAAGGTTCTGAGCGCGCCGTGCGGAGCCCCATCGCGAGCTCTGACCATCCTGGCGCGGGGAACGAGGCCGAGATCGTAGTCGTGGCCGCCGATCAGGGATCTCACGCGGTCGGCGCTGGGCGCGAGCGTCGGATCGACGAAGTCGTCCGTGCCGGCAGCGAACAGCATGTGATCGCCGACGTTCACGGCGAAGGTTCCCGGGGCCTCGATCACCTTCAGCGGTCCCACCCGGCGCTCGGACGATGGCGCGCCATGCCGGCGCTCCGCCGATCGCGCCCTCGCACCCACATGGACCGAACCGGCCCATGTACGGTGCGCTCGGTCGGCCGGACGTCGGCCTCCACGGGCTCCTCTTCGATGTGCTGCATCACTATGATCACGATCATTGCCGATCCCTTCGCGTGTACGAGCTAGTGGTGGTGTCTGGCGGCCGCGGAAGAACCGATCCTCGGCGCCGCAGCGGTCATTTCCCGATCGGCGCGAGCGGCAGGGACCGGACTTGGCCCATGCTCTTGCGTCAATCGGGGCATACCGCCGTGAAAGGCGCGCTAGACGCCGGCGGGGTTGCGGACCGCTCGCGATCGCGCCTTTCCGTTCGCGCCCGGATCCGGCAGCAAATGCGGCTGCGTGATCTCAAGGACCACGCGCAGGAACCGGATGCGCCTGCGCAGACATGGAAGGTCCGCACAGACCGGTCCGCCTTTCGCCCCATCGTCGAGGGCCAGAACGTCGGCTTGGTAGAGTTCGTACGCCTTCGCCAAAGTGACGGCGGGGTCGACGAGAACTCGGATCGCGGCGGACGACAGCAGGTCGTCGGCCCGCTCGATGCTGGCCTTTCGTTCCGCCGCGTCTTCCCACCCGAGGCAAACATCGCTCGGCTTCGCCCCCTCCTCCGGTGCGTCCCCGCCGTTCGCCTGCCGAGGCGACGGGCCTGCCGGGAGGTCGACGGGGATCGGGCGCCCATGCTCCTGATCGTTGCGCCCCAACTTCCGTGGCGGATTGGCGACGGGGCCCTGCGCGGCGCCATCGACGGTCCTGGCGACGAACGGGAGGTTCCGCCTGCCCGCCAGGCGACGGTCCTTGCGCAGGGGATGCCGACCGACGACGTGGTTCCGGCGATCGACCTCGCGCTCGCTGGCGGCCGTGCGGTCGTCCTCGACGGACGACGTTTCGATTACGGTCTTCATGGTCGGGTCCTCATGTGTTCGAGGCACGCGTCGGCGTTCCGCCGACCGCATCGCGGCCCGGGTTCTCCGGCTGCGGGCCGGCAGGACGGACCTGGACGGTCCGTTTGGATTTGGCGGCGTCGCCGCGACGACGCCTAGTCGGCGGTCTCGCCTCCGGAGGCGGCGGGCTTCGGAGTAGATCGAGCCGAAGGCCGGTTCCGCTTGAACGAGGACCGCCTGCCGCGACCGGCGTTCCGCGTGGCGTTCCCGTGCCTTCGGGCGCAGCGGCCCTCCTCGGCATGCCTGATGCCGCGCACCGGCATCCGTTCGTGACGCGGGCAGCGCCACGTCGCCATGGTCGGAGCGTGAGGGCGGCTGAAGTCGCCGAAGTCCGTCTCGCGGACGAACGCCGCCCTTCCGGTGCACGTCAGTCCGAGGTGGATCATGCGGCATCCTCCGACGAGCACCGAAGCGCCTACGGGCAGGCGGCACGAGCCGCCCGCTATGGGCGGCGCATGCTCGCATCCGAGATCGCCGCCCTTGATTCCAATCTTCATCTCACGTCTCCTATCCATCCCCGGCTCTAGGCAGATAGTGATGACATAAAAGTGTTTCAAGTTTCTGTCTAGGCAATTTATCGGACGTTGAAGATCGTGCCGGTTGGTTCTAGGTCGCGTCGATGACCGAAGTTCAGAAACTGCCGGAGAACGGGGCGATCGAAATACCTGACGCCCTGAAAGCTGCAGTCACCGGATGGCTACGGATGGACGCGGCGGAACCGGACCAGGGCGGTCGACGCGCCATAGCCAAAGACGCCGATGGCGCTGCGATCGCGTTGGTCGCGGATCGCGAACTGGCCGCCTATCTAGCGTTGCCGGAGGAGCAGAAGGAGGAGGTCGGACGACGACTGCTCGCGTTCTGGGCTCACAGAAGCTCCCCGGTTCGAGAAGGCATGAGCGAGGTCGCGAAGAAGGCCTCTACGGGTCGCGCCAACGCCTACAGGCTCATCCAGCGGATGTCGGTGCTCGGTCCGATCCGCGGCCTGGTGCCGCAATACAGAGTCGGACAGCGGGCCTCGGGCACGCGCGACGGTTTCGGCGAGCCGATCGATAAATGGATCGAGGAGGCGCTATCGGGCTCTCCGTCCGCGACGATCGCGGACGTCGAACGTCATTTGAACGCCAGACGAGGCGACTCGGGGCATCCTGATATCGCTCTGCCGACGCCGTCGGCGTTGAAGCGGCGGATCCAGCAACTTAGACGATCCTCACCCGGGCGGCCCGCGCTGCAACCTCTAGGCGCGCATCTGCTGATCGACTTCTGCCGAGTGGACGTCAGGATCGACCATCCTCCGGAGAGCGACTGGTGGATCACGGCCATCGTTGACGTTCCGAGCGGCATCATACTGGGCATCGCCCTCGAACCGGGAAACGATCCGGAAGGGTTGGGTCACGCGCTAGGCGACATGAGGCATCGATTGCTGGGTGCCGCTGACCATCTGCCGGTCGCCGATCGCATAGAGCGCGTCGACTGGGTGGTCCCGCCGAGGCTCATCAAGCGGGCAGATAGGGCAGGATCCGAACTCGGAGCGTCGCGACGTCCTTGGATCGACATCCTTCCCGGTGGGGAGAGGCAGTTCGGCGTGAGGCTGATCGGCATCGTGGGTGACAGGCTCGGGGACCGACGTCTGCTCACCCGCGGACGAGCGGCCCGTCCATCACCCGCGACAACGTCGGACCTGGGCCATTTCGTCAATTCGTTCGAAGCTTCGTTCGCCATCGGAGCCGAGGTCAACGTCCGCAACGGCGCACGGCTCGCATCGTTTTCCGAGCTGCGTTCTCGGAGCAGTGAAGCGGGCGAAAGATCGGTGGAAGCGCTCGTACAGGACATGGTCGTGATATTCAGCTCCTACATCCGGGATAGGAACTAGATTGTGGCATTAGATCAGGAACGTTCGCCAGAACGTTCCGTGTTCGGTGCAGCTCGAGATCGTCGTGCGAGTTCGAGATGGAGGCGGACGATGACGTCGGCCTGGGCATTCCGCGGAATGCCTCATAGCGATACCGGGACTCAAGTCCCGTCCCCTCCGATCGCGATCCCCTCGGCCGCGAAGATCTCCGTGATCACGGCGTGAAGATCGTCGAACTGGACCACTGGAGGCTTCACGTCGCTCCCCCGGGAAAGGTATCGTGGTAGGATACGGATGCGTCCGATCTTCGATCCGAGCACGGCCTTGAGGATGCTGCCGCCCGCCGTCCGCCGTTCCGCGATCTCGATGGAGCCTCGAGCAAGCAGTGGTCCGATCCCATCCGGAAGGGCGGACGAGACCGTGATTGCGCGAGTTGCGAGCAGGTCCGGCAATGAGACGTCGATCAGCTGAGAGAGTGTCGCCGCGTCGGCTTCTCCGGCAGAGAGCCGCCATGCGACCAGCATGCCGTCCCGCATGTCCACCACGGCCGTCAGGACCGCGATTGCCGGAGCGTGGCCATCGGCGACGGTCGCTTCGAGGGCGGTGGCGTCTATCGCAAAGCGCCCAGGTAGCTTGAGGCGTTCGCGGGTGGCACGTCCCGAGCGCACTCGGCCGTAGGCGCCGCGTATCGCTCGTTCGCTCGGAGGGATGGTCCCTCTGTCCGTGGCGAGCTCGACGGCACGGGCGATGGCCTGTTCCAGCGTCGCGGCAGGTCCCGCCAGATCGACTGCCTCTCGCGCCAGCAACGCGGATGCGACGTCCGTCGGTCTGCGGGGCGCCTTAGGGCGCACGGGCTCTTTGCATTCGTCCCACGCCTTGACGACCTTCACCAGCCTGTAGAACATCCCTCGCCCGAGGCCGATTTCGTGGGCGTGTCGCGTGACCGCGTGCATCGACGTGTCCCCTTGGCGCAGATAGCGTCGCACCACCGCGACGCGTTCCTTCGCCTGCTCCCACTGGGTGGTCGGTAGTTCCGCGAGACGAGCGGCTTCGATCTGTTCCATTGCATTCCATCCTGAGGTCCGCCGCGGGCCTCCGATCCCTCGCTCTTTCTAACCTTCCAAGCTTCTCGGCGGCGGTCGGAACGATGAACGCCCTCGGTCGGTTGCGCGCCCTGACCCCCGCGCCGGTCATACCCGAAGAGACTGACGACGGTTCGCCGTCTGGATTGCCGGAGCATCGTGAGGAAGAGGCGGACGACGCTCCGGACGATCCGCCACCCGATGACGGCACGGAACGGATCCTTTGGCGAACGTCGCGGTCCGCGTCCCGCTGCAGTGGGCTCGCGGCCGCGTTCCGCGAACGCTCGGGCGGGACGCTGGGGACGTGCCGCACCCCGTGCGAGGTCCAGGCCCACGAGCCCGATGTCGTCCATCTGAAGAACTCCCGCCGACCGTGCCGGTCACGGGGCAGGGACGCGCATCCCGGGCCGACGACGTTCTCGACAGGTGCCAGCGCCCAGGATCCGAGCCGGTGTGTTCGGGTTCCCGTGGACGGCTTGACGGCGAACCGCCTTTTCCCCGATTCCTTCCGACGATCTGACATCTTTCCGCCGGATCTGATTCCGGAGCGGCCCTCTCACCCTTCGTCCTTCGCCTCTCGGATCAGCCAACGGCGTCCTTCGGCGGTTCAGAAAGACCCAGAACCGCGGCGGCAAGCCGGTTCAGTCCTGCGCCTTCGACCCTGTAGTTCACGTCGCGGCCTCTGCGTTCGCTTCTGACGAGCCCCGCCGCGACGAGCGGCTGCAGATGGTAGCTCACCAGGTTGCGCTGGATCCCTGCGGCGCCCGACAGGACGACCGGACCGACGCCATCGGAACCGGCTGCGACCAGGAGCCGGTATAGCTTGAGCCGGATCGGCTGTCCGAGGGCGGACAGGGCCACGGCGAGGTCTCGATCGATCATGCACCTGACATAGTTGGCGCGATCGCCGTCGCATAGACTACAAAGAAAAAATATGCGCCAATATTTCTTGACGTATCGTTAACCACGCCCTAGGTTGGCTGTGCGGATCGAGAGGATCCGGTCGCACGCACAGGAGCATCACATGGCTTTCCACCATTCGAACGAGACTCTCGATCGCCACCCGACCTCCATGGTGATCGGCGACGCCGACTCGCTTGGCGTCGGAACGATCGGATCCGACTGGAACTGCGACCCGCTCGATCCCGACGCCATCGACGACGTCGCGGTCACGACCACGTCGCGCCGCCTGGTCCGCCTCGCCATCGCGGCGGCGGATGCGGGAGCGCGCTTCGCTCGCGAAGGTCTCGACGAGGATCCTGCGGCATGGATGCTGACGCCACGCGTCCTGTTCGACGGGCTGCCGCCGATCGACGCGTGCCAGCAGCTCGGTCACTTCACCCGATCGGTCGTGCTCCATTCCCTCGGGCTGGGCCTCGATGCGGATCCCCGCGCGATCGACGCCCTGCTGGACGAGGAGGACGACGGCGCGGACGAAGATCGCGTCCACGACGTCGCCGGCCACGAAGGCGATCCGATGCGCGTCGTCGACGAGGGGCTGGTGGATTCCGCCCCCTGGTCGTCGCGGCTTCCCCGTCCCGAACTCCTCACCTGCTGGGTCGACTGCATGGACGGGGGCAGCCGCGTGTTCGCGTTCTGCGCGATCGTGACCGACCGTCCGGCGGACCTGATCGAGCGGATCGTCGGGCGCTGCGGCGCGAGCGCCGCGTCGAAAGCGACGGTCGCGCACGGGTTCGATCGCACGGCGGCCATGGCGACTGCGATGATAAGCGACGCGATGGCGGACACGCTGGAGCTCGCCGCGGCGGATCCCGCTTCCCCCTTGGCGGCAGGCCTGGACGTCGTCGTCGAGCAGCGCTTCGTCGATTGGAAGCTGGCCGCGTGAACCCGGACCGGATCACGTTGTCGATGGAGGCGTCGGACCTCGCGCGCGCGCTCCATCGGCACCATGACTTCCGCGTCCAGCGGCGCCTCGGGCCCATGGATCGTCGCCTCACCGGCGACGAGCACGCCCGCGGAACGGTGGGCCTCGCCCTCGCCGTCCGGACCTCCGGGGACGATCACCGACGTGACAGGATCGTGGAGCTGTCCGTCCAGCGGTTCCGTCTCGACCGGCTCATGCGCATCGTCGAGACGGGAGAGAGGCGGACGTGGCTCGAGGAGGCGCGGACGCCCATCTCGGCCGTCTCGGGCCGCGACGTCGACCTCGTCGACGGGGACCTTATCGGGCGGTCCATCTCGGATGGCGAGGCGACCGCCATCCTCCTCGACGTCGACTTCGTGGTGGCTCACGGCGCTTCGGCCACCCGGCCGTTCGTCGAGAAACGACTCCCCTTGGCGGCCGGCAGGCCCTGGGCGTGCTCGCTCGACGACATTGACTGGAGGGCCCGTGGCTTCCTGGGCGGCAGTCTCCTCGAGCTGATGGCGCCGATGGGCTGGTTCACAGAGGAGCGAAGGGCGGAAGCCGACGTGACGGCCCTGCTTCATCTGCTGGACCATCGCCTTGGCGACGGGACCACCGTCGCGGGCCTGATGGTGGATCGAGCCGGACGAGACAGCTGGATGGTGGAGATCGCCGACGCTCCCGAGACCGCGGAGGACGTACTGCGCGCGCGCGGCTACGTCCGGGACATCCTTCGCGGAATCTGGGCCGCCTCCGTCTGCGACGAGGACGTCGCGGACGAGGTGCGCTGGGCTTCGATCATGCTTTACGGCGACCGGCGCGAACCCAACGTCCGCAGGATGACCTGGCGCGAGAGATACGCCTGACCCTTGGCGCGCGTAGCCCGCCGGGTCCCCTGGTTCGAACGCTGCGCATGGCGTCGAATGCCTTCGGTCCGTCGGCATCTCGTCCTGCCCGGTTCGCATGTCGGTCTCGAAGATACGACCTGCGCGGCGGCAGGCCCGTTACCGCTCGGGATGCCTCGCACGGAAGATGAACGTTTGGACGGGGTGACATCGATGAAGACCCGATATCGGCCGATCCCACGATTGCGGCAGAGACAGCCGACGCCCTACGAATCCCTACTGCGAAGCTCAGCCGACCTGGACCCATCGACGGCTGCCTGTTGGGTCATGGCTCTGTGGGGTGGGCTGAGCATCGTTGACGGCGCGACGGGACCGCATTTCTCGTTGAACTCGCTGTATCTTCTGCCGCTGTGCCTGACCACTTGGTGCCTCGGCAGGCTCGCAGGCCTCGCCTTGGGCGTCATCACCGTCATCGTCACCCTCTACCTCAACGGTTTGAATGATGGCGTATCCGCGCAGGCTTCGTCGGTCCCGATGGCGATCGTCGCATGGAACGCCGGCATGAGAACCTTCGGGCTGGCATTCGTGATCTTTCTCGTGAGCGCATTCCGTCGGACGTTCGACCGCGAGCGTGCGACGGCGCACATCGATCCTCTCACCGGACTCGGCAATCGCCGGTCGTTCAAGCGCGAGAGCGAGCGCCTGGAATCGTCGGCGCGGCGCGACGACCGCATCCTTCTGTGTGGCTTCATTGACCTGGACGACTTCAAGGCCGTGAACGATCAGCACGGCCATGCCGCTGGCGACGACGTCCTCCGTCTAGTCGCGGAGGCGCTCGTTTCGGCCGTTCGACCGTATGACGTCACGACTCGCCTCGGCGGGGACGAGTTCGCGTTCTGCCTGGCGGTACGCGACGAAGCGGAAGCGGAACGAACGGCAGGGAAGATCCACCGGCTGCTCATGTCGGCGATGGACGCGTCGGAATGGAGGACGACGTGCAGCTTGGGGGCAGCGACGGGAAGGACCGTCGAAGAGACCTTGGGCGTAGCTGACAAGGCCATGTATCTGGCGAAGAGTTCGGGAAAGAGCTCTTGGGTGTTCTGGACGAACGATCGGAAATAGCGAAGCGCCTTTCGAAGCTTGAAGATAGTCCGTTTCGGATCTATCCGACCCCTTCCCCAATGTAGCGAGATGCAGATGAGTGATGAGATCAGCGCAGTTGAGTTGGCTGCCGAACTGACAGCGGCATGGCTAGCGAATCCAAATACCCGAACCAGCGCGGATGACGTTCCTGCATTTCTGATTTCGATGCACGCCGCTGTCGCGAAGCTTTCGGGCGCGACGGCTCCAGATAATGCGGAAGAGCTGGCTTCGACATACGAGCCAGCAGTCACCGCGCGCAAATCGCTGTCTTCCCCCCACCACATCGTTTCCATGATTGACGGCAAGCCATACAAGACGTTGCGGCGTCATCTTGCGACCAACGGCATGACGCCTGACGAATACCGCGCCCGCTACAACCTCAAGTCGGACTACCCGATGGTGGCCCCTTCTTATTCGGAAGCGCGTCGGACGATGGCCAAGTCGATCGGCTTAGGTCGCAAGCCAGGTCAGAAGGGCGCCAAGCCCGCAGACGAGGCGCCTAAGGCCGCACGCAAGCCTCGACCAGCGAAGACTGCCGAAGAAGCTTGAACAGACCGGGGGGCAGGCCCTCCTCCCGCCCCTCGCTACGCACCGCTCTCCAAGTAGACCGACGGGCGACGCAGGAATCGTCGTGCTACGTCCTGGAACCGATCGGCTTCCGGCTGGTAGGACGGGGATTGGCGAAACCTCTGTCGATCTGAAGTTCCGCCTCCGTCAGCGCCGCTCTTGCGACGGCGCGCAGGTCCGACAGATCGACGGTCTCGCCGTCCAGCGAAGCGGCGACGCGGGAGGGCCAGATGCCCGTCCCCTTCATCTCGTCGGAAAACTCCGTCAGACTGATGCGTTCCCACGAACGCGGTCCCGCGCCGTCCATGCGGAACCGCAGTCCGTCACCGGGTGCTGCCGCGACGCTCGTTCCCAGCGTCCACTCGCCGCGATGGAACACGCGTCCGAACCAGAGCAGGCCGGTATCCGTGTCGCAGCAGTTCGCGAGGGTGGGCTGCACGCCGTCTTCCATCTCGACCTGCTCGTGGGGAGCGTAGGGCCTCCATGCCGGTGCGATGTCCGGCCAGACCTCCGCCCATGCCTGCTGGGAGAACAGCATCCAGTCGATCCGGAAGCGCTGAGCGGCTGCCAGCGCTTCGTAGTATCGGGGGAGTTCGCGCCATTCGAGGCTTGGCAGCACATCGTCCTGCCCGTCGAGGCGCAGAAGCTCGCCGATCGCATGGCGCACGCCTCCGTCATGAAGATAATCGCGCACGCTTTCCGGTATCGCCACCGCCGTCACTTCTGCCTCCAGATCTGCCCCATCAGCTCCATCGTCGCCTTCGATTCCGTATCGGGCAGCGCACGCTGCCAGCGTCGAAGCAACGTCGACCAGTGCATGAACTGCCACTCCTTCAGACTGCCGGTCCGATCTTCGAAGTCTGCCGGAGGCGCCGAGCCGACGACCCGGAGCATCCTCTGATCGGCTGCAGGGTAGTCGACCATCACCGTCGCCCGATACCGCTCCAGCTGTCGAGGCTGAAGCGGGGCCTTGAACTTCGCCTCGACGACCAGACATCGCGGCCGCCCGGATCGGGCGATCGCGTGGATGGCGAGATCGAGACGTCGCCGGGAGTCGTCGGCTTCGATCGCGATGACCCGGATCAGGGGATCGTCCAGGTCCGCGCCGCAGGCGTCCATCAGCGCCTGACAGTTCTCGAGGCGCCGCCGCGGATCGCGTTCGAGCGCGTTTCGCATGGCTATGGTGATCTGGCGCTCGTGGACGCGTTCGAGGAAGGATGGTGCCGCCCTCAGGAAGTGATGCGTCCTGTCTAGATCGAAGATCTCGACTATGGCGGGCCGAAGAACTCGCCATTCGGCCTGGCCATATCGCCGGGCGAGCAGCTTGGTCGGGTCGGATCGGTCGGCGAACCATCGCAGGGCGGCTCGGTCGTCCGCTGCTGTTTCCCCCTTGTTCACGGACAGGCTGATAGCGCACCGCGTTTCCGGCAGTCCATAGGCCATGGCCGGCGATTAAGGTTCGTCCCGGCGATCGAACGCACGGCAGCCGCAAAAGACGAGGAGTGACGCGCGCCGGCTCGCCGAAGCGACGAGCCAGAGCTGCTGCTTCGCCGTTGCGCCGCTCACGTGGTGGATGCGACCAACTACGTGGCTTCCGCGGAATTCGGTGCTTCACGCCGTCAAGCGTCGCGTCCACGGCGACCGGGACCGGTTGGCAACTCGATCCGCCATTGCCCTTCCCCTGTACGAGCGTCTCGATGGTCACGCGTTAAAGGTTATGCGCGAGCGCGTCCGCCCATGCGGTCCCTCTTCACGTAATGGACCTGAGCGTTGGCACGGTCACGGGCGTAGTGCGCGGAACGGTGGCAGCGGACGACCTACGCAACTGAGCGACGCCTTGCGAATGGGGCTGTCACCCTTAACAGAACAGACATAAGAGGAGTTCGTAGGGACGGCGTCCTATCTCCGTCCGGCGTCGGGTCGGTTGCGCGCGCCTTCGTCGTCACGGACGCGCCTAACTAGACATGTGACAAGGGACCGGACGGAGGATCTCCCGGCTAGGGAGGGTGAACGTAGGCGACCGCTCCTGCCGTGGCCCTGCCGGAGACGACCGGTTCCGCGTGATGTCCCGGCTCGATCGCAGTGAACCCTGCCGGGTTCGTGGCGATGCCGACGCACCTTCCTGTCGTGCAGGCGGTCTCATCCGCCGAGATTGATGCGCATCGGGACCGGGGCGGCTGTGGTCGACGATAAAGCCTTGAAGGTTGAACTTGCAGCGGAGGCGTTGCACGGCTGATTAATCTCGGCGACGGCTTTCCGCGGCGATCGGGCGCAATACGTGCAGCATGCCGGACATCTATCCTTCGAAACCGTGGCGGTGGCGTTGGACACGGCGCGCGACAGGGTTCAGGTGCAGAGTTCGCTCCCGCGCCGCATTGTGAATTCGTGGACGCAGGCAGGCGATCTGGGAGTCTCCCGGCATCGGTTCGACGGCGAGGACGCATGCCTCGCCTGTCTGTATCTGCCGGACGGCAAGCGCCGCAACGAGGACGAGATCGTGCTCGGGGAGTTTGGCCTCCCTCAGGAACGGCTCATGGATGTCCGGATGATGCTGCACCTGGGCACGCCGGTCAGCGAGGAGTTCGTTCGGGTCGTCGCATCGCGGCTCGGCCTAGCCATGGAGGACCTTCTCCCCTTCATTGGCCTGTCGCTCCAGGCGTTCCGTCAGAAGGCGATATGCGGGAATGCCATCATGCGCGCCCGGGATGGAGGAGGCGCCGACGTCGAGGTGCCGATGCCTTCCAGTCGGCGCTCGCGGGGGGGGATGCTGGCGGCGGAGGTGGTGGCGTCTACACCAGGCATGCGCCGCGCGCGCGCGTCGCTGTTCGCAATACCGTCGACGTGATGCGCAGGCTGTCCGCCAGAATCGCTCATCCGGTCAGGAAGAGCGGGAACGGCCCGGCGAGATGCTTCTGCGTCGATGAGGATTAACTGGGCGTCTACGGCGCAAAGTATCCCACCGCCTGAGGCTCAATCAGGACAGGCGCTGGCGCAGTTGGCACATCGCGTACAGCTTATTGGGCAAACCATTCGCACTGCATAATCATGATGGCACCAACCGCGAAGGTTACCACGCCGCCGTAGAACCCCATCTTCCTGACTTTCGCGGACGTACCACTTATTGACAGGAACATTAGCCACGACATCAGAAGCATCAACGGAAAAAGGACAATATCCTCACTTCCACTTCTTGCGATATTAACGCATGCGTGCGTTATCGTCCGACCCATGCCCACTGTACCAGATTTCCTCTCCGCTGCTCCCGATCTTTTCACTCGGATAATAGCTTGGTGTTCTCCTGCGATCGCATACCTCGCGGCATGGCTGGCGCGCCGCCGGCTCATCAATGAGCGTTCGTTCGTCGTCGTTGCCTCTCTCCGAACTTCCTTTCGCGGGGCCATCGACATGCGCGTGGCGAACATCGGCACCCGTGCGGCCAACAGCATCGTTATGTCCTACGAAACCGGGTCGGTGCTGGCGCGTATCGACGGCATCGCCGCGGGCGGATCGAGCGTCGTGGAAATAGTCCCCACAGACAAACGCCCAAGACGTCTGCGAATCTCATGGCTCGATATTGACGGCAAGGAGGACGGTCGTACGATTCCGATCGAATTCACAGGCGGGGTCTGGTGTTTGGCCGGAGAAGAGGATCCTTCCGGTCCCGGACCCGAGGTTCATTCCCCGGGGACCTCGTCCGCGACGGTTGCGCCCACGACGGCGATGCCGAATTAGTCGCTGACGCACGTCCATACGCTCTGCGCCCGCTTCGGCGTTCTTTTCGCGGAGCGGGAGCCTCGTCGCGTCGCTTCGGCAATTGCTAGAGTCAGCCACGGCAGGCGCGGTCGCCCCATGATGTTGATCGGGTGGCGACGGGAAGCCTACGTCCATGCCAGAGTTGGCCTTCACCGAACTTAAGCATGAGTTCGCCGATCACCTGACGAGCCGTGTCGAGAGTGACGACTGCAGCGGCATCTTCGCGCCGGGGCTCGTCGGAAAGCGGCTGCACCCGGCGATCTTCAGGCCGATCGTCGGTCTCAACGCTCGTCCCGCGCGCCAGCGGCCTGGGACGAGCGTGACTCCTTTCTGGAAGGTGGTCGAGCGGACCAAGTCCACCATGAGCGAGGGATCGGACTTCGAGACGGCGATCCGTCCTCCAGCGAAGAGGGCGTTGCGTAACAGCGACGCCCTCCTCGCTTGAAGCGCCTGCGCACAGGAGATGTCGCATGACGATGCCGCGTTCGAGATCCACGAGGCACGTTAGTTGAGCGCACTTGAGCCGACCGTCACCGGCATCGACCAGTATGTCTAGCGACGCGCAGTCAATCGACAGTGCTATGACGCCTTCGCTCGAGGGACCGCCATTTGCGAGACTGTCGTCATGCGAAGCCTCCGCCGCGGCATAGGTGCGTGCCGCGATAGAACAGCCGGCAGACGCTCCACTTAGCAATCGCGCCGAGCTGTCCAGATAAACCGAGCCACCTCTGCCTTTCCATATCGTACATAGGCTGCTGTCTGGCGGGATCATCGACTACATAGGGCTTGAACACGTAGCTTATCATGCGATGACAGCTACATGTCTATCGCTTGCTTCAATTCCGCAACTGACTGTGTTCTCGATTGGGATGGGATTAGCGCGGTCGCGACAGCTGTCGCGATCGTCATCGCTTTGGCCTCTGCTGGCCTCGCCGCATGGATACCCAGGTGGATTAAAAGAACCGACCGTTCCGACACGACACACGAGATATTGTCATCGGCTGGGAAGGCGATCGATCTTTTCCGGTTGGCCGAGAGCCGTATGGGATTCGCCGTTCAACGTATGTCTGAAGTGATAGGCTATGGTGCCAAAGCGGCTTACACCCGTGTCGCGCTTGAGCGGTTAAGTGCCCGCGCCGAGCTAACTGACGGTGCTATATTTGTTGCAGCCGGTGCGATTGAGTTGCTCAATGCAGTAGAAAAGGAGGTCGCGAAATATAAAACCTCTGAGGAGTTTGGCGGAACACAAGAAGACTGGGAAAACCTCAGCGCGACGCGTGACAGGAAATTCGCCCGCAAGATACTGAGTGACTTACCAAATTTTGTAGCCCTTGAGCCCATCATACTTGAGCGCGCGAAAGAAGTCGCCACGTCCGCTATGCAGAGTAAATGGCCCAAGTCTCAGGAGCGTTTTGCATCGATCGCGGCAAATGGCCTTCGCCCTCGCGTCGCGGCGGAAGCCCCACGCTGATCGCAGGCCTAGGTAATTATTGTTGGGTCACGCGCCTCCAAGGTTCGCGACGACAGCGTCCCAAAAGCTTCGTCACTTACAAGCGATAGACTGCGTGGTGGGCGTTTGATCCTGTCGTTCGTAATAACCAATGTCGTAGGTTTCCCCAGGCGCGGTGGGCCACGTGACGTGACCCCCGCCTTTCATTCAGCTGCAACCAGAGACCGACCGTTGTTGTCGCGCAGCAGCGCGGGTGAAGCAACGGTCGGGTTCAAACCCGACCGTTGCCTTTCGAGTTCGGCGGCAATGGCGGCCGGTGTGGCGTAGCCGAGCGAGGAGTGTGGCCGCTCAGTGTTGTAGTCCTCGACCCAGCGGGCGAGGATCGTGCGCGCCTGGCGGACCGTGAAGAACAGCGTCTCATTGAGCAGCTCGTCGCGCATGCGACCGTTTAAGCTCTCGACGAACCCATTCTGCGTTGGTATGCCCGGCGCGACATAGTGCCACTCGACGCCGGCATCGGCATTGTCGCTGACGATCATCCTAGGCGCGCCATGCTCGGCGATCACGTCGCCTAGCTCGCGCACCACCCGCTTGCCCGATATCGACGTGTGGCGCACCGCCCGCAAACACTCACGTGTCACGTCCCTTGATTTAGTCAACACCGCCGCCAAATGGGTCGTTCGAGATCAAGGGGAACGCCGTGAACATGTTGGACGTCGTTGAAGCGACCGTGCGGTCAGACCACCGGCATAAGGTTGCAAGCTGGATCGCCGCCCTGAAGTCAGCCGAGGCCAGTGCCGTCAAGGCAGACCACAAACCCGTATCGTATCTCATCAATTACCGTGTTTCGATCGACGACAGCAGGAAGAACGGAACGGAAGCTGAGCGTCGCGAAGGCCTGACGACGATCTTGGAGTCCATGAAGCCGGTCGACAGGCACATATCGACCTCGACGTGGCTTCTTCGTCTGCACATACAAGACGCCGAAACGGTGAAGGATCTGCTTTGCGGACCGCTCGACGGAAAGATCGACGGGCTGCACGTCTCCCAGGTATCGCCGCGAAACCGGGCAGCGTTCGGGGTCACTAATCTGGGATGAATTTGTCGAGTGCCGTTTCGGGGCGATAATCTTCAAGCTTTTCGGACTTCGCTTCTGGCTTAGGCTTGTCCCGTTCCACCTTCAGCCCGCGCCGGCGACTCCTCGACGTCATCGGCCTTTGCTCAACGTCGGTCTATCTCGGGTCGAGGTCGAACGTTATCCCAGAGCTCGCGCGTTCCCGGTGACAAGCTTCTCGGGCAGAGCACGCCCGGCAGCGCGACGACGTCAAACAGTTCCTGGACTGGCCCCTCGAACCTGATCCAGCCATCGATCGACCCGTTTTCCAAGTTGACGACCAGAACGCCGCACCAGGCGCTTTGGCCCCGAGAGGCGAGTTCATGATCGAGTTGAAGGCCATCGAACCGGGCATCCCGCGGTTTCGACACCGTGACCAACGCGTGGGTGCCAACCAGATCGAGGCCTCGCGCGAAGCCGGGAAGAAATGCAACGTCGCGGCGGACACCTGTTGCGAGTTCAACCTTGGCGAGCGCTCCGCGTCCTGCCTCGAGAAACCACAAGGCACCTTCGTGTATGCGAGGGCTATGCGGCATCGACAACCCGCTGACGAGCGACCGGCCGGTGCGACATTCCATAATCACCCCGCCAGCATTCCGTTGGGCACGCCAGCCATCGACTTCATCGGTCGTCGATACCATGCTGACGCAGGCAAGGGTCCCGTCGACCAGCGCCATCCCGTTCAGATGACATCGATCGCCCTTGTCCGAACCGTCGAGGAACTCGGGCATCCAGACGGGGGAGAAGCTGAAACGGTCGTCGACGGTAGCGATGCAGTTGAATCTCGTCGCTACGAACAATGGCCGTCCCGACACGTCCACTGAAAGTTCATGGGCGTCGACGTCGTTTGTCGTCCAGCTGAGTCGGGGCACGAGAACCGCGTCGTTGCGACCGTCGGCCTGCTCGCCTGGAAGCAGCATGTCCTCGAACCGGATGATCTGCGTCCCTGTAGCCAGGTGAAGCCGCCCCTTGTTCCAATGAAGCCCCATCGCGCGCTCGAAGTGCTGCTGGTCGATAGCGATGCGATCGTCGGGATCGACCCCTACCAGAAACAGCTGACCGCTCTGGTACGAGGTGAAGGCGAGAGACATGCGAAGCCGTAAGAGTAGCTCCGCAAGGCCCTTGGATACGTTGATCGTCGTGCGCTCGCGTGGGGTCGCCTGCGCTTGCAACGAAGAGGGCGGATTCGGCGACGTCATCGCGATGGCGGCCCAGCGCGGCGAAGCGGCGGCGACATCGGCGACACTGTCCCCGGCACCGGCGTAACCGGAACCTCGTCGACGGTGCGTTGGGAAGCGTCAGGTTCTGCAGGCGCGATGCGTGCTTCGTTCGCGGCAGGTGGGGCTGGTATCGCCTGCTGCCCCGCGGCAGGCAGCAGGACGCCGTCGAACAAGCGGACCAACGGCTCCCAAGGAAGCGCTCCGCGGTTCGCCACTTCGCGGAAATGGTCGGCTGGGTCGTAGCGTGGAAGTGCTTCGACGATGTCGCCGGCGTCGAGTCTGCCGATGTAGCGCAGAACGAGAGCCGCGCTGAGGTAGGCATCGTGCCGGGCACTGAGTTCCGCGAGTTCGGCATCACGCAGGGTCTCTTCGGCGATAAGTACGTCGAGCGTCGATCGCTCCCCCGCGCGGTATTCTATCGTCATTCCGCGGAACGCCGTAGATGCCGCCTCGACTTGCCTGTGCTGGCGGGGGACGTTCCCGCGTAGCGTCACCATCTGATTCCATGAATCCGTCACCGACTGCAGCATGGCCCGTCGCGACACCTCGATCTGCGATCGGTCGCTCGTGTTCGTCTCCTGTGCCTGCCGGATGACGGATCGCGTGAGCCCGCTGGTGAAGAGCGGTTGGCTAAGCACGAGTTGCCCAGCGAACGAACGATTGCGATTTGCGCGATTCAACGGATCCAGATCGGTCGAATAGCCTCCCGACCCTCGCAGCGACAGAGTGGGCCCTGCGGACACCCGCGCCTCTTGAAGTCGCGCTCGCGATTGCTGTTCGTTGTAGAGCGCTTGTTGAAGTTCCGGACTGTTGTCCGCGGCGATGCCCCAACTCTCCTGCGCGCTGGCAGGTAGATTGGGTAGCGGCGGCTCCGGCACGAGTGTACCCGGGTTGCGCCCGACGACGCTCGCATAGGCTATTCTGCTTGCTCGCGACTGGTCCTCGGCGGTGGCGACGTTCGCTTCCTCGGCAGCCACCTGCGCATTCGCCTGCGCCAGATCGGTCTGCGTCAGTTCGCCGGCCTGCGTGCGGGCCCGCACCTCGTCGAGCGTCGACCTTACCGCTGCTAGGTTCGTCCTCCTGATCTCCAAGGCGCCCAGATCACGACGAAGATCGACGAACGCCTGGATCACGCGGAATACGATGTCCCCTTCGGTCGCGCGTAACGCCTCTCGTCCGGCACGGACGCGGTAGCGCGCAGCGCGTGTCTCCAGGGTAAGGCGGCCCCCGGTATACAGGGGCTGGTTCACGACCAGTTGCGCTCCGACGCTATCCGTCCGATCGCGCGACGAGGGGACCGGAACGCCACGGACCTCTCCTCGTGTCAGTCTGTCGTTCGCATATTGCGCGTTCGCGTCGAGCTGTATTGTGGGTCCGAACTGAGAACGGCTCTGAACGTAGGTCTCGTCTATGGCTCGAAGTTGAGCGCGCTGCGACTGCAGGGTCGGGTTTGTCTGATATGCGAGGGCGATCGCCTCTGCGAGCGTCTCGGCGGGCGCAGCAGGGGGCCCGATCGTCTGTGCGAGTACAGATGGCGCGATCAAGGCCAGTGCCAAACCGAGCAGCTGCGATGCCTTTCGTCCAGCCGCGCGCAGACACGGACTCAACCTTCGGGACGGGCGGTGATGCACGCCTAGAGGGGCCGCATGAACCCGTTGCCGGGATCGCACCCCAGCCGCCGCGCTGCCGCCATTGCGTCCCCTAGACCGCCGACGCTGAAGACGCGGGGCTTGTCGTCGGGGCGCGAGCGGATCGTGACCGTCGTCGCGCCCGCGACCGTCGCAACCGGAAGGATGACGAGACCCTGCGTGGGGTTCGTCATGCTCGTTCCAGCCAGCGTCGCTCCCGCTCCTACCACCACCGGGTAGACCGAGGTCCACGGACGTGCCGGTCCATCATCGACGCGGAAATCGGCGTTGAGAGTGTTGCGCGACCTTGGGAATGCGAAGGCGAGCGTTCCACGCGCGTAACTGACCGACGGTTTTCGCGCAGCGCCCTGATATACGCGGCAGACGGTCCGGTTCGTGAACCTGTCCAGCACGGTATCCACGTGCCATGCCGGAACCAGATATCGGTTAGTCACGGTCTGGCCTCCGTTGCCGAACGGCCATAGGCTGCCAGTCAAAATTACGAGCAGGGCGACGTTCACGATGCGCGCCCGGTCAGTTCACGGTCTCTGGGATGATGGCTTCCCAGATCGCAACCTCGCGAACCCCCGCCGCATTGACCCGGTGATACTTGAACGGTTCGCCCGGAAAGATGTTGGTCGCGAAATCCGCCATGATTTCGTCCTGAGCGCCGAACGGTGCGACCATCTCAATCAACCACGGGATGTCGCCGCCAATCCATTCGTCAGCGCGCAGCTTGTAACCGCCCGATTCCAGTCGCGCATCCGTATCTGAAGACACCCGCGCGAACATGACGACGGCCGCCGGCGACTGTGGCCCGTAGAACATGCGGAACGTACGGTGCAGTATCGGAGGCATGCAGAACCATTCAAGGTCGCCGACGAACAGCTGCTTGTGGACTGGCGATTGCGTAAGCAGCCAGGTGATCTCGCCAAGCATCTCCGCGACCGTCTTCTCGGCGGCCGAATGCTTGGCAATGGGAGGAACGGTGGACACGTTTAGCAGGACCCTTTCGTTACGCCGTTCGTCAGCCCGCACGCGCATTGAGCGTCGATGCGGGCACCATAGCATAGCCGCTCGTCGAAGCCGCGGCGAGCGGCATGTCGTTGGCGGCTCCACGGTTCCAGATCGCCGCTGCACCTCCGGCATCGCCATGCAACGACGCCATGTTCTGCCTCAGCAGCATGATCCGCTGCAGTTGCGCCGCGTCGTTGGATGGCGTGCTGCCAATACTTGACGCGTTCGCGCCAGATACGCCGCTTCCGACCAACTGGGGCGGAACGAGCGACGCAATATCATTGCCCACGGCAGTCGGGTCGCGCCACCATACCGATGCCGCGGCGGGCGCGGCGTCGGTAGCCACTACCTGTCCGGACTGACCTGACAAACCACCACGCATGCGCCCTACCGCGGTGAAACCTGTAGAGCTCGAAAAGTCAGGGCTGGACGACTGTCCATTCGCTGCGGCCCCGTTGCCACTGTCGGAAGGAGAGGCGGCTATGACGTTCGCCTTCGCTGTCGGTGTCCTCATGGGCGCTGGATCGCTGTTCGCGTCGCCATCCGCGAACCCCAAGGCGACATCATAGGCTGCACGGCTGGATCCATCCGTGAACGTCACCTTGCCAACGCCAAGAACCTCGTTCGCTTCCGCACTACCGAACGCCGAACGCGACGATTGATGAGCAAGGTCGAACTGTTTGACGCCAGCCTGTGCTAGCGACTGGACTTCGCCGGCGTCCGATCGCCCGTTTGAGTTCTTGTCGCGCCAGATCAGGAACTTGGCGAACCCAGCGTCGGCGGCGTCGAGCAGTCCGTCCTTGTTCGTGTCGTAGGCTCCCATTCCTTGGAATGCGCTCTTGGCGTTGGCCACCTTGCCTGTGAAGTCTACCTCCTTTGCGACGTCGACCTGTCCGTTCCCGTCGGCGTCGTACGCGAGGACGCCGTCCGTACCCTTCACCCAGCCGATCTGCACTGGAACTCCGGTGCGGGAGACGTCCGCTAGCGCGGTCGACTTCGTCGGATCGATCAGGTCCGCACCAGACCGATCGAAGTCGACGACGATCGCCTGCATCCGCGTCGCCGTGGTACGAAGGCCACGACCGAACAGCGTCGACCAATCGTCGCCGTGGGCAACGGACGTCCGGATCGTCTGCAGCAAGTCACCTCCCTGCATTCCGCCTGCCAGCAAATTCTGACGTGCGGCTTTCAAGGTTGGATCGAGTACATTCGCCCACCGTGCCGCCGAAGCGGGATCGATGGTCGCGTTCACGAGGCCTCCGACTTGGACTTGGGGAAGCGTGTCTACCACGCCGGCGATTAGCGCCGCGCCGCCCCCTCTGCCCAAGGCGCTGGAGGACTGAGCGTCGGCGAGTTTACCGAACGAGGCGACTTGCTCCAGCCCTTTCATCCCCAGTATCGAAGAAGCGACATCGTCGCCCAGCGCTCGCCGGGCCAACGCGACGTCGTAGGCGGTGCCTGTCGACCCATCGACCCGCATGAAGAGCGTGGTGTTGTGGACGATCGTGTCGATGTTGTCCTTTCCGTCGAAACCGGTCGGCTTGCCCTTCAGATCTATCGAGGCGACACCGGCCTCGATCAGCGAGACGACTTCGCCTTGCTCCTGCTGACCGTCCTGGTTGGCATCGGTCCATACGACCAGCTTTGCGAAGTCCGCGTCGCGGGCATCGAGCGTCCCATCGGCATTGCTGTCCCATCCGGCAAGGCCCTCAAGGTCGGTCTTGGCGCCGGCCTTGTCGCGCCTGAATGATATGTCGCCGGTATTGTCCACCCGCCCGTCGCCGTTTCGATCATAGGCCAGTATCCCGTTTGTCGGCCCGACCCAGGAAGTCCGAAGTACCTTGCCAGAGGCGTCCCGCGTAACGATGTCCGACTGAGCGACAGGCGTTATTTCGAGGCCGTCGTTCGAGAGGTCGAGCACGATCGGCGGTATGTAGCCTCCGCCGTAACCGCCATACCCCCCATATCCCCCGTATCCGCCCGGTGGAGTGCTGTCGTCAAAGTAGTTGACCGTCCATGCGATGTTGGCTTTCGTCAGATCGGTCGTCGCTCCACCGGCTTCGATGGAGAAGCTGGTGTTCCAATACGTCGTACCGTTCGTCGTGCCGACGTACTTCACCCCGCCGCCGACGATCTGCATCGTATCGGTCACCTGGGATGCGGTCAGGTTCGGGTTTGCCGGGTTCTTGACGCCGATGATGAGGTCGTTGCCGATCACCTCGTAGAGCACATCCTCCGCCGCGACGGTCGGACCGAATACGATCGTGTTCTGGCCACCGTTGTCGATGACGTAGTCACGACCGTTACCGCGCTCATAAAGGAACTGATCGTCGCCCACAGACGTCACGATCGTATCGTCGCCCAGTCCAGCGTAGATCACGCTGCCCTGATAGGAATATGCTCCATTGGCTCCGTAGATGGAGTCGGCGCCATCATAGCCGAAGATGAGGTTGCTGGTGCTGCTGTCGCCTGAGATGCCTTCGCTGCCATCGCTGCCGGCATACACTGCGTTGATTTGTGTAAGGTCGACTTGCCCCGCCCCGCCCATGTCCAGCGTCTTGATGACGTCGTTGCCCGGGGTCGCGAAGTTCGAAGACACGGACATGTACCCTGCCTCGCCACGAATGCCGATCTGCAGGGTGCCGCCTGCGTTTCCGACCCAAACGTCATCGAAAGTCACGTCCGATTTCAATTGCAACGTGTTGGACGCCGCAGCCGTGTCCGTGATGGAATAGGTGCCAAATCCCCGGCCGAAGACGTACGTGTCCGAACCGTCGCCGCCAGAGAAGACGTCTGCGCCAGCGCCGCCGTTCCACGTGACGTTGAGGGCGGATCCCAGACTCGAGAAGCTGTCATCGGAGGAAGTCCCGATCACTTGCTCGACGGAGTTAAGGGTCTGAAGCCCGCTCGATCCATCGGCGGCCAAATAGTACGCCGAAGCACCGTATGGGTCCATCGAGACCGTAATGGCAGGAGACGTGTAGGTAAACGAGTTGCCGCCGTACTCGAACGTTGTCGATCCCGCGACGAAGCCAGATTCCGAGTAATCTATCGTGTCGAAGCCATCGCCACCGTCATAGGTGTCGTAGCCTGCGGTCGCGTCGATCCAGTCATCGCCCATACCTGTCTTGATGATGTTGATGCCGGCGTCTCCGGCCATCTCGTCACCGTCAGCAGAACCGCTGAGGTTCTGGATGTTCGAGAACGTGTCCCCCGTCGCGTCTCCGCCGATTGCACGGCCGGTCGCGAGATCGACGTACACCCCGGCTGCCGATGCCGCGTATGCCGCAGTATTCGAGCCGCCGCCGCCATTGAGTTGGTCCGCCCCGCCGCCGCCTTCGAGCAAGTCGTCCCCATTGCCACCCTCGAGAACATCATCGCCGGCGAGGCCCTTCAAGGTGCTCCCGTAGTTGGTTCCTGTTAGATGATCGTCATGGTTCGACCCGGTGATGTTCTCGATCGACTGCCACTGGTCGCCATATATGCTGCTGACGACCGGAGCGACGTATCCGCCCCCCCCGATCGTGAAGTATGCCGTACCGTCCTGATCGTCGATGTTGAGTTGCCCCGCATTGTCCAACGTCAGGGTCGCGCCCGAGTGACCGCCGGTATAGGACTGCCACTTCACGCTGCCGTTCGACTTGTACATCACGAGATTGCCATCGGCGCTTAGCGTCACGCGGTTGCCACCGCCGTTCTTCGTGTTCGCTGCCCAGAGGACGGCGTTGCCAGGCCCGTAGAGAACAAGGTTCTGATCGCTTTGGAATACGAAACGGTAGTTTCCATCAGGCGAGTAGACCGCCTGATTGCTATAGAGCGTGAAGCCCGCCTGTTGGACCGTAAGGACGTTACTCGGGCCCTGTCCGCTAATGTCGGCCGTCACTCCCGTCGAGAAGCGCTCGAAAGATACCGTGTCGTTGCCGTTGCCGCCGTCTAGGAGATCGTAGGTTCCGCCCCCATCCTCGTCGGCGATGAGCGTATCGTTGCCATCGCCGCCATGGACCGTATCGGACCCGGAACCGCCTACCAGAACGTCCGCAGCGCCGCCGCCGTCGAGAGAGTCGTCGCCGTCGCCACCTGCAAGATATTCGCGCCCGATGCCGCCGATGATAAGATCGTTACCAGTGCCGCCCAGAAGCACATCGGCACCTGCACCGCCGTAGATCTGATCGTCCCCTGCCTGACCGTCGATCCAATCCCCACCGGAGCCAGCAGCCAGAAGGTCGTTCCCCTCGGCCCCGATGATCACGTCGCTGCCACCATCGTTGCCGGAGTAATATCCGTAGTTTCCGCCATAGTTCCCCGGCGTGCCGGCATAGACGGTCACAGCCCCGCTACCGGGCGCGGCAATCTCGATATCGCTTGCGGTGGACCGGTATCCAATCGACTGCTCGACATATCCCACCTGCGCACCGAATGCGGCGATGTTGATCGCCGCGCCGCCCGCCAACGAGCTTGGCAGCAAAGAGAACATGCCGATGGCGGAGGATCCCGCCGCCGCCAGTGTAAGCTGCCCGCCTCCAAGCGATGCGGTGATATCCTCGTAGTGGACGGCACTGCCGGCTGAGGCCACCCCGAAGCTCTGTAGGAACCCTTGCAATCCACCATAGAAGTCCGACGCGGCGAAGCCGCCAAGACCTAGCTCGGAGGCCCGCGCGAGCGTGACGATCCACCCCGCTGCGAAGCTCGACACGCTGATCGATCCGACTATCCGGTCGATCTGAGTCTGATTGGCGTAGTAGAACGACTGGTCGGAGTCAGATAGAGCCAGCTCGGAAGCGGAGATCGCTCTGGTCACGAACGCCTTGTTGGCCGAATAGAACGCCTGATCGTCGGCCGATAGCGATTTCCATGACGAAGATATCGCGGCGTCGATAACAGGCTCGTTCTGAAGGTAGCTGGCATAGTCGCGGGCAATCTGAAGATCGCCCAGCAGGGTAGTGATGGTGTCCGCTCCACTATTGTGAAGCGCGCGCTTGAGTATCAGGTCGCCGCCTATCAACTGGGTCTGGGGCAGTGCCCATATGACGCCCCGGTCCACTGCTTCGTTGGCGGTGCTCACGTTGACCTGGCTTCCGCCAAGCTTGACGTAGATCTGGCTGCCTGTGACGCCATAGGCCTGCGTCGGCGAATACGCGTTTGCGACGAAGCCGGGAACGCCGCCCCCCGTGACCTGAGCTATTATCCCGTTAAGCGTGTCGCGTGCCGCACGCGCCATTGCATCCGCTAGGCTGAGGTCGCCGCCATTGGCCGACGTCTCAGCGCCGAGCGCATACCGCGCAAATGGTATCTGTAGCACCGTTTCCGCTGAGGCGGAGGGGGTACGCGGCTTGTGGTGTCCGAAGAGACTTCCGAACAGATCTCCGATGATGAAGCCCACGAAGGCGCCTATCGCAACTCCCGCGACGCCAAGGCTCGCGCCGATTTTGGCGCCGAAAAGGGCGGAGTTCAGCGCCGTCGAGAAGATGGAGCCGACCGCCGAGCCAAGCGAAGCAAGCGTGGATTCGGCTACGGTGTGCGGCGTCAGGATCAGCGACGCGAGTTCTGCTCCGACGAAGCCAGCGATTCCGCTCTCGACTGCGCTGCCGAGCGACGACGGAGCCTTGATACCGAGCGCCGACCCGATCGACGTGCCGGACAGCGCCGAAGAAGCGTAGTACTGAAGGACGTTGCCGGTAACGGATGAGAACGCGTCCTGCGCAAAGCCGCTGAGGCCCACCGCTTGACCAAATTCGGCCGCCAGATAGGAACTGACGGAACCGATCGCCGCATTGACGCCGAACTGTCCGAGTTCGTTGCCGAAGTCCGACCACACCGACCCTGGTCCTGCGCCTGCGCTACCTGCTGCCCCGGGATCGATGTGGGCGCCCGGTCCGAACAGCGATTGTCCTATGTTCAACGCGACCGCTGAGATCACGCTGCCCGCGGCGGTTCCGATGACCAGGTTGGAGCCACCGATGAGGCGGCCTAGCGTCGAACCGAAGGTCTGCGCGAGTTGACTGAAGGTGACATCGAACTTCGAAGGATCGGGCGGGGGCGCGGACGGTGCCTCCTGAAGGCTGATCGGCACGCCGAGATCGAACGCCTGCAGCCCTAGAGGGCCGAACGCGATCGTTCCGTCCGAGAGATATCGGGTTCCCCAGAGCGGCCCCGCGAGAACGCCGTTCTGGTAGTTCTGGTAGGACGAAGTCGTACCGACGTTGAGGCCTAGCGGATCGAAAAGGTTGCTCCCACCGACCGAAAAATCGCCAGCTTTCCCTCTTAACGTCGTAGCGACGACGTCATAGTTGACGGCACCGAGAAGATATGACGGGCTTCCAGCGTTGTTTATGCTGCTGATCTGAGAAGGGCTCAGATAATTGGAAGTATTGTAGTTGTACAGCGAGCCGTTCAGAACGGTGTCCAAAGTTCCGATCGAATGCGACTTTCCCAAAAGATCGATAAGTGCGCTGGGCCCTCCTAAAGTTGCGGCGAAGGATAGAAGGCTTCCATATGGATTATAGACCTGTAACGGGTTAGCGTCGATCTTATAGAATGGAGATGATAGCAAGTGAGAAACAGGATCCCCAATTAGATCTGTCTCTAGGAATGAATGCCCATCCGCGATATAGTTTGAAATTCTTTGCGATATCGATCCGCCGATTTGCTGAGCAAAATCGGGGGCGATCGGCCCGGAATTATAGCCGTATCCGTCAACGCCGTATTTCAGAGCCAGCATCTGCGCGATGCCACCGCCCAGACTATGCCCGACGACGTAGTAGGAGTAGCCGGAACCCGTCCCTCCGAGCGCGCTCTGAAGCGTGGGGTAGGTTGTCGAGAAGGCATTGTTGATGCTGACGTAGTCTTCGTAACCCTGATTGATGACGTCGTTCACGCCCTGCGAAACGGTGTCGGTTCCCTTGACCGCGAACACCACCTGCTTAGTCGTTTGATTTATGAAGACAACGAACTGATCAGCGGATGCGGGTGTGATCGCGTATCCGCTGCCGTAGCTCGAGTAGTTGGTTATCGTCGACCAACCTTCTGGTGGCGCGAGGTCGATAGACTCCGGGGAGACCTTGCCACTTGGTAATGGCTGTCCTGACAACGTGGTTTGACCGGAGGTCTGCCTAATCTTGTCTACTGGGATGTAGGCAAGTTTGGCCAACGTCGCGCCGACCGCTCTATCCAGACCTCTGCCCATCTCTATCCCTTTCGTTCACGCGACCTCTGACGAATGTCCTCAGAGGTCGGCGACGACCTTCACGGTCTTCAGATATTCCACGGCGCGATCACGGTCCACGTCGGTTATTTCGCCCCGAAAAGCGAATTGAACGACGTACAGGAACTTCGCCCCTTGGAGACATTTCACGAACGTCGTCTCAGCAAGCCCACTGTTAGGTCCCGTCGGACATGTAAGCATCAAGGCCGATGTCGACCGACCTTCTACGCTCCCGTTGAGAATGTTCGTATGCTGAGCATTCGGACACGCGTTGACGTAACTTTCGCCGAATGAACGCAGGAACGCAGCGGGATTGGTGTAGGCCTGACCATCAATGCTCTGAATGGTGATCATCTGCCGCCAATTTTCAGGCCCTTCCCCGGTCGGTACAAGTTCGCGGATGGTACTGACGGCTCCTACTGCCCTTGCAGCCAAAGGGCGGAAACCCCGCGGGGTGAGAGCTACCAACCGGTCTGAAGATCGTACCGAGACGTTTAAAAAAGAAGCATTGTCGGTTTTCGTCATAACGACCGGAGGTGGTTGAGGAATCGACATTACCGGCACCGGTGCTCGTGGCTGAACCGTTTTGCCCAGACTATCGGAACACCGACTGACGGTCTCGTATCGCACGGCATGCTCGCACTGTTGACGGCGGCGGCGAATTCCGTTCGAGATACTTCCATAGCCCTTCCAACCCTCTCCGAGATCGGTCGACTCGCATTCGTTGGCGGGTCTGATTTGGTCAGTAGATCATACTCATATGACTTCCGCAATGCGGAGAATGCTCGTAATCCGGGCCATTCCGGCCAACCATCGCCAAGAGCCGGAAGCACCGCAACAAGGATGATGCGATGGCGGATCACAGACTGAGTGCGGTGTTGGCTTACCTTCGGACGCTGCTTCGCATCAGAACGCTACGGTCTCGCTCCGCCATACTTCGTCATCAGGCGAGAGCCACGGGAAGGCTGATACGGTCCGCTCGCGCCAACGTTGCCTTCTATCGCAACATCTCGACCGGCGACGCAGGGATGCCGATCGTCGACAAGGCTCTTCAGCAGCATCGTTTCGGTGAGTTCAACCGGCCTGCGATCGAGCGCCAGGAGCTCCGCAGGACGCTGGAGGAAGGACGGGAACGCATCGGTCGCCTTTTCGTGGGACAGAGCACCGGGACCAGCGGCAACAGAGGCGTCTACGTGATATCCGAGCACGAGAGGATGACGTGGCTCGGAACGATCCTCGCCAAGACGATTCCAAGAGCGATGTTCCGGCGAACACGCGTTGCGATAGCGCTGCCTGGATTCTCCGCGCTGTATGCGTCTGCAACGACGGGCAGTCGGGTACGTCTCGCGTACTTCGACCTCTCGCAACCCCTGTCAGCGTGGCGAGACGAATTTCGACTGTTCTTGCCGAGCGTGGTCGTCGCGCCACCCAGGATACTTCGTGGATTGGCTGCGGTGGGGCTACTCGGTGACGTAGAGGCGTTCAGTGCCGCCGAAGTGCTTGATCCGATTGACCGGTCCATCATTGAAAGCGCGACGGGTCGCCCATTGCGCGAGATCTACATGGCGACCGAAGGTCTGCTGGGCGTGTCGTGTCGGCACGGAACCTTGCATCTCGCGGAAGACGTTGTGAGGTTCGAATGGGAGTACACGCCGGACGGAAGGCTGGCCAACCCGATTGTCACCGACCTCGTTCGGCGCGTTCAGCCGATGATCCGCTACCGTATGAACGACCTCCTGGAACTGGCGAATGTGACTTGCCCTTGCGGATCGGCGTTCCTCGCGGTCTCGCGGATCCACGGCAGGATCGATGATGCATTCGAGTTCGCGCGCGACGACGTGACCGTTATCGTCACGCCGGATATCCTCCGCAACGCCGTCGTCGATGCGCATGATGCGATCAATGACTTCCGAATAGTCCAGCGGCTGGACGGTTCGATCGCTGTTTCACTCGACGTAGCGATGCCTGACGCTGCCCACGCCGCGGCGCGTGACAGTCTGACCAAGGTACTGGACCGCTTCGGCGTTGCAGCGCATATAATCTCGATCGTTGGATTGACGCCCCGTCTTGATCAGAAGCTACGGCGCGTCGAGCGTGAGCGAGCCTAGAGCCTCAGGATCGTCTCGTACGTCCGCTCAGGTTCGATCTTGCTGTTTGCCAGTCGCCAGATCGTCGGACCTAGCAGGTCGAGAGGCCCCTCAGCGTAGGCGGCTTCATCGTCTCGTCGGGCATCCCGTTGGATCGCCAGGATCCTTCGGTCCTGACGCAGTATCGGTAGGTGGATCAGCTTGAGCGCCAAGGCCTTAAGGCCTGCCGGTACGAGGCCACGAGGCGTCGCGAAGTGTGCCCACGGCCGCGTGACTCCGTCAGCGACCGGTTGGAAGATCACCGAAACGGATAGTCGAAGACCTTCCGGGCCTTCGAACGAGACCTCGCCGGTCGTCGGGGGGTAGAGTCTGCCGATGCTGGTCGTACGGTGCCCTTCCATGATCGTTGGGATCAGACCCGCCGCTCCCCCCTCCTCCCTGTAGATGGCTTCAGCTCCCCACGGACCGGATCTGACGCGCACCGAAACATCCTTCCGACGAGCGTCGGAACGCACCATCCAGGGGTGAACGTGATGCGGATGGGCAGGATCCAGGTGGTTTTCAAGCGCATCGAGAACGTCGGCACGCGAACTCTTGAGAGGCCACCAAAACCTGTCGAGCGTGGCATCGCACATCGTCTGCGGAAGACGCGGGAACTCCGCAGGCACTGATGCGAGCGCGACCCAGACCAGTCCCACACGTTCGACGCACTGGTAGGCGCGCGCGCGCGTGCCTCCGGAATTCGAGCCTGGGACTTCTAAGCAGGCGCCATCGCGTCCGAACCGCCATCCGTGGTAGGCGCACGCGACCACGCCGTCGGCCGCACGTCCTCGGGAGAGTGGTACCCCGCGATGCGGACAGCGATCGGCCAGCGCGAAGACGCCCTCGTCATCTCGCATCACGATCAGTGGCTGCCCCATGAGCACGACTGGCAAGGTGCGATCCGACCGGACCGCATTTGAAAATGCGACGGGATGCCAACCGGCCGCAATCGCGGATGGCCATTCCGTCACCATCCCTTAGCCTGCATCATGGGCGTCACGAAGCGATCCAGCGCTCTCGCTAGCATGGAGAAGGCGAGGCGGCGGGTTCGCGGTAGATGCTCGACATAGTAGGCGGTCCGTTCGATGACCCCCCTTGCACCCCGCAGGCGCTTGAAATGGGCAGCGCCCGCGGACCCGTGCAGGCGCATGCCTCGCTCTTGTGCTCGCTGCATGAATAGCCAGGTCGCGATCCGATAGAGGCCTCGCTCGCTGCCCTGTCCCGTATCGTATCCGACCACGGCGGGCGTCGTGATCCCACCTCTCGTCCACATTCCCGCGACGGCTAGGATCAGGCCATGAGCATCCCTCGCCGTACGGTAAGAGATCATTCCGGTTGATGAGGACAGGCCTATGAACGCAGGCGTGAACTGCGGGTTTAGATCAGAGTAGCGGTCGACGTAGAGCATGCGATAGAGTTCGGATATGCGTCGCGCATCGCTAGAGGTGACGTCGTCCAAGTCCTCGATGGCAAGGCCGCTTCGGGCGATGAGGCGCCTGTCGTTCGAGTAATTTCTCCGAGGCAGCCATTCGCGATCCAGGTCGTCGACTACCCATATCTGTCGGCTCGGCGCCAGGATCCAACCGTCCGCTTCTGCGGCGGCCAGGAGGTGGGGCGACGACCAGGGGTCAAGCGACCGTATCGCAATGACGTGGTCCGGGTAGCGTTCAACCAGTTCCCGGCGAGCCTTGGCGAGGCCGGACCCGTTCCAATTGCCATGAAGATTCGTGGAAGCCATCCAATTGTCGAGATGCACGATCCGGTTGGCGCGGGCGGCACGAAGAAGGACATCGACGCCAGCGGTGCCCGCATAGGCCAACGGCGTCCACCAGTTCCGTCCGATCAGTTCGAGTTCTCTTCGTGCATAGAGCGCGTAGGCGCTGTGTGGACTGCAGACGTAGCTGCCACCAAGTATGCCGTCGTCCCGAGTGACGGGCATGATGCGACCTTCGACCTGCATGAGGCTGAGGTCGGTCGACGTGTTCTCCACCATGGCCTGGGCTCCGGCAGATACCATGGCGTTGAGCATGGCCTCGCTCATGCCATCACTTCGCCGTTCCACTCGATATCGTCGGTCGTTTCTCCTGTCGGACTACGCAGCCGCCCTAGTCCGAGCATACCGAAACGTGCGGCATCCAGCAGCACGCCTAAGGCGGGCCCGCGGTCGCCCAAGCGCCCGGTGACGTCAATTCCGGAGCGCCACACCCGCATCCAGCGGGAAAGGCCACCTGTGGCCAAGGCGGCCGGAAGTCCGATCAACGCCATCGCCGGGCCGAGGAACCGCACCGTTCCCGGGACCGGCTCAGATAGAGCTCCGTCCCCGAGCATGGCATGGGCGATCTCTGGCCCTCCGTCGAACAGGTGCACGCCGCTGACCGTTCTCGGATTGCACTCTACGGGTGCTACGCGTCCATCGGAAGTTACGATGACGTCGTAGGAGAGCTGCCCGTCCTGCCCGACTGCCCGACCGATCCGCTCAACCGCTTCTCGGACGTCGGGACGATCGACCGCACGGAAAGCGTAGGAGGCTGAATTCGACTGTCTCAGCAACGGTTCATAGACCGCACAGGCCACTAGGCGTCCGCCCCGAATGACAGACCAGACCGAAAGTTCCGAGCCCTCGATGCGCTCCTGCGCTACCCAACGAGTGGCTGACGTCGGATGCACCGAACCGAGACGCGTTCTCGATGGCGCGACCAGCGTTCTCGTGCCGAAGCGCGAAAACTCCGGTTTGACGACGAGCCGTTCCGTGTCCTGCAAGCGATCAACGTCTCTACGCATCGTCAGAGGACTGCTTCTCGGTGCGTCGACGCCGTTCTCTCTTGCAAATCCCGGAAACTCCACCTTCGAGTGCAGGATGCGCAACGATGCGATGGTGGGCGCGAATAGGCGGTCCGTCCATCCGTCCCGCGCTGCCGCCTCAGCGAGAAAGAAGACCTCCTCACAGGTGGGCACGACGAGATCATAACCCTCGATCCGGTTGAGCAGGCTGGTGCGGAATGAACCGAAGGCGAACCTTGGAGGTGGCAGACGCAGCCGATCATAACGGGGCCGTGAGAAGCCTGCTCCAAAGGCGGTGACGGAGTCCGCGAGCGTAACCGTACAGCCCGCCGCGCGAAAGCTCCTTGCGAGGTCGAGCGCTGCGGGCGCTCGGGCGCCGGTGATCAGTATCCGTCGCATGCGTTCAGCCGGGCAGCGGATTCCGCGCAGTGAGAGGGAGTCAGGACGATCTCCGGGTTCCGGGTGGTCAGCGCATGTAATCGACCAAGCGTCGAACGGACTTCGTTGGCGTCGCCGAGGAGCGTCGCCGTGAGGGTCGGGGGCGGACGGTTTTCTCTGATTGCGCGCGAAGACCAGGCAGCGTCGGCAACAAGGAAGCGGAGACCGCCCGCCTCGCGAAGAACCAGTCCCCAGTGGCCTGGGCAGTGTCCTGGCAGCGGCACGGCCAGCAACGCCCCATCCCCAAGCACGTCTGCGCCGAGATCGAACGGCAGAAGATCACGCGGAAGGCTCACCAACGGCATGTCCTCGAAGAACGCAGACCGTGCCGGCAGATCGTCAGGTAGTACCCCCACTGGGGTTCCGGCTCTTAACGCAGCTACCCGCCCCCTGCCCCAGACCCGCTGAAGTCCGGCCTTGGCACAGTGCACGATCGCGTTGGGGAACCGCTTGAGACCGGAACTGTGATCGCCATGAAAATGCGACAGGACGATGTGCGCGATGCTGTCTGGGTCGATACCTGCGTCGATCAGTACATCTGCAACGGGTGTAGCGATGGTGGGTGGTGTCAACAGACGATATAGGCGTTCGGGAAGATGTTCCGTCGCCTTCAGGAAGGCTGGATCGTAACCCGTGTCGAAGAGGACCAGTCCCTCGTCCGGATGTCTGATGACTCCCACGAGAGAAGGAAAAACGGCCGGCTTCAAGGCTCCCCCGCGGATCGTCATGAATTCCGGATGACGGCATGATCCTGTATCCACCAGACGAAGTCCGACCTGCTTCAGCACGGCACGATCCGATCCAACATCTCGGCCGGTCCGAAACGCGGTTGCCAACCTAGTTTCAGTTCGGCGTCCGTCAACGAGAACGTCCGCGACCAAGACAGCGTCGAAGCCGAATACCGCGTGACTGCTGGTTCGCTTCCGCGGAGCCTGCCGAGCCACTCGGAAGTAACGGAGGCTCCGTTCAGAAGGGCTTCCGGCACATTCGGCATCATGAGCTTGAGGTTCAATCTGGCTGCGAGCGTGCGCGCCATTACCGCCACGCGGACCGGTTCGCGCCCGGCGACGTTGATGATGCCGCGGGCATCGCCCATTGCGGCGCACTCGAACGCCTCAGCCGCATCGCGCATGTCGGTCGGATGGAACATGGCCGATCCGCCATTGCCCAGAGGAAGCCATCCCGTTTGCATGACGCGCAGAAGCCTAGGCAGGATCGCGCGGTCTCCATCGCCGATGACGGCGGAGGGACGGATCACGAGCGTCGACATGCGACTCTCGCCTTGAACGGTTCGTTCTGCAAGAAGCTTGCTCCATGCATAGTCGTTGATGGGTCGGTCAGCCGGTGGCGAGTCGGCACGAAGGTCTAGCCTATGCCGTCGCGCTGCGAATATGGCCGGAGACGAGGCGAATACGAACCGGCGGACCCCCGCGTGACCTGCAGCCGCCAGCAGCCGCGTAGTCGCGACGACGTTGTCCCGCTCGAATACGCTACGCTTTCCCCAGGGAGAGGACCTAGCGGCGAGATGCACGACGACCGAGATTCCATCTAGCATGGGCGCAAGATCGTCCTCCGCGAGGTCGCCGCTCACGACCCTGACGCCAGACCATCCCAGATCGTGTGGAATCCGACGGACGGCAGCAGTCACGTCGACGCCTCGCCCGACGAGACGCGGGACAAGCGCACGCCCGATTCCCCCCGCCGCTCCGGTGACGAGGATGCTCACCAACGAATGAGTGCTCCCCCGAGAGACAGTCCCGCGGACGAACCGATGAGCAACGAGGTGCTGCCTTCCGCCAGCCAATCTCGTCTTTTCGCCTCGGCGAGTGCGTGCGGCAGGCTAGCTGCGATCTGATTACCGCTCTGGGCGAAGATGTTCATGATCCTTGGTACCGGTCCCCCTTGGAATACCCCCTCCAGGTGTCTGAGCGCATGACTGGAAGCCTGATGGGGGATGACCGTGTCGCACGCATGCATGGAAAGTCCAGCATCGGTGAACAGCCGAGACAGAAAGGGCGGCAACAGCTTCGCCGTCGCTTTGAACAGTCTCGGCCCCGCCATGTGAAAGCGGCTGCCGCCGAGGAATGCCTCCATATCGTCGTGAGGTCTCAACTTCGTGCCTCCGGCCTCGAGGCCGCAGAGGTCGGCGTGGTCACCGTATGTTGCGATGCTCGAGGCAAGGAGAACGGACCGTCCGCCCACCTCGATGGCGACGGCTGCCGCGCCGTCGCCGAAGATCGCGGAACTTCTTACGTCGTCATGGTTCAACGCGGCGGAAGCGATGTCGGCGGAGGCTATCACCACCCGCTGCCAACGCCCAAGCAGCAACCCCATCAATGCATGATCCAAACCTACGAGAAAGGAGAGGCAGGTCGCGTTGACGTCGATCGCGGGGATCCCGCTTCGTCCCAGGCCGAGATTTCGCTGGACCAGCGGGGCCGTTCCCGGGATCGCCTGTTCACCGACCCCGCATGCGCAAATCAGCGCATCGACATCGCATCTGTCCCAACCGGCGTCGTTGATGGCAGCTTTGGCGGCCTCGGAAGCCATCATGCTGCTGGTCTCGTCGGAGGCGGCGACGCTCCTCGTCTGTATTCCTAAGGCTGCTGAAGTTCCAACGGACCGTCCATGGCGCAAATCGAGTTCGTCGGACGAAACGAGATTGCGCGGCAGATAAGTGCCCACGCCTGCCAGCTTGAATCCGAACCGTTCTGCCCATCCCATCGGAACGCCTCTGACCCCTCGTTAATTCTGGCAGGGGACATCGACCTGCCGGTCCGGTGACAACCTCACCGTTCTCGTCCCGCTTCGCTGATACTACGTTGGAGTGGAGACCAAAGGAAGTCGATCACCCGACGGCGGCCGGTCACGATCTCCGCAGTCACCGCCATGCCAGGCGAGATCGTGGCAGACCGACCGTCCACCATCAGCGTGCGGCGGAGCAGCCGCACGCGAACGGGAAACACCAGACCGCGGTGCTCATCCACGGTGGCGTCTGGCGATATCCGCTCCACGCTGCCCGGCAGTACGCCATAGCGCGTGAAGGGGTAAGCCTCCAGCTTGACGGCGGCGGACATGCCCGCGCGGACTCCGCCAGCGTCACGGTTCAGCAGAAGCGCCTCGACGACCAAGGGTTCGTCATCGGGGACTATGGTGATGAGCGGCTTCCCCACCTCGGGGACTTCGCCGATGTTGGTCACGGTGATTTCCTGCACGATGCCCGAAACAGGCGCGCTGAGGCGCTGCAGGCCGCGTTTCCGGTTCGCTTCGCGGACGACGTTGCCTCGCGTCGCAACGACGCCCTCGGCTTCGGCGCGCTCCTGCGCGGCGCGACTGATGAACTCCTCCCGGGTCTGTGCTCCTTCACCACGGATAGCGGCTATCTGCGCGCGCGCCTCGGCGACCTTGGCGATCTGGCCCTGAAGATCCTGCTCGGCCGAGACGTACGCCTGCTGCTGCTGGAGCAGCTTCTGCCGCGCGCCGAAGCCCTGTGCCGCCAATCCCTCCTGCAGGTTGAGCGCTTCGCGAAGGAGCGGCAGGGTGCGCTGCAGCTTCCCGATTTCAGCCTGTGCCCCAGCCAAGGCCGCCTCCGCCCCGATACCGCGCTGTCTGATGGACTCAAGCTTGGCGCGATACTCGTCGATCCGCGCGGCGACCAGCTGGCGCTCCGCTTCCACTGCGGCGGGCTCTGCGCCAGACGGGGGTGTCACCACGGCGCCCCTGCCCGTGATGTAGTCGATCAGTGCGCTGTCGCGCGCCCGCGTGAGACCGGCGGTCGACAGTTCAGACCGAGCCGTGTCCGCCTCGGCCTCCGCTATCGTGGGGTCCAGTTCGATAAGGGTCTGCCCTGCCGTGACGTGCTGCCCCTCGCGCACCTCGATGGATCGGATCACGCCTTGTTCCGCGGCTTCCACCGAACGCAACCGCCCCTCCGGCACCAAGCGGCCCTCCGCGACCGCGACGGTGTCGACATGGGCGAGGAACGCCCAGAGCATCGCTACCGCCGCTGCCCCGATGATGGTCCAGATGATCGTCCGCCCGATCGGAGAAGGCGGTCGTTCCGTCACCTCGAGCGCGGCCGGAAGGAATTCCGTGTCCTGCCACTGCGTCCGCCCTGCGCTGCGCGCGCGGCTTTCCTCCCGCCATGCGTGAAATGCGACGCGCATATGCCGCATCACGGTCATGCGATCACTCCGTGCATCTGAAGGTTCCACAGTTGCGCATAGCGACCGCCGGCCGCGATCAGCGTCTTGTGGTCGCCCTCCTCGGTGATCTCGCCGTTCTCCATGGTCACGATGCGGTCGGCCGCACGGATCGCCGACAGGCGATGCGCGATTATCATGACGGTGCGCCCGGAGACGATGGACCGCATGTTGGCTTGGATCACCGCCTCGCTTTCGGCGTCGAGTGCGCTTGTCGCCTCGTCGAGGATGAGGATGCGGGGATTGGTGATGAGAGCCCGGGCGATCGCGATCCGCTGGCGCTGCCCGCCCGAAAGGTTCGCGCCACGCTCCTCGATCAGGGAATCGTAGCCCTCGGGCAGTTCCAGAATGAAATCGTGTGCTCCGGCCATCTTGGCCGCCGACATCACCGCCTCGGCAGGCAGGCTCGGGTCGGCGAGTGCGATGTTCTCGCGAATGGTGCGGTTGAAGAGGAGGTTCTCCTGCAGCACGACCCCGACCTGACGCCGAAGCCATGCCGGATCCACCAGGGAGAGATCGACGCCGTCGACCAGCACTCTTCCGCTCTCGGGAACGTATAGGCGCTGGACGAGCTTGGTGAGCGTAGATTTTCCCGATCCCGACGGCCCCACGATCCCGAGCACCTCACCCGGCGCGACGTCGAGGCTGACGCGTCGCAGCGCCTCGCGCGCACCGGCCCGATAGCGGAAGGTGATGTCGTCGAAGCGGACCGCGCCCTGAACGTTCGGTAGCGCGGATCGCGAAGGGGAGAACTCTGCTTCGATCGGCGTGTTGAGGATGTCTCCCAGACGCGCGAGACCGACGCGTGCTTCCTGGAACTGCTGCCAAAGTCCGGCGAGACGCAGCACCGGTTCGGATACGCGGCCGGCGAGCATGTTGAACGCCACGAGTTCGCCGACGGTCATCTTCCCTTCGATCGCGAGCTTGGCGCCGAAGAAGAGGATGAGCGCGGTCGTCACCTTGTTGACGAACTGTATCGCCTGCCCGCCCCAGATGTTCAGTCGAGCGGCCCGGAATCCGGTCTGGACGTATCCCGCAAGCATGGTCTCCCAACGGCGCTGCATCTGCGGTTCGACCGCAGCGGCCTTGAGCGTCTGGATGCCCGAGATGCTCTCCACCAGAAAAGCCTGGGTCTCAGCGCCGCGCCTGAACCGTTCGTCGATCCGTCTTCTGAGAGGCGGCGTCAGAAGAACGCAGATCAGGACGTAGAGGGCGATCGCCGCCACGACGATGATGAGGAGGGTAGTCGAATAGAACCACATCACGGCCAGGAAGATGAACGTGAAGAGGAGGTCGATGATGAGGGTCACCGACGAGGACGTCAGGAACTCGCGGATGGTGTCGAGTTCACGCACGCGCGCCACCGAATCGCCGACGCGTCTCGACTCGAAGTAGGACAGCGGCAGTCCTAGCAGGTGACGGTACAGCTTCGCCCCGAGTTCCACGTCGACGCGACTGGTCGTGTGGGTGAAGAGGTACGCTCTCAGTCCGCCTAGCAGCGTCTCGAACGTTATTATGCTTATCAGCGCGACAGCGAGCACGTTGAGCGTCGTGACGCCCTTATGTACCAGGACCTTGTCGATCACGACCTGGAAGATGAGCGGCGTGGCCAGCGCGAATATCTGGAGCACGAGCGAGGCTGCCAGCACTTCACCGATCAGTCCGCGATACTTGACCAACGCTGGGATGAACCAGGTTACGTCGAACTTGCCGAGCACGCCAGATTCCGCGCGCGTAGTGAGCAGCACGGCCTCACCGGCCCAGCGACGCTCCAGTTCGTCGAGCGACAGTTGTTCCGGTGCTCCATTGGGCGGCTGAATGAGCGCGGCGCCATCCCTCACGCCGGCGATGACGAAATATTCCCCCGCACGGTCAAGGGCGATGAGCGGAAGCGGCGTAGCCGCCAGCTTGGAGAGAGGGATCGTCTTCACCCGCGCTCGCGCGCCAAGCCGTCGGGCAAGCCTTACCAAATCGGTAGGAGACGGCGAAGCCGACCCGACCGCATGTCGAAGCTGTGCCAAATCCGTCGGAATCTGGAGGAAGGCAAGGATCAGCGAAAGAGCTGTTAATCCGCTGTCGTTTGCCGGCGTCGGACCGGAACTCTCCATCCTCTACCCCTCCGTCAACGGCTGATACCGCCTTGAATCGACCGGCGGGCGACTGTGTTCAGCAGTAGTTCGCTCGACAGTCCAGGTCTATAGTGGAACACGAGCATCTCGAGTGACGCCTGGTCCGATGGCAAGTCTTTCTAGTTCCAAGCCACTTTCAAATTGACGACTCCTGAAAAATTCCTGCCCTCCCGGTCCGTCTCGCGCGATCCGAACGGCGAACCGCGCCGCCGCACTATGCGAGAGGGACCACAGGTTCCTGACCTACCTTCTGCAACGTCTTCAACTGCAGATGCGCGCCGATGAGATCGCTGAATCCCAGACGCTCTTTCGGGTGGTGCGAGCGGACGTGGCCTCGGGTTCGCCATTGGATGCGGTCGCTTGCTTGAGTCGGTTGAGAGAGCGGATCTGAAAATGTTAGTCGGCTAAGTCGTACGATTGTCCCACGTCGTGCTCAGACGAATGTGAGCGTGTGAAGGATACGCGATAAACCCGAGAAGGCTGTTGGTTGGCGACCCATCGCGCGCGGTTGCCGAAGGGACAGCCGACGTTTGTAAGGCCGACTTCGCAAAAAAGATCTCACGCGTTCAGATCGAGCATGAGACGGCATGTCCGTGCGCCGGGCGCATAACATCGTCCTACTTTACCCGATGACGACGTCCTTGCTTACCGGCTGCTGTTCCACTGACGCAAAACACCCTTTCGGTCCGAAGACTGCCATCTCCTTCACCCGCGATGCCTAGTCGTAGCCGAGGATTGCGGAGCGGTCACTCATCGTCCCCGTTCATCCTTCTGAACCTTCTACTGGTCCGCCATGGGGCAGCACCGATCGTTCGCGGAGCGTGGCATATCGAGCGGCCAGGTTAAGATGGATCGCCTTCACCGCGGGATCGGTGGCCGCCGCCGCCAGGTCCAGTTCCTGGCCTACCCTTCGCGCATAATACTGCTCGTTATCTTCGATGGTCATCGGCCCGCCCTTCTCAACCGGCACGACAGCGCGCAGTCCTGAAATTGCACGGCATGTTCCGCGCTCGAGTGCTCGACTACCACTTCGGGGCCAACAAGCATCCGCAAGGGAAACAGATTGCACCGGAATGGACGTTGTTAGCCCCGCAATTGTCTATGACAAGCGGATCGGTCACGATCTCACCTGCGGGAAAAGCCCGGCCGAGCAAGAGGCGTGGCGACCAGTGTTCCGTGACATCCGGCGATCGTTCCTCTGAGGCGCCCAGCCGCGTACATGTACTGACGATCCGATATTCCGACAGTTCGAAACGTGATGATCGGTCGCGCCCAACGACGTGCCATCCAAACCACGATCGCCGCGTGACGGCGTTCGCCTCGAACCGTGATAGGATCAGGCAAAACCCATTGGGTTCAGAATGGGCCGTGATCGCCTTGCAAGGCGACGGACGCTGAATAGTGTTCCGGCATGAAGCAGCGCCGCCCAATTACCTTCGACATGGAAATGGTGTTCGCCGGCGCGCTATGCGCTGCCGCGGCTCTCGCCGGACTGGAAACCGCTTACACAGTGATGATAGTGATACGCTGACAACCGACGCCGCAAGGTTGGTTAGCGATGTAGGCCGATCGGCAACGGATACGGACGCAGAGTCTCATCGCTCGAGTTCATGCGGAGGATGCTGACCGACTGGCCTCAGACTGGGTCGATGACCTCCGATCGCGGCCTCACGGGTAGGACGCTCCCGTCCACCTTCTACTCAGTTATCTCTAGAGGAGAGGCCCTTCGCGTTCAGCACCCTTAGCACGGTGCCGTGGAAAGTGTTCGTGAGCCCGTGATTGTCCTTGAACTCGCGCTGCTAGGTTTCCGTCAAGATCGCAGGATCGATGCCGGCCCGTTCTGCCGGATCGGAACCCTCGAAACTTCGCCGTCGGCGTACGTTGACTTCAAAATCATCGACCATGACGGCTTCTATCCGGACCGACCTTGTTCGGCCTCGATCTTACTCGTCGTAACGAGTTCGAGGTCGGCGAGCATAGTTGCGCCGGATGCCGTCGAAAGCGGATCAACGCTCTTTTGGGCTGCCGAAATCCAGTTTAATTTCGATGTTGATAGAGTCTTGATCTGGTTCGGGGCCCTTTCAAGATCAGACCGTTGATCCGTACGCAAACGTTAGATCGGCGAGCACCGATTGGGAACTTGCGCTCAAATCGTTACTGATCTGTCCTGTGCCCCGGTCATTGCCAAACGTGGACAAAGCCGCAGCGAAGTTCTCGGAAGACGCTACAAGCCAATTAGCAAGCTCCGACCCCGGTGCCTGAACCGTTCCTGCGCCGTAGAACGGCAACGCGTCGCTTGGCGAACCATAGTCGGCAAAGGGCTCCGGTGATGGAAATGGTACGACGGCAGGGAGCGAGGTCATGTCATGCAGGAAAGCGTGTCTTGCGACCGCATTGGTCCCACTGGCTTGGTTCGTCGTCGCGTCCGCCGGTGAATCGCCGTGAGACGGTAGGGTTGCCAATGGGGCAGCCCCCTCCAAAGCCAGAATCCCGATCGAGGACTGTGGCAGGACGGTCTCGCCACCCCCGAACCCGAGTAACGGTGAGGTTTCGACCGCGGATGCTGCCGGTGAGGCTTTCGCAGCAAGCACCGTCGACCCTTGATCTGCGGCGACGTCTGCAGGCACTGGTTCGCTTGGCCTGAATGCGAGCGCGGCATCGCCCAACGTTCGCTTCACTCCATTGGCATAGGTGAACGTCGCAGTCGCTGTCAGCAGGTTCTCGCCGGGCTTCGACCTATCCCCCGTTGCCCTCCCGTCGAGCGAAAACGATTGGATGCCGAGTTCAGCCAAGGTCTTGAGTTCGCCGGCGTCGGTCGCACCATTGCTGTTGGAATCGGTCCAGACCCTCAACTCGCCAAAGCGCGCGTCGGTCTTGTCGATCACCTTGTCGCCGTTACTATCGAGCTTCGCCAGTCCGGCCAGACTGCTTCCCGCCGTCGAATCCTCGGCAAGGAAACTCAGCTCGGCACCGCTTGCAATGCGCCCGTCGCCGTCACGGTCGATGACCAGAAATCCATCGTTTCGGCCCGCCCAGCCCTGACGATCGGAAGAGCCGTCGCCGTTCATGTCGAACCATCCGCGTGACTTGCCCGCTCCCCTGAGCGTCACCCCGTCCCCGTCCAGGTCGAGGACGATCGCGGAGAGCATGCCCACTGTCGAATGCTTGAACGTCAGTTCCACGGCACCTGAAAGGCCGCCAGCGCGAACGTCGCTGGTATCGTTGCCGTGCTTCGGCGCGACCGCCAAGCGTCCGTCCTTCACAGATATCCGGTACTTGCCGGCCTTCCGCGATTGGGTCTGAGCGACGAAATCAATCGTGGGAAGGCCATCGCGTGGTGCCGATACGTACGTCAGCGCCGCATCTATGAGATCCATCGTCGTACCTGTCGTGCGTGTGTAACTGCCCTTGGCGAGGATCGCGACATCGCCTGGAGCATTGGCGCCCGCATAGGCGACCGCGCTCAGGTTGAGCGAACGGACACCCGCCGTCGCGAGCGTCAATATCTCGCTCGTCTCGGCGACGCCGTTACCGTTCTTGTCCTGCCAGATCCGGAAGTCGCCCCAGCGCGCGTCCGTACTGGAAAGAATGCCGTCCTTGGTTGAATCGAACGCCTTCAAACCCTGAAGGTCCGACGTCGCACCCGGCACATCGCCAAGGAAGCTGAACTCGCCGGCATTTGTCACGGTACCGTTGCCGTCGCGGTCGAGAAAGAGAAAGCCTTCGGTGCTGCCGATCCAGCTGGTCGCATCCGCAAGGCCATCGGCATCGAGATCGTAGCGCACGCCGGAGACGTCGCGGGAGAGCGTCTGCACACCCTTTCCGTCGAGATCCAGAATGACAGGCGCCGCCAGCGATACGGTGTGGCCGTCCGCAAGCCTTACCTGCCGGGTTCCCGCCAGCGCGTCGGCCAGGTCCGTCTGCCCGATCGAATTCATACCGTTCATTCTCATCATCCCCCTACCGACCTCAGACGAAGCTCGCGTCCGCCGACGTAAAGTTCGCCAACGCCACGCTCTTCAGCGTGATCGTGTTCGTCGAGTCATACGTGATCAGAAGGTCGCTGCCGACCTGTTTCGTTGCGCCGAGCAGATGGCTCCAATCGGCGAAGACCGATTTGTCGAACTGGAGGACGTCATGCGACGTCCCGGTCGCGGTGAAGCTTGCGATCGTGTCCATGCCGAACCCCGCGCGATAGACGAAGGTGTCGATACCGGCGGCCGCTGTCAGCGTATCGTTACCTGCACCGCCGATGATGACGTCGCCCGCCGACCCCGCCGTGATCTTGTCGGCGCCCGCAAGCCCGTCGATCTGCGCCCTCTTGCCCGCGGTCCCGGTCAGCGTGTCCGCCCCGCTGGTACCGTTGGTCTGGTGGAGCGTGATGTTGAGGCTTGCGGTGGCTGTCGAGGTACCGCCGTTCCCATCGGAGATTGTGTAGGTGAAGGACGCCGGACCGACATAGGTCCCGGACGGCGTGAAAACGGCATTGCCCGACGTGAGGGCCACGCTTCCGTTCACGGCACCCTGAACGCTCGACAGCACCTGAACGTCAGTGCTGTCGGGATCCGTTGCTCCCGCCGTCAACGTTGCGCCGGTTATCGTGAGTGCCGTCCAGTTGTCGGTCGTATAGCCGGACTTCGCTGCTGCCGCCGGTACGTCGTTCGTGCCCGTCACGGTCACCGTCACGGCCTGCGTCATCACCGCACCGCGATTGTCGGTAATCTGCACCGTGTAGGTGAGGGTCGCCGTCTTGCCCTTTCCGAGATAGTCGAACGCTGAGTCGGGAGCAGCGAAGTTCCAGGGCAGCGATCCAGCGGTTGCACCAGCTTGCTCGGTAAGCGCACCAAGGCCCAACCAGGTCAGCATCGTAGCGTTCGCCGGCAGGCCCGTCGCAGTCCCGCTCGACGCCACGCCGGTGATCGTAGCGCTGTGCGTGTCGCCGCTCTCATCAGTGAACTTGATCGCACCGGTCGCCGAGTCGGCTGCATTCGAACCAAGCGTCGCGGTCCGTTCAGTCACTGCGCCGGTGGTAGTGGAGCCGGTCGCCAGCACTGCCGCGTCGTTGGTGCCGACCGCCGTGATCGTCACTGTCTGGGTAACGGTCGCGTTCTTGCTGTCCGTCACGGTGACCACGTAGCTCAGCGTCGCGACCTGTCCCGCACCCAGATAGTCAAACGTCTTGTCTGGTGCCGAAAAGGTCCAGGTCGCTGCACCCGGCGTCGTGCCGGACGGTTCGGTTACACTACCGGCCTTGAGGTATGCGAGAAGCGTAGCATTGGCCGGCAGCCCCGCCGTGATGCCGCTCGCAGCGACACTGGATATGGTGATCGTGTGGGTGTCGGGCACGTCCGCATCGGTGAACCGCAGCGAGCCGCTAGCCGTATCCGCCGTCGTCGAACCATAAACGCCCGATATCTCGGAGACCGCCCCTACAGCCGTAGTGGCTGCGTCCATCGCAGGACCGTGGTTCGCCGAGGCGCTCGTGGTCACTGCGATGGACCGTGTGATCGTCACGGTGCCATCGCTGGTCGCAACGCCGATCGTGTCCGAGCCCGTCGCTGTGGACGTGTAGGTCAGCGTGGCCAAGGTCGCATTGACCTGCGCGACCGTGCCGCTGATCTTCAGCGACTTGCTGGCCGACCCCGTCACCGTCGCGCCATTAGTGGCGGTGGCCGCGATCGTACCGAGCGTGGTCGTCAGCGTCGCCGTCTCGGAACTCGCATTCGCGTCAGGATCACCGATCGACAGGCCCGTGATCCGCGTCGCGGTCGACGTGCGCGCGATCTGAGCGCCCGGCACGACCACGACCGGCGCATCGTTGGTGCCCGTGACGGCGATTGTCACGTTCTGGCTGACGCTTCCGCCTCTGCCGTCCGAGATCTGGACGGCATAGGTCAGAGTCGCGGTCTGCCCTGCGCCAAGATAGTCGAATGCCGCATCCGGTGCTGCGAAGCTCCAGGGCTGGCTTCCTGCCGTGCCGCCGTTCGGTTCGGTGTCCGCGCCAACCGCCAGCCACGCAAGGAGCGCCCCATTGCTGGGGAGGCCGGTCGTGACTCCGCTGGCGGCAACGCTCGCGATGGTCGCCGCGTGCGTGTCGGCGATGTCCGGATCGGTGAAGCGGATGATGCCCGACGCAGTATCGTTCGTGTTGGATCCGGTGGTGTTGGCCAGTTCGGTCACCGATGCGCTCGCGCCTGTGCCCGTGGCGACCGCAGGACCGTCGTTCGCTCCGGTTACGGTGACCGTCACTGGTTGCGTGAGGGTTCCCCCCTGTCCATCCGATACCTGGATCGCATAGGTTAGCGTAACGGTCTCACCTTGAGCGAGATAATCGAACGTCCTGTCCGCAGCGGCGAAGTTCCAGCCGAGGGAGCCTGCCGTGGAACCCGAGGGTTCGGCGAGGGTCCCGAGTGAGACCATGGCGAGAAGCGCGCCGTTCGCCGGCAGTCCAGAGGTCGTTCCGCTTGCGCTGACGCTTGCTACGCTGGCGGCATGCGTGTCGCCTGCATCGGCATCAGTGAAACGGATGGTTCCCGATGCTGTGTCGCTGGTCGTCGAACCGGTGGTGTTCGCGAGTTCGGCGATCGCTCCGCTCGCGCTGGTGCCGTTCGCGATCAGAGGCGCGTCGTCGGTGCCGGTTATGGTGATCGTGACGTTCTGCGTGACGTTTCCGCCTCTGCCATCACCGACCTGTACCGCGTAGACGAGCGTGGCGACCTGTCCGGCACGCAGGTAATCGAAGGCGCTGTCGGTCGCCAAGAAGCTCCACGGCAGCGATCCGGCCGCGCCGGAGCTCTGCTCGACGAGCGCGCCCTTCGCGAACCAGCCCAGCAGTGTTGCGTTCGCCGGCAGCCCCGAAGTCACTCCAGAGACGGCTACGCCAGTCACCACTGCAGTGTGCAGATCGCTCCGATCCACGTCGGCAAAGCGGATCGTACCGGACGCCGTGTCGGAAGCGTTGGACCCGGTGGTGAGGCTCAGTTCGCTGATCGCACCGGCGGCATTCGTGCCGGCAGCGATCGTCGGAACGTCCTGGGTCCCGGTCACGGTCAGGACGACCGCCTGGCTGGCCAGCCCGCCCTGCCCGTCGGCGATCTGCACCGTGTAGGTGAGCGTCACCGTCTCGTCCGCAGCGAGATAGTCGAAGGTGCTGTCCGCTGCGCCGAAGCTCCACCCGATCGATCCAGGGGTGGCGGAGCTCTGTTCAGTGACCCCGCCCAAGCTCAGTAGCGCCTGTAGCACCGCGTTGGACGGCAGGCCCCCAGTTGCACCGGTCGCGCTGACCGTTGCGACGCTTGCACTGTGCGCATCGCCGACGTCGAGATCGGTGAAGCGTATCGTGCCGGTGGCGCCGTCCGTGAGGGTCGAGCCGATGGCGCCCGTCCGCTCGGTGATTGCACCCGACGCGCTCGTGCCGCTCGCGACGATCGGTGCGTCGTTGGTGCCGGTAATCGTGATCGTCACCGGCTGTTCGAGCACGCCGCCATGCCCGTCCGTAATCTGGAAGGCGTAGGTCAGCGTTACACTCTGTCCTGCGCGCAGATAGTCGAACGTCGAGTCTGCGGCAGAGAACTGCCACGCCAGCGATGCTGCCACTCCGCTCGACTGTTCGGCGATGGCGTTCCTACTCATCCAGCCGAGGACGGTCGCGTTGCCGGGGAGGCCGGCTGCCGCCCCGGAGATCGTGACGCCGCCGATCGCAGCGGAATGCACGTCGGCGAGATCCGCATCGACGAAGCGGATCGTTCCTGTCGCACTGTCGCTCGCGGTCAGGCCCGAGCTGTTCGTCCGTTCGGTCAGTGCTCCGTTCGCGGTGGTATCGGTCGCCACGGTAGGCAGATCGTTCGTACCGGTGACTGTGACCGTCACGGTCTGTGCGACGCTGCCGCCCTTACCGTCGGTGATCTGGATCCCGTAGGTCAGCGTGGCGATCTGGCCAACGGCCAGGTAGTCGAACGCAGCGTCGGGTGCGGAGAAGCTCCACGGCAGCGATCCCGCCGTCGTCCCGCTCTGTTCAGACAGCGTGCTCCCGACGAACCAGTTCATCAGCGTCGCATTCGCCGGAAGCCCTGTCGCGTCGCCCGACACCGTGACGCCTGTGATGGTCGCGGCATGTACGTCCGTCCGATCGAGGTCTGTGAAGCGTATAACGCCCGAGGCCGTGTCGACCGCGGTCGATCCGGTCATGCGATCACGCTCAACGATAGCGCCTGTCACGGTGGTTCCGGCGGCAAGGATTGGGGCGTCCTCACTGCCGACGACAGTGACCGTCAGCGGCTGATCGAGCGTCCCGCCCTGGCCATCGGTCACCTGTAGCAGATAGGTGAGCGTCACGCTCTCCCCCGCAGCAAGATAGTCGAACGTATTGTCAGCAGCGGCAAAGCTCCAATCGATCCCGCCGTCCTGTTGGGCTGACGTTTCAATCAGCGCCCCAAGGCTCAGCAACTGTCGTAGGACCTCTGTCGCCGGTAGCCCCGTGGTTGCGCCACTGGCCACAACGCTGCCGATGCCGACTGCATGAACGTCACCAAGGTCCGCATCGTTGAAGCGGACAGTACCGGAGACCATGTCCTTTGCGGTCGATCCGGAAACGCCTGCGCGTTCGGTGATCTTTCCGGCCGGGCTCGTACCGACCGCAACCAGCGGCAAGTCATTCGTGCCAGTCACGGTGACCGAGACTGGTTGATCGACCGTGCCGCCATGGCCGTCCGAGATCCGTACGGTGTAGACGAGGGTCGCGGTCTCTCCCGAGCGGAGATAGTCGAAGGCGCTGTCGGGCGCGGCGAAACGCCATGGTGCGGAACCCGCGGTCGCTCCATCCTGCTCGACAAGAGCCGCCTGCATGAACCAGTCCAGCATGGTCGTGCCCGAAGGCAGACCGTCGCTTCGACCGGATACCGTCATTCCGACGACGCCTGCGGTGTGCGTGGCGCGGCTATCGGAATCGGCGAAGCGGATCGTGCCCGTCAGCGCCACTGCAGCGGTTGAGCCGGTGGTCGCATCGCGTTCCGTGAGCGAGGCCGTAGCGCTCGTTCCGGCAGCGATGGTCGGTGCGTCGCCGCTGCCGGTCACCGTGATGGTGATCGGCTGCATGGCGATGCCACCCTGACCATCCGCGATCGCAGCGGTGTAGGTGAGGGTCACCGTCTCGCCATCGGCAAGGTAATCGAATTCGCGATCGGCTGCAGCGAAGGTCCAACCGACTCTGCCCGACGTCGAGCCCGACGGCTCCTCGACGGATGAGAATGCCAACATCGCGAGCAGCCGGTCGGTCGGTGGCAAGCCCCGCGTCGCTCCGCTGGTGCTCACGCCGCCGACCGAAGCTGCGTGTACGTCTACGAGGTCCAAATCGGCGAAGCGGATCGTCCCGGTCGCCGTGTCCACCGCGGTCGAGCCGTATGTGCCTACACGTTCGGCCACGCTGCCGGTCGCAGAGGTGTCCGCCGCGATTACCGGGGTGTCGTTGGTGCCGGTGACCGTTACGATGACGGTCTGGTCAACGCTGCCGCCGTGATCGTCGGCTACTCGGATCACATAGTGGAGTTCTGCGGTCCGTCCGGTGGAGAGGTAGTCGAACGTGCCGTCCGGAGCTGCGAAGCTCCAATCCACGCTGCCCGAAGCACTTTCGACCTGTTCGACGAGCCCACTCGTCGACAGCCAGGACAGCAGCGTAGCGGCTGCTGGCAGACCGTCCGTGGCGCCGACAACCGTAACGCCGGTGACATCGGCAGCATGACGGTCGCTACGATCCAGATCGACGAAGCGCAGGGTGCCGGACGCATGATCGATACTTGTCGATCCGCCGGTATCCGGACGCTCTGTGATCGATCCGCTAGCGGTGGTGCCCTGCGCGATCGTCGGCAGGTCGTTGGTCCCAGTGACCGTGATGTTCAGGGGCTGGGCCGCAACGGCACCCTGTCTGTCCGATATCTCCGCCTGATACGTCAGGGTCACCGTCTCGCCGGCTGCGAGATAATCGAAGGCAGCATCCGGCGCACCGAACGACCAAGCGACCGACCCGGCATCCGTCGCGTTCGATTCCTGCACCAAGCCGATCGAGAGCCAGTTCCGCAAGTCAGCAGCCGACGGCAGGCGAGCGACGTTCCCGCTCGCTGTTACCGTTCCGACGGTCGTAGCGTGAAGGTCGCTCGCATCGACGTCGGTGAACCGCAGCGTTCCGCCGGTCTGAATGACGACGTTCGATCCGGACAACCCGGCCTGTTCCACGACAGCACCTTGCGCGCTCGTGCCCTCGGCGATGAACGGCGCATCGTTGACCGGCGTGACGGTCAGCGTGAAGCGATCCGACGCGGACATCTGTCCATCGCTTCCGAGCACCTCGATCTCGAGACTGCCGTTCCAGTCGGCAGGCGGAGAACCACTGAGCCTGACACCATCGAAGACGAGCCAGCTGGGCAGCGCATCGCCGGACGCGAGCCGCGCGCTGATCGTCAGCGCATCGCCATCGACGTCCGTGAAGGTTCCGGCGGGGATGGCAATGTCGATCCTGCCGTCTTCGGCAATCGTTACGTCAGGCAGTGCCATCGCGAGCACGGGCGCATCATTCCGTGCCGCGATCACCAGATCGAAGGCGTCGCGCACGACCAGCTTTCCGTCGCTGGCCGTGACCGCTAGCGCAAAGCTGCCGTTGACGTCGGCGGGCGCCTGTCCCGACAGTATCGCTCCGTCGAACCGCAGCCACGTCGGTAGTGGACTGCCGTCTGCGAGGGTAACGGTGAAGACAAGCGTGTCTCCGTCGACGTCGGCGAACGCCTCGGTCGCCAGGCGGAAGGCGAACGGAGTATCCTCGGACCCCGCAAGGTCCGCGAACGACGTTACGACCACCGGCGCGTCGTTGATCGGTGCGATCGAGACGACGACCTGGCGAACGGTCTGGGCCGTACCGTCGTCGGCAGCGAGTTCCAGGACCAGCGGACCGTTGTAGTTGGCGGGCGGATTGCCCGACAGCGTACGGGTCTGGCGATCGAAGTGCAGCCAAGTGGGCAGAGCCGAGCCACCGACGCCGCGAAGTTCTACCACCAACGCGTCGCCATCGGCATCGGTGACCAGCCCGCTTGGCAGTACTGCCTTGAAGGGCTGATCCTCAATACCGGTAAGGACCGGCAGCGCACCGATAACGGGCGCGTCGTTGACGGCCACGATCCCGATCGTGACCCTTGCAGTCGACGTCAGACCGGTTGAATCGGCAATCTCGTAGTCGAACCATGCGGGACCAGCGGCGTCCGCGATCGGCGTGACGACGAGCTGCCCGATACCGTTGTCGACGACTGCGACGTTGTAAGCACCGACGATCCGCTTGAGCACGATCGCCTGCCGATCGACGTCGAAGTCGTTGGCGAGGATCTGGGTCGTGAAGATGGTGAGCGCCGTGTCCTCGATCATGACGAGGGCATCGTCGTTCGCGACCGGACGATCGGCGACCGGCAACACGTTGATCGTGACCGTCGTCGGAATGGCGAACCCGCTTTCGTTGGTGATCGCGTAACCGAGCGTGATCTGACCGAAGAAGTCATGACCCGGCGTGAAACGATAACGGCCGTCGTCGAGCTTCGTCACTCCGTCGCCGGTCAGGCCGAGGAAGGTGAGCGTGGTGCCTTCGGGGACGTAGTCGTTCGCGACGAGCACCGCCGGATCGATGTCGAGATAGCCGTCCTCGAGCAGCTCGAATCCATGGTCCGAGACCGCGATAGGAAGGTCGAACTGGGGTTTGATGATCAGCGAGGCGTAACCGACGCTGGTCGCACCGTGTGCGTCCGTGACGCGGTAGTGGAAGCCGGCGTTGCCGTAATAGCCCTGCCGCCCGGTGAACACGGCAGTGTCGCCGTTCTGCACGACGGTGCCGTTGTCGCCATCGAAGATCTCGACGATGTCGAACGCGTCGCCTTCGACGTCGCGGTCGTTGGCGATCAGATCGGACAGCTTCACGACGAGCGGCTGGTCCTGCTCACCGAAATAGATGCCGTCGGGGTTCGCGATCGGCGCGTCGTTGACGGGCGCGACCGCGAAGGTCACCTGGCCGCTGCTGGTACGCCGACCGTCGCTGATAGCGTAGCCGAACGAGACCCGGCCGTTGACGTTCTCGTCCGGCACGAACTGGTAGCGGCCGCCTGGAAGCGTCAGGATCCGGCCTCCGACAGCGGTCGGCGACAGCGATACCAACTGGATTGCATCGCCATCGAGATCGCTGTCGTTCCCGAGCAGGTCCGCAGCGGTGAAGATGTACGGCGTGTCCTCCACGGTCACGATCGTGTCGTCGACGAGCGTCGGTGCGCGGTCGGTTGAGGCGATGTCGATCTCGACATGACCGATACTGGTGCCGTCGTTGTCGTCGGTGACGGTATAGTCGAACGTGGCGCGACCATCCCAGCCAAGCTTCGGCGTAAAGACGATATTGGTACCATCGAACGTCACGCCGCCGTTTACAGCATCAAGTACGCCGACGAAGCGGATCGGGTCGCCATCGACGTCGCTGTCGTTCGCGAGAAGATCGGCGATGGTGAGCACGAGAGGCGTGGCCTCCACGCCGTAGAAATGATCGGTGCGTGCAATCGGAGCGTCGAAGCGCGAGAGCACGGTGAGCGCCACCTGCCCAGACGTCTCTCCCTGCCGGTCGTCGGTAAGGGTATAGACGAAGCCGTCCGCGCCCGAGAAGCCGCCGTTCGGGGTGTAGGTCACCATCGCGAGATTGCCATCGACGCTAGCGGTCGAGAGTGCGCTGGAAACCGTGCCTGCGACCGTGCTCGTCCAACGGACAGCATACTCGCCGCGTACGCCGAGCGGCACGGTCGCGGTGATCCGTCCGGTGACGGAATCCAGCACCATCCATTCGGGCAGCGCACTGCCGTCGGCAAGCTTTGCCGTCCAGATCGCGCCATCATGCGCTAGACCCGAAGGAGCGTCGAAGCTCGCGACCGCGAGTGCGATCGATATCTGGCCATTGGTCGTCGTGCCGAGCCCCGTGATCCGCATCCGGTCGCCATCGTCGTCGCGATCGTTCGCCATCAGGTCGGCAATCCGGAAACTGACCGTGTCCGCTTCACGCAGCGTGTAGGCGTCACCGAAGGCATCAGGGCGCTCGGCCACGGGAGTTACGTCGAACACGATGGTGGCGGGCTTGGAAGAGACGCCCCCCTTCTCGTCATTCGCGTCGTAGCCGATGGCGATCGCGCCGTTGAAGTCCTCGGGCGCGTTCAGTGTGATCCGTTCCGCTGCGGTCGCAGCGGATGCACCAATCGGCACGAGCGTGTACGTCGGATCGACGGCCACTTCGGTGATGATAGACATCGTCGGCACCGTGGAACCGTTGCCGATGACGTCGAGCCGGACCGGCACCGCACCAATGAAACTGGAGGGCGGAGTCCCCGTGAAGCCGAGCGTCGCGGGATCGAAGCCCAGCCACGTCGGAAGCGGCGCGCGGCTCTCGCGCGCGGCGGTGACAGCCGCGGTACCCAGGTCGAGCGAGAACATGCCCTGTGCTGCGAAATATGGATCGCCAGCCAGTACCGCATTGATCGCGGGGTCGAGCGGTTTCGTCGGATCGATCAGGAACTCCAGCGTGAACCCGCGCTTGGAGGCGTCGTAGACGTTCTGCCCGAGCAGTTCGGGAGCAGACGTAAAGGTGACCTGCAGTCGTGCGAGCGGAGCATCGGCATCCGGTGCGAACCCGCTGAGGGAGACCTGCCGCGTGGCGGCGTCGAATGAGAGCCAGTCGGGCAACGGACGGCCGCCCGTCAGCGTCGCGTCGATAGATCCCTGCGCCATGTCGAAGAGCGCGACGCCGCTGTCATACGCGACCCGCGCCGTCGCCAGCCGAGTGGTATCGAGCGTCACCGTGTCGGCGTACGTCACCGTGGATGCCGAGGGACTGCTTGGATCGTGCCAAGCGAAGGCCAGCCTGACCTCGATCAGTCCGGTTACGCCCGTGGGCGGGGTTCCGGCGAACGTTCGGGAGGCCGCGTCAAAGCTCAGCCAGGTTGGCAGGGCCGAGCCGTCGGCCAGCGTCGCCACGACGGTCGTCCCTGCACGGAACGCCTCTGCACCGAACTCGAAGCTTTCTGCGAACGGTGTCCGCACCTGGAAGCCGGCAAGCACGTCCTCGCGGACCGACAGGCCACCAGCGAGCGCGGACGCCTGAGCCGGACCGAACCCGTAGTGCTGAACATAGGTCGCGCCGTTCGAGGGATCGTGAAGGAATACCGCGACGTCGAAGACGCGGGCGCCTTCGGGCGGGCTTCCCGTGAAGGTCATCGTCGTCGCATCGAAATGCAGCCAGGTCGGCAACGCCTCGTTGTTCCCCGCCTTCGCCTCGACGGTATAGTCCGACGAGATGTATCGGGTCGCCAGCTCTCCGAGAACATGGGCGTCACGGAAGAACAGAACGTCGCCCTGCAGGTCCAGATCGTTACCGAACGCCTCGCCTGGAATGACGTAGAGTGCCCCGTCTTCCATTCCGGTGACCAGATCGTCGCGCAGCACCGGTCCATCGTTGCGCGGCATCACGGTGATGGCGACGTAGGCGGTCGCAGTTCCCCCTCGTCCGTCGCTAATCGTGTAGGTGAAGCCCGCCCCGCCATTATAATCCGCGCGGGGACGGAATTCGATCATGCCGTCGTCGCGCAGACGCACCTTGCCGTTGTCGCCGAAGCGCGAAAGCCCCGTGAGCACCAGCGTGTCGCCGTTCTCGTCGGTATCGTTCGCGAGCAGCGACTTGGGGTCGATTACCAGGATCTGGTCCTCGAGCGTGCGCAAACCATAATCGCCATTGGCGACCGGGGCGTCGTTGAGCGGCCGGACCTTGACGGCATAGTCCAACGTCGCGCTGGCACCGCGCGCGTCGATCACGTCGAAGCTGATCCGGCCAGCACCGAGAGCGCCGGGCGTGTAGGCGATGGTACGCGTCGCCTCGTCCCACACGGCGGTGCCGTTGTTCGTAGCGCGACCGTCGGCGGCGTAGTGGAGACCGACGAACGTGAACGCGTCACCTTCGACGTCGTAGACGTTTGCCATGAGATCGGCGACGGACAGCGTCGTGACGGTCTCGAGGCGGATGGAGCGCTTGGCATCGCCGATCCGTGGCGCATCGTTGACGGGAGCGATGTAGAGCTCGACCTTCGCGGTCGAGGTCGCGCCTTGACTGTCGGCGACAGTGTATTGGAACCCGGCGAAGCCGAAATAGTCCGGCGCTACCTTGAATTCGATATACTGACCCGACAGCTTCCAGGTGACGTTTGTCGCCGGACCCTGATAGTTGAACTTGTCCCAATAGGGATAGAGATCGTTGCCGTTCGCATCCTTGAGCGGCATCGCGCCGATGATCGTAAGTGGTTCAAACTCACGGTCGCCATCGACGTCATAGTCGTTCGCGAGCAGGGTATCGATCCGAATGCGGAGCACCGTATCCTCGATACCGGTGATCAAAGCGTCGTCGACGCCTACCGGCGCGTCGTTGACGGCCGCAAGGTCGACCTCGACGCGTGCGGTCGTCTCACGCCCGAAATCGTCGCAGACCGTATAGTCGAAGAAGGCGTCGCCATTGTAGTTGGCGTCACCGAGGAAACGGATCTGCCCGTCGAGACCGATCGAAACCGCACCATGCTTCGCATTGCCGACCGAGACCAACGTCAGCAGACCGTCGTAGCCCGCTGAGAAGTCGTTGGCGACGAGCGCCGATGGGTTGATCGTAGCGACGATGTCCTCGCTGCCGAAGAGATACACGTCGTCCTGTGCATTGAGGCGGCCGGCGCGCACAAGCGCCTCCATCCGGTCGCGATCCCATGTCACGCCGTTGCCAAAGACGATCTGCTCAATGCCGCTCGAAGCACCGTTGAAATGGTCCTTGACGCGCACGCTGTCGGTGATGAAGCCGCCGTCGTTCTCGAGTTCGACGACGAGGTCGTTGCCCTCCCTGATCAACGACACGTCCTTAGGGGCCACGCCCTGGAGCATGACGAGCCGGTCTTCATCGGCAACGTCGCCCGCTTCGACGATCGTGTCCGCATCGCGATCGAAGCCGAACAGGTAAGTATCCGAGCCAGAGCCACCGGCGATCCGGTCTTCGCCGTGGCCGCCGTCGAACGTGTCCGACCCAGCCCCGCCGGTCAGAGTATCCGCAAAGATCGACCCGGTGACCTGCTCGATCGCGATCAGGCGATCGCCCAGTGCCTCGCCCGCCAAGCCCCGTCCGGTGCCCAGATCGACCGATACGGCTGCGTCGGCAGCGGAATAGTCGGCGATGTCGAAGCCGCCGCGTCCGTCGATCAGATCCGCTCCGAGCCCCCCGCGCAGTCGGTTGTCGCCCGAGTCACCCCGAATGACGTCGTCATGATACGACCCCTGGACGATCTCGATACCCGAGAACGTATCGCCTTGCGCGTCGCCGCTGCCGGCCGATCCGTCCGCGAGATCGATCGTGACGCCTTCTGCAGACAGCGAATAGTCGGCGATGTCGACGCCGTCGCCGCCCACCAGCCTGTCGGCACCACGCCCACCGACGAGGACATCGTCGCCGGCTCCGCCGTCAAGCGTGTCGTCACCGCGTCCACCCTGAAGGGTGTTCGCTCCCGCATCGCCAGTCAGAACGTCAGCGAAGTCCGTGCCGACGAGGTTCTCGATGCCGACCAGCACGTCGCCCTCGGCATCGCCGCCATGCGCGGTGCCGTCGGCAAGAGAGACCTGAACGCCGGCTGGGCTCGTGCCGTCGACCGAGAACCAGGTCGCGGTATCAATGCCATCGCCGCCGTCGAGCAGGTCGGCGCCCGCACCGCCGTCGAGCGTGTCGTAACCCGCACCGCCGATCAAAGTGTCGTTTCCGCCTCGACCGGCGAGCTGGTCGTTGCCGTCACCGCCCTCCAGTCGGTTCGCCTGGGCATTGCCGCCCAGGATGTCGCCGAACCGGGTGCCGACGAGGGCCTCGATCCCGACATAGGTGTCGCCCTGCGCCACACCGCCCTGACCGACACGTGACTCGAGGTCGGCCCTGATGCCCACGGTCGAACCGGTGAAGGTTACGGTATCGTAGCCTGCACCGCCGTTGATCGCATCCGCACCTGCACCGCCGTCGATGAGATCGTCGCCGTCGCCAGCTTCGATCACGTCGTCGCCATCGCCCGCTTCGATCACGTCATTGCCGGCAAACGCACGGATCCAGTCGTCGCTCTTGCCGGTCCGGATGGTATCGGCAGCGGCAGTACCTTCGATATAGTCGGTCTTGCCCGAGCCAAGCAGCGTTCCGGTATAGAAGCTATCGACGCTCGCCGTGGCGAAGCCAGTGTCTTCCAGACCCTGCTCGTCTGCGATGCGATATTCGATCGTCAGATCGCCGACGAAGTCCGCCGACAGGCGAACGACGACGAACTGTTCGCCGCGGAACGTGACGAGTTCAGCGGTGCCAATCTCCACACGCTGTCCCTGCGCCAGCGCAGTGGGATCCAGCACTGCGCTGATACCGGCGAAGCTCGGCCGTGAGCGGTTCGGCGCGTCCAGATCGTCGTCACGAACGCCGTCCCCGTCATGGTCGGCCTGCTCGATGTCGTAGTCGTTGAACAGCAGGTCCGCAGCGCGGATTACCATCGGCACGCCGTACGGAGTCGTGAACCCCTGGTCGTCGACCACCGTCGGATCGTCATTGGACGGGATGATCACGATGTCGACGTTGGCGCTTGCGTATCCGTCGACGCCATCGGTGATGGTGTAGGAGAACCCCGACGACTGCGAAGCGTCGCGATTGGGCGTGAAGAGGATGTTGCCCTTGCCGTCCAGTTCCAGCGTGCCGTTCAGGCCGCGGATGGCGGCGAAGTCCACGAGCGTCAGCGGGTTGCGATCGATATCGTCGTCGTTGCCGAGCAGTGCCGAGATGGGGATCAGCGTCGGCACGTCCTCGTAGACGAAGACCTGATCATCGCGTGCGACGGGCGGGCCATCGTTGACGTTGTCGAAGTGCAGCGTGACGCGCCCGCCGTTCACCGCACCTTCGGGATCGGTGACCGTATAGGCGAAGGTGGCATCGCCCCAATAGTCCTTGTCCGGCGTGAACGTGATCACGCCGTCATGGATGCGGATGTCGCCGTTGATCGCCTGCCCTGCCTGCTCGAAATGCAATGCATAGCCTTCGGGATCGAAGTCGTTCTTCAGAAGCTCGATGATCGGGATGTCGATCGCCGTGTCCTCCTGCCCACGCAGGAAGTAGAAGGCGCGGTCGTCGTAGCTGTCGTTTCCAACTACAGGACGGTCGTTGACCGGCTGATAAGCGATCGTCGCCCGCGCCCAGCCGTAGCCGCCGTGGTCGTCGGTAATCTGATAGTCGAACCAGGCGTCGCCGTTGAAGTCCGCATAAGGCTCGAACAGCACGGTACCGTTCTCGAGCAAACGCGCATTGCCGCCGTGCGTCCCGCCCACGGCGGTCAGACGCATCGTCTCGCCGTCATGCTCGATGTCGTTGGCGAGCAGGCGCTCGGCCGAGAGGACGATCGGATTGTCCTCCAGGATCGGTCCGCCCGCCTGGGTCAGCGTGAAGCGGTCGTCATGGGCTTCGGGCGGATCATTGACCGGCGTGACGGTGAGGAACACGCGTCCGGTTGCAGTCGCACCCGATGGGTCGGAGACTGTGTAGTCGAAGTAGGTGTCACCCCAGTAATAGTCGCGCGGACGCACCTGGATGCGACCATCCGCGGTCATAGAGACGACCGCGTTCGCGCTCGAGCCGAGGCCCGTCACCGTCAGCCGGTCTCCGTCGATGTCGCGATCGTTCGCGATCAGGGTTGCAGGATCGATGGTGAACGCGGTGCCTTCGGCCGTTACGAAACCGCCGTCGTTGACCGTGCTCGGCGCATCGTTGACCGGCGTCACGTCGATGTAGACCTTCGCCTCGGCACGCCCGCCTTCAGGCGTGTTGGCGACGTAGCTGAAGGACGCGCGACCGTTGAAGTTCGCATCGGGCGTGAAGCCGATGCTGCCGTCGCTCGCGAGTGTCGCCATTCCGCCGACAGCACCATAAACCTGACCGATCAGCATCCGGTCGCCGTCGATATCGTTCGACAGCAGCCGCTCGACGCGGATCGTGAGACCATCGTCCTCCGCTACCGTGAAGCCGGTGTCGTCGATCGCGGTCGCGACCGGCCGGACACGAACGTCGACCGCCCCCGCTGCGAAGCCGTTGCGGCCGTCGGAGAGAGTGTAGCGGAACTGGGTCGGACCGTAGAAGCCCCCGGTCGCCGTGAAGACCACGTTCCCCTGGGCGTCGAGAGTAGCGACGCCGTGATCGCCTCCGTCCACCGAGACGATCCGAATCGGATCACCGTCGGCATCGAAGTCGTTGCGCGTGAGATCGCTTGCTCGGATCGTGAGCGCCTGTCCCGTGGTGACCGAGAAGAAGCCGTCCCGCGCTGCGACGGGTGCCCGGTTGGCCAGTAGTTCACCAAGCTTGGAGCGCGACCACGTCACGCCGTCCGCGAAGCTGTACGTCTCGGCTCCGCGGCCATCGGCCGCAAGCGCGTCGACCACGGTAACGCTGTCGTCGAGCGACGAGGCGAAACGGAACACGACGGTTTCACTACCTCGGAACAGTCGCTCGACGGAGACATCCGTGGAGGTGAGGCCGATGAACTGGACGATGTCGGTCGCACCCGAGGCGTCCGAATCCACGATCGTGTCGCGCCCGTCACCGCGCGCGAAGACGTAGCGATCGCCGCCGGCGCCGCCCGTCAGCGTGTCATCGCCCTTACCGCCGGCGAGACGGTCGGCACCGTCGAAGCCGGAGATCGCGTCGCTGCCCGAGCTCGCGATGTCGACCAGTGCGCGGGCCCGCATCGCGTCACGGTTCCACACCGTACCGTCGGCGAAACGGAGGACGAGGCTCTGCCCGTCACCGTTTCGCGAGACGAGTGCGCCACGAAGGACCAATCGGTCGCCATCGCTTGCGAAGGTGACGATGAGATCGTCGCTGTCGACGCCGGCGCGCACCGCTGATGCGACATCCGCAACCACCAGTCCATCAAGACGAACGACGTCATTGCCACCGTTCAGACCATCGACCCGGTCGTCGCCATCACCGCGGCGATAGACGTACGTATCGTCGTTGCCTTCTCCGCGAACGAGGTCGTCGCCCTTTCCGGGAGTGATCGTGTCGTTCGCCGGCGTGCCCACGACCGTGTCGTTACCGTCCGTGGAACCCGCAGCGAGCACCGCCTGCGCGATGTCCGCAACCGACAACGTCGAGCCCGTGTCCGTGAGCAGGATCTGCTCGACGCCGCGATTTCCCGCGAGCGCATCGAGGATGACGATCTCGTCCCCGCCGTTCGCGAAGCGGATCACAACATCGTCGCTGCCCACACCGCGCCTGGAGAAGCGAAGATCGCCAGCTGAATAGCCCGAGATCTCGAGACGGTCGCCGATGCTGGTTGCGTCGTCACGAATCGTGTCGCGACCATCACCCTTGGCGAAGCGGTAGACGTCCTCGCCCCCGCCGCCGACGAGCAGATCGTCGCCCAAACCACCCGAGAGGATATTGGCGGCGTCGTCGCCGTGGATCACCTCGTCGCCGATCGATGCGGCATGCGCGATCAGATCCGCCACTGTCCACTGACTGCCGTCCGCGAAGCGGACTAGCTCGATCCGGCCGGCACCCAGCGCGTTGTCGATCGTGACCCGGTCATCCCCGGTCGCTGCGGCGAGCGTGAAGCGCGTGCCATCGTTGCTTTGACGGACGCGGGTGGTCCCTGGCGTGAATCCAGCGCCGAGCGAAAGCACGTCATTGCCGCCCCCGGCGTCGACGATCGTGTCCTGCCCGTCACCGACCGCGAAACGATATTCGTCATTCCCGAGCCCGCCTTCGAGCCGGTCGACGCCAGCTCCGCCGGCAAGCGTGTCGTCCCCGTCGCGCGCGATCAGTCGGTCATCCCCGGCTCCGCCCGTCATCGCGTCGGTGCCGTTGGTGCCATAGATCAGATCGTCGCCATCAGTCGGCGCCATCGCCATCGCAACCATCGTCTCGGCGGTCCACACCGTGCCGTCGGCAAAGGCTATCTGCTGTACCGGCATGGTGGGGGATGCGGTGCTGCCGAGGTCGATCCGGTCACCTGTCCCGACGATCTCAAGCGCGATCGTCTCGCGTCCGCGCACGATGCGCACGTCGCCGGGGTTTATGCCCGCGGCGAACTCGACCCGGTTCGCGCCAGCAGTATCGACGATGGTGTCTTGTCCGTCACCGCGGGCGAAGCGGTATACATCGTCGCCCTCCCCACCTTCGAGCCGATCGTCACCGGTACCGCCGACCAACACGTCAGCAAGCGAGGTACCTGTGAGGCGGTCGTTGCCCGCAAGGCCCGTCAAAACCATGCCCGTCGCTGCGTCTGAAGCTACAAAGCCTACGATCTGATCGTCGCCGTCGGTCGCTTGCATCGACCGCACGACGAGATCGCTCCAATTCCAAGACGTGCCGTCCGCGAATGCTATCGTCTCGATGGCACCGCCCGGAAGCAGAGCCTGCGACAGCAGGATGCGGCCGCCATTGTCGGCGATGCGCAACTCCAGCGCATCGCTCCCGCTACGCACGACGGAGACATCCGCTTGAGCGATGCCCGCACCGAATTCCAGACGGTCCTGTCCACCCGAATCGAGGATCACGTCATGACCCGCGCCGCGCGCGAACCGATAGGTATCGTCGCCCGTACCGCCGTAGAGCCTGTCATCGCCGGTACCGCCGTCGAACAGGTCTCCTTCGAAGCCAGCATCGACAACCGACCCGCCCCGGACGACGTCGTCGCCGGCTCCCCCGGCCAACACGTCGTGGCCACGGCCGCCCTCGATGAGGTCGTTGCCCGCGCCGCCGGAGATCTGGTCGTCGTCGAACCCGCCATCGAGGGAGTCGTCGCCGTCACCGCCCGACAGACGGTCGCTTCCGGCATAGCCGAAGATGGTGTCGTTGCCGCCGTTACCGAGGATCCGATCGTTGGCTGCGGTTCCGCCGAGCGTCGAGCCAGCATCGCCGTCACTGATCGATACCGAATTGTCCAACCCGATCCGGACGCCGTCGAAATTGGCCGCAGTCAGGTCGGTTACAGCTACGCCAACCAGACGCAGAGTGGGATGGTCGTTACCTTCGGTATCGCGGACAAGAAGAAGGGTGTCCGATCCGCTCTGTACGAGCTTGACCCGGCCGTCCTCGAATGGGTCCGGATTGCCCTCGGTGAAGCGGATGACGTCGCCGCCAGCACCGACCTGGAAGTCGGTGATGACATCGGTCGCGCGATCCGGTCCGATGCCTCCAGCAGGAACAGAGGCGTAGACGTCACGACCCGTACCACCGGTGAAGACATCGACTGCGAGGTCGTCGCCGATCCCAGCGAAGACATCGTCGCCAGCACCACCGTCGAGTGCGTCGGCACCCTCGCCGCCTGCAAGGTAGTCATCGCCCGAGTTGCCTGCCAACGAGTCGTCGTTGCCGCTACCCTGCAGATAGAGGCCGCTCGTCGCGACGTCAGGTACGAGCATTGCAGCGACTGCTGCGAGATCGAGCGTAACGCCCGAGTCCACGATGGTCACCGCTTCCACCACGTTGCCGCCGTTTGCGAACGCACCCGCAACGGTCACCCGGTCGCGGCCGCCCGAAAAGCGGATTACGAGGTCGTCGCCAAGCCGAGCGAAGCGAACCTCGCCGGTGGCATAGCCCTCGATTTGCAGAACATCGACGGCCGTATCGCCGCGGTCCTCGATCCGGTCATCGCCGTCGCCGGCGCGGAAAACGTATGTGTCTGCCCCGGTACCGCCGATCAGCAGATCGCGGCCCCTGCCCCCCACGAGGACGTCGTCGCCTGCGCCGCCGTCGATCCGGTCATCGCCCATGCCGCCGTCGATCAGGTCGTTGCCAGCGAGACCGATCAGGACGTCGCGTCCGGCACCGCCGGCAATCCGGTCGACGCCCGCAGTCCCCGTATAGCTGTCATCGCCGATGGTGCCCGATAGCGCGCGGGCGACGAGATCACTGGCGCTCCATACTGTACCGTCCGCGAACCGAACCGACTCGATTCCACCGCTCGGCGTGTCGATCCCGTTGCTGATGGCAACCACACCACCACCGACGAGATGGAGGACTAGCCGTGCACCCTGACGCTCTACCGTCACATCGCCGGGAGCGATCCCCGCCGTGAAAACGAGGGTATCGTTGCCGCCCTCATCCTGGATCTCGTCCTGGCCGTCTCCGATCCAGATCCGATAGACATCGTCGCCGAGGCCGCCAGCCAACACATCATCGCCGCGCCCGCCGTCGAGTGTATCGTCACCCGCGCCGCCAACCAGCCGGTCGTTTCCACGGCCCCCTTCGAGGAGATCGTTCCCGCCATTGCCGATGAGCGTATCGTCGCCGGCCAGGCCGGCGAGAGCATCGTCCGCATCGCTTCCGTTGAGCGTGTCCGAAGACCCACTTCCTGCGCGTGTCAGCGCGGCGATCGCTTCGCCGCCAAGCACGGTACCGTCGGCGAAACGCATCTCTTCGATCGCGCGACTGCCGTAGTCGTTGAAGTGCCCTTGAACGAGGAGTCTGTCTCCTGTCGCGATAAGTACGATGAGCAGATCGCCCGCGACGTTACGCGAGACGGAAATATCAGCGGCCGAGATGCCCGCTGCGAATACGATGCGGTCGTAGCCTTGGGTTTCTACGATGCGGTCCTGGCCAGAGCCGCTTGCGAAACGGTACGTGTCGTCGCCGTAGCCGCCAACGAGCTGGTCGTCACCGGTGCCTCCGTCGAGCTGATCGTTGCCATTTCCGCCTTCCAGGCGATCGTTGCCGATGCCGCCATCGAGTTGGTCGTCGCCCTCACCGCCGTAGAGCTGATCGTCACCGAGGCCGCCGACGAGCACATCTGCGCCGCCCACGCCGAAGAGCTGATCGTCGCCGCCGCCGGTACCCGTCGTCTCGACGAGATGGGTCAGACGGACGTTATCGAGGGAAGCACCCGTATTGTCCTCATAGCCCGTGCCTCGGAAGGAGAGGATGTTGTCGCCCTCGATCGAGACGACCTGCAACGTGGCATGAAGCATCGCGGTCGTGCTGTCCGCGAAGCTTGCGATCACCGTGCCGTTCCAAAGCACCTCCATCCCGCCGCTCTCGGGATATGTGCGGTTGGCGTGGTCGAACTGAAGAAGCAGCGTTTCGCCGGCCGCAAGTCCGGCGACCGTCTGCGAGATCACCATGTTGCTGCCGTAGCCGCCGCCGGAATCAAGATCGACCCAGCTGGTGCCGTCGCTCGCGGCAACGCCGCCGTTGCCGCTGTCGACCAGCTCCCAGCCCTGACTGTTTTCGCGCGTCCATCCCGGGATCTGTTCGGCGCTGCGGCCGCCCCAGCCCTGGTACTGAAAAGCGTCGCCGGCATCTTCGAAGCTGCCGTTGACGAGCAGATTCGGCCCGACAGGCTGAAGCAGACGGTCGCCATCGCCGGTGATGACGTCATCGCCTTGGGTGCCCGTCAATCGGTCGTCCCCAGCGGTACCGGTCATGGTCGCACCCTGCGTAGGTGCGTTGATCAGCACATTCCCTGGCACGACGGCACGGTTCAGGAGCTCGCGCCCAGACCAGACGGTCCCATCAGCGAACTTGACCGTACCGATCACATAGCCGTTGCTGCCATAACGGACGGTGATCCGGTCCTCGGTACCAGCCACGCGCAGGATGAGGTTGTCGTACGAGTAGTAGGACGGACGTTCGACGACGATCTGGTCGGCGGTGATCCCGCTGGTGAATTCGATTGTGTCGCCATCGCCGTAATAATAGTAATACTGGTTGATCACGTCCTGACCGAAACCAGGCGCGAACACATAGGTGTCGACCCCGCTACCGCCGTCCAGCTTATCATCACCGGTACCGCCAATCAGGACGTCGCTACCGTAGCCACCGCTCAGTACGTCGTCACCAGCGCCACCCGACAAAATATCTCGGCCATCGGTTCCGGTAAGGACGTCGTCACCGTTTCCGCCTTCCAGGTCCACGCTAGGCTGGATGTCGAGGACCGGTGCCTCCACGGCACGCGCGAGCAGATCGGCCAGAGTCCATGTACTACCGTCCGCGAAACGGACCTCGTATGCCGCAGCATCCGCGCCCAACGACGACAGGCTACGAGCCACCACCGATGGGAAGTCGCCGCCCCCGCCGGAACCGCCGCCACGCGCACCCTCGAGCACGATCGTGTCGTTGGTGCCTACGAGCCGAAGACGCAGATCGCCGCGAAAGGACGCCGGATCATAGTCCACGATCACATCGCTGGTCGCAATAGTCCCATCGAACTCGATGATGCTTGTTTCGGACGAAACAACGCCATCCGCGTTGACGGACGCACGGACTGTGCTCGATCGGAAGCCTTCTCCGCCAGGAGGAAGGCCGCCGCCGCCGTCCTGAATGACGTCGTGGCCGAATCCACGCGAAAAGCGGTAGGTGTCGCTGCCGTTGCCGCCCGAAAGCTGGTCGTCGCCCCGGCCGCCGGTCAGGATGTCATCGCCATCACCAGAACGGAGCCTGTCGTTCCCATCACCACCGTCGATCTGGACGTCCGAGTTCACGAAGGCGTTGATGTCGTCGTCGCCTGCAGTGCCGACATACCGTGTCGAGGTCGCTGTCTGCGAGACGTCCTGGTTAGGAGCCGCCATTGCGGCCAGATCATCGTAGCCCCACACCGTCCCGTCGGCAAAGCGGATCTCGTAACCGGCCTGCCAGCCGAACAAACGCAACTGGTCCGCGCCGCCCGAAGCTTCGAGCGTAAAGTAGCCGTCGGTGGCGTTCGCACGCACACTGAAATCGGACGGACTGTAGCCCGCTTCGAAGACGATCGCGTCGCGTTCGCCAGGGTTGCCGAAGGCGTAGACACGATCCTGACCGAATCCTGGCGCGAAACGGTAGGTATCGTCGCCCGCATCACCTTCGAGCAAGTCGCTGCCAGCTCCACCGATCAGGACGTCGTCGCCATCGCCGCCGATCAGTATGTCGCTACCGGCACCTCCTGCCAGGACGTCATCGCCGTCGGCACCATCGAGAAGATCGTCTCCGGCAGAACCGGACAAGGCATCCGCGACGCCAACTCCGCGCAGAACCGCGAACGGAGCATCAACCAGACGTGCGGCAAGGTCGCCCCCGGCCCAACTCGTGCCGTCCGCGAAACGAACGGCTGAGATTAGGCTCAACGCGGTTTCACCGCCCTCGAATATGATACGATCGTCCGTGCCGTCCACGCGAAGATAGATCGATCCGTCCCCGCCGCGTTCGACGCGAACGTCAGCCGCACTGATCGTTTCGTCGAACGCGATCACGTCGCCAGGGCCCGCATAGCTGCCGCCGCCGGGGGCGTAATCTGCCGCTATCGTGTCCTGACCAAAACCACGCGACAAGCGATAGGTGTCCTGTCCCTCGCCCCCGACGAGGTAATCGTCACCCGCGCCTCCGATCAGCGTGTCGTCGCCGCTCTGACCAAAGAGCGTATTTGACCCGGCGGAACCTTGAAGCGTGTTATCTCCGGCATCGCCGAACTGGTATTGGTCGGGCGATTGGTAGCTGGTCCGCGACGCGATCTCGTTGGCATCCCACACGGTGCCGTCGGCGAACTGCATGGATGGCGGCGAGTAATAATATCCGTTGTTGACCGTGATCCGATCCGCACCGCTGCCGATGATGATCTGGAACCGGTTGTAGCCGTATTCCGATACGAGCTGAACGTCTTCGGGTGCGATCCCCTCGCCGAATACGATGCGGTCGTCGAAGAGTTCATATCCGACCGTCGCGATCGAATCATGGCCGTCGCCGAGAGCGAACCGATAGGTATCAGCGCCGTTCCCGCCGTCGAGCAGGTCGTTGCCGGTGCCGCCCGTAAGATCGTCATTGCCTGCACCGCCAATCAACTGGTCGTTGCCTGCACCGCCGACAAGCACGTCATCGCCGGCGAGCCCTTCGATCAGATCGTCGCCAGTCCCTCCGGTCAGCTCATCGGGGTTACCGACGGCCACCAGATCCACGCCCGACTGGATAGTCGCAGCGGCCCGCATGTCGGCAAGGCTCCAGAAGCTGCCGTCGGCGAAGCGAGCCCCGTCGATCACTGCGTCGTTCTGCGCGTTCGCAAGCGTAAGGACGTCTTCGCTACCCACACGACGAATGATCAGGTCATTGCCGCTTCTCGACCGTTCGACCACCAGATCGCCCTGAGCCAAGCCGTCATCGAACGTGATGAGGTTGTGCTCGTCATATCCACCGCCGCTGGTGTCGAAAAGACTGTCCTGTCCCCATCCTGCCGCGAAGTGATAGGTGTCGTTCCCTGCACCGCCCGAAAGGAAATCGCTGCCGGCGCCCCCGTTCAGAACGTCGTCTCCGCCATTGCCCTCGAGCGCGTCGTCACCGATACCGCCGCTCAGTTGGTCGTTGCCTTTATCCCCGTACAACGTATCGTCACCGACACCTCCGGCAAGCACTGCATCCTCGACCAACGGCTGGTCGATGAACGAGGTTTCAACCGGGACGGCGATCTGGGCGAGATCGGCCGCGGTCCATACGGTACCATCGGCAAAGCGCACGCCCGCGAAGTTCGCGGCACCGCTAAGTCCGCTCTCAACGGTGATGCGGTCGCCGTTGCTCCGCGATCGAAGACGTAGATCCTGATAATCGGCCTCAACGACGATATCGGTGGGATCGACATCCATCCCGAACTCGATCCAGTCGGGTCCGTAGCCGCTACCCGCCCAGGAGTAGTTGTATGGATTGATCCGGTCCTGGCCCCAGCCAGCAGCGAAGCGGTATACGTCACTACCACGACCACCATCGAGATAGTCGTTGCCCTGACCGCCGACCAGGATGTCGTCGCCATCGCTGGCATAGACCGTGTCATCGCCAGCACCGGCAAGGATCTCGTCTGCGCCACCGCTTCCGTTGATCTGATCTTCGCCGTCGCTCCCGACAAGCGGCCCAGACGCACTGGTCCCGTCGAGCGACAGTCCTCCGGCGCCGATCGGTACTGCACGCGTAATCAGTGCGGACTTATCTAGCGTCGTTCCATCCGCGAAAGTGATCAACCCGATCAAGCTCGCGTTCGTAGTGATCCGGTCGTTCGTACCAGTGAAGCGCAGCACCATCTGATCGTAGCCGTCGTACTCGACCACGAGATCCGCAACACTGATGCCTTCTCCGAAGACGATCGTACCATCTGCGCCCTGCCCGATGACGTCGTGTCCGAAGCCTGCAGCGAAGCGATAGATGTCCGAGCCGCCGCCGCCCAACAACTGATCGTTCCCAGTTCCGCCATCCAGAATATCGTTGGACGAGGAACCAAGCAGCGTGTCGTTGCCTGCACCGCCAATCAACTCCGCACCGCTTGGGAAGGAAGAGGCGTCGATCGTATCGTCGCCGGCGCCGCCCGCGAGCGCGCCCTGCGCCTGGCCCACTTCGGTCAATCCGGGCGTCTGTCCGGCCGCGACACGCGCCATGGCATCGGCGTAGGTGATTACGGAGCCGTCGGCGAAACGTAGTTCTTCGATCCGCAGGCGCTCCTCGTTAGCGCCGCCTTCGATCGTGATCCGGTCGCTGCCATTGCCGACCTTGATGATCAGGTCGCCGCCTACAGTGGAGAAGCGCAGGTCAGTCGCCGCGATCCCGGCGCCGAACTCGATCGCGTCATACCCTCCGGAATAGTAGTTATAGGACGAATCGATGTCACGGATCGTATCCTGGCCGTCACCAAGGCCGAACACGTAGACGTCGTTGTCGCTGCCGCCCTCCAGCCGGTCGTTGCCAGTCCCGCCGATGAGACGGTCGGCACCGAAGTAGCCGGAAAGCAAGTCATTCCCGGCGCCCCCGGTAAGGACTCCGGCACCAGTGTCATCGGCAACATAGTCGTCGCCTTCGCCGCCGCTCGATAGCTGACCGACGATCTGGGCATAACTCAGCCGCGATCCGTCGGCGAAGCGCAGTTCCTCGATGCGGTAGCTGTCATTGCGGAACCCGTTCTGGATCGTGATACGGTCGTCACCTCCCGCGAGGGAGATGATCAGATCGTTTCCAGACACCGAGAAGCGCACGTCAGCCGCGACGATGCCTGCACCGAACTCGATCGCGTCGAAGCCGCCCGAATAATAGTTGTAGGCGGAATCTACGTCGCGGATCGTGTCCTGACCGTCGCCGCGCGCGAACACGTAGACGTCGTCGTCACTACCGCCTTCCAGACGATCATTGCCAGTCCCACCGACGAGTCGGTCGGCACCGAAGTAGCCCGACAGACCGTCATCGCCTGCACCGCCCGTGAGCACGCCCGCACCGCTATCGTCGGTGAGACTGTCGTTGCCCGAGGTCCCCGCCGTCAGCTGCGCTACGATCTGCGCATACGTCATCACCGAGCCGTCGGCGAAGCGCAGTTCCTCGATACGGTAGCTGTCGTTGCGGAACCCGTTCTGGATCGTGATCCGATCTTCGCTTCCGATCAGAGCAATGACCAGATCGCTGCCGGAGACCTCGAAACGAAGGTCGGTCGAGCCGATGCCAGCGCCCAGTTCGATCGCGTCGTAGCCGCCCGAGTAATAATTGTAGGCGGAGTCGATGTCGCGGATCGTATCCTGCCCGCTGCCACGACCGAACAAGTAGACGTCGTTGTCGCTGCCGCCCTCGAGCCGATCGTTGCCAGCGGCACCGATGAGCCGGTCGGATCCGAACGAACCGACAATGGTGTCATTGCCCCAGCTGCCGGTCAGCGTATCGGCACCCGAAGTGCCGTTGAGCGCCTGGTCGGCTACGACGATATGCGCGGCGCCTGCGAAGTTCTCGTCGGTGAGCGAACTCGCTCGGACATTCCTGAGCCGCAAAAGCGCACGCGCGTTGTCCAGCGAGACCGTGCCACGCTCGGCAAAGTACACCACGGTATCTGCGCCGACCTGGCGCGCCACGACGTCGCCTACGAGACCTTGCGCGATGGCGATGTCGAGAACGTCGCCGGTCGCGCCGGGCGCGAAGTTCACGATCGTATCGACGCCGTCACCCCAGCGTGCCGCGGAGACGAACACGTCATACTCGTTCTGCGCCGCCGCACCGATGAGCTGCCTTGAGAACAGACCCGACCCGATCTGGCCGACCTGTCCGACATCCGTTGCCGCGCTCGGCGTCGATGTATCGACTGCGAGGATCCGCACACGCTGATCGTTGCTCGCGCCGCCCGTGGCCGCGCCGAAGCCGAACCAGACCTGTGTCGCGCCGCCGAACAGCTGGCCTTCCGCATCATAGCTCTTGCTGGAGACGGACGTCCCGTCGAACGAGTAGGACAAGGTCTGAGACGCCGCGTCCCAACGGATCACGACGTCGTGCCAACGCGCGTCCTCGATGTTGCCGTGCTCATGGAACGGATCGAACGCGGTATCGTCGAACTCACCGTTACGGACGATCTGCGAGAAGTCGCCAGGCTGACCACCGTTCTGGTAGGTGTCGAAGACAACACCGAACGAGCCCGGCACAAGCGCACCCATGCCGCCGCCGCCGCCGCCCGAAATCGCACTCGGACCTTGGGCCTGAAGCGCGAAGGATAGCCCATCGGCACCCCCGTCGTTCCCGCCGAAGAACATCTGGGTGGTCCAGGTGACGTTCTGGCTGAGGTCGATGCCCCCCCACACTGCGCCGACGGCGTAGCCGTAATCGGGAGTCAGTTGATATTCGCCGTCGGTGACGTGGCTGGCGTTGCCGACCGTCGCGAGCCCATCGACCGGGAGGGTCGTAGTAACGCCGGTCGCTATGCCGATCGTTGTGTTGCCGCCACCCGTCCCGCCTGCGTCGCCGCCGCCAGCCCCGCCGCCAGCGAAGATCGGATCGGCGAAAGGATCGCCCGCCGCCGTCGGATGGAGTCGTGCCGCTGCCGTCGCGGCATCGACGACGAGAGTGCGCAGCACTGCCGCGCTCAGCGTCGTGCCATCGACGAACTGGATCTGATCGATCGGGGCAAGGCCCGAAACCGCGCCGCCTGCGATCGTGATACGGTCGTCAGTGCCGACGAATCCGAGCACGAGGTCGCTGCCGACCCTCGTCACGACCAGCGCTGCTTTGGTCAACCCGCCCGATAGCTTGAGAACGTCGAACGATCCCGCGGAATCGGATTCGCGGATCGTGTCGTGTCCGTCGCCCGACGTGAACTGATAGGTCGTATCGCCTTCGCTGCCGACCAAAAGATCGTCACCGCGACCACCTGAGATCGTGACCGCAACGTCGCCGATGCCGGACAGGTCGATCGTGTCGTCGCCAGCACCGCCGGTTCCGAGCCGTTGATAGATATCGGCGAGTTGCCAAACGGTCCCGTCAGCGAACTGGACCTGCTCGATCGACAGGTCATGCCCGCCCTGATTGGGCGCCAGGAAATCCTTGAGCAGCACGCGATCGCCGCTCGTTCCGAGCACGAGCGCTACATCGTTTCCACCGGCGGTCTGTACCTTGATCTCGGATGCCGTGATGCCGGGGCCGAAGCGGACGCGATCAGGCGTATCGTTGCTGCCGCCAAGGTCAACGATGACGTCTTGCCCGTCGCCGCGCTCGAAATAATACGTATCACCGCCGTCGCCGCCCTGCAGCAGGTCATTACCCCTGCCGCCCGTCAAGACATCAGCGCCGCGTCCGCCCTCCAATACGTCGTTGCCCAGTCCGCCAAAGATTTCGGCACCGGTCCATGTTCCGGTTTGCGATTTGGCGGCTGGAACGACGATGTGATCGTCGCCGGCGGTCGCAGCGACCGCAAGCGCGTACGACTGAAAGGACCGGGTCCGGCCATCGGCAAAGCGCACGCTCGCGACAACGGGATCGATGCTGCCAGCCGGATCGACCAGCACCACGCGGTCGCTCGTGCCCGAGATACCGAGAACCAGATTACCATCGACGTCACGGTGCGCGACGATGTCCTCGACCGAGATGCCGGCGCCGAACGATAGCGTCGCCAGGCCGTCGGCCCCGCTGCCCGCATCGATCCGGTCGATGCCGTCGCCGCGATTGAAAACATAGGTATCAGCGCCACCGTTGCCGAGCAGCACATCGTCACCGCGGCCGCCCGCCAGAACTTCGCCCGCACCGCTGCCAACGATCCGATCATCGCCGTCATGGCTAGCTGCGTCGGCGCGCGCGAAGAGCGCGGCGCGCGTGACGGTCGTGCCGTCGCCGAACACGACGCTATCCACGCCTTGGCCGTTGCCGTCGTAGCGCAGCACGACCTGATCGCCCGCGGCGCCGAACGCCAACACGAGTTCGGCACGATCGGGGGCGGCGCGTGACACGACCATTTCATCGGGACGGTAGCCGGTGACCTTCAACGTATCGGTCCCGCCCGCGTCGTCGATCACGTCGCGGCCATCGCCGATCTGGAAGAGGTAGGTATCGTCGCCTTCGCCGCCGCGAACCTGATCGTCGCCCTTGCGGCCGCGGATCGTGTCGGCGCCATCGCTGCCGAGAATGACGTCGGCACCATCGGTCGACTGATCGTCGATCGCCCGTTGAACGAGCGCCGTCTTGGTCCAAACGGTACCGTCGCCGAATTCGATGGTTGGCACCGCGCCGGTGCCGAGTGCCCCCGCGACGGTCAGCTGGTCGCCCGTCGAGAGCATGTCGATGACGAGGTCTTGGCTGTCGAGAGATGCCAGACGGACGCGGACGCCGCTGGCAGGCACGTCCGCCAGCCGGACTGTGGCGTTGGTGACGCCCGAAGGCATCTCGACCCGGTCGAGCCCGTCCCCTGCGTTGACGACCAGACGGCTACCTTCGGCAAGCTGGATGCGATCGTTGCCGCGTCCGGTCGACAGTTCGATATTGGCGCCGAAATCGCGCAGATCGACGATATCCTGCCCCTCATGCGAGGCCGCAGCGTAGAGTTGACGACGTACGTCGACGATCGAAAGCGATGTACCGTCCGCAAAGACGAAGCTCTCGACCGGTGCTTTCTTGTAGCCGCCGAGGATCACGAGCTTGTCGGTGCCGTTGGCAAGCGTCACCAACAGATCGTCACCGACCTGGGTGAAGGTAACGCGGTCTGAAGTTATGGTATCGCCGAACAGGATCCGATCGATCCCGCCGGAATCGCGGACGCTGTCGCTGCCGTCACCAATGCCAAACCGATACGTGTCGTTGCCGTAGCCGCCCGCCATCGCGTCGGAGCCTGCGCGTCCGGCGATGGTATCGTCACGGTCGTCGAAGCCGACCAAATCGTCGTCACCGTCGGTTCCGGTCAGCAGCCGATCGAGGACCGAGGTGAGCGTGACGGTCCGACCATCGTCGTTGGTGAAACTCGTCGCCTGATCGAGCTTGAGCGTCGACCCGTCAGCGAACAGGAATTCCTCGACCCGCGTCGAAGCAAGCCCCCCGACGATCGTCAGCGCATCGGCACCGTTGCCGAGGTCGACGATAAGGTCCACGCCGTCCCGGCGGAACCGCACGTCGTCGCGCGCCACGGACTCGCCGAACACGACCTTGTCGATCACGCCAGGACGATCGGCCTTTTCTTCGATCCGATCGAAATCATAGCCTGCGCTGAAAGCATACGTGTCTGCTGCATTTCCGCCCACGAGGCGATCGTCGCCCTGCCGCCCGTCGAGGACGTTTGGTTGGTCGAGAATGCCGGAGATGACGTTGTCGGCGCTGTTGCCGCCTTCGATCGCGAGCTTCTGCTCGATGTCGCGGATCGTCCAAACGGTACCGTCGTAGAAACGGAACTGTTCCACGGCGTTCTCGACGCTGCCGAACTGGTCGCGCACGCGCAAGGAGTCCGCGAAGGCAACGCCGTTCTCGCTGCGGATGGTGATGACGAGATCGCTGCCGCTCTTGGCGAACACGATGTTATCGATCGTGATGCCCGCGCCGAGCTCTATCGCATCGGCGACCGGAACGCGCATGCCCGGACGGTCGTCCCAGTATGCACGGACGCGCTTGTCGACGATCACGTCGTCGCCATAGCCCATGTCGAACTTGTACGTATCCCCGCCATCGCCACCGATCAGAAGGTCGTTGCCGCCCCGCCCATCGATCGTCTCGCCGAAATCGGAACCGCGGATGACTTCGTCGGCATTGGTGCCGACCAGATCCAGGTCTTCCGGATTGACGTCGGTGAACAGGACCGTGCGATCGCCGAACTGCAGATACTCGACCGCGAAATGCTGTCCGCCGTCCCGGACGTACTGGTTCTGGAGCACCAGTCGTTCGCCGGTATCCTTCAGCGTTATGACGAGGTCGAGCGCGGTGCGTGAGAAGGTGACGTCAGTCGAGGCGAGGCCCGCGAAGGTAACGCTGTCGTCGCCGTCTGCGTCGATGATCGTATCAGAGCCGCTACCGAGCCCGAAAGCATATCGGTCATTGCCGCTGAGGCCCTCGAGCAGGTCATTGCCGGCGCCGCCGTCGATCTGGTCGCTGATGCCTTCGAAGCCGTAGATGTGATCGTTGCCTGCGGTAGCCGCGACGTCGACGTAGTGCTGAAGCAGCTGCAGATAGGACCAGGTCGTACCATCGCCGAACTTCACGGTCTCGACGAGGTTGATGTAGCCCACGAGCAGGATTTCCTTGAGGAAATCCTTCATGATCACCTGATCGCTCGTGCCCTTCACCTGCATCGTCAGCGTGTCTGACGGGCCCTCGCGCAGGTAGTCGAAGTCGGTCCAGCGCAGATCGTCGGTGAACGTGAGCAGATCGTCCTTCGGTCCGAACAGCGAGGATGAATAGTCGGCGTCCTCGATCACGTCCTGCCCATAGCCACGGCCGTAGACATAGGTGTCGAAACCGGCACCGCCGGTCAGATAATCGTCGCCTCGTCCCCCATCCAGCGTGTTGGCGTTGAGCATCCCGTAGATCGCGTCGTCGCCATCGGTCTTGGCGTTGGCAAGCACCTTGGCGACGATCTGCTCGAAATCCAGACTGGTGCCGTCTTCGAAGATGAGGCGCTCGATGAGATTGGGCGCGACGTAGTCGAGACCCGCATCGCCCCCCAGTAGGTCCTTGAAAGCGCCAAGGTTCAGTCGGACACCGCCGAACTGCCCGACGATCTCGATCGTGTCGCTAGTCTCGCGGCCCTGCTTGTCCAGGACGATGATCTTGAGGTTGTCGCTCGCGCCGTCGCGGAGCAGACGGAGGTCGTTCGCGGAGATGTCGCCGTTGAAGCGGAGGAAATCGAGTCCAGCCTTGATCGGCCCGAACGAGAATTTGCCCTGGTCGTCGATGACGTCCTGTCCGTCGCCGCGCTCGAAGACGTAGATGTCGCCACCCGCGCCGCCCGATAGATAGTCGTTGCCCTTGCCGCCCCATAGAATGTCGGCGGAGCCGGAACCGATATAAGGATCGTTATAGTTGCCCGCCGCGCGCTCGCGGTCGACGACCTCAAGCGACATCCGGGTGCGATCCCAGATGATGCCGTCGGCAAAGACTATCGTGTCGATGCCCGACTGGAACTGCTTGCCATTCAGCAAATATTCGTTGAGTTCGCCGAGGAACTGATCGCGGATACGGACGCTATCAGTGCGCCCCTTGATGGTGAGAATCAGGTCTTCGCCATCGCGAACCGCCGTGACATCGGCAGCCTTCACGTCGGTGAGACGTAGTTCGTCGACGTCGCCCAAATCGTAGTCTACAATCTGGTCCTGACCCGACTGACGACCTACGAAATAATAGTCGGACCCGCGGTTGCCGACATAGGTCTGGTCGCCACCGGTCATGTAGAAGAAATCGGTGCCGTCGGTGCCGGTCACCGTCGTATCGGACGATGTATGCGTGCGGATCCGCGTTTCGTCGATCGACAGAGCATGAGCCGCCGCGAAAATGTCGAGCGGGATGCCGACCGTCTCGAACGCCGGCAGCATCATCTGGAAGATGTAGGCCTGATCGATCGCGACCGTGCCGCCCCACAGGTTGCCATCACCCTTCATCTGATAGTCTGGATAGACCTGCCAAAGGATCTCGTTCCAATCGGTCAGGTAGTCCATTGCGGCATCATCGACGTTGGTCTTCGGCGCCCCGGCGAAGATAGCCTCGAACATGGGTGCGAGCTCGCGGTCCGTGGTCGCGTGCCAGCTGCTGGTCGTCACGTCGTACGCGATGCCCTTCGCGAAGCCGCTCAGCCCGCCCTCAAGCGCCAAGCGGACCGCGATACGACGGCTACTGACGATGTACTCCGCCATTGCCGCGCCGATCAGATCGATCATCGGCTTGATAGCGGAAACGTATTCGGTGCCCGGTACGCCGGTTTCGATGCCCGGAAGCACGGAATAGCTGAGGTGACCGGTCATGTCGTTCGCGGTTGCGGTCAACATTTCCGGATGGAAGTCGATACCGCCCAGGCTCGTCGCGAAATGGAACTGAGCCGGCGTCAGGAGTTCGACGCGATAGGTCGAGTCGTCGGTGGAACCGACTTCGTCCAGATGATCGAAGTCGATCGCATAGTTGCGGAGCGCGAATTCGCGATAGTCGCCGGTTTTGGCCTGTAGCTCAAGCGCGCGATCGAGGTTGCGCGACCAGACGTAGAAGCTGCCGTCGCGATCGGTGACCTGGACGGTGTAGTCGACGGCAATGCCATCGATGAAGCGAACGCCGATCTGTTTCACCGGAATATTGGCGTACGGATTGTAGCCGATCGCCTCGACGCGCCATTCCTGCCCAGCGGCATGCGCCTGCGCCAGGATGTCTGCACGGGTCGGGGCCGCCAACGCCAAACCCCCGGCACCCGTCACTACAGCGCCGCTTGCGAGCCGCCAGCTGCCGTCCGCCTGCTTGACGCCGTAGTCTAGAACCACTGCACGGCCATCAACGATCCTGACGAGATAGGGAGCATCGTCACGGAACGTGGGAGCCTCGCCCCGGTCGACCGGGGACCAACCCTGCTCGAGCCGCCAGCCGCCGCCCATGGCGAGCAGCTGCTCCATCGTAGCGCGAGCTACCGGCTGCCCTTGACCGTCGATGATCGCCGACCCGGATTCACGCGTCCACCAGCCGCCAGCCGCGTCCTCGTGGTACACACCGCGATCAAGCAGCACAGCGTTGCCGGAGGCGTCCGTACCAAGAAAAACTGCAGTCAGCTCGCGTGTCGTCTCGAGCGTTTCCCCCCATTCGCCGATGACGCTGCCTACCTGCTGGACCAGGGTCTTGAGGTTCGGGGCAGCCATCGCCGCGGCGACCTTGGCCACGCGATCGCCGAAGCCGATGTCGTTGGCCATCGCGACGGACAGATCGGCGATCGAGCCGAATCCCTTGCTGTCGAGCGCCAGCCCCTTCTGCCAATCGGCGCGACCGCCTTCGCCCGCGAATTTCGTGTCGATGTCGTTCGCCGCCAGAATTGCCTCGAACAGCTGCGTCGTGGCGCCGCTTGCGAAGGTGACCGTCGACCGTCCAGTGAGCTGAGCACCCTGCGGTGTCGTGGTCGACAGCGGATCCTTCGCGAGCGAGATCGAGACGATGCCGAGCTGATCGAGCGTCTTCAGCTCGCCTGCGTCGGTGACTCCGTCCTGATCATAGTCCTGCCAGATCTTGAGTTCGGACCATATCGCATCGGCAGCGCTGATCTTACTGTCGCCGTTGCTGTCGTACTGTCCGAGATCCGCGAAGCCGCCTCCAAAGCGCGCGCCGAACATCTCAGAGACGTCGTCGATGCGGTCGTTGCGGTTGACGTCGCGGACGAGGAAGCCGTCGTCACCCCTGATCCAGCCGGTATGCTCGGCGAACTTGTCGCCATCGACGTCGAAATAGACGTCGCTATCGGCCTGATCGGTGGTCTCAATGCCGTCACCGTCCAGATCGATGACAAGCGGATCCTTGCCGTCGGCCCAACCCGTCGCCTTCGCCGCCCGGCTGAGGGCCGTGAACATGCCCAGAATGGAATCGAACGAGGCAAGCAGTTGCGCTTCGAGCGCGAAGACCTGCGATCCCGCTATCGGAGGGAGCGCAGCGACGAGCTGAAGGAAGCCGATCAGCGGATTGCCCTTCTTGAACACCATGTTCATGGTGCCCTGAGGCTTGCCGCTGTCGCCGTTCACACGACCGAGATCGTAGGTTTCGTAGCCCCAGTATGTCGCATTGAAGTCGAAGTTCTTTATCCGCATCACGCCGGTGATGTCGGTCGAGTTGCCGAGACCGGCGGGCGCGGAGAAGATACCCGGCTTGCCTGTGACCGCCTTGAAGAATCCGTCGAAGATGTCGCCGACGAGGAGATCCTTGCCGTCCATCTTGTAGGTGAGGAACGGCATCAGGTAGTCGAAGTATACCTTGTTGCCGCTCGCGTAGGCGGCTGTCTGCGCCGCCCCGCTCACCGCCGAGGCGACCTGTAGGCTGCCGGTCATGGCTCCGAGCGCAAAACCGACGATCGAAGCCGCGGCGTCGCCACCAGTCATGGGAATGCCGAAGAACTTCAGCACGTCGTAGTGCTGCGCGTCCTCGATCGTGGTGTTGGCGTAGAACCAGAAGTTGTCGGCGTTGGCCGACACGTCGGCAGCGCGGTTGCCGTCGGCATCGACGCCGCTGGCGAAATCGCCCCAAAGTTGGCCCTTGTCCGACGTGTTGAAGATCCAGTCGCGGCCAAGACCGCCGGCTGCGATCGCCTTCTCGCCCCCCGAGGCATAGATCCAGTCGTTGCCTTCGCCGCCATCGAGCGTGAGTTGCAGATTCTCGGTAGCGCCCGATGTGCCCGCTTTGACGTATTTTGCTCCGTCGAAGACGAGGATGTCACCACCCTTGCCACCCGATATCTCGCCGTAACCGGAATGGACAGCGTAATCACCCGAGAAGTAAAATCGATCGTCCGCCTCAGTGAGCACGACATTTTCAACGCCACGGACGTTGAGGGCATCGCCAAGGTTCTTGGCACCAATTTCCTCTGTCGCCAACGATGCTTTGAGCGCGAGAGCACCCAGCGGTCCGGTAAGAGTTGCTAACGAAGTAGTAAGCGCTTCCCCGAACTTGCCGGCACCCCAAGTAAAGCCGTCATACCAACCCACGCCGCTCTTGCCTAGGACGCCTGGACGAGATGCATATTGGACGGTGTCGTAATCACTTCTGCTGCGATTGCCCCCTTTCGCATTATCAAGGTCAATCTGTACACTGGACTTCAGGATATTGCCGATAACCGTTCCATCGACATAACCGTCGAGGTCAGCGCTGCTAACGGTCAGCTTGTCCGCATAGCCCGTGAGCACGATCTGCTCGATGCCCTGCATGCGATCAATATGTGTTGCACCATCAGAGCCGGCATCGCGAACCGTCAGCTGAAGATCGGTCTTTCGATCATTGCCAGCGGACGCAAACGCCGCCAACGTCGCATCGACGCCCGTGAGCCAGTCGTTGAGGCGAAGGTCGACCGTATCGTTACCATCGCCCCCGATGAAAAAGTTCTTGCCCTCGCCTCCCGCGAAAACATCGTCGCCCTTTCCGCCGAGCAGCAGGTCGTCGCCCCTGCCACCTTTGAGTATGTCGTTACCATTACCGGCGATAATGAAGTCGTTGTCGTCGCTTCCTGTGACGACATTGTCGCCATTACCCAGAACGAACAGCGCAAGCTCATCGTCGTTAATCGGGCGGCTTCCTCCTGGAACGACGTCCCGATATGGCTCATCTGTAGTCTGAAGAGTGACGCGTCCGGTGATCTCGGACGGCTTATCGATACCGTAGAGGAACATTGACCCGGCACGGATCGGAGAATTCCACTCAATCCCGTCGGCGCCGCCGCCAAACGGTCCGTAGATGTCGATCGGAAACGTTATATCGCCTGCGACCTCGCGGATCAGTTGAGTGAGCCCAACGATCTCCATGTCCTGATGCTCTTTACCAGCATCCCAGCTTTGCCGCGAAACATCTATCGATACCGCTGTTTGGGACGAGTTAAGCTTTAGAACACCAGTGTCGCCCCAGTCACCTCCCTCGACATCGGCAAAGGCAAGCCGGCCAGCATATTGTGCCACGATCCGACTTATCTGAGTGGCCCAGCCAGCGAACTTAGAACTTACATTCGGCAGCTTTAGAGCACGACCAAGATCGGTCGCATCGTTATAGAACGCTCTTATCGCCTGATCACCGAAAGGACGCTCGCCTTCTGTGATCGCAGAATACGCGATAGCCGCCTTCATCTGATCCGATGGCGCATAGTAGCCATCGGCGCCCTCGCCTACATCCGTTCCGCCGTTACGACCCAGCGCTTTGCCAATCTCGTCGTCGTAGAGCGCTTCAATTATCGGTTTAGCGGCAGCTTGCCAATCGTCGCTGACCTCGCTCTCTGCGATGGTTGCATATTTCAGTATCACGAGGAGAGCTTGACTGTGACGCTTAATGAGTTCCAGCGTGCCATCGACAGCGCCATACGTGCTGTAAGGATCCTTCGCAGGAACCGAACTTTCTAAGACACCTGTGGTCAGCTGCTGCTGTTGGGCGAACGCATAAATAATTGCCGCGGCGGCCGGGCCGATAATTGGGACAAAGAAAGCACCGATCGCGAGTAGCGTGCCGCCTAAACCTTGCAGTGTTCCGTCGCGGACGTGAGTGAGAAGCTCCCCATCCACAGACTCACCAAGGAAGTTATTAACAGATGGCACATGAAGGCCTGCTTCGGCAAACGCTTCCGGCGTAGCCAGTGCGGCACGTGCCAGGCCGATGAGTTGAGAGATGATGCCATTATATTGTGTAAGCGCGCCGCCAGCCAAGCCGATCCCAAATTTAGCGAGATTTGAAATATCAGGATTGTCCGGGCCTGCTAAAACCATGCTGGTCGCAAGGCTTATCGCGGCTGCGGCAAAAGGCATGTTATCGTAGCCATGCCCCTCGACCCCGGAGAGCGTGCTAACTAGCCCGGCCAGGCCGCCGCCTAGAGAGTGACCTACTACAACGACGTTACCTGGAACGTTGGCGTCGAACACATTCTGTTTGGTGATGTCGGTGTAAAACTGAAGCGCCAGATCGGCTTGCGGGGCAAGGAATTTTGCCGTTAGACCTGCACCTATTCCGTAGCCGTAGCGTGCGTCCGCGCCGAGGTTATCAGTTCCTCGATAGGATATGATTTTCTCGCCATTGTAATCATAAGATACTGCGAAAAAATCAGCTTTCTTATCGAGCTGCTCACCGTCTTCGCTCGTGATCCCGGTGGAATCCAAACCAATGACTGCCGTGCCGATTGCAACGTTGTTATTTATGACTAATCGGCGTCCATAGCCACGATTGTAGGAATCCAGCGCGAGGATTGAGAGAAAAAGATCACGGTTCACTTGGCATCCCTCTCGAAAAACGCACCGATTATGCTTATTCTATCGTCATGAACTTTCAGTGACCTCTGCCACTGCTTAAAGCGCGGTCCGTTACCTGGCTTAGTGATCACAGCCTCGATTCCGGTTGTGACCGGCTCATCAGTGATCTCGATCGTGATGCGGTTTACACCAATATCTTCAGGATCAACGGTGTGGATTGTCGTCCAATCACTTGGATCATCAAAACTTGCAAATAATGGCCAGGTTATTTCTGGACTGTAGTCTTCGCGATGCAAGGGGTTATAAGTGACAGTTCGAGGAAGGTCACGCGACCCGACGGTCCCGATTATAGCCTTTTGCTCTGCGGAGATTCCGTCTAGCATATTTGGAAGATTTGGCCGCTTGTATCCCTTTGGAAGCAAGGCGACGCGGGGGATATATTTCGCTTGCTCGGGGGAATCCTTACCAACCAAGGTGGCATAAACCTTCCTTCCATCGGGCAGGTCCATGATTACCGCCTGACCATTCATGGAGGTTTCGACCTTGCGCCCTGACGAATCCTGCATTGAGAAGATCTCACGCTGCCGGATCTGACGAACACTGGAATACGCCTCGCCCTGAGCGTATATCGTTATGCGATATCGGTAGTCCGGAAAGCGACCGTCACTGCATGCTGCAAGCCCATTTAGCATGAGCCCGGCCAACGCGGCTGTCGTGAAGCGCCCCCACATATTCCAACCCCCATGCCGATTCCCCAATCGACCCGCCCCAACCTTATCGATCTGGCCAGAAATGACAATACCGTCATTTTTCAGTCACATGCCTGATCAGACTAAGAAAATCGTGACTGCGGTCGGCATTTACCGTCGCGTGATTGAGCATCGCTTGGCGTTTTCATTCCTGGAAAGACTTTGTCGCCATTTTTCACCGCTCGCGTGTATTGATACATCGGAGTTGGCCTCACCCCGCAACCTTAATTGGATCCATTTCGGACCGACTGGTTCACCGTCAACTTGGCGAGGTTAGGTCTTGCGGCCATCGAGGCTCCTCGTATGGTAGCGGGGTATTTTCGGTGTAGTAGAGAGGTCCGCACGATGAGTGAACTCAGTCCGCCTGCCGACGTCGGCAAATATCAGCAACCACAGATGAACGGCGCCAAGGGTTCGGAAGGGACGCAACAGCGGCCGGATCCGGAGGTCGCGCGAAAGCTCTCTCAGGTCAGAAGCCACATTCGCGAGAGTTTTGGTAATGTGGTCATGACAATGATGATGCTCCCTCGCTATCGCAATCAATCGCTTGCGGACCTGCAACATCTGGTTCTCGAGCCATTGATTCGTGACCGGGTCGCGATCGCCTACCCTGGCAAGACGGAGGACAAATTTGGCGCAGATATGGCCGGTCTCGCGATCTGGGCGAGCGTATCGGACGAAGTTGATGCCAAGATCCGTGAACAGATCAGTGCCGGTGTTTTCCCGGTCCGACTGCAAGCGGAGGATTGGACCTCGGGCCAGAACAATTGGCTTCTGGACGTGATAGCGCCGGATGCAAAGACCACGGCAGCCGTGATCGCCAATTTCCGTCAGCTCGTTAAAGACGGGGATCTTAGGCTCCACCCGCTCGTAGCGCGGTTGGTCGATCGCGAAACGCTCGCCAAGATGGGAGCGAAGCGAGCCGGTACGGTCGAGGATAACGCCGTCCCTGGAGAAGCCGAACCCGTCGCATAATGAAGGCGGGCGCCGATCCATCGGCGCCCGTCCCATTAGCGAAAACCACTTACCGCTCGTGACCGGCCTCGGCCACGGAGGTCTGCACCGGACTTAACAGATATGAGATTATCCGCCGTGAGCCGGTACGGATATCAGCAACAACGCCCAGTCCCGATGCAAGGGGGGTACGTTTGCCATCGATGATCAGGTCGGGGCGCGACAGGCGAATCTGCGCGACATAGGTTGCGCCGAGTTTGGGATCGGGCACCGCATCCCTACTGATCGAGACGACGGTCCCCGGTATGCTGCCGTAGCGTGTGAATGGGAACGCCTCGATCTTAACGGTGACCGGCTGCCCCTCGTGAACGAAACCCGCCTCCTTGTTGAGTACTCGGGCTTCGACCTCGAGACCGCCATCACCGGGAACGATGACCATCAGCGTACGGGCCGCTTCAACGACGCCGCCTACGGTGTGGAGCGCTAGCTGCTGGACCGTGCCGCTTGCCGGCGCACGCAGAGTTTGCAGCCCGGATCGGCGAGTTGCCTTGGTCACTTCCTCGCGACGTAGGATCGCTTCGCCTTCCGCCTTGGCGAGATCGGCCAACGCGACGCGGCGCGCCTCCTCGCGGGTCTGGTCGATCTGCCGGCCCAACTTGACGGCGTCGGATTGGCCGCGTGCCTGCTGCGCGGCCGCGACATCACGGTCACCTGCTTCACCGCGCCGCTGACGCTGCAGCTCGAGTAGCCGCAAACCCGGTGCATACCCCTTCGCGTCGAGGCGTAGCATCGCCTCCACCTCATGGTCGAGGATTGGAACCGTCTCGTCGAGCTTGTCTCGCTGCGCGCGCGCGGCATCCGCTTCGGACAACGCCGAGGATCGCGCGGCAGCAAGACTGGCCGTGGTCGCGGTGATTGAACCGACCTGCGCGGCGATCAACCGGCGCTGTGTCGCAGCAACATCGATCGGCGTGCCCTCTGGAGGCGTGAAGTGTAGCCCCAGCCCCGATAGCGCATCGGCGATCGCGCGATTGCGAGCGACGTCGAGCTCTGCCGCCATCAGACCCTTGCGAGCTTGCTGGAGATCTGCGCCCGAAAGGGTTGTATCCAGCTCGACCAGTAACTGCCCTTTCCTGACGCGGTCGCCGTCATGTACGTGGATCGCGCGCACGACACCCGTCCCAGCCGACTGGACGATCTTGACGCTTCCCGAAGGAATAAGCTTTCCCTGCGCGGACGCGACCACATCGACCCGGCCGATTACCAGCCAAGCTATGGTCAGAACCATGCCGACCATGAAAACCCACGCGGTGATCCGTCCAGTCGGTGATACCGGCGTCTCGATCACCTCGAGCGCTGCGGGTAGAAACGTCGTGTCGGTACTGCGCGGCTGGTTCTTCCGCCTATCCTTGTCCGCCTTCAGCGCTTCACGCATCACGCGCCAGTTGTGGCCGAGCGCGCTCATGCGATCCCTGCCATAGCCAGACCGGTCTGGCGGCGGTGGAGATCGGCATAGCGGCCGCCTGCGCGCAACAGTTCCTCGTGACTGCCGCGTTCGACGATGCGTCCACGCTCAAGCGCGATCAGATGATCGCACTGGCGCACGGCCGAAAGCCTATGCGCGATAATCAGCACGGTCCGCCCGGCCGACATGGCCTTCAGGTTGGTTTGAATGATCTCCTCGCTTTCCGCGTCGAGCGCCGACGTCGCTTCGTCGAGAATGAGTATCCGCGGCGAGGTCACCAATGCACGCGCGATCGCCAGGCGTTGGCGCTGCCCACCCGACAGATTGGAGCCACGCTCCTCCACTGGCGTATCATAGCCCTGCGGCAGCCGGACGATAAACTCGTGGGCACCTGCCAGCTCGGCTGCGTTGACGACCTGATCAAGCGGCATGGCGGGGTTCGACAGGGCGATGTTCTCGCGGATCGACCTGTTGAACAGCAGATTCTCCTGTAGCACCACGCCGATCTGCCGCCGCAGCCAGGCGGGATCGATCTGCGCGATGTCTACCCCGTCGATCATGATCTTTCCGGCCTGTGCGACGTAGAGCCGCTGGAGCAGCTTGGTCAGCGTCGACTTCCCCGACCCCGAGGACCCGACGATGCCGAGCGACGTCCCCGCTGCGATTTTCAGCTCTATGTCGTCGAGCGTCCATGGCCCCTCCAGCCCGTACCGGAACTTAACGCCCTCGAACGCGATGTTTCCCTTGATCGCGGGAAGCGCGGTACGGCTGCCGGCGCCGGGTTCGACCGGCTGGTTGAGCACGTCGCCCAATCGCGCGATCGCGATCCGGACCTGCTGGAAGTCCTGCCAAAGCTGAGCCATCCGGATGACGGGGCCCGACACGCGCTGTGCGAACATGTTGAAGGCGACGAGACCTCCGACCGTCATCTGCCGGTGGATCACCGCCTGCGCACCGAAGTACAGGATCGCAGCGAGATTGATCTTGGAGATCAGCTGGATCAGCTGGCTGCCGGTGTTGCCCAGGTTGATGACGCGCTGGCTGGCCGAGCTGTAGCCGGCGAGCTGCCGCTCCCAGCGATCACGCCACTGTGGTTCGACGGCGCCGGCTTTGACGGTCTGGATGCCGCCAATGCTTTCGATCAGCAGAGCGTTGTTGGCGGCACCGCGCTCGAACTTCTCCTCGATACGGGCCTGCAACGGCTTGGTCACGAACAAGGCGACGAGGATGTAGCAAGGGATCGTCAGTACCGAGATGATGAACAGCTTGGTCGAGTACATCCACATCACCGCGAGGAAGATCACGGTGAAGGCGGGGTCGACGAGTACGGACAGAGACGCGTTGGTGAGGAACTCGCGGATCGTCTCGAGTTGGCGGACGCGCATCGCGATATCGCCGACGCGACGGGCCTCGAAATAGCCGATCGGAAGTCCAAGGAGATGCCGGAACAGCTTGGCGCCAAGCTCGACGTCGATCTTCTGGCTCGTCTGTGCATAGAGGCCGGTACGCAGCCAGCCAAGTACCGTCTCCCAGACCGACACGGCGACGTAGCCGATCGCCAGCACCTTCAGAGTGTCCAGCGTATCGTGGACGAGCACCTTGTCGACCACGTTCTGGAAGAACAACGGCGCAGCCAGTCCCAGCAGGTTGAGAGCGAGGGTGATGAGCAGCACCTCGCCGATGAGACGCCGATATTTCACGATCTGCGGGATGAACCAACTGACGTCGAAGCGCTTGTTACCGCTCGCCACACCCTCTCGCGTGGTGACCATAACGATCTCGCCGGACCAGACCGCTTCCATCTGCTCTCGCGTCAGCTTGCGTACAGGCAGTCCCGCCATGTCGGGTTCGGGCACAGCCAGCTGCACCAGCGCCTCGTCCCCTGCGACACGTCCGAGGAGGAACCAGCCGCTCGGTCCGTTGGCAAGCGCTGGCAACGGCGTGCGATCCAGCTTGTCCCAGCTGGTCCGCGTCACGCGCGCCTTCACGCCTTCCTGCTGCTTGGCGAGGCGGATCAGATCGTTCGCGTCGAGGGCACGATGATGGCCGATCTCGTGGCGTAGCTGCGTGGGGTCCACGGCGATCCGATGCATCGCGAGCAAGGCTGCAAGCGCGATGGCCCCGGTGTCGTCGGTGGCGCTGCCGACGATCACTTCAGGATCGGGGTCTTCGTTCATGGTTTGCGAACCGTAGTGACGGCGCGGGGAGCGCCGATGGTGCCGGGAAGTGGCAAGTTAGGCGAGTGGCCGGTCGGTTCTAGTTCGCGCACCGTTCGCGCAGGGGCCAGCGCCGGTGGGGTCGTCCCGATGGCGGGTTGTTCGATACCTCCCTGTTCGGGGATACGCCGATCGAAAGCGTCGATCGATCTCAGTGCACCATCCCATGGTCGCGCGCCGCGAGCGGCCGCTTCACGAAAGTTTTCGGCTGGTCCGTAGAGTGGCGTGCCTGTCATGAGGCTACGAGCCTCGAGAACGCCCATACGCCGGAGGAGAGTCGCCTGGGCGACGTAGGCGTCGCGCCGGGAGGCCACGAGAGCGATCTCGGCATCGCGCAATGCCGCATGAGCGAACAGCACGTCGAAGGTCGATCGCAACCCGGCGCGATACTCCTCGAACGTTCCCTCATCATAGACCCTTGCGGACCCCAGTTGCGACGTCTGGATCGACTGGTTGCGCTGAGCGATCGCCACGGCGTTCCATGACGCGACCATTGCCTGAACCATCTGGCGTCGCGTCGCCTCGATCCCAATCCGATCCGCGGCATTCCGGTCTCGCGCCTGGGCCACCAGAGCACCGACCCGTCCGCCGTTGACCAGCGGCACAGTCAGCACTGCTTGACCAGCAAACCCGTGGTCCGCGTCTCTCGCTCGAAGCGGCGATGCCTGTCCCGAAAGGGTAGCCGTCCCTCGCAACGAAAGCCGCGGCTGTCCTTCTGCTGCCGCGGCCGCGATCCGGCTACGCGACGTACGCTCGCTAGCGATTGCTTGATCGAGTTCCGGGTTGAGCCGGGCGGCCACCACGAACGCGCGTTCGATCGACGACGGGAATTGCGGCAGATTAGGCTCCGGAGCCAGGACGCCTGGATCCCGACCGACTAGCGCGGCAAACGCCGCGCGATCCTGCTGCAACTGTTCGCTCGTAGCGTTGAACTGTGCCGCAGCCACATCATACTGCGTTTCGGTCTGCGCAATGTCGGTTCGCGTCAGTTCGCCTGCTTCCTGCCGAGCGCGAACCTCCTCCAACGTCGTGGTGAGCTGCTTCAGGTTCGCCTCGCGCAAAGCCAACACGCGTGTGTCGCGTCGGATGTCGGCATAAACCGTAATGACTTGGAGGAAGAGGTCGCCCTCGGTTCCGCGTAGCTGTGCCCTGCCGGCGTCTATGGTGTGGGTAGCGATTTCACGATCGGCCGCCGCTCGCCCTCCGGTCAGCAACGGCTGGTCGACGATCAGCTCCGCGCTCAGGCTGTTGTCTACGATGTTCGGCGACAGCAGCCGATCCGCCAGAGAACGGCGGGACTGGGTGAGGTCGCCCGGATCGGTTCTGGTGTATCCCCCAGTAAGCTGCAGCTGGCTTGTCGCCCGGGTTTCCGCAAGCGCGAGCGCATAATCCTCATCGGTCGAGCGCAGCGCATAGCGTTGCGCCTGTAGTGACGGCGCAGAACGATATGCAGCGTCGAGTGCCTGAACCAGGGTTTCGGTCGGCGTGGGCTCAGGCGCGACGACGAATGTAGGTGGTGCCCAGCGTTCGGCGACGCGGGTCGCCCCGTCCGCGCGCCGCGGATACGCGAGCCGTCGGGACGCGGAGCGCGGTGCTGTCACGGGAGGCAGGACGACTGACGGCGCAGGCCCCGGAGCGCTTTGCGTCACAAACGCCGCCATGGCCATTCCCGCAAAAGCGATCACCCGACGAACCGAACGTCAGGAGTGCACCCTTGCGACAACGCCACCGACCGCAATCCCTTTAATCCGAGGAGACGGATGGTCCGCACACGCCGGTCGCGACGAGGCTGGATCGCGATGGTGTTCGCGTCAGCGATGCGGCGCCATGGAACGCGGACGACCCCCTGTCCGGGATTGGCCATGCCGCCCCGATCGTAGGGCGTTCCCAGGGTCGTCAGTTCCGGGAGGTCGTCACGCGAGGCGCGTGGCGGGCCGCCATCGATTCTGTAGACGGCCTCAGTTACGTCCCAGTCGCGATCGAAGCGAAAGCCTATCGCTCCACCTTCGTAGAAGGCCCGACTCTTGGGCGCCCGGAGCCGACAGACGACGTTTCCGGAGAAAGCGTTGCGGGCGACGTCGAGTTCCCAGTCGCCCACCGCCGATCGATGGTGCACTTCGACCGATCGACGAGCAAGCGCAGCCGTCGGAGCTTGTGCAACGGAGAGGATCACCGGCAGCATCAACACGCCGATCAAACGCGGTGCAACGCTCATTGACCGGGTGATGTTGCGTCAAGCAGGGCGCCTGCCTCGGCGTCAGTTTCATCACGGCAGACCAGGACTATGGGCTCTTCGCGCGCCGCCTCAATCGCGCGCGTTGCACCATCAGGGCATCGGTAGGTGACCCGGCAAATTGGTTTACGCCCCAGGTCGTACAGACCAAAGCTCGTCTCTGAACAGAAGGCTTCGCACCGGTCACCGTCCGTACCGCAGATTTGCTGCAATCGTTGGGATACGTCGAGTTTCGCCTTCGTGCCGAGCGTCCCGAACTCACCCGAAATTATCGCAATGCCGTGCCCCGTCGCAGGAGCCGCCTGCACTGGCGATGTCGAAAAAAGAACGAGAGCGGCCCACATCGAGGCAGCTTGGATACGCAACACGCTTCATCTCCCCCCGGGACGTCAGGAATGCGTATTCGCAAGATATGGAGACCACAAGTCCTATAGAACCCCAACCCGCCCCCCGCTCCGGAAATCGTATCCGCCCAACGGGTTGAAACCTCTCAGGTGGAGCCTTTCGCCGCCTTTATTCATTGGTGGAAGGCAGGCGGCAGCAGAATCGTCCAACTAGGATCACGACCGGCAACTGGATCGAATCTGGATCATTTTTCTGATGGCCCCGGTCGAGAGGATCGCGCCACTGCTGCGGGCCACTTTCGCGTACGTGTGTCCTCGCTCGTCACAACTCGGCTCAGGATCGCCCCAACTCTTGTCAGGTGGCCGTCCCGGACTTCACGTTCCCAAAGATGCTCGATCGAGCGGGTTATGCTGTGCTCGTGGTTCGGTGGTCATCCCCATGTTGCTTCGAAACACATCGACGTACGAGAACCTGCCGGTGAACCATTGAAAGCCCCGCCTATCTGGCGTTACTCGAACTCACCGGGTTTCGGTATCGAGGGGGACGGTGGTGGGTATCGCAATCAGGACCAATGCTCTTCTCGCCCTCCACCAGTGGCCAAGTTGCACTGTGGGCTACGAGATCGTGCGGGACGGGATCACTCCTGCACTTCGCATCATCGTTCGGTTCGATCGAACGACTGGGTTGCCCGGAAGAAGGGCCGACCTGACTGCATGGTCGTCGATTCGTCGCCATGCCTACGATCCTTCGCTGGAGTTTGCGGTCGCCTGCTCGTTCCAAGGAGATGTGCCGGTCGGTGAACCGAATCAGGCCGTCGCTGGGTATCGGGCCTTGGTGGACACGCTGTTTCGCTACGTTTCGAGGACCTCCGGCCGACCTGTCACGGCCAGCATGGTGCTGCCGCTCGATCCCGTATCGATAGCTGACCGAATGGAAACGCTGTCGCCCTTGTCGGTGGCCTTAACCCTTGCAAGGCGTCGTCCGGGTGCGCGGGGCGAAAGGTTGGCGATCCGGGAGCGGGTGCGTTCGTCGATCGCACCATGGCGCTTGCGATCGATCGCGAGCCGCGCCCCGCTCATACGATGGGCGCGAGACGCGGAAGCGGCGTTGGCCGGATACGATGGGTCCGGCAGTAGGATCCAGCTGGCAAGACCGGCGTACCGAAGGGGGGCGCTCCATCTCTGGGGGCTGCGCTGGGGTGGAGAGCACGGGATCGTGGTCGGGCCAGGCAGCCTACCGGCTGTAGTCTTCGCCGCACGTCCCTTTACTCCGGAGCTACTGACCGGATCGGTAGCAATCACTGTTTGGGATGACGCGCTGACACCTGGCACCGCAATGTGCACATACCAGGGCATAGATGTGGATGCGGCATTTGAACGCGCGGCCGCCATCCTCGACGAGTTGGGGATCGCTGTCGCTACCGGAAAGTTCGGACGCGAACACCCATCACTGCGATCGCGGATTGAGGCGGCGCGGAACGCCGCGGCGCTAGCGTTCGCTCGGCGGCTGATTCCCGTGCTTGCCGAGCACGATGACGGTGCTGAGGCGGCCGAGGCCCGACGCGAAATGTTCCGGGCGGTGCGGGCGGGCGTGGCCGCTATCGGCACCGTCTGGGTGCAACTTGCAGCCGAGACTAGACCCGCGACGAGATTGCGGTTGAGAGGATTCCTTTCCGGTGTGCCGTCAAAGCGGGATGCGCCCGCGTCCCCGGTGGATGTCCTGCTTGATGGTAGCTCCTCCGTTCGACTGGATTTTCCCGCAGACCCGCGCGCAGACGACGACCAGGCACTGTGGGCGCTTCAGCCGAAGTGGACGCTCACGCAGATCGGTCCCTTCGCCTCAGAAGCCAGGATGGGACCGACCGGCCGGCTTGTACCGGTGCTGGGGTTCGAACGGGCTGGCGAACCCGAAGCGTCGCTGGGCGAACTGGATGTGCCCGCGATCTCGCCGTTATTCCCTGAACAGCCGACCATAAGCCATGCTACGGCGACAGGTCCGGATCAGGTAGTCGGTGGGACGCTTGCCGAACTAGTGGCCCGGATGACTTGCTGGACGTTGGCATTCACTGTTCATCATGACGGACTCAAGCACCTCGACGATCTGTGGATCACAGTCGAATTCGATCGACCGCACCCTGCGCCGGCGGCCGCGATGGAAGTTGGCCGCGCGCTCACGCCGCTGGCGGCGACACTCCTCCGCTTCGAAGCCGGGTATCTCAGTGTTGCTTCGCTGCTGACGCACAGCCTGGTGACGCAGACGGCGCTTTCCGACCGATTGGGTCGAGTCGTTACTGGCCTTGTGGACGACGTCACTGACGCGATGTCCACTTCACCAGCCGGAAGCACGGTCTTATCCGGTACCGAGCAGACGCCGACCTGGGTTTGGCGGAATCGCCCGAACCCGGACGGCAGCCGGTCGCTGTTCGTTCGCGACGGTTCGCCCTTTCCGGTCATCACCGGATGCGCCCCGCTGGAGCGCGTGGCGGCGTCCGCCGCTTCGGCGCCCGATGAGGGGGCTTGGCGCGAGGCCGTCTATCATCTGCCGAAATCGGTGGAGCGGGAGCCGCTTACCTTCGTTCTGGACCGGCTCGATCTGCTGTCGCATCAGACCGCGATTGTCAGCGCTCGCGTCGTGCGGAATGCGGGCACCGGTTTCAACCCGCTGCTGATGCGAGCGACCGGCTGGTCCCCTCCCGGATCTGCCATCGTGCCGTTTATCGACGTTTCCGTTCCATTAGCCGTGCCACCCGGTAGCGGTTCGCTGGAAGAATCCATCGCCGTCGCGCTGGCTCCTTTCTGCCAAGCGGGAGATCGCAAGGGTGGCGACCGCGTCCTGCACATTGACCTGGCATACCGCTATCCGTTGACGGCGACGGAGGTGCCGCCGCAACTGATCGGGACGCTGCCCATACTATCGGCGTCATTCGACCCGGTTCGGGAAACGAGTTCAAAGGAAATCGCCGCTAACCTCATACAAACGTGCCGTGCTTGGGCCCAAATGTTTCTGCCGTCCTATGAGGGTACATGGCTGTCACTATCCGCCGTCCTCATGACGGATATCGTCGGAACGTGGGAGCCCTTGCTCGCGGTCCGGCAGCTTGACCTGCCTTGGGCTCCGAACTCGCTCCAAGAGGTGCGCGTTGATCATGGCACGCTCCATGACGATCCTGTTGTCGGCGGGGCAGACTGACACTGCCTGACGCCCGCCCCCCCACCGAAACAGACACCCGGAGACCGCTTCGTACTTGGCATCGCCCGCCCGAGCACTCCCGCCCACAGTGGCACTTCAACTCTGCGATCGAGTACCCTCTGGCTATATCAATCAGGCCGAAGGCGAGATCGAACGATTCCCGGTCGACCCGAAGGATGGAGAGCTTAGAGCGGTTTCTGAGCAGTCTGCATCGTAACCAGCGGCTGAGAAATAGTTCGAGCATTCCTGGGGCGAGTAGAGGTCGACGATACGGCCGATGGCATTCCACAGGCCGTGGATGGTCCGCTCGACCGCTTTTCGCAGATGCGCCTTCAGCTTGGAGAAGGCCATCTCGATAGGGTTTAAGTCCGGGCTGTAGGCGGAAGGAACAGGAGCCTGGCACCTGCGGCTTCGCTGGCGACACGCACGGCCGGCGCCTTATGGCTCGACAGGTTGTCCATTATGACGATGTTACCGGGCGAGCGTTCGGGCACCAGCACGCGGGTCACGTAGGTGGTGAAGGCATCACCGTTCATCGGTCCGTCGAGCACCCCGGGTGCGATCATGTCGGTGCGGCTCAGACCCGCGACGAAGGTGGTGGTTTTCCAGTGCCCGTGCGGCACGCCGGCCCGCAGTCGTTCGCCGCGTGGCGCTCTGCCGTAGCGACGTGCCATGTTCGTTGATGCCCACGTCTCATCGCTGAAGATGAGCTTGCTCGGGATCGAGATCGAGCTGACCGTCGAACCATCCCTCGCGCCGCTTTAGGATTGTGGATCGGCGTCGAAAGTGCGACCCCACTCTAAGCTAGCTAACTGTGATATCCTGGAAAGCTTGGGTATACCAAGGGTCCCGATCGGCGCCGATCGGGACCCCAGCCTAGGTTAACTTCTACGCAGTTTCAAAGGCTTGTCGAACTTGACCGGGTCGCACTTTCGACGCCGATCCACAACCGATGCCGGCGAGATGCCCGCACGAATGGCGGCAGAGGCTCAGGCATCGGTCACGTGGCGAGAATTCCATTCCTCCTTCATCCGTACCTTGAACGAAACGTAGTCGTCGTCGGAGTTCGGGTCGAAATGCGCGATCTTCGATTTCGCTAAATAATCGAAATAAGGCCAGTGGGCCTCGTTGGTCTCGGCGTACAGATAGCACTGGATCGTGATGCACGGTTCACGTTCGCCTCTGTTGACCAGCTTGTGCACCTGGTTGAGCCGCGAGGAAATCCAGGCGACGTCGTTCGTCTCGAAGACGGCAGTCGAGAACGGTCGCTGGTGATGGGGCGACAGCATGCGGTACAGATCGACGTTGATCGCTCCGTGCAGCACCTTGATGACCGCTTCCGCACCGCCATGGTCGTGGATCGGCGAATAGTGGCCGACCGGCCAAATCTCCATGACGAACGGCACACCTGGCGAATCGCCTTGGTTCTGGCCCAGAGTTATCCGAAGATACGTCTTGTCCGGATCGGGGGTTCCGAACTCATCGGCCTTCCGCTCGAGCGTCCTGCGACACCATCCGTCGGCGGACTCCAGGCTCTCACGGATTGCTTGTGCGAACTGCGGGAAATCCGGCGTGTCGAGACGAAAAGACTCGCCCGCCACGTTGTCGTACAACTGACGGCAGGTCTGCGTCAGGTTTCCGGGAACCGCCGTCCGACCTTCCGCCATCATGTCCATGGTCATGCGGTCGTGCGGCACGACCTTCATCGGGACGTCGACGGTCACCGGATCACGCCATACGTCAACGGCTTCGCGTATTGTCGCCGTCACTTCGACCCGCCGCGCCTGTAGTAGCCATCCGTACGGATCGTCGTCTTCATCGGTCTCGTTCGGCTTCGGCGGCAGTCTGCATTCGGCGATCATGCAACCGAGGCGCATCTCGCCCTTTCCGTATCGCAACCGCCGGTTGTGATAGTCGAAGCTGAACCAGTATTTGCAGGCGGGATCGGGATCGAGACCATGGAGCAGCCCCGGTTCGGCATCCGGGTTCGGCATCGTCAGGACCGGATGCCATGCGCCCTGTGCATGTTCATCCAGCGAAACTCCGTCGAACCCGACGTTCCAGCGCAGCGTCGGCGTACCCCACGTCTTGCTTTGAATGCCAACGCTGAACGGCACCTTGTCCGCTATCATGAAGCCGACCGTGCCCTGCCCGAGCACCGGTAGACGTATGAAGTCGGCGATCCGTCCGCCGCTCTGCTCCGCCGGCGTCAGCGTGAGGTGCGCCGGAACGCTGAGAAAGTCCTCGCCTGCATGACTCATGTATAGGTTCCCTCTGATCGCGCCCTAGCTATCGGCGACTACGGGGCATCGAATGCCCCCGCGTCCGACTCGCCTCGTCAAGTCATGCCGAGGATCCAGTGGAGCAACAAGCCTCCGAAAGTCGACCGGACTTCGACGTAGCTGGCATTCTCGCCCCGATCGTGGCTCGAATGCCTATTTCGGCGGCCGCCCAACGCCGCCGCCGGACGCCCTATTTCAGACCCGACGAACCCGCCCTCCGGTGATCTAGGCTCTGAACGAAAGACTTTATGCAGCACTTCGCAACTGCGCTGTCGCGCCATATCGCGCAGTCGCAAGATCTCAGTGTCGATGCGCGGCCATCTGGTCGACGATGAGGAAGTTCTGCATCATTCCTGTGTCCTCATGGGGCAGGATATGACAGTGGAACACCGACTTGCCGATCCACTGCTTGAAGCGCATCCGTATGACCGCCGTCGTCTTCGCGGCAACCCAGATCGTATCCTGGAAGGTGCCCGGCGGCTGAAGCACGCCGTTCAGCGAGATTACCTCGAACGACACGACGTGGATGTGAAACGGGTGCCCCTCGGTACCGCCATGATGAGGCCCCTCTACGACGAGGTGCCATTCCTCCGCATCGCCAAGATTCACCACGGTCGGGATGGCAGGATCCTGATACTGCATGTTGTTGATGAGGAAATCGATCCCGACGACCGGATTCACCACGCCGGGGAAATTCCCCCCGAACTGTATGGTCCGTATCGCCTTGATCTCCGCCGGTCTGATCAAGGGATAGTTGCGTGTCGGCGGCGGTAGCCTGGTGGGCAGCTTCATGACGACGGGTGTGCCGGTCACCTCGATCTCGCAGATCGTCTTCTCCGCGCTGAGCAGGAACTGCTCCGCCTGCGCCAGTTGGCGAATCCTGTAGATGCCGGGCGTAGACGATCCCCGGATGAGGAATTCGGCGCGGTTCGCAGGTGCAAGGAGCACCTGCCCGGCCCCCTCTCCGTCGGCATGGACCGGAATCGTCCGCACCTCGGCGAAGTTGACGCCGTCCAGCGCGATCAGATGCATCTGGTGTCCGTCGACCACGATCGGCATCAGATTGTCGGAATTGCCGTTCAGCATGCGGAAGCGCACCACCTCCCCAGGACGGATCCGGATGCGCTGCGGAGGCAACTGCGTCGGGACTGGGCTCTGTGCTCCCTTCGGATCCGGGTTGTGCGTCTCCTTGAAGAAGGGCTGACCGTTCAGCAGGAAATAGCGGAGCGCGTAGTCGCCCGTCGTGAACCCACCCTTCAGGTTCGTGGGCTCGGCCTTGCCCGTTTTTGGGTCGTAGCGCGTGACGTTTCCACCGAACGTCTGCCACATCGCGTTCTGCTGGGGTTCGTAACACCATAGGCCAGGGACCGTTTCGCTCGGGAAGAGTCCTATGTCCTGAACGACCAGGGCGATCTCTAGCGCCGCCTTGATCTCCGGCACCTCGTCGATCACTCCGCGTACGATGATCGGCCCGGCCATCCCGCTGACGGCTTGCACTGCCGTCGATCCGTGATGATGGGGGTGGTACCAGTACAGGCCGGGCGGATGGTCCGCCGGTACTTCGAAGGCGTAGTCGAGCGTTTCGCCCGGACCGACTGCAATCATCGGCGCCGCCGGATCGGAGGTGCCAAGGGGTTCGAACAGATGCGGTCGGACGTCCATGCCGTGGACGTGCAGATTCGTGGCGTCGAGTCTGTGCGGTACGTTGTGGTTGCCGTTCCATCCGCGCGAATCGTAGCGTGGAAGCTCGTTCGCGAGCCGTACGCGCAACGTCTCGCCGGGCCGTACGGTCAACATCGGACCCGGCACCTGCGCGTTGTAGGCCCGCAGCCTCACCCGACGCCCATCGAACGTGGTCTCCATGAACCCGCACCGCAGTTCATAGGAGGGACCGCCGCCCGCCGCCGGTACTGGCGACGGCCCCGGCTCGGTTGCACGCGCAGTCGCGGCATCGCCCGCCAGAGCCGGCACTGCGAAAGCCGTCGCCGCCGCCCCGGTCAGCACCTGCCGCCGCGAGAACGGATCGGCGCTCAAGATGCCGGGTCTACGCACGCTTGCGGTTTGCCATCGGTTGCGAACTGCCCGTACTGCTGCAGCGCGACCTCGAGCTGCAGGGAAGTGTCGAGCGGCATCGCGTGGGCGTATTTTCCGCCCGGGTAGCTCTGTGGCGCGCGAGCATTCTGGAAGTATGCTGCATTGTCGAAAGAGTAGGCCGTGCAGAGCCCATCGAAACCGAACGACGGTGGGACGTTGACTCCCATCGCGGACTTCGCGCCGATCCGCGCGGCATACGCGCTGCCGTGGCACGACATGCACGACGACTGCGGGTTGTCCACCGGTCCGGCCAGCCGTCCCTGACAGCCCATGTGCTCGAAGATGCCTACGCCCGGATTGCTGACCGACTGCTGGAGCGGCAGACTGTCGCTCTTCGGCACTGCCGGAAACGTCCAGGGGTCCGCGCCCCATTGGACGCCGAGCGGCATCAAACGGTCCCAGAACGTCGCACCGCGCTGGTCCCCGTTATACGCAAATGTTCCATATACCCAGCCGGTCGGCGAGCGTGCATCTGCCACGGCGACGTCGATCTGGACGATGCGCGATACCTGCACGGCGCGCCGGCACATGTACTTCTTGCTGGCCGGATCGAGCACGTGGCGGTTGACCTGCCATTCGGGCGATCCCTTGAGATAGGGTACGCAGTCCACCGGCGCGTTGGTCGTCAGCACCTTCATCACCGCGGTTCCCTGCGGGAAGGGCAGGCCGGCGGGCATCGATACCCCCATGGCGTCTGCTGCCCTCGGCAGACCGTCCTTCGGGATCGACTTGCCGAGCGCATAGCCGCCGAAGGGGTTGTAGTAGCCGACCGACCACGTCTCGAACCCGTTCGGGAATCGCGCCCTGCATCCTTCGGTCATCTTGGGAAGGAAATGCGTCGCACCGAGTGATGCGGTTGTGCCGCGCAACGTCGCGCCGTTCGCGCCGACCAGGTCTTGGAGATGCGCGGTGCGCTCGTTCGTCGTGCCGTGTCGATATTCGCGTCCGACGGTGGGATCATAGGCCATCCAGGGCACGTTGTACCACCGGGTCGCACCGTTCACCTGCGTACGGAAGCCGACTTCGTCGCGCAGGTTGGGATCCTGCCCTTGCCGCACGTAGCTGAGGATCGATTGGATGTAGGCCGCCCAACCGCCGCCCTGCCAGGCGTCCGGGGACGGTCGCGCGGGGAAGCCGGGCTGGAAGTTGACCTTCGCGTTGAGCCAGCTACAATCGGTGCACGGCGCGGGCGGCTTCTGCGGATAGTCGACGCTCAGCCGAAACGTTCCCGTTGCGCCTCGCGGCGGCGTTTCCACCGAGTCGCGGAACGCAAGCCGGGCAGCGACCGGATTCGAGACCTTGGAATTGTCCGCGTTCCCCGCATCGTCCATCCGGCCACATCCCGCGATGCCCAACGCGGCGAACCCGATTAGCATTCCCCCGAGAACCCGCGACCGGTTGCGCTTGATGATCGTCATTCGAGCTTGCCCCCTTGCATCGACCGCGTGCACATCACGCCGAACGCGCTAGACGTTCGGCGACGTAATCGTAGAAGCCCGCCTGATCCGCGAAGCTTACGTACACGTCGTGCGAGGGCCGGTCTGGCCCGGTGCCCGCCTGCATCCACCCCTGTTCGAAACCCCACTGCACGACCTGGAGAGGGGTCGAGATCGCGGCGGCATACAGAGCCGGGGCATCGAGCCACACGGCGGCGGTGACGTTCCACATGTCGTAGAAGGGTTCGGCGGAGACGAGTTCGTAGGCCTCCAGTGCGAATCGGGAGAAGGTGAAGTCCGACGCCTGCGACTCCAACTTCGCCATCAACGCCGGACTGATGGGAGCGCTATTGGTGATGTCCAGGGGAAAGACAGATATCTTCGGTAGACGCGCCAGCGCCCCTTCCGCGGCGAACGGGTCCCAGAACACGTTCCACTCGGCATGGGTGTTCGCGACGGCGGGATCGATCGTCTTGGGGTCCAGATTGCCTGCGACGTTCAGGGCACCACCCATCCATGCGATCCGCCCGATGCCGGCGACGAGTTCCGGTCGCGCATCCAGTACGTTCGTGAGTGGCGTGAAGCCGGTCGTCAGCAGCACCGTCAGCGGTTCGGCGTCAGCGACTGCGGCCTGCAACAGGTCCGCGAGTATGTCGTCACCAGGCGGCGGCGGACTGGGAACGGTCGAGACGTACGGAGCCAGCGACGGGATGTCCGCCAGTCGGATGCAGTCGCCCCGATACGGCCAGGGAAAGGGGTTCCATCCCCGGGCACCGCTCAGCCCGAGCGGAAGGTCGGGCTTGCCGATGAACTGGTTCACTCGGGACGCGACGTCGATGCCGTACTCCGGCACGCAATCGGCATTGGCGACGATGACGCCTCGCAGATCGAATTGCGGCATCGACGCGATCAGCAGCGTCGCGACGAAGTCGTCGATCGCGGCATCGTGGATGAAGACCAGTGGCGCTGGCGCATCCGCCCGATCAGAACGGTTGACCGATCGCATCATCTCCACCCCCATGCATCTATTGCCCCCGCCATTCGGCTTCGGGCCAAGTCGTGATCGTAGCAGGTTTAGTCGAAACGCGCCGTCTTCAACGACTAGATCAGTCGGAATCCGACCAGATTGTATCGATTCCCAATAGAGCGCGCAAACGTTCGATCCGATCCAGTAGCGATCGTGGACTAGGTTCTTCCGGATAGTCGGGGCGCCCGAAGGACAACCCAGAAGCGACGCGGAGCCACGGGAGGCCTTCGCCGTCTCTTGGCGTTCAGCCCTGGGCCTCGTGCTTTCGCACGGAAAACCCGGCCAGCGTATCGGTTCCAAGCATCCGGTCCGTCTCCGGCCGGCCACCCTCTCGAAGATGGCAACGTCATGGACACTGGGACTTCACCCCGGCCAACGACCCTCGGCCTTGCTGTGCGCCGGCCATTCAGCCCAAGAAAGAACGGACAGATGTTCAATGCATCGATCACCCCATAGGCCTCGGAGACGCGGCGTCCGTCGGTGCGTTCCGGCTGTCCACGAAGCCCGGCCCCGTCCCCCGCCGCGGGCCGTTCGTCACCGCGTTCGCGCGAGGGCCCGACTCCACGCAGCGGACTTAGCCGCCGAAGCGAGCATCGGACGAGCGATGGCCCGCGTACCGAAAAGGCTCTGGCCTTCCGGGGAGGCGACGGCCTCGACCTATCCCGCTCCCCGAGGGACGAGCGCAACCGGAGGACGACGCCTTGAGACGTCGCTTGCGAAAAACCCGCATACTCGGCTTCATGAAACCCGTTTCGCCGGCCTGAGGCGAGTGGGCAGGAGCCGACCCATGTGCACCGTCAGGCTCAGGATCGCCAGCCTCATGCGCCGCTGACGCTGGAGTTCCAGCAGACGCCTGTCCGGCGCGTAGCCTCTCGCACTGTGCCAACGCATTGCCTCCAGTTTGCGGCCCAGAATGGTTCCCGTTCGGCAGGCGCCTCGCTTGGGTGGCGGCCGCCGGGTGCCCGTAAGATCTGGACCGATCATCCGAGCCGAATGAAACCTACTTTGCCAAAGCGGTGCAACGTCGCCGAACGCAGTCAGAACTGCGGAAGCGACGGTCGAGAGGAGGCCCCCCTCGCTCCCCTATCGAACCTTTCGTGACGTTGGTCGTCCTTGGAGGACTGCTGATCCGAACATGTCCTTAGGTGATACGGACAAGGTCAATGGCAGCCAAGAGCCGCCACGCGTCAGGCCACGTTCGGGCGCTGCACGTAACACCGGCCAGCGAGGGGATCGCGGCGAGCTCAACGACTCGGCTATACCGTGCAAGCCGTTACCGACGATGCCGCTGAGCACGCTCTGGTCGATCAGGACCATACGGTTGAGCAGAAGGCATCTGCTGCCGCCAAACATGCCATCGCTCTTGAGATCATGACGCTTCCGCAAGCCAAAGGGCATCAGCGCACGCGTGCTTTACCATCCGTTGCGCGACTAGGGTATCGTGTGCCAACACGCTCGTAAAAGCCCGTCGAGGTCTTTCGACGGGATGGAGATGTGTTTTGAGCGTCGTGGTAACTGGGGCAGCCGGGTTCATTGGCTCGCATGTCGTTCGCCGACTAGTCGATGACGGACGTGATGTGATCGGGATCGACAATTTCGAACCGTATTACGACGTTGAACTCAAGCATGCCCGACTGGCATCGATCAAGGCGTCGCCACATGGCGAACGCTTCACCTTCCGAGAAGCGGATATCGCCGACGAGCACGCGCTCGATGCGGCGCTGAAAACAACCGGGATTACTGGCATCGTGCATCTCGCCGCGCAGGCGGGGGTACGGTATTCGATTATCGAACCGCGCAAGTACGTCCGCGCCAATCTGGTAGGGCACCTCAACATCCTTGAGGTGGCACGCGATCGACCGGGCGTTCCGCTCGTCTACGCCTCGTCGTCGTCGGTATACGGTGCCAACCGTTCGCAACCGTTCCGGGTCGAGGACCGTGTGGACTCACCGCTTTCGCTCTACGCGGCGACCAAGCGCGCCGACGAACTGATGAGCGAGACCTACGCACATCTCTATCGCATTCCTCAGACCGGACTACGCTTCTTCACCGTCTACGGTCCTTGGGGACGGCCCGATATGGCAATGTGGCTGTTTACCGACGCGATCCTCGAAAACCGGCCAATCACCGTGTTCAACGGCGGCCGCATGGTCCGCGACTTCACCTACATCGACGATATTGTCTCTGGCATTGTGGCCGCCCTCGATAACCCGCCTGCGGATGATGGCGAGCGGAAAGCGGGGGGGAGCGTGTCCCCGCATCGCCTGTACAATATCGGCAACAACCGCCCCGAGGAACTGGAAACGCTGATAACGACGATCGAGGACGCTCTCGGGATGAAAGCTATCCGGGACTATCAGCCGATCCAGCCTGGCGACGTGCCCAGCACCTCTGCCGACATCAGTGCGATCAGCCGCGATCTGGGATTCGCGCCGACGACGCCGATCACCGTCGGCGTGCCACGTTTCGTGCAATGGTATCGCGACTATACAGGGCGATGACGGCCATATCGCCTGACGGGCAACTTGGTGATGCCCTGGTAGATGCAGCCAATGCGGAGGAAACAAGGATGTCCATGGGCTTGAGATGGTTAGGAACCGGTGCGACGATCCTCATGCTGGCTGGCTGCGCGGGCCAGCGAGGCGGGGATATTCCGTACAATCCGGCGGGTTTCGTTGCACCCGACGCCGCCCCGCTACCGACCTTGACCACAGACTACCGGATGGGCAGCGGTGACGTGGTGTCGATCCGCGTGTTTCGGGTCGACAGCATGTCTGGTGACCAGACGATCGACACGGCGGGACGGATCAACTTGCCGTTGCTGGGGCTGGTGCCTGCAGCGGGGCGTACGACTAGCGAACTGGAAGCTGATCTGAAGCGGCAGCTGGGCACCCGGTATCTAAACGATCCACAGGTTGCGGTGTCGCTGAAGAGCGCCGTTCAGAAGACGATCACGGTCGATGGTTCGGTGACGCAGCCCGGCCTCTATCCGGTACAGGCGGGCAGTACGCTCATCACCGCGATCGCCATGGCGCGCGGCACGGCGGAAGGTGCCAACCCTCGCCGCGTCGTCGTGTTTCGCCGCGTCAACGGACAAAGGATGGCGGCGGCGTTCGACCTGTCGACGATCCGAAAGGGCGAAGAACCGGATCCGACAATCTATGCACAGGATGTCATCGTCGTCGATGGTTCGCGAACAAGCGCGGCGATGAAATCGGTGCTGCAATCGCTGCCGTTCGTCTCGATTTTCCGCCCGTTCTGATCCCGGCGGTTGCCATTGTGCGATACCGGCGGATACGTTAGGTTCATTCGAACCGACAGGGAACCATCCGCGCGGCTGATTCTTGACGGGGTTCATGTGCCACGGCGGGCTGGAGGTCTCCAGTGCCGGAAGGCATTAGGGAGTGGGTCATGGCAAGCAAGATGAAGATCTCGATGATCGCGGCGATGGCACTGGTCGGACAGGCATCGGCCGCCACGGCTGCTCCCGGCGCAGTTGCCGGCATAGCGACGAACCGCACGGCACTGGCTATTCCTGCGGACGAGCAGACCCGATCGGGCAACCAGTGCCGCGCGGCTGATGGAACCTCCATCGCCTGCTCGGTGACAGGTGATACCCAAGGCGGATATTTCAGTCGCAATTGGCCGGTCTTATTAGGCGCGATCGCCGCCGCATCGCTCGGTGTCGTGGCAGCCGTCAGCGGCAAGAGTGGCGCCCCCTCCAGTCCATAAGCCGACCAGGCTGGTTGTGATAAGGATCGACGCGGGGTGAAGCCGCAGGATGGCCTGCCCGCCATTTTTCTGACGCTGTGCGTATTGCTGGGTGGTGCCAGTGCCGCGGGGGCGGTAGCCAACGGTTTCTTGCAGTTGGCTGCGATCCTCATCCTCGGCTATGTAGGCGTCGCGCGGCCCCTGCATTTGGTCCCCGCAGCCCGAGCGCTGATGATGGGATTAGCGATATTCGGGGCGTGGCTGCTGCTGCAATCCCTGCCCCTCCCTCCCCAAATCTGGACCCGCCTACCAGGTCGTGGCGTCGTTGTCGGAGGGTTCGCAGCAACTGGATCGGTACCCGGCTGGGAGCCGTTGTCGCTGGCACCTGACGCAACCATTGCCTCGATGCTCGCCCTGCTGCCGCCCGCAGCCATGGCGACCCTGACGCTTGTAGCGACCGAACGGGCACGCCGGATCGCAATCGGAACGCTGGTCACTCTTGCTATCGGCGCCGCGTTGCTGGGCGTGGTGCAGGTCCTCGCCGGAGCCGGGTCCGTGTTCTACCCTTACAACCTGACAAATCCCGGTAAGGCGGTCGGGCCGTTTGCCAACCGCAATCATCTAGCTGCATTCCTGCTCTGTGCGATTGCGATGCTTGGCGCGTCGATCGAACATCATGGGCCGCGCCGTAGCGCCGTAGCGTTCCTAGGGTTGGCGGTGGTGTCGAGCGGAGTGATCCTGACCGGATCCGATGCCGGCCTGCTACTACTGGCAGTCGTGCTGACGCTCATGGTGATCCGCGCCATAAGGGGCCACTTAACGCGGCAAGCGACGCGATGGTCGTTGGTCGCAGCCGTGCTCATCGTGTCGGCGGCGAGCATCTGCTCTTTTTGGCAAGGGTCGTCGGATGTCGTTGCAGGCGCTGAACAAAGGCGCGGCGTCACGATACCGCGCACTTTCGCAGCCGCAATCGACCATCTGCCGTTCGGGGCGGGAGGGGGCAGCTTTCCTACGATATATCCGGCCTATACCGATGTGGCGCTTGCCTCACCCGCGTTCGTCAACCACGCGCACTCCGACTATGCCGAACTCCTTCTCGATCACGGTTTGGTCGGCCTGCTTTTGATCGGCGCGGCATGGGGATGGTGGGGCTTGCGGGTACGCACCGGATGGGCGGGCGATCCGGTCGTGCGCGCCGCGCTAATGGTGGTGGCGATACTCCTGGTCCACAGCGTCGTGGACTATCCGCTGCGCACCGCCGCGCTTGCCACGGTCGCCGCCTTCGCCGTCGCGCTTGCCACCGGGCAACCGCCGGCGGTGGCGCAGAAACATCATCGTTCCCGCCCCTCGCGGCAGTTGTCGGCGACCTTTGATTTGAGCTAGACAGTCGTAAAGGGCAACGGCCAGCGATGGACGGGGGACCGCCCTGCGGGAAGAGGGTGGCGGAAATGGCCGAGAACGACGATCGCGGCGGGAGCACGCTGCCGAGTCGGATGACCGATGGGGGCAATCCAGCAACGCTGGGACGGCCCGTGGTGACTATAACTCGCACCGAGTCCAAACCGCGCGTGATCCCTCAGTTCGATTTCGCCGACCTTCTGCGCGTAGTCGTCAAATGGAAATGGCTCATCCTGGGCGCAGTGTTGCTCGGCATCGCCACGGCCGTAGCGGTCACGATGCTATCCACCCGCATCTATCGCGCGTCCGCCACGCTGGAGATCAACACTACCCCGCTGGAGGTGATGGGCAATAACCGAGGCGTCATGCCCAAGCTTCGCAGCGAGGACCAGTTCCTGCAGACGCAATACGGCCTGCTGCGCAGCCGCTCACTCGCTGAGCGGGTGGCGACTGCACTGAAGCTGGCCAGCGATCCGGCATTTGCCGGAACCGCCCCCGATCCGGCGAAGCGCGCCAGGGCAGCGGTCGGTCGATTGACAGCCAATCTCGACGTCACGCCGGTCCGGGGCAGCAACTTGGTGCAGCTGAGCTATACCGATCCCGATCCGGCTCGCGCGACACTGATCGTCAACGGGTTCACGACCGGATTCATGGCGGCCAACGCCGATCGTCGATTCGAGGCGACCGCCTATGCCCGCAATTTCCTGCAGAACCGGCTGAACGCGACCAAGCAGCGGCTCGAGGCGAGTGAGCGCGAACTGGTCGCCTATGCCCAGCAGAAGGGCATAGTGCAGCTCGACAGTGGCGGACAGGGCGGCGCGCGGGGTGGCGGTGACGGGCCGACCTCGGCGACAGGCGATTCGCTGAGTTCACAATCGCTGGTGGCGATCAACGGCGCGTTGTCGTCGGCGATCGGTGAGCGCATCTCCGCCGAACAACGCTATCGTCAGGCGGCGACGAACGGGTCGTCCAGCGACGCGCTGCTGAACCCGACCGTCCAAGCGCTGCGTGCAGAACGTGCCAAGCTGGAAGCGGATTACCGAGAGCGGCTAGCCACGTTCAAACCCGATTTCCCGGACATGGTGGCGCTTCGAAACAGGATCCAGGAAATCGACATCTCTCTGCGGCGCGAGACGGGCGAAGTGTCGTCGTCGCTACGCTCCGCCTATCTGGCGGCGCTCGGACGAGAGGCGGAGTTGCGCGGACAGGTGAGCGCGTTGCGCTCGAACGTCCTCGATCTGCGTGGGCGAGGCATTGGATACACCATCCTGCAACGCGAGGTGGAGACCAACCGCACCCTGTACGACGCGCTGCTCCAGCGCTTCAAGGAAGTGGGCGTGGCCGGTGGTCTGGGCGAGAGTCAGGCTGGGGTCGTCGACGCGGCTATCCAGCCCGCCAGCCCTTTCCGGCCCAGCCCCATCCGCAATCTGGCGGTCGGACTAATCGCCGGGCTTGTCTTGGGCCTCGGCATCGCCTTCGTGATCGAATTCATCGACGATACGGTCAAGACGCCGGAGGACGTCGCAGCCAAGCTCAACCTGCCGCTACTCGGTGTCGTACCGAAACTGGCGAAGGGCAAGACGATCCGCGACGAATTGGCTTCGCCGCGTTCGTCGGTTGCCGAAGCCTACTATTCCATCATGACCGCGCTGCAGTTCACCGACGGCGGCAGCCTCCCGCGTTCGTTGCTGGTGACGAGTTCGCGCGCCGCAGAAGGCAAATCAAGCACTTCGCTGGCGCTGGCGCAGAACCTTGCACGAACCGGGGTACAGGTTTTGCTGATCGACGCCGACCTGCGCAAACCGTCTTTCATGGCGAAGACGGGCAGCGACATAGGCTTGTCACGACTGCTGATCAGCAACGAGGGCGTCGCCGGTCATGTGGTGCAGACCAACACGCCAAACCTGTACCTGCTGCCCAGCGGCACGGTGCCGCCCAACCCTGCCGAATTGCTGGCGACCAGTCGGATCCGCGCGATCCTGCACGATGCGGTCGACCGGTTCGGCGTGGTGGTGGTCGATGCGCCGCCGGTGCTGGGGCTCGCCGACGCACCGGTCCTGGGATCGATCTGCGAAGCGACGGTGATGGTGATCGAGGCGGGATCGATCCGCCGGGCGATCGCGCTTGGCGCTCTCAGCCGACTGGTCGCGTCGGGTACGCGCATCGTCGGAGTGACGCTGACGAAGTATAATCCCAAGGCCGCCGGGTATGGCGACGGTTACGGCTATGGCTACGGCTATGGCGCGACCTATGGCGAAGGGTCGAAGACGCCGATGCTGGACATCGCACCGTGAGCGATGCCGCGCCCGTGGTGCGTACCACGAGGATGCGGATTGCGATCCTGCTCGGACTCCTGCTGCTCGGTTGGGCCACGGTGCGAGCAACGGCGCTGGCGCTGTTCGCGGAAGACCGGCCCCGGTTGGCGTTGGTGTTCGCGCCGGCTGGGGCGGCTGCGCTGGCCAATGCGGCACAGATGCGCATCGTAGAGGCAGGCGGCACTGTGGATGCCGTCGCGCGCGCGCAGACCGCTGCCGCGCTGCGACGCGCGCCGCGCGACGCCGCACCGCTGATCCTCGCCGGACTGGCGGCCAGCGCCGACGGCGCGGCCGACCGGGCGCAGGCGTTGATGGAGGCGGCCCGCGCCCGCGATCCGCGCGCCGGGATCGCCCGCTATTGGTTGCTCGACCATTATGTTCGCACCGGACAGGGCAACGCCGCGCTGGCGGAAGTCGGCCCGGCGCTGCGCCTGCGGCCCGGTACAGGTCCAGCGATCTTCGCCCTGGTATCGGCGATGGCGGCATCACCTGAAATGCGTGGAATAGTGCGTGCGGCGTTGGCCCGCGATCCCGACTGGCGTGAATCATTCTTCGCGATGCAAGCTACGGCAAATGTCGACCCGGTCGTGCTGCTGCACCTACTCGCCTCGCTACCCCCGCCAGCCGGCCCTGGGTCGCGCGCTCGCGAACGACGCGTGGTGCTGCTGGCGGCGGTTCGTGCTGGGGCGTACGCCGAGGCGCAGGCGCTGTGGCAGGCTTCCCGTCCAGATACCGCGCGCGAAGCAGGGCCGGTCCACGACCCGATGTTCCGACGCCCACTTGCAGATACGCCCTTCGATTGGACCGCGCCCGACGTGGTGGGCATGCAAGCGCAGACCGGCCGCGACGGTCTGACAGTCGCCTATCGCGGCGAAACGCCGGCGACGGTTGTCCAACAACTGGTGCCGGGTGCAGGCCGCTACCGCCTGTCGGCGCGAGCGACCGGCGGGGTCGAGGTCCGCCTGTCGTGCGCGCGCGACGAATCGCCGTTGGTGGCACTGCCGGCCGGCGGTGATGCGATGGACGCGACCATTCCGGCGAGATGCGGCGCGGCCTGGCTGCGCGTCGTCGCGACGCCGGGCGACACCGGGATCGTAAATGCGACGATCACCGATGTGCGGCTGATCCGTGCATGACCGCAACCGACCGCAGCGCGCTGGCCGCGGCAAGACGGATTTACGTCCATCTGTCCGCGCGACGACGAAAACAGCTTGGCGCAACCATCGCGCTGATGGTGGTCGGCGCTTTCGCCGAATTGGCGACGATCGGCGCAGTGCTGCCGTTCCTAGTCGTGGTGACCGGCGGTGAGGGCGGACGCTACGGCGCGGTCGTGCGCGCGGTGGCGCAGCTCGGCGCGGCGATGGGTATCGGCACCGTCGCGGTATCGGCGGCCCTGCTGGTCGCGGTCGCGGTCGCGGCGGGAGCGCTACGGCTGATCCTGACGCGCGCCAGCCAGCATGTCGTGTTCGCGATCGCGCACGACCTAGCGACGCACATCTACGAACGCACTCTGCATCAGCCGTACAGCTTCCACGTCCAGCGCAATACCAGCCAGACCATCTCTGGCATCGAGAAGGTGCAATATGTGCTGGGCAACGTCCTGTTGCCGGCTATGGCGGGCCTCACGGCAGCGATCGTCGCGCTATTTGTGCTGGTGGCTCTAGTATGGGTAGATCCGGCGACATCGCTGATCGCCGCGGCGTGCTTCGTCGCGCTTTACGCGACGGTCAGCATCCTGACCCGGCGCAAGCTATATCAAAACGGCGACATCATTGCCGGGGCGCTGCAGCAGCGGGTCCAGACGTTGCAAGAGGGGCTAGGCGGCATTCGCGACGTGCTGCTCGACAGGTCGCAGGGAATCTTCGCGGCCAAGTTCGCCGCGATCGACGCCCGCTTCCGCGAGGCGCAGGCGACCAACCAGTTCATCGCCGCCGCCCCACGCTATGTCGTGGAGACGGGCGCGGTGGTGCTGGTCGCCGCGCTCGCGCTGTACGTCAGCACCCTGCCGGGCGGGGTCGTGGCCGCGCTCCCAATGCTGGGCGCGCTGGCATTGGGCGCGCAGCGGCTGCTGCCGCTGATCCAGCAGGTCTATTTCAGCTGGTCGCAGATCTATGGCAATCGCGGCGCGCTGAACGGCATCGCCGACATGCTGGCAATGCCCGCGCCGCCAGAACCGGCAGCCTTGCCGATGCCGCCGTTTGCCGAAGCGATCCTCCTGGACGGGCTGGGCTATCGCTATCCGACCGGCGAGGCGGCGGCGCTGGTCGACGTCACGCTGACGATTCCACGGGGCATGCGAATCGGGCTGATCGGCAAGTCGGGCAGCGGCAAGAGCACGCTGGCGGATATAATCATGGGCCTGCTCGAACCAGCCGACGGCAGGATAACTATCGACGGCCGCGTGCTCGACGCCCCCGCCCGCCCTTCGTGGCAACGGCAGATCGCGCATGTCCCGCAGGCGATCTTCCTCGCCGATGCCAGCATCGCTGCCAACATCGCCTTTGGCCGCGACCCGGCCGATATCGAAATGGACCGGGTGCGCGCTGCCGCGCACGGAGCCGAACTGGCCGACCATATTGCGACCTTGCCGCAAGGCTATGACACGCTGGTCGGCGAACGCGGCATCCGCCTATCGGGGGGGCAGCGGCAGCGGATCGGCATCGCGCGCGCGCTCTACAAGCAGGCGTCGGTGTTGGTCCTCGACGAGGCCACCAGCGCGCTGGACGACGAGACCGAGGCGGCGGTGATGGCGGCGATCAACCGGCTTTCGCGCGATCTGACCGTGATCTCGATCGCGCACCGCCTCACGACGCTGCGCGGATGCGATCGGATCGTGCGGCTGCAGGACGGTCGGATCGTCGCCAGCGGCAGTTATGATGCGATCGTCGGCGGCGGCGCGGGAGCGTGACCGCCAGCGGGTGGCGCGACGATATTCAGGCCCTGCGCGGCTGGGCGGTGCTGATCGTGGTGCTGTTCCACACCGGGTTGGGCATCGCGCCATCAGGGTTCGTCGGCGTCGACATCTTTTTCGTCGTGTCGGGCTATCTCATCACCGGCAATGTCGTGCGTGAACGCAATGCCGGAACGTTGCGGATCGGGGGCTTCTATCAGCGGCGCATCCGTCGGCTGTGGCCCGCCGCCTTCGTCACGCTGCTGGCGACGGCGCTGGCGGCAGCATTACTGCTGACGCCGACCGCACAGGCGGGATTCTGGCCGCAGTTGGTCGGTGCGCTGACCTTCTCGACCAACGTCGCGCTGTGGCGACAGATCAATTACTTCCACGACTCGGCCGCGTTGGAGCCGTTGCTGCATTTCTGGTCGCTGGCGGTGGAGGAGCAATATTACCTGCTGCTGCCCGTCACGTTGCTGGTCGTGCCCCATCGCTGGTGGCCAGCCATGGTAGCGGCGGTTACGCTGGTCAGCCTCGCGGCGTTTCTGTGGCTCTATCCGTGGTCGCCGGGCGCAGCCTTCTACCTGTTGCCCACGCGGGCGTGGGAACTTGGGATCGGGTCGCTCGTCGCCTGTATGCCGGTACGCGGAAGAGTGCAGCGCTTAGCGTATCGCACCGCCCCGGGCCTGGCGGCGATAGTGCTCGCCGTGCCGTTTATGGCGCTTCCGACGGCGGCGGCCTACTGGCTGACATTACCTGCCTGTGCGGCGACTGCGGGGCTGCTGGCAGCCGCGCGCCCGATCGGGCCGCGCGGAGCGGTGGCGGGATGGCTGGGCGATCGGTCCTACGCGATCTATCTGGTCCACTGGCCACCAATGGCGTTCGCGCACGCGATTTGGCTTGGCAATTCGCCGCCCGCATGGGTCGCGATCCTGCTTTGCACCGCCGGGATCGGCGTCGGCGCGGTACTGCATGGGCTGGTCGAGCGGCCCTGCCTGCGCCTGCCGCTGTCGCGGTGGTGGTGGGCGGCGCTGATCGCCGGATCGGCAATAATCGCCGTCACCGGCGCACTCGCGCCGCGCCTGACCGGCAATGCCGTCGCGCGCGTCGACCTTCAGCCCGTGACCGGCCTGCCCGGCGCGGCCTGCGATGGATCCCGGACCACCTTCGATCCGGCGTGCCGGACCGGACCGGCCCCGCGCCTGCTGCTGTGGGGCGACAGTTTCTCGCAGCATCTGGTCCCCGGATTGCAGGCGACGACAGACGTTGCCTTTGCCCAGGCAAGCAAGGGCGGGTGTCCACCGCTGCCGGGCCTCGCGCCCGTCGACATGCAGGCGAGCGTCGCAGTGGCGCGCGGCTGCATCGCGTTCGGCGACAGCGTGCTGTCATGGCTCGCGCATACCCCGTCCGTCGAGGTCGTAATGTTGTCGGGATCGTATCTGCGTTATACTTGGCCTGGCGTCCGAGTGCTGCGCCGCGACGGATCGTTGAAGCCGCCCAATGCAGACCAGTTGGCGGCGGCGCAGCGCGATATGGTGGCACGGGTGCGGCGGATGGGCAAACGGGTGGTGCTGGTCGCCGCCCCGCCCCAGTCGGCGTTCGATGTCGGCCAGTGTCAGGAACGACGGGTCCACCACCTGCTGCTGGCCGGCGCGCCGACGGATTGCGCGATCACCCCGGCGAACCGGCTGGCGGGGAGCGACTGGCTGGCGGCGCTGATGGCGCGCTTCGCTGGCGACGGCACTCCGGTCGTACAGCTTGCCCCCGGTCTGTGCCGCAGCGACGGCATCTGCCCGACCGCATGGGCGGGACGGCCTCTGTGGGTCGAGGGCAAGCACTTGACCCGCACCGGATCCATCGTCGTTGCACGCCGGCTTGCGCTGGGCACGCACGCATGGGAGCTGGCCCGCTAAGCGATCATCGCCGTCGCCACTGCATGCCTGCGCGCAACACGGGGCCTGGCAATAGTGCGAGCAGGCGATAGGCGACGTAGGCCCCGCCCCGCCGCCGCGCGACCCCGGCCAGCAGCCGCCGCGCATCCGCGGGACGGCCCGCATAAAGCTCGCTTCGCGCATATTGCAGCCGCGTACGATCGCCGAACGCCCGCGCCGCCGCCAGCCGCGTAGGTTCGGCGATGGATGCCACCGCCCGGTCCACCGCGGCGAACACCGGCGATACCGGCATCGTCCGGCCCGCAAGCCGTGCCGCCTGTTCGCGCGCCATGATCCCATCCCCGCGCACATAGCAGGACGTCGGCCGGTCGCTGACCGCCATCGCGTGATCGACGGCAAGCGTGATCCAGAACGCCATGTCCTCGCCCGACGGCACCGGCGGCATGCCGCCGACCTTCAGCCAGACATCGCGGCGTACCGCCGCACTGGAAGCGTTGAGCAGGTCGGGGCCATAGTCGCGGAAGAAATCGATACGGCGCGACGTGACGGGATGCCGCGGCAGGTCGGGGACGGCATCGCCCGGCGCGATCATGCGCGACGCCGTGGCCACGAGCGCCGAGTCGGGAACGGCGGCAATCACCGCTGCCAACGTAGCGAGATGCTCGCCATGCCACAGATCGTCGCCATCGATCAGCGCCACCCAGTCGCCCCGAGCCGCCCCGACCCCGGCGTTGCGCGCGGCAGCCGGCCCGCCATTGGCTTGCCGGATCAGGCGGATGCGCGGCTCGTCGAGCGCTGCCACCAACACATCGCCTCCATCGCGCGATCCGTCGTCGACCACCACAATCTCGGTCGCCGGCCACGTCTGCGCGCACACAGAGGCCAGCGTGGCTAAGATTGTCGTGGCCTTGTCGTACAGTGGCACGACGACGGAGAAGCGGGGTGCGGTCATGACTCTGCATCATGCCGGAGCTGCCGGGGCCACGCCAGCGATTGCGGCACCGCCGGTCCCGGGCGATAGAGAGGCAATGCGCGACCGCCCCGTCCTGCTGGTCAGCCCCCTAGCCGACGACGCCCCGCCCGGCGGGCGGGCGATGCTGGCCAGCGCCCACCGCGCCGCGCTCCTCGACCTGTTCGGGGACGACCTCCTGACCTATCGCCTCGAAGGGGCCGCGTCCGGCCCGCTGGCCGCTGTGGCTTACGGCCATATCGACGGGGTGAGCGCCGCCAGCCTGTCGTGCATCGTCGACCTGATCCGCAGGCGCGGGATCGCACAACTGTTCCTCGACGGATCTAATCTGGGGGCGGTTGCGCGGGCGGTGCGACGCGCCAACATCGACGTGCGGATCGTCACCTTCTTCCACAATGTCGAGGCACGCTTCTTCGTCGGGGCGTTGCGCGACCGACCTAACGTACGAGCAGCGGGCATCCTCGCCGCCAATTGGCGGGCAGAACGCTGGGCGACGCGGTACAGCGACACGATCGTATGCCTTAACGTCCGTGACGGTGAGTTGCTGCGACGCTGGTACGGGCGCAGCGCCGACGCGATCCTACCGCTGGTGATGACCGATCGTCCGGTCGCGGCCGGACCGCGGGACCCCGGCGGCGACTTCGTACTGTTCGTAGGCGGCGGGTTCTACGCCAATCGCGCCGGAGCCGCGTGGTTCGCACGCCATGTCGCGCCACGGATCGGGGTGCGCACCGTCGTCGTAGGGCGTGACCTGCCGCCGCTGGCCGGGGTGGATGTGGTCGGCGCGGTCGATGATCTGGCTCCATGGTATCGCGACGCGCGGCTGGTCATCGCACCGATCTTCGACGGATCGGGCATGAAGACCAAGGTCGCCGAGGCGCTGATGCACGGAAAGCGAGTGGTAGGCACCCCCGAAGCGTTCACCGGCTATGCCTCAGCGGTGATCGCAGCCAGCCGCGTTGCTAGCGATGTCGACGGGTTCGTCGCGGCGATCGCGGCGACGTTGGCCGACAACCCGCCGCCGTTCGACCCGGCGATGCGCGAACTGTTCGACCGCTTCCATAGCCCCCAAGCGGCGCGCGTGGGACTGGCTGCGATTATGACGTCATCCGCCGGTGCAGCGCAGCCAACTGGCCCGCGAGCGTAGGGAAGGCGAAGTCGCGCACCCGACGATCGCCGAACGCGACCAGACGCGCCGCCTCGACTGGATCGGACCACACCCGCTCGATCGCGGCGGCGGCGGCGTACGGGTCGCAGCGAGCGAAGTCGCGCCCCTGTCCCTGACTCAATTCGCGGAACACCGCGATATCACTGGTGACGACCGGCCGGCGACTCGCCATCGCCTCGATCACCGCGATGCCGAAGCCTTCATAGGTGGAGGGCACCACGACCATGGTGCACGCCGCATAGAGCGCCTGGACCATGGCGTCGTTGGCGCCGTGGACGATGCGGACGAGATCGCCGACACCCAGTGCGTCGATCAGCGCGGCAACCGCCCCGATCGCGCCGCCGTCATTCCCGACGATCCAGAGCGGACACGCTTGTCCTCGGGCGCGCAGCACCGCCACCGCGCGGACCAACGTTTCCAGGTTCTTGCGCGTCTCGACATGCCCGACCGCCAGGAGGAAGCGGTCAGGCAGGCGAGGCAGATCGGGCGGGGACGGCGCCGGCACGAACCGAGCAACGTCGACACCGTTATGGATCACCTCCACCGGAGTACGGGGGCGGAAGGCGGCGATCTCGTCGGCGACCGTGCGCGACACCGCGATCACCCGCGTCGCGTTTGAGAAACCATGGCGCAGGACCGGCCGCCCGACCAGCCTTTCAGCCAGCGGGCGGTCAGCGCGCAACGGGCGCAGATCGTGTATGGTAAGCAGCGTCGGGCAATGCGCGTGCACCATCGGCAGGCTGAAGCCTTCGAACAGGTCGAGCGCATCGCGGCGCAACGCGCTCGGCCAGTAGCGCATGCCCGCCACCATGCGCTTCAACCGCCCCGCCCCCGGCACCGACGTACGGCGGATCGTCACGTTGCCGCAGTCGGCGAACCAAGCGCCGATACGATGCTCGACGGGTTCGTACACAACGTATTCGACGTCTGGCGTCGTACGGATCAACGCGCCATAGAGTTCGCGGAAACGCTGGTTCGCGCCCGATGGGCGATCGTCGAAACAGGTGGCGTCCAACCCGACCCGCATCGCCGCTATTGCCCGATCAGCTCGAAATGGCGCGCGATCACGCTGTACTGCTCGAACGGCACCACCGCCTCGGCAAGGACTGCCGGCGCGATCGGCCGGTCGAGCGCAGCGAGGATCCCGGCGGCCAGTGCCGACGGATCGGCAACCGAGACCAGATAGCCGTAACGCCCCCCCTGCAACAATTCGCGCGGGCCGGTGGGGCAATCGGTGGCGACCGGAGTGCATCCCGCCAGCATCGCCTCGACCAGCACGTTGGGCATTCCTTCGACATGCGACGACAGCGCGAACACGTCGCTGTGCGCGAAGTACTTGAGCGGGTTGGCGACCCGTCCTGGAAGCCGCACCCGTTCGCCTAGGTTGTACGTGGAGACCAGCGCCTCCAGCTCGGCGCGCGATGGCCCTTCGCCGAGAATGACAAGCCGCGCCGCGCTGCCCTGGTCGCGCAGCACCGCGATCGCCGCGATCAGGTCGGCGAACCCCTTCCACGGGGCCAGCGTCCCCGCCGCTACCACCAGCGGGACCGACCGGTCGAGGAACCACGGATCGTCGACCGGTTCGGCGGCCCGCGTGCGTGCCTCGGGCTGGTCGACGATGTTGTAGACGCACACATGCGCGGTCGCGGGGCCGAACACCGTGCGGTATTGCTCGACCATGTCCTGCGACACGCAGGTCAGCGCATCGGCACGCCACGCGACTGCGCGCGCCGCCCATTTCAGCACCCACCGCTTGGTAAAGGGCCGATTCGAATAGGTGTCGAACGGCGTGACGCGCGACGATCCGCTGATCTTCACGCGCGACCGCGTCATGATCGCGGCGGCGAGGAGAAAAGTATTGAGGTGATCCTCGGCTGAAAACACCACATCGGGCCGAACCCGGCGCAGGTAACGGCACAGCGGCAGGAACATGCCGCGCACCTGCGGCTTGTCGAGGATGCGAACGGCGACGCCCGGCGCGGGCGGCACGGTCAGGTCGGAGTCGCAATTGCCGATGATGAGGTCGACGTGGTGCCCCGCCTGCGCCAGGGCGGCGGCAAACCGCCACTGCGCGAGCGGCACCCCCGACACGGCATAGCGCGGCGTCACCACCGCGATGGTCAGCGGCTTCATGCCCGCGGTAGACCCGGATAGGGCCGGTCGCGCGATAGGAACAGAAAGTTGTTGTGATAGCCGCCCTGCCCCAGCGCGTCGGCCCGCTGGTGGACGGCGGCATCGAACCGCGCGACCGGGACCAGCGTGCCGTCGCGGAGAAACCAGCCGCCATAACCGAGCGCCTCGATCCGCGCGAAGCTGGTGGCGATCGGATCGGCACGATGACGTTGTTCGATCTCGACCAGAAGCGCGGGGCGGCTGGCGGCTATCGTCGCCAGAGCGCCTTCGATCACCGCCGCTTCGTGCCCTTCCACGTCGATCTTGACCAACGCAGCATCGGGGTAGGCGAAGGCGTCGAGCGTGCTAAGCGCTACGCGGTGCGTCCGTACCACGCCCGCATTCACGCTGGCAGCGATCGATCCGGCGGCGTCGTGTTCGGTCCCATCCGCCTCGACCGGGATCGCGAGCTCCGCCTCGCCGACTTGATCGGACAGCGCATAGGGATGAATCGTCACCCGCGCGCGGCCCCGTGCCCATGCGCCGAGCGCGCGCAGGCAGGCTGGATGCGGCTCAAACACCTCGACCCGCGCACCAAGCCCGGCGAGCGCCACCGCGTAGGCACCATAGTTGCCACCGACATCGATCGCCCGGCCGCCGCGCGGCACCAAATGCGGCAACAGCGCCATTTCGGGTTCCAGCGTACGGCTTAAGCGTGCGTGCCAGTATTTTGCAGGCACCTGCCATGCCGTGGGCAGTCCGTCGCGTACCGCCGCCTTGATCCGCGCCACCCCGGACATGATCGCCCTCCCATGCTTCGACAACAGTCGGTGCTGGACTTTTGCCTGTTGCCACGGCTTTGTCGCGACAGGGGCGGGGTGGGAAGCGAAAAATGTGTGGGCTGGCCGGGATTTGGGCGCAAGGCGGCGATCAGGCGACTATCGCCCGCGCCATGGCCGATGCGATAGCCCATCGCGGCCCCGACGACTCGGGGGTATGGGCCGATCCGGATACCGGGGTTGCGCTCTCGCATCGGCGGCTCGCGATACTAGATCTGTCGAGTGCGGGACATCAGCCCATGCGATCGCCTTGCGGACGCTATGTGCTGGTCTTCAACGGCGAGATATACAATCACGGCGATCTTCGCCGCGATCTGGGCGGCGATTGGCGCGGCACGTCGGATACCGAAACGCTGGTCCACGCCATCGCGCGCTGGGGACTGGCCGCCGCGCTGGAGCGCGCGACCGGCATGTTCGCCCTTGCTTTGTGGGACCGCGCGACCCGCACCCTGTCGCTGGCGCGGGACCGGATGGGGGAAAAGCCGCTCTATTACGGCTGGAGCGACGGACGGCTGGTCTTCGCATCCGAACTCAAGGCGTTGCGCGCGGTTCCGAGGTTCGCCAACCCCGTCGATCCGGGAGCGCTCGCGCGCTATCTGCGCCATAATTGCGTACCCGCGCCCTGGTCGATCTTTACGGGGGTGTTCAAGGTGGCGCCGGCGACGATCGTCACCATCGACTCGTCGGGACGCGCCGCCGCGCCCGCGACCCCGCCCGAGTGCGACATGCCTACGCCTGACGGAATCAAGGTGTCACGGTACTGGTCAATCGACCGGGTGATCGCGCGCGGTACCGACAACCTTTCTCCGGACGCGGCGGTTGACCGTCTCGAGGCCGAGCTGCGCACCGTGGTGGCGCGACAAATGGTGGCCGACACGCCGTTCGGCGCGTTTTTATCGGGCGGAGTCGACTCCTCGACCATCGTCGCGCTGATGGCGCAGGCATCTTCCCGTCCGGTACGTACCTTCACGATCGGCTTTGGCGATCCCGCCTATGACGAGGCGCCCCATGCTCGCGTGGTCGCCGCGCATCTCGGAACCGATCATCACGAACTACATGTCACCGCCGACGAGGTGCGCGGCGTCATTCCCGATCTGCCGGCGATCTATGACGAACCCTTCGCCGACTCGTCGCAATTGCCAACGGTACTGCTCAGCCGGATGACGCGCGCGTCCGTGACCGTCGCTTTGTCGGGGGACGGAGGCGACGAACTGTTCTGCGGCTACAACCGGTATCTGCTCTCGCGCGGCATGTGGGACGCGCTGGCGCGCTTGCCGCGTCCGGTGCGCCACGCCGCGGCGCGGGTTATCCGCACGCTACCGCCATCGCGCTGGGACGCGATCGGGCGGATCGGGCCGCGCGCGGTACCGATGCTGGGGGCCAAGCTCGCCAAGGTCGCGGGGATGATGGGCGGCGCGCTCGGCCCCGCCGACATCCACCGCGCGTCGAGCGAGGAATGGCTGGACGGCGTTCCGCTGCGCGCGCCCGTCCCGTGCGGCGATGACCCGTGGCCGGTTCTGCGCGCCACTCCTGAGGAACAGATGATGCAGCGCGACCTCACGCGCTACCTGCCCGACGATATCCTGACCAAGGTCGACCGGGCGAGCATGGCGTCCAGCCTAGAAGTGAGGGTGCCGATGCTCGACCACCGCATCGTCGAACTGGCATGGGCGACGCCGTTGTCGTTCAAGAAGCGTGACGGACAGGGCAAGTGGCTGTTGCGGCAGGTACTCTACCGCCACGTCCCGCGCGCACTGATCGAAAGGCCCAAGGCAGGGTTCGCGGTGCCGGTCGGGGCGTGGCTTCGCGGCGATCTGCGCGACTGGGCGGAGGAGCTGTTGTCGCCCGCGTCGCTGAGCGACGACGGGTTGCTTGATCCCGCGCCGATCCGCGCCCGCTGGGCCCAGCATGTCGCGGGCACGCACGACTGGACCGCTTCGCTGTGGGGGATTCTGATGTACCGGGCATGGGCCACGGCGCGCGGATGATCGTCTACTGGCTCCTGTTCGCCTTTCCGGCGGCGATGGCAATGGTTGAACGGCCCGACGCGCGGCGCATCCGCTTCGCATGGGTGTTCGCGATCGCCGCGATCGCCGCACTGATCGGGCTGCGCTGGCAGACCGGGGGCGACTGGTTCAACTACGAACGCATGGTCGAACGGGCGCTGTGGAGCCCGGTGCCTCTGTCGCCGCTGTCCGATCCGGGGTTCACGGTGCTGACCGGCATCGCGGCGCGGTCGCAGATGGGGATGCTGCTCATCACCTGTTTCAGCGGGGTGGTGATGGCGCTGGCGCTGGCGCGCTTCTGTTTCGACCAGCCGCGACCGTGGCTGTGCCTGTCGGTCGCGGTACCGTATCTGATCGTCGTGATGGGCATGGGCTACATCCGGCAGGGGATCGCCGTGTCGTTCCTGCTGTTGGCGTTGGCGTCCCTGCGCTATGGGCGGGTCGCGCGCTATTCGCTGTGGGTGCTGGCCGGAGCGGCGTTCCACTCGACCGCACTGATCCTGCTGCCACTGGCTGTGATGGTCACCAACCGGAACATCGTGGTCCGGGTCCTGCTCGGTCTCGCCGTGGCGCTCCTGCTGGGATACAGCATCGCCGCGACGCGCGGCGACCTCGTCACGAATTACGTCGATGCGGAGATGGCGTCGTCAGGTGCGGCGGTCCGGCTGATGATGACCGCCGTGCCCGGCGCATTGCTGCTGATCTTTCGCGAACGGCTCACCGTCGAAGGGCCTGAACGCAGCGTATGGATGGCGTTGTCGGCGGCGGCGATCTCCGCGCTGGTGCTGCTGTTCGTCTTTCCGTCATCGACCGTGGTCGACCGGCTGGCGCTGTATCTGCTGCCAATCCAGTGTTTCGTCTACGCCCGTCTGCCCGATTCGGTTGCCATGACCGACAAGCAACGGAGGCTGATCGTCGCGACCATTCTCGCACTCTACGCACTGGCTTTTTTCGTGTGGCTCAATTTTGCGGTGAACGTCGACTACTGGCTGCCCTATCGCTTCTATCCGTTGGAGGACGGCATTTGCCTAGAGTGCTGATGTCGATCAACGCCGCGTGGAACGTCGTCAATTTCCGCGCCGGGCTGGTACGTGCGCTGATCGCCGACGGGCATGAAGTGATCGCGGCGGTCGGCGACGACGGCGCGGTGGCGGATATCGAAGCGCTCGGCGCACGGGTCGTGACGCTGCCGATGGACAGCGCGGGCATCTCGCCGTTCGCGGACCTGCGGCTGTTCGCGCACTACCTGGCGTTGTTCCGCCACGAACAGCCCGATATCTATTTGGGATGGACGATCAAGCCCAACATCTATGGATCGATCGCCGCCGCAGTCGCCGGTGTACCCGCGGTCAACAACATCTCGGGTCTTGGCACGGCATTCCTGGGCGCGGGCTGGTTGATGCGGGTCGCGGGCGTATTGTACCGCATCGGACTGCGACGGTCGGCGACGGTATTCTTCCAGAATGCCGCGGATCGAGAGCTGTTCATCGCTCGCGCGCTGGTGCGTGAACGACAGACGGCCCTGCTACCCGGATCTGGCATCGACGGCGTCGCGTTCGATCCCGCACACTATCGTCAGACGACCGATGGCGTCTTTCGCTTCCTGTTGGTCGCGCGGCTTATCCGCGACAAAGGTGTGTTGGAATTCGTCGAGGCGGCGCGCTTGCTCCGGGTGACGCACCCCGCCGTCCGGTTCCAGATCCTGGGCTTTCTCGACGTCGCCAATCGCACTGCGATCGATCGCGCCACGCTTGAAGGCTGGGTCGCGGAGGGGCTGATAGATTATCTAGGCGTGGCCGACGACGTGCGTCCTTTTCTGGCGCAGGCGGATTGCGTCGTGCTGCCGTCGTATCGGGAGGGAACGTCGCGCGTGCTGCTCGAAGCGGCGGCAATGGCCCGGCCCGCGATCGCTACCGACGTGCCGGGATGCCGCGACGTGGTCCGCGACCGCGAAACAGGCCTGCTGTGCCGTGTGCGTGATGCCGCCGACTTGGCTCGGGCGATGCGCGAGATGCTGGCCAGCGATGACGGCGCGCGCGCGGCAATGGGGGCTGCCGCCCGCCGCGATGTCCTCGTCCGTTTCGCCGAACATAAGGTTATTACAAGCTATCGCGCGGTCATCGGTGACACCTTGCGCGGCCAAGGCACGTCCGCTAGCCTCTAGAACAATTGTGCTGTCAGGTGCGATTTGGGGGGAGAGCACATCTTGACAGGGTGGTATCTGTTCGCGGTTTCGCGTCATCTGTATTTCGATGCCATCATGCGATCATGAAGAACCTGGAAAATCCTGCCGGGATCGTCGATGAAACTCGCGTCGTCGTCATCGGGTTGGGGTACGTCGGCCTGCCGCTTGCCGTGCGGCTGGCAAAGCATTTTCCGACGGTCGGCGTCGATCGGGACGCTCGGCGCGTGGCAGCGCTGCGAGCCGGATACGATCACACCGGCGAGGTGGAGCCCGACGTGTTGGCGGCATCGGGGCTGACCGTCACCGACGATCCCGCGGCGGGGAACGGCGCCGACATCTATATCGTGACGGTGCCGACTCCGGTGGATGCGGACAATCGGCCCGACCTGTCACTATTGCTCGCCGCCAGCACCGCTGTCGCGGGGATGCTAGATTCGGCGCGGCGACCGATCGTCGTGTATGAGAGCACCGTCTATCCTGGCGTGACCGAAGACGAGTGCGGTGCGGTGCTGGCGCAGGTATCGGGACTGGTGCGGGGGCGCGATTTTTTTCTCGGCTATTCGCCCGAACGTATCAATCCCGGCGACCGCGTACATACCGTCGACCGCATCGTGAAAGTAGTCGCGGGCGAGACGCCCGAGGTCACCGCGCGGTTGTGTGCGCTGTACGACAAGGTCACGGACGCTGGCACCTATCCCGCCGCATCGATCCGGGTCGCCGAAGCTGCCAAGGTCATCGAGAATGCGCAACGCGACATTAACATCGCCTTCGTCAACGAGATCGCGCAAATCATGGCGCGGCTCGACCTGTCGGTGTGGGACGTGCTGGCGGCGGCGCGGACCAAATGGAACTTCCTGCCGTTCCAGCCCGGACTGGTCGGTGGCCACTGCATCGGCGTCGATCCCTATTATCTCAGCCATTGCGCCGAAGCGCTGGGCCACTCGCCCGCCGTCGTCCTTGCCGGACGGACTACCAACGATGCTATGGCGCACTGGGTCGCCGACCGGTTGTGCGACACGGTAGCGGCTCCGGCGCGCGCACTGGTGCTGGGACTGACTTTCAAGGAAAACGTCGCGGACCTTCGCAACAGCAAGGTCGTCGACGTCATCGCCCGGCTGCGAGACCACGGACACCGGGTCGAGGTGCACGATCCTCGCGCGGATTGCGCCGAAGCCAGGGCCGAATACGGCATCGATCTCCTCGATTCGCTACCCGAAAGCACCTACGACATTGTCTTCCTCGCGGTCCCGCACGACGAATATCACGCGCTGTCGCCCGAACGGCTGGCCGCGCTGGTTCGTGACGGCGGCGTGTTCGGCGACCTGAAAAATATCGTCCCTCCCTCGCCCGCATTCGCCCATGCTCGACGCTGGACTTTGTAGCGGAGCCGCCGCCGATCGGTTTAGTCGCCCGCGTATTGCCTTCTGGCAGCGCGGCACCGTTCAGCTCGGCGGCGCGATCCTGTTCGCGATCCTGCCGCCATTCGCGATCGCCGCAGCGATTGAACCTCTGCTGCTGCGCCTTCCGCTGTTCGCGGTATCGCTGGTCAGCAGCCTACTAGCGATAGCGTTGGGCCGCTGGCTGTTCCGCGGCTTAGTCGGTTTTCCAGGTATTCGCGCTAGCTATTACGTGCTGCCGGTCTTCTCTTCTACCTTCGCCGTCGCCGTCGCGATCCTGTTCATGACCCGGCTGAACTACAGCCGCCCGCTGCTACTGGCCAGTTTCGGACTGGCACTCATCTGGTTCTACATCGTCTACTTCAAGTTGCAGCGCGGGCCGCGCATGGCGATCGCCGTCGTTCCCATCGGCGAGACCGACAGCCTGTTCGCGATCGACAGCATCGAGTGGCGGCTACTCTGCGCTCCCGCGCTCCCTCCTGGCTGCACAACGGTGGCGGCCGATTTCGATCATGATCATGCCGCCGAATGGGAACGGTTCCTCGCCGAGTGCGCGCTGGGTGGCGTTACCGTCGTCCATTACCGGCAGTTGCGCGAGTCCTTGACCGGGCGGGTGCAGGTCGATCGCCTGTCGGAAAACGTATTCGGCTCGCTGCTACCAGATCCGACCTACCTGGGGATAAAGAGCGTCGCCGACCGCTTGATCGCGCTTGCGCTGCTGTTGCCGCTGCTGCCGGTCCTTGCCCTCTGCGCGCTGGCGGTGCGGCTGGATTCTCCCGGCCCCGCCTTTTTTCGTCAGTTGCGGATAGGCTATCGTGGACAGCCGTTCCGAGTGTGGAAATTCCGCACGATGGTCCACCGTGCGCCGTGCGTGGCAGAAGGAATGCGGGCCGACGCGATGACCCTGACGGATGATCCGCGCATCACCCGCCTCGGCCGGCACCTGCGCCGGCTGCGTATTGACGAAGTGCCTCAGATCCTGAACATCGCTCTCGGGCAGATGAGCTGGATCGGCCCACGTCCCGAAGCGGCCGTGCTGGCCGAATGGTACGAGGCCGAGATCCCCTTCTACCGCTATCGCCACATCGTGCGTCCCGGCCTGTCGGGTTGGGCACAGGTGACCCAGGGGCACGTCACAAGCGTGCAGGACGTACTGGCCAAGCTTAGCTATGACTTCTTCTACATCAGCCGGTTCAATTTCTGGATCGACATGCTTATCGTCGTCCGCACGATCAAGACGATGCTGACTGGCCATGGTTCGCGCTGAGCCGCTTCTGCCGGCGCGCTCGCCGACGAAGTAGCAGCAGCGGAATTCGCAGCACGACGTACAGAGGTGAGAGTAGCGATGGCAGCGGTACGTCGGCGATGTCGTCGCCGGACACGAGCAGCCTACTGAACACCCTTGCCCGGACTCTTCCGTCAGGCGCGAGCAACAGGCTGGCGGCAAATTCCGCCCAGCCGCGCCAGCGCGTTGTCGCTAGTTCGCGGGTGCCGCCGCCTGCCCGCAACACCCGACGTGCCAACGCGACCAGCACCCGCAGCCGTACCGAACGGGGTGGCGCGAAACCCGGCGGAAACGGGAGCGCGAGGAATTCGTGCGCGAGCAGCAGGCCTGAGGCCACGGCCCGCGCGTCCCCCCGCGCCTGCGCCGCCACCCACCACGCCGCTCCGTGATCAGGCGCGGTGCGGACCAGTGTGGCGACATCCGCAAGCCATTTCAGCCGCGCCCATAGATGCGCCGCACCGTGAACGCAGAGATAGGCGAACACCGCGTCGTCGGCCAAGGTGCGCAACGCCACCCCCGGGAGGACCGCTTGACACTGCCAGTCCGCTTCGGGCGGGATCGCAGCATCTGTCGTCGCGTCGGACAAACGCCAGTGGAGTTCGACTATCGTCCCGTCCACGTCGCGCCGATGCAGACTGTCCTTCGTCACGCGGATGTAGCGCCGGAGGACCTTAGCGGGGAGCGACGCCACGGGCCGCTCTCGGACGTACCCCGCAGCCGCCATCGCCGCCCATGCTCGATCGACCTGATCCGGGGCGACGGCGATGTCGATGTCCGCAGACTCGCGGAGCGCCACGCCACCATGTAATCGCTGCGCCAACCCGACGCCCTTCAGCGTCAGCATCGCGACGCCTGCTTCCCCCAGCAACCGGTCGAGCGCGATGGTATCGCGCAACTGAATAAGAGCGGCACGGGCACGGGCACGCGCGATGCGATCGATCCCCGGCGGCACCGCGAGACCGGCTGCGCGCATACCATCGGCCACGAGCGCCGCCACGCCGTGCCGATGGGCGACCGCGCGAAGTAGACGGGGGTCGTGACCCGGGGTCATGAGTTCTCGGATACGAATGATGTCGGCCGCTTGCCGGGGCCAGACGCTACAGGCGCATATGATCGAGAATGGGCGCAGATCCCCGCCGTTCGCAGGACAGGGATCGGCGGCGATAGGACGCTTGATTGTGTCGGGAACCTGGTTCACTTCAGCGACCATGACGCTCGTTCTCGAAGATTTCACGCCTTATCTGGCCGAAGCGTTCGCGCTGATCGGCAACGAGGCCGCAGCACCCTTTTTCCTGCGCCAAGCGACTGCGCTACCCGACCGATCGGGTGGGCGTTTGCCGCGCCCCCCATTCGTGCTGCTGTTCGCGGCGGCAGATTTCACAGTGCGCGGTCAGGGGGACTATACGCTGGCACATCCCGCTCTTGGGCCAACGGACATCTTCCTCGTTCCGGTCGGGCGTGACGGCAACGGCATCCTTTACGAAGCGGTCTTCAACTGATCCGCGTGTTGCGGGCGTTCCATTTCCAAGTAGATATCGTGCTCGGCAAGCGTCGTGAACCCAAGCCGACGGTATAGCGGCAGCGCCGCGCTGTAGCGCTCCACGAACAGCCCTACGTCCAGCCGCCGCCGCGCGGCCGAGTCTATTACCGCCGTGATCAGCGCGCTGCCGAGGCCGGCACCGCGCCGCTCGGGACGCAAAGTAATGTCGATCAACTGCATCGCGTTCCGCCGTAGTTGAACGTATAACCTGGCGATTGGCTGCCCGCCGTGCTCGACTACGGCGAAATGAACATCGGTCAACGTCGTGCGATAATGATGCCGCTGCGCCGCGAACTGCTGAACGACGAACGCCGCCTTGTCCGAGTCGGTCCAATGCGGGAACGACTCCAGTTCGCCGGCACGGGTCGATGCGTATAATTCCGTCAGGAACGGGATGTCATCGTCGCGTTCCTGACGGAGAGCGATGCCCTGAGCAACCAGCGCGGGCGGAAGGTCGACCGGGATCATTGCCATCAGTTGCGCGCGGGGAAGACACCCTGCAGCGCGATGACGAAATTGATCGTCTGGAACGGATGCATGTTCTTGTGCGCCTCGCCACCACCGGCAACGCTGATCGCCTCGGGCGACATGGGGATGTCGGGTGTCGGCGTCAGCACATAGGCGGGGCCGGGATTGGAGATGCCGTACATCGCCTTTCCATCGGGCGTCGCGACGTTCTGTGCCGGATTCTGCGGGTTCAGTGATGCGCCGGTAAGCTGGTGGATGTGAGCCGGTATCTGGGCAGTCGTCAGCGTGACCGTGGGGGTCCCGACAACGTCACCGATCCGACGCGGAGTCAGGCCGGGCCCGTTGCCCGGTCCCATCGCGACCGATCCTGCCAGATTAGGTAGATTGAACGTGTTTTGGCCGTCACCGCCGAACTGGACGCCAAGTATTGCATAGAGCGCCGCATTCTGACGAATCTGCATGGTCTGCCCGTTGCAGTAGGCGTAACCGCGCGGCGGAAAGTCAAAACCGACGAGCTTGATCTCGCCAATGAAAGGATCCGACATGATTGTTGTGTCCCAACCTAGTTTTGCGTGGGATAGATGCCGTAAAGGCTGATGATGTAGTTTACGCAGAGCGTCGGCATCATGTTCTCGTGCGGTTGACTGCCGCCGAACGGCCTGACCGCGCCTGTCGACATGGCCGCAGGTACCATCGCGCTGGTTCCCTGCGTCACGTACATGGACGTCTTTGCGGTGCCGCCGGTCGGCGTCGCGGTGATCGCGTCGCTCGTCGGACCGGTCAGCGAGCCGGCGACGGTAGCGGCGACCACGCCGTGGGTGTGGCTGGCCAGTTCGGCCGAGTTCAACAAATGCTGCTCCTCACCGCCCATCTCTCCCATCGAACGCGCGGTAAGGCCGGGCCCTGTCCCCTGACCCAACGGTACTCGTCCAGCTAGACTGGGGACGCCGAAGGTGTTGACACCGTCGCCGCCGTAGGTCGTGCCGATCAACGTGTAGAGCGTTTCATATTCACTGATCGCCAGCAACGATCCATTACATAATGCCCAGCCCGCCGGTGCATAGTTACCACCGAACAGACGAATTTCGCCGACAAAGGGATCGCTCATCGCAGGTTAGCCTTTCGTCGGATCAGTTGCGGGAGGGAAAGATGCCGACGACTGCGATGCAGAAGTTCAACACCTGATAGGGCTGCATGTTGTTGTGTGGCTGCGATCCTCCGGACGGCGCCAGCGTTTGCGGCGCCAGCGTAACCTTCGCGCTTGGCGGCGTGGTGCTGGCCGGCGCGTAGAAGTCGACGGGAAGCGAAACGTCGTTCGCGAACGCAGCGCCCGTTACCGGCCGTTGTGTCGCGGTCTGATTGGTTCCGACGAGCTGGTGGGCGTGCGGCGGTATCTGCCCCGACGTCAGCGGTACCGCTTCGACGCCTTCACGCATGCCGATTGAAATCGTCGCCGGTGCGAAATGCAGTGGCGTCCGACCGCGCAGATCGGGAATTGCGAAATTCTGAACGCCGTTTCCGCCGTAACGCGTACCAAGCAGCGAAAAGAGCGCCTGATACTGGTTGACTGGCAGCAGTCGACCGTCGCACGCCACATAGTTGCGCGGTGCGAATCCGAAACCGAACAACTTGATTTCACCAATGAACGGCTCTGCCATGTCCCATTCCGCTCCTGCTGCGCGGTGCGATCACCGTTGCCACAGCAACTTGATTGATCCGCCACCGTGATACAAGCAAGAATTTCGACGACGAAGACAGATTCTTCCAATATCATTCAACTCTTCGCGCAGACTTGCGGGGATTGGGATATGATGGCATTGCGGCACAAGTACCGTAAAAGCGGATAATCGGTGGGATGCGGCATATGGACGGCACGGACGATCGGACCCTGAACAAGTCTTCCGATGCATCGGTCGGGATTCCCGACGCACGGCGGCCATGGCAGACGCCGGAAGTCATCACGTCCGACGCACGCGGTGCCGGGGCACAGGTCGCGTTCGGATCCGATGGATCGACCCCGGTGTACGGGCCCTACGGCTCCTGATTTCGCCCGGCGGGTATCGCACCGTCGTTCCGCCGTTCGAACCAGAGAATGAAGCGCGCGAGAGCGACCCCGAACGTCGCGCGGTACAGCGCGCGATGATCCCCCAGACGCGATTCGTCGATATCGGCGACCTCGTCGGCGAGGCGATCGAAATCAAGGACACGGGCCAGACGCCCGGCATTGTCACCCGCTCGAAGGCTTCTAATGGCATCCGGCACCACCGTGGCCGCCATGCGGAAGAAGTCGGGCTCCTCCGCGTCGTTGCCCGGCCCTGACGCCAGCAGGCGTGGAGGCAGTAGGCCGGCCAAGGCGATACGCGCCAGATAACGGTCGCGGCCGTCGCGGAAGGTCAACCGAGCAGGGATCGCCAACGCGAATTCGACCACCCTACGATCGTGGAACGGCCGCGTCAGATCCATGCCGTATCGACCGGCGAGGTTGGTCATCGCCGGTGCGGCGCAGGTGATCCGGTGAAGGCGGTGACGACGCAACGCTTCCCAGCGCGCATGAACCGGCATCGGTTGGCGCAATCGTCCGGCATCGACCCCGCCGGTGGTCATCAGCACGCGCGCCAGTGCAGGAGCGATCGCCCTCAGCCGCCATGCGGGCAGGAACCGTCGCCGTACCACCTGTTGCCACGAGATCAGGCGGAGCGGCAACAACGCGCCGAGCACGTCGTTGCGAACGGTGCGCACCGGCCCCAGGCCCGTCACAGCCATGCGCAGGCGAAATTCACGGACGAACCGGCGGACGTCGCCACGACGCAGTACACGGCCTAGCGCCCAGGCGTCGCGCGGATTGACGGTATAGTCGCCACCGTGCCCATCCATCACCAGTCGCGCCCCGGACGCTGCCGCCATCGCGAACAGATGCGGGCGGACATGCGATATCCCGGCGCAATCGTCGGCGCCGGCGAACAACGCCTCGATGTCGTCGAGCACCGTTTCGTCGCGCCGCACGAACCAGCGCAGATCGATGCCCTCTCGATCGGCAAACGCGCCTGCGGCGGCTCGGGCACTGCGGGCGGGGCGAACATCATCTTCGGCCAGTGCGGAACAGACGGCCACTATCCGCCGGCCCTGCGCCGCCACGATCGGCCCCGCGATCGCGGCGATGCTGCCGCTGTCGAACCCGCCGCTGAACAGCAACGCTGGCGCCCGCATCGCCCGGCGGACGCGGCATTCCACCGCCTCCGCCACGATGCGCCGATAGGTTTCGACGTAATAGGCATCGTCGTGCCCGACATGGCAGGCCGCCGCATGCGGCACCCAGTATCGTTCGACGACGACCTGTCCGCCCTCCCCCAGTCGCAGCGTCGCACCACCGGGAAGCGACTCGATCCCCTCGAACAATGTCGTCTCCGGCCCGGGATCCACGGGCGACAGCAACCGCTTGCCCATGGCCGCGTCCGACAGACGACGCGGCACGCCGTCGACCGCCCACAGTCCCTTAGGTTCGCTGGCGAACGCCAGGAATCCGTCGCCGCAGTGCCAGTAGACACCACGCTGGCCGAGCGGATCGCGCGCGAGGAGCAGCGTTCGCGCCGCCGGATCGATCACGGCAAACGCGAAATCGCCGATCAGTCGGTCGACACAGCCCGCTCCCCAGCGGCGCCAGGCGGCGAACAGGATGGCCGAGTCCGCCATCTCTGTCGCATCGATGCCCAGATCGGACGCCAGAGCATCGCGATTGTCGAGCCGCAGGTCGGCCGCGAGTAGCAGGCCGTCCTCGGCGATCGGCTGCGCCTCGTGCCAATCCTCCAAGTTCACCCGCATCAGCGCGTGACCGATTCCGATACAGTCCAGCGTGACGGCATTGCCACCTTCGGGTCCGCGCGGTGCCATCGCGGCCAGCATTCTATCGATGGCGCGGGAATCGATGGCAGCGCCGTCGAACCGTACGATCCCGGCGATCGCGCTCACGGGGAACGATCGCCGTGTGGTTCGTTTGTGATCGCGCCCTCCGCCGCCAGCGCGTCCAGGAACGTCGTGACCTCACGCATGCACACCTCAGGCGTGACAGTGAACTCGTCGCACAGGCGGGCGCACAAATCCTGACGGTCGTCGATCTCGTCGAGCAATGTCCATATCCGCGCGCCGACCGCGTTCAGTCCGACATAGGTGCCATGCTCGGCGCTCATCATGAGCACCTCGTCGCCGACCTGAGCTGCCAGCCAGTCGCCCTGCTTGCGAACGATCATTGAACCGCGACCATGGCATCGAGCCGGGCGACCGGCGTCGAGAGGAATGCGACCGCCTGGGCACGAACGGCCGGGTTCGCCTCGGCCTGCTTGGCTGCACGATCATCGACGAAGCGCGCCGACGGTGTCTTGGCGTCGCGCATGGCTGCGAGATGCATCGCCTCGCAATCGGCGTCGCTGGCGGCGATGCCGAAATGGGGGAGGACGCGATTGAAGAATGCCTCGGGCAGCGAGTCGTACCGCAGCGCGATCGCACGTCCCGCTCCCACCGCGTCGGAGGCGGCGTGCGCGATGCGTCCAAGCAGTCGCGCGCCGAACATCCCGGGATCCGCCGCGAGATCGAAATCGTCTGCCAGGTGCGGGATCAGGCCCGGCACCGTCTGCGATCCTGGTCGCCTGGCATGCGATACGAGCACTTCCACGGGATTCCGATACAGAAACAGGAACGGCACGTCCGGAAACGCCTCGGCAAGCACGTCCCATGTCAGCATGTGCCAGCAGTCGAGTTTCACCACGCCGATCTCCCTGTCGCCATGTCGGTCGCGCAGGAGGGCTGCGACCATTGCGCGCAACTGTGCGACCGCAACGCGCCGACCGGATGTCTCGCCGGACGCAGCTCGCTGGATGATCGCGTCGAGCGGCGCCGGTTCGGAGACGACGACGTGGCCCGGCACCGCTGCCAGCATCTGCGCCACCAGCGTCGATCCGCAACGAGACAGGTGGAAGACGAGACCCGAAGGCGTGAATGCGGCACCGATGGGCACGGTCTCGGCGAACCGGGCAAGCGGGGTGAGCACCGGACACAGCCGATTGAGCGGAATACGCCGCGCCCTACGCACCGCGTCCTCGAAAAACGGATCGGTCAGCCGCCGACCGGCGAAATGCAACCACTCGACCACAGCGCCCGCCGCGCCGTCGACGACCGCGACCGGCAGCCAATCGGCTGCGGGCCATTCGTCCTGCGTTGGCATCGGTAGCGCAAATCGCTTCAGGCCAAGCGGATCAGGCCCCGCCGCCGCGGCAATCGTGCCTTGTGAAAGATCGATCCCCAGCGCTGACGCTTCGGCGCGCGCGACGACGACGAACGAATCGATATCCGCGATCTCCGCGAGCCGTGCAGCCAGTGCCGGATCGGTGCGGATCGCGTTGCGCAGACGCGCCACCATCGCCACCTCCGACGATTCGAAGTCGACTCTCATCCGAACGCTTCCCCCCACGCGTCGCCTTCTGTAGCGTCACCCCTGTCACCGGCCGATCAACCATCCGACGCGGGAGCGAATATCATGCTTGATGAGCACCGCCAATACTCGACGGCGACCGACCGCATGCGCCTGCCGATGACGTTCGCTTCCGGGCCGCTCGTCGCCGATCTAGCGCGGCTTTCGGCACCGCACTGGATCGACCATCTGGTGCGGCAGAACTACGACGGCACATGGCAGGTGCTGCCGCTTCGCATGGCGGCGGGAGCTACCCATCCGGTGATGATGATCTACGCCGATCCGACCGCCACTGCATTCGTCGATGCGCCCGCACTCGCGCACTGCCCGGCGTTTCAAGCGGTTCTGGCGGCGTTCCACTGTCCGTTGCAGACCGCGCGTCTGATGCGACTGACGCCCGGATCGACCATCCGCGAACATCGCGACCACGACCTGTCCGTCGAACAGGGCATGGCTCGCATCCACGTGCCCGTGACGACCAACGATCACGTCGATTTCCGTCTGAACGGCACGCGCGTCGACATGGCCGTCGGCGAGGCTTGGTATCTGCGCCTGGCCGATCGCCACAGTGTCGCCAATCACGGCACGACCGACCGAGTCCATCTGGTGATCGACTGCGAGGTGAACGACTGGCTGGCAGCGCTGCTAGACGACGCTCAGCCACGCGGAACGATCCGCCCGATCTCGACCATCGCCGGGTCGATCGGATAGCCGGCGACGCCGATCCCATCCGCCGTCAGCCACGCATGTTCGCTATCGGGAGCGCCTGCCCGCACCGTGCCGCCGAAATGGAGGATCGCGTCGATCCCGCGGCGCGCCAGCATCGCCCGCCCCGCGAGCGAGCGTTGCAGGCAGACAGCACGGAACGGCATCAGCGGTGCGGCGACCGCGATCGCCCAGCGGATCTGCGAGATACGACGACGGCGGACCGGGTCGACCGGGACCGGAGCGCCGACCGGCGCCGGCGCCGGCGCCGGCGGTACGAAGCGTCCCAATTCGGCCGTGATCCGTCCGAACGACCGCAGCCGCAATCGCAGCCGTGCCGCCAGCAGGCTTGCAGCCGCCTCGATCACGAGCGCCTGTCGCGCCGGCCCCATCGTCAGCGCGGTGATGGCGCGTCTCATTCGTCGAGGCCATAACCCAGGCGCGCCATGGTACGGCCATGGGCAGCGACGATCCGCGCCGTCTGCGCCGCACTGAGTTCGTCGTGCCAGCTGCCCGCTAAGCCGCGCCGAAAGAAGCCGCCACGGTGCAGTTGAGGCGGTGCCTCGCCGAAGCCGGTCGCGCGTTCCTGCGCCTGCACCCTGTCGAACCGGGCGAAGTCCACGGCGCGTGCTATCGCGTCGGCCGAAGCGTCCAGCTTGGCGAAACGCAGTGCCGCCGCGAAGGTCGCCACTGCATCGGCCTGCAGCGCTTCGTAACGGACGATATGGATCGGCAGCACGTCCTGCTTCATCCAGCCATCATGAAATCCGCTCCAGCCACGCAACTGCTGTCGCAACTGGTGGTGCTGGCGATCGGTCTTGCCACAGAAGGCGGAGGCCGGATCCGCCATGAACGCGATGGTCCAGTCGATGTCGCGGTCCATGTGATGCGCGAGCGAAGCGACGACGTCGCGAGGATCGCGCACGATCAGTATCACGCCCTTCGCGGTATCCGGCCCACCCATCAACGGCTCGCCGGTATCGGTTCGCGTCCAGGCATCGTGCGTCTTGACGAAGCGCGGCGCAATCGCCTGCGCCGCCAGCGCGCGGTAGACGCGCGGACGCAGCCGATCGCATTCGGCATGCGTCAGCAGCGCGGACGGGAAACCGATCGCTTCGTCGAAGACAGGGCGGGCGCTGGCCGTACCCGCGTCGTGCCGCAGGTCGTTGATCGCCAACGGCGTTTCGCGCGCTAAATTGGCCAGCAGCAGCCGGAACCAGGTGTTGCCCGATTTGGGGTAGGATGCGATCCAGAACGTCGGTTTCATGCGCCCGCTAGACCCAGTTCACGCCAGTGCTTAGCCAGATCGTCGAGTACCGCATCCATCGTCTCGAACCGCCTCGCGCGTGTCAGGGTGAATACACCGCCACCGCTCGACACCGCCGCCGCCGCCGCGAGGTACAGGCGCTGCTGTCGCATCCACCGGACCAGCGCGGGGCGATAGGCCTGCCCCCGCAACAGCAGAGCGGCATCGACCATATTGGCGCGCAAGATGCCGGCGGCGGCAGGCGGGCGATCCTCGGCGAGGACGTACACCGCCGCAACGGGCACCGCGGAGGGGCTGGTCGCGTGCGGTTCTACATGGAATTTTCGCAGCCGGGACCGCACCGCGTCGCCGCGCCGGTCGACGAGCGCCAGGCGTTCGATCGCGTCGTCCCACAGCTTGAACCGGCGACCGTCAGGATGGACGCGCGCCACCCCATCTGCGCCGATGGTGATGCCACAGAAGTCGTCGGCTACCAGACCGAACCCGCGGCAGCCGAGCGCAGCGGCCAAGGTCGACTTGCCCGCCCCCGAAGCGCCGCAGAACAACACGGCAGCGTCGCCGACGCGCACCGCACTGGCGTGCAGCACGATCCAACCGCGCTGTTGCAACAGGATGCCCAGGCCGGTGCCACCGACAAACACGTCCAGGTCGGAATCGCACGTTCCGTCGATAGGATCGTACATAAGATCCCGACCATCGCACAGCAGCATCCGAACGATACCGGGTATTTCCAGAAAGAAACGCCCGTCTGCCATCTGCCACGTCGGGCCGCTGCTGATCACGTTCGACAGGAAAGGAGAAAGGTCCGCCCGCCGGACTGTGATCGAGGGATCGCACGATACCGCCGCCTCGATCAGTCCAGGCAGGCGCAGGTCCGAACGCAGCGGGAGTCCGCCGACGATATAACTGAATGCGCATGCACCGGTCGTCGTGTCCGTCCCTTCGCTCTGCATCGGTTGCCGCCCTTCCGTTTTTCGGCGGACCTGTGCCGACGCTTCTTCCCGCCGTCGTCATCGTTCGATCCGCTACTAACGCCAAGGATTTCCCGCTTTTTCGGGACAAGTCCAGCCCATGAACTGAGATACTGGAGCATGGACGCTACAACCGGCGTCGTTCGTTAAGGTGGTGATCGGTCCTCCACGCCACACGGACCCTTCCCCCGCAAGACGCCAATCGGGGCGCCGATCATGGCCGCCTTGCAGATGGTGGAGCGCAGCACCTTCCGCGCGTCACCAGGACCGGGTGGCGTTGCGCCCTTCACGACCGGTCGGCGGCTTGACCGACCTCGTTGAAGGCCAGTTCGACGACCGTTCGCATCGAATCGGACTTCCAGTTGCGGATCGTGATCGGAATTGACCTGATGCAGACGGGTCCGGGGGGCGCAGGCTCGAAACGGGAAGTCCGACCGGAGCAACGCCATCACCATTGACCGGATTCGGGCCGATTTACCTGCCAACTACCGAACCCGCCTATCGTCCAGGTCCACCGGACTGCGTGGCCGGAAGTCATTTGGTAACGCATCTGCCATATCGCGGAGGAATGAATTCCTTCGCCCCCCTTCTGGTGGCCGCCGGACGCGATCGATTGGTTGCGGGTGACGAGTGCAGCCTCTGGCGAGGACGCTTCATTGAGGAGAATTCCTTGGCCGAAGCGGTGGTCAGCGAAGCTCTCGCGCATCTTTCAACGATCGCGACCGGCGGCGCCGAGAGCCTGCTGCCCCATCTGGTCGGCAAGCGCTTCGATGCCTTGGGGGTCGTGGTCGGTGCCAAAGGCTCGCTGGCGTCGGTGGGCTCAAGGGTGGCGAGCGCGCTCGACGAGTTTAAGGACCTTCACGGATACAGGACCTTCCTGTGTCATGGGAGCAGCACGATCCGTCCGGGAGGTGGCGCCTTGTCCTGAACCTGACCAGCTTCCGCGCAGCCACGGTCCAGCGAACCTCACTCGAGATCGCGGAGGACGAGGCAGATCTGGTTCTCGCTCGTCTCCAACACGTACGTCGGCGACTGGACGGCCAGCTGAGAGGAATGCTTGCGTCCTTCCGATGATGCGCCGACGGCTCGATGGCGAACTCCGACGCGACTTCGACCGGGGGATGCCGCAACAAGTGCCGCTGCCTGTGAGGCCTGTGAGACCGATCATGCAACTGTGGACGAAGCGTTCGAGGGCGCCTGGCCTTCAGGTCCGTTCGGCGGAGCGGCCACGCCAGTCGTCTCGAGTCTTGCGCCGCCGCAGCAGCAGACGGGACCCCACCGAGACGGCCGCGACCGATCGTATCCCCGGGGAGTCCGGCCACCGCCATGACGGGATGCGACAGCAGCGCGGCCAGTTCGGACAGCGCGACGTATCGGCGAGAGAGTCCAACGATCTCGGTCAGGGGGAGCGCTTCGTCGGACGGCCATGCGGCGAACGCCTTGCGCATGTCTCGCGGGTGCAGATTGAGCGTGACGACTGCGTCCCCTCGCGACATCGACGAACGGAAGGCCCTTCCGCTCAGGTCGTCGCATGGCAGCGCCCGCAGCCCATCGGCGCCCTCCGCGCTAGGCCGGAGACGTTGAGCCAGCGGTTCGTCTCCCTCGTCGATCGTGAACGACGTGCCGCCGCCGACCAGCGCACTGAACCACGCGCTCCAGGGCTTCAGGCCGCCGCGCATGCCAGCAGCCATGTGCGCCATGGTGCACGGGAAAGGCTGGCCGAGGGTGGGCTTCGCCTTGTCCTCCATGGTGGCGACGAACGCCTCCAGGGAACGGCGATCGAACCGTATCTTGTCCGTGTTCGCGAACGCGGCATCGTTGCCGGCCTCGGCGATCAACCCGTCGCGAAGCATCCGCTCCACCCCGTTCGCCGTCGTTCCGAGCGTCGCGGCGACGAGCTTGATCGCGACTCCCTCGCCCCAGGCGAACTGGAGCCGTTCGAAGGACTCGCGAGCGATCATCGGGACCACGCGGGTGCCGTCGAGATGGAAGATCGTCCGCAGGTCAGCGTTGTTGCGATGCCGGATGATCTCGGTGCTGCGCAGAAGCGGCGCGTCCAGCAGTTGAGACGCTCTTCGTCCGTGCGGCAGGTACTGCAACCTCTTGGTGCACATCTGCTGATCGATTTCTGCCGAGTGGACGTCAGAATCCACCATCCTCCGGGGAGGGATGGTGGATCTGGTCCATGGCGAACGGACGCTGAAGCGCCTGCATCACGTCAACGGTCGTCATTGGCTGGTGCCCGAAGCCGAAGGGTTCGCGGACATCCTGGTCGACGAACACGTCGAGATCTGGGGCACCGTCGTCGGCGTTGCGCGCAAGATGACGTGAACGCGCCGATCGCCCTCATCGACTGCAACAACTACTACGTCTCCTGCGAACGCGCCTTCGACGCGAGTCTGATCGGCGTGCCGGTCGTCGTGCTGTCGAGCAACGACGGCTGCGCGATCGCGCGGTCGGCCAAGGCCAAGGCGCTCGGCATCAAGATGGGCGATCCGATCCATCATCTGTGCGACAAGGTCCGGGCCCACGACATCCGCGTCCTTTCGTCCAACTACGCGCTATACGGAGACATGCAGCGGCGAGTCCTGGCGGCCTGCGAGCCGTTCGCGCGGGACTTCGAGATCTACTCGATCGACGAGACGTTCCTCGACCTCGCCGGATTCGAGCAGCGCGATCTCGTCGCCCATGCTCACGCGATGCGCGCTCAGGTCCAGCCGTGGACGACCATCCCCACCTGCGTCGGCATCGCCGGCGCCAAGACGCTGGCGGAGCTCGCCGACGCCGCCGCCAAGAGGGATCCGCGCTTTCGCAGGGTCGCCGACCTGCGGGACGAAGACGTGCGACGGGACGTGATGCTCGCGTTCCCGGTCGGCGACGTCTGGGGCGTGGGCGGCGCCACGGCACGCAGGCTGACCGATCTCGGGATCCACACCGCTGGATGCCTGCGCGACATGCCGATGAAGCAGACGCGCGCGGTCGGCACCGTCGTTCTCGAGCGGCTGGTGGCCAAGCTGCGCGGCGTCCCGTCGAAGCGGTCGAGCCGCGACGCAAGGGGATGGCGGTGACGCAATCGTTCGGGACTCCGGTCGTGGACTTCGAACGAATGATGGGTGCCCTGTCGCAATACGCGCTCCGAGCCGGCGAGAAGCTGTGATCGCACGGCTTTGTCGCGGCGCGGCTGACGGCGTTCTTCCACACCAACCGGCACAGGCCCGAACGGCCGCAATACGGTGGATCGCGCACTACGACGCTGTATCGATGACGAACGACAGCCTCGAACTCGTCGCCGCTGCGCGCCGCGCGGCCGAACGGGCCTGGCGGGAGGGCTACGCCTACACCAAGGCGGGAATCATGCTCGACGATCTGCTGCCCGAAGAGGACCGGCCACGGACGCTGTTCGAGGACGACACGGGGAAGCGGGACCGGCTGATGGCCGCCCTCGACGCTATCAACGGCAGGTTCGGAACCTGGACGGCGGTGACGGCGACGCAAGGATTCAGGCGTGAATGGAAGCTGAGGTCGGAGATGCGATCGCCTGCGTGGACCACCCACATCTCCGAGGTGCCGATCGTCAAGGCCTAGATCACTTGCTACCTGCGGGCGCCAGCTGCGGCATCAGCGCCGACCGCAAGTTAAGAGAAGCGGAACGTTTCGGGCCAAGTCTAGCCAGTTCGGCGCGCGCCAAACCTCCTTCATCGCTTCCGAGATGACCTGCGCCGCTTAGGCACCCATCAATCAAGAATGATTGAATTTTGTCTTGGCCTCGCCGCTTGCATCCAGCGAAAGCGTGAATCAGGTCCACTCCACTCCCGTATGAGCCTTCATCAACCCCCGAAGCTTCTCAAGTTCGTTCATTTCCTCCCCCCAATTTTCAATGTTAATGCCGTTTTGTTAGAGCGACGGCGCCGATCGTTCGCGACCCATAGACCACTTAGATCACCGTCGTTTCCAAGCTTTCCAGGATCCGATCGATCTCCGCGGCGCTACGGGAACGTTGCTGGCTATGGATCGCTCGGGCGGCTGACAAATCGCGCTCCGACAATGCCTGGACAAGCGCGGCATGTGCCTCTGTCGATTCCACCGGGGTCGGCCGCATCATCCGGGTAAGTGTCCGGATACGCCAAATCTGTTCGAGAAATTGGTTGGCGCATGTTCCAAGGACATCGTTGCCGCTCAACGAGAAGAGCGCCGCATGAAATTCGGCATCTGCCTCGGACCAGAGTTTTAGGTCGCCCTGGGCATTCGCGGTGCCCATTTTCTGGACGGCGTCGACAAGGGGACCAAGCTCGCTGACGGACCGACGGTTATGGATGCACTCTATCGCCGTGAGTTCGAGGCCGGCCAAGGTCTCCTGCACATCCCTTAATTCCTTCCGGGATATCAACGGCACCCGAAATCCCTGTCGAGGAAGAACCTCGAGCAACTTTTCTTCGGAGAGCCGCTGAAGCGCTAACCGGATTGGCGTACGGCTCATGCCAAGGCGTTTTTCGACGTCGCCAATCGAAATCGAGACACCGGGGCGGTAGCTCCCGGCGAGGATATCTCGTTTAAGCGAGGTATACGCGATCTCGTAATTGGTCCGATTGTCAGTCACTACGTCAATCCAGGTCAGGGCATTTATACGCCGTCGTATACCCAAACTTACATCTTGGCTATCGTGCCTCTCCCGCTCCAGCTGCGCGCTTCGGCGGTTTTGCGGCCTCGCCTCCTCGACGACTAAAGGGGTCAGATCGCGCTAAGCTCTGGCTCCTTTAGATTGTCAGCAATGGCTTTGGCGTAAGCCTTGGTGTCGAGCAGCCCGCCAAGATCGCCAGTTCGTTGGCCAGACATCAGAACGGCGTCCAGCGACCGCTCGATGGACTTCGCCGCAAGCGTGAACTTTTCGTCACCGCCATCGCGCGTGCCCCACCAGTTGAGCAGCATAGCTGCGCTGAGGATGAAACCGCTTGGGTTCGCAATCCCCTTGCCAGCAATATCGGGGGCCGATCCGTGACCAGCATTGGCGGCGGCACGGCGGTCACCGACATTGAGGGAGGCAGCAAGCCCCAGCCCACCAGAAAGCGCCACAGCCAGATTGGACAGGATGTCGCCGAACATATTCGTGATGACGATGACGTCGAACCGATCCGGGTTCGTGTAGATCTCCGCCACCATGGCGTCGATATCCACTTCGCGGATCGCGACATCGGGATATTTACGCGCGACGGCCTTCGCTTCTTCGACAAAGAGCCCGTCGCTGACCTGAAGAACGTGACGCTTGCCCACGATGGTTACGTGCTTGCGCCTGCCCATAGCGAGTTCAAACGCCTTCTCCGAGATCCGACGGGAAGCCTGGCGGGTTATCTTCCGGACAGCCAGCGCCAGATCCGGAGTCGGCATGAACTCGCCGTTCCCAGAAAACATGTTTCGGTCGGCATAGAAGCCTTCGGTATTCTCGCGGGCAATGAGGCAGTCGAGGCCGGGCCGTGCCCGCTCCAGTCCCGGGCGCGAGCGTGCCGGCCGCAGGTTCGCATAGAGATCGAGACTCTTGCGGATCGTTCCGGGGATATTGATGCCCCCTTCGGAGGCCGGGGGATAAGCAGTCATACCGCCCGGCCCGAGCAAGACCGCATCCGCGTCGAATGTCGCCTCCAATACGCCGTTAGGTAGCGTCGTACCGCTTTTGCGATGGGCCGCCATTCCCACTTCGTGCTGCTCGAACTTCAGTCCGAGATCGAAGCGCTTGTCCGCCTCGGTCAGCACCAGAAGCGCGGCGTCGGTGATTTCCGGGCCAATATCGTCACCAGGCAGGACCACTATCTTCATCACTTGTCTCCAATTTATACTTGACCGTATACCGTCGCGTATGCTGTTACTGTCAATAGTAAATCCCGCCGCGTCGGTGCGTGAGCAAGGGATGGGCGGCACAGGCAACCCGCTCGAGGCCCTCGGACCTCGGCATCACAGAGAGAGCACCACGATGTTGAAGTCGCAGCGGATTGCGATCATTCACGCCACGCCTGCCGCGATGGCGCCCATTCGTGAAGCGTTTCGGTCGATCTGGCCTGAAGCTGAGCCCGTCAACATTCTTGAGGACAGTCTTGCGCCCGATCGTGCGAAGGCGGCTGATATCCCTGAGAAACTGTCAGGACGCATCGCGAGCCTGACACGCTATGCCGTGTCCACCGGCAGTGAAGCGGTGCTGTTCACATGTTCGGCTTTCGGTCCTGCCATCGAGAAAGCCGCGGCGACGGTGGACGTGCCCGTTCTCAAGCCTAACGCGGCAATGTTCGAAGCGGTAATCGCGCGCGGCGGCAAAACCGCCATGCTCTATACGTTCGCGCCGGCGGCAGAGAGCATGGAAGAGGAGTTCCGCAAGGAGGCGATGCGCCTCGGCTCCGATGCCGAAATTTGCAGCATGTTCGTCCCCGGTGCGATCGAGGCGCTGCATGCCGGCCAGATGGCCACGCACAACGGACTTATCGCAGAAGCCGCGCGGTCGCTGTCGGGCGTCGACTCCATCACGCTTGCACAATTCTCGATGGCGCCGGCTCTACGGCAAACACAGGCGGCAACGCCGATTCCGGTTCTAAGCAGCCCCGAGCAGGCGGTTATGAAGCTTCGAGAACTGCTGAGCCGGCAAACCGATACTGGCGCCCCCCTCCCCGTACGATCTGCGTCCACGGCGCTAACGGAGACCAAATGATTTTAGGTGTCATCGCCGACGATTTTACCGGCGCGAGCGATATTGCGAATACAATCGCGAAGGGCCTGCCACCGCATGGCGGGCTGAAGACGGCGCAGTTTCTCGGTGTTCCGCTGTTTGATGCGCCGAGGGAGGTCGAGGCGGGCGTCGTTGCACTCAAGAGCCGGACAATCCCCGTCGCCGACGCGGTGAACCAGTCCCTGAAGGCGCTTGCGTGGCTGCTGGCCCAAGGGTGCGAGCAGATCGTGTTCAAATATTGCTCGACCTTCGATTCCACGGAGCTAGGCAACATCGGCCCTGTTGGCGAGGCGCTCGCGGCCGCACTTGGCGTGAAAGGTGTCGTCGCTTGCCCGGCATTTCCGGGTGCTGGACGGACCGTTTATATGGGGCACCTGTTCGTCGGCGACCGGCTGCTCAATGAGTCAGGCCTTCAACACCATCCGCTCACGCCCATGACGGATCCAGACATACGGCGTTGGCTCGGCTATCAGACTCGATCTCCCGTCGGTTTTGTCGAACATGCCGTTGTCACGAAGGGCGCTGAAGCGATCGCCGAAGCGCTGAACTCCGCTGACGAGGTCCTGGCGATCGTGGATGCGACATCGGACGATGACCTTGCTACTATCGGGCGCGCCGTTGTCGGGCATAAGCTTGTGACCGGCGGGTCCGGCATCGCGATCGGACTGGCGGAAAATTTCATCAGGAGCGGAAAAGCTGCCGGTACGCGCGGCGTGGCCATCGGTACCGACGGGCCCGAGGCTATCCTGGTCGGCAGTTGTTCCGGCGCAACGCGGCGTCAGATCGACGTCCACAAACGCTCTCACCCGACGTTGAGCATCGACGTTGACAAGGTCATGAGCGGAGAGATTGCGTCGGACCAGATCGTTAGCTTTATAACCGCCAACCACGGCCACGCTCCTCTTGCTTACTCGTCCAATACGCCGGACGAGGTCGACAGGATGCAGGAGAAATACGGCAAGACCCAAGTCGCCTCAAAGCTGGATGACTTCTTTGCCGACGCTGCCCGCAATTTGATCGCGGCCGGAGTGACCAGATTGATCGTCGCCGGGGGCGAAACATCCGGCGCGGTTGTCTCGGCGCTCGACCTCGGCGCCCTGACGATCGGCCAGGAGATTGATCCGGGCGTGCCAGTGCTGCTCTCTTCCGGAAACAAACCGATCGCGCTTGCCCTGAAATCCGGCAATTTCGGCTCGCCAGACTTTTTCTCCAAAGCGCTCGAAAGGATGGGCCCGTGAGCTCCGAAGCAAAGATCCGCGACGATATCGCTCGCCTCTCCCGTTCGCTCTTTGAACGCGGCTTTTCCGTTGGCTCGGCCGGAAACATAAGCGCCATCGTCGACGACGGCATGCTCATAACGCCAACCAACTCATGCCTTGGCTTTCTCGACCCTGCGAAGATCAGCAAGATCGATCGGAACGGCCGTCACATTTCCGGCGACGCGCCGTCGAAGGAGGTTTTTCTTCATAGCGCTTTCTATGAGACTCGTCGGGGCACGGGTGCTGTCGTTCACCTGCACTCGACCTATGCAACTGCACTATCGTGTCTTGCGGACACCGATCCGAACGACTGCATTCCCGCGCTGACGCCGTATGTCGTCATGCGAGTCGGCCAGGTCAGGCTGGTTCCCTATGTCAGGCCCGGCGACAAGAAAGCTGGCGATCTCATCCGTGACCTTGGGGGACAATATGCGGCAATCCTTATCGCCAATCATGGACCCGTCGTTACCGGAAAGGATATCGTGTCTGCGGTCTACGCCGCAGAGGAGCTGGAAGAGACAGCCAAACTTCTTGTGACGCTTCGCGGTATGCCGAAGCGAATGCTTTCGCGAGAAGACGTCGTTGAGCTGGCCGTTACTTTCGGAGCAGCGTGTTGAGGTTCGCGCTTGGCTTGAACGCTGGAGACCAACAACAAGGCTCCGCTGGTATCCGGCCCTTGATTGCGGGCAATTGGAAGATGAACGGTATATCCGCATCGTTGGCCAACGTAAGGGAAATCGGCATGAAAACCGAACCAATAGCCGATGCCGTTGACGTCATCGTCTTCCCACCAGCAACCCTTCTCGAGAGCGCTGCAGCCGTCGGTCTCCCCTATAGAATCGCTATCGGCGGACAGGATTGCAGTAGCGAAACGGACGGGGCCTTCACAGGGGAACTGTCGGCCGAGATGCTGTCCGATGCGGGAGCGACGTTCGCCCTTCTGGGACATTCGGAACGACGCCGACGCCATTGTGAGACTGACGAAAACATCAGACAAAAAGCAATTCGCGCGATCGACGCAAACTTGAAGGCTGTAATTTGCGTCGGCGAAAGCTTGGACGAGAAAGCCGCGGGGGACACTCTAACTGTCCTATCGAAGCAGATCTTGCATGCCGTCCCCCGCACGGTAAATTCGTCCGATCTCGTCATTGCATATGAGCCCGTCTGGGCGATCGGCACGGGCCGCCGTCCAGAAGACCAGGAAATTAGCGAGGCGCACGCGCATATTCGCGGGCAGATGGAGGCCGTTTGGGGAGAAGGAGGCCGGCAAATTCCGATCCTTTACGGTGGATCGGTCGACTCGAAAAACGCAAAGACCATTTTAAGGCTCCCTAACGTGAACGGCCTCCTTATCGGCGCGGCCAGCCTCGACGCGGCTCATTTTTCAGCGATCTGCTCTGACGCGGCCGGACTCGCGTCTGCGAACCTGTCCATTTGAGAAGACGGAATGTGTTCCGGGCCGCTGGTCTCGTGATTGTGGGTGGCTTCCAACTTAGTCTTACAGAATCAGAAACGGGTGCGTTGGGGGGGGATTTGGCGATATTGGGAATGTCTTAGGTGTTTGATCCCACGGTTTGATGTTGCGATCCCTTCGTTGAATGGATGGACGCCATATGGGACACGTACGTCACGGGAGCGCCACGACCACGCACGCCGTCAGAGCAGCAATACAGCGATCGCAAGCTTCGCTCGCGACGTTGAGCCAGGAACTGGGGATCAACCCCAAGGCGGTCGCAAAGTGGCGTGAGCGGGCGACGGTCGAGGATCTGAAGACCGGGCCGAAGGCCCCTCATTCAACGACCCTGACCCAAGCTGAGGAGGTGGCCGCCGTCGCGTTCCGCCGGCATACCCCGCTACCGCTGGACGACTGCCTCTACGCATTGCAGCCGTCGATCCCTCATCTGACCCGATGGGCGCTGCATCGATGCCTCGAGCGGCACGGCATCTCCCGCCTGCCGGACATCGAGGGTGACAAGCCGAAGCGCCAGCGCTTCAAGCGCTATCCGATCGGCTTCTGTCACATCGATATCGCTGAGGTGCAGACCGCCGAAGGCAAGCTTTACCTGTTCTTCGGCATCGACCGCACCAGCAAGTTCGCAGTTACCCAGTTGGTCGACAAGGCCGATCGGCGAACGGCGTGGGAGTTCCTCGAACGCCTGCTGAAAGCTGTGCCCTACCGGATCCGCACGATCCTGACTGACAACGGGATCCAGTTCGCTGAGCAGCCGCGCAACCGGAACACCGCCTGGTCGCGCCAGATGCGCTTCGACATGATATGCGAGGCAAACGACATTGAGCACCGCCTCACGAAGCCGAACCATCCGTGGACCAACGGACAGGTCGAACGGATGAACCGCACCATCAAGGAGGCGACCGTCAAACGCTTTCACTATGAAAACCACGACCAGCTAGTCGACCATCACCGTCGCCTGATACCGCTCCGGCTGTCGAGGCTTAAGCGGGGCCTTGAACTTCGCCTCGACGACCAGACATCGCGGCCGCCCGCATCGGGCGATCGCGTGGATGGCGAGATCGAGACGTCGCCGTGAGTCGTCGGCTTCGATCGCGATCACCCCGATCAGGGGATCGTCCACGTCCGCACCGCAGGCGTCCATCAGCGCCTGATAGTTCTCGAGACGCCGCCGCGGATCGCGTTCGAGCACGTTTCGCATGGGTACGGTGATCTGGCGCTCGTGGACGCGTTCCAGGAATGATGGTGCCGCCCTCAGGAAGTGATGCGTCCTGTCCAGATCGAAGATCTCGACTATCGCGGGCCGAAGAGTTCGCCATTCGGCCTGGCCATATCGCCGGGCGAGCAGCTTGGTCGGATCGGATCGGTCGGCGAACCATCGCAGGGCGGCTCGGCCGTACGTAGGTGTCTCGGCGTCATCCATCGACCAGCGGGTATGCGCGAGCCCGCCCCGAAGGCCGAACGCGTCTGCCCATGGCGGCACTCTCCCCGCAATGGACCCAGGCGGCGGCACGGTCACGGGCGTAGAGCGCGGAACAGGGTCGACGGACGACCTACGCACCAGGGCGAGCCATTGCGAACGGGGCTGTCGGCTGCAGAGCTTCAGGGGTGACATCCGTGTCACCCTAGGGTGACGCGGCTGTCACCCTTAACAGAACAGACTAAAGAGGTTCGTAGGGACGGCGTCCTTTCTCCGTCCGGCGTCGGGTCGGTTGCGCGCGCCTTCGTCGTCACGGACGCGCCTAGCCAGACACGTGGCAAGGGACCGGACGGAGAATATCCCGGCTAGGGAGGGTGGAACGTAGGCGACCGCTCCTGCCGGGGGTGGCGGTGACGCGATCGTTCGGGACGCCGGTCGTGGACTTCGGACGAAATGGGCGCCCTGTCGCAATACGCGCCGCGTGCCGGCGAGAAGCTGCGATCGCACGGTTTGGTCGCGGCGCGGCTGACGGCGTTCTTCCACGCCAACAGGAACAGGCCCGAACGGCCGCAATACGGTGGATCACGCACTACGACGCTGCATCCGATGACGAACGACGGCTTCGAACTCGTCGCCGCTTCGCGCCGCGCGGCGGAACGGGTCTGCCGGGAGGGCTACGCCTGCACCGACACCCTGCACCTTCGTTGATGGATTGCGATCAAGAAGGCGGGAGTGTTTTCGAATGGGAACCGCAGCGAAGACAGCGCGGGCCTTCCGAACCAATCGAATGTTGTGAAGATCCCTAGCGATCGCCCGTCGTCACGATCGCGCCGCGTGGTTCAGTCAGCCCATGTGCTCCACACCCACCCCCGGTCCTTCACAAGCTAATGAGCGCGCTCATCGAAAGGGGCCGCGCGCCTAGCCGAGGACGTAGCAAGGGACCGGACGGAGGCTTTCCCGACCGCGGGAGAGCGGAACATATGCGACCGTCCTCATAGCGGCCATGTCGCGAATGAAGGACGTCGACGTGACGCTCCGGCTTTGGACGTTGAGATCCGTCTTGCCGCGCGCCTGCACGGCGCCTGCTCAAGGACAGGTGCTCGATCTCGTCCGCTAGGATCGACGAGGATCGAACTCGTGACGGTAACGACGTGCACTATATCGAGAAGAAGACGCTCGGACACCAATCGCAGCGAGGGGCGGCGCAACGGACCATATTTCCGTTTTCTTCATCTCATCGGAAATCCAGTCAGTAGTCGACGCCTCCAACAACGGCAGCCTCGAAGAAAACTACGGCTGTCCGATATCTTTAACCAACCCCAACTTTGATAACGTCTTGAATTTATCAATGGCGCCAACTGTGACATCCGGCGTAGCCAGAGCAACTGGTTCGGGCATACCATCCAGGTTTTGCCTCCTGTATGCTGCATTTGCCGCCGCGCCAGTAGCGAAGCTGACTATGTCAAGCGCTAGTTCCGCTGCGCCATCATCATCGATAAAACTATATTGAGCGCTCAGATCCAGATCTGGATCTGGATGATTGAGATTTATTGATATCAGTTTAGCAGCGAACGATTTATTTTCAATAGATTTCAGACAGGCGTCAATGCTGCGCTTAGCAACTTCCAACGGTAGCTTGTATTTAGCCAAAACAGGAAGGGAGTTAATAGCCAAGCATACCAATAATTTGTTTTGCTGATCAACACTCAGCGATTGGAATTCACGATCATCAATCAAGGGCCAACCTTTCGTCCATTCTTAACCACCAACTCATAGACACCCGGCCTCGCTGATCCGCCTTGCGATGTAATTCGGATCGTAAGACTTGGGTATCTTTCACTGAACTGCTTGATCACCCCCGACGATACCTGAGGATTCGTCAAGCCTTGGTAGCATGCGGTGCATACTCCAGATGCATTGGATATCTCAAGTCCGATCGATCTTCCGCTTAGAGCGGAAGGGGGTAGCTTATCCAGCTTTGTCGCAAGCGCGTTCAAGACGTCTTCCTCTGCATGTCGTGTGAAGAGGGCATTGTTGCGAGGAGATTGAATCGGGCGGTTCGAACCGTAAAGATTGTCGAGCGATGGCAAACCCGCTTCCTGCCTGAGCATTGGCGAGAGACCTTCGAAAAGCTCGAACTGTAGTTCTGGAATGTCAGTCCGCGCTGCCGCCACCGTGTCAGCACTCGACAATGCGTATTTCTTGCGTATCGCCAGGATTTCCGTCGGGTTGATCCGCCCGATTATTATCTGATTGGCACCCGCCTGATTGACCGACTGAGCAGGTGAGAACGCGTCGAGTGTCGTGCGATCGATAGCGAGCTGGTCAGCGGCGGCTATCTCTCCTGCTGTAGAACCGCCAGCCGCGCCAAGTCGTCCGGTGAGGTTCGCAGCCCCCTTCGCGACAACCGCATCGATCGCGGCGATTGTGACGTCCCCTTGGACCTTCCCAAGCGCCGTCGCTTTGTTGGTGATGCTCGAACCAGCGAACTGGTCGATCGCCACTCCCGCTCGCCGCAGGTACTCCGCAGTGCTTGTGTCATCCAGGAGCGCGTTATCCAGCCCCTGAATCGAGCCCTTTGCCAAATTGCCGGTAATGCGCCCCGGGTCAGAGAAATAATCGCCAAGAAACTGAACTTGTCCAAGCAGGCCAGTCGCTGTTCGTTCATCGACCGCCGCGTTGTAATACTCCTTGAACAGGTAAGTTTTTACGAGGCTCTCAGGCATGCGCTGTGCCCGCATGATCGATGCTTCACGATCGGCATTTGCGCGTGCGGTGTTGGCGATCGCCGTCGCGTTGGCGAGGCCTTGGGAGAGGGCCTCGTCGAACGCACCATGGCGTTCACCCGCAGCATCGCTTTTACGCGCAAGATAGAGGTCCGTCAGCGTATCTTCGTCGAACAGCGTTCCGAGCACTCCGGCGGAGAGACGCCCGACCACGTTGTCGCCAGCATTGTTGACGACGTCTTGATAGACGAGCGTGCGTACTGCGAGCGACTGCCCAGCAAGCTTGTCGGCCAGCGTCGGATCGCTCGAGCGGAGAGCTGTCATATACTGCCGATCGGCCTCGGCCTGCGCCGTAATGCCGCCCAGTTCGCTCAAACCCGCCGCCTGGACTCGTGCAACGTCGTCAGGATTGGCCGACCCGTCGCGCGACAGTTCAGCAAGCAGCCCGCGTCGATAGTTCGCGACCGAAGCGCATTCAGGTCCGGGCTGCAGACAGGCACGGGCCTGTGCGTCGGTCAGCTTCAGCATAGCCACGAGGTTGCGGACCTCGGGCTTGGCCAGATACTGATCGATCGTCGGCCCCTTGCAGTTCGGTGACGCGATCCCGCAAATGCGCGCACCGCCGAGATCGTTGTTCTCAGTCTCGGTTTGCGCCGCAAGCGCAGCGGTCGAAACGTCAAGCCCACTACCCGCGGCAACGCCGGCAACGACCGTCGCAACGAGGTTCTTGCGCGCTTCCTGATCCTGCAGGGCGCGTTCGGCCGGTCGGCCTGTCACCGGATCAATCGACGGCTTCGCATCGGCGTAGCTTGTCAGCAGGTAGTTCAAAACGACGCTGGCGGCCGACCCCGTGGCCCCGCTGGCGCACCCGCCGCCGCCGGCTGTCGCGCCCGCGCAACCGACGACTGCCTGTAACGCAGCCCGGACTGTTTCACTCTGTCCAGAGGCCTCGCCCCGACTGTTCTGCAAGCTGTCGGCGATTGACTTGACTTGGGTCACAGCCAGGCTTTGAATGATGTTCGCGGCCGCACTTTGGACGAGGCCGGTGAAGCTGCCGGTGACGTTGCTTCCTGCAGCGCCGTTGATTGCAGTCGCTATGACCCGCGCCGCACTTCCCGCACCGAAGCTGTCGCGCAGATTCCGCGAGCGATCCGTCTCTGTCACGACCGTCTGACTCAGCTCCTCGCGCACTGCATCTGTCAGCGGATTGCCTGCCAAATCCGACCCGCGGGCCAACTGCCGCTGCGCTTCGTCAGCCTTCAACCGCGCTTGCTGCTCCTCTGCCGCCCGATTAGCGAAGAAGCTGCCCGTCTGATTCGCAAGCTGCGTCGCAGCCGCAAAGCCCAGCGCGATCTCCTCGCGTTTGTTCGCGTCGTATTGCTGGATCAGTGCACCTGCATTGGCGCCTGCCGTGTCACGCCCGATCGTCGCTGCCACGGCGCGGCTGGCGGTGTCGCCGGAAGTGATATCGATCGTACCCGGCGCTATCGCCGAATAGGTGGTGCCGGACTGCTTTCCCGATGCCCCCAAAGCGACTGGTGGCGTCGCGCTAATCGTGCCGATGCCCGTACGGATGCCCGGCAAGGCGCTTCCGGGTGTACCGGGCGCCTTCGCCTCGCCGTTCGCGTTCTTGCCAACGCCGCCAATGCCGCCGCCGATAGTGAGCGAGCTCGCTTTGTATTGTTCGCGGTTGGCGAGATCGCTGGCGGTCAGCGTGCCCGTCGTGAGCCGATTCCGTGCCGCTGCCGCGTCGCTCGCGATCACGCCGCCGACAAGGTTGGTGTTCCCGGCCACGGTGATGCCGTAGCCACCTTGCCCCGCATAGATGCCCGACTGTTCGCGCACGCTGGCGAAGTCACCGGTCTGGCGGCCAGAGGTCAGGTTGCCCGCGACGGTGCCGGGACTGACCGACAGCCCCAGACTACGCTGGCGCTCGGCGTAGGTTGCGCGATCCTGCTCGCTGACGATCGAAAGCGAACCCGCGTTCACGTCGACGCGGTTGCCGATCACCTGCGCGCCACGCAGCGTGAGCGCGTCGGGTGTCGCGATCGAGACCGCGTTGCCGGCGCTGAGGACGCTCTCCACGTGGCGCACGTCGGTGCCGCTCGCGCTCCCCTTGCCCGCATTGAACGACGCGTTCGGGGTGACGCCACCGGACAGGCCGAGCTGGACGCCGACCGAGAAACCGGAGGACTTGTTCTGTTGCTCCAGCGTGTCGGTCTCCGTGCCCGACGTGAGCGTGATCGCACCCGGCGCGGTCAGCGACAGGTTGCGCGCCGCGGTGACCTCACTGCCCTGCACCGCGATCGTCGAGGCTGCACCGGCGTTGCGCGCCGCGATCGCCACGTCGTTGCCGGCGATCCGGCTGGCGACATTGGTCTCGTCGCGCGTTTTCGAGGTCGCCTTGCTGCTCGACACGCCGAAGCTGACGCCGACCGCCGCGAGATTGGTGACGCCGCCCTTGAGCGCATCGGCGGCGTTGTAGGCGGCCAGTCCGCCAGCAAGTCCGGCCACCGCGCTGGTCCGGGCGTTCGTATTGGCGTTGCCAAGGATGCGGCCGGAATCGCGCACGCCCTGCAACCCGCTGAGCACGGGGCTCTGCGCGCCGACGCTGATGCCGATGCTCGACGACTTGTTGAGCGTGTCGGTGGTCGTCACGTCGGTCGCATTGCGGATCGCGACGCTCTCGCCGCTCAGCCGGGTAAGACCGGTGCCGGTCACTTGGCTGCCGGTCACGGTCAGCGCGCGACCGGCATCAAGCGTGACGTCGCCCGCGGTCGATCCGATCAGCGAGCCAGTGTTGGTGATGCTGGTGGTGTCGACGTCGTTGCGGTTCTTGGCGACGCCGAGGAACAGCCCGCCGCCACCGATCGACAGTCCGCTCTTCTTGACGCGTGTCGACTGCGCCTCGGTGTCGGTCGCGGTCAGCGTACCGACGTCGATCGCGCCACCCGCGGCGATCGAGACGCCGTTGTTCGCGACCACGTTGGAACCGGCGATCCGCGTGTCGCCCGTACTGCGGAGCGCGACCGTGTCCCCCGACAGCGTCGACGCGACCACGCTCTGGTCGGTGCCGTTATAGGCCGTGGTGGTCTTGGTCGACGACAGGAAGCCGCCGGAGGTCTTCTGCGTGTCGCGCTGCAGCTGCGTGCTGTCGACCACGCCGGTCACGCCGATGCTCCCCGCGTCGACGGCAAGCGCGCGGCCTGCGGTGACCGTGCCGCCGTTCACCGCGAGCGCGCCTGGCGTCGCCAAGGTGATGTTGCCGCCCGCGCGCAGATCCGACAGGACATTGCTGCGTTCGGTCTGGGTTTGCGTGAACAGCGTCTTGCCTTCGCGGCCGACCGCGAACGCGGTGCCACTGTCGGTCGTGCTGCCGATCACGATATTCTGCCCGGCGGAGGCGACCAGATTGCCGCCCGCAGCCGCGCTCGCGCCGGTGACGGACAGCGTACGCCCAGCCAGCAGATCGAGATTCCCGGTCGCGGCGATGTCGCTGCCGCGATTGGTCGTGGTGGTCGTCAGCGAGACCTGCTGGTCCGAACGTCCGCCATAGTAGCGCGTCGCGACGGTGCGCGTCGTCGCGACCGGTGCCAGCGTCAGATCGCGGCCCGCGGCGAGTGTCAGGTCGCCGCCGGTGATCGCACCGCCCCGATCGATCAGGTCGCCGGTCGCCGAGACGATGCCGCGGTTGCCTAGATCGAGCCGACCGCTGTTGACGATCGTGCCGCCGGCCAGTGTGCCACTGGCGCTAGCACGGATGACGCCCGCATTGGTCAGCGAGTCGGATGCGCGCAGCTGGATATCGCGCCCGGCGATGATCGCGCCGCCGCTGGTCAGATCACCCGCGGCCGCCTTGGTCAGGTAGACGCGCGGCGCGAGCACCGTCTGCGGTCCCGACGGGGTCTGCACAATGGTCTCCACGAGCAGCACGATGTCGCTGGTCAGCGTCGCCATCTGCGTCGGCGACAGCGAGACGCCGAGCGCCAGATTGTACGTCTTTGCGAAGGTCGCCCCCGCATCGAGCAGCGCGCGATACTGGCCCTGGTTGTCGGCATAGCCAGCCAGCCGCTGCGCGCCGACCAGCGCGACGAGCTGGTTCGCGATCAGCTGCTGCTCGTAAAGCCCGTCGCCGAGCCGGCGCTGCACGCGCGACGGATCATAGCCGAGCTTGTCGAGGAAATAGTCGCTCGACAGGAAGGTATCGTAGTTGTTGAACCGGGGGTCCGCCTGGACCAGCACCTGCGAACTCGAGCTGGCGAACTGGAACAGTCCGCCCAGATCGAGCGTCGCGCTGCCGGCCCCGCCGCTCGCGCGATCGGTCGGCGGCTTGACCGCGAAGCCGAAGGTCGGGTCGATCGCGGTACCGGCGATCACGCCAGGCGTGCTGCCCGGTGCGACGACCGCGCTCGTGGTCACGACGGCGACGGCGCCACCGGCGGTGACGCTGCCGGGCCGCGCGCTCGCCGCAAAGATGTCCGCGGTGCTGCCATCCGGGGTCAGGACGAGGTTGTCGATCGTGACGGCATCGATCGTCAGCGTGCCCCCCGCGGTGATCGTCGACGGGGTCGTGAAGGTCGCCTGCGCATCGACGGTATTGAGCGGCGTCGTCGTTCGCGTCCGCCAGTTGCCGCAGCCGAACAAGAACGGACAACTACGCGTCTGCCCCAGAATCACGCCGTCCTGCTTGGTGGTGTAATACCCGGTAAACGCGGTGTTGGTCACGGCCGCGGCGCCAACCCCGAGGTTCCCTGCCGCGCTTATCGTCGAAAGCCGGTTGGTGACGCTGTCGGCATCGACCGTGACGTTGGTGCCGATGATCCGGGCTTGCCCGCTGTCGGCAAGGATCTTCGTGTCGGTGATCGTCTCCAGATATTGGGTTATGGTTCTGTTGCGCCGATTGCGGTTGTCGATGGTCTCGACATCTCGACTGGAGACGAGCGCCTCTTCGGTGGTGAACACGCTACGGTCGTTGAGCAGGCGGGTCGCGGCGATCACGATGTCGCCTTGTGCCTGAATGTCGGACGACAGGTTCTGCAGCGAGCCCGCACGCCCGGTTCCACCGAAACCGGTGACGACCAGATTGCCGAGGCTGTAGAGCAGTGCGCCATCGCGGTTGACGATATCGCCGCCGCTCGACAGCGACAGGAGCCCGCCGCGGGTGGCGATCACCGCGCTGTCGCCCGCGTTGACGATGCCGCCCGTACCGGACAGCGCGACGCTGTCGCCGAAGATCGCGCCGCCATTGGCGATCTGTGCGGCGGTCGCCGACACAGCCCCGCCGTTGAGGAGCCCCTGGTTATCGAACGTCGTGCCCGCAGTCAGCGTCAGCGTCGGCGCGACGATCGTGCCGCTGGCCTGGTTGGCGATCGATCCACCCGTGGCGATGCCGATCGCAGTACCGCCCTGCACCGTGCCCGCGTTGGTAAAGCTGCCCCCGATGTTCAGCGTCAGCGCGCCCGGCGTCGCGATCGTCTCGCCGGCAGCGTTGGTCAGATCGCCTGCTATGCCAAGCGTCAGCGCGGTCGGTGCGACGAGCCGACCGAACGTGCCGCCGCCCGAGTTGATGTCGAGCAGTCGGCCGCCGGCGAGCGTGCCAGCGCCAGCCCCGCTACCGCCGTCGAGTGCGCCAGCCTTGACGGTCAGGTCGCGTGCGGCGGCGATGCTCCCGCGGTTGGCGAGCGTCCCCGTTGCAGTCACGCGCGCATCGCGGTCCGCCCAGATCTGTCCTCCGGTCGCGTTGGCCAGGCTTGCGGCCGACAGCGTCAGGTCGCCGCCTGCCGCAAGCGTACCCGCGCCATTGTCGACGCTCGTCGCCGTCACGACGACCGATCCGTCGCCGCCGAGCGTGCCGCGATCGTTGGCCAGCGTGTTGACGGTAAAGGTCGCGCCATCGACGCCGGACGCCAGCAAGCCGTTGCGATTATCCAGCGTGCTCGCGGTCACGTCGAGCGTGCCGCCCGCCACGACGCGGCCGCCGGTCGTGGTCAGCGAGTCCGCCGCGATCGTCGTCGCGCCGGTCGACTGGATCAGCCCGCCACTGCCCGTGAGGATCGCGCGCGCGGCGGTCAGCTTGAGTTTCGCCGCATCGAGCGTGCCTCCCGCCAGCGCGATGTCCCCGTCGCGCGCGCCGACCGTCAGCATCCCGCCCGCCGTCAGTCGCGACCCGCTGGCAAGGTTGAGCGAACTCGCGGTGACGGTGCCATCGGTGGTGGCGCCGACCAGGACCGAACCGCTGATCGCATCGCGGACGTCGAGCGTCAGCGTTCCCGCCGATCCGGTCGCGACAAACGTTCCGCCATCGAGCGCGGTAAGACGCGCGTCCAGCGGGCCGGCGGCTTCGAACGATCCTCCAGCGTTACGGGTCGCACCGGCCCGAAGCGTGAGGCCGCCGCCCGCTGCGATCAGGCCATTCTCGTTCGCCAGATCGCTGGCGATCGTAAGTCCGGCGCCGCCGGCCGAGGTGAGCGTGCCACCGGTGTTGGCGAACCCGCCGGCGATCAGCGACAGCGCGCCATTGGTCGCGATCCGACCGCCGCTGTTGTCGATCGCATCGCTGCCCGACAGCGCGAGCGTGCCGGTGCCGAGATGCAGGATCGCACCCCCACGGTTATCGATCGTCGCCGCACGCAGCGTCAGATTCTGTCCGCGACCAACGATGTCGGCGGCGTGGCTCAGCGTGCCCGTCGCGGTCAGCGTCAGGTCGCCGCCATTCTCGATCGTCGCGCCGCTACCGAATGCGAGATCTCCCGCCGTAGCATCGATCGCGAGAGCGCCAAGCGCGGTAATTCGGCTGTCGGTGAACGCCAGCGTCGTGGCGCCGATCGCCACGTTGCCGTTGCTGCCGATGCGCGTTCCCGCTGCGGTCAAGGCGCCCCGGCTCGCCAGCGCCAGCGTGCCCGATCCGAGCACGGTCAGGCTGGCGCGATCGAGCGCCACCGATCCCGCCGAAACGCCGAGCGCCCCACCCGCTTCGACCGTGCCGCCACGCGAGGTGAAAGCTCCTGCGTTTATGTCGATAGCGCCGTCGGACGCGATCAGACCGTCCTGCGCGACCAGCCCCGCAGCCTTCAGGCTCGTGCCGCCATTGCCCGAAATCGTGCCGGTGTTCGTCAGCGTGGCTGCGGTCAGGTCGACTCGTCCTGCGCTCGCGATCAGGCCGGCGTTCGTCATCGTACCGACCGTGTCGGCGGTCACGCTGCCACCGCTGACCTGGCCACCGCTGCCGATCGTGACCGAGCCTGCGCGCACGGTCAGTGCACTGCCGCCCTGCAAGCCGCCTTCGGTGACGCCGAGCGCGCCGACATTGGCCGTCGTTGCACCACCGCCCGCGACCAGACCCTTGCCGGTGATCGTAAAATCACCGTCGACATTGAGATCGAGCGCCTTGCTCGCCGTGATGCTGCCCGCCACACCGTCGATGCCGAGCGCGCCAGCCCTGACAGACACATCGCCATTGCCGCCGATCTGCCCACCGCTGCCACTGATCACGCCGGTGAAGCCCAGCGTCAGTGTATCGCTGCCGAGCGCCAGCACCGCGCCACGATCGTTCGCCAGGCTGCTGCCGGTGAGTGCCAGCGCGCCGCCGGACTGGATCACGCCGCCGATATTGCCGACCGCGCCCGCCTGAGCGTCGAGCGCCGTCCGCGCATCGATCGTGCCGCCGCTATTGTCGAGCGTGGCGGTGCGCAACGTCAGCGTCCCGCCGCTCGCGAGTCCCTGGTTCACGATGCTGCCCGCCGTCAGCGACACGGCATCGCGCGCCAGCAGCCGCCCCGTCAGCGCCGCCGTGCCGCCGACATCGAGGCGCAACGTGCCACCCTGCGTGACACGTCCGTCACGGGTCAGTCCGGCGGCGAGCGTGCCACCGCTGCTCAGCGCGCCGGTCGTGACCGTGAGGTCGCCACCACTGCCGATCAGGCCATTGCCCGCCAGGCTCGCGCCTTTCAACGTCGTCGTGCCTTCGCCGTAGATCTGGCCGGCAACGTCGAGCGCACCTGCGGTCTCGATCGCGACCGCCGTCTTCGCCGTGATCGCGCCGGGCACCGATATCCTGCCGTCGAACGACAGCGTCACGCCCTGTTCGAGCCCGGCGAGATCGCCTGCGACGTTGACGCCGAGCCCGCGCTCGGTGCCGATCAGTTTGATCGACCGCGCATACATCCCGCCGAGCGCCGCGACGTCGAGCGCGAAGGCGGGCTGGTTCGGCTGCGCTGCCGTGCGCTGCCCGACCACGACTATGTCGCCGTCGCGTGTGATGTCGCCCGCGCCGAGGCTGGCGGTCACGGTATCCGCATACAGGCCGGCGTTGATCGAGACGGCGCGCGCGAAGAGGTCGAGCCGCGCGTTCGTCGCGTCGAGCCCGCTGCCGGACACGTCGATCGTACCCGTCGCCGTCCGGAATCCGCTGAGCGCGCCAACGCCGTCAACCAGGGGTTGTGCCGCCGCCAGCGTCACACGCGGCGCGTTGACGAAGCCGCAACCGTTGCACGCGATGCCGTAGGGATTGGCGAGCACCAGATCGGCGGTCTTGCCGGCGACCTCGATATAGCCGCGCAGGCTAGACGGATTGGCGGCCACCACCTCGTTGATGATCAGCGACGCCCCGCCCGACGCCTTCAGCTGCGCGTTGCCGTCGATGTAGCCCGCGAGACGGCTCTGGACGATCTTGTCGCTGTTGTTGAGCACGACGCCGCGCGCGTCGACGTTGAACGCCTGGTAGCGGTTGTAGCTGGTCCCTCTGGCGTCCGGCGCGGCGATCTTGACCACCGGCACGCCGTTCGCGCCATAGTCGAGCCTCGTCGCGCCACCGGGCACCGGAACGACCGGATTGGCCGCCGGCGGCGCTCCGTCCTGCCCTCGCGCCGGCACCGTCGCGACCAGCAGCAGAGCCGCGAGCCCTGCGCCGCCTCCGAGAGGGGACAGCGCGCTGGCCGAACGCATCCGGCGACGCAGCACGGCGAAGGTCAGCTTGGTCATGCTCAGAATCCTACACCGGCGGAAAGGCCGAACCGAACGCGGTCGCGATTGGGGATCTGGCGTCCGAACACCGGACGCGCTCCGAAGACGTCGACGAAGAACGGCCCACGCCGCGCCCTCAGCCCGAGGCCTGCGCCGCCGCGCGCGCCGGTCCCTTTGCGGACCTCGCCCATGTCGAACAGCACATACGGACGGAACCCATCGGTGATCTTGGCTCCCAACTCCTGGCGGAGGTAGAAGCCGTCGCGCCCCAGTTCCGCCGTGTCGGTATCCAAGCCGCGGATCGTGTAGGGGCCGCCGATCTGGATAAGGTCCGAACCGAACAGATTCCGGTCGCTGACCTGTCCGTGAAACTCGGCACGGTATCCGTCGATGAAGCCCTGCCCCAAGGGCAAGAACAGTCCGAAGTCGGCGCTGACGATACGGTAGCGGGCGCTCGGCAGCGCATCGGGCCTATCGTCCGGCTGCTTCTGGGCGCCGAGGATGCCGAGACCGAACCGGACTCCCACCGACCCGTCGAAGCGTGCGGCGCCGAACGTCCGCCGATCGATCAGTCGCACCTCGAGGTCGGTCAGATCCTGTCGCTGGATGCCGATCTCGACGTCGTTGATGAAGTTGCGGCCCCATCGCCGTGCAAGGCCGAAGCTGATCGAGTCCTTCGTCGTCTGGTCGCGGTAGAACACCCGCTCCGCGCCGATCGCGACTCGGTCGAGCGTGCCGCGCGTGCCGAAGCTGCTGACCTCGCCATTGACGGTCTGGCTGTAGCGGTTGGCCGAGCCACTGGCGTTGAACGTCCACCACCCGGCGGGGACGGAGATCGATCCGCCGACGCCGCGGCTGTCGGCGGGCACGCCCGGCGAATCCGTTCGGCGATTGTAATAGGCGCTGATCACTTCCGAAAAGCCCAGCTGCCCGAGTTCGGCGACCTGCGCGGAGCCCTGGTAGCGCCCGACCCGTTCGCCGGCGAAGTTGTTGATCGACAGCGACCCGGCGATCGGCCGCGCATGGTTCACGGTGACGTCGAGGACCGATTGGCCCGGCGCGTCCCCCGGCACGATGTCGACGGCCACGGTTCGTCCGGGAACGCTGCGCATCTGCTCCAGCCCCTGTTCGAGCGCGCGCAGGTCGAGCAGGTCGTCACGTCCGACCGGCGTCGCTCGGCCCCACACCCTGGTCCTGTCCGTCTTGTTGACCCGGATATCCTCGACGACGCCTGGCACCACGACGATGCGCAGCGTGCCGCTAGCCAGATCCTGTTCGGGCAGGCCTGCGCGCGTCGTCACCAGACCACGCTCGATGAACGCGCCCTGCAGACTGCGGATGATGTAGTCGAGACCCGCGGTCCCGACGCACCTACCGCGATATTGCGCGACGAACCCGGGCACCCATCGCAGCTTGGGGAGGCTTGCGTTCTCGACGACGACGTCGCGCACCGCGAAGCAGCCGGCCTCCACCGGGAAGGGCCCCAGCGGCGTCGGTGCTGCGCGCTCGATCGCCGCGACCGGTGCCGCCTCCCGCGCCGCGCGCTCCGCCGCCTGCCGCTGCGCGCGGATGCGGGCCTGCTCCTGATCGGCGGGCGACGAGACCTGCGCCGCCGCGGCCGTAGACAGCAGAACGAAACCGATAAGGCCGACGGCCGATGCCGTCCGCTCGCGACAGGATTTGCCGCTCGTTCGTCTAGCCGATCCCGTCGTCATCAACGCTCTACCCACTATTCGAACTAACGATACATTCGATGTTCGTAATTTTACAAGATCGTTGGTCGACCAATGCGGGAATCGTTAGACCTTAGATAGTTAACGACATTCACGCGCAGAGGTGAAACGCTGCGAACTACATTGGAAACGGACCATTCTCCGTGTTCGTCGGCATCGAAGGATTTGCCGGATTCCTGTTGCTCCGTCGTCGGAAGCAATTTTGGACGTGCGGCGGCGGGGGACATGCACGTGGTCCGGGCACGACCGGCAAATCCCTCCGCGGAAGGTGGGATCGGCTTTTCCAGCGCGCGCATGGGAAGCGGCGTTCCAAGCGACGTGCACCCTTTCGACGCCGGCGCTCGGCTCGCCCGAACGTCTTGCGATGCTCACGTTCGTCGGCTCGCGCGGCATCGAGTCGGCGCAACTCGCTGGTTCAGCGGCCTGCGCGTCCGACGAAGGCACCGATCGCGATCACCAAGGCGATGACCGCCCAGCCTTCCCAGGTCCTCGGTGTCCAACCGAGACCCACGAGCTTGGGCTCGAACCAGTCTCGCGGATGGTTCATGACGGTTTCCGCGGGCCGGCATCCGACAGGGTCGGGATCGGGGCGGCGTCATCGGCCACCCATTCTCGCCAGATGAGAATCAGCACGGCCATCACGGCGGGTCCGACGAACAGGCCCAGCAGGCCGATGGTCTCGACGCCCCCGATTATGCCGATGAGGACCCAGACGAACGGCAGCTTGGTGGCCCCACCGATCAGAGCCGGCTTTGCGGTGTGATCCACCACGAAGGACATGGTTCCACCGACCAAACCGACGACGATCGCGGCGACGACGGCTCCTTTGACGACCAGCAGCACGAGCGCGATCAGCATCACGGCGATCAGGCCGAACGGCACCATGGCGCCGACGCCGGAGAGCAGACCGAGGAGGATGGGGTGCGGAACCTGCGCGAACGCGTAGATCGTCGCCATGAACACGCCTTGGGCCATGCCGAGCAGCACGACCCCGTCGACGGTGCCGCGGACCGACAGGGTGATCTGGCGACCGATGCGCAGGCCTGCGGCACCGAAAGCCCTGTCGATGGCTCGGGCGAACTGTGCGCCGATCGCGTCGTGATCGCGGATGATGAAGAAGAGCGTCAGCACGGTGAAGGCGAACACCACCGCACGTTCCACGATGTTGTGACCGACCGACTTCGAGCGCTGGATGACGGTCCCCATGTCCAGTCGAGCGAACTGTTCCGCGGCACCGGCAGGCGTTGATAGGTGGCTCGTCCACCACGCGGACAGCTGTGCCGAGCCGACCGGCAGGTTGGCGACCCAGGCCGCGACCGGCACGCCATGCGCGCGCGCTCCGTTTATCCACCCCGCGATGCCGTCCACCTCCGTGACCGCGCGGGTGATGGCAATCACGAGAGGGACGACCACGACCGCGACGACTGCGAGCGTGATCAGGCCGGCGACCAGGGCATGGCGATGCGGGAGCAGGCGCAGAAGGCGAAGCCGCAGCGGTTCGACTGCTATCCCGACCACGGCGGCCCAGAGGACGGCGGGAACGAAGGCGGAGCCGATCCACAGGGCGATCGACGCCACGGCCGCGGCCAGGGCGACCCGGGCGCGTATCTGCGTCGACGTAGGTTTGGCGTGCATCGAAGACCCCGATTTCATATTGGCGTGTGTCTACGAGCGCGGCTCCGCGGAGCCAACCGGCAGTTCGCGACGGTCGACGCTGACGGGCGATCCGTCCACGTTCACGCGGTCCTCGCCGACTGGCGTTCCGCGATCGAGGAACGCGACCTCGGGCTCGCGAGCTATGCCAGACGTCGAGGCGCGACAGAGCACGCCGCATTTTTCGCGTCGCTCGATCGTTAGGCGCCCTTAGGACCCGCTCAGATAGGTCCACCTGACGAAGGTCATCTATCGCGACCATCGGCGGACCGGCATGGCCCGACGGGTGACGGTGGTCTTGGTCGACGTTGTATCCACGATCGGACACGCGCCGAACGGTCGCAGCGTTACGAGAAGGTAGCCTCTACCTCGACAACGAACGTAGACAACCAGCCGGCCTTGAAGTCGGCGAATTTGGCTACTCCGGCCGACATGCCGAAGCTCATGTCGGTGGACTGGGAGAAGCTCATGGTGCCGTGTCGAGCGTTGCAGGTGGCCGCGACGACTTCCGGAAAGTCCTTGATCCAGGAGTAGCTCTCGAGGTGCTTTTCGCGGGTGCGATCGTCATACGTCGCGGTCATTCGGCGCTCGTGCTGCTGTTCGCGGCCCGCCGCCGCCTTGGCCGAGACCTTTTCCAGTTCGCCGCCCACGACGACGTGCTTGCGATCAGAGGATCGGATGAGGACGCTCAATGCCTTCAGCCGCGTCTCCGACCTCATGTAATGAATGATCTCCGCGACCTTCTGGCTCATCACGTAGGCATGGAATTCAGAAGATCTGATGATGTTCTCGGCGATGCCCGCTCGCGGAAGGCGCATGTAGGTCAGGCCGCGCATCAGAGGCTGCTGATGGACGTCTCGGACGCCCTTCGCATCTTCGATCGAGTAGAGCGTGACTGGCGGTTTCGCAGAGGGACCGAAGATAAGTTCGCCTGCCGCCGCCAAGGCCACGCCACCCGCGGCTGCGCCGCCGACCGCAGCAGCGGTCGTCGCGACGAACGGAGCCGCGACCACGAGTCCGGGTGCAGCGATCAGCGCGAGGTAGGGACGCTCCTTGGCAACGCTCAGCGCACGAGCGCCCCATCCCTGCCGCGTTGGCTCTTCCACACGGATGATCTCGACCGACATGTTTCGCTCCGTTCCTCATCGGCGCATAGCGGCGTGCCGTTCGCGTGCAAGGACTTACCGGTCGCCTTGGCACGGCGCGGCGGCGATCGCGGACATGACGACGCCGAGCCCGATTTCCAGGCATCGACGATTGCAGATGGCTGGCGGCCGACGATGCCGGCAGGTAGGTTTCCCCTGTCATGCCCAAGCCGATTTCGAACCCGCAGCCGCAGAGGCTCGCCCGCACCTTCCGGGACCTGCAGGACGAGCGGATATCGGACATCGAGACGCTCGCGGCGTTTGCTCGCGCTGGTCTGCCGGGCGGCCTCGACTGGGACGAACTGCTGAACTCGAGACGCATCCTCCTCATCTCCGAGGCCGGAGCGGGCAAGACGTTCGAATGCCGCACGCGACGCGACGCGATGTGGGACGCGGGGGAACCAGCCTTCTTCCTCGAACTCGTCGAGCTTGCCCGATCCCCCGTGAGCGAGATGCTGGACGTCGCCGAGGAGATCCGGTTCGAAGCCTGGCTTGCGGCCGAACACGAGATCGCGACCTTCTTCCTGGATTCGATCGACGAACTCAAGCTCACGCAGGGATCGTTCGAGCGGGCGTTGAAGCGACTGGCCAAGGCACTCCACGGAAAACTCGATCGCGCGCGCATCGTCATCACGACGCGCCCGGTGCCTTTCGATGAGGAGCTGGTCCGACGCCATCTCCCGGCGCCTGCGTCTCCACTCGCAGAAGGCCTGGGAGCGTCGTTCGCGGACGTGGCGACGCGCAGGACCGCGATCAGGACGGACGATGGCGCCAAGCGCTGGATCAACGTCGCGCTGATGCCGTTGTCCGACGACGAGATTCGGACGATGGCGGCCATCGAACGGATCGCGGATCCTGACGACATGATCGCCGACCTGCGGACCCGAGACGCGATGGATTTCGCACGACGGCCGCAGGACCTAATCGAACTGTGCGCGGACTGGCGCGACCATCATCGCATCCGCACCCACCGCGAGCAGGTCGGGAGCAACGTCGGCGTGAAGCTCAAGCCCCGCATCGATCGTGACCGGCCCGAGATCGCCGATCTTTCCGCCGATCGGGCTCGCGACGGTGCGAGCAGGCTGGCGCTGGCGATGCTGCTCACGCGACGTCTGACGATCCGCCACGCCGCCGAGGCGGACCGCCGAGGAACTCCGGCAACCGCTCTCGACCCCGCTGTGATCCTGCCGGACTGGACACCGCAGGAGGTTAGGACCCTGCTCGAGCGTGCGCTGTTCGGCTTCGCGAGCTACGGCCGGGTCCGCTTCCACCATCGCTCGGTTCTCGAGTTCCTGGCGGCGGAACGCCTCGACAGGTTGCTCGAGTCAGGCGTTCCGGTGCGCACGGTCAAGCGGCTGCTTCTGGCGCAGACGGCGCAGGGCGATCACGTCGTGAGGCCGGCGATGCGTGCCGTGGCCGGGTGGCTGGCCGGCAGTCGCGATGCGATCTTCGACGCGGTCCTGGCGCGCGAGCCCGAGGTCCTTCTTGATCACGGCGATCCGCAATCGCTGGACGTCAGCCGCCGCGCCAGGGCGCTGCGGGCATACGTCGAGCGGCATGGAACGGGCGGGTGGCGGGGGCTCGCCACGCCATACGTCCAGGTGCATCGATTCGCGTCGCCCGACCTTTCACCTCTGGTGGACGAACTCTGGAGCCGGGGGATCGAAAACCTCGAGGTCCGCGACCTGCTCCTATCCCTCATCGGCGCGGCCCGCATGGTGGCCCTCGCCGACATCCCGTTCGGGGTCGCCAGAGACGCAGCGGTCGCGAGCAGGGAGCGGATCGAGGCCATCGACACGCTGATGCTGCTGAAGGACGCCCGGCTCACGTCGATCGGAACGGAACTGGTCGCGGGTTCGCCGGACTGGCCCGACCGCCTCGCCGAAACGATCGCGCTGCGCCTGTTTCCGACGTGGCTTGGCGTCGATCCGATGCTGCGGCTGCTCCGGCGGCTGCCCGATCGGTCGAGCAGAACCGCGGACCTCGGCTGGCATCTCGTCAATCTCGTCGCCGCGGTTCCGCTCGACATGGCGGATCTCGACATGTTGCGGGGGGGTCTTGCGACGCTCGTCGTCGAAGGCGTCGCGTGGAGGAGCGACTGGCCCCATCTCAGCGCAAGCAGGCCCCGACTGCTGGCCTGCCTAGCCGAAACCTGCCTGCGGCAGATGGAGGCGGGATCGGAGTCGGCGCTGCCCCTGGCGTCGTGCGCCGTGGCGATCCGCTTTCACAACGACGACAAGTCGCACGGCAAGTCGATGGAACGGCTGCGGACCGCGGTGCGCGAACTGTCCCCGGAGGCCCGCGGCATGATGTTCTGGTCCGACGACGCGTTCGTGCAGTCGCTGCATGAGCATCCGGACGCGGCGGAACGTCTCTTCGAGGTCGATCGTGCGCTCAAGCCGCGCTCGGTGGAGGATGAGACCTGGGTATTGGCTGCCTTGGGCGACCGTGGTCGAACCGAGATGGAGCGGGAGATGATGATCGAGGTCGCCCTGCGCGAGTTCCGTCGCGACGGTTCGTATGCGGATCATGCCTCCAGACTGCGCGGGCTCGTGTCGGACTCGCCGCATCTTTTGGCCGTCCTCGACATGCATGCGAAGCCGCGCGAGGTCGACGGTCTTGTGCAGAAGTGGATCGAGGAGGATGCGCTGCGCGAGCGGGAGGGCCGCGAGCGCGACGCCGCATGCCGTCAGACGTGGGTGGACTTCTGGTCGGCTCTCGCAGCCGACCCGGCGACCCATTTCGCCGAGGAGAGGACGGGCGGGACGGTCTGGAGCCTCTGGCAGGTCATGCGTCGCTCGCCGGCCGACGGCAGGAGTTCGGGCTGGAACCGTCGCTTCATCGAGGAGCACCTCGGGCACGAGGTCGCGAACCGGCTGAGGACCGCTCTGATGGCGACTTGGCGCCTCGACAGGCCGACCCTGCCTCACGAGCGAAGGGGCAGGAACCGGGGCCAGACGTTGCTTAGGTGGGAGCTGGGCCTGTCCGGCATCTATGCCGAGGCCGAGGATCCGGAGTGGGCTCGCGGCCTAACGTCGGCTCAAGCCGAACTCGCGGCGCGCTACGTCCCGCTCGAACCGAACGCGCTGCCGGCATGGCTCGAGAGCCTGATCGACGCGCACCCGGAGGCGGTGGACAAGGTCGTGGGGGATCTGCTGCAACGGGACCTGGACGAGCCGGCCACGTCGCCTCATTGGCATTCGTCCCTGCTGCAGGCGGTGGGATATGCGCCGCCCGCGATGGCGACGGCCTTCCTGCCCCGGCTCCGGGCATGGTTCGGTCGACGACATCGTCGAAACAGGAAGGCGGAGGATCCGGCGGCGGTCGGCGTGCGACTCGATCGCGTGGCCCGCATACTGCTGGGAGTGCATGGAGCTGTGCGAGCGGTTGGGCGGTGCCGTGCGGCTCGACGTGCGGGCTCTCGACCTGCGCCGTCGATTGGCGACGGAAGCCGCCAATCCTTCAAGACGCAACCAGCGGTGAGGGTGACGCCAGAAAGACCGCTGGCAATACACAGGCTTTCCCGAGGATCGCGATCGTCGGGGCCGGCTGCCCTTCGGCGAAGGCCGGACGGTCCGACCATCGATCGTTCTCGCTCCGCGTTTTCGGCCGGACCGTATCGGAACCGACCCGAAACCGGTCGGACGTCGTGCTTTCGGGTATCAATCACGAACCGGTCCGAGACTGAACGGCCTCTGCGAGTGCTGCCGCCTTGCGAGTTTGCGGGGTGACATCCGTGTCACCCTAGGGTGACACGGATGTCACCCTTAACAGAACAGACTAGAGAGGTTTGTCTTGATGAGCGCGGTCTGAGTTCGGCGTCCGGTTGATCGCGTGCCTTTCCATCGTGAAGGCAGCGCCCAGCCGAGTATGTGCCAGGGGACCGGACGGAGGGTTTACCGGCGCTGATCCATGCCGGCCGTCATCGATAGGTGTGCCGACTTCGATGCGACACCAAGTTGGCCATCCACGCTCACTCCCGACTACCTGTCCATGAGCGTCGCCTTCCAGAGGCGGCCGTCGTCGGAGAATTCCATGCGCAGGTCGTATGTGTCGAACGCATACCTGGCCCAACCATGGGTATGGCCGATGAGCGCGTCCGACCTGCCCGGAGCTTCGTCTTGCGCGGGACCAAGATGCTTGATGATCTCGTAACGGTTCAAAGCTTGGGCGGATTGATCGAGCATGTCGGCGTCATAGGCCGAGTATCCCTCGTGGCTCTGCACGAAGACGTGTACGTGACTCAGCGTCTCCGCGCGAAAGCCAAACTCCAATCCGGAACCGATGAACTTGCAGAAGAGCGTTCGACCCTGCGGATCGTCGTAGATTGCGGGAGTCTCTGAGATGGCGGGAGTGTCTCCGAGCGCTACGAACATGTCATTTACGGCTGTGCTATCCCTTTTGCAGCCAAGGGCTCGAATGAAGCCGGGCCAGTAATCCGTCATTTGGCAATCCCTGTATGCGGAGTTCTCAAAACCATAGTTCCGGCAGCTGCGGCCAAAAGCTTCGTATCATAGCCGCTGCTGCTCAAATGTGCCTGCAGGACATGCGCATCACGCCAGGCGGCGCGAGACGGATCAGCGGCATTCTGACCGATTTGGGCTGCCGATCATGCGGCAGTCGACCGCGAGATTGAAGCCCCCCGCGACGTTGCGGAGGCGAAGCGGCTGGAAGCCGTGGCAGAGGCGCTCAATTTCGGAAAGGCCAGGATCGCGGTCCCTGAGCGTGATGCATGGACGCGACTTGGGAACGATGCCCGCGACTGGATCGATGCGATTGATCCTCCTCTTCGTTCGACGCCAAGAGTCGCCGCCACGGGGTCCGATATCGGCCTGGCGCGAGCGGGTGCGGCGCTCGTCCGCCATGTCGTCGAGCGGGATCGCGTGCGGACGGTTGACAGACTGAGGAAGAAGCTTCTGGCAACCGCATCTCAGACGCGCCGTCCGGACCATGCTCGCGTCTTCCAGACGAGCCCCCTCCGGACTGGCGCGGCCGGCATCCCACAGAATCCTGCGTGGACGAGCGGTCGCTTGAGCATCTGCGGAAGCGCATGGCGAAGCTCGCGAACTGACGTCGCTCGTCGGGACGCGGGGCCATGCCGCTTCGGTATTGTCCCGGAGTGGGTTTGATGCCGTCGAATCGTTAAGGTGCGTGTGATTAAGAATGCATCTGCAGCTTATCATGGCTGCGGTCGAGCATGCCGCCGGACGGTCCTGCTGACGTTTAACCCGATTGACGAATGGAACCTACGGTGGCCTCGGAACAGAACATGACGACGGCCGACATAGAGATCGGACGGATCTACTACGGCTTGCTGATCGACAGGGCTCCTTCCGGGCGGCTGCTGAGCTATGGCGATCTCGTCGCTGCCGCCAAGGCGGCGCATCCGGACAACGAGTTCGTCCAACGGGCGATCGCCGTTTCGGCGGGGCGCCGGTTGGAAGCCGTGCGCGTCTTCACGAACCAACGGGCATATCCGGACATCACCAGCCTGGTCGTGAACGCTTCGACCGGCGAGGTCGGTTCGGCCTTCGGGACCGATCCCGTGGCTCGCCGAGCCGAGATCGCGGCGTTCGACTGGTCGTCGGTCGACGACCAGTTCGGAGAGTTCATCGTCCACCTCCACGCCGCAAGGCCGGTCAAGCGCAACAAGGTGAAGCGGGACGAGGCGAAACGCCTGATCTGGGAGTTCTTCGACGAGCACAGGCAGACGCTACCGCCCAGTCTCGCGTTCGACCGGGTCCGACTTCAGGAGATGGTGATGGAGGGCGATGCGGTTGCCGATGCGTTCGAAGTCGTCGTTTCCGATATGGCTCCGCGCGAAAACAGCAGCACTTAGAGTGAAGCCAGACGACGCGACGGATGACCCTGTCGGCATGCTGCCGTTCTGGACATCGGCGCAGGCACCGGGCGCGACGCGGTCGCGCTGGCCGCGCTTGGCCACCGCGTCACGGCGGCCGAGCCCTCTTCGAAGATGCTTCGCCTCGCGAAGGCGCTGCATCCCGGAAGCGGAGTGGTCTGGGTGTCGGACGCCCTGCCCACAATTCGCAAGGTCGGCGGCACCTACGACGTCGTCCTGCTCAGCGCCGTCTGGATGCATGTTCCGCCCGCCGACCGCTCGGCGGCGCTGTCACGCATCGTGGACCTGACGTCGCCGGGAGGAAGCGTCTTCGTCACCTTGCGTCTCGGACCCGGCAGCGTCGATCGGGCGATGTGGTCGGTCAGCGCGGAGGAGCTCATCCGCCTCGCTGCAGCACGCGGCATGACGACTTCGGATCTCGGGAAGCGGCCAGACCTGCTCCGCCGTGATGGCGTCAGCTGGCAGACCGTCAGGCTCAGTCGGAAAGACTGAGCCTGGAACCCTCCATGGCCGGGGGATCATTTCTTCGGCATCACGGCTTCGAAGACTCCGGTCTCGCTGGCCCTTGTTCAGCGCGGCGGCGGACGCTGGCATGATTCGCCATTGCGTCGGCAATCGCTAACGGCGACGTTGCGCGGGGTGCGCCGCATGTCCTCGCAGGTTGCCGACGCCGAAACACTGCTGAGAAGGCGGTCGAATGGCCGACCGGACCTGCATCTTATCGACGAGAATCCGCCGTCCGATCTCCACCCGACGGATGGGGGCATGGCAGCATCAAAGCCCGCAGACGGTCAGGAACGCCGGCGAGAAATCCACGTCGACCCGTCCGTCCGCCAGATCGAGATCATAGCTCAGGAGTTCGATCCCGCACTCTGAAACCGCTTGGGCCAGGGGTGCCGTCGGCAAGCCCGGAAGGAGAAGCACTCTCCGGTGCTTCGCGAGCCGTGGCAGCAGTCTGGGGTAGAGCAGCAGCTGTCCGACGCCGCCATAGACCTCCGAAGCCGACGTTCCCGTCTTTATCTCGAGCAGAAGCCTTTCGGAACCGACGACGATCTCTCCGTCCACCTCGTACCCGCGAGCATGTCTCGGCTTTCGGAGGTCGCGACCGTCGGCGTTCAGCAGCTTCTGCAGGGCCAGCCACACCTCTCCTTGGATCTGCCTTCGTCGATTGTGGTTCATCGACGGCTGACCGGAAGTTTCGCCACCCTGTTCGGGTTTGCCGAAGAGATCGTCCAGCCGTTCCTCGTCCCTTCGTGCCTCGTCTGCAATTTCGGCGCCCCGCGCCACGCTGCAGCGCTCCACGAAGCTGCCGACGTTCCGGCAGATCGCCCTGGAGGGGACGTCGAGCGGCGTCACGACGAACCAGGAGCGTTTGGCGGCTCTGTCTCCGATGGTCAGATCGATGGGCGCAAGTCCGGTCCGCTCGGCGAACTGGACGTCCACGCGATCGGATTGGGCGTTCTTGTGAAGGACGCCCTGTCGCAGAAGGTGAAGTCGTCCCGAAGCGTCTCGCCCGATGCCGGAGAGAGGGTTCTCGTTCCCGTATTGCGCCGGTTCGTTCAGTTGGACCGTCACGTTCTCGAAGGTGGCGTCGCTTCCGAGGACGACGAACTCTCCCAGAGCCATGTCCGCGCTGTTGCGATTGCCGACCGCGATCCTTTCGTCCGGCAACCACCAGTAGCGCCCATGCCACGTGGCATGCTCCGTTATCGCGTTGCGCCAGATGGAGAATGCGTCACCGATGTCGATCGGATCTGTAAGCAGCTCGAACGTCAAGAGCCGTATCCTTTCGTGTTCGCGCGTCGCACGGACAGCAATGCCTATGGTCGGTCCACGGAGAGCGAGGGGATCCGATGTCGTCTGCCGATGGCAAGGACCGGTTCACGGTTCGTGCGTGTCACGCTGTGTCGGCCAGACCTTCAGACGCAGCATGGCAAGGCGTCCTCCCATTGTCGATCGTGTCGATGGACAGCATTCTCTATTTCCCGATGCAATCACCGTCGCGTCGCTGTCCGGCCGCTGCGTAGATGTGCCCTTACCGCTTCAGGATCACCGTTCTTCGGGAACGTCCAATCAGCGCTGCCGGCATCGGCGATCCCGTCCACCCAGTCTCCTCGGTCGCGCTTCGTCAGCAGCCACTTCCCGAACGCTGGCTTCTGCTCCGGCCGGTTGTCGTCGTGGTCGGTCGTCATCGCACTTCCGAATCGGCGAACCAGCCATCGCATCTAGCTGGTGCTCCTTCAATGTTCTCGACCCGGGCTTAGCTGCGGGCATGCGGCGCGGCGTTTCTAAGCTTCTGGCGCGATCAGAGGCATCATGACCATTGCCAAATGTTAATCGTGACTTGACGTTATTTCGTCTTACGATGCCTGATTCTCGGACACGTCGATCCTATGCTGCAAACCTGAGATCGTCTGCTGGAGATAATTCCATCGTACCGGGTCCGCTAAGGCTAGCGCAGCTTCGGCTTGCGCCCTTCTGGTCTTCAGCACTTCGCGGTTCCGGACGTGCGGCGATGAGGGACATTCACGTCGGCGAGGCAGCGCGATGCACGGTCGCAGCCAAACGGACGCAGGCAACTTTCCACTTCGCCTTCGAGGGTCATCTTGATAAACTCCGGCTACGTTCGAGTGAGATACTGTTGGAGCGCTGCAATGTTCACGATCGGAGCTACACGACCAAGACCTCAGGTTGACGGGCACGCGGGTGTCGTCCTGGGCTGTATGGTGCTCGTCGCGTGTGCGGTAAACGCCGTGGGAGAGATGACCGGGTTCGGGTTCGTCGGCGCTGGCTATCTCATGAGCGGGCTAATCGGAGCAGGATGCACGTTGGCCCTGCTGTGGAAGACCTGCGAGGACTACCCCGACTCGGCCTGGCATCCCCTCTCGGCGTGGCCCGTCGTTGCCGCAATGTTGTGGTACAGCATGTTCACGGGCTTCAACTACATGGCCGCACAGACCAACCCGGTCCTGTTCGAGGCCGCAAGGGGCCTGGGGCTTGGCGTCGAAGCCAGGTTTCTGCCGTTCTACGCGTCGCTCTGGTTCAAGCTCGGCGGTTTCGGACTGATCGCCGGGTTGCGCTTAGTGCAATACGTTCGGGAGCAAAGGTGCCGATACTGATCATCGGCTGCGCAATCTGCCGAGATCGCCCTGATCCGCGGATTCGCGGGAGGAATCGCGGTGTCTGCCGGCTTGGCGGAATGCCAACAGGCTCGACCGAGGCCTCCGTCAGACCATCCGCTGTCCGGTGACGGTCCCGTCCTCCTTACCGCCAGGCCGTAACCGGCAGATTTTGTTCGTCACGTTGACCGCCTCGTCCACCGCGACGAGACCGGCGGGCCTGCTCTGGTTGACGGTGATCGTGATGATCAGGAAGGGACGCGTCGTCGTCGCGTATGATGGTGGTCTATTTTGCCACGAGAACGGGTTCGGTTTGGTGGACGCCCGCAGGGAGAGTGCCGTACTCTCATGGCATGATCCAATTCCCCGAGCCAGAAGCCATGATCGGCATGCAACCCGATGACCTCGCATGGTTCGTTCTGGCTCATATCCGAGAGCAGGGCGGAACGACGCATCGCGAAAACTACGTTGCGTCATGGCAGCGTGGATCTCAAACGAATGCCGTTCGCCGTTCCATGGCGGAAGCGTTCGCCTGGTTGGAGGTGCAGCAGCTGCTCGTCCCCGATCCGGGTCATGGAAGCAGCGAACGCTATCGCGTTTCTCGTCGTGGCGAAACGGTGGACACGGAGGCGGCATTCAAGCGCATGCGCTCGGCCAGTCAGTTCTCCCTCGATCTGCTGCATCCGCGGATACGGGAGAAGGCCGGGGCCAGCTACTCGCGCGGCGATTTCGGCCCGGCGGTCCTGCTCGCATTCGTCGAGGTGGAAAACGGCCGTGCGGAATGCATCCCGCATCACCGATCAGGTCGGCGTGCGTCTCATGCACGCCGCCTTCGCGAAGGACTCGGGTTCGCTCGCTGACCATCTGGCGGATGGTGGTGAACAGACGGCCATGGCGAACCTCTTCGCCGGAGCGATCGGCGCCTTCAAGAACCCGCATAGCCATCGATCCCCGAGTCTCAATGATCCACGTGAGGCGGCGGAGATTCTGATGCTCGCGAGTCGCCTGATCGGCATCGTCGACGAGAGGAGGGTCTTTGCATGAACCCGTGGCTGCTTGCTCCCGTCGATTCCGCTCGCGCGTTCCCGGGGATCGACTTTCCCTTTGCCGCTCCTTCGCCGACGGAAGGCCCGGCGTCGCCAAGACCGCCCGGCGTCTGACGGGGATGGATTGGCTGGGGTTGAAGATTCGGAGGAGGCCGAACTTTCGGAATCCATTCGACGCCGAGGACCGTGGGGATGGGATCGAACGGATCAGACCGTGAGAACTGCGAAATGACGGTCGACCTGTTGCGGGCGGACCGTCGCGCTGCGGACGATGGGACGGAAGGCGCCGTCTCAAAATACAGACCGCTGGTCTTCCACCTAGGGTCTGAAGCCGAGCCAGCGATCGGCGCAGATGTTCCGCCTTGCCGCTAGGCTCGCCTCTCAAGCAGCGGAGGCGTCGTTCCCGCCCCTGCCTGCCCCCTGCCCCGGTCTCGATCCCGCGTTCACGTCCGTCGAGGCGGCAGGATGACCACTAATCCGCGTATGTGCCATCTGACTCGGCCCAGTGGAGAATGTTCGGATGTTCCACGTCATCCTCGCGTATCCTGTATCTGGCGACCAGGAAACGCTCCAGGCCGGCGTGTCCGAGACACGCAGGCGGACGAAGACGTCGACCATCGAGGTAGGCCGTCAGGTAGGCGGCGGCATGCAGTTCGAACTGATCTTCCGAAAACAGGCCGGGATCCAGCACGTCATCCGCCGCTTCGGGCGTTTCGATCAGCTTCAGCGCGATGTCGCGAAGCTGTTCCGGAGCAAGATGCCCGTGAGGTGCGAGCCGATGGTTCATGGCGATGTTGCCCAGTATGCCTAGGATCTCCCAATCCTTCATGCCCTTCCGACGTAGCCGGTGGAGGCGTTCTCTGCAGGGGGGATCGGTCCTGAGCCGCTCCAGCGTATGGACCAGCGAAGCTCCCGCTCGGCGGTAGCGGTGGGCGATGTCGACCATCGCCTCCGCTTGATCGTAGGTAGGCCCGGCCCCATCGAACCATGGTACGCGCTCATGCGCTCGCGAGTGGAAGCGTCGACCCGTCCCGAAAGCCGGCACGGCCCTCCTGACATCCTCGGCGAACAGTTCGACGGGAACGAACTCCCGGTAGAGTTCGGCATAGGGGCGACCGACGAATATCGGTTCGAAGACGGACCGATCGAACGATGCCATCAGCGCATCGTCCCGCAGGACGGAGCAGGACCGCAGAATGGTCCCGAACAGAGCGATGCCGTCAGCTGCGTCACTGGCGGCGCGATCCTGCGTCGGCAGGCGCACGGTGAATTCGCATCCTCCCTCATCGGGAAGATCGATGCTCAGTTTCGCCACCTCGGCATCGCGCGCGACCTTGATGGTGATCTTGCCGGGCACGATGCCGAGGTCGCGACCCGCCATCGCGCAGGCTGCGAGTTGCAGTTCCGCAATCAGTTGTTCGGCGCCCGGTGTGTTCGCACGGTCGTTTGCGAACTCGCAGCACCATTCGATGCCTAGCGCATCCCAGCGAACGTGCCGGGTAGGACCGAGGTCGCCGAACGGGCGGTCGAGCAGTGCTTCCTCGAGGCCCGCCCACGCATCGTCCCAGCTCCCCTCGTTCCAGAATCCGGTGGGCTGGTCGGCGGTTCGCAGGATCGCGTCTCTGATCTCGGCCGGCCAACCGGCAAGGATTGCATCGATACTCCGGCGAGTTTCCGCATCGCCGCGTTGCAGGATGCCGAGCAGCGCAGCGATCTGCCCCATGTTGTCCTGCACGCGCGGATGCTTTTCCATGTCGAGCGGTCGCTGGTCATGTTCGACGTGGGCCAGCAGCAGCACGGGGAACAGTTGCAGGAAGCCGAGCGAGTTGCCTGCGGCGTCCTCTGCCTCCAGTACCTCCAGCAACGCGCGAGGCAGCATGTCCGCAGTGCGGACGGCGTCCTCATGCCTGGCGATGTATGCTGCGGCCATCGCGTGATACTTGGCGGCATAGGCCAGGCCGAGGCTCCCATACAGTTCCGATAGCAGGAGCAGAATGCGCAGCATGCCGCCGATCTGCTCCCCCGTGAACCATTTGATCTTGGCCTTGTGAAGCTCCCGGATCGCGGCTCCGGTCTCGTCGCGTTCGAGTAGGGCGAAGGCACGGTCGATCGCCTTTTCTCCGGCCGCAGCGGCGCCTGCTCGCGGAGCCAACAGGTCGTCGGCACGGGATGCGAGGGTGAGCAGCTCGTCGACCTCGCCCATGTAGCCGACCAGTCGCGCGAGATGGTCGATGAATTCTTCGATCGGATAGAGCGGGGCATCCACGACGCAGTCGAGCATCGTCCCCCAGAAGGCGAAGGCTCGATCGTGGTCGGGCAGCCGACCAGATTCTGCTGGAGTGAGTTCGAGACTGCCGCGCATTCGCAGCAGGCCGCTGCGTCGGCCCGGCCCGATACCCGACTGGCGGAGCCAGAGTTCGAACAGATCCAATAGCCTTCGGCGACGAGTGAACAGTGCGGCTTCATCGATCTGATACTGATCGAGATGGTAGGCGCCGAAGCAGTAGGTCAACAGTACGACTGCGTCGGTGATCTCGCCGATGCTCTCGTGCTCCTCGACGTCGGTGTAGTAGTTCTCCACCAGGTCGCAGACCGGCATCAGGTCGCCCTTGCCGCGAAGGTTGGCGACCGCGATCTCGTACATCGCATCGCGAGCGATGGCACGTGGGACCGGTTCCCCGATGAACACCGCCATCCTTTCGAGCCAGAAGCGCAGATCCGCCCGTGCGGAGTCATCGAACGTGGCTTTCCGCAGACCGGCCTTTATTGCTAGAAAGTCGGATCGGTTTACGGGGATCGGTTCACGTGACTGCCAGTCACTCAGGTGTTCCACGTATCCCTGATCAAGCTCTACGGCTGGCATCATGTCCGACGGGAGGTGCAGGTATTCCTGCGCTATCCAGAAGATGCCTGGTTCAGCCAGCCATTCGGCGATTGCGTTGCCGTCGAAGATCTGCAGCGGCAAACCCTTCGCCTTGGCCTCTTCGATCAGCTTCAACCTCTTGGCGACGGGCAGGTTGGGTTCGCAGAAGTAGACGACTTCGTCCACGTCGTCCTGAGCAGCCAACGTGGCGACGTCACGCCGTATCTTGGCGTCTGTCTTCCGCGCCAACGTGCACGCGAACACGATCCTGCGACTGCCGCTCGAACGGGCGGGGAAGTCGCTGCCGGGCGGCCCCGGGATGGGGTTGTCGGTGACGAACGTCTCAAAATCGCGGCCGCGATCGCCGCCGCTGCTCACTGGTCCGGTCGATGGCAGTATGTTGCTCGCGATGCGCGCACGCGCGACGTGGCGGGCGAGGTGTTCGAACTCGTGATGTCCGTTGCGGGACCCGAGATCGCTCAGATGATAACGGATGATTCCCGCGAGCTGGACCGGATTCGTTCCGACTTTAACGTTTGCCAACGACGTCCTTCCATCTGGCTGCACATGCGTTGGATGATAAACTCCTTTGCGTCGGGCAGACAGCCGTTCGCAGGGTTTTGGAGGGACTACCGTTGTTCATCGTCGATGTCTGCGTCAGGTTCAGCAACGCCGCTTGCATCGAACCCCACCCGTGGCGCGTGGGCGCCTGACCTTCGATTACTCAGGCGCTGCGGGCAGCGACGGTGCAAGGGCGTGGAACGACCCCGCGGTCCTGAATGTCCGGAGGAGGAACTCGGACAGGGGCGCCGTACCGGCTCCCCGCCGGTTCATTGCGGGAAGTCGCCCCTGTGATGCTTCAGTTCGATCAGCGCGCCTCACGTACGACAAGACCGATGATGGGCGCCGCGTCGCGCGGACGACCGATCGATACCGCCCTTCATCGACTTGCAGAGCCTGTCGCCTTCCAAGACGGGCGGCCGTTACCGCTTGTCGGGAGAGGACGTTCGACCGACGTCGGACCGCGAAGTCGGTGCCACTGGACCGCCGTCGACGCCGACGGGATCCTGGTCACGTGTGAGGTCCTGTCGGCCACCATCGGCCAGGTCGAGCTTCTGGAATGCGAAGGGGCTTCCGACAACTATGATTCGTCGGCCGGACCCGAGGTCTCGGTAGCTATGCCGGGATGGAACACGAACCTGTCGCATGGCCGTATGATCACCTGACTGGATCGTCTCGATCCGGTCACCACGAGTTCGAGAATGGGAACGAAGCGAATCGCCACGAGATGGCGATAGTGAATATGCCCTTTGTATGCTGCGTCTCTCGTGCATGCCGTAGGGGACGATGCCGAAATCAATTCGTGGCCCGGGCTGTCTCGTCATGGAACGACCTGCCGGGGCATGCTCGAAGATCGCGACCGTGCGCTCCCATCAGCCGATGAGGCTGGCCTCGTAGATCTGCCGGACCGGGCGACTGCCGACGATGTACGACGGGTCCGCCGTCGACGTCAGATAATTCAGATGCGTCGATGCCATGGACGGCCTCGTCATCAGCTTCATGTCACCGCATGCCGTCTCGGACACCTCGACGAAGCCGTGCCGCTCGAAGCGCCTCACACCCCCATGCAGACGCGGATCGATGGCGGTCCAGAAACTCTGGACTGCGGCATCCCGCTCGAGAAGTTCGATGGTCGCACCGATCAAATCCGAAGCATGGCCTCGGTTGCGATGTGCAGGCAAGACCACCAGGTTGTGCAGCACGGTCTGCGGACCCGGGCTCGCCATGATGCAGCCGATCGGTCTTGTGTCGTATGCAGCGATCATCACCGTGCTGTTGACGAGGCTTTCGCGCAGACCCGGCACATCGGCGGAACCCGCGCCCTGCTCCGCTTCGTTCCCCGTCAGCATGGCCATCAGAGCTTCGTAATCGAATGGCCTGGCACGACGGAGGAGGCACGTGTCGTTGTCGGGACGGTTCACATTCGACACATGCTCGTCTTGTACGACGTCAGCGAGCGCGCGCGGCCGTCTCGTCTGTGACGGACCTGGTCGGCGCGCTGCGAGCAGCGGCATCGGCCCGAACAAGACGTGCGGCCTCGCGCTCCGAATAGCGGTCCGCGATGCCCTGGATCTCACGGATCATGTCTCTGCTGAGCAACGCCATCTGTTTTTCCTATACCCTCGGGTCTAACAATTCCTGAACGACGACGCTGGTTCCACCATCCCCGCCGTCACCTCGTGCATGTAGGACGCAACCGCCGTTATAGAAGCGGGACGGGTACTGCAAGCCGAGCCTGAAAGTCACCAGCAGGCCTTGTCCTGCTCGCCGAGTACTTCGGAATGCCTCTCCCGGTCGCCGATGCGTACGGGAACGCTGCCCTGATAACGCCAGGCCTTGGCGCCCCCGTCACGCCGGCCGTCCAATGCGACGTCCTCGACCGCGGTTTCCGCGATCGTGAGGAGGACGGCCTGTGCGTCGTACGGGCACTTCAGCTGCAGCGGGCGCGACGCCCCGTCGTCGCGCCACATCGCGACGATCCGGTCGTCTCCGTTCGAACGGAACGTACCGAGGCGATGCTGGAGCGTCATCAGTCCTCGCGACGTCAGGGTGAGGACGGCGCAGCCGGGATCCTCCGCCAGCACGGTGGCGTAACGGGCGGGCCAGCGTGCTTCCACTTGGGGTGCGTCCATGAGCAGGGCGACGACGAGGTTGGGACCGACCGCGCGTATGATCTGCTGGCAGGGATCGATGCGGGCCAGATCCTCGCAGATCATGGCCGCGAACACCGAGTCCCGCCGCATCACGGTGAAGTCCACGAGCCTGGATTGGAGGGATATGTTCTCCCACCAGGAGAGTTCCGGGGACAGCGTGCCTAGCAGGCCGTAGTCCCGCAGCTGTGTTCGATCGAGCTTCCACCGGTGATGCTTCTCGCGCACCGTCTCCCGCATCTGATCCGGTCCGGCTCCGGCCGTCGTCGGAAAGGTGCTCGTGGCGACGAAGTTGCCTTCTCGACCGGCCCCGTTCGACGAGGTCCCCGCGATGAGGATCTCCGCTTGGGGAAGCTTTGCGCGCATCAGGGTTCGAATCTGTTCGAAGGCCTCGTAGTCCAGCGCGAGTTCCGGGAAGACCAGGCCGTGGATCGCATCCGCCTGCCCCAGTCCGGCGTCGATCACCGCTTCGACGAAGTCCAGAAGCTTATTCCTCGGGACGTCGTTGATCCAATGCTGGTTGATGCCGAAGTAGCCGAAGCGCGGGACCGCGCCAGGTCCGCTGCCCGAGACGTCCTCGATCATCGCCGCATCGAAGGATTTCGCGTCCAGCGAAAAGGGAAGGGGAACCAGCAGCAGGTTCATCACGCCGGCGGGCATCCTGCCGACCCCCGTCGACGGGCGGACGAAGTTCGGGGTCCAGCGGCCCTTCACGATTCCCACCGGAGGCAGAAGGGCCAGATGATGGGATAGCGAGCGCAGAGTGCAGCCGACCGACGGCGTACGCACCTTCGGCAGCACGCTGACCACGGCCGGACTGGCGATCGACAGGGAGTTTATGTCGCCGAACTCCCCTACGTCGTCGTCTTCGGAAACAGCGCTCGCGGCCGGCAGCATCCGCTGGGCGTGCTCGAGGAACAGTTCGAACTCCATCCACAGGATTTCGGCCGGCTTACCGACGTCGAAGCGCTCGATCTGCTCGATATCCAACTGGTACATCGTTCCCTTGGCGGCCTCGTCCGCGATCGCCAGCAGACGCCAGGCGTGCTTCCACCAGAACGGGACGGCCGAACCGTCGCCGCCCCTGTCGAGCACGTTCGCATCTTCGTTGGCGCAGAATAGCACCCACCAGCTTTCGAACAGCGGCTCCATGTCCTTCCAGACGTCGCCGTTCGTGAGATGCTCCGACAGATCGACCATGCGGTCCGACTTGCTGCCGAGCGTCCTCCATCGCTCGGCGGCGCGACGGACCAGATCGGAGTCGTCCGGAGTGATGTCGATGTGGCGAAGATGCGCGGCATCCGGCGATGTACCGCCCACCGGCATCATCTTGATCGGCTGGATGTGATGATAGACTCCTGCATTCTCGATCAGGTGGGCAGCTGCCGCGAACACGTCATACGGCAGACGAGGCGGTATGTGACGGATCGGGTCGAGCGCGCGATGACCCGTGGGCGCCGCCGCGACAGCCCATCGACGAACGCAGTTCCCTACCTTCATCGCAAGCTGCCCGTCGGCTTCGGCGCGGTCGGCCGACCCCGGCCTGACGTCGCCCGAGGGCGTTGAGGCCAACGTGCTCAGAGGGGGCGGCCGACGAAACCAGCGCCGATCGTCGTACGTCGGCTTTCCCGTGGTGGCGATGGCGCTCCCGAACAGGAGGTCGAAGGTCTGGCCGATCGTGAAGGTCATGTGGAGCTCTCTTCGCGACGGCCGATGGATTGTCCAGTCCTCGCGGCTTCGCGGCCCGGCTGCGGCTGGAACGCGGTCCACCGTAGATCTGCGATCAAACGCGATCCGCGTGCCAAGCGGTCAGGATCGACGCCCATCCGAAAGGGTTCGACCGAACGAGGGCCGAGCGTTTTGTCCCTGTCCCTTCGGTGCGTAGGCGCGGATCCAACCTCGTCGTCGAAAGACGCACGTTGGCAACCTCGCTGTCATGGGGAGGCGGCGGCTCGCGTCCCCGATCATGGGAGGGTGGAAAAAACAGATCGTAGCGCAGGATGCAGATCCGCGCGGCGACCACAGCTCGCCTGAGGCATGGCGGAGCGCGGCACCAGCAAGCATCTCGCGGACAATGTGGGATTGAGTCCTGCACGACCGGGCAGCGGCCTCGCCGACTTCGTCGAAGGTCCGTTTGACGTCGTTCGGGTCGGATCGGACTGCCGAGCCCGGAGCCCCATCGGCATGGAGGCCAGGGTGGCCGCGGCACAGATGCTCCGCGCACGGATGCGTCCCCGCTTGGACGTCGCGAACGGAAAGCCGAGGGATGACACGGATGTCACCCCAGGGTGACACGAACGTCGCCCTTAACAGAACAGGTTAGTAGTACAGTGGAACGACGGGATCACACGGTGCTCGAGTGTGCGAGCTCGTCCCTTCAGATGGCACGACGACACCCGGCAGGACGACCGGGGTTTGGATGCTTCGTGGTGCGTCCGCCTCGAGAAGCGAGACCGCCTCTCGATCGATCATCGACGTATTAGTCCAGCGGGCCGCGGGGTCTTAAAGTGGGTCAGCCCGGAGCGACCCCATCGGCATTGACCAGATCCGGACCGACCAACGTGCCGATCACCCGAACCCGCTTGTCGTCCAGGTCCACCGGGGTGCAGTGAAGTTCGAGTAGATAGCGATCGCCCAGGTCACGCCGCAGATGGTAACTGCCACCATCGCGCAGAAGAGTGCCGGTCTCGTCGACCTTCATACCGATCATCGTCAAGAGCATGCTCCTCCACCGGCGGCAGCTGTCGGCCGGTCGTAGCGGCCTTGCGTGTTAGGGCGCTAGGAACATGCCGACTGATGCCCTGCGCCAGCGACCGCGTCCACCGTGATCGTCCAGCGGCATGGATCCGTCAGCCCAAGCAGGCGAGCTTCCCACGAACGTGCTTTCACGCGGAAAACCGTTCGCAGAGGCTAAACCGTATCGACTTGCCGTGATACGCTCCTGAATCACGTAACATCGTATGTATCGCGATAGGATGCGCCTGTGGACCCTCTACGGCGCCTTGCGCGCCAAGTGGGACTTGCCTTTGGTCTGGGCAAACGTCCTGGGCATCATCCTGGCTGCCGCAGCTTGCGTTACCGCTTTATAGCAACGCCCTGTGAGCGGCCGACTTCACCCGGAGCCATGCTCGCTGATGTGCGATCACCCCGCCTGTTCAACCTGATGCATGCCGCGCACAGGCACGCCTCGACAAGACTAGCGCGGTACTGATCGAGTTTGCCGGCTGAGGCGACCGCCTGTTTATCAGCTCGATTTCATCGTCACGCAGTTGCTCGACAAGACTGACCGGGCGGTAGCGGGTATCGGAAACCTGGCTATCGGGTAGGCCATGGTCCGAAGGATGTTCAGGGTGAACAAGATCGTGATTAGAGAGGCTGCAGATGGCATGGTATATTTCGAACGTCCTTACGGGCGCCGATACGTACTTCACTTGTCGGTTGCGATTGATCGTCTCGTCGGCGTTCCGGTAATCGGCCAAATGCTACTCTAGCGATCTCCCGCCGATGCGGTGGCCCGTTCAACTTGCAGGAACGCCGCTGCGGCTCTGACGCCTTCGTCCGCATCGGACAGCGCGTCCTTCATCCGCTGATCGTCAAGGCCTCCACTGACGATCAGCAGCTTCAACAGTTCTTCGCGAGCCCTGGTGACCCGTCGCGCCCCGGTTGCGCTGCGCTCCCTTTCCGACCAGCCTCGATAGGCCGACTCGACAAGTTGCGGGTCGACCGAACCGCCGGACTCAATCCATCGCCGTCCGAGGGTCGCGGCCGCAGCCAGAAGGGACGCATCCGTCGACCGCAGTGCCGAAGCGACGAGCGCCCCCGTCGAGGCAGGCAACCCGATTCCGCTCTCCGCGAGTGCCGCAAGGACGTATTCGGTCCCTTCGGCCGGGCCAGCCTCGACCCGGCTGACCAGAAGTTCACGCCACGCTGCATCGTCCAGATGGGCCCTGACGATCTGGACCGCGTAGAACAGTTCCGTCTCGGATGACCGAGCGAGCAGTTCGGCGCATTCCTTCCGATCGCACGGCATGCATAGAAGCAGGTTCGCGGCTACGCTCAGGAGCCAGCTAGATCCGTGGTGGAACGCGGCTTGAATGCGCTGGCGATCGAGCGGCAGCAGAGCGGCTTGCTTCCAGTCCGGAGCGGGAATGTCGGGATGACCGAGTTCGAGTGAGACCAGGTGATCCCCCGACGGCGTCTCAAGGCGTGCGGTGATCTCGCTCGCTTCCCTGGCCAACCGTACGGGATCGATCCTCGAGACGGACACCAGCGCTCGAATCGTCTCGGCAATGGCGGCTGGGTCGTACTCGTCCGTCCATATGAATACGTCCCGCGCCTCGGCCGACCCCAGGTCTGCGAGCTTGTGAAGGGCACTGAACTGCAGGTAGGGGCGCTGCGAAGGTCCGTCCGGGGCGGGTGTGTTCGAAAGATGCACGACCGATGAAGCCAGCGCGTGAATGGCTTTGTTGGCGGCCTTCGTCCAGCCGTTGTCCGATCTGATGATCCTAGCGAAGCGATCGGACGAGAACCGCTCCCTGTCCCAGCGGAACGCGGGTTCCCTGACGCCCTTCGAGCACAACAATGCCTGGACGGAAGTGTAGAAGTTGAAATCCGTGAACGGTCGGTCCGACAGTCGACGATCAACGAAGTCCGCCATCTCGTCGAGCGGCTTGGCATCGAGGGCGGCCAAAGCGATCTCCTGGACCAGATCGACGTCCTTCCCCAGTCTGTTCGCTCTGATTCCCGATCTGCGCGGGGCCTCGTCACCGAGTATCAGTTTCACGAATTCGTCCAGCACGCCGTCGAGGCGTTCGGGGTCATGATGCCGGCTTCCGACGGCGGCGGCCCAGGCGATCAGCCTCACTTCCCCGTTCGGGTCGTCCAACCGATCTCGGACGGCCGGTCCGACGAGTTCAGGTTTCGCCTTGGCCAAGCGGACGAGCCGCTCTCCGATCGAGAAGCGGTCGCCCGCGCCCGTCGCGACGATCGAGAAGGCGATCTCGACGAGTTCGAGCGTCCTGTCATCGGCGACATCGGCTTCGTGATCCGCGGCCAGAGCCAGAGCGCGCTCGAACTGACCCTCCACGCCCCTATCCCTTCGGTCGACGTACAGCCGGGCGAGCTCGTTCCCCAGTCCGATTGCACCGGCGAACGACACGACTTCGCCGAACATCGGCTCGTCGACGATCCGATCGAGGTCACGTTGGCGCCCCTCGCCCAATTCGCAGAGGAAGCGTGCCGCTGCGAATTCGCCGAACGTCTTGTGGACGAACGTGACGAGCTGTGCGCCACCGTGATGGATCCGCTCGAGGATGCCCGCTCTTTCCCAATGCGCGAACCCGGTTTCGAACACTGTTGAGACGGCCAACGGGGAACGGCCCATGTCGCGCGCCAGTATGCTGCAGGCGGTTGTCCTGAGTTCTGGCCACGTCAGTAGCGGATCGTGCATCAGCTTCCATCCGACGACGTCGAGTATGCGGTTCGTCTCCATCGAGGTGGGCCTGATTGCGCCGTCCGTGTCCCTGTCCTCGAACAGCGCGATCATCGCCATGTACATTCCCGCCTTCGTGGCGGGCAGGCGCCTGTCCCGGACGATCAAAGCGGCGGCCATGCCGATCATAAGCGGGCTCGCCACGATGGCATCACGAGCGGGCGTCGACGCGAGTGCCCGCCCCGCCTGCCCGGTACCTTGTTGGTGGACTGGATCGAGACCTTCGACGGCGGCGATCAGCCGGCCTAGATTTCCGGCTCCCTCCTTGTCCACCGGCGGTTCGAGGCGGTAGTGGCGCCACTCGGCCAACCGTGCCGTCTCGTACCCTATCGGCCTGGTGGTGACGATGATCGAGGCGTTGGGATGTCCGGCTGCATACGCCACGAGTCCGCTGGCAACCTCGTCGACGAGCGTTCCGGACTCGTCGAGCCCGTCCGCCACGACCACGACCTGCCCGATGTTCGTCTTCAGAAATCGGTCGAGGTCGACTCCGGATCCTCCGAGTCCGTGCTGCATCAGTGCCGTTTCGAACGTCGTGCCTGACGCCATCGCCGCAGCGACGCGCTTGAGCGCCACCCCGAGGACCGGGATTCCTTCACGCGCATATTCCCAGACGATGCGGCCGGCCAGCGTGGACTTGCCCATCCCGGGACCGGCGACGACGACGTTGAGCCGAATGAACCGCCCGATCCATTCACCGTTGAAGCTCCCGCCCTCCAGCGCGTCCGCCATCCGGCCGTGATAGCGTTCCAACGCCGTGTCGGGGTCGGCGACAGGAGTTTCGTTCCGAGCGATCGCTACCAGACGCGGCGGGATCATCGCTTGGATGGGCAGCATGGCGGTGCCGGCCGGAAGGCTGAAGCTGGCCCGCGTAGTCTCGGCCCACGCCGAGAGGCTCGTGACCATGCCCGCAGGCGAGCCGTCGTCCCGCAGGGTGATGTCCTGTGAGCGAAGCAGCCTGACGACGGAGTCGAGCGTCCATCTGCCTCGTGATCGCATCAATGCGACGGCGTCGCGGTAGATGAGGTTGAAGGCATGGTCGGCCCGGTCGGCATCAAGGCACATCGATCGCAGGAACCCGACCGCACTCCTGCGATCCGCATCCTGGGACTCCAGAAGGCTCAGCGTCTGTATCCGGATGCGAGCGCAGTGGGTCGTCGAACGACCGGAGGCGGTCAGGCGGTCCAGCCATTCCCTTCCGATGTCGCTCAGGCGATCCATCGCGCCCTGCCCGATCCTTATAAGGTCGGCGGCGAGCGGTTCCCTGATCGTCTTGCTGCTGTCCAGAGCGATGGCCAGCACACCGTAGTCGATCGTGGCGTTGGCGACGCCGTCGACCAGTGCTTCCAGAGCGTCCCACAGCTCGGCGCCCCGTTGCAGATTCTTCTTTACTTGGATTTCGACGACGCTGCCGTCTCCGAGTTCGAGACCGATGTCGTCGCCCGGGCCACCGGTCTCGGCTCTGATCGCGACCGGAATATCGGCTACGACCTTGTCCAGCCAACCGATCTTCGTTCCGCACAACAGGTGGACCGCAGCAACGACCATGGCCGACGCATGCAGATCGGTTCCACCGGCATTGCCGGTACCACCCCCGCGTCGATCGGGTTGCTCTCCCGACTTCGCGTCTTGGCCGACTTCGGTGCTAACGGCTTCGATCGCGTCGGGCATCGGATATGGATCGCTCGTCGTTACGGTTGACCCTGATGTTGGCAGATATCGTCCCAGACTCAAACCGCCGCATCGACGATGCGCGGTCCGCCGCGCTTGACTCTTTCGAGGTAAAGAGGTTCGCCACATCGACTCGGGCGCGCAAGCCTTCCACGGCCGATCGCGTTTCCCGTGTCGTTGACGGGCTTACATCCCGATGCCGAGCGTCGAGATGCTCGAGCCTGGGGTCCAACGGTCGTCCGAGTCGCGAGACTGCTCCGAATCCGCGGCGATTGCGCTTCCCCCTCCTTCGGAAGTTGATAGCATCCTGCTCGTCGGACCTCGCACCGTTTTCCCGCCGTGTGCAGTCTGACGCGGACGAATGCCGATACGAGCGTCCTGATACGGGCATGGTCGAGGAGGATCGGGTGTTCGGACCGATGTCGCGGAACGGCGGAAATCAGGAGGTCGCATTGGAGTTCAACGAGTATCAGGACCGTGCAGCCGGGACCGTGAAGATGGATCTCGGGAAGTCCGACGGGCGCATGGAGCTGGTCTTCGGTCTCATGTCGGAGGTCGGCTCGCTGGCGCAGGCGTTCAAGTTGTATCTGCGCGATGCGGTCGGACTGGAGATGCAGCGGTCCCGCCTCATCGAGGACATCGGCGACGTGCAGTGGTATCTCGCGATGATCGCGAGAAGCCTGGACATCGACCTGGAGGACGTCGTTCGCGAAAACCTGAACCGCGTCACGGACCGCTACGGGTCCTTGCAGGCTGGCGATCCGGCCCAGGTCACGAACTTCGACGAGGGCTACACCCAGACGGAGGTCTTTCCCCGTCGAATGCTGTTCCGGATAGCCGCTTCCGACGGACCGGAGGGGGATCCATCGCCACACGTCAGCTTCTACGTAATGGCCGCCGCGCCTTACGCGTTCGAAGCCTTCGGGGACGAGGACGGCAAGCAGGTCGGCTTCCGGCTGGGTCAGAGCATCGGAGACCCCGTGAACGACAATTCGTCCACGGACGATGGCTATCGTTTCCACGATGCCGTCCACGTCGCGTTCATGGCAGTCCTAGGCTGGTCACCCGTCATGCGTCATCTGCTGCGCGTGAAGCGGAAATCCAACCTTGTGGTCGATCGGACGCAGGACGGAGCGCGAGCACGAGACCTCGAGGAAGCCCTCTCCGCAATCCTCAAGGCCTTCAGTACCGGACGGAACCACTATGCGAGCGATAAGGATGTCGATGGTGAGGTCAGAGATTTCATTCGTCGCGTCGTGTCCGACCTCGAAGTCGCGTCCGCGCCGATCTGGCTTTGGGCCAGAGCCATAACCCAGGGGTACTCCGCGATGAACGCGCTCCGGGAGAAGGGTGACGGTTGGCTGGTGGCCGACCTGGATCTACGGTCCGTCTCGTTCCACCCTGAACGCCCTGATTTCTAGAAGAGCATGTCCATCTGATCCGAGACGGACGTTTTTCTGGGGAAGCGATGGACCTTGGAAGCCCCACCTTCGAAGATGGACCAGTAGAAGTCCGCCAGAAGCGCCGACGAGGACGCCCCCTCCGCTCCGCGGCGTATCGCCCCGTCGATGACGATCGTCTTCATACGCACGCCCCGACGCTGAAGCGGCTGGTTCAGCGCCCTGTAGAGGGCGTGCAGCCCCGCCTTGCCGACAGAAAGCGCGAACTTGTCCGGCGCGGGCTCGTCCTTGTAGCCGCCGCCGGTCAGGACCACGGAGCCACCCGCTGGCTCCAGCCAAGGCAGAAGGGTCTGTACCGCCACCATGGCGCCTGTGACGTTCACGGTCATCGCGTGATCGAGATCAGCAGCTCTCGTTCCCAGGGCCGACGCTTTGAAGCTCACCTTCGGATTGTAGATCAGCCCGTCGACGGTGCCGAGGCGGACGGCCAGTCGGACCAGGGCGTCGCTGAACGCGGTGGCGTCGGATACGTCTGCGGATTCGGTCAGCACGTCGTCGTCGCTGCCGCCGATCATCCGGATCTCGGCAAGGCTTACCTCGCGCCGTGCGATGATGCCTATCCGATAGCCTTCGGATCGGAAGCGTCGAACGAGTTCGATGCCGAAATGCTGCCCTGGACCCACGATGATCACACCGCGCGCAGGCCCTGAATGTACTGGGCTCACTAGATTTCTTCCTTCAAAGTGCGTTCGCCCTTCCTTCGACCGTTTGCCTTGGATCCCTCCACAACGAGCCGGCGCCCGTGTGCCGGGCCGTCCGCGTAAGTCGATGTCCGACAGATGACGTTCTGCCCCTCGTCGCCTGATAGGACATTCGGATGGAAGCGACCAAATAAAAGCTGAAGCTCCACGTCCACGTCCACGTCCAGGTCCAGGTCCAGGTCCAGGTCCAGGTCCAGGTCCAGGTTGACGTCCACCCCCCGTTCGCTGTCCAGCCCACCCCGGCATGGTATCGACCTTCTACCTGCCTATAGAGGCCTTCCCGCATCCGGACCGATGCTGACCTTTCAGGAAGACGGACTGTTCCATGGAACCGACGATCGTGTTCGACAGCTACTGGCACTTCGCGGTAGAGCGGCTCGCCATCTACACCAGACGGTTGAACGATCCCGTCGGTCCATGGACCAAAGATCCCATTCTGGGTTCGTACCGCTTCACCAACACCTACCGTGCTTCGGACAGGGTCAGCCAGTACCTCATGAGCGAGGTTCAATACCGGGCCGACAGGTCTCCGGCTCCTGCGGAGATCTTCTTCAGGACGCTGTTCTTCAAGATCTTCAACCGCGTCGAGACGTGGGAGTTCGTCGAGCGCGAGCATGGTCCCCTTTCATGGCAGTCTGCAGACCTTGTCGCGATATCGCGTACGCTCGATCGAGCGATGGATGCCGGCGTACGCATCTACTCGGCCGCGTACATCATGCCCGCCCCGCCGTTCGGACGACGTCGAAAGCATGAGAACCATCTCGAGCTGCTGGCGACCATGATGGACCAGGGGCTCGCTGCACGGATATCCTCCGCCGGAAGCCTCGCGGAGGTCTACGCGCTTCTGCTGTCGCAGCCTGGCATCGGACCATTTCTCGCCTTTCAGTACGCCATCGACCTGAACTATTCGACGATGCTCGACTTCGACGAAGGGAGCTTCGTCGTCGCGGGGCCCGGTGCCTTGGACGGAATCGCTAAGTGCTTCCGATTGACGGACGGCATGAATGCCCAAACGGTCATCCACCGCGTGACTGACGAGCAGGATAAGCATTTCGCTCGACTCGGGCTGAATTTCCCGGGGCTGTTCGGGAGGAAACTGCAACCCATCGATTGCCAGAACCTGTTCTGCGAAATCTCGAAGTACGCGCGGGTCGCGCACCCGGAGATCGCCGGCAGCAATGGCCGAACGAGGATCAAGCAGAACTACGTTCGCTCGGACATGGGTCCGAGCTGGATTCCGCGGCCGTTCTTTCCTCCTCGATGGGGCCTCGTGGTGCCGGAGGTCGCGCCGAGGCCCGTGACTCCATCCCAGATCCTTCTGCTGTGAAGCGTTTGGAGGGCGATTTCCCCTTCGCACACCCTATGTCGCAGATTGAGCCCGACGCGGGCATCTTCGAACGTCCGATCGGGCCGTGCCTCCACGGGTCCGACGCCGATGCTCTTCGCGTGCCGCTCCGAGGGGCTCGAGGAACGGATGCGTGACCTAACGGCGCCCGCGAACACTTCACGAGGGCGATGGTTGCTGACATACCGGTCGGCGGTTCGGAAGCGCAGGGAACGGTATGATGCAATCGGTTCGAGGCGGAACGCCTCTGACGCCTTCGGAGGTGATCGACACGCTGGCGTCGTTGCACTTCGAGGACGTCTTCAACCCCTATGCCGACGTGTGCCCTCATCACGATCTCCCGAATGCGCCCGAGATCCGCCGCGCCAATCTGCTTGCCACCTTCGAAGTGGCTGCCCGGGGCGTCGACGAGTTGTGGATCGCGCTCGAACCGGGCCACAAGGGCGCAAGGCGGACCGGACTGGCGATGACGGACGATCATCGTCTCGCCCGCCACGCGGATCGGTGGAACGTTCCGGTGCAGCGCGCCACGCGCGATGGACCGGAGAAGGAGCAGACGGCGGGCATAGTCTGGGAGGCGCTCGCCCGTACGCCGAAGAGCGTGCTGCTTTGGAACGTCTTTCCGTTGCATTGCCACGCGGCTGGCCGACCGCTGTCGAACAGGCGGCACACGAAGGCCGAGCGCAGGGCCTGCGCAGCGCTCACCGGGTCGATCATCGAGATGGTCGGGCCCCGTCGGATCTTTGCCATCGGCCGGGACGCACAGGAGGCGATGATCGACGTCCTGCCACCCAGCATTCCCGTCCGACATCCCTCCTACGGCGGCAAGGCCGAGTTTCTGGCGGGAATCGGCGTCCCCTGACGTGCCATGACGCCGGACCTCGCGCCAATCGGCCGGTCGTCACGGCATCAATGCCGATACCTCCCTCACCACGACGGCAGGCAGCGAACTGGATGACAGGTCCTGCCGGCGCAACCAGGCAAGCGCCGTGTCGGCATCCATGTCGTAGTTGGCGGATCGCGACTGAAGCAGTCTGGCCGATATGCGCGACAGACCCAGATCGATGAGGCTCAGCATCGTCCCCGACGATGCGCCGACTTCGAGGAAGAGCGGGATGGCGGGAATGTGCGCGGCCGCGTTCTCGTTGCCTGTTTCCATCAGGACCTGGCGGAGGACGGAGTTGTAGCACGTCATCTGCCTGACGAACTTGTACCTCAGACCGCTCTCCACGTCCTGCAGGACGGTGCGGATCAACGTGGGACTGGCGCGTCCTCGCTGTCGACCGCCTTCGGCTCGCCCCGCAGCCACGCGTTCCTCGTCGCGTCTGATCGCATAGTCGATCAGATCGGGTAGGCCTTCGCCGCGCATCCAAAGCAGGGACAGCGTGGCCCACCGCTTGTAGGCTTCGCTCTTCCGCACTCCGTCCAGTTCGACCTGCAGTCTGCGGTATACGTTGATGAGCCTTTGCTGCGTCTTCTTCCAGTCTCCTGCAGGATGGGGCGGCATGTAGTAGTCGACGCCCTTCTTGGGCAGATCGCGCGACAGCTTCTCGTAGAGGCGCTGCTGCCTGTGGGGCGACAGGTAGGGACTGGCCGCGAGCGTGACGTCGGAAACCTCTATCGAGGCGGCCGCGTCCTCGACGGCCTCCCGCAGCAGCCCCCTCTGCTCCTCGGGGACGGCTAGGCGTTCGAGAGTCTGGTCGAGGCGTCCGAGACGGTGATCGCGGAACAGGCGCGAGAAGGCGTTCTCCAACGTCGAGTTGCCGTCGGTGGCGGCCTCGCGATCGGATATGTACGCTACGAGTGCGGAGGCGCCCCCGACGATCTGGTCGTGCATCGCGGAACGGATCTCCGCGTCTTGCCCCTCGCCCAACGGCTTCGCGTCCCATTCTTCGTAGTCGACGAGGAACACGTTTCCCTCGAACTCCTTCCCGAGGCGTCCTGCCCGTCCTGCCAGGTTCCAGAAGTCGACCGCGTCGAGTGGCCGATCGTCGCCCTTCTCGGGCTTCCTCATGAAGATGTTGCGCGCTGGCAGGTTGACTCCCTGCAGAAGGGTGCTCGTGCACATCATGAAGTCGAGGACGCGATCGTCGAACGCCTGCTCGACCGCCTGTCGAACGAGCGTGGGCATGTTTCCGTAATGGAAGCCAACGCCGTCGATAACGGTCTTCGCGAGGTCGTATGCTGGGTGTACGTGATCGGAAACGAACTTCGACAGCTCCCGTCGCTGCTCGCGCCTAGGATCGTTCTGCGGATCCTCTTCCGCATCGATGACGTCCGACAGGAGCCTCGCGAGCCCCTCGCATCTGGCCGGCGTGCTGCCGTAGACGATGCTTTGGGAACCCCTGCCGTAGAACCATGCGAGGTAGACGAGCTTCTGATCCGGATTCACGAGGCGTACCGGCAGGATGTGCGTCAGATCCTTCGCGTGAAGCATTCCGCTCCAACCCCTCGCGTGTACCTCGTCCGAGACCGAGTCGACGACGTCGAGCAGGATGATGTTCTGCCCGACCGGGCTGTCGTCGGTCCGGCGGACCCGCGCTCCTTCGATCCGGAACATCCTGGCGAGGTCGTCCGCGTTCCTGACGCGGGGGAGCGTGAACAGGAGTTGGAGGTCCGGACGTCTCGCAAGCAGTTCGTCGACGACCGACTGGAGGATGATGCCGCGGGGTCCGTCGCCGACCAGGTGGGCTTCGTCGACGACGGCGACGTCCACGTCGAAGCCGGGATCGGAGAGGAGTACCTGCAGGCGTTCCTGCGTCATGACGTAGACCGTCGGCACGCCGTCCGCCGGGCGAGCGACCGGCACTGTAATCACCCTTGCGTTTAGCTCGGCGCGCCTGAGCACCGGCGTCAACGACGCGGCCACCTGTCCGATGAGGGCACGGGTCGGAACGATGAACGCTGCGGTCCGCACGGTGCCGACCTTCAGAGACTCCGCGATGTGCTGCTGGAACAGAAAGGATTTTCCGGCGGACGTCGGCGCCGTGGCGATCACCGACCGCCTGTCGGAGATGTCTTGCCACAGCAGGCGCTGGTAGTCCGTCAGCGTCAGATCGCCGGCGGATGCCCTCACGGTGTTACCGAGGCGCCGCCCCGTCGTCTCCAGGAGAGCTGGAGTCGGCAGATGCGACGGCCGTGTGCGCAGTCCGGGGCGGAAGTCGAGCGTCGGGAAATTGCCGAGCCGGCTCATTATGAGGCCAAGCGCATCCGCCAGCCCGCCAAGCGCCTCGCCATAGAGTTCGTAGGCAGCCGACGCGATCGTGAACGCCTCTCGCCGAGCTGCCGTGTCGCTGCTGAGGCTGAGTATCCCGGCGCTCTGGACGAGGCGCTCGATCGCGCCCGGCTCCGGCTCCGGCAACGGCCCCTTTCGTACGAGCGACTGGTCCATCCTTTCGAGCACGAGATCGTCGAATTCGGCGCGGTAGCGGACATCGCGGCGTATGTCCTGAACGAGGGCCTCAATCAATCTGCACCCCCATCTTCTGAGCGAACGTCTTGCGGAAGGCGGCGACGTCCGGAAACGGCATCACGAAGAAGTGCAGGCGCGTCGAGGGCGGAAGCTTCCCGACCTTGCTCATGATCAACGGGGCGGCGCTTGCGGCACGTTTGGCGTAGGCCACCTGAAATTCCGCCTCCAGGGACGACGCGTCGATACCGGCGAGGCCGGCATACGCGCCGTAGTCGAAGCCGATGAAGCAGCTGTGGACCCTGTGGATGGGATGAGGCGGTGACGCGTACGGGTTCAGCGTAGCTCGGAGATGGGCTTCTGCTTCCGCAGGTATGCCGGCGAGATCCATGTTCCCGTTCACGATGTCTATCTCGCGCCGCCGCAGCGTCCGGTTGTCGAGGTAGTCGAGAATGGAGTCGAGGGCGTCGTCGACTGCCGCCGCCAGCCCCTTGTACAGCTTGGACTCGCCGAGATGCAGCACTAGACCGTTCAGTTCCGGCGAATAGCGCAGATGGATGCCGTCCCGGCCGTGCACGTTCATGTTGACGTTCGTCTTCAGGCTCATCTTGGAGACCAGCAGGGGCGCCTTGATGAGCGCTTCGAGAAGCAGGAACAGCAGCAGCTCGCCCGCCTCTCCCCCAGCCGCGGTGGCGCCCCGAGTGCGAACGAAGAGTTCGCGTGCGCGGTCACCGAGGCCGATGATGGCATGGATGTCTCCAGACGCCAGAGCTGCCTTTGTGATTCTTCCGACTTCGCCTCTGGGGAGGCAGAAGGGTACGAGGGACCGATATATGTGCTCGACCAACGCGTCGATGTCGGCACCGTCGGCTCCGAACAACGGATAGAGGAAGTCCCCGCCGACCATCGACCCACCGTCGGTCCAATCGAACGGAAGCCTCTTGATGTGGTCGTCGAAACCGGAATGTTCGGCACATAGCGTTTCGAGAGCGGCCTGGAGGACGGAAGGCTGGATCTGCGGAATGGGCATCATGTCGGCCGCAGCTCGACCGAAGCGATCGCCAGGCGCCACGCGAGGGTTCGGGGGCGACACCGGAGGCTCTTCATCGCGTTCTTCCCAATGCAGTCGACGCTTCGACGGAACGCCGGCGGCTTCGCGGCATACTAGTCGACCGCCCGAACCGATCAATACGTCCGATTTCGCCCGAGCCACGGGAAACGGCCTTGCCGTGCCCCGCATGGGACGTCGGACGGGACCGCGGGCGACATCGCGTCGACGGACCCGTGCGGTCGGCACCGGATGGCAGTGTGGACGTGGTCGAACCGCCTGCTACGACGGTCGCATGACATCGAAAGGCGACGAACCGGCTAGGGACCGCATAGATCGGCTCAGACAGATCGTAGCCGGCATCGTGCGCAGATGGGACCGGCAGGATGTGGCGTCAATCATCACCGACGTGGGCTCGGTTGGCCTGCGAGCGGTCGAGAACAGCGCGAAGGCGGTGGCGAGGCTCCCGGGGCTGCAAAGCCCGGAAGCCTCTCGGGCTCTCGCTGCGCTCGCCGTGCTGATCGAAGAGATCGAGGATCCGCCCAGAAGACGCTGGTCGCTCCTGCGATCCACTCCGACTGCTGGAAGGATGCCGATCCCCGTACTCGTCGACGTCATCGAATGCGAACGGGACGAGGCCCTTAGGACTACGATGACGCTGCGCGAGGAACGGCGCCGGCTCGAGTCCGGGGACGATGCCTTGGAGGACGCGATCGCCCTGATCGGTCTTCTTGACGCGGCGGCGGTCGCCGTCGCCCGAGAGGTTGCGTTCGACGATCCGACGCGCGCGGAGACGCTCCGTACCGAAGTCCGTGCGCATCTGTCGGAACGCAACCGGGACCTTCAGCTTCAGCTCTTGGTCCTCCGACAAGCGCTGGCGACACACGACATCGTCGCCGACGGACAGACGGCGCTCGTCGCCGCGCTGGATCGTGCGCGGAACATCACGATCGGCGCGGCGCGGACGGCCGTCGCCGCACGTGCGGCCGTGGGAGCGGACGCTTTATCGAGCGATGGGGCTGGCAAGAGACGCACGCCGCTGATCGACGTGGTGGCGAGACTTCACGCGATCCTCGACCATCGCGAGCGCGGCTGATCCGCAAGCGGCGTTGGACTTCGGGGGCACCACCTTGTTAGTATGGTCACGGATCATCCGATCGATGGGGAACGAAGTGCCGGGTCTACTGGATGTGCTGGCGCGGTGGTTCGGAGGCAGTCGCGAAGAGGTTTCCGGACCACCGCCCGTTCCGCCTGCCCCAGCCCTCCCTGCGCTGTCCGTGGACGATCCGAGGCTCCCGACGGCCTCGAAGGGTCGGGTCGCCCGGCTGACCGCTTTGATCTCCGACATCGAAGGTCGCCGGGACGTCGGCGGCGCACTTGCTTCGACGCGCGCCGAGGTCCGCCAGATGCGGGACGTCCATGCTCCGCAGCTGATCGCCAGCTACGCCGAGATCCCGCCACAGCATCGCGCGGAGATCTTTCGGAGCACGGGACAGTCGGCCAGCTACAATCTCAACGCGGGCCTGGATCGCCTCATCGCGAGGCTAGAGCATCTGTCGCGATCGCTGGCGCAGGACGACATCGATGGCTTCGCCGACAACCTGCGCTTCATCGAGCACCGCTACGGACGGGATGACCCCCTCGGCTAGCCCAGCCTGGTCGTCGGCGTGAGCCAGACGGTACCGCGTCCACGAAAGACGAACACGAGCCCCTCCCCCGTCCGCATCGCGTTGCGCAGCCCCCGTACGAGCGGTCGGAGTTCGACCTGCAGCCCGGCCGAGTACATGAGCATGATGTCGCCGTCGACGATCAGCTCGTCCGCGCCGTCCAGCTCGACGACCTCGATCTCGTCCACCGGGACCGGAGCCTCGACGACGAACGCGCCCTTCCCGGTCAGTTTCGGCTGCATGAGGCCGTTCCCCGAAAACAGACCCTGGACCGACCGATGGACGTGCGTAGACACCGCGATATGGGCGTCGCAGGCGTAGAACGCTCCGTCGTCGAGGATCAGCGAGTCCTGGGGCCCTTCCATCGAAGCGAGGATGAAGTGCTTGGTGGTGACCTCGGTCCAGACTTCGCCTAGCCCTGCGAACCTGGTCGCGAAGGCGCTCTCTCCTGTACCCGCAGAGGTCATCGCCCGCGCAAGGAAGCCGCCGGCATTGGCGTTCTTCTGGACGTCGACTTCCAGCTTGCCGAGGGCGTACTGGAGGGCGCCGGGTTCCAGAAGCGCCGCGCCGCCATCCAGGACGATACGCAGCTGGCGTGCGGTCCGAGCGTGAGGGGGATGCAGATGTATGGTGGCTGCGGTGCCGCCGCTCGTGGCGTTGGGCACGTGGACGGGAGAGGCGGCGGCAAGCGCCTTGCGCTCGAACTGATAGAGTTCGAAGCGCACGCCGCCTGCGCCCTGCTCGTCGAGCTTGTGCCGATAACCAGACATCTACACGTATCCCTTCAGGCTCGTTTATGAATGGGAAGGCCGTCGGCCTTGCCGAAGACTTCCGCCCGCGCAAGGATCCGCTCGGCCCACACGCGGTGCGTGGCGGGCTCGCACATGACTCCGTCCTGCGCGAAGACCGCAGGACCGTTCGGGTCGAGAATCGCGCGCGCCTCCTCGACGTCGCGAGACGGGACGGCCAGCGCGTTCTGGATTATCGGGATCTGGTCGGGATGAATTGCGGTCTTGGTGAGAAGGCCGTGATCGATGTCGCGCGCCAGCTCGCGACGCAGAAGGGCCGCATCGCCGAACCGCTCCATCACGGGTGCGCTGAGCGAGAATCCCCAGGGGGAGAACGTCGCCACCAGCATTGCGATGATCGGGCCGAGGGGGCCGTCGTAGGCGGTGCTGCCGGCGGACCTGCGCAGTCCCATCGACTGCATCAGGTCGTTGCCGCCTATCCTGAGGGCTAGGATCCGATCCTGTACGGCGAGCATCTGATCTCGCAGTCTGCGCATCTCATGCGGATCGCACGCCTCCCGCGTCTCCAGCGTCGGCATGAGCATCTGCCCGTCGGGGATGTGCAAGGCGAGATAGCAGGGCACCGTCTCGGTGTTCGCCTTAGGCAGCACGTAGCCGGTGAGGCGGCCCGCGCCGGGCATGCGCAGTATGCGGGCCAGCATCGCCGCATCGCGCGGGCGGACGAAGATCATGGGATCGGACGGGCCGCCCTCGCGTGCGTCCGCGAAGCGCAGAAGGCCTCCCAGGTTCGACAGCGCTTCCGGCAGATCCCGCTCGAGTACCGCATCCTCGAGACACAGCACGACCGAGCGGAGATCGGGGATCCGGCCCGGACCGAACAGACGCGCCGCGAGATCGGTCCGCGTACAAGGCATGTAGAGGGTGGCTCCAAGAGCCAAGGCACGTGCGCTCATGTCCGAGTGCCGAGCTTTCGGATCACTGCGATCGCACGATATCTCGACTTCGGGTCGAGACGATCGACCGGGATGCCGGCTTCGTCAGCGAGCTGCGCGATGTGCGCCACGTCCTCGTCGGCCGGGTCGCGGACGAGGACGCGTTCCGGAACCCGGCGAAGCAGAGCGCGGGTCGCCTCGGCGATCCCCGGCTTGATCCTGTTCACGTCTTTCGTGCCGGCGCGTGCCGAGACGTCCGAAAGCATGACGGCGCAGTCTGCCGCTAGCGAGGGTCGCCGGGCCGCATGGTCGGCGATCGTCCGCGGAACGGCTGCGGCGGCACGCGGGGCCAACGCGTCCACAAAGGTGCGCGACAGGTCGGCATGGGCGTGCTGCGGATACGTGACGCAGGCATGGAAGTCGCCTTCGCCGACGAACCCCGCGTTCAGGATCGAACGGCTGACCAGCCCCGAGACGATGCCGTTGAGGAGTCCGGAAGCGATGAGATAGTCGTCTCCGCTCGCGGCTATGTCAGCCTGCCCCGCGGGATCGGCGACGACCGCAAGCAGCGGAGCGAACCCGCGGGGACGACCGGCGAGGCTTCGACGGAGTTCGGCGGCGATGGCCCCCTTGCCGGTCCAGCCGTCGACGAAGACCGCGTCCGCCGGATCATGGCGTGCCGCGATGTGGGCGAGCGCGACCTCGTCGATCCCGCGGTCCCGTATGATGCTGATGGAATAATGATGCGCTGCATGTCCCCAGGCGCGGAGCGTTCGCACAAGAAGCACGCCGATGGGCGTTCCCGCACGCGCCAGCGATACGATGACGATCTCCCGTCCGGGCCTGCGGCTGGCGAGATGGGCGGCAAGTGCGGCGACGTCGGCAGCCAGACGGTCGCCGTTCCGCTCGAGTGCGGCGTCGTAGAGCGAGAGGTATCGGTCGCTCGGCAGGGATTCCGGAGCGATCATTTCGGAATAGTGCCGCAGACCGGACTGGATCGCAGCCTCCTTTTCCGCGATCCGGGTAGGCGGCATGTCGACGGGCTTCAGCAGGAACGTCACGTCCTCGGCGTCGTAGCTGCCTGAGAATGGGGTCCCCTTCCCGGGTACCGCCTCAATGCGCATCGAAGGTCGTTTCGGCGAGCTGCGACGCGGTCGGCATCATGGCGAAGTCGCACAGGCCCATGAAGGGAGCATCGGTCGTGCTGTCGCCGATCCCTATCACCGGGACGTCGGGAAAGCGCATGCGGAGCGCCGGCAGGATGTGCGCGACCGCGCGTCCTTTGCCGAGATGCGGCGGCATCAGCGCGACGTTGTTGCCGTTCCTGTGATCGGTCCATCCCGCGGGAACATCCGGTATAGCCACATCGACGACGGAGAACAGCGCCTCGACGTCCGCATCGGCGTGCTTCGCGATCGTGTAGAGCGGCAGTCCGCCTTCTCCGAGGACCCGTACGTTCACCGGGATCCCCCTCGCCGTCGCCTCGGCGTGGACGGCGTCCCGCATCTCGGTCAGCATGGCTGAGCAACGGCGTGCTTCGGTCTCCATGATCGCCTGCCACTCCAAGTCGATCGCGCCCGCTTCGTCCAGGATCACCCCCCCGTGTGCGCATACCGCGGCCCGGAACGGTATGCACGCGCGCCGGAGAGCGTCGAGGCTCCGAGCCGTCACCGGAACGAGGTGCGTCGTCGCGGACAGCCACTCCAGCAGGCTCATCTGGCGAGGCGTCGCATAGCTGAGGGGCGAGCCGTCCTTGGCGAAGCCGAGGGGCGTCAGTCTGTCGAAGGGAACGTCGTCGGGGCACTTGCGCAGGGTCTGGAAGAGCGTGTCGTCCAGATCGACGAGCGTGATGGCGCCGATCATGACGCCCATCCGACGATCTGAGCGTCGAGAGCCTGGACGAGCGCGTCGTCGATCGTCCCCGTGTCCGTCTCGTGCGCGATCCAGGTCGTCCGACCGTCGGCCGGATCCGCGTTGTAAAGATAGTTCGGGACGCCCGTGTCGTAGTTGTCCTCGAACCGGAGCTTCGTCGACATCGCACCACCGAGGTGGGCTGGACTCCTGCTGGTCGCCTGTACGACGACGTCGTGACCATCCTGTTCGAGCGCTTCCGCGAGACGGAACGGAAGATAGGTGAATTCGCCGGTACCGACGATGCGCAGTGGTCCCGTGACCGTGGGGACATCCGTGGTCGGAGGGCGATGGACGGTATCGGACAGGCCCAGTCTTCCGAAGTTGTCGTGGCGAGGCATTCGCCCGAGCGAGCCCGTGGTGGCCACCAATGCGCCACTGGACTTGGCGGCGGCTTCCGGCCTCCATTCCAGTCTCCCGCGCAGCAACGAGCACGACGTGGTCGGTCGCGGCATCGCGGCGTGCCAGGCGAAGCCGGAAGACCAGTCGGTGAGCACGGCCACGGCGATCGTCTCGATACCTGGCCACGCGTCGACGAGCGCGTCCGCGAGGTTGCGGATCGTCGTCCCCGTGGAGATCTCGTCGTCCACCAGGACCAGGGACCGAGGCGGAGGCATTCCCGGGAGATCCGGTTCGTAGATCAGGTGCGCTGAAGCGTGGCTGTGCGGTTCCTCGAACCGACACAGCAGCGGTCGGTCGAGACGCTGGCGGGTGGAATGCGTGAAGAACACGTCCTCCCGTCCCGATTGGAGGCGGAGCTCCTCGTGGATGGACTGGCCGAGGCACACTGCGGTCTCCGCGAGACCGACGACCATGACGGGGCCGGGGAGATCGACCGGAATGCGTTCCGCGAGATCCTTCACGCTTCGTCGCATGGTGCGGGGGCGCGCCGGAAGATGCCGACCCAGCACCTTGGATACCACTAGAAAGCCCCGCTTCGGGTTGTCACGTGCGGCGAAGTCGCAGAGTTCGTCGAGCGGCCATGTCCCACCGAGCACGGTGACTTCGAGGGCTCCCGTCGACAGTCTGAACGATCGCATTTCGGGAGCATCCGCGAACAATATCGGTTTCGGCGCGGCTGACATGGACGCGCCTGCATGACGCAGATCGACTGCTTCGGTCGCAAACGCGATGGGCGTCGCCCGCGAAGGCGTCGTCGATCTGTTCAGGTTCATGATCGGATCTCTACAGCTTCTTCTGGGTGGACGGTTCGTTGCGCGAAGCGATCGGGACCCACTGCTCCTCGCCGCCGTCACGTCCGTTTGGGCGTCCCGGATTCGGATCGCGCTCGGCCGATGCCTGGTCGCCGATCGCCCCATGCCGAACCCGGTCGTCCACCGCGTCCCGTCGAGTACACGGGGCGCAGTGGATCAGAATCAGATGTTCACGCCGAAGGACTGGGCGAGCGGGCCCAGGCCGCCCGCGAACCCTTGACCGATGGCCTTGAACTTCCATTCGGCGCCATGACGATACAGTTCGCCGAACACCATGGCCGTCTCGGTCGACGCGTCCTCCGACAGGTCGTAGCGGGCGATCTCGGTACCGCCCTCTGCGTTCGCGACGCGGATGAACGCGTTCGAGACCATGCCGAAGTTCTGTCGCCGCGCATCGGCATCGTGGATGGTGACGGCGAAGCTGAGCCGCTGGATCTCGGCCGGGACCTGATCGAGGGTGACCGCCACGACCTCGTCGTCGCCGCTGCCCTCGCCGGTGAGGTTGTCGCCCTGATGCACGACCGAACCGCCCGCACCGTTCTTGTTGTTGTAGAACACGAAGTCCGCGTCCGAACGGACCTTGCCGGACTCGCCGAGCAGGAACACGCTCGCGTCGAGATCGAACGCGCTGCCGTCGGTGACGCGCGTGTCCCAGCCGAGACCGACGTGGACGGCCTTGAGACCCGGCGCCTCCTTGCTCAGACTTACGTTGCCACCCTTGGAAAGAGAAACCGCCATGTCGTAGACTCCCGTGTTTCGGCCTCAGCCGATGTTGACGCCGTAGTTCCTGGCCATGGGGCCGAGACCACCCTTGTAGCCCTGCCCGACGGCACGGAACTTCCATTCGCCGTTGTGACGGTAGACCTCGCCGAAGACCATCGCCGTTTCGGTCGAGGCGTCCTCGGTGAGGTCGTACCGCGCGATCTCGCGTCCGGTCGCATCGTTGGCGACCCGGATGAAAGCGTTGGAGACCATGCCGAAGCTCTGCCGGCGGGCTTCGCCGTCGTGGATGGTCACCGCCACGGCGATCTTCTGGACCTCCGCGGGGACCTTCGTGAGATCGACCTTGAGCGCCTCGTCGTCGCCGTCGCCCTCGCCGGTGCGGTTGTCGCCGGTATGCTCGACGGAGCCGTCGGTCGAACGGAGATTGTTGTAGAATATGAAGTCGCCATCGCCGCGGACGCGGTCACCCGCAATGAGCAGAAAGGCGCTTGCGTCGAGATCGAAATCGGTGCCGTCGGTCGAGCGGGTGTCCCATCCCAGACCGATGAGCACATTGGCGAGGCCGGGTTCCTCCTTGGAAAGGCTGACGTTTCCGCCCTTTGAAAGACTGACTGACATTGGCTTGTCTCCTGTATGGATCAGAGTGAAAGATGTTCGCCGGTCGGGCCGATCGGGCTGGCGTCCTCGAGCGCGATCGGCTCATGGGCGCCTGCCGCGCGGTTGCTCCGGACCGACGCGATGAACGCGAGTCCGATAAAGCCGGCGCCGATCAGGCCGGTCACCGTTTCGGGTATCTCGAAGCGCACGGAGAGCAGCATGATCGCTGCGAGGGCGATGATCGCGTAGAACGCGCCGTGCTCGAGATAGGGGTATTCGGTCAGCGTGCCGCGATCGACGAGCATCACGGTCATCGATCGTACGAACATGGCACCGATCCCGAGCCCGAGCGCGATCACGAACAGGTTGTTCGAAAGCGCGAACGCGCCGATCACCCCGTCGAACGAGAACGAGGCGTCGAGCACCTCGAGGTAGAGGAACGCGCCGAGGCCCGCCTTGGCGACCGTCACGGCGGCTCCCTGACCCGAAGGTTCGCCTTCGTCCTTCTCCAGTAGCGTCCCGATCGCACCGACTGCGATGTAGGAGACGAGACCGAAGATTCCCGACGTGATGAACGTCATCGCGTCGTGGGGGGCGATCAGGCGCGAGACGCCGAAGAGCGCGAGCAGCACGACCGCGATCGCGGCGCCCGAGATCCGGCCCAGTCCGGTGAACGGTCGCTCGATCGGCCCGATCCAGTGGGACTCCTTGTCGTCGTCGAGGAAGAAGGTCAGTCCCACCATCGCCAGGAAGGCGCCTCCGAAGCCCGATATGCCGACATGGGCACCGGTGATGATGCGCTCGTACGTGACGGGATCGGTAGCGGCCAGCTTCACGGCGTCGATGGGACCGAGCCTCGCGGCTATGGCGACGACCAGCAGCGGAAAGACGATCCGCATGCCGAACACGGCGATGACGATGCCCCACGTCAGGAACCTGCGTTGCCAAACCGGCTCCATGTCCCGCAGCACCGTCGCGTTGACGACGGCGTTGTCGAAGGAGAGCGAGACCTCGAGCACGCCGAGCACGAGGACGATCCACAGGACGCCCAGCGTTCCGGAGAACGTACCCATGAGATGGGATCCAAGCCAAGCGGCCAGTCCCAGACACACCACGGTGAAGAGCAGTGAACCCTTGTAGTATTGAAACACGTCTTTTCCCCTTCGCGCCGGACGGCCGTCAGTCCTTTCGGCCAGCCACCCAGCGGAGTCCCCATTCGAACCGCTGATCCAGCTTCTGCTGGTCGCGGAAGTATTCGACGACGCGCGTCGCCTTAAGACGGCCGGCATCGTTCTCGATCATGACGACGCCGCATACCCGGCGGTCGTTGCGACCTTCGGTCATACGGACCTCGATCGGAGGCTGATCCGGCATCGCGACCGTGATCACGCCGTCGGTCTGCTGCCAGTTCGGGACGCCGTCATAGATGTTGGCGAAGACCATCACCCGACGGATGTCCGACCAGTGGCGACCGTTGATCCGCATGGTCTCCCCCTGTGAAACGTCGCCGGTCCGATCGTCGGCCGACAGCGCGATGTACGGATCGTCCTCGAACGAGCCGAAGGCGTTGCCCAGGGCCTGCACCACGCCCAGGCTGCCGTCCTGGAGTTCGTAAAGGCAGCCGAGATCGAGATCGATCGCAGTGCCGCCGCCGAAGTACCCCTTGCGGCCTCTCGACCAGTTCAGGTTGACGCCGATCTCCCCGAATGCGGCGCCCTTCTTCTCCAGACTGACGGTCTGCCCCGGCTTGTCCAGGGTGACCTTGCTGAGCCGGACGGGCGGCGGTGGCGGTGGCGGTGGCGGTGGCGGCGCCTCGGGAGGGGCGGCGGCTTCGGCCACGTCGATGCCGAAGGAGCCGGCGAGCGGGGCGAGGCCGCCGTTGAACCCCTGCCCCACCGCACGGAACTTCCACTGCCCGTTGCGCCGGTAGAGTTCCCCGAACGTCATAGCCGCCTCGCTCGCCGCGACGAGCGCCGGGCGATATCGGATGGCCGAGCCTGCAGCGTCGACGCTGATCGTCGCTCCGTCGAGCAGCGCCAGCGTCTGCCGCTTGGACTGGGCCTCGTGGAGCGTGACGCAGAAGACGATGCGTTCGATCGACTGCGGGATCCGCGCCAGGTCGAGCTGGAACCGGCCGCGCCCGCCGTCGTCGGCTACGAAGGATACGGCGCCGTCGGCACCGGCCGGCTGGTTGTAGAACACCATGTCCGCATCCCCGCGCACCCGGCCGTTCGCGGTGAGGAGGTACGCGGAGGCGTCCGCCTCGACGTCGCGCCCCTGGGGCACGGACCATTCGAACCGGATGGTCGCATCGGTGCCGTCGACGGCTGCATTGCCGCCCTGCTGTAGTTCGATCATGTGGCTTCCGGTAGCTGGGCTGTGTGTCAGATGGAGGACAGGATGGGCGTCATCATGTCGTGGAAGGTCCGACCCTGGGTCCGTACGCCGACGGCGTTCATGGACCACTGGTCGCCCGATCGGGTGACTGTGGCCATCACCTGGCCAGTGTGGGAGCCGCTTCCCGTCAGGTCGAAGCGGGCGAGTTCGCGTCCGTTCGTGAGGTCAACCAGCCGGCAGTAGGCGTTCTCGATCCTCTCGAAGCTGTCTCCGCGGAAGCTGTTGACCGTGAACACCAGCGACTGGACCTCGGCCGGAAGCCTTGAGAGGTCGACCGAGATGGTCTCGTCATCGCCATCGCCAGCACCGGTCAGATTGTCACCGCTGTGGACGATGCTCCCGTCCCTGCTCGCCAGCTGCTGGAACCATACCTGATCGATCTGCTGCCGCCTGGAATCGAACGTGAGGCACGACGCATCGAGATCGATGTTCTCGCCGTTGCCGCCGAAGAGGCCCATCAGCCCCTTGGCCTTCCGCACGTCCCAGCCCAGCCCCATCGAGACGCGCGTCAGGCTGCCGCCGCCCGTCTTCTCGAGACGGACCGATTGTCCCTTTGACAGGCTTACCATTCGACGCTCTCCCCATTTCGCCGCAGAAGTGGCAGCCTAGCCGCCCGCGGCGGAGCCGTGCAAGGCCAGCGGATTCGGTTTGTACCATGTATAATCCATTCCCGAGCCAGTTGTGGCGGTCGAGGTCTGATCCCGTTGCGTTCTGCGCTGCGCCACGCAATACCGCCATAGGGGACAATACCGGATATGCATAAGTAGATGATCGGAATCGAACGACTTGCGGCGTTGATCGATTACGTCGAAGCGACGGAGCGCGATCGTCTGCGCACGGTGCTGGACATGGTGGACTACCGGGGCTTCCGACGTTTCGGCGAGGACCTCATCAAACTGCCCGGCGTTCTCGTCAACGTGCGCGATGCCGACGACCACTGCTGGCTGACGGTAGAACGACTAGTGCGCTGTCCGCCGCCAGTGCCCGGAGACGCCGAGCTGCGCGTCTGGATCGATCTTCCGGACGACGTGGGCAAGGCTCCGTCGCTGCGGCGCGAGGTGCCCGAAGCGCTGCTCGGGCTGAAGGATGCAGATCCCGCCACGGCCGGGACGGTCTCGCTGGATGCCTTCGAAGGTCGGCTCCGCGTGGAGACGGCGCTCGAAGGCTACCGCCGCGATCGCTGGGCCCGATGGGCCGAGGAGGAGCGCCCCCGTCGGCAGTCGATCGAGCTGTACAACGGGTTGTTCGCGCTGCGACAGGCGCTCGATGGCGCATCCGACCAGCCCGTAGAACTCGTCTGGGGCATCGGGATTGCGCGGTGGACCCGCGCCGGTTCGAAGCTGCATCACCCCCTGATCACGGTGCCGGTCGAGATATCGCTGGGCGAGCAGTCCCACGCCATCGAGGTCCGCCCGCGGAGCGAGGCCCCGGTCGCGATCGAGTCGGGGCCGATGGACGCCTTGGGCGTCGCCTCGGCGGAGGACTGGCGTAGCGCCGCCCAGCGCTACTTCGACGCTCTCGAAGGGGACGGCGTATCGCCGTTCGCCATCGAAACCTTCGCTCCCGTCCTCCGCCGGGCCGTGGCGGTGCTAGATCCCGACGGCGCCTATCTGCCGGATCTCGGCGAACGGCAGCCGCCCGTCGGCGACACGCTGCAGGTCGACGACGGCTGGGTCCTCCTCGAGCGCACGCGGCAGGGCACGCAGCTGATGGACGATCTGCGCAGCCTGCGCGGCCAGGTCTCGGCGCTGGACGACGTCTCGGATCTCCCCGCCGCCGTCCGAGCGCTGATCGAGACCCCGACCGACGCCGCGGTCGTCGAGGACTATCCGGCGCTTCGGGGCGTGTCCACGATACCCGGAGTGACGTCCTCCGACGGATCCGGCGCGGACCTGTTCTTCCCCAAGCCGTTCAACCGCGAACAGGTCGAGGTCATACAGAGGCTGTCGACGCGTTCGGGCGTCGTGGTCCAAGGTCCGCCGGGAACCGGCAAGACGCACACGATCGCCAACATCATCAGCCACTACCTCGCGCTGGGGAAGCGGGTCCTGGTGACGTCGCAGAAGGCTCCGCCGCTCAAGGTGCTGCGGGAGAAGCTGCCGGAGGCCGTGCGGCCGCTGGCCGTGAGTCTCCTCGAAAGCGACAGGGACGGCCTCAAGCAGTTCCAGGAGTCGGTCGACATCATCGCCGACAGGGTGCAGCGGACCCGTCCGGCAGATGCCGCGCGTCAGATCGCGGCCTTGGACGCCCGGATCGAGGCTCTGCACAGGGGGCTTGCGGTCATCGACCGTCAGATCGACGAGATCGGACGCGGAGCCATGGCCCCGGCGATCATCGACGGCGCGCCGATCGAACCTTCTGAGGCGGCCCGCCGCCTCGTACGCGCCGGGGCGGCCGCCGAATGGATCGCGGATCCGATCGACGTCGTCTCCTCGCACGAACCCGAGTTCGACGACGAGGCCGTCGCAGCGCTGCGCGTGGCGCGCCGGACGGTCGGAGCACGAATCGTCGATCTCGATCACCGTGCCCCCGATGCGGCTCTCCCCGACGTCGATGCCCTCGTGCTCCTGCATCGGTCGCTCGTGTCCGCCGACGAGATCGAGCGGACCACGACCGGCGTCGCCGCAGCCGCGCCGAACGTCTCGCCGGACGCCCTTGCTGCGATGCGCGTCGAACTGGAGACGCTTCGTGCGGCACGTCACGACGCTTCGGCGGACGGAAGGGACTGGACCCTCCCCGTGCTGGCCCGGTGGCGTTCCGACCCGGATGATCCCGCGCTGCGCGGGCTGGATGGCCTTCGGGCCGACGTGGGCGAGCTGTGCGACCTGGCGCGTCACTTCCTGGTCCGCCCGGTCACGCTCTGCGAAGGCGCCGCCGACGACCGGGATTTCCGAGAGGCCGTGGACACGCTGGCCTCGGGCGGGGATCTCGGACTGTTCCAGAGCCTGTTCGCCCGCCAGCTGAAGCTGCAGGTCGGAGCCGTCCGGCTCTCCGGCCGCGCGCCCACCGACGCTTCGCAGTGGGCGGAGATCGCAAGGTACCTGTTGGCTCTGGACAGGACCGTTGCGCTCGGGGCCGCTTGGAACAATGCGGCTCCGCACGCCGGACTGGACGTCGTGGTCCTCGACGGTCCTTCGGTCGGCGAATTGATGCGCCGACAGCTTGATCACCTTGGGCGTCTCCGGGAAGTCGTACAGCGCGAGCGCTCGGCGACGGCGCGGGTGCATGCCGTGCTGCCTGGATCGGGGCGTCACGACGTCGGTACGGACGAGGGCATCGATGCCGTGGTGGAACTGCTGGATCGGCATCTGAGGCTCGCACGTCTCTCCACGGCGCGGTCCGATCGCATCCGTCTGGCGCAGTCCCTTTCCGACGCCGAAGGGGCGTTGGGCGACGAACTGCGCGAGATTCTCGGGACGATGGTGGGGCACGGCGGCACCGACGCGACGCTGCTCGCGCGGCGTTGGGCCGCGGCGCTGGGCGAGGCCGACGAACTGCGGGCCCTCGCACCGGCGTTCTCCCGCATCCGGCAAGTCTGCGGCCTGATCGAGGAGAGCGGTGCGCCGCAGTGGGCCGAGCTTCTGCGGCGGCGGCCGGTCGAAGGCACCGAGGATCCGCTCACGCCGGGCGATTGGCGGGAACGCTGGACCCTGCGTCGTCTCGCCACATGGCTCGGTCGGATCGACCGGCACGACAGGCTCCGTTCGCTGGGCGCGGACAGGACGGATCACGAGGATCGGTTGCGGCGAGCCTACGAGGAGGCCATCGAACAGCGCACCTGGTGCCGCCTCGCGGAGAAGGCGAGCGATCAGGTCCGGGCGGCGCTCGCCGCATATGCTCAGGCCATGCGCCGTCTCGGTCGCGGAACGGGTGTCCGCGCCGGCCGCTATCGGGCGGACGCGAGGGCCGCGGCGGACAGGGCGAAGAACGCGCTGCCGTGCTGGATCATGCCGCACTACCGCGTTTCGGAATCCCTGCCGGCCGAACTCGGGCTGTTCGACCTCGTCATCATAGACGAGGCTTCGCAGTCGACGATGGCGGCGCTTCCGGCGTTGCTGCGCGCCAAGCAGGTGCTGATCGTCGGCGACGACCGGCAGGTCAGTCCGGATGCCGGCTTCCGCGAGGAGGCGCGCATGAACCTTCTGGCCGATCGGCATCTCGGCGGTCAGATCCCGGACTACCGGTCTGCGCTCCGGGAGGAGAAGTCCCTCTACGATCTGGGGACCGTGGTCTTCGCGGGCGGAGCGATCATGCTGAAGGAGCACTTCCGCTGCGTGGCCCCGATCATCGAGTACTCGAAGGCCCAGTTCTACAGCCATCAGCTCGAACCACTGCGGCTTCCTTCCGCCTCGGAACGGCTCGATCCGCCCCTCGTCGACATCATGGTCGAGGACGGCTACCGGAAGGGGAAGGTGAACCCGCCCGAGGTCGACTGCATCGTCGACGCCATCAGCAGGATAGCCGACGATCCGGCGATGAGGGGGAGGTCGATCGGCGTGACGACCCTCCTGGGTCAGGAACAGGCGGTCGCGATCCAGACGGCCATCGAGCAGGTGCTCGGGACCGAGGTCATGCTGCGTCACCACATACGCGTCGGCGAGCCGGTGGCCTTCCAGGGCGACGAACGCGACATAATGTTCATCTCGCTGGTCGCGGACCGCGGCAGCACCGGACTTTCCGGCCTGGGCTACGAGCAGCGCTTCAACGTCGCCGCGTCCCGCGCACGCGACCGCATGGTCCTGGTCCGATCCGTCGAACTCGAGGATCTCCGTCCTTCGGACAGGTTGCGCAGAAGCCTGATCGAGCACTTCCATGCTCCCTTCGCCGGCGACGGGGCGCTGAACGCCGACAGACGGACCAGATGCGAGTCGCCGTTCGAGACTGACATGTACGACCTGCTCGTCGAGCGTGGGTTCCGCGTGGACACGCAGGTTCCGGTCGGTTCCAAGCGCATCGATCTGGTAGTCGAAGGCAGCGACGATCGACGCCTGGCGATCGAGTGCGACGGCGATCGCTATCACGGTCCCGAGCAGTGGCCGGACGACATGGCGCGTCAGCGGATGCTCGAGCGCGCCGGCTGGGTGGTGTGGCGATGCTTCGCGTCTCGTTTCCTGCGGGATCGCCGCGGTGTGATGGACGAACTGGTCGAAGTGCTGGCGGCGCGCGGAATACATCCGGAGACCGGGGATGCCCTGCCGCCCAGCAGACATACGGAACATCGGCGTTGGCGAAGCATGCCTCTCGACGCCGAGCACGTCCCCTACGCGTGGCTCGTCTTGGAGGATTTCGACTGACGCGGCACGCGCGTCGTGCCGCGTCTTTTCGGATGATGCGGTCTTCCCGACGTCATCCGGCGATCCGGCGTTTCTGGTAAGGGTAGGGCCGACGGATCAGGAGACTGCTTATGAACGATCATGCGCTGGCGATCGCCGGCAAGAACTTCGAAGCGCTGAAGGTCTGGCTCAACGGCAACGAGGATGCGCCTGCATGTTCTGCATCGAGGAACTGCCTCGGGGCGTTGGCCGAACTGGTGTTCGCGCTTCATGCACGCGGCACGCTCGTAGGACACTGTTCCGCGCACGACGTGGTCGTCCATGGTGAAACCTTCGAAGTCCGCACGCTATCGGACGGCACCATGCCGGACTACGGTGGCAAGATCGCGGACCGTTTCGTCGACGTGAAGATCATTCGATCGGGGTCCGGTCTCACTGCGACCGAAGTATGGTCGAGGCCGGGATGCGCTATCACGAACGACGGGAAGAACCCCTGGAAGCGGGACCTCACCTTCCAGGCCGTCTTAATCGTCTGACGGCCGGCATGCGCTTGTGCGGGGCCGACCCTGATGCGGCGCGTCGACGGAGCGCGCGAAACTAGAGGCACGCCTTCATTTCCCGTAGTTGCCGTTTCGCCGACCCGACGTGGTGCTCGAGCATCGCAATCGATCGTGTTGCAGACCAATTGTTAACTTCCACGGTTGAAACGGCGTCCAACTCTCATGACGTCGGATCAGTTTATCACGTGCGGATCGCCACCATACACCGTTCGGATTCCAGAAAAGGATTTCGAAACCGATGCCGACGACATGTCCGGTGCTATCATCGCCGCTCCGGAAATGTACGATCCCTCAAGCGCGACACCTGAGATCATCGACGACAACGTGACCGTAGTCATGGATCAGACGCAGGTGATCGCGAAGATAACGCGATACAGGCTCACCGGCATAAGCCATGCGTAGCACGGGGCTGAGCGGTGAGATCGGGTCAGCCGAAGGCCGAGACGACCTTAACGCGATGATGCTCGAACAGGATGCGCCATTCCGCCTGGATCGGAAGGACGTCATCCGACAAGCCATGATGACGCCGAGCTTGGTTCCGCCACCCAAGCAGGGCCTCACGGACGGGCATCGGAGGCCATGCGCCGACCTCGACGACGGGTCTTCCCGCCATCTGCGTGCCGCACAGAACGTCGTCCAAGACCGACGTGATCTCGTCGGCGCTGCAGATTCCATCCTCCAGAATCCTCACCTCGTTGTCCAGCCATCGGGGTCTGCCGGCCACCGGAGTCGAGAGGCGTGTCAGTTCGACCGCCGACAGAAGGAAGGGGACGGCCACGTTGAGGCCATGCACTTGCAATCCCGGCCTCGTCGTCGCCCGATCGTGTCTCCGCGATCGGGCTCTGCGCATCTCGTTACGCAGCCATTCTCTGACTGCCGCATCGGATCCGAGCTGCGCGCGGAGCGCCTGCTCGCAGGCGACGTCGATGTGCAGGCGATCGAGGTCGGCGAATGCCTCTGCGTCCAAAGGGCGTTCGAAGCCGAGAACCGCTGCTCGGGCCTTCCGACGGATGTGCATGTCGATCGTGGCGCGGGACTGTCGGAGTATTGACGCGGCGATCTCGTCTCGATCGGAACGGACGTCCACGATGAACTGGATCGCCTTCATCCTTGGTTCGAACGCGCTCCCCATCCTGCAAAACGCGCCTCGATCAGCGCGCCTCCAATCCCGAGACTTCTTGCTGCAGCCGCTTTGCGCGGCTGTCCGCGGAAGCCGTTGCTTCGGACTTGGACTCCCACCTCGCCCAGGCTCCGTTCCAGAACGGTTTCGATCACGTCGCGGGCGGCGGCCTCGTACATCTTGGGTTTCCTCTCGCTGATGCTTCCTGCCCGACCTCCTTCGCAACTCCCCACGATGCTCCGCTTGGCCGACGGCAGCCCCAAGCCGTCGTCCCAGTTCGCGGTGCGGTAAGATCCTCGATTGTTCCATGACGCCCACAGACGATTGAAACGGGGCCTATCCATCGTCCTCTTCCGCCCGTGAACAAGCTCGTGCCGCACCGCCCGGATTTCGTCCAGATGACGGGCGGACCTCAAGTCGTCGACGTCATTAGCTGGAAAAGCATCCGGATCTGGGGCAACTGCGACGCGGTGACCGATCGTGCTTCCGCCCTGCTATTGAACGACCGGCAGAAGCAGTGTCTGCGGCTCGTGTACGAGAATCTCGAAGCCAAGGAGATCGCGCAGCGGCTCTCCCTTTCGCCTCACACGGTGAACGAGCATCTTCGCGACGCCCGACGCATCCTCGGGGTTTCCCGCTCCCTGCAGGCGGCCAGGCTTCTCGCCGACGTCGAAGGACACGAACGGCTTGTACCCAAGCCGTTCGGGGTCGATCCGGCGCCCGATCCGGTGGAGCAGGGCGACGAACCGGAGGCCGCAGGGCCCGAGGTTCCCGTCACGAGAAACCGGTATCGGCTGACGGCGATCCAACGTCTTGGAATCGTCCTGGGGCTGGCATTGGGGATCGTGGTCCTCGGCGGCGCGCTCGTGGCGACGGCCGATCTGGTCGGTCGGCTCATGAGCAAGTACCGCGTGGACATCTCGGACGGTCCCTACAAACGCTGACCGCGCCTTCGACTGCGCGGTGGAGGAACCCGATGCTGAATAACCGTAGATCTGCCGTCGAAGCCGTGACCCCCCTGTTCCGTTCCGCCGAAGCATCCAACGACATCGCCGCGGCGGATGCCGCCAGCTGCTATGCCGCCCTGCTGCGCGCCCGTGTCGACAACCGCCTTTCGGTCACGACCGGCGCCGAGATGATCGGGAAGATGTTCGAGGCCATCCGTGCTCAGCAGCTCGCACGCGACCTTATGCGCGAGGCTCATCTGACGACGCCGGACGTGATCCGTGCAATGGGGCTCGAGCGGATGTACGGCGACAGCTCTCCGTGCCCGCCGACGGACAATCCGTTCACCTCAGCCGAGATCGTGCCTCTGCCGGCCCTCGCTGCGGCCTGATCGGGTGGTGCACGGTACGCGGGGCTCGTAGAGGCCCACGATGCTCCGCGTGTACCTCTTCGCAACGCTTCTTCTGCTGACGTCGGGATACGCCTTGTGGAAGGGCGGTGCGCCGGAACGGGTCGTGGCGACCGGACTGCTGTCGGCTTACGTGGCGACGGTGCTGAGCTGGTCGCCGCTGCCGTCGAGGTTCTACGGCTTGGAACTCAACGTTTTCGTCGTCGATGTGGCCCTGTTCGCGATGCTGATCGCCGTTGCGCTCCGAGCCGATCGCGGCTGGCCTATGCTGATCGCTGCACTGCAGTTCGACGCCGTCGGCGCGCACTTCGTCAAGCTCGTCGCACCGGAGACGATCCGCGTCGCCTACGCCCTTCTGATCACGGTCTGGAGCTGGCCGACCCAGATGCTTCTGGCGGTCGGTACCTGGCGTCACGTGCGCCGGGTGAACCGCGACGGGAGCGATCGCTCATGGAGCGTTCCGGAATAAGAAGGCATTCTCACGATGCATGGTACCGTTTCTTCGCATACCCTTGCCTCCATCGGCGCCCCTGCCGACTTAACACCGTCGCAAACAGACGTACTGGTCCGCCTCATCGAAGCGAGACGCGAAAGAAACAGGAGGTTTTCGAAACGTTCCAAGGTGTTCTCGGACCCGGCATGGGACATCCTCATCGATCTGTTGGACGGCAGATTGAGGGACGTTCCCATTTCCATCAAGTCGGCGTGCATCGCTTCCGGTGTACCGTACACGACGGCGCTCCGGTACATCGGTCTGCTCGAAGACATGGACATGATTCTCCGGGTCCCGGACCGGAAGGACGGTCGGCGGGTCTACGTGGAACTCACTCCGGGCGGCTGGCGCGAGGTCCAGCAGTATGTCGTCTGGTTGGAGGAACTCCAGCAGAGGACCGACGCGCCAGCGTTCGACGCATCTGCTATTAGGTGACGGACGACTTGCATGCTCGGCCGACCAGATCCGGCGGTGCCCGGAAGGCGTTCTGAGATCGCACTGATCCATGCTGCCGTCATCGGCGCATGCAGCTGAGAACCGCAGGACATCGGAGATCCAGTCGATCCGCGTGATGGGCGGCTCCACAATGCGGATCGGCCGTGGTGATTGCTCGAGGCTGGGTGTGATGCGGACGCTGGTGTCGTATCGCGCTCGATGCCCGAGATGCGGGTTCGCACCCCCGATGAAAGAAGTTCGGATCGGGAGATGACGCCATAACGGATCCTTTTTTTGCTCGAAGACCTGGCTCGTCATGTATGCCGAGAACCGTATCCACCCCGATGTCGTCGACGAGTACTCGTTCGAAGCCCTGCCTTCCGCTCGGCTCGACCAGGGCCTAATGATTGGCCTTGTACGGAATTTCCGCCGCGGACCCGTGGCGACGGGCTGGATCGGGACGATGGCTGATGGCTGGAGCGGGACTGCATGACGAGTGATTATCCAGACATCGTTGTGTTCCTTCCCGGCATAGGAGGCTCATCCCTCATACGTAATGGTCGTCCGCTATGGGGCGGTTCGTGGCGTGCGATGGCCAACGCCGTTCTCGGGGACGGCCTGCGCGATCTGGCACTCGCTGATGGTGGCGCGGATGACGGCGTGATCGTCGGTGGCCTGATCGACGACGTTCAGATCATCCCCGGACTCTGGAAGATACAGGCCTATGGGGCGTTCTGTAGAACGCTCGTAGCGTCCGTGGGACTGGTGGAGGGTGCCAACTTCTTTCGCTTTCCGTACGATTGGCGTCGCGACGTTCGCACGACCGCGCATACGCTGGAACGTTCGGCGTCGGATTGGCTGACGAACTGGAAACGCACATCGGGCAACGAACACGCGCGCATCGTATTCGTCGCCCACTCGATGGGCGGTCTCGTCGCGCGCCATTACATAGAATGTCTCGAAGGCTGGAAGCTTACACGTCGGCTCGTATCGCTGGGAACGCCATATCGCGGTTCGCTCAACGCCCTCGGATGCCTGGTCAACGGGTATTCGAAGGGCATTGGACCTGTGCATGTAAATGCGACGGAACCGCTTAGGACGTTCACGTCGGTCTATCAGCTTTTACCCACCTACCCGTGCATCGAGGTCGAGGGCGAACTGCTACGTGTCCAGGACGTGGACCTTCCGAACATCGATCACCGCTGCGTCGACGCCGCGGCGTTCCACAACGAAACGACTGCGGCTGCGACGGCCAATCTCGGTGTCACCGGCTATTCGCCCGACTACCTCTCGTGCCTGGTCTCGTCTCGTCAGCCGACATACCAGTCTGCGCGCCCAACGGCTCGCGGCGTGGAGCTGATCGAGACCATCTGCGGTGAGAATGCGGGTGGCGACGGCACCGTACCCGCGCCGTCCGCCGTCCCCGTCGGAACGGATCGAGGAACCGGCACATACGCATGGGGTCTGCATTCCTCACTGGCCAATCAGGAAGCGGTGCAGGAGCACGTCGTGGAGGCGATACGCACCGGACGCATTGACGAGGATCGTTATCGGACCGGACCCTCTTCGGGTCGACAGATCAAGCTGAGGCTCGATGACGTCTATACCGCCGACGAACGTTTCGATCTCCACGCGGAGATCGATGAGCTGTCGGAACAGACGCTGACCGTCACCACCGAGCCGCTGGGCGGCGGAGAAGTCGGGCGAACGGTACTCCACCGTGACGGACAGAGCTACGTCGGACCGCTGGTTCTCCGAGAAGGCGCTTGGCGCATAACCGTGACGGGCCTGCATTCGGCCCCGGTTCAGGACGTCGTTCTCGCACTTCCGTCAAATGGCGAGTCCAGGGCCATCGATCGATGAGTGATTGGCTGGGCCACGGTGGCTACGATTGGACCACGCTCGAAGAGCTCGAGCGGAAACTGGGGGACCGGCTCGAACTGCTGTTTCCGGAGAGCGCGTTTGGACTGACCCTGTCGTTTCGAGGCGATGCCATCGTGCTGTCCGGAAGCGTCGCAAGCGAAGCGGAGAAATCCGAGGCTCTTCGGCAACTGGCCTCCTTCACGAAGGTCCCAGGCATTGTCGATGAGGTCGAGGTCGCAGCAACCTTCCATCCCGCTTCCGACGACGATTGGTTCTTCAGCCGCCAACCCGACCTTGGGGCTGACGCATCGTTCACTAACGGCCGTCACGATGACCACGTGTCACCACGGGTGTCCGACGGTTCATCGGGCGATCGGTATCGAAACGACGAGCCGCTGGATCCGACGGCGACCGCGATCACCAGGTATCCCGAGGTCGCTACCAAGGACGAGCTGATCGCGGGTGCCAGGATAACGATCACCGCCGATCTGCTCGTCGACCCCAGCACGGCCCATTCGACCGCTGTCGAGATAGCGACCCTGCCCCCCGGCTGGTTGAAGCTTGACGTCGACGTCGCGCTGATCGCCCCTTCGTTGCTGAAGGTCGAACCGGCCAAGGCGAAGATCTCCATCTATGAGGACGGGAGCAGTACGCCGGCGGTCTTCGCTGCGACCCTTCGTGAAGATCTGATCGATGGCGGAGCGATCGAGGTGTTCTCTGTCTTCTCCCGTGAAGCGCGCATCCTCGAGACTTGGCAGACAAGTCTAGGAGATGCGGTGCCGCGCGCGGTGGAACTGGATCCTCCGCCTAGGCTGGGCATCTCGATCGCGCCCGACGCACCGAGCCCCACCTTCTCGGTGATAATAAAGGGAACCGGTGACGGAAACCAGAACTGGTTCTGGCTGGGCGCGACCGAAGACGCCGCCGATCCCCACTCGATGACGGGCGATACGCAGGTAGGAGACGCGAAGGCCTTCGCCGCAGGACTGTTGGCGAACTGTCCAACGATGGGCCCTAGGGTCTTCAGACGCCGAATGGAAAAGATCGGCGAAGATCTCTGGCAGCACGCACCGGTCGAGTTCCGAAGCGCCTATCTGGCCATGCGCAATCGCTGGGGTGCATATTTCCCGATACAGTTGTTCGTCGACGAGCACAGCATTCCCTGGGAGATGATGCTGCCCGAAACCGCTCCTGGCGAAGATCCATCGGATCATATGCTGTTCACCCATCCGATAGCCCGATGGCCCATGCAGGCTCGCGGGGGGCGCCACGTGACGCTGCCTTCGGGATCGATACGAAGCTTCGTACCGGAATACGAAGGAAACGCGACGCTGCCGGCAGCACGCAAGGAAGGCGCATGGCTGTCGTCCCATCATGGCGCCCGGCAGTCTCCCCCCACCGTATCGGCGTTCCTAGATCTTCTCTCAGGCCAGGATTCGGAGACCATCGAACTGATCCACTTCGCCGGACACGGCCGGAACAGGTCCGACGATCCGGACGACGGAATTCAGATGCAGGACGGTTGGGTCTCGATCGGGGACCTGAGCGCGCGGGCGACCGGATTGGGGCCGCGGGATCATCCCGTGGTCGTCTTGAACGCATGCGAGGCCGCAGCCACCAGCGAAGATCTCGGCTGGGTCGAGGGTTGGGGCCCTCTCTTGGCGAACCGTGGGTTTGGAGCGGTCGTTGCGCCGCTCTGGCGGGTTCAGGACGAAGCGGCTCACGATGTCGTCGTCGAAGCGATAGACCTGTTGCTGACCGGACGGTTGACGATCGGTGCGGCGTTCACGCGCGGTCGTGCCAAGGTGTCCAATAGTTCCGTAGCTTCGTTCGCATTCACGACTTACGGGGATGTCATGGCACGGGTCCGCCCTAGCTAGCGGCCCGTCACCTTCGCGGTCACTCTGCCCGAACCGACCAACGCCAAAACTTCGGCGTAGAGGTCCGCCGTGACGTCCGGAGTCGACAACGAGACGACGAGGCTAAAGTTCACGATGCGGTCTTCGGGGCGCGACGCTTGCCTTTCGCTCCACCATCCATGGTTGGGAGCGACCATGATCAGGTTGCGATCCCTCAGTTGATAGGCGGGGCCAGACCAGACGTCGTTGTGGAGCGTTCCTCGATTACGGTATCGAAATCCTAGGTCCCAACCCGCTTCGCTGGCATCGTTTCCCTGCGCTTCGAGATCATCGTTGAACCGCGCTTCCGCCTGATCGTCGGTCTCGCCGAACCTGCTGAGATCAAACTTTAGACGATGCGATGGATAGAGCTCGATGTGGTCGCGCGCAGCGTTGTTGGGATCGGGCTCGACGAAGTAGCTTAGCGTGCACCGCAACTCGACCGGCGTGGCTGCGAGAAGGTCCAATGCCTGCCGAGGCCAAGGGAGACGGAAGGTCTTCATCTCGTTCAGCCGGATTCCGCTCGAGCCCTTTCTCCGATACGGTCTTATCGTATCCTCGACGACGAGGGTGAGTGCGTTCTGCGCGCTGTAGAACAGCCTGTCTTCATCCGGCACGCCCCATCCGAAGGACTTCAACAGTTGTTCGTTGGCGCGTAACAACGTCATGCCAGCCGACATGAACCCATTCCGTTGGGCGATCATGGCCGGTGTCCATCGCGCGGCATTCACCATCAGCGCGCGTACGGTCTCCGCACGCATTTCGGGATATTCTGCCAGCGTCAGCGCGGCAAGACGCGACGCGGCCGCGGTCGCTGCGCTGGTCTCACCGGTCACCGTGATGGGCCGGTTCACCACGTCCCTGGATGTGGTCACGACCATGTCGGGTACGTGCGGGATCGACGTACGCCCCCCGGCGGCGATGAAGTGGTTTCCCCCTTCCATCACGATGTCCGGTTTCCGAGGATGCGAGACCTGCCATGCCTGCGCGGTCCGCGAGGTAGGAGAAAGCCCCCCTGACGCAGCAAGCAGGTTGGTGGTAGAGCACTTGCTCGTGACGGCACCGACCGAAAGGGCATTCAGGGCCTGAGCGGGCGACTGGATCCCATGATCCTCGTTGTTCATAGCGTAATGCATCACGCGATACGGGTTCGAAGCGCTCGTCGTTACGTTGCCGACGGCGGCAACGAATAGGCGGGTCGTGTCGCCGCCGTTGAACGCCAGGCTGTCCAGCGTCGCGGATGTGCTGGTCGGACGGCCGTCCTCTGCTTCGCCGACAGCGGTCGCCGCAAGACAGTACACGCGTCGTCGCGGCTGAACCTCGACGATCTCGATCGCTTTTCGCAGAGCATCGCGCGCAGGAAGCTTCGCAGGATTTCCCGGAGCTGACACCGTCACGCTCTCCAGCCCGATGCCCGGCTGCACCGGACCGCTGCCTGCAAGCGCGACCGCGAGGTCGCCGAACAGCGCGACGCCTGCCATCTTCGTTCCGTGACCGTTGGAATCGAAACGGTCCCAGCCCGACCGGGCGACGTGACAGCGGTTTTGAGGGAGGGATGCGCTCAGCAACGGATTCGCTCGGTTGACCCCTGTGTCGAGAACGGTGACGACGGGGGAGTCGGACTTTGCCGCAACGATCCGTCCGGCCAGTTCCATGACCTGGGCGCGGCGAAGGTCAGGAGGCAGATCCATGTCGTGCGCGACGAAGCTCGAAGCGCCGCGGAGTTCGACGACCGCAGCGCTTTCTTCGATCAGACGCATGAGTTGACGCCGCGTGCCGATCACGTTGCGCACGTTCGTGTCGACGAAACGCGTGACCGTACCTTGGACCTCCAAGCCGGCATCGGCGATGGCGGCTTCGAAGGGCCTCTCCATCGAGTTCCGGGTCCAGACCTCCCATTCGGCATCGGCGCTTGCGCGAGGAAGGTTCTCCTGGAGATCGTTCCAGTAGTCCTCGATCGAGGATGGTGAGAATTCCTCCGCCCCCGCGAACAGCCAGAAGTTCGCGGGTCGGTTACCCGGGTCGGTTTCACGCCACGCGGCGTACCCTTCCAGCTGACCGATGAGCCTGTCGAGACCTGCTTCCGTCACGAACATGCGCGCCTCGACGCGCGGACCCGCCCCATCCGTCCAACGACGACGGACGCCGAGGATCGATTTGTCCTTGCTGTCGACGTTCCCCTTGCCGGGGGCGAGTTGGGTGTCGACCCGGCTCACGAGCGTGATTGGTCGACCGAGATTGGCATCCGGAACGCCGAACCGCCGTTGGCTGTCTGCATAGGCCTGCAGGTCCGCCCGAAGTGCGGACAGGTTGCCTTTCAGTCGCCGCGCATGTGCCTTCCGGTCGTGGGGCGGCGGCGGCTGGGGGCTTCTGCCGGTGTCCGGCGATTTGAAGCTCTTGGATGCCACGCCGATGTTGCGAAGAAGAATGTGTTCGTGAGATGCCATGCCCGCCCCTATTGCGCCCGATGGTTGATGACCGGGTCACACGAAGTCAATCGGCGTGGCGATTACGCCTCTACTTTGGATGTATCTCCCGACGATCCACGATCGCCTGAAGGAGAAGTTCCGTGTCTATGACGCCCTCGTGATCGAGTACCGCGGTTCGGGCGGCATCTCTGGCTGCCGCCACGATGTCGGCCTGGCTCAGCCCCGTCCCGGCATCGCCGACTCTGCGCCAATCGACGTCGCCGAGGCCGAAGTCGCCGATGCGTGCAACGATAACCCGGCCGATCTGAGCCGGATCCGGCAGGTCGTAGGCGAATGCGGCGTCGAACCGACGGAATATCGCATCGTCGAGCAGGGCCGGGTAGTTGGTTGCCGCTATGAGAACGCTGGAGGACTCGTCCTCCTCGAGAAACTGAAGAAGTGAGTTCAAAACACGACGCGCTTCGCCGATGTCGTTGTCGCTCGAGCGGCTCGTCGCGAGCGCGTCGACCTCATCGAAGAAGTAGACGCCGCGCGTGGAGCTCGCGGCATCGAAGACCATTCGCAGCTTGGCCGCGGTCTCGCCCATGTACTTGGTTATGACGCCGTCGAGCATCACGGTGAAAAGTGGCAGTTTCAACTCGCCGGCGAGCGCCGCGGCGGTCATCGTCTTGCCTGTTCCGGGCGGCCCGGAAAGCAAAAGCTTTCGCCGTGGTTCGAGGCCCCTTTCGGCCAACGCCTCTATTGCACCATGCTCCCGAACGATACCGCGGATACGGCTCTCGGCACTATCGGACAGCACGAGATCGGAGATCCGCGTCTCAGGATAGGTCGCTCGGACGAGTCCCGCCAGTTCACCTCTGGGAGAGGCTATGGGCGTCGGCCGGGTGGCTGGACGACGCGAGGCGGCTTCCGACCGCAGATTGCCTACCAGGGTGCGTATCTCGCCCGCCATGCGGCCACGCCCCGCTCGTTCGGCGTCCAACGCGATGTGCTCCACGATGGAAAGGAACATGCTTTCGTCGCCGGCTGCGTGACTGCGGATCATTCCCATCAGTTGCTTGCTGCTTGCCATTCCGTTTCCCCTTACCGCGTCGAGGCGAGATGAGCGAGCGCGGATCGCAACGCAGCTTCCGATCTTATCATCATCCTACGATCACGCTCGACTAAACGCAACGCTTTTTGCACCATCTGTTCGGCAACTGACTGCGGGGCGCCAGCGATGACATTCCGCAGCGCCGTCGCGAGATCCGCACTGAACGCGCCCAGTGAGATCGACCGGGATAGAGTCGACGGGGACACGCCGCATGTCACCGCCAGTTTACGAACCGACGTATCATTTTCACAAAGGTAACGCCGTATTGCCAGGACCAGCGCAGCGTCGGGCGATCTAGGGGGGCGTCCCATCATCCGTCGCTGATGCTTTAGGTGATGCCTAAAGTAAAGTATCGATCGGTTGATGGCGTGGCGCTTCCTGCCTGTGGTCATGGATCGCTACGAAGCCTGACGACGCACGACGATGGGCAGACGCCGTTGGCGCGGATTGACGGCGGTAGAAGCCGGCGACGAGGCAGCAACCGCGCGACACTCGTCATCGCCAGTCGAGACACGTCGAGCCGATCTTGAAAGCTTTAGGCCGTCGATGGAAAACGACGACGACCAACGTAAGCGGCATTGATTGTATCAGCACGTACCGCGTAGACCAGTGTCGTCCGTCAGCAGGCGGACCGAGGCGTGATAACCTCGCTATTGGCAGCCGAATGCCCGGCCCGAACCAGTTTCGGCCGGGAGGCGGACGCGTATGTCCAAGGTCCTCGGGCCTAAAGGCGTTCGCGCTCGTCCAATAGCGAGTTATCAACTTCCGGCTCATGGGCCGGCACCGCCTCGTTTCAAAGGGGCGGTGCCGCCGGCTGGAAAGGCCGCGGCGCCCGGGAACGGGAGTGCGCATGAGATGCGGTTGATGAGTTGCGGCGGAGAGCCGTCCTTCTACCCGAAATCGAAATCCATGGCCTGCAGGAAGCGTGCGGCCGTCTTACCGGCGGTTCTTGTCGCGCTCGCTGCACTGGCTTCGGGCTGCAGCGACCGGAAGGGAGCTAGCGCCGCGACCTTCAGGACCGTCCTAGAGCCCGTGGTCCACGATGCCTTCTGTCAGACGATAGACCTGCCGATCATGACGGCTGACGGACCGACCGACGACGCCGTCTTCCCGCTGATCGTGTCCGCCAAGCCTCCGATGTTCGGGTCGGCGACCTACGCCTCGATGGTCGCCATGCTCGACGACGCGTCCCGCGCCGGGTTCATGACGAAGACCGCGGCGGAGATGCCGGTCAAGGAGCGACGGGCATCCGGTCCGGCTTCGCGGCAGACGGTGCTCACATACGCCCCTACGGAAAAGGCCGCTCCCTATTTCCGGTCCGTCGATCGAAAGACCGGGGTCGGGATGCTGCCGTTTCCCGCGGTCTGCGCCGCGAAGGGCGAACTCGTCGACATCGTGCGCTGGAGCGAGCCGGCCGACCTCGGCGGACGCCGCGTCTCCCAGGTGACGTATCGGTTCAAGGGCGTGGAGCCCCTTTCGATCGTGCCGGACAAGGACAAGGCGCGGATGGCGGAGCCGAAGGAGGCGACGCTGCCGCTCGTGCTGGAGAGCGACGGCTGGCGAGTGATGCCGCGCTGACGACGGACAGCCAACGCCCGATCGACCTGTCCGATCGGGTCTCACGCCCAGCGGCCGAGACCGCCGCCGAAAAGGAACCAAGCATGACGAAACGACCGCTCAAGATCCTCATGACCTTTCTGACGCTGACGTGCGTGACCGCCGGCGATGCCCGGCCCTCCCGCAAGGCGCAGACCCGACGCGAGGCCGCTCCCGCCGCCCCGGCGCGCCGCGGTCCGCTCGCGATGGACGTCGCGGGCGTCCGCCTGGACATGTCGCTGGCGGACGCGCAGGCGGCGCTGGCCGGAACCTACAGGTGCCGCCCGGAGAAGGGCTATCAGACGTTCCAGCAGCTGGTGGACGTCGAGGTGGCGAAGCGCCGAGGAGCGGGGCTCGGCTTCCCGCCGCAGGGCACGGGCGTCGGGGATCTGTTCTGCGACGGTCCTTCGGGCGAGGGCCTGCGCGTCTCGATGGCCCAGACCGCCGCAGGACCGGTCGTGGATCAGTTCAACCTCACGATCCCCACCAACCGCGTCGATCCCGCGGGCCTGGTCCGACAGCTGGAGACCAAATACGGCACGCCGACGGACGGCACGGCTGCGAACGGCGCCTGGTGCGCAGGACCCTGCAGCCCGCTCGAGACCAGACCGGCGATCAGGACGACGTTGTCTGCACGCTCTCTGCAGATTCTCGGCAATCGCGGACGACTGGCCCGCGACGCGGACGCCGCCGCGGTGAAGGCGGCGGCGGATCGCCTGGCGCCTCCGGCGAAGCGCGGGGCGTTCTGATGGGATCGCGCTCGAGACAAGCGGCACGGCTCCGTGGTGGCGCGATCGGGAGGTCTGACGGATCACGGTTCATCGTCGCGGGTGGCGTCATGGCGGCAGCGGCCATGCTGCTGCCCGGCGTGGCGATCGGATCGGTCGGCACGAAGGGCGGTGGGGCGTCCGAACGCCTGATGCCCTTGACCGCAGCGCAGATCGAGGCGGCCGGGGCTTCGGGGACCGGGTGTTCGTGGTCATTGGGAAGGAATGGTCCGATCCGCTTCGCCGCCGCGGACGACCATGCGGTGATACGGCTCTCTTCAAGGCTCGTGCGGCTTCGTCCCGCAGCACACGCGCACGACATGTTTCCGTTCACCCATGATCGCTGGTCCGGCGACGGAGTCAGCGTCTCGGTCGTGGCGGTCGCGTCTGGGACCAAGGAGGGCAGCGAGGCGATCGGGAGCCCGGCCGATCTGAAAGTGACCATTCGTGGTCGTGCCACGAGCCGGCGCGGACGGATGATCTGCGGATCATAGCCTCAGCAGATGATTACGCCGGGTGCAGCGTGTATGCGGTCCAGTGGCCGCCTGCGCTCGGCGAGACCTCGGGTCCGCCGCGTCCTTCCATTCCGGTTCGTCCGACTGTCTCAGATGAACCGCGTCCACGCCGTCACGGTGCAGGTGATGGACGCGCTCGATGTGGTCATCGCGCGCTCAATGTCGGCTGACGTGCTAACTGTGCCATCCAACTTCAGGATGACGTTCTCAAAAGCGTTTCCGACCAGTCCATCCGCGACGACCGCGGCGGCGACGTTGCCTACGAGAAGCTCGACGATGCCTCCGACGCTCCCGAACGCTCTGTCATGGCCGACGCCGTGACTGGGAGTGCGGCCGTGGCCTTGCCGACCACCACCTTAGCCTCCTGCCTGACCAGCCGAAGCCGGTCGAACGACCGACGACATAAGATCGCAAAGCCTTCGATGCAGCGCCTCTAGCTGGTGCAGGGCGACCTTGCGGTCGGCATCGACCTGGCCGCCGTTGTCGCGGGCCAGAGCCTGGGTCGGGCTCTTAAGTCAAGAGCGGCCTCTTCAGGTGCATCACATGCTTCCAAGGGTGTTGATCGTGAACGCCAACACGCCGATGTTGAATACGAACGCAGCCATGCACTGCCCAAGCGCGGTCTTGCGGATGCGTCGCGAGGTGATTTCGATGTCCGACGTCTGGAAGGTCATTCCGAGCGTGAAGGCGAGATACGCGAAGTCCCAGTAGTTCGGCTCATCGCATTTCGGGAAGTTGAGCCCACCCGCGTCTCCTCCTGCCTCGCCGCCGAATTTCTTGGCACCGATGTAGTATTGGTGTGCATACTGCAGCGTGTAGATCATGTTGGAGAACAGCCACGCCAGCACAAGGGTCGCCACCGCGAGAATGACGGCGATCGCATCTTTCCTACCATGCACCTCCATTCCCACCGTGACCAGGATCACCAGCATGATCAGCGCGCCGAGCACCAGCAGCACGGTCCGATTGGCATCGTTCTCTTCGGCCGTGCGGCGTATCCGCTCTGGCGTCCCGTCGCGGAACAGCGCCAGGACCGCGATCAGGAAGATGAGTGCGGCGCTATCGAAAGCCGCCATCGTACCACGCGCGACCCCGAGGACCGGGATCAGCGCCGCCAGTCCGACCGCGAACGCGACCCCGAACAGGATGAAACGCCACGGAGCGACATGTCGGCCGAGGCTCCAGGATTTGGATTTGTCAGTCATGCTTGATTTTTAGCATCCAAAACCAGCGGGCGTCGCCTGGATAAGCGCACGCGATGGCCGAGTGGCGATGATGGTGGTCGAGGACGTGGCCTGGTTTGGGAAGGGCAGATGCATCGAACGCCCGGCCAGGAATGCGTAGGCCGGACGTTCGACGATGGCACCGCGACGAAATGGTGGCCGACATACAGGCGAGAATGGTCTTGGAACCATCTGGATATCCTTGGAAGCCTTGGTTTCGCAATCGCCTGCACTGAGCGGCATGGCGATCGTCATGCGGACGCATGGTCGGCGTCAAGCGCGATTATAGACTTATCCCCTCACGACGGCGCGGATCATCGCACAATACGCTCAGGCACAATCAGCCGTTGTTCTAATCATCACGAGGTTTTGTTGCCCTATGAATTGAGCAGTGAGCCTCCACTCCTTTAATCCAAAACTTCAGACGACCTACACCACGCCCCTTCCAACTGCAGGCGTTACTTGTCCAAACTGCTGGCCAAGCCCGGTGAACAGTATATGTCGCCGCGGATGGCGAACATGACGCACGAAATCGAGATGCCCGAGGAATGAGTGCGCCGGCATTCATGCCAGGAGCGGCACCCGGGCGGATGTCCATCGGCGCGTCGTGCGCGCGGATCGGGAACGCCGTGTCCCTTGTCGACCACCGCCTTCCCCGTTCTCCTGCGAAGACGGACGAGAGGGAACCGGGCGTGTCCCGATGATCGCCGAGTTCGGCCTCGCCGCGCTGTGGCTCGCCGCTGCGCTCGCCGTGATGCAGCTTGCGTTCGCAGCGATCGGCGTGCGGCGCGTGATGGCGGCACCACAAGCGGATAGCGGGCTGACGGCCGACATTCTCGGCGCGGTGCGGCCGATCGCGATCGTGCAGGGCTTGCTCGCCGTGCTGGCGATGGCGGCGCTGATCGCCGTCTTCCTGCGCAGCGACATGTCCGTGCTGCTCGTCGCCGAGAACAGCCACTCGGAAAAGCCGCTGCTCTACAAGTTCGCCGGCGCATGGGGGAACCATGAGGGCTCCATGCTGCTGTGGGTCGCGATACTCGGGCTGGCCGGCGGCGCGGTCGCCGTGTTCGAGCGCACGCTGCCGCGCGTGACGCTGGTCGCGACTCTTGGCGCGCAGGCAGCGATCGCCTTGGGGTTCTACGCATTCCTGCTGTTCGCCTCCAACCCGTTCGCGCGGCTCGATCCGGTCCCTGCCGACGGGCAGGGCCTGAACCCGCTGCTGCAGGATCCTGGCTTGGCGTTCCATCCGCCGACGCTGTACATCGGTTACGTCGGCATTTCGGTCGCCTTCTCCTTCGCGGTCGGAGCGCTGGTCGCAGGCGACGTCGGACCGGCGTTCGCGCGGGCCATGAGACCGTGGGTCCTCGGCGCGTGGATCTTCCTGACGCTCGGCATCACCGCCGGCAGCTACTGGGCCTACTACGAGCTGGGTTGGGGTGGCTGGTGGTTCTGGGACCCGGTTGAGAACGCCTCGCTGATGCCATGGCTGGCGGCGACCGCGCTGCTCCATTCGGTGAGCGTGCTCGCGACGCGTGACGGTCTGCGCGCGTGGACGGTGATGCTGGCGGTGGTCGCCTTCTCGATGTCGATGATAGGGACGTTCCTGGTGCGGTCGGGCATCCTCACCAGCGTTCACGCCTTCGCGGTCGATCCCTCCCGCGGCACGTTCATACTCGCCCTGCTGGTGCTCTACATCGGTGGCGCGCTGGCGCTGTTCGCGACGCGGATCGGCACGGTGCGCGTCGGCACCACGTTCGATCCCGTCAGCCGCGAGGGTGCGCTCGTCGCCAACAACCTGCTGCTCTCGGTGATTCTGGGCGTGGTCCTGATCGGCACGCTGTACCCGATCGTGGCGGCCGGTTTCGGCGTGCAGCTATCGGTCGGGCCGCCGTTCTTCGACAAGGCGGTCGGGCCGGTGGCACTTGCATTGGTGGCGGTGATGGCGGCCGGCCCCCTCCTGCGCTGGCGTCGGGACGGAGCGCGCGCACTGATGAGGCGCTTGGCCGTGCCTGGCGCCGCCGCGGTGGCGACGCTGGGCGCCGTTCTCGCGTTCGGCGGCCGTGTCGGCCCGTTGCCGCTGCTCGGCATGGCGCTGGCGGCGGGACTGGCGCTCGCGAGCGTCGCGCCGCTGTGGGGGCGCCATCTGACGCGTACCCCGCTGTTCACCTGGGGCATGGTCGTCGCGCACCTCGGGATCGCGGTGAGCCTTGCCGGCATGGCCTCCGAAAGCGCGTTCAGCAGCCAGACCTTGGCAGCGGCGCGGATGGGCGAGCCGCAACGGGTCGGGCCCTTTACCGTGACGCTCGACGGCATCACACCCAGGATCGGACCGAACTGGTCGGCGCTGGAGGCGCATCTTTCCGCTCGCCGGGGCGGCGGCGTCCCGTTCGTCCTGCGGCCGCAGTCGCGCTTCTTCGCCAATCCGGTGACGACCACCAGCGAGTCGGCGATCGCGACGATGTTCGACGGCCAGCTCTACACGGTGCTTGGACAGATGGACGGACGGGGGCGCGTGCAGCTGCGCCTGTGGTGGAAGCCGTTCGTGACGTTGATCTGGTTGGGCGGCGTGCTCGTCGCGCTTGGCGGCACGCTGTCCCTGATCGGTCGCGTGCTGCGCGAGTGGCGCGTGCGCCGGCGTACCGACCAGGAGGCCCGGGCATGAGGCAGTGGGCACCGCTCGCGGCGTTCGCGCTCGTCATCGCGATCGTCGCGGTCGCGCTGTACCACCCTGCTGACCGAACGGTCTATTCGGCGATGGTCGGCAAGCCCCTGCCCGCGCTCTCCGCACCGCCATTGCTCCCCGGCAAACCGGGCGTGAGCAGCGCGGACTTCGCCGACGGCAAGCCTCGGCTGCTCAACGTCTTCGCCAGCTGGTGCGTCCCGTGCGCGGCCGAGGCACCTCAGCTGATGGCGCTGAAGCAGGCGGGCGTGTCGATCGAGGGCATAGCCATCCGCGACACCCCGGCGGCGATGCGAGAATTCCTCGCACGCGCAGGCGACCCCTATTCCGCGATCGGCGACGACAGGACGAGCGCGGTGCAGCTGGCTCTCGGTTCGTCCGGCGCCCCCGAAAGCTTCCTAGTCGACGGCCATGGCACGATCCTGCTCCAGCACGTCGGAGCGATCCGAGGGGACGAGGTGGCGGCCATCGTCGCGGCAGTCGAGGCGGCGAGATGAGACGGCTTGCGATGCTCATGCTGCTGGTTGCCGGCCCCGCCGTTGCCGAAAGCGCGCTACCACCCGCGCCGATGGCCAACACGCAGCTGCGCGATGCGCGTCAGGAGGCGCAGGCGCGGGAGTTGATGGAGAGCTTGCGCTGCCTGGTCTGTCAGGGCCAGTCGATCGCGGACAGCGATGCGGAGATGGCCGGGGACATGCGCGCGCTCGTCCGCCTCCGCATCCAGGCCGGCGAAACGCCGAACCAGATTCGAGCGTGGCTGGTGCGGCGATACGGCGACTACGTCACCTACGACCCTCCGTTCAGTCCGTTGACCGCGCCGTTGTGGCTCGCGCCGGGACTACTCGTCGCGCTCGGCCTGTGGGTGGCGCGGGCGAGCTTCAAGAGGTGATGCGGCTGATGGTGTGGATCGGGTTGGGTTTGATCGGGGTCTCGGTCGTGGGCGCGTTGCTGCTGCTCGGAGTGGCGCGGGCGTTGTGGAGCTTCATCGGCGCGGGACTGATGCTCGGCGCGACCGGCTATGCGGTACAGGGCCGCCCGGGCATGCCTGGCCATCCGGTAAGGGCGTTCACCCGCCCTATCGCGCTCGATCAGGACGTGATCGAACTGCGCAGCGACATGTTCGGCCGGTCCGCGGACGATACCGCCTACATGACGCTTGCCGACGCGGCGACGCGGGCGGGCGACCCGCAGACCGCGGTGCGTGCGATGCTGCGCGGCGTCGACGACGCGCCCCACAGCGCCGCCCTGTGGACCTGGCTCGGCATGGCCTATGAAAGGCATGATGGCGGGGTGGTGTCACCGGCCGCACGCTTCGCGTTCCGACAGGCCATCCGGCTTGAACCTGCACACCCGGGACCTCCGTTCTTCTTCGGCGTGGCGTTGATCCAGAGCGGTGACTTCGCCGCTGCGCGGCCGTATTGGGCACGCGCGCTTGCGTTGTCGCCCAAGGGCGTGTCGTATCGCCCAGCGATCGCCGAGCGGCTGGCGGTCCTCGACGAATACCTAGCGATGACGAAGACCTCGGCGGCCAGCCCTCCCTAGCGCCGTGACGACGGATCCCGTGATGGGAGCGATCGTCCGATCCCGCTGCGGGCGCGCCTCGATGCCGACCCGAGCAGGGCGGGCGAGGATCGCGGCGGGATCAGACCACGTGTTCGGTCGAACTAGCGAAGGTTGGAGCGGATGAAGCTTCCCGCCCTGGATATGGCGGCTCGTGTCTCCGGTACTTCGGGAAAACGGGCTTGGAAGACGTGACACATGCCCTCGTACAGATCGAGGACCGCTTCGTTCCCGCCCTGCGCCATCGCTTGATAGAGCCTTACGAAATCGCTCAGGAGCACCTCCCGCGTTCCACCTTGGATCAGGGTCGGCGGAAATGCTCTCGCGTAGTCGCCATACACCGGGGAGGCATGGGGATTCTTGAACTGCCCGTCCGGAACATAAGCCGACCGCATCTCCTGGACTGCCGAAATCGCGATGATCGGGTCAGCGTCGACGAGGGTCATCCGGCTGTCGCCGGCATCCGTGACGTCGGTGTTCGGCGACTGCAGGTAGAGTGCCGCCGGTAGCGGGAGACCTCGATCACGCATCTTCAGCACCGACGCCAAGGCGATACCCCCGCCAGCGGAATCGCCGGACATCGCGATGCTCGACGCCTTGATGCCCGAGTCGGCGATCGCATCGTAGACCGACAGGATCTGGTCGGTGGTGGTCTCGTAATCGGATCTCGGCGCCAAGGTGTAATCGATGGAGACCACCTCGATGTCGAGTTCCGTCGCCATCAGCGTCGGCAGCACGAGTTCGGCGGAAGCGGAATATACGACGTAGCCGCCGCCATGGATGTAGATGAGGACCCGCCCCGTATCGGCGGCCAGGCCGGGCGGCTTGATCCGGATGATCGGCACGCCTCCCAGCGCATCCCTTTCGACGGACACCCCGATCTTCTCCGCATAGGCGTCGCTCTGGGGTTTCTTTCCGGCATCGGCTTCTGCCGACATCCTGTCCCAGTCCGCCTGGGTCTTGGGTGGATCCCCCTTAACCAACGATGGATCCTTGTCGTAGAACGACTTCATCTGCGCGGCAGCCTCGTCCGAAACCGTCGACGAGATCTGGAATTTCAGAGCAGGTGAACCCATGAGCGGTGACGACTGAATGATTTCGAACGGCGGCACGAGAGCGTGTCGCCCGATAGCTTCGCGCGGTTTCCGACGGCTATGCGCTTTCCTTCTATTGCCGCTGCAGGATGAAGTCGATGACGTGAAGCTGCGGCGGCAGATGGAACGGCCGGCCGTCACGGCGGATCGCATGGTTGCGTATCATAAAGTGCTGGATGCCGCGACGATCCGGACGCAGTGCCGGTCGGGCGGACACACGCTGGAATGCGCCCCCCTGCTGCGATCGCGACACCGATATGGGAGCCGATGACAGGGAGCGGTCCCGATCGAGGCGCCGGGATGCAGTCGCTCGTATCGGACACGTCGCTGAAGGGATTGGGCATGCCCGATGAAGTGGGGGCTATTGGGGTGATGCTGGCCTCGGATGAAGCGACTGCGTCACCGGGACGGCAACGAGCGTTGACGGGGGCTACTGGCCGGCATTGCCGCTTCATCCGGCTGGCGGCAGCGGCGGGCATGTCGATCGTGCCCGTCCGCTTTCCTGCAACGGATGGCATTTCGAGACAGGTTGCTTCCGGCGGGTCGCCCAGTGGGATCGGCTTCAGTCCCGTCTTGCGTCCACGAGACGGCCGATCAGGGCATCTACCTCGGTCGTGGATCCTGGCGTCTGATGAACGACGCCGATCTCGCGTCGGGGCGCGTCGGGACCAAGCAGGATACGCCGAACGCGGTTCGGCGATAGCTCCAACCCCTCCGTGATGGGGACGATCGCACACCCGATCCCGCTTTCCACAAGCGCGACCATCGCCTGGATCTCGTCAGCTTCCAGCCATTCCTGTGGAAAGACACCTTCCCGACGAAGGAAGCGATCCACCTGCCGACCGCCGAAGGAGGAACGATCGTAACGTATGAACGGCCACGTCGCGACGATCGTTCGCCAGTCCTGATCCTCATCGACCATCCGCGGCGCCAGCAGGGCATAGTCCTCCGTGACCAAAGGGACCCAGGCGAGGTTCGATGGAAGATCGAAGGCCGGACGGATAACGATGGCAAGCTCAAGTTCGCCAGCATCGACCCTGTCCAGAAGCTGCAGCGAGACACCGGGCACCAGATGGATGCGGCAGGCGGGGAACTGCGCTCGGAAAGATACGAGAGCCCGCGCGACGAGCGTCGTCTGAACTGAGGCGATCGCGCCGATCCGTAGATGCCTGCCCGTCTCCTCGTGGCGAGCAGGGTCTGCCAAAGCGTCGAACGCCGCGACGAGGTCCTCGGCACGTTCCAAGACACGGACGCCGGCAGCGTTCAAGCGCGCCGATCGGCCTGTGCGCTCGAACAAGAGGAAGCCCAGAGCATCCTCCAGGCGGCGGATGTGTCCGCTCACGGCCGACTGTGTGAGACCAAGCCGCTGTCCTGCGGCGGCGAACGTGCCGTTCCGTGCCACGGCGATAAGAGTACGGAGTTCCGGGATCATCGTGATTGATCAGATATCGCGTTGCTCACGTTCACGATATACCGTTTTTCATGATGCCGGGTGATTGGTATGGCAATGACGTCACGCAATCAGGATGCTGCCGATGTCTGTCATTCCACCTTTCCACCTGGCATTTCCCGTCGACGATCTCAACTCGGCACGCTCCTTCTACGGCGACCTGCTCGGCTGTCCCGAAGGTCGCAGTTCGGTCGATTGGGTCGACTTCGATTTCTACGGACATCAGATCGTCGCTCACTTCGCACCGCATGAGACTGGTGCCGTATCGGCCAACGCAGTCGATGGTCATGGCGTCCCTGTCAGGCATTTTGGCGTCGTCCTGCCGATGGAAGATTGGCACGCCGCTGCCGAGCGGCTGACGTCAGCCGGCGTCGACTTCATTATCAAGCCCTACACTCGCTTCAAGGGCGAGCCCGGCGAGCAGGCGACGATGTTCTTCAAGGACCCTAGCGGCAATGCAGTCGAGATGAAGGCTTTCGCTGATCCTTCCAAGCTGTTCGCGAAGTAGGCTGGGGAACGATATATGCGCGAGTGTCGGGTCGCCATCGCGGGCTTCGGTGGGGTCGGCAGGGCCGTGGCGGAAATGCTCCTGTCCCGTCGAGAGCGTTACCGCCAGTTCTACCGGACCGAAGTGAGTCTGGTTGCAGCCTGCGGATCGCGATCGGGTATCAGCGACCGTGCCGGGTTGGGATGGGAAAGTCTGAACTCGTTTGAGACGGGGGCATCTGGCCCCGACTTCATTCTAGCAAGTGGCGCAGACGTGCTGATCGAAGCCGGACCCAGCGACTTCCGCACCGGAGGACCTGGCCTGGCGTACATCGCGTCCGCCCTGTCGGCGGGAATGGATGCGATCGTCATCTCCAAGGGCGCGCTCGTCCATAGCGGACGACACCTGCGCGATCTCGCGCGCGCGTCGGGCGCGAGGCTCAAGATCAGCGGCGCGACAGCTGCCGCTCTCCCGACGATCGACCTGCTGGACTATGCGCTGCGGGGCTGCTCGATCCTGCGGATCGAGGGCATACTCAATGCAACGACCAATCACCTCCTGCACGCCATGTCGTCGGGCGGCATGGGGTTCGCAGAGGCGTTGGCCGAAGCGCAGGATGCCGGTTTTGCCGAAAGCGATCCGCGCAACGATATCGAAGGCTGGGACACCGCCTGCAAGCTGCTGCTTCTCGCCAACTTTGGATTGGATGCAGATCTGACGATGGAGGACGTATCCGTCGAAGGCATCCAGTCGATCTCAGAAGCTCGGATTGCGGCATGGCGTGCAGAAGGGCTGGTACCCAAGCTCGTCGGCCGCATCTGGTATGAGGGCGGGACGGCACGCGCCAGCGTCGGCGTCCAGGCCCTCGATCAGGCCGACCCGCTCGCCCACGTCACCGACAATAACAAGGCGATTCGGATCACCACCGATTTCATGGGCGATGTCGTAGCCATGGGGGGAGGATCGGGGCCGACCGCCACGGCGGCAGCGGCACTCAAGGATCTCGAACATATTCTCGCGGATCGTCTCTTGGCGGCTGAGAGGAAAGACTGACCGCTATCAGCAAGGGCATAGTGCAGATGCGTCGGGGTTTGCTGCCGGCTTGGAAGCGGGCAGGAACTATGCTCACGACTTGGTCCGGCGGGCAGCAGGAAAGCTGGTGCGCGTTGCTGCAAAGGGAGGGCGAGGAGAAGGTCACGGCGTGCTCGGAATCGAACGCATCTCGGGAACGACAGGGTTGGAAAGAAAGCAGACGGGTAGCTTTTTGGTGCAGTACAGTAGCTAGCCAACCCAACCGACATTGAGATCGATGGGGAAAATGTTAATTGATACGCGATGTGCGCAAGCCCTCACCCGATCTCTGTGGCTCACGCTCAAGGCATGGAGGCAGGAAAATCGGGGATGACCCCATTGGATTGCCCCTGGCCCATCTCGAATTATGAAGCCTGCCAAGCGTGGTTGGCGGGCTACAGCGTGGCACTGCTTGCTACCCGACCCCCTCAAACCCGCGATGCAGACGGATCGGGTAGCATCGACGGCGGCTGCTCGACTTGACGCTGATCGGGGACGCGATTTCCTCGGTATGGAAGGGCACGTAGCCCGTTCGTTCCTGGTGTGGCAGCGACAGCTTTCGTCGTACGGCTCACTGCGGAACGTCGCGCGTCAGGTTATCCAGTGCCTGGACGATGTAGAGGGCGAGAACATCATGCCCCTCCATCCTATCGGCTATTGCCAGCGCTTCCAGTAGAAGGGCTTTGAGTTTGTCGTGTTGTTCAAGAGCCATTATTTTGGCCTCCTGTCTCATGCCCTTACGCGCGGCGTGACGCGTAGCGGGCACAATCTAGATCAGGGAAGCCTAGCCGCTGCTATTAATATAAGGCTAATCCGAGTTAAGTTTGTCGCCTTCGATTTTCGTCGGCAAAGGCTGTAATCGGCTCGCTCGACCCAGTAAGACGCGCCGGTGCGTTCCCAAGTGGACTTTAAGCCAGCATCATCGCCCCATCAGGTGCCTCATAGACCGTAGCGAGCATTGCCTCCACTCGGTCCATTCCCGATTGGGTCAGTCGAAGGTCGATCGTTGCGTCCTGTTCCCACTCGACGATCCCGCGCTGCTGCAACACTGCGACCCATCGGGCGGCGGTTGAGCTTGCGATTCCTGCATATGTCGCGATCTCCCCCAGGCCGATACTACGGCCCTCGGCTTCGGCCAGATAGATCCCGATGAGCACCGATCCGATCGGATCGGTGCTCAGATCGGCGCCGAAAAGCCTGATGCGAGCATCATGGACATGACGTATCCGAAGGGCTGCCTCCCATAGTCTGGCCGGAGGCGGGTCCCGACCGCTCTCGCGCCAAAACAGGGTGCTTATCAAACGGTCAGGGCGTGAGAAGCGCGTGACTAGTAGATTTGCCGCGATGGAGGTGCCGTCGGGCCGCAGGTATCGCTTCTGCAAGCGGATGGGCGCGGCACCTTCCGTCAATGCCGCTAGCATGTCGGCGCTTCGTTTCAAGTCCCGGGGATCGGTGATCTGCCGATAGGATATCCCGATCACTTCCTCCTCAGGGCGCCTCAGCAGATCAAGGAAGCCCTGGTCTGCCTGCAGTATGATTCCTTCGAGCGATGATACGCAATGCGCTGCAGGCAATGGTGCCCCCTGATGATTTTAAGATTGACATATATCAGCCTCAACTAGGTACGACTAGAAAGAGTAGGAGATGGGCCATGGTAATCCTGCGCTCCCCGCGCTTACAATTGGGGCGCGGCGACCAGTTGACTGGTGATGACAGCTACGCAACCGCGCGTCACAGTTGCACGTGGTGCCACCGATGCAATGCTCGCCGCCTATCTCCTTGGAAATAATGAGGTTAGCAGATGCTTTTGGGACTGGCGTTCTTCTGCTCGAGCCGTAGAGCTTCGCCGCCATCAGGAGATTGTGATAGCCGCACATAAGGGACGAGGCGCGCAGGGCTCGTCAATACATCGACAGCTTCAGGGTTCCAAGCTTCGGCGATCCAGACTCGTCACAAGGTCCATCACATCGTGAAGCGACCTTTGGCACCCTTACAAGGCGCAGCTATTGGGGGCGCCCCGACGAACAGGGATAGCGAAGCGGCAGCGAACAGCGGCTTCCGAATCTGGCATTCTCCTGCTCGAGAACCGGGCGCTCTGAAACTGCTTTGCGGCGGTCCTTGCGTCAACAACCTGAATTGACGCAGACAACCTGCAGTTGACGGGGCCTCTGATTGCGACGTCTTACCGCTTTCGGTCATCGGTTCTTCCTCAACCCGATAGAACTCGATCAGAGGCTGAAGCTCAGCGCGAGCTTCGATGCGTCCCGTACCGCCTCGTCCTGCTGCTCAATCCTGGCCGCCAGCCGGTCCAGCGCGATGGCGACATCCTCGATGGCTTGCGTCAGGACCGGCCCTTGCAGGTGAGTGTGCAACTCCCGGTACGCCTCCGCATGCGCGCGGATCTCAACAGGGGTTCTCGTCATCCCGCTAAAATAGACGGTGGGACGATCCAGTAAATTGACCTGCGTCAAGGAGGAAACAGACGTTCCCTAACTGGGCACATCAGTGCAGGGCCGTTCTGCCGTGCCGACCGTCGCCCGGCAGCGGGAGAAACACACAATGGCCAGCTTGCTGCGACCTGACGCGTTTGAGATCACGGCCTTCGAGGGGCGGGTGCTTGTCGAGGCCCCGGGTCTTGCCGCGACGCTCGACGTCGAGGCGGCTTCGCTACTATCCGACAAGCTGCTCGCTGCCTGCGGACTGGCTCGGTTGCAACAGCATGCCGCGATCGATGAGCCCGTAGAGCCCGATCGTCATAGAGGGTAAGGCCCGAGCGCGCGTCGGATATTGCGATGAATATCGCTGCGCATTATTACAATTCGCATGGGGATACGGGATACCATGCGCGAGGCATTCGTGCATGCTACGCAACGCGGCGAGTACGTCATCAGCTGGCGACTTCGCATAGGGTCTTTGGAGCAGCTCGCTGACGATACGGAGCGGGTCCTCGGGTACAGGCCGAGGAAGCTGGACTCGTTTCTAGGACTGGCGATCGAAATCTGTCCGTTTGGTTCGCCCAACGAACTGGTGACGTCAGAGGGGACCGTGAGGCTAATCAGCGCCGCAACCCTTCAGACCGTTTCAAGGTAAGTCGCCGAGAACCTCAGCTGATCCGACGCCATGTGCCGGGCGTCGAACGGTAGTCGGCGCGGCGACGAACGAAGGTTCCGTAGTAGTGCAGCGGCTCGTCGACCGCGGCCATTTCGTAGGAGGCGTTGGCTGTCAGCAGATCGGTGCCCTCGCCAAACGTCGGCGCATCGCACGTCAGTTCGATGGTCAGTGCAGCCCGAGAATACCTCGGGAACTGGATGACCACCTTGCCATCCTCGATCAGATAGGACCCAATATCGCCGGGCCGATCGTTCGGCGCGATGCGGCCGGCGGCCAGGATATAAAAGGACGGGCTACTCAGATCGAATGGTTGCTCCTCCTCGAGGTAGAACCATTCGCCTCGCAGGGCCTCTTCGGTGATCGTTGCCATCCTCGCTTCTTCCTTCGGCCGTTCTATGAACTTGCGGACGCAAGCGGAACGGGTAGGTTCCCGACTATGGCTCAATTTGACGATTCCCCGGATCCCGAACTCGGCGAGGCGTGCAACCGTCTTGCTGCTTGGGTTGAGCCGTTGCCTGAAGGGCAAATGATCGATCCAGCGTCTGGCCTGACAGAGCGCGACCTGGCGATGATCCTACGCCGCCTGCATGCGACGCGAGAATACAGCCCAAGCAAGATCGCTACCGTCGATGAGGCCGAGGGCCGCTATGGCAGGCCGTCGGTGCCCGTCACAAAGAAGGGGCCTTGGGCATGATCACGCGGGGCGACGGGCGCGACTAGTAGATTAAGGCGAGTTTGACTTGCCTACTCGGACCGTACGAGAGCACGAACGGAGGGTTGGAAACCCGGAGCACGCCTTGTTAGGAAAGATGCAGGGCCGGAAGCTCGACCAATGAGCCGGACCGACGTGTCGTCAGACTCGATCTGCGCGGGCTGGTTGGCTGAGAAGCGAGTGGGCATTCGGTGCGATCCGAAGGTGCTACGCCCATTCAGGCGAGCGTATGGATCAAAGCCTGAATGCCACAGACCGGTCTTTTGGTTTCGAATTGGCTTGATCCTTACAAGTTTCCTAGCGAGAAAACGGTGGTCCCAAACCTGGGGTGGATAGGTTGGGGGTCGCCGTGAATGCTGTATCTCGCGAGGCGGAGATCGCGCGGAACGAGGGAATCGCTGCGAGTAGAGATCCAGCTGGTCAGTTGGATCACTGCCCGTACGACGAGCAGAGGGAGCCGTTGCTGAGAGCCATCTGGCAGGATGCGTTTGCTACCGCAAGGCTCTATGGCGACTGCTGAGCACGGGCAGTTTCACCGCGTTCTCGACAAAGATGGATCGAAATCTGACCAATTCAGGTCAGCAATGCAGTCGTATCGGTTGCATTACGCTTCGGGAACGCTACCGAACCAGAGCTTGCTTAACGACGGGATCCCGGAATGTCAGACAACCTTCCGAGACGCGACTTTGAGAAGCTTGCTGTCGCCGAACTGGATGCTGCCGCTCGCTCGGCCACCTCGGAAAAGCGGCGCGCGCATCTCGACCAGGCGGCAATCTTTGCAACGCTTGGCGAACGTGTCCGCGGATCTGCGCTGTCAGATAACTGAGAACGGCAGGCGCGCCGCTTAAACTCCCTCCGACTCGTCCCCAACGCGATTCTCCCATTGGCGATGCGACGCGCACAGTGACCCAATCATGCTGGCGGTCGTTCAGACCGTTGTCGCGGTTTTCTCCAACGTGCCCGCCCGGCCCGTCGCGTGCTTCTCCTGGCTATCGGGGCGGGCCGTTACCGCGAAACCGGGACGAGGTTGCCGCGTTGACGCTACGCCAGGTATCTCCGGAAAGTGACTGGCCGGCCCGTCCTATGCCAACCGCAGGACGGGCCGTTAGGTTTGGCGGGCAGCCCGTTGGAATATGCTAACTGGTATAAACTTGGGTCAATAGAGCTGCCGCTGTTATGGCGCTAGTTGAGCAGACGCCGGCAGCACGGCCCCCCGTTTCGCTGCCGGCGACCATCGCCCAAACCAACGCAGCCTCAAGGCGTGACTGGTCTCCATTGTCGGGATGATGGCACTGGGCCCATCCGTTCCTCGTAGCTCCGGATGGGCCCTTTTTCTTTTCCGAACATGGTTGCTCGTCGAGATCAAGCAGCCCCACGATAATGGACCTCCACCATTCTCGCCAGTATCGGAACGATCATGAGCAGTCCGCGCGAATGGTATCAGCCGAAGACAGTAGGGATCGACTGGTCGCCTCGAACCTGGGAGGACTGGGCGATCATTGTTTCCGTAATCGCAATCGGCGCAGTTGTCGGTCGGGCGAATCTCTAGTGTGTAATCGCGCCCGATTCGACGGCGAGCCCGAGACCATCATCGAACGGTTCAGTGCGCAATGGCTTGCTGATAAGCCGATGGACAACCGCTTCAATCCTGTCGAACTGGTACCCCGCGGCCGGGCGTATGTGATCCGGCGCGATGGCAAGGCTAACGGCCTCGACGTCATGAGCTGGGATCTTCTCGGCAATGGCGCAGCCTACCCTATCACGAATGTCCGCGACGCGAAGCGCTGGCGTCCGCGGCTTGAAAAACCGGAAGGACGATGCCTGATCCCGCTGACCGAGTTCTGCGAATGGACGCCTCAGAGCTTCAAGGTGGGTGAAGGAAGGCCGATCAAGGGCGAGATGTGGTTCAACGTGGTTGACCAAGACGTGTTTGCGGTAGCCGGCGTCTGGCAGCAACTCGGTGCGAAGCGCTGGTTTGCAATGCTGACGTGCGACCCGAACGAACTCGTCGCGCCGGTGCATCCGAAAGCCATGATCACGATCCTGCACCCCGATGATCACGAGCGGTGGCTGACCGGCAGCTACGACGACGTGCTAGCGCTGCAGCGGCCATATCCGGCGGATCGGATGACAGTACGGGGGCCGGTGTTTCCGACACGCACACCGATGCCTCGATTGATCTAAGCACGGTCAGCTTGGTCCGGCTCAGGTTTTGGCCAGACCAGGTTGGGTCGGATCGACTTCCACGTCCGTGTCGCTGGGCTCGAAGCGGATCGTCCAACGGGGATACCCTTCCGGCGAAACTTCAATGTCAGGCAGGCCGATCGGATCGGATCCCGTTTCGACCCAGCCGGCGCCGTGGCATCGGTCGCATGCCATTCGCTTGCATCGGAAGCTGACGAGATCGATCTCGGTATTCCACTGCCCGCGGCCCTTGCAGACCGGGCACATGGCATCCAGGCTGCCATTACGCGGTTGAAGGGGCACGACGTCGAACGCATGCGGGCTGTCGGGCCCGTCGCAGTGAACGATATTGCTGGCGTGGGGCATGCGAACTCACTTTTGGGTTACGTACTCTGACGCGGGCTTCGTCGTCCAGGTCCCGTGATGCGTCACCTCCCGTCGGCTAGTTCGTTTTCTCTATCGCCGTCTGGACGTTCTCCAACTTCCGCCCAAGGCTTCAGAGCCAGCCGCTGTCGGAACTCATCCAGGCATTGGGCGCGACGGGTCGAATCCTCATCGTACAGGTAGCGCCGCATGTCAGCCTCAAGTCGGGCTGCCGCCGCAAAGCTCCCGTCCTTGGACGGCGTCATCATTCCCCGGATCGCCGCGATGTCTTCCTTCAACTGCTCCTGCTCACCGTGGGTGAATGCATCACTGTCCACGATCAGCTTGGCCGACATGATCGCCGTCATCATCGGAAAGGCGAAACCGGGACCGAAGTGCATGAGGAAGAGCGCCACGGCCCGACCGGTCTTCGTGACGGGGTAGATGTCCCCATAGCCTGTGGTGGTCGCTGTGGTGAATGCCCACCAGAACGAGTCCACCGCGTCATACTTGCCTTCGGCAATTTCGAAGATGATCGCCGATGTAGTGACGGTGACGAAGTAGATGACCGCGACGAGTAGGAACGAGCGTCCCATCAGCGATGCGAGTTTCTTCATAGCCACCCTCGTTGGCGCCCGCCCCCGGACCGCTTCGGTGAAGCGTATCGCTGTTCGCGTCATTGATCCACCAATGTCGTCGACGTGTGCTTGAAGGGAACGCGACTAAAAGGTTCACCGCCGCTTAAACGGCGTGCACCGCCCTACACGGTCCCTGATCGCGACCAAACGACGCAGAGCGCTAGTCGGATGCTGAACGCGTTTCGTCACATGACTTAATCAGATCGCGCAGCTGCTTTTGAAGGCTGCTGCTGCTGCTGAAATGCGATTGGATATGGTCGAAGCCCTCCAGCCGCAACTGCATGCGAATTTACGTTACCGACCGCGCTTTTCCACTTCGTGCGATCTCGAATGCCCGCTGTATAATCGTCATTGCAAGACGCTATCATGCTCTCTCCAGGAGGAAGACCATTTTCGCGGCTTAACGAAAGTCACTTTTTACGGCACCTTTTCTGATTAACGTATGTTTATGACTTTATGGAACCCGACCCATTGCGCGCCGCCTACGACGCGGGTCTGAGGAGCGGTCTCGAAAAGGGCTTTCCGAACGCCTGCCCCTTCACGGTACATGAAGCTATGGATGAACGGTTCGCGTGGCTAAGCGGGTTTAGTGTCGGCAAGATCGTTCGAACGGGAAAAAGCCATTCGCGGTAGGCGCTGCCGCCAAGGCATCTCCACGGATCGCCCACCTCAGATCAATAGCCTGATCGGGTTTGCGCTCCTGCATTACAGTTGCATTTTCGACTTGAGGAGAGTGCGGGGGGCGGCCGATTGGTGCGCCACGGACGTCCACGTGCCGAACCTTCAGTTAATTGCGTCGATCGTGCCCATCAGTCGGTCCCGCTTCGTCGTATCGGCTTCGAACAACGTGCTTGGCCGTTCGTCCTCGGGCAGGAGATCGTCAGGCATGATGCCGGCCTTCGTGTAGGCGTAGCCGTCGCGCCACGCCTCCTCAGCGCCACGCCTGGCCGCCGCGATCAGCTCGATGCTGTCGTTCGTCATCGGATGCAGCGTCACCATGCGCCATGCGCCGTACTGGGCGCCGGTCGGGCTTTTGCTTGCTGGTGTGGAGGAACGCGGTGGGAGGCCGCGACGAGACCGTGCGATGGTGGCTTCTCGCCGGCCCACGACGCTTGGCATATTCGACAAACCGTGTCGCTTGTCCAATTGCGCGGAAACCGAGATCCGGGGGTTTTCCATCACCGACCTGAAAAGGTCGAGACGGCACAAGAAACGCTCGACGATCCGTCACGACGTGTCGGTCAGCATTCCAACGAAGGCGATCGCTGCCGGCCCGAGGGCCTCTACAGGAACGCTGAGCAGGTTCAGGACGCGCCTGAGTGGCGGACGCAACGGGATGATGCTCAGACCGACTCGATCCTCAGGTAGGGCGAGTTCCGGCATGATGGTCAGTCCCAGCCCTTCTTGGACCATGCTGCACAAGGTCGCGTTGTCGCGCACCATGCAGACGACGTCGGGCCGACAGTTCGCCGCCGAGAGCAATTCCTCGATCAGCGTCTCGCAACCGCCTCCTGACATCAGCATCCGTTCGCCATCGAGTTCCTGAAGCTCCACAGATCCGCGCTGCTCGAATGGATGGCCTGCGGGGGCGATGACCACGTAGTCGTCTGCGAACACCTCCTGCGCATCGAGACGGGGATGCTTGCGGCTGGCGATGCCGAGCTCCGCGACGCCGGAAAGAACCCAGTCGAGCACTTCGGGGTCCGTCCCCTCGTAGAGCTTCACCGTCACTTCCGGATGGGCGGCCCGCAGACGGCGAATCCAGCGCGGCAGGAGCTTGATCGCCGCGCTCTGCACGACTCCAAGGCGGAGAACGCCCCGTAGCGACGTTGCGGGGCAGACAGTCGCTGCAAGGCGCTCGACGGCAGCAAGCGCCAAGCGAGCCTCCGCCAGCGCGCGATCTCCAGCCGCCGTCAGCGAAACCTCCCTGCGGGTGCGAAGTACGAGTTTCGTCCCCAAGGCCCTCTCGATAGCCGCGACGTTCTGGCTCACCGCGGACTGGGTGAGGTGCAGGCGGTCCGCGGCAGCGGTGAAGCTGGCCTCGTCGGCAACGGCGCAGAGGCAGCGAAGCTGCGTCAAAGTCACATTAGGAAACATGATGAGTAGCGCTCTGAGATATTAATTATCCTTGCGATCCCATGTTCCCTAGTCCGTGACAAGGCACATCACATCCGAGGGCGACATGGTTCCACAAGGCTCGCTAACCGTTGGTTTGGCCCAGATCGCACCTGTCTGGCTCGACCGAGACGCCACCATCTCGAAGGTGGTCGAATGGATCGGCCGCGCTGCGGACGCGGGATGCGGGCTGGTCGTGTTCGCCGAAGCGCTCATCCCGGGATATCCCTTCTGGATCGAGCACACCGATGGGGCGAAGTTCAACTCGCTCCCGCAAAAGGTCATGCACGCATACTACCTTGAGCAGGCCGTACAGGTGGAGGCCGGTCACCTGGATCCGATCTGCAGCATTGCGGCGGATCGTGGGATCGCCGTCATGGTCGGCATCATCGAGCGTCCCGAGGATCGCGGCGGACACAGCGTCTATTGTTCGCGAGTCCACATCGGCAAGGACGGGATCATCGCCTCTGTGCATCGCAAGCTCTGTCCCACCCATGAGGAGCGGCTCAGTTGGGCACCAGGCGACGGACACGGGCTGCAGGTCCATCCGGTCGGGCCGTTTCGGGTCGGCGGGCTCAACTGCCAGGAGAACATGATGCCGCTCTCGCGTGCAGCGCTCTACGCCCAAGGCGAGGATCTGCACGTGGCGCTGTGGCCCGGAAATGTACGCAATACCGAGGGGACGACGCGCTTCCTCGCTCTGGAGGGCAGAAGCTTCGTTTTGGCCGTTTGCAGCCTGCTTCGCCGCAGCGACGTGCCCTTGGATTCACCTATGGCCGCAATGCTCGAAACCTGCCCTGAGGTGCTCGCCAACGGCGGTTCGTGCATTGCCGGGCCGGACGGGACCTGGATGGTGGAACCGGTGGTTGATCAGGAGAATCTCATAGTAGCCACGCTCGATCATTCCCTCGTTCTACAAGAGCGCCAGATCATGGATCTGGCCGGACACTATGCAAGACCGGACGTAACCCGCCTGATCGTCGATCGGAGACGGCAGTCCCTCGCCACCTTTGCGGATGATCTCGCATGACGACGACGCCGGCAGGAAACGAAAGGTGCACCGCATAGCGGTCACTACCTGCCCAGGGACAGATGGCCGGCACCGCCCGATATGCCGCCAGGAATGGCAAGCCGCCATGCGCGGCCATGTCCGGCGCGAGCGGCTACGCGGAAGATACCGCGGTGGGTTTGTCAAAATTAGCATCTCTTAATTCTCGTGTCCTGGGCTTTGCTGGCACTGCGCCAGCATCGAATTCGAGGATCCAGCCATGCGACCTGCAGACCCAGACGACGCGACGGCCGCAATCCGGCGAACATGTAGCGGTCCATCCACGTCGGCAGGCGGGCTTTTCATCGCCGCCGTCGAAGTCGCTGCCGTCACGATCAGCCCGACCGAGCAGTGGGATCAGTCTGAGAGCACCGACGCCATGCCTTCGGAGGTTCGATCCACGCCGCTCGGCCATCTTCTTCAATAACGGCCAAAATTCAGGATCATGGAGCTTTTCGGATGATCAAACCGAACGGGATCAAGCTCTGAACCGCGTCACAGCCGCGGATTGGCATATTTGACGACCAATCAGCACGAACTCGACGCCCTCGTGAAGATAAACCATCTCGATGGGTGCTTAATGCGCTCACCCAAAATTCTATGAGAATCGCCATTGGCGGCCCGATCAGAATAGAGAGAACTGATCTAAATAATATAGATTTCCCTATTTTGCCAGTTTCGGGCACGTTCATAAGGTGTTCTTACTCTAGATGCACTAGCGGCAATTCAGGCGAAGCCATTCCCTAGCTCGGATAATCTCCCAACATATGTCGGTAGGGAATACTAAATTATGACATTGCGCAATATCATCGACTGGGCATGACGTGACATGGTAAGCAACAAGAAGATCGATTACGATTTGCTTCAGGTTCTGATATGCATAATCGAAGAAGGCACGTTCACGGCAGCGGCCGATCGGTTGAACGTCACACAGCAAGCCATCAGCGCTCAGGTAAAGCGCCTGGAGAGCTTGGTGCAGCGCCAACTGCTGGAGCGCACTGCCCACGGCATCGTACTGACGCGGGATGGGGAGGTGATGTTGGCGTACGCGCGGCAGATCGCGACCATCTCCGACCGTATGCGAAAGCAGTTCTCGACCGTCCCTCTCGCAGATAAAATTCGCGTGGGCTTTGCACCGAGTTTCCCGTCCTCCGCGCTCGCGACCGTTCTAAGTCACGTAAGAGATGTCGATCCGAACATTGAGATCTCAGTCGAAACAGGCCGAACCGACGTACTCATCAATAAATTCAATGCGGCGCGGCTTGATGTGGTCTTGGGGATCCAGCGCCCGGGCAATGCCAAAGGAGAGGTCCTGCTCCGGGATAGGATCCTGTGGGTCGGGAGAGAATCGGTCACTCCGGATCCGACAAAGCCAGTTCCGCTCGTCGCATTTCCAGCGCCGGGAATGCTGCGCGACGTGATGCTGGAATCGCTCAGCCGCATAAACCAGACGTGGGCCATAGCGATGGAGAGCGAAGACCTGGCCACTATATTCGCCGGGATCATTTCGGGTTGGGGTTTTGCCGCTATCAACGGCCTCCTGATGAAAAAAGCGCCAGCAAATGTTATGGTGGTCGAAGACAGCTTCCTGCCTGATCTGGGTGATATCGAGTTCTTTCTACGGTATGACGATCGTAACAGACCCGCTAGCCGCGTTTTCGTCGACGCTTTGCGTGCGGTCACGAACCGGGGACAATTAGGCTCGGGGTTCACTTGCCATAGCCAGAAGATGACGGTGGCAAAACACGCATCGCTGTAGATGCTGCACGCTTGGCTAGTGTGGAGAAGAGCGGGGTGGGCGCTGCCGATAACCGCGGCCGTCTACGCCGCTCAGAACCAAGGCACGGCCCCGGTAATGCCGGCTGATACAAACATGACGGCGCATAACAGGACGCTCCACTTGAGACTGAAGCGCTGATGCGCGCCGAGCTCGACTTTCGACAGGCCGATCAGCACATAGAGCGCGCCCACCAGCGGGCTGAGCTGGTGAACCGGTTGGCCGAGCAGAGATGCGCGGGCAATCACATCGGCACCGATGCCATAGCTTTGAGCTGCCTTCGCGAGGACCGGGACGACCCCGAAGTAGAAGGCGTCGTTCGACAGGAAGAAGGTGAACGGCATGCTCAGGAACGCGGTCATGAGCGGCAGGAAGCGCCCGCCACCGTCGGGGATTATATAGATGACGCTCTTTGCCAAGGCGTCGGTCATGCCCGTTCCGGACAGCACGCCTGTGAACACGCCAGCGGCGAAGATGACCGACACGACATTCATCACGTTGGACGAATGCGCATCGATACGCGCCCGCTGATCCCTGACTTTGGGAAAATTGACCGTCAGCGCGATCGCCAACGCCAGCATGAAGAGCAAGGCGAGCGGCATGATGTCGAGAACGAGGACGGCCATCAGCGATACCGTCAGCGCAAGGTTGAAGCGCTGCAACCATACCGGTCGATCGACGACCGCACGCACCGGAACGTCCTCAAGTTCGTCGGAACCGGCTTTCTGGGCAGAGCCGCCTTTCACGGTATCTACCAGGCCGAGGCGACGTCGCTCGGTGAGGCCGAGATAATACGCTATGCCCAACGCTGCGAGGCATGTGATGAAGACCGTCGGGGCGAGCGGTACGAACACATCGGACGGACTCAGCTTGAGCGACGACATCACGCGCACGGTCGGACCACCCCACGGGGCGATGTTGAGGATGCTGTTCGGCAGCATCGTCACCGCCGGTAGGATCATCGGATTGATGCCGAGCCGCCGATGCAGCGGCATCATCGCGGTGACGCAGATCATGTAGGTGGTCGAACCGTCGCCATCGAGCGAGACCACCATTGCCAGGATCGCCGAACCTACGATCACCCTCACGGGGTCGCCATGACAGATGCGGACCACGAACCGCACGAGCGGATCGAACAGGCCCACGTCGATCATCAACCCGAAATACAGGATCGCGAACAGCATCAGGGCGGCGGTGGGCACGATCGTCTTGAGCCCGTCGATCGCCATGTCCGGGATCTGCGGCGTGAAGCCCGCCATCGCCGCGAAGGCAATGGGAATGACGATCAGCGCGATGAGCGCCGACAGACGGTTCGTCATGATCGCCGCCATGAAAACAGCCACCATGAGATACGCTAGGACGGTCAGCATGAGGTATCTCCTCGGATCGGGCCGGTTGCGACCCGAGCGCGTGTTTTGAGTGTCTTGGCCCCACCGAGCAGCCCGATCCCGTTCATGAGAACAGCGTGCCGAGACCGGTGATGGGGGCGTACCAGCCATCGACGATCATCCTGCCCGCGACATAGAGGATGACGAACAGACCGATGTAGGCGACCCAGCGGTAACGCCCGATCACGCGCGCCAGCAGGTTGGCGGCAAGACCCATGAGAGCGACCGACAGCATCAGCCCGACTATAAGAATGCCGGGGTGCGCGCGGGCAGCGCCCGCGACAGCCAGCACGTTGTCGAGGCTCATGCTCACATCGGCGATCGCAACGGACCATGCGGCGGCTGCGAAGCTCTTCGGAACGGAAACGCCGTCCTGATTGATCGAGGCTTCGTCTTCGGCGGCGCCGCCGGCGGAGGCCAATTCGCGCCACATCTTCCACGCCACCCATACGAGCAGCAGCCCACCTGCGAACACCAAGCCGACGACCTGCATTAGCTGCGTGATCGCAAGCGCGAACACGATGCGCAGAACAAGGGCCGCGGCGATGCCGATCATGATGACCTTTCGGCGTGACGTCGGCGGTAGTCCGGCGGCAAGCGCGCCGACGACGATCGCATTGTCCGCGGCCAGCATCACGTCGATGAGAATGACCTGCCCGAACGCTGCCAGAGCGGCGCCCGATCCGAGGTTCGCGAAGTCATAGTGGATATGGGTCCAAAGCTCGATCATGGGTCGTCCCGTTCGATGCTGTGCTGTGAAGTCGGCAGGACGTGCTGAAACACGGCCATCAGAAGCTGACGGAGATGCGCGTGGCGTAGGTCTCGCCGTCGTCGGGGCCGATGTAGGCGCCGCCCTGGTTGTCGGTGTTCCAATGCGTCGCGTTGAACATGACCCGAGTGAAGGAGTTCAGATACCAGTTCACGCCCAAGGTCGTTTCCCACCCCTCGCCGGGGGTGGGAATGTTGGAGAAGCGCAGCGTTTCGTAGCGGGCGGTCAATTCGATCGCCCCTGTGCCGCCGTTGAAGACCGGTCGCTTCACATCGGGCTGATCGAACTGCCCGGTACGAGGGTTGTAGGGCGGCAGTTCGCCTGTGAGAAAATAGCCACCCGACAGGCTCGACGCCCTGGTCTGGAACGAGGGCGCGTCCAGGCGCCGTGCAGTACGATGGCCAGTCTCGCCCATGATCCAGAGCGGACCCAAATACCCGCCGAGTTCGGCGCCGTACCCCGTCGTTCCCGTGCCACCGTCCAGCGCCCCCGTCTGGACACGCAGGGCGCCATTGAACCGGCCACCGATGACGGTGCCGCGCGTCAGGTTGCGTTGCGCGGAGGAGAGATGCTCGTCGAACATCCAGGCCCCGACATGGACGATGTTTCCGTCGTTCTTGACCGGATTCCAGTGGCCACGCACGATGACCGTTCGTCCATCGGCCACGCGCTGATCGCCGTCGATGCGGTCGCCGGTAAGCTGCGTCGAGAAGTGCCAGGTGGGTCCGAAGATCCTGACCTGACCGCCCAACCCGTAGTAGCCGCGTTGCGGTACGATGGCGTTGGCGACGACGTTGCGATCGTGGAACGGCGTGGAGTCCGACCCGGTAATGCCTTCGAAGCTGCGGTCGTTGACCAGGTGACCGAAACGGATGTCGTAGTCCAGCTTGTCGAACAGGTGGTTGCGCCACCCCACATAGGCCGTGACGACGTCAGCGGTGTTCTCCGAGAAGTCCATCTCGAACTGGTAGATGAAGTGCGTACCGACGGCGCCCTCGATGCCGAGGCGGAGCGCGCGCGCGCCGGTGGTCGTGATGTTGCGTCCGTCATAGCGCGAGCCGACCGTCGAGCTGACATCTTCGATTATCCGGCCGCGGGGCTTGAACGAGAAGCTTCCGTCCGCCGACCTGAAGATCGGCGCGCCTGCACCCCATTTCGTGGTGACCCCGGCCGGATTGGCAGCGGCGAGAGCGCGGGCCATCGCGACCGAGGCATCGGCGGGTCCCGGCGGGACAAGCTGCGGTGCGAAGGGGACCAGCCCGGATCCGGCCGGCAGGCCCTGCATGGCCGGTGTAGCTTCCGTGGCAACTCGTGCCTGAGCAGTCATGGCAGCGGGTGCAGGTCCAGGTTGCTGGCGAGTCGCAGCATGTTCGACTGCATTGGCTTCGATTGCATCGAGGCGAGCCTTCATCGTCTCGAGCTCTGCTGCCTGTCGAGCCAGCAGATCCTTCTGCTCCCGGACCACGACGAGGAGGTCGTTGCGGTCGTTGGCGTTGTTCTGCGCGTAGGCGGGGGCAGCCAGGACGACGAGGCTCGTCGCCGCAACTCCGCAGAAAGCCTTCAGATCTCCACGCGGGCGGCGCGCGCGCCGGTGTGGAAAGTCAGGATGAAGCGTGTTCGAATGTGCGATCTTCATGGCAAAGCTCTCCTGATCGCCGTCTTCGTCTTGATGCGAAGTCGACGTATCGTCGTGTAGGGTCGTGGATCGGCCTGCAGTCTGCGCAGGCCCGGTTCGGCATGATCGGGGCTAGATGCCCCGGCTCAGAATCCCGTCAGCACCAGTTCGACATGATAGACTTCCGGGGGTTCGGCAAAATGCGGTGCGGTGAGCGCACGCCATTCGGCAAACCCCTCGGTCGCGCGGAAGGTCACCATGTGATCTTCGACGCTGTCCCAGCCCACCACCAACCGGTAGGCGAGCGGGTCCTCGATGGTTCGCTCGAGTCTGAAGCTGCGGCAGCCCTTGGCCACCTTGAAATGCCACTCGGCGGCTTTCACCGCGGCTTCGAAAGCCTGCTTCGAGTCAGGCTTGATCCTGATATGCGCGATTTCGTGGATCATGTGCGGGTCTCCCGATCGATGGTCGGTTCCAGTGGCGTGATGCGATCATAATTGTCGGCCCAGGCCAGGCCTTCGGCAGTGCCGGCCGCAGGCACGTATTCAAGGCCGATCACACCGGCGTAGCCGACCGTCGCCAAGGCCTCGAAAAAGGCGGGGAAGTCGATCGTGCCGCTGCCCGGTTCGTGCCGGCCGGGATCGTCGGCGATCTGTACGTGGCGGAACGCCCTCCCCCATTCCCGCGTGAACTGCGCGAGATCGACGTCGCTCTGCGCGGCATGGAAGGCGTCGAAGGTCATGAACAGGTTGTCCCTCGCGACTGCGGCGATCGCTTGGGTGGCCTTGTCCGGGTGGTTCATGAAGTAGCCGGCGAGCGTGCCGGCCCCGATCGGCTCGATGTTGACCGTCAGGCCAGCGCGGGCAGCCAGGTCGCAGCTATACGCGACGTTGCGAATGTAGACGTCCCAACTTTCCGCGTCGCTTCCACCCTGCGTCGGTACGCCCGACATCGGGTGGATGTACCGGGTGCCGAGGACCAGTGCGTAGGCGATCGCCTCATCGACGCTCGCGCGAAAGTCGGCTTCGCGCCCGACCATCGCGGCCAGACCCTTTTCACCGGGATCGCCCATCGGCGTCGCGATCTGAACCATGTGCAGGCCGTTGAGCTTGCACAGGTCAGAGGCTTCGTCGGGTGCCAGCGCGTAGGGCGCCGGGTGTTCGACGAACCTGAAGCCACAGCGCGCTGCCGCGGCAAAGCGATCGCGCAGCGCATGTTCCGTGAACAGGTAGCCCAGATGGGCGCAAAGCGGGAATTTCGTCATGGCGCGAAAGGCAGCGCGTCGAGACAGTCCCAGTCCTTCGCCAACGTCGCAAGGTCCGTCAACGTATCCTGCGGAAGTGCCAGACCAGTTTCGAGAAGCCGCACCTCGCTGCGTGCTTCGAGTTCGCCGGGGTAGAATATCTCGTCGTGGCCGGCGGCCAGCGGCGTGGCCTTCAGTTCGGCGATCATCTGCTCCATGCGCTCGGCGAACTCGCCCTGGGTCTGGAACGCCTCGATATCGAGCGCGATCATCATGTGCCCCGCGCCGCCGGGCTTTTCCGTCTGATAGGGTCCGTTGACGCGGGTGCCGAACTGGCTGCCGCTGAGCACGCCCGAAAGCATGTCCATCATGACCGCGATTCCGTAGCCCTTGTGGCCAGCCATCGGCAACGTGACGCCGCTCAGTGCGGCGACTGGATCGGTGGTCGGCTGTCCGTCGGCATCCAGGGCCCAGCCCAGCGGGATCTGAACGCCCTTCTGCCGCGCCAGATATATCTTGCCGCGCGCCACGCCCGTATTGGCTATATCCAGCACCATTGGCGGCAGGGCCCCCGCAGGAGCCGCCCATGACCATGGATTGGTGCCCACGGTCTTGCTGCGCCCGCCCCACGGGGGCATCGCCGGGCTGGCGTTGGTCGACAGGAATGCGACGCATCCGGCCCGGGCTGCCATGAGCGTGAAGTACATCGCGGTGCCGAAGTGGTTGGAGTTGCGCACCGCCACCGCGGCGATGCCGTGCGCCTTCGCACGGTCGATCGCGAGTTCGGTCGCGCGGGCGGTCGAGACCTGACCCATCGCGTCGTGGCCATCGAGAACCAGGACGGCGCCGGAATCCATCACGAGCTCCGGAACCGCGTCCGCGATCACGGCTCGTGACGCCAACCGTCCGACATACCACGGCAGGCGCATGACGCCGTGGGTCTGATGACCCCACAGATCCGCCTTGACGAGCGTGTCCGCTGCCAGATGCGCGTCGTCGCGCGTCATCCCTGCACGCTCGTAGACGAGCGCTGCGAAACGGGTCAGAGCGTCCGCTTCCACGACCGGGGACGCATCGCGCTGAGCCACGGTCATCGTCCGCCGTGCTCATCGTCGATACGCCGCGTCTCGCCCGTAGCGACGATAGTGCGATCGGCGTCGATGGAGCCATACACCCAGAAGATCCGCATCTTCGCGGTCGCCGACGTGTTGCGGAAGAAGTGGTGGATGCCCGCGGGAATGAAGGTGGTGTCGCCGGGTTCGACGCGCTGCTCGATCCCATCGATCGTCGCGATCGCCTCGCCTTCGAGCAACATCACGCTTTCTTCGCAGTTGTGATAGTGCAGCGGCACCGCGCATCCCGGGTCAAACTCGGTGATGCCGTTGATGAAGGCGGTAGCGCCGATTCCCGACCGGACGAGCGGATAGGTCCGCACACCGCCGCCCCGGTCCTTCGGCGTGATCTCCGAAGGACGCAGCAGGAGCGGTCTGGCTAGAGTTGCATTCGTCATGGCATTCTCCTGATGACTCGAGGTCAGCCCTGCGCAGGGCCGATCCAGACGGTCTTGATGTTGGTGAACTCGCGCATCCCGATGATGCCCAACTCACGGCCATAGCCCGAGCGCTTGATGCCGCCGAAGGGCAGGCGGGGGTCGGAGGCGACGATGCCGTTGATGAACACCGCTCCTGCATCGACGCGCTTGGCGAGGGTCCGCGCCTTGGCCGCGTCGGCTGTCCAGATCGATGCGCCGAGCCCGAACTCGGTGTCGTTGGCGATCCTTACGGCTTCGTTCTCGTCCTTCACCCGGATGATCGCGGCGACCGGACCGAAGGTCTCCTCTCGGGCTGCCGTCATCTCTTCGGTGACGTGGTCGATGATCGTCGGCGCATAGTAGAAGCCGGGTCGATCGAGCGGGGCACCGCCGGTGACCAGGGTCGCGCCCTGCCCCAGCGTGTCCTTCACCTGGCGGTCCAACTCGTCGCGAAGGTTGGCGCGCGCCATCGGGCCGATCTGCGTGGCACGATCCTTCGGGTCGCCGATCACCAAGGCCTCGACGTTGTGCTTGAACGCGGCGACGAACGCATCGGCAACGCTGTCATCGACGATGAACCGCTTCGCGTTGACGCAGCTCTGGCCGACATTGGTGTAGCGCGCCTTTACCGCCATCGCCGCGGCCGTCGCGATGTCCGCATCGGCAAGCACGATGAAAGGATCCGAACCGCCCAGTTCCAGAACCTGCTTCTTGAGCGCCTTGCCCGCCTGCGACGCTACGATCGTTCCCACGTGCGTCGAGCCTGTCAGCGTCACGGCGGCGATCCGGTCATCGGCGATCAGCGCGGCCACCTCGCCCGGCTGCAGCAGCAGCACCTTGGCAAGTCCGTCTGGGCACTCCGCCTTGTCCAGGATGTCCTGAATGAGCATCGCGCATTGCGGGACGTTGTTGGCATGCTTGAGGATCGTGCCGTTACCCGCCGCAAGGGCCGGCGCGGCGAAGCGGAAGAACTGCCACAGCGGGTAATTCCAGGGCATGATCGCCAGGACCACACCCAGCGGTTCATAGCTCAGAAGACTCTCGGACGCGCTCGATGCGATGGTCTCGTCGGCAAGATAGGCCGCCGCGTGTTCGGCATAGAAGTCGCAGTTCATCGCGCACTTCTCGACTTCACCTTCGGCCTCGGCGATCGGCTTGCCGACTTCCAGCGAGATCAGTTCCGCATGGCGCGACAGATCGGCGCGAAGCACCCGAGCGATGCGACGCAGCAACTCGACCCGGTCTTCGATGGCAACCTGACGCCAGGCCTTCTGCGCCGCGACCGCATGCGTCAGCGCTGCTTCGACGAACGCGGGGTCATGGTCCTCCAGACGTGCGAGTTCGTCGCCGGAAGCCGGATTGATCGAGAGCTGCATGGGAATCCTCGAGTGAGTTGCACCTGGCCACATACTATTGGCTGGTATTATGTAGCGAAACTATACCTACAAACGAACGTGGTATTGCGCAAGCATAAAATACCAGCGATGGTCATCCGATGAAGACCACCGCATTATCGACGCAGCTTGCGGGGCAGATCACCGATCTGATCGCATCAGGCATATTGAAGGTAGGGGAACGCGTAACGGAGCGCGGTTTGGCGGAGAGGCTGCGGGTGTCGCGCTCGCCAGTGCGCGGAGCGCTGTCGGTACTGCGCATGCAGGGCTTCGTCGAAGAAGCGGACGACGGCAGCACGCGGATCGCGCCAACGTCGAATGACGCCATGCCGAAGTCGATCATCGCAGCGCCTGCTGCAGACGATGAGCAGGTGTATTTTCAGATCGCGGACGACCGGCTGAACGGCAAGCTTCCCGATCGCCTGACCGAAAGCGAGTTCCTGCGTCGCTATCCCGTCACGCGCGGCAAGCTCGGTCATATCCTCAGACGAATGGTCGAAGAGGGATGGATCGCACGGCTGCCGGGCAATGGCTGGGAATTCCTACCCGTCCTCACGTCGCTGGAGGCGTATGATGACAGCTACCGTTTTCGATTGCTGATCGAGCCGGCGGCGATCCTCGAGCCGCGCTTCGCGCTCGACACGGAGATTCTGCAGGTCGTCCGCCAGCAGCAGCAGTGGCTGATCGACGGCGCGATTCACGATGTCAGCGACATCACGCTGTTCGAACTGAACACCGGGCTCCACCAGGCGATCGCCGGGTGCAGCCGCAACACCTTCTTCATCGATTCGCTCAGGCGCATCGATCAGTTGCGCAGGCTGATAGACTACAAGCAGATGCTCGACCGGGACACGGCGAAGGGCCGATGCCGTGAGCACGTCCACATGGTGGATCTCCTTCTGACGGATCGCAGGCAGGAGGCGTCTGACTACATGCGCGCCCACCTCTCCTCGCTGGCGATATTGAAAAGCAGAGCAAGGGCGGAAGTCGTCGCCAGGCCATCGAACCTGGATATGAACGGCTGAGTCCAGCTGTATCGAGCGTCGTCCAAGTGCCGAACTGCTGGTTGAAGTTCATGATGAACACCCGGCGCATCGTCATTCCCGGTATCAGCGTCATGGTGCGGATGGCGGCCAAGGCGATACTTAGGGCGGAACAGATCTTGTCGCCGCGGTAGACAACGCATTCGATACAGAGATGCGACAACGTCTCGACACGCTTGCAGGATGATAAGACGCATGATCGACAAAGCCGCTTTTCCTGGCTGCGCGAACTTCGAATGGTAGAAGCCTTATCATGACCGCATCACAACGAGGTTTTGCAAGGCCGACGACTGTTCCACTCCTTAATCGTTACCGGGACGAACCGCCCGCATTGGATAGGCCCTCTTCGGCCAGAGCCTGGATAACCGATGGCTCATGGTTCATCCGATCGAAGAATTTGCGTAGCTGCGTTGGTAAGGATATGTTGAAGCGCAAAGCCGCCAGCAGCGTCCAGTACAGGTAGCAATCGGCGATGGACATAACGCTTCCCAGCATGAAGGCGTTGCTGTCCATCTGTTCCGAAAGTGAATTGAATGCTTTCTCCAACGCTTCCCGTGCCCTCCCTAGTTCCTCCTCGGGAGCTTTTCTGAAGAATGGGCCGAGATTGCCGTGAACGGTGGTCGCCATATAGGATAGCGCCTCGAGAGCGCGAACGCGCCCTAGGGCGTGATCGGGAAGAAGGGCGCCGCTGCGGTCTGCGATATGTGCGAGAATGGCAAGGTTCTCGGTGAGCACCGTGCCGTCGTCCAGGCGGATCGCGGGAACGGCGCCGCGCGGGTTGACGCTGCGGTAGTCGCTGCCATCCGCCGTCCGCATGTCGCCCTTGCCGCCGCTAAGTACTGCGAGCGTATAGGGAAGCTTGGTTTCGATCAGTGCGATATGGTCGGCCAGGCTGCAAGCGCCCGGAACGTAGTACAGGATCATGATGGCCTCCGTCCGGCCAACCCGCGTCAATCGACATTCGGGTGGCCTGGTCTATTTCGTTGACCGGGGCTATCCGCCAAACCCGAAACGGACAAGAACGCATATTTTGAGGACCAAGGCAGATGGATGTGACTGGCGTCTCTACCGCTGGAACCGGGTGCCGTGGTGTCAGCGAAATCCTGAACAGGGTCGGCGACAAGTGGACCGTCCAGGTTGTCGTCGCGCTTCGCGATCAGCCTCGTCGATTCAACGAACTCAAGCGGCAAGTCGCTGGAATATCCCAGCAGATGCTCACCCGCACACTGAAGACATTGGAACGCGACGGCCTCGCCAGCCGAACCGTAGTGACCCGCACGCCGCCGCAGGTTGAATATGCCCTTACCGACCTCGGGCGCTCTCTCGCGCAACCGCTCCGGATGTTAGCGGAATGGTCCATCGCCAACCTCGACAACATCCACCAATGTCGAGAACGATACGACAACGAACAGTGAGCGAGGCGAGTGCTCTAGATGGAATGTCATTTTGCCCCATCACCGGCGATGAACACCGACGGAGGTCTTTGAGGGCTACCTCCGGGGGCCGATGGTGCGTGGAAACGCCTCGATCCGGAAGGCGCAATTTGGTAATAACCCCATGGTTGATGCCGGCTTTTCGGAAAACTCGACGCTTTACAGGATGCAATTCTTCCCCGACCGGATCGTGCCCGCCGAGCGGGCATGGGCAATAGCCCTAAGAGGCTCCGACGTGCTTAATGGCGCGGTGGGACTGCTCCCGGAGCGTGTGCTTAAACTACCGAACTGGGCTATTGGCTGGCCCTCCGTTCGCCGGCAAAGGGGCGTTCAATTGCTGCGGCAAGAGCGGTTGTTCTGTTCGGCTTTTAAAGCGTTGGCTTCCCCTGTCTCAGGTCCGGGTATTTGTAAGCGTCCGGCGGGTGCTGCTTCGCTGGCGGCGGCGCGATGATAGAGGACGCCTTTACCGCCGCACGTCCAGGCTACCCTTGAAGCGGATGTATGGCTTGATCACGAATGCTATGCTGGCGGACTCGAAGCGAGCGGCTAGTATCTGCGAAACGGGCATCGTCAGAATGACGCCGAAGTGCGGAACGGGAACGTCACGACCATCAACTGGATTGGCCAGTGCCGGACCGCTGCGGCAGTCCGGCTTCAGGTGAGCGGGAATCTGATGACCGAACAGGTCGAAATCGATCAAGGTGTCGGCGCGTCGACGCTCGGCACAACCGAGGACTTCGCCGTATCAAGGAACGGGCCTTTTCCAAATCCTCGACGAGGAAAGCAATGTGAAATGGTTTGAGGAACGTCACTGTGGCAGGTGTGCCGGACGATGCGTATGAGACCGCTCGTCGTCGTCGCCCTCTGGTGGGAAAGGGGATTCGGTGAAGAGAGTGCGAAACGCATACGCCTTCGGGCCCTTCCGTCTATCGGTCGTGGAACGAACCCTATCGCGTGACGGGGAGCGGCAGCCGCTGGGAAGCCGCGCGTTCGACATACTCCTGGCGCTGGTGGAGCGGGCGGGAACGCTGGTTGGCAAGGCCGAACTCATGCAGCTCGCGTGGCCGGCGACCACGGTCATCGAGAGCAATCTCACGGTGCACGTCGCGGCGTTGCGCAGGATACTCTCGGACGGACGGGACGGCACGCGCTACATCGCGAATTCGCCGGGTCGGGGCTACCTTTTCATCGCGCCCGTTCAGGTGGTGGCCGAAGTGAGCACCGCTTCATCCGCGGAGCACTCGGAGCCGCGTCCTCTGGACCCGCCAGCGGCGCTCGTCCAGCTTGTCGGCCGGGACGAAGCGGTATCCTCGCTCGTCGAGAAAGTCCTGAAGCACCGGTTCGTGACGCTGGTCGGGCCAGGCGGCATCGGCAAGACGTCCGTCGCTCTCGTCGCCGCGAAACGTCTGAGCACCGAGTTCCAGGGAGGTTGCCGCTTCATCGACCTTGCACCGCTGCAGGACCCGGCATTGATAGGCACGACGATCGCGCAGGTGCTGGGCCTGAAGACGGACAGCGCGGACACCCTCGCCACGATCGTCGATCACCTCAGGTCGAAACCCGTCCTTCTCGTCCTGGACAATTGCGAGCATCTGATCGCGGGGGCGGCGGACGTGATCCTCGACCTTCTGCAAGCCGTGTCAACGCTTCATGTGCTGGCGACGAGCCGGGAACCGCTTCGCACCGCGGGGGAGCGCGTCGTCAGGCTCGAGCCGCTCGCGGCTCCGTCGGGCGACGGACCGATGTCCTGTGAGGTCGCCATGTCCTACCCTGCAGTCGAGCTGTTTCTCGCAGTCGTCCGAGCGAACAACGACCGTTTCGAGTTCAACGACGCGCAGGTCCCGCTCGTGACCAACATCTGCCGCAGGCTAGACGGATTGCCGCTCGCGATCGAGTTCGCCGCCGCCCGCGTCGATCTGCTTGGCCTGACCACCTTGCTGGCCCGCCTCGACCGGGGACTTGCCCTATTGACCCAAGGGCGCCGCAACGCCCGCCCGCGCCAGAAGACGATGCTGGCGACGCTGGAATGGAGCTATGGCCTCCTCGATCGTCAGGAACAGCTGGCGCTTCGCCGTCTATCGATCCTCAGAGGCTGGTTCCCGCTGCAGATGGCCATCGCCCTCGCCGGGGAACCGGATGCGGACGAACTGGACGTCGCGGATCTCGTAGCGAGTCTGGTGTCCAAGTCCCTTCTGACGGTGGAGCATCGCGGCTCGCTGCCGATCTACCGCCTGGCCGAGACCACCCGCGAGTTCGGCATGGCGAAGGCTCAGGAAGCCGGGGAGCTTCCTGAGCTATGCCGGTCCAGCGCAAGGCATCTCGTCGAGTTGCTCACAGGTGCGGACCGGGCGGAATGGAGAAGCGGAGGCGTGTCGCGGCATCTCATCGACGACGTGCGTCGCAGCCTGGAATGGGCCTTGTCGCCGGATGGCGACATCAGGACGAGCTGTGAACTCATCATCGCGTCGGCCCCGACCTGGATCGACCTTCTGCTGATCTCGGAATTCCATGGCTGGGCGCAACGCGTTGCCGCCGCCGCAGCGCTGATCGTCCCACCGGATCCGAACCTGCAGATGCGGCTTGCGAACATCCTGGCGCTGGCGGATCTCGAGAACGGCGTCACGCCGCTGTTCTGGACGTCGCTCCTGCAGGCGTTGACGCTGGCGCGGGAGATGGGCGACGCCACGCAGGAGCTATTCGCGCTGTTCGGGCTGTTCCATAGCCGCGGTGCCGATCTCGAGTGCGAAGTCGCGGCATCGTACGCGGCGCAGGTCGGATTGGCGGCGCGACGGGCAGGCCATCCGCAGGCAGAGCTTCAACATCAGTCGCACCTGACCCACTCGCTGTTCTTCCTTGGCCGGTCGGTTGAGGCCAAGGTGGTTGCGGATGGCATGTTGCGCGGTGCCGCCAGCATCGTGGGTCCGCCGCCAACCCTGCCCTTCGAAATCGATCCCCGGATCTCCGCCTTGACGAGTCGGGCGCGTTCGAACTGGGTCAGCGGATTCCCGGACCAGGCGCGCGAGGACGTCGAACGAGCGCTGGCGGAGGCATCGGAACTCGGACATCCGGCATCGCTCTGCCACGTCCTCGTGAACGGCGCATTGGTGCCGCTCTGGCGGCGCGATCTGGCGATGGCCGATCGGATGCTTGCGATCTTGAAGGCTCAAGCTGAAAGCCTGCGCGTGGAGCGTTGGAAGATGTTGGGGAACGCCCTCGAACTCGCGCTGCTGCCGCTGCGCGAGAATGGAGAGTCGCAATCGCCGAGCAGGTTCGCGTCGCGCGAGATGGAGTTCCTTCCATATGCCCGCGCGATGGGATGCACGGCGCATGAGGCGCATTTCGGATCGTGGATCGACCGCCGTGCGGATCGGGACGATGCGATCTGGTGCCGCGAGGAGGTCTACCGCCTGCGGGGCCTCCGCCATCTGCAGCGCACCGGAGCAGCGGGGGTTGCAGAGGCGGAACGACTGGTCCGCCTCGGTTTAGATCTGGCGAACCTTCAGGGCTCGAGAAGTTGGGCGCTCAGATCGGCGATGAGTCTCTGCGTCGTCCTCGAAGCGGACGGTCGGGGTTCGGAGGGGAGAGCCGTCCTGTCGGACGTCTACCGCCAGTTCACGGAGGGCTTTGACACGTTCGATCTGAAGGAGGCTCGTCGGTTGCTCAAAATGCCGATCTGCAACGCGGAGATTGATTACGCGATGCGCCAGGTCGCAGACCGGCGGCCCTCCTTGATCCATTGAGCGCGTCAACGGCCGTCGGACCGGTCACGCGGACCATGGTCCGGTGTACCCGCCTTTCATGCAGCGGCAACCATGGACCGACCATCATTGTCGCGCAGGCGCGCGGGTGAAGCAGCGGACGGGCTCAAGCCCGCCCGCTGCTCTTCGAGTTCGCCCGCGAACGCCGCGGGTGCCGCGTTCCCCGGGTGAATCCCGTCAACAGTCCTGCCCGCGAAGGCCGATACGACGATGACAGGACTGCCGGCCTGCGCTACCCGCGTCTCGGTGCTAGCCGTTCGTCGCCTCATAGCGCAACGCTACTTCGCCGTGCTCGTGTGCGCGGCAACGCTGTTGCTCAAGCTGCTGGTGCCGGCCGGATACATGATCGGTACCGAGCATGGCCGGATCACGATAGAGCTCTGTTCCGGCGTCGCTCCTCGAGCCGTGACGATGGCGATGCCAGAGATGCACGGCGACATGCCCGATCACGGCAGGTCGCAGGACCACGGCAAAGCTGAAATGCCGTGCGCCTTTTCGGGCCTGTCAGCCGCATCGCTCGGTGCGATCGATCCCGTTCAGCTCGTCGCCCTGATCGCCTTCGTCATGGCGATCGGGCTGTCACCAGCCATCCAACCGGCAACGGTCCGCCGTGGCCATCTTCGGCCTCCGCTTCGAGGCCCCCCGCCCGTCCTTTGACCACCTGATCGCGCGCTCCTTCAGGAGCAACCACGTCAACGGCCCGCGTGCTTTCGCGGGGCCGGTCAAAGGCCCATACATGATCCGATCCCACCTGCTGGCGGGGGCGTGCCTGCCCTGCCTCCTGCTCGCCGTCTCGGTATCCGCTCAGGATGACGCAGCACACATCACGAAGTCCGAGCTAACAGCCACCAATGCGCAGGGCATTGGACCGGCTGAAACCGGCGACATCATCGTCACGGCGCTGAAACGCCCGCAGGCGCTTCAGGACGTGCCGGCAAGCGTCACCATTCTTTCCGCCGACCTGTTTCGCCGCCTCAACGCGCAGGACTTCTCCCGCGTGGCGGACTCTGTCCCCGGCTTGGCCTTCGCGACCACCGGGCCCGGCAACTCGCAGTACATCATTCGCGGGATCGGCGGGGTCGGGTTCGTCCAGTCGCCGACCACAGGCGTCTATCTCGACGAAACCCCGCTTCAGACCCGCGCGCTCCGCGGCTTTTCACAACCCGACCCGCAGCTGTTCGACGTCGCTCGGGTCGAAGTGTTGCGCGGACCGCAAGGCGTGCTGTTCGGATCGTCATCGATGGGCGGCCTGGTCCGCATCGTGACGAACCAGCCGGATGCCACCAAGATCGCCGCACTGGGTCAGGCGAGCGTTTCGACCATCACCGATGGCGGCACGAGCTGGGACGCCAAGGCGATGCTCAATCTGCCGATCGTCGCCGACACCCTGGCGCTGCGCGTCTCGGGCGGGTTTGTCCGGCAGGGCGGCTGGATCGACGATCTGCGACCCACTACCGGCGACCTGACTGAGAATGCGGGAACGTCGGCGGTCCGCAAGGACGTCAACTGGACGCGTACCGGCACGGTTCGCGCTGCGCTTCGATGGAACGCCACGCCGAGCCTGACAATCACGCCGTCGCTGGTCTGGCAGGACGCCTACAGCAATGCCGACCGTCCCCATAGTGACGTGACCTTTGGCAAGCGCGCGCGGCTGAAGGCGCGGTATGCCGACACGTATGCCAAGGATCGGTTCGTCATCGGCTCGCTGCTGATCGAGAACCGGTTCGATGCGCTCGGTGGCTTCACCCTGTCGTCCAATTCGTCCTGGCTCGACCGGCGCAACCGTCTGTCGTTCGACGTCACCGCGTTCGATTCTCCGATCGTCGAGGACATCGTCGGACCGGGTCCAGGCGGCAAGCTATTCCCAACGCCGCTCAAGGATTTCGGCCGCACGAAACAATTCACGCAGGAGGTGCGCGCGGTGTCCGATGGCCCGGGGCAGCTGCAATATGTGTTCGGCGCGCTCTACCGCGACCTTCATCAGGACTCGGGTCGCACGATCACCGTCGCCGACCTGTTCGGCGTCACCACGCCGCTGCCGCTTGGTGCCAGCAGCCCGGCCGTCATCCAGGACACGACGGTGCGCTTCCGTGAGAGCGAGGTCGCGGCGTTCGGCGAGCTGACCTATGCCGTGGTGCCGAAGGTGAAGGTCGCCGCTGGCGCCCGGGTGTTTGCCTATCGCCAGCGCGAAGCGAGCCGACGCTACGGCATCGGTGGCGTCGCAGGCGGCGATCTCGCCTACGACTATGAAGAGCGCAATCGCGAGAACGGCGTCACACCGCGCTTCACGCTGAGCTATGAGCCAAGCCGTGCCGCGACGCTCTACGCCAGCTACTCGCAGGGATTCCGCACTGGGGGCGTCAATGCGCCCGTGACGGATGATATCTGCTCGGCCGCGGAACGTCGCGCGGCAGCCATTCCCGATGTACCGCCGCCCTACGACAGCGATCGTACCGACAATTACGAGATAGGCGCCAAGACCAGCCTCTGGGGCGGTCGCGTGCGGATCAACGGTGCTGCCTATGCGATCGACTGGAAGGACTATCAGCAGGCGTTCCAGACGGCGTGCGGGATCAACAATGCGACGACCATCGCCTTCACCGTCAATGCCGGCCGGGTTCGTAGCCGTGGCGGCGAGCTTGAGGTTTCCGTGTCGCCGGTCCGGGGGCTCGATCTTCACGCGGGCGGATCGCTCACCGACGCGACCTACCGCAACGACGTTCCCAACCTTCTGCTGCCGGCAGGGTCCCGCGTGCTCGATGTGCCGCGCTGGCTGTGGAATGTTCGCGGCGAGTACGAGACCGCACTCACAGAAGGACTGACCGGCAATCTGTTCGCCGCGGCGCGTCACGTCGGTGGCTCCAACAGCGGGTTCGGCGAAGGCGAGGTGCTGCCGCGTCCGGCGTATACGCTCGTCGACGCCTCGGCAGGGGTGACGATGCGTGGCGGCGTGGGAATCGACCTGTTCGTCACCAACCTGTTCGACGCGGTGCCGGTCTTTGGCCAGGAATTCACGACGTCGCCCGGCAACACCACTGCGACCAGCTACTTCTCCTATCTCGTCGGCCCGCCACGGACTATCGGGATACGCCTGACCAAGGCATTATGAAGGCGGGCATGGACGCTTCGGTAATGAGCAGGAACCCACCTGACGGCCGGGGGACGTCCGGCGCACCGTGGTACAACGCGGTATGGCGCTGGCACTTCCATGCTGGTCTTGCAGAATGAGTTGCCTGCGCTGGACGAACACAAGAGGAAGCCTCGCATGGAAGTAGGCAAGTTAGAGCGGCCCCGCTTGGACCGGATCTAGCCGGATCATCAAGCGAACCGTATACCGGTCATCACGTCAGCAAAAAACGGTGTGCCAAATGTCAGTGGCAAGCGTCGCTCCACATAGAATTTTGATAGTCAGCCGATCTTCGATCTTAGCCGCCGACTATACGATCGATGGCGTCTCCGGCTTGGCGTACTTGGCCTCAAGCGCGACGTAAGCACTGGAAAACAGCTGAACGCTCGAACGCAGCACGTTGTCGTAATCTCCTGAGCTGCATTTTCCTTTGGAGATCCGGTTGATTCTGCCTGTCTGGGCCATTGAGAATGTCAAGGATCCCAGAAGATGATGCGCAAACCAGAACAGTTCTTCGTCAGGCACGTTTCCTATCTGGCGCATGATTTCCAAGAAGCGCTGAACGACGTCATCGAAATGCTTGTCCATGTAGAATGCGCCACAGAATCGGGTGGTGTTCGTCATGCCTATCAGAGACATGAAATTGGACCAGCCTTCGCCTAGCGAGAACACATGATCGAAGATCGGCCTTAGAAAAGCGTCGATCGCTCCGGCGGCTTCCAGTTTACTGGAATTCTGTGCCTCGTAGTCGTTCAGAACCTGAATGCGGATCGGATTCAGAATGGATGCCCGACGAGACCAGACGGCTTCGAAGATATTCTCCAAGCCATCGAAATAATAGTTGATGAGTGCCGGCGTCACCCCGGCAGCGGACGCGATCGCCTTGATCGTGACGCCATCTCGACCATGATACGCAAAAAGCGTTTCGGCCTCGTCCAGAATGACCTGGATGGTCGCCTCTCGCCGCTCGGACTGAGTACGGGCCGGTGCGCGGGTCCGGCGAGGCTTGTTCGTGAGCGGGGCTGCGATGTCCTTGGCGGGCGTCATTCGTGCATCGTAGTCTACTCGCGTGGCCATTGCGACCCGGGATCCCGGCGAAGGCGGCCACGAGGACGGCGACTCCTCTTCGGTGACGGCATGGGGCCCCATTCCGGTTTGCATACGGTCTCCCATCATATCCCGCTTGCCAACGTCATTTTTATAATGTTACTGTCGGTAACAACAATAACATTTCATACACCGAATCAGGTTGGTTTTCAATCGGGCGCTTGCGGATGGCCGCAGAGCAGCTCTGTCTCCGCAAAGGAGGCGCTTTAGGAGGGGGATTAGCATGCGTAAGGTCTCGTCGCGGCGGCACACTGTTGGGTGCATGACTGCTGTATGGCTGGCATTTGCGGGAAGCGGTGCAGCATGGGCTCAACAGGCGCCTGTCGAGGCTACGCCGGCGGCAGATGCGGCAGAAAACCCGGCCGACGGACAGGACGGGGCTCGAAAGGACGAGATCGTCGTCACCGGGTCACGCATCCGGCGTTCCGTCGACGAGACTGCGTCCGCTCCCGTCGCAGTCTTGGACGCCGACAATTTCAAGCAGCGCGGCTTCAACCAGGCCGGCGACGCACTCAACGAGCTGACCTCCAACACGCCGCAGCGCAATCCGCAGCCCTACGTTTCGAACGGGCAAGCGGTAGCCGGTGCCGACTTTCCGAACCTGTTCAACCTCGGGCCCGCTCGAACTCTGACTCTCGTCAATGGGCGCCGCACGGTTTCCACTTCGCTTGGTCTGGGCGACGAAGCGGTCGATACGAACATCATCCCGCTCGGACTGCTGGACCGGATCGAAGTGGTCCAGGGCGGCGGCGCCGCCGTTTACGGATCAGGCGCGATCGGTGGCGTCGTGAACTACGTTCTGAAGAAGAACGCTCAGGGCGTGCGCCTCGAGGCGCAGAATACCGTAACTGGCGATGGCGACTATTCGCTCCATACCGTGCGCCTGACGGCGGGCCGGAACTTCGCGGGCGGGCGAGGCAACATCGCCATCGAAGCGGATTACTCCAAGACCGACCCGCTCGTGTTCAAGCAGCGTTCTGACCGCTTCATTTCGGGAGCCGGTCTAAACCTCACGCCCGGTGCTGGCGCCAATGGCATTCCGTTCACCACCGCATACAACGACGCCACGCAGTACGTGGATCAAAACGGCCTCGTCGTTACCGGACCGTTCAACTACGACGTGAACGGCGTCGTGAAGCAGGGTGGCCGCGGCGTCACGATCGACGGAGACGGCAACATTGCCTTGAAGGGGCTGGGCACTCCGGTTCCTGGAGTTGCCACCTCCGCGACGGGAAGCGATCTGCGTTGGCCCTTCAAGGACTACGGGACGCTCGTTCCTGGCGTAGAGCGAGCCATCGGATCGCTCATCGGTCATTACGATCTGACCAGCAACCTGACGTTCTCGACCGAACTGCTGGTTGCCCGGACGCGGTCGCGTCTCGTGAAGAGAGGCGCACTGCTTCAGCAGTACATCCCCGTGCTGTCGTTCGCGTATTCCGACCTGCAGCCCCTGCCCTTCACCCGCAACAATCCGTATCTGTCGCAGAGCACGGTCCAAGCGCTTTCAGCGGCCAATCCGGGCTTTGCCGCTGGCCAGCCGCTCTATCTCTCGAAAAACTTCCTCGACGTCGATCCGAATGGCGGCGACCAGTTCTTCACGACCACGACCTATCGCGCGCTGGCTGCGTTGAACGGCAACTTCAACCTTGGGAAGCGGCGCTTCGACTACGAGGTGTCCTACTCGCACGGTCAGGTGAATACCGATATCGATGCGTACGCGCCCATCTATCCCAATTTCCGCAATGCGGCGAATGCCGTCCGCAACTCGGCCGGCCAGATCGTCTGCGCGATCAACCAGGCGACTGTCGTCGACGCGTCCTGCGTCCCGTTCAACATCTTCGGCACCGAGCGGCCAAGTCAGGCCGTCCTGAACTATGCCGTCGGCAAGAGCGGCGTGACCGATTCCGGCACGCTCGGCCCGGTGAAGAACCTGCAGGACGACGTGCTGGCCACGATAAGCGGCGACGTGGTGCGTCTGCCCGGAGGCATGGCGAAGTTCAGCGCAACCTACGAGCATCGCGATCAGCGCGCGTCGTTCAATCCTTTGCAGGGTGACCTAGACGGCATCTACCTTGCAGGCATCAAGGCCGTGGGCGGTCGTGGGGGCTTCAACACCGACGAGATCGCCGGTGAAGTCGCAGTCCCCCTGGTCGGCGGCGATTTTCGTCTGCCCTTGGTCCAGGCGCTCGACTTCGACGGCTCGTATCGCCTGGTCAACAGCACCCTAGCCGGAAACAACTCCGTTTGGGGCGTCGGCGGCCGCTGGCTGATTGGCGCGGGCCTTACGGCGCGCATCAACCGCAGCCGCAATTTCCGCGCACCCAGCATCAATCAGGTGAGCGCACCCGGTTCGGTGGCGATAAGCGGCGCAGGCAACCCGTGCTCGATCACGGCGATCAATGGCGGTCCCAACCCGACGGCGCGGCGGGCGAACTGCGTCGCCTTGTTCACCGCTAACGCGAACTACGGACTGAACAGCTTGCCGGCCGGCGTCGCACCGACGGTCGACAACCGCCTCGCCAACTTCGTCGGGACAGGCACCTCACAGGTGCAGCTGACGACCAGGGGCAATCCGGAACTGCAGAACGAGGTGTCGAACGCTTTGACATTCGGGTTCGTGTTCCAGCCGACGTTCCTTCGCGGGCTGACAATCACCGCAGATCGTCTCGATCTGAAGATCGGCAATGCGCTGGCCCTGTTCGGCGTCAACGAGTTCGCGTCGACCTGCTTTGACCAGCAGCCGCAGTCGGACGTCTATTGCGGAACTCTTGGTTACGACAGCAACGGCGACATCAACCGCGGCGTCGCCACGACCGTGAACGCCGGATCGGCACGGCTGAAATCAGACCTCTACAACATCGACTACCGCTTCTCCCTCAGCAGCATTTCCGCATCCTTGCCGGGCCAGCTCGCACTGACGGCGTCTGCGACGCACAATCGTCTGGAAGAGGTTGTCTACCTTGGAGTGACGCAGAAGCTCGACGGAACGGTGGCGTTGCCGGAATGGTCGGTTCACTTCGAGTCGCGATACAAGATCGGTCCGGCGCTCATCACCTACGCGCTGAACTACCTCTCGCCTTCATTGACCGGACAGGGTGCAACCGTCGAGAATTCCACCGACGGCTTCTACAAGGTTCGCGCCAATTACCGGCACGACGTGTCGCTCGAATACACGATTGCCGATCGATACGCCTTGCGCCTTGGCGTCAACGACCTCTTCGATCGCAAGAACGAATACCCTGCCGCTTCATTCGGCGACATCATCGGTCGTCGTTTCTTTGCAGGCGTAACCGCGCAGTTCTAGTCCGATGCTTGGTGATGACGGCGCGATGCCGTCATCACCCCATCCGAGTGCATCAACAATCGAGAGGTTAGGATGAGAATGTCTAAGCGTTTGGGCTTGGCCTCAGTGGGCCTCTTGTTTGCAACCAGCGCAAGCGCGTTGCTCTACGGCGCGTCAAACGATGAGACCGCCGCAGGTCTCGTCACCGTCGTGCAGGGGGCCGTCTCCGGTGCGCTACCGGCCATACTGCCGACGCCCGCGCCTACTCCAGCGGCACTGGCCGGTTCTCAGACAGGCCTCGTCGCCCAGGCGTGGCTGACGACGGGGGATCAGCAGTCGCTGCTCGCACCCCAGGCGCCCATCCCCTTCTACAACGGGACGGGTGCCGGAAACGTGATCGTGGTCGATCCGAGCGTCCGGTATCAGAAGATCGAAGGCTTCGGCGCGAGCATCACCGATGCGTCCGCCTACCTCATCCAGCATGCCCTCGGGCCCACCCAGCGCGCGGCGCTGATGAATGATCTGTTCGGCGCAGGCGGCAACCATTTCGGCATGACCCGGCTGACCCTTGGTGCGTCCGACTTCTCCAGGACGCATTACAGCTACGATGATCTCCCAGCCGGACAGACGGATCCGGCCCTGGCGCAGTTCTCGATCGCGCCCGCCACCACCGACGTGCTGCCGACGGTCCGCGCCGCGAAGGCGCTCAATCCCGACCTCGTCGTCATGGGCACCCCGTGGAGTCCCCCGGGATGGATGAAGACCAGCGGATCGCTGATCGGTGGCACGCTGCGCGATGACAGCTTCCACGTCTTCGGCGCGTATCTGGCCAAGACGGCCCAGGCCTATGCCGCGGCCGGCGTCCCGCTCGACTACATGAGCATCCAGAATGAACCGGCGTTCGCACCGACGGACTATCCCGGCATGCTGCTGTCTCCGGACCAGCGCGCCGCGTTGTTCGCCGATCACGTCGGTCCGCAGCTTGCGGAGGCATCACCGCAGACGAAGCTTCTCGAACTCGATCACAATTGGGACCTCAACCCGCAGGCGTTGCAGGTGCTCGCGAACGCGCGCGCGGCGCAGTATGTCAGCGGCAGCGCATTCCACTGCTACGGCGGAGACGTCTCGCAGCAGTCGATCGTCCACAATCAGTATCCTCTCAAGGACGTGTTCTTCACCGAATGCGTCGGATCGGCGACCGCGATCAACTGGGCGTCGAACCTCGGTTACGACATGCAGAACCTGATCATCGGCACCACCCGCAACTGGGCTCGCGGCGTTGCGTTCTTCAACGTCGCGCTCGATACGACATTCGGTCCTCACAAGGGCGGCTGTCTTGCCTGCACGGGCATCGTGACCGTGGAGCCGATCACCGGCACCTACAGCCGCAACGTCCAATACTACTCGCTTGGCCATCTCAGCCGCTTCGTCCAGCGCGGTGCCGTGCGGATCGCCTCGACCGAGCGCGTCGACAACGTCCTGTCCGTGGCGTTCGCCAATCCTGACGGGACCGTCGCCCTCCTCGCCTACAACGCCGACGGCGCCGACCATGATCCGATCATCTCGACGCCCTACGGTGCCTTCACCTTCCACTTGAAGGGGCAATCTGCCGTAACGTTCAAATGGCGCGCGCCGTCATGAGGACGCGGCGATGATCGCGTCGATGCAGGACCACCAACTGCGCGTCCCGCAATTGCTCGAGCACGCAGCGCGTCACCACGGCACCACCGAGATCGTGACGGCCTGGCCGGATATGACGGTCACGCGCCGCACCTGGGCGGAGTTCGCCGAAGATGCACGGCGGTTGGCACAGGCATTGGAGCATATGGGCATCGGACGCGGTGACCGCGTCGCGACCCTCGCGATGAACCATGCGCCCCATCTCACCGCTTGGTTCGGTGCGATCGGGATGGGCGCCATCGTTCATACGCTCAATCCCCGCCTCTTCGACGAGCAGCTGATCTACATCGTCAACCATGCGGCCGACCGTGTGCTCTTCTATGACGTTGCCTTCGAAGGCCTTGTTGATCGCCTACGCGACCGCTGGCCGACGATCGAGCACTTCATCCGCATCGACGGCACGGGATCAGGAAGCCTGTCCGACCTGCTCGAGTCTCAGGACGGGCAGTATGACTGGTCCGAGGGTGACGAGCGCGAGCCATGCATGCTCTGCTACACCAGCGGCACGACGGGTGCTCCAAAAGGCGTGCTCTATACCCATCGGTCGACGGTGCTCCATGCCATGGCTGCCGTTGCCCCCTCCATGTTCGACCTCTCGGCTGCTGCCGTGATACTGCCGATCGTGCCGATGTTTCATGCGGCCGGCTGGGGGCTGCCCTTTGCGGCCGCCATCGCAGGCGCGAAGCTGGTGCTGTGTCCCACCAACGAGCCGGCGCTGCTGGCGCGCGTAATGGCTGACGAAGCCGTGACGCATTCGGCGGGGGTGCCGACGGTGTGGCTTAGCCTGCTGGCCTATGCGGATACCACTGACACCTTCCCGCAAGCGCTTCGTCACGTCAGCATCGGTGGGTCCGCGGCGCCTTCGTCGATGATCGCGCGGTTCGAGGCGGCGGGCGTCCGCGTTGCCCACATCTGGGGCATGACGGAAACGTCGCCCCTCGGCACGATGGGGCAGTGGCCCGCGGCCTGGCCGACGATGGACGAGGACGAGCGGCTTGCGCTCACGTCACGTCAGGGCAAACCGCCGTTCGGCATCGAGTTGGCCCTTGTCGACGATGCCGGCGCGCGTCTGCCTCATGATGGCGTGACACCTGGACGATTACGTGTCCGGGGGCCCTGGGTGATCCGTCGGTATTTCGCGGCGAATTCCGATGCGGTGGACAGCGACGGATGGTTCGACACCGGCGATGTCGCGATCATGCATCTCGACGGCACGATGCAGATCACCGACCGCGCCAAGGACATGATCAAGTCGGGTGGCGAATGGATCAGCTCGGTCGATCTGGAAAACGCCGCCGTCGGCTGTGCCGGCGTCGCAGAAGCCGCGGCGATCGGCGCGATCCATCCCAGATGGGGAGAACGGCCGATCCTGCTCGTCGTTCGGCGTCCGGCCAGCGAGGTGTCGGCAGCCGAAGTTCGCGACCACCTGCAGAGCCATGTCGCAAAATGGTGGCTCCCTGACGAGATCGTCTTCGTCGACGAGCTCCCGCACACCGCAACCGGCAAGATACTGAAGAGCGCTCTGCGCGATCGGTATGCCGGTTCGTTCGCAAACGCCTAAGGCCTCAATCGAAGGAACGTCATGTTAGCGACACTTATTGCCCTCGCCGCAGCGACTGCGCAGCCGCAGACCGCCATGACGGAGGATGCATGCGCGCGCATCGATGCGCAGGTAGGTCAGAAGGCCAAGGCTGAGCAGGACGGCGCACGACGCCAGCTCGACTGGCCCAATCTGTGTCGCTACGCCGACGAGAATACGAAGGTCGCCGCCTCCCCTCGTATCGTGTTCATCGGTGACTCGATCACGGAGTTCTGGAAGCGCGATCAGCCTGCGTTCTTCTCGTCTTCGGTCCTCGGCCGCGGGATCAGCGGCCAGACTTCCGAGCAGATCCTGCTACGCTTCTATCAGGATGTCGTCGCGCTCAAGCCGGGCGCGGTTCACATTCTGACGGGGGCGAACGACATAGCCGGGAACACCGGGCTGATCACCCCGGAGTCCTGGCAGAACAACATCCGGACGATGGTGGATCTGGCCCGTGCGCGCCGGATCAAGGTGGTGCTCGGGTCGCTGCTCCCAGCGGATGCGTTCTGGTGGAATCCATCGATGCGCCCGGCAACGCAGCTCGCAGCGATGAACGGCTGGCTTCGCGACTATGCGAAGAGCCAAGGTGTCCCGTTCATCGATTACTATGCCGCGATGGCGACACCGACGGGCGGCATGAAGCGGGAACTGACGGATGACGGCGTCCACCCCAACAAACGGGGCTACGACGTCATGAAGACCGTCGCCGATCCCACGCTGCGCGCTCTGGCAGAGTGATGCGGCGAGTTCTTCGTTCCGAATGAGCCCCGCGACGTGCGATCCGGACGGCAGCGAAGCCGACGGATCGCCGGGCTCATTCTCAAACCCGGCTGAACCTCACTCCTCGCATCCTGCCGGCTGCGAACCTGAAGATCGGAAGACATCCCATGAAGCGTCCGCCGTCCGCCGTCATGACCGTTCTCCTTGCAGCGCGGGCAGGCGCCACGGCTGAAGGCGCAGCCGCGCAGGATCCGTCCGACGCGAGCGTAGCGACACGTGGGCCCGAACGGCAGAACTCCGCGGAACGGCAGGCTGCCGCGCTAGCGAGCCGGATGACGCCTGCCGAGAGGCAAGCCTATGTCTTCGGCTACTTCCCGCCGATGAGCAAAGACCGTCCCGCGGACATGATTCCCTCGGCCGGCTATGTACCGGGAGTGCCCAGGCTTGGGGTGCCGACGCTGCGTGAAAGCGATGCGTCGCTTGGCGTCGCCAACCAGATCGAACAGCGCAAGGGCGATGTCGCCACCGCGCTGCCGGCAAGCCTGGCGATCGCCGCGAGCTTCGACCCCGACCTTGCCTATCGGGGCGGTGCGATGATCGGCGCCGAAGCACGGGCCAAGACGTTCAACGTGCTGCTCGCGGGCGGCGTGAACCTGACCCGTGATCCATGGGGCGGGCGCACTTTTGAATATTTCGGTGAAGACCCCCTGCTTTCCGGCGTGATGGCCGGCGAGTCCATACGCGGCGTCCAGTCCAACCACATCGTATCCACGGTCAAGCATTTCGCGCTCAATCCTCAGGAGACGCTGCGAACGACCGTGAATGCTCGCATCGACCAGGCTGCGTTGCGCGAAAGCGATCTGCTCGCCTTCGAGATCGCCATCGAGCGGGGCCGCCCCGGTTCCGTCATGTGCTCCTACAACAAGGTCAACGGCGACTGGGCATGCGAGAACGACGTCCTGCTGAACCAGGTCCTCAAGCGGGACTGGGGCTACAAGGGCTGGGTGATGAGCGACTGGGGCGCCGTTCATTCGACCGTCAAGGCGATCAACGCCGGCCTGGATCAGCAGTCCGGTCGCGAATTAGACAAGGGGCCTTTCTTCGGGAAGCCGCTTGACGACGCGCTTGCGGCCGGGACGGTATCGTCTGCCCGGCTGACCGATATGAACCAGCGCATCCTGTGGGGCGTCGTCAGCACAGGCCTGATCAACGATCCGGTCCCGACAGCCCCCCAGTCGATCGACTATGATGCCCATGCCCGCGTCGCGCAGGAGGTCGCCGAAAAGGGTAGCGTCCTCCTGAAGAACGAAGGAAACCTTCTGCCGCTGGCTCGCACCGTCAAATCGATCGTGGTGATCGGCTCTCATGCGGACGTCGGCGTCCTGTCGGGCGGCGGATCGAGTCAGGTGCGCTCGGTCGGAGGCGCCCCCGTCGAAATACCGCTGAAGGAGGGCGCAGCCGCATCCTTCGCGCGCGTGACATGGCATGCTTCGTCACCCCTGGCGGCCATCCGCAGGATGGCGCCGAACGCCGCCATCAGCTTCGTAGACGGCACGGACCCTGCCGCCGCTGCCGTGGCCGCCCGAAAGGCGGATCTGGCGATCGTATTCGCCTCGCAGTGGCGCACGGAAGCCCAGGACGTCGAAACGATGTCGCTACCTGACGGGCAGGACGCATTGATCGGCGCGGTAGCGGGCGCCAACAGGCGCACCGTGGTCGTTCTGGAGACGGGCGGGCCAGTGCTGATGCCTTGGCTCGCGCGCATACCTGCGGTGCTTCAGGCCTGGTATCCGGGGCAGCGCGGGGGCGAGGCGATCGCCAACATTCTGTTCGGCGCGACCAACCCATCCGGCCGGTTGCCGATGACGTTCCCCGCCAGCGAGGCGCAGGCACCACGTCCCGTCGTTCCAGGGCTATCCGCCATGAAGGAGGCCGATCGGGCGCAGCAGAAGGGAAGCACCTACGGCATGGTCGAACGATCGCTGCTTGTGGATGTGGATTATGCCGAGGGGGCGGATGTCGGCTATCGCTCGTATCTGAAGCACGGTGTCCGGCCGCTATTCCCGTTCGGTTACGGCCTCTCCTACACCCGCTTCAGCTACGGCGATCTGCGCATCGAACCTGGAGCGACGCCGCGCATCAGTTTCACAGTGACGAATATTGGTAAGGTCGCGGGCGCGGACTCGCCGCAGGCATACGTCCAGGCGGGGCAGCGGAACGGGGGGAGCACTCGTCTGGTAGGTTTCAAGCGCGTGGTGCTGGCACCGGGCGAAAACCAGCGCGTCAGTATCGACATCGACCCGAGACTGCTGGCCGATTTCGACGTCAAGGCGAACGATTGGCACGTAGCGGCAGGAAACTACCCCGTCACGATCGCGCGGTTCGCCGGTGACCGGGCCCTCAGCGCCAATCTCGAAATGGCTGAGGGGCGTCTGCATCCGTAATCGATGCTCCCGTCGAGGTGACGATCCTTGCTGACGCTCGTTGCCGCGCTTCTCGCCGCCGCTCCGACGGTCGAGACTGACGGCGCGAAGGTAACGGGCGTGCGAGCCGGGAAGATCGTGCGCTACCTGGGCATTCGCTACGCGACGCCTGCTGATGGTGGAAGTCGGGCGGGTGTCCCCGGCGTCAGTTCTACCAAGATTGCGCGACAAGGGGGATCGTTCGGGCCGAACTGTCCGCAAAGGATCGATCCGCACGGCTTTGGACCCTGGACCCCAGAGTTCGTTGCGTCGGGCATCGTGGCTCAGGACTGTCTGTTCCTCAACATCTGGACACCACGGAAGCCCCGACGCGCTCCGGTCCTGTTCTGGATACACGGCGGGGGCTTCGTAGCGGGATCGGGATCGGTTCCCGTCTACGACGGAACAGCCTTTGCCCGCCGCGGGGTCATCGTCGTGACGGTCAACTACCGCTTGGGTGAGGACGGCTTCGCTACGCGGAAGGGTGCGCGGCCGAATGTCGGGTTGCATGACGTGGTCGACGCGCTGCGGTGGGTGAGGCGGAATGTCGCGGCATTCGGTGGCGACCCCGAGCGGATAACGATCGCGGGGCAGTCGGCGGGGGCGATGCTGGTGCACGCCATGCTCGCCATGCCGTCAGCGAAAGGGCTGTTCGCCAGAGCGATCGCGCAGAGTGGTCTGCCGCCGGAGGCAGGCGTTACGGGGACGGGATCGCGGCTGAGACTGTCGCCGGATCTGCCAGTATCTCCACAGCGAGCTTGGCAAAGTGGTTCGGCCATCGATGTCCCGATGCTGGTCGGGATGAATGCGGACGAGGCTACTGCGTTCACGCCTGGAGATCGATTAAGCGCTCCGCCAGCGAACTGCGGCGGTGCGGGTGCCGCCCTACGGTCACGCGGGATGCAAAGGCGCGCCGCGGCGCGTTGGTGCGGCGTCAGGGCGGTGCTCGACTGGTGGCGCGGTCGTCCGAAGGGACGCCTGTCGCCGACTTACGCCTACCTCTTCGCGCGCGTACCTCCTGGCGCGGAGGCGCAACGTTGGGGAGCGTTCCATTCCGCCGAGCTGCCCTACGTGTTCGGTACTCTTAGCCGATCTTCGGACAGACCATACACTGTGGTCGACCGGCGGATTTCACGTCGCATGACAGCGGCCTGGGCTCGTTTCATTCGCGGCGAAGCTCCATGGCCAGCGCTGACGGGCAATCATCCGCAGTTCCAGCGCTTTTCAAAGCAGACCAGAATGGCACCGATGATGCCAGCCGCAACTGAACAGCTGTTCGATGCAGTCCCTGGTCCAGTGCCAACTCTGTTCTAGTTCCCGTTCACCAGAAGCAGGTCAGGATTTGCCGCTGACCTGCCGGATCTGGCAACCCTGAAACTCCATGCGCTCTGTAGAGGCAGCGATTGTTCGATCGCAGCTATCGAGCACCCGCCTTCTCAAAAGCGGTAGGTCCACTCTAATCGGATCCTGGGCCTCCCTGAGATCGGGTCGATTTCGAGAACGCCGATGCCTCCTTGCCAGCCGCTCCCATGCGAGACAAATCCGGCGTTTACGCTTGCCCTTCACGATTCGGACCTGCGGTGATGACACGGGCCGGCATCTTCACCCAGGAAGCAGCAGGTCCGAGAGTCCGGAGAGGTCTTTCATCACCGCGTCGGGGTGCCAGGCAGGATCAAGGGGTTCACCCTCGCGATCAATCCAGACGGACTGGATGCCGAGTTCCTGACATACTCTAAGGTCGGTAAACTGCCCCATGCCCACGTGGATCGTCTCGTCCTTGGAAATGCCCATGGCGGCATAAGCGTAAAGGAATAGTCGGTGATCCGGCTTGTAAGCTTGAGCCTGTTCGGCCGTGATGACAAAATCGATGGGCGTGCCGATCGCGCTCACCGTGCCGGCGATGAGGTCGTCCCCGGTGTTGCTGATGATCGCGATCCGGTAGCGTTCTCGCAGGCGGGCAAGCACGTCGGGCACCTCGGGATGAGGGTCGATCTTGCTCAGGGTTGCCAGCAACGTTCGCAGGTCCGCCGTTGAGGCCACGTGGCCGGCTTCAGACAGCGCCAGGTTCAAGCTGGCTTGCAGCACCGTTTGGTAGTCGCGGAACGGGCGGCGCTGCTGATGTTCAACCGCAATGCCGCGCAAGCGATCGGCGAACGCGACGACCTGATCATGCGTAGGGCTCGCCGGCATGTGTCTATTCAGAATCACGTGAGCGGCCTGCCGCACGGCACGGTGCCACTGGACCAGAGTGCCGTAGCAATCAAAGGTGATGACCTTAGGCGGCGTTTCGAGCTTGAGAATGCAACAGTCTCCCATGACGATGCCTACTCATGCAGCGGCAGAGCGATTTGGCAATCTGGCAGAGCCGGCACTTAGCTAGCGTCCATACAACCATTCCGTCGAGGCGGGCGAAAAAGACGCCATAGCGGTAAGGGGTGTTGCACTGCCTAGGGCTTCGCTCCCGCGATTACCCCATTTTCAGTAAGGCATCATCTCAATTGATGATCACTTCGTTACAAGCATTCCCGATTCTTGCGCGATTGTTGGTTTTATCTTGCCGCACTCTCCGGGCGGGGCTCTGGCAACTGTAATCCGTTGGCATCCGCGTGGCGGCAAACTACACAGAGATGCCGCGCTCGAACAGGATCTCGGCGCCTGCGCAGGCTATGGCCGCGGAGCTGGAAGCGTATATCATCGCGGTGAAGCTCTCGGCCGCGCCAATCGAGGAGCCGGACGTGCATGCTGTCTACGAAGGCGTCAACTGATCGTAGAGATCCCGACGGGTAGGCCACGTCAGATAGTGTAGCCCATTCGTGTGGCCCAAGGCTCCAACATCGGCAAGACTGGAGCAAGGTGTTCGCGATACCGTTCCCAACGGCCGGCCGATCTTCTATACAGAGGTTCGGTTACCTGCGAGTAGCTGGCAGTCGAAATATGCACACGCTTCGCTGCACTGCTCTGGTTGTCGAGTACCGACGGATGCCAAGGAAGTTCGAGGAACTCGAGCAGCGAGCGCATCTCGGATTCGAGATCGTCGACCATTCGCTCGTAACGTATGTAGTGGACCGAAATCGGTAGATTCTCGACGGCTCGGGTCCAGGCGTCGAAAACGGTGTCGTACAGACGTGCGGCACCTTCAAGAGTCGTAAAGTGTCGCATAGCCCGGTTGAGCGTGAAGTTCGACATGAAGCAACTTAGCACGACGTCACACGGATGGCGCTCAACCATGACCACCTTGCCGTCCGGGAACAGCCGATGGATCAAGGGCATGCGGGCCATATGGAGTGGAAACTTGTCGATGATCGTCATTCCCCTACGCGGAGGAGCTGAAATATGCGCCAAGGCCTCATAATAGTGCGCCCGCAAAGCATTGACTTCCGCGGTTCCGATGGTCGCAAGTCGCGCCGTATCTCCAAGTTTCACCTCGGGCTGCCGCATCACGGGCAGTTCCTCCATCACGTGAAACTGGGGAACATTCATGAGCATAGTGTCGAGTAGCGTCGTTCCAGAGCGAGGGAAGCCGACGAGGAAAACCGGTGATGGCGGCGTCGGTCGGACCTCGACGTTCCGCCACCTAGCTATGTTCCGCTTGGTTATCAGCTTTGCCGCCTTCGAAACGTCATCGCCGAAGCTCGAGCGTTCCACAACCGGCCGGGCCTGTTCCAGCGACAGACGGTTCATATCGTCGAAAGACTTGATCGCCCGATCGCTGTGGCCCAGGCGATCGCTCAGTTCAGCGATCAGCTGGGCCTTCCTCAATGGTGAAATGGTCTCAGGGACGGCCTCGGCGAGCGCCATAGCCTCCGCGAAGCGCCCCTGGCGTCGTAAAGACCACGCTTGGATAAACCCTATCTCCGCGGCTGCGACGCCGCGCTGGCCTGCCTCCGCCACGAGGGCTTTCAAATCATCGATCCGATTGAGGTTTTCCAGCAGCAAGCCGAGTTCGAGATACGCCGGAGTAAAGCCGGAAGTCAGCGAAATGGAGTTGCGGAACGCGCGCTCGGCTGCGGAATTATCCTGCGTCGCCGCTTCGGCCAGCCCCAGTTCCATCTGTATTTCGGCGTTCGCTGGTAGGTGACGGACGGCTTCGCGCAGTACGTCCCGCCGCTCCGGGTCGCGATCCGCCTCCGCCAGCACCTTGGCAAGGTTGATCGGCAATGCGGGGACGTCGCGCCTCAGCCTAATGCCGATCCGAAAGGCCGCGACCGCCTCATCATGCCTTCCGAGCGCCGCACGGGCATTCCCGAGATTGTTCCAGCTCTCGAAATCCTGTGGCAACGCGGCCACGACCGCCTCGTAGGCGGCACATGCCTCGATATGGTCTCCGCGTTGCTGATGAACGTAGCCCATGAGCCGTCGCAACCTTATCTCGCCGGCCTGACCGCCGGCACAGACGGATTCGACCTCGTCCAGTTCGCCTACCTCGGCCAGCGCGGTAGCCAGATTGATCCGGGTCGCGAGATCGTCCGGCCACAACGCGATCGCGCGCCGCAGATGGGCTATCGCCTCGGACGGGATTCCTTCCTGACACAGGAGAAGCCCCATGAAGGCAAGTGCGGATGGTTCATCGGGATTCTCCCTCAGGGCCCTCTCCGCCGCCGTTCGCGCGCCAAGGCGGTCGCCGCTCCGGAGGCAGGAGAACGCATCAGTCAACGATTCAGAAGGCGTTTGCATCATGTCCGTTCAAACTGGCTCTTTGACGTCGAATGCTACCGTGAGCCTTTCACCCGACGCGACCGGAAGCGTTCCATGCCACATCGTTGACGGAAAGATCACCAGGCGGCCCGGCTTCGGCTCTATGCATCGGGTCGCAGGCAAATCAAGCGACAGTTCCGCCTGGGGCGTACCGAGCGTCAGCCAGCCGGCGTGCGGATCGTCGTCATGGGTCGGCGGGACTCCGATATAGAGCGCGGAGCTTAGCCAGCCAGCCGGATGCACGTGATTGGCATGACGGCCGGCCCCCGTGAGTCGGACGGACCAGGATCCACTGAATCGCGGAGCTCGGTCGCGTCGGGCGCGCAACGTCGGATGTCGTGCGTCTCGTGCCGGCAATCGCGCGATATGCGCTCGGGTGGCGGCCACGATCGCCGTGCGCAGTGAAATGATTTCCGGGTCCGTCCGAGCGAGCAGGATGCCGTCCGTCTGCGTCCCGCCCCGCACCGACTGATCAAGCTGCTCTCCTCGCGCCGTGTGCATTTGACGAAGAATGGTCGCCAGTCGTTCCAACGATGGTAGTTGCGCACTTATGTCCACCACGCTTACCAGCGTTTCCGCGCCCTGGAGCCACCCCCACCGCGGGTCGTCGCACAACCGCCACGCCAAAGACGCATAGGGCCATAGCGGCGCGAAATCGGGCGATGCCGTCCAGCGCTCGATGATGTCGCGTGCCGGCTCGACGCGGCCGGTACGGAGTAGATGGCGGACTTGGTGGACGACGATGTTAACGTCGTCGGTATCTGCCAGCAGCGCGAAGCTCGTGTCCGCCGCTGCGCATCGTCCGATCTCCGACAATGCAAGTGCCTCGTTGGCGATAAGGAAGACGGCGTCACCCATCGCATAGCGTGCTTGCGCTATCGTGGATAGGGCCCGCTCGTACTGACCCGCCTTGATCAACAGGTCGATCAGTGCTTTCCACAATGCCGGATCTCGCGGCGACTTCGACAACGCGCTTTCAAGCGATCGTACGAAGCCCAGATCGTCGCCCGTCATCCAGCATAGTCGGGCTAGGGAATAATGGCCGGCAATCCACCCCGGGTGTTTCCTGATGAAGACATCAAGGCCTGCGCACGCCCGCGAGGCATCTCCATCAGCGAGCCGAGCAGCTGCCAAGCCCAGCAGGACGTCCCCATCGAGTGGTGCTATACGGTGGGCCGTTTCGAAAGCGCCCACCGCCGAGAGGCCCGCCTCGAGCTGGGTGCGCGCCAAACCATGTGCAATCGACGGGTCGTAGGGCGCGAGCGTTGCGGCCTTCGTGAAAGCTTGAAGGGCCGCGACACGATCATCCAGCGCACGGTGGAGAAGTCCAGTCCACTGCCATAGACGGGGGTTCGTTCCCGCACGGCGGGCGGCGGCTGAAACGATCGGTACCGCTGCCGCCTCGTCTTCCGTCTGCAGCGCCAGTTCCGCCAGGCGTATCACGGATTTCGGATCGTCCCTCGATCCCGCCTGACGCGATACAGTAGCAAAGCTCAAGATATTGATCCGCTCATACGGACCTCGGCTTCCATCGATCGCCGGACAGCCTCGCGCTCGGCCTCACTCAGCCCAGGGTGCCAGACATCGAGAATGAGTACGACGCGAGGCAAGGCCGTGGGGTTGGCCGCTTCATGCTCGATAGTGTCGTCGAAAACGAACGCATCGCCGCGGGTCCATTCACGCGTCTCAGCGCCAACCCTAAACCAGCAGCCTTGCGGCACGATGAGGGGTAGATGACAGACGAGCCGGGTGTTCGATACGCCGGTGTGCGGAGGAATGGTTGTGCCGGGGGACAGCAGGGAGAACATCGCATTGGCTGAGCATCCGGTAATCCACGGCTGAGGGATACGGCTCAGAACGTCCATTGTCCGCGGGCATTGGCGAATGTTGTCGGTTACGGTCTCCCCATTGCGGAAAAGATGTATCGCGGTCCAGTCTCGTGAGTGATTGAGCGCGCGCCACTGGTTGACGGGTTCATGATCGGCGTACTGGATATAGGGCGCCGATTCGGTGTCGTTCGCCGCTGCGAGCACCTCGAACTCCGCCGCGATGGCATCCGTCGCAGCCTCCAGCTCCGTCAGCCAAGGAAAATCCGAACGATCGTGAAATTCGCGTTCGACAAGCCCGGGGTAGTGGAAGTGGGTTGGTTCGGAGTGAAAGGGCACGGTTCGCCGTAGGGCGTTGCTGTGGAAGCGATCGATCCGAGCCTTCTCATCCGGGGCAAGCAGAGTTGGCGCTACGGCTTCGCCAAGAATGGCCGCCCGCTTGACGAGATGCACCTCATGACGTCGGTCCGCATGCGCCAGGGCGGCGGCGACCGTGGGCGGCAGATCTCCTTCGGGCCGTTGCGCCAGCGCCCTGCCATATGCTTCGTCAGCGCTCGGATCACCGCGTCGTTCCAACAAGCTCGCGCGGAGCAGCAGCGCGGTGAAATCGAGAGGTGCTGCGGCAAGTGCGCGATGAACCGCGGACGTCGCACGATCAACATCCCCGGCAGCCCGATGCATGGCGGCGAGTTTGAGCCAGATCTGCGGATGTTCCGGGTTTGCGACAGCAATCTGTTCAAGCAGGCACCTCGCGAGCCTGATGTCGCCAACGGCAGCCGCTTGATCTGCTTCAATAGTGAGTAGATCCGGATCAACAGTCACAGCGTCGCTTATCAAAGGACGGGCATGAGCGAAAGCCGTTTCCGACGTGCACGGGGACCGACGAAGCTCAAAGCAAAGCCGGCGTATCAGCGATACGCCGGCCTCACATTATACGGGCATGTTAGAAGTTCAGCGTCACACCCGCGAAGATGTAGCGACCAAGAGCATCGTACACGTTCGGGTAGGTGTTGCCGTTACCGAAGACGGGCGAAAGCGCCTGCGACGTCACGAGCGGAGGATCGCGGTCGAGGATGTTGTTGACGCCAAGGCGGAATGTATAGTTGTCCGCGATCGCCACGGTTGCGGTCAAGTCGAAGTAGCTCTGTGCGGGAATCCGCTGATTGACCAGAGCGGACGGCCCGGCGAGCGTCGGATTGCCGCTCGTGCGATCAAGCTTGACCGGATCGAAGTACCGCCACTGTACGGAAAGGCCGACGCCGTCAGTCGTAGTGAACGTGGCACGCGCACGATGGCGCCATTTCGGAGCAGGCGTACCGCACTGGAGTCCATAGTAGCCAGAACAGTCGTAGGGTGCCGATACGCCGTTATCGGTCTTGAACTGGTCGAGGTATGTGCCGTTCATCGACAGACCCAGCGAACCGATCGACCCGATTTCGTGCGAATAGCTGGCACCTACGTCGATACCACGCGTCTTGATCGAACCGAGGTTCTGATTGGTGTCGACGACGTACCCGTTCGGCGTGCGCCACAGCGAACCGAACTGGTCACGATTGATCAGGCCGCAGAACGTCGGATCGGCGGTGGCGATGCACGTCGTCAGGGTGGTGTCCTGACCGATCGTGGTGATCGTCTTGTCGACCTTGATCTGGAATGCGTCGACCGTGATCGCCAAGCGAGGGATGAAGCTCGGCTGGAGGACCACGCCGACCGTGTAGGTATCAGCCTTCTCGGGCGTCAGATTGGCGTTCCCGCCGATCAGACCGTTGTACTGAGCCGCTGGGTTCTCGGAGATGTTGCCGAACTGAGCCGCTGTGACTCCGGTAAGGGCGCACTGAGCGGCCGTGTTGCCATTCACCGTACCATTCGCTCCGATCGCACCCGCGCACGGGTCGTTCGAACCGTTGAGGGCCACGCGGGAAGGAGCAAACAGTTCCTGAATATTCGGAGCACGGACCGAACGATTGTAGGCCGCACGGAAGGTTATGTCCCTGATGGGCGCAAACGTTCCTTCAAACTTGTAGGTGTTGGTGCTCGTCTTCCTATTGCCGATCTTATAGTCGGAGTAACGATACCCACCACTGAACGACAGGTCGTAGATGAAGCGGTCGTGCACGACGGGAAGCCGGACCTCGGTGTAGCCTTCGTTTACCGAGAACGACCCGGCCACCGGGAGTGTCGGGGCACCCTGACCAGAGAGATCGCCGGTGGAGAACTCCAGGTCGGTCGCGAGCTGCAGGCTCTCCTTGCGGTATTCGTAGCCGGCGTTGATCGCGACGCCTTCGTCCGCGAACGGCGACTTGATGCCGTATTCGCCGAGCAGAGCGGTGGCAGAGGCGGAGACGACCTGTTCAGAGGTCGAGCCGCGCTGGAAGCCAGGCGTACCAAGATAGTTGACCGCGGCCTGCGAGACGCCACCGGCGGTAAAGATGTCATACGGTACGCAGTTCGGATCGGATCCATCGACCACAGAACGGCAGGTCGGCGTGCCACCGACATTCACGACGTCCAGCGACTTGGTGAGCCGGCTGATCGAGACGTCGTTGCGGTAAGTCTCCTGGAAGTTCGTACGACCATACTGATAATAGGCGTCGTAGCTTATGCCCTTGGCGACATTGCCCTTGGCACCGGCGACGATCCGGTAAGACGTATGCTGAAGATCGTCCTGACGAGGACCGCCTTCGACGTTGCGACGATATACCTGCAGTGCGCCGCGGTTATACGTCCGGCCCGTCGTGGGATCGATGAAGTTCGCAGCGGTCGTACCGCCGCCGTTGATCGACGTTCCCGTGGAGTCCAGGAGATTGCCGGGAGCACAGACGATGGCCGACTGCTGTGCGGAGAGGAGCGGGTTGTCGCAGTTGATGCTGAGCGTGTTGCCGAAATCGCCCGACGGCGCGATCTGCGCGACCGAGCGGTCGTCCATGAACATGCCTTCGAGATACGGCTTGAAGGCGTCGCTTACGTCGTAATGGGCGAAGAAGCCCGCCGTGTAGCGCTCGTCTGGACGCTGATAATAGTTGGTCGGCCCGAAGTTATACACGTTGCTGCCAGGAGTGAACGTCCGCCCTTGGCCCAACTGATAGGTCGTCGAGCCACCGCCCTCGGCCGAAGTCACGAAGTTGTTCGAACTGAACGAGCCGCCACAGGCCACCGACCCGGCCGGCGCACCCGCCGTGGTCAAACCGCACGAGCTGTAGTCGCGCTTCGACTGAAGAAGGGCGTTGATCTTGCGATAGCCGACGTAGGCGGTGATGTGACCCTTGTTGTCATCGAAGCCGCCACCGATCGTCGCAGTTACGTCAACGGTGCCGCCACTTGCGCTATTCCCGTCAGGAAACCCGAAATTCTGACGGTTGAGGGCGTCACGAAGACCCTTGGCGTTCGAATTGTTGTCGTGCTGGAGCAGGCTGTATTGACCATCGACACGGAAGCCGCTGAAGTTGTCGTCCATGATGAAGTTGACCACACCGCCGACGGCATCGGCGCCGTAAGTGGAGGATGCACCACCCGTCAGAACGTCGACGCGCTTGATCAACGCGGCGGGAATGAAGTTGATGTCCGCTGCGGAGTCCGTAACGTCGCCTGGTACAAGACGACGTCCGTTGATCAGCACCAGCGTGCGGTTGGCACCCAGATTTCGCAGGTTGACGGTTGAAGTACCGGTCGAGCCGTTGGAGACGTTGCCGCCCTGATCGCCGAAGGCCTGTGGCAGCTGGTTGATGAGATCCTCGACGCGGGTCACGCCGGTAAGCTTGATCTCCGCGCTGTTCAGGACCGTGACTGGGCTGGCCGACGAAAGGTTGGGCGTCGGAATGCGTGAACCGGTGACGACGATGTCGCCGGGGGCCGTTGCCGATGGGTCGCTAGCTGCGGGCGCCGCCACCTCAGGCGCCTGCCCCTCGATCGGACCGGAGTTGGCGGGGGCGTTGCCTGGGACTGCTTGCGCATATGACGGCGAGGCCGCCATCACGGCGCCAACGCAGATCGTCGTCGCCAGAAGGCGATTCCGCAGTATCCGGTTCATAATAGTAGGTCCCTTTTCCGACGGTTCTCGGTTGTTCATTCCACCGCCCTCGTTCGTTGACGAAGCCGCTGGCATGAAATGACACTAGCGCGCCTTTCCGTGATGCAGCAATCTTCAACTTTATGGCAGGAGCGCTGCGCAACTTTTCGCCGACCTCTGTAGCAAATGAGCAACATACCAGCTTGCGCGGTCCGATTATTGAGATAGAGGCGGCAGCAGGATGAGGGGTACGGTTTTGGTCAGAACGCAAGGGATATCGTTTGCGGCTGCGGCTGTCGTCGCTGCTGCGCTGGGGGCGGCAGTCCCCATGCCCGACCAGCCGTCGACGAGCGTTCAGGCGAAGGCATTCAGCAGCGTCTTGTCTTGCCGGGGGATTGCGGATGCCGTCGAACGACTTGCATGCTTCGATCGGAATGCTCAGACTCTACAGTCGGCTGCCGACAACAAGGAGATTATAGTCGTTGATCGTGCCGAAGTTCAAAAAGCGCGACGCTCCCTGTTTGGCTTCAATCTTCCGGGGCTCAAGATCCTCGGCGGCAAGGACCCTGCCGAAAGAAGCGCTCATGGCGCAGTCGCGGCTGAGGACGAGGAAATCACCTCGACCGTCGCATCGGCGCAGCAGGATCGCGACGGCTATTGGATCGTTGGACTTCCGGACGGGGCAGTCTGGCATCAGACCGGTGGCACGGTTGCGTTAAGGCCACGTCCGGGATCACTGGTAACTATCCGACGTGGGTCGATGGGCAGTTATTTCATCAAGTTCGGCACGCAACCGGGCGTGAAGGCCCAACGGGAACGGTGATCTATCGCCTCCGCCAAGGCACCCCGTCCGCGGCCACTAACCATGCATACCCGCTCTGTGGTCAAGAGGCTCTTGAATTCGGACCGATGGGTCAAAGTAGACGACGCTCAGACTTCCGGGTGCGGCCTGCGTACGAGTAGAACATGCTGGGATGCCTCGGGTGACTAGATGGCCGCCATCGTCTCCAAAAGATGCATGAGTTCGTCGGGTGGATTGACGTCGCCCTTCAAATCGAGTGCGGCAAGAACGGCCGCGTTGTGCTCCGCGACGGCTACTGACGTGCGGGCGAAGGCAGTCGTCGTATCCAACTCCACCCCCTTGATCTCGACGGCCGACGCTTCGTCAGGGATCGTCTGGGCAGGCAATAGGCGCACGGAGCCTAACCTCAGACCAAGATGTTCGCGAATATATCGACCCTGCTTGTCCTCTTCTGTCAGCGTGGGGCATACGCCATTCATCTCTCCGCCGATCCTTGAAATCATGGCCACAACCTCGGGCGCGTCCGCACCGGTCACTATCTGAGATTGCATGAATTCTTTCGACCAGATGGCCCTGCCACGGAGAACCGGTAAGATCATGCTTAGAAAAGCCTGCGCCGCATCCCTGTATCCCGCTGCGCTTTCCTCCGCGACCCCGATGGCGTGTCCGAGGATGAGACCCGTACCGCCGTCTATCAAGAAGAATGCGACGTGGGGCAGCCCGTTGCAACGATGGAGCGAGGTCGCCGACAAATCGAACAGGACTTCCGTGCCAGCGAATTTAGCGTCGCGCCGTCGGCGTTGCTCCCTCTCGATGAAACCACGGAGGGTGTTCTTAGACGGCACTTCGTTGGGCTTTAGGTTCGAGGCCTCGCCGAGCTTTCTGGCCAGAGCAGCGATCGAGTCAGTCTGATTGGCCTCGGCTTCGATCACATTCCCCACCACGGCTTCCAACGCGCTGATCTGGAAAGGTTTCAGGCCTGCTCGGGGCTTCACGACCAGCGCGTAAGTGCCTAGATTGCTGAGAGAACGCTTAACGGCCCACGCTCGCGCCATCTGATAGAACCTGGAAAGCGTGACGCCGGCCTCGATCGCGGCTGCCTTCGCCGCGACGTCTGGTGCCTCCGCAAAGTATCGATCGAGCGCTTGTATGCGTTGCAGCGCCTTCATCCGTCGAGACGCGGGCATGCCGGCCCAGATCTCCAGATCTCGTGCCGATAGCTCCGGACCTAGCGCCGCTACAAGTCTTGGGTCAGTTCGGAGCGCAAGCTTCGCATCGGTCGCGCCGGTAAAATCTGTGGCAGTCTTTTCCTCGGGCATTCCTGGCAATCGGATTTCCATCAGGTTGATCGGCCGTCGATAGCGAAACTACATTTTCTGCGAAAACAGGCAAGAAGCGCGTGCGGGGCCGGCTGAACGCCTGAAAGCAGCCCGAACGCCTTCCTCCCATCCCGGACGTACGCTGATCAAGGTATAAAAAGTTCGGCATCGGATCTACCCATGTGCGGCCGGTCCGAACAGGGAGAGGCCGGAAGTGCACGGCGGGCGGTTCCAGCCTTACGTTACGCAGGCAGGACCAATGCCCGGAACGTTCACCTTGTGAAACAGAACCGAAATTCCGTCGAACCGCTTCATGACAATGCCCGGTTCGCTCAAGACAGAGGGTCGATGTTGCGTATCTGACGCTTCCAGTCGGCGTTGATCCTGTCCAGCTCTGATTGCGCAGCTTCCCTCTCTGCAGCTGAGAGCGAGCTACCTTCAATCTCGCGGACGGATAGATAACGTTTGCGAAGGTCAACCAGTCTCTCGAGATAGGCTCGATTGATTGCGACTCCGCGCGCGTAATCCGAACTCCAAGGGGAAATTGGGTTCGGGAGCGATTGCGGGTTGATTGAGGCGGAGTCGAGCCTTTGCGCTTCTACCGGCAAGGCCAAAACCGCGATCAAGCTAGCAATGACAACGCTCGAGACGCCCTTATTTTTCGACATGAGCATATCTTCTTCTACGCCATTCTCGGTGTCAATGTTTCAGACGTTACGATGTATCCACTCACTCTTATGTAAGATGTGGTCTTAGCCGTGCAGGCTGGCGGTCGCATCTGCAACGATTCTGCTGAACTCGCGGGTCTTGATTCGGTCGAAAGCCCGCGGAAAACCGTGCGATACGCCGACGCGAAAATTTGGGCCGCGCTGAAATCAGGTAGCACGTTCCTATGGTGAGGTTCCGTAAGCGGCCGGTCCGCCTACCTTCTCAACCCGGACATTCCCAAAACGCGATCCAGAGCGTGCTGTTGTTGCCCCCTAAAGGCCTGACAGGGCCTCGCAGGTTTGCGCGATGAACTCGCGGGGTGATCGATAGCGCAAAGCGCGGTGCGGATGCACCTCGTTATAGTGGGCGAACCAGCCAGGCAGTTGG
>NZ_JAGEKH010000002.1:0-766635 GCF_049887795.1 Sphingomonas sp. NFX23
ACTAAGGCCGAAGCCTTCGTTCGACTTGCATGTGTTAGGCATGCCGCCAGCGTTCATTCTGAGCCATGATCAAACTCTCAAGTTTATGTCACCAGCCAATCGCAGTGGAATTCCACGATCAACCAGCCCATCTCAAGGAGCCGCTCTGCACAATATCATTCAGACACCCTACCCGACCAAAGCCAGACGGAGTGTCCATTACATATGGAATATGTGAAGGACATATGAGAACGACTTAGCTTTAAACGATACCCCGAACCCTTGAGGAGCCCGAGAACCGCAAGCCGCCGCCCACATGTCCCTTCATCTTAACCTACAATGTCAAAGAGCCGACAAAAATACCGACACTCGCATAACCTCCCTTTCGAGAAGCTTGGAGCATCTGGTTTTTTGCGACCGTCGCGGTAGCCGGTAAGCCCCTCCGCTGCGGTGACACCCCTCTAGGGCCACCTCCCCACCCCGTCAAACACTATTTTACAGTTTGAGGTCAGTTTTTGGAAAAACCAATGTCGCGCGCCTGAGCAAGCCCTCCGTCGACCTTAGCGAGGATGCAGCCGGGCGAGCGCAATGCCGGCAAGGTTCTGGGCTCGGCCGATATGCCGGATACGGACGCGGTCAAAACGTTCGGCCAGTGCCGCGAACCTATTACGGTGCACTTCCAAGTCTGCCGAACGGCACCGCGCCTTACCGCTGGCTTGCGTCACGACCAGGGTAGAATCGCCTAGCAGCGTGATGTCGCGATCGCCTTCTAGTTGAGCGATCTCCAACGCATGGATCGCAGCTAGCCATTCGGCGTCGCTGTTTGTTCCCTCACCCAGATCGTGCCGGTAGTGGGTAACGCCCTTGCGGACGACAGCACACTCGATCGGGCCAGGGTTTGGCCGGCATCCACCATCGAAGAACAGCTTGGTCGACTGCCCGTATGTCATCAGGCCTTCGCTCGCGGCTTCGTCGTTGCTTTGCTCGATGAGTTACGCTTCCTGTGTGACAGCGCGGCGCCGATCGCGATCATGCCAAGGCCAGCGACTGGCGAACCACGACGGATCGACCGCAGACCGCCCAGCGCCAGAAGCGATGCGGGCAAGCCTGCATGCACGCCACCCAAATGGGCAACGGCTAAGACCCCTGCCCTGTCCGGCTCTGCAGCCTGAACAGCTGGCTTCGGGTCAACGTCTGTTGCAACCGTGTCAGCGACGGTCGCGCCCCGCGTTCCCATCGGGGTGGCCCCGCCGGTCGTCGTATCGCTCGTCGTCTCGTGTTCGAGTTCCGAATTCAGCTCTGCGCCGAGCAGGAACACGTAGGCCGAGAGCCACAGCCATGTCAGCAGCACGATGACCGCGCTCAGCGAGCCATAGGTCGCGCCGTAATTGCCGAAGCGCGACACGTAGACGCCGAAGCCGATCGTCGCACCAAGCCAGATGACGGTCGCGGCCAGCGATCCAGGGGTCAGCCACATCCACTTCGCCTTGTGACGGTTGGGGCCGAACCGATACAGGCAGGCCGCCGCCGTCACACCAAGCGAGGCGAGCACGGCGTAGCTTGCGAGGCGGATCGCCAGGAGCAGGATTTCCGGCGCGCCGGGTATCAGGCTGTCGAGAAGCGCGAACGACGCCGTCGAGAGCGCCGCGACAAGGGCCAGCATCACCGCACCACCGGTGATCGCAAAGGCGAGCAGGTTCAGCGTTATGAACCCGCGCGTTTCCTTTTCTTCATAGGCGATGTTGAGCGCGGTGACGATCGACGACGCACCCTTGGTGCCGCCGTACAAGGCGATGCCCAGCGCGATGAGGAGGCCGAAACCCTTTTTGCCTTCCGACGTGTTGACGACCGTCGCGAGCTGATCGCCGATTACCCTTGCCGCATCTTCGGGGAGGACGTTGAACAGCGCGCGGATGTTCGCGACCACCGTCGCGGTGTCGGCGACCAGACCGTAGATCAGTACCACCGACGCCAGCAGCGGAACGATAGCAGCGAACCCGTAGAACGCGGTACCCGCCGCGATGAGACCGATATTGTCATCGTTCCCCTCGGCCCAGGTGCGCTTCAGGACCTTCCACCATTCGCTTGCTGACATCGACCAGGGGCTGGTGGCCTGATGCTCGGATGATGTTTCGTGCGTGCTCAGCGTCTTGCCCCCTTCGGTGTATTGCGGCCCAACGCAGCACGGACGCAAACGGACCCTCAGAGTTGCCGCAACGCCTGTGCGGGCCGCGCGCCGAGAATGGGCCACGCACCGATCAACCCGATCACCATCGTCAGCCCCGCCCCGCCCAGCAACGTCGCCAAGACGGTCGCGTAATCCGGACGCCACTCGAAACTGAAAAGTTGCGTCACGACATACCAGGCACCACCGAGCCCGAGCAGCAATGCGAGTATCGACAGCACGATGCTGAGAAACGCGTATTCGAGCGCCTGCACCGCGAGCACCTGCCGCCGGGTCGCGCCGAGTGTACGCAGGATCACGCCGTCATAGGTGCGCGCCTCTCGCGCTGCGGCGATCGCGCCGATCAGCACCGCGATCCCGGCCAGGATCGCCACCGACGCCGCCGCCGTGATCGCGGTCGCCATCTGCGAGACGATATCACGGACCTGCCCGAGCACGCCGCGAACCTCGATCACCGATACAGATGGGAAGCGCGGCAGCAATGCTCGCATGACAGGCGCTTCCTGCCCTGGCGCAAGCTCGATTGTCGCCGCCAGATCATGCGGCGCGTCCTCGATCGCGTTGGGCGAGAAGACCATGACGAAGTTGAAGCCGAGCGTATCCCAGCTGATTCGTCGGAACGACGCGATATGCGCGGTCCGCTCTACGCCGAGCAAGGTGTAGGTGAGCGGATCACCGATCTTGAGGTCGAGCACCTTGGCCAGTCGCTCGTCGATCGAGACCAGCGGCTGACCCGTATAGTCACGCGGCCACCACCGACCGGCGGTGAGTTCGCTCCCCTCGGGCAAGGTCACGGAATAGGTCAGCCCGCGTTCGCCGCGCAACGCCCATGCGCCGTCGGGCAGCGTCTTGAGATCGGCGACGCGCGTGGTGCCGTAGCCGGTGATCGTGCCGCGCATTGCGGGCACGGTGCGGATCACCGGGTGGGTCGCTACGCCTTCGATCGTCCTCCGGAACTCCGCCTCGCGGTCCGGCGGAACGTCCAAGGCGAACAGTGCCGGCGCGCGCTTGGGTACGGTGAGCGCGATGTTCGCGTCGATACTGGTGCGGATGCCGGCGAGGAGGACGAACAGCGTAAGGCCGAGACCGAGCGCGACGACCAGGGTGCCGGTGCGAGCCCCAGGGCGATGGAGTCCGGCGATGGCGAGGCGGAGCAACGGCTTGCGCGAACGAGGGAGCGCCGCGGCGATCCGGCGTACGGCCCAGCCGAACCCAGCCAACACCAGCAACACGCCGGCCACTGCAGCGAGGAAGCCTGCGCTGAGACCGGGCTGGTCCGCGGTCGACAGCGCGAGTGCGACTATCGCGGCTCCTGCACCGAGAACCCAGGGCAAGGTCCGGCGCAACGGCACGGACCGATTGCCGAACACGCCGCGCAACAGGCCGGCTGCCGGAATGCTGCCAGCCTCGATCAGCGGTGGCGCGGTGAAGGCGAGCGCGATCAGCATGCCATAGGCAGCGGCGAGCGCGAGCGGCGCGAACTGGAGCGAGAATTGCGGCGCGACCGGCAGGACGTCGCCCGCGAGCCAGACGATCAGCGGCACCGTGACCGCGCCCGCGACCAACCCGGCAACGATCCCCATCGCGGCGACGACAGCGACTTCGAGAAGGTAGATTTTGGCAATCAGGCCGGACGTCGCGCCGAGCACCTTCAAGGCCGCGATGCTGCTGCGGCGTGCGGCGAGATAGGATGAGACGCCGTTGCCGACCCCGATTCCTGCGATGACGAGCGCGGACAGTCCGACCAGCAGCAGGAACTGGCCCATGCGCTCGACGAAGCGTTCGGCACCGGGCGCGGCACGATCGCGTGTCTTGGTTTCCCAGCCGCCGGTCGGGAATGCCGCCTTCAACCGATCGACCGCGGTCGTCGGCGAGGCGCCGGGTGAAAGGCGTACCCGGTATTTGCTCTCGTACAGGCTGCCGGGCTGGACCAGACCGGTCCGCGCTATACCCGCCATCGACACGATCGCGACGGGGCCAAGCGTAAAGCCCTCACCGAGCCGGTCCGGTTCGTTCGCGATCACCCCCGCGACGGTGAAGTCGGCGATCCCGAGCCGTACGCGCGCCCCGCGGCCGACGCGGAGCCTCTGCGCCAAGGCCGGGACGATCCAGATCGCCTTGGGATCGTCGACCTTCGCGACCGATCCACCCTGTACGGCCAGCGTCCCGTAGAGCGGATAGACCGCGTCGACGCCCTTGAGCTGGACCGGCACGCTGTTCGTTCCGCGGATCGCGGTCGCCTGCATGCGGACGGTCTCGGACACCGTCCCGAGCCGCGCCATCGCGGTGCGCTCGTCAGGCGTGGCGGCGCGCTGCGACGTGCCGAACTCGATGTCGCCGCCGAGGATCGCGCTACCGCGGGCCGCAAGCTCGCCGTCGATCGACTGCGTCAGGCTGCCGATCGCCGCCAGCGCGCCGACGCCGAGGAACAGGCATGCCAGCAGAAGCCGCAGCCCGCGAAACCGAAGATCGAGTTCGCGACGGGCAAGCCGCCACGCCAGCCGCCATTCGCTCACCGCAAGCGATCCGCGGCGATCCGGCCGTCGGCAAGTTCGACAATCCGATCGCAGCGCGCGGCGAGTACGGGATCGTGCGTGATGATGATCAACGTGGCGCCGGTCGCAGCGCGGCGGTCGAACAGCAGGTCCATGACCGAGGCTCCGGTGGCCGCGTCAAGGTTGCCGGTCGGTTCGTCGCCGAAGACGAGTGCTGGCCGCGGGCCGAGCGCACGGGCGATCGCCACGCGCTGCTGCTCGCCGCCGGAAAGCTGCGTGGGATAATGGCCGATCCGGTGCGACAGGCCGACCGCGGCGAGTTCCACTTCCGCGCGCTCGAAGGCGTCGGGCATCCCGGCCAGTTCCATCGGCACGGCGACGTTCTCCAGCGCGGTCATCGTCGGCAGCAGGTGGAAGGCCTGGAGGACGATCCCGATCCGCCCACGCCTCGCCCGTGCAAGGGCATCCTCGTCGAGCTTGCCGAAATCGAGGCCCGCCACCTGGACCCGGCCGCTAGTCGCCCGCTCCAGTCCTGACAGCACCGCCATCAGCGACGACTTCCCCGACCCGGACGGCCCAAGGAGCGCGACGCTGGTGCCCTGCGCGATGTCGAGATCGATGCCCTTGAGGATCGTCGTCGCGGCAGTCGAGGCGCCGAGTGTCAGCGTGACATCGCGCGCCGAGATCACCATATCGGCGGAAGCAGGTTCTGACATGGAGACCAATATCTTGGAGAAACAGATGCGATTCTGGCCTCTTTATGGGGGCGGACTGGCGCTACTCCAAGCGGGGTTGCTGGCCGGCTGCGATCGGACGCCCGAAGTCCCTGCCCCGCCGCCTGCGACGAAAGTGGTCGCGCCGGTTGTTGCGACCCCAGCCCCGCAGGGTCCCGAGCGCCTGATCCTAGCCTTCGGGGACAGCCTGTATGCCGGCTACGGCCTCGACCGCGGCCAAAGCCTGCCCGACGCCTTGCAGAACCGGTTGCGCAAGGACGGGATCAACGCGACGATCGTCAATGCCGGCGTCTCGGGCGATACCAGCGCGGCGGGACGGCAGCGGTTCGCGTTTGCGCTCGACAACATGAAGCGCAAACCAGACCTCATCCTGCTGGGCTTGGGCGGCAATGATGTTCTTCGCCAGATTTCGCCGGCCGAGACGCGCGCCAACATGACGGCGATGATGGACGAGGCGAAGCGTCGCGGCATCCCGGTGATGCTGACCGGGATGATGGCACCACCCAATCTGGGTCCGGAGTATTCGGCTCAGTTCAATGGGATATGGACCGACTTGGCCAAGACCTATCATGCGACGCTGTACCCGTTCATCCTGGATGGCGTCATTGGTAACGCCGCACTGTTGCAGGCGGATCGTGTTCATCCCAACCGGACCGGCGTCGACCGGATCACCGCCCGCGTTGCGCCACTGGTGGAAAGCGCGTTAGGACGGTCGCAATGACGGCATTGCATCGTCATCGATAGACTTACAAAGGATCGCGCGATCCACGACGCGCGGTACGATCAATTGGCGGCGGGACGGCAATAGCCGCGCGCAAGGAAAAGGGTAAAGCATGCAATTGAGCGGTTTGATCGCACGACTGGGGCGACATCTCGATCTCACCGACGCCGAACGCGAGGCGATCCTGCACGCCGAACGCGGCGAGCGGCGGTTGCGTGCGGGTGACGTGCTGGTCGCGGAAGGTGGCGAAAGCCATGCGCTGTACGTGGTCCGCCAGGGGTGGCTGCACTCCTCGACCAAGCTGGTCACCGGCGGGCGCCAGATCCTGCGCTTCCACTATGCGGGCGACCTGATCGGCACGTCGAGCATGGCGTGGTCGCAAGCGGCGGCGACGCTGACCGCGATCTCGGACTGTATCGTGATCGATTTGCCGAAGACCGAACTCGGGCTGCTCTTCCGCGCGCAACCGCGCATCGCCGGGCTGCTCTATGCGATCGCCGCCGCCGAGAACGTCGCGATGAGCGACCGGCTGACAACGATCGGCCGGATGGGGGCGAGCGAGCGGCTGTCGACGCTGTTGCTCGACATCATGGCGCGGCTGCGCGTGACGGCGGGCGGGATCGTCGATTCCTTCGACCTGCCGCTGACGCAGACCGATATCGGCGATGCGCTCGGGCTGACCAAGGTTCACGTGAACCGCACGATCCGGGCGCTGGAGAAGGCAGGCGTGATCGAGCGGAACGGGCGGCGGGTCCGGATCGTAGACGAAGCGGCGCTGGTCGAGGCGACCGGGTTTACAGACCGCTACGGCGAGATCGAAACCGGGTGGTTGCCGCCAGCGGTTTGAGGCGTCGCCTATACTCCGTCATCCTGACGAAAGTCAGGATCCAGAGCCATGATGGGCAGCGCCTGTTACTCTGGATCCTGACTTTCGTCAGGATGACGGAACGAAATCAGGCGAATAGCGCTCCGCAGGCGCCCTCGAAGACTTTTACGACCGATCGACGACGAACAGCGTGACGCGGTCGTACTTGATATCGCCGGGGTTGAAGATCGCGTCGGGTACGAACGGACGATCGGTCACTTCGATGTCCTTCAGCCCAGCGAGCTTGAACGTCCCGAGCTTGATCTCCTTGGGCGGCTGGCCGTCGCGCTCGAGCGTCACCGCATCGACGAACACATCGTCGTGCTTGGTGTACAGGATGTGCGGCGCAAGCGTGCAGACCATCCGGTTGTAGGTCGCGGTGATGCACTTGCGCAACGCGATCGCCTGGAGAAGCAGCGCGTTCGCGTTGTTCGGCGCGGAGGTGTCTGGGGTCGAAGTCATGTTGTGCATCGCAGCATAAGTTTGAGGATCGGTGCCGTTAGGCCGAACGCGACCTTACCCACAAGGGTTAAGTTTTCGCGGCCGCCGCTTCGGCTGCGCTTTTACCCGCTGGGCTGGTCGTCGGCAAAGACTTCGTCGGTATGCACGTCGAACCTTACCAACTGCGCCCGACCGAACGTCGTCGTGAGCGCGGTGTCCGTCGCATCGCGCCCCCGCGCCATCAGGATACGGCCGATCCGCGGGCGATTGTGGCGTGCGTCGAAGGTGTACCATGTGCCGCCCAGATACACGTCGAACCATGCCGAAAAGTCCATCGGCGCGTCGACCGGCGGGATGCCGATATCGCCGAGATACCCGGTGCAATAGCGCGCGGGAATGTTCATGCACCGGCACAGCGTGATCGCCAGGTGGGCGAAGTCGCGACACACGCCCTGGCGCTCCTGATGCACGTCCCACGCGGTCTTCGTCGGGCGGGCATAGTGATAGCCGAACTCGACGTGATCATGGACGAAGTCGACGATCGCCTGAACTCGCTGCCAGCCGGCCGGGACATGCCCGAACAGCGACCAGGCGGTCTCGGTCAGCCGGTCGGTCTCGCAATAGCGGCTGCCGAGCAGGTAGATCAGGACGTCGTCGGGCAGATCCTCGACCGCGTGCTGGACGGCGTCCGGCGTGATCGGATCGGGCTCGCCGCTGTCCTCGATCGTAAAGTCGCACGACAGCGTCAGGCCGCCCTTGGGCACGGTGATGCGCGTGCAGACGTTGCCGAACGCATCGAGATAGTCGTAGGTCGGCACGTCGGGGGTCGCGACGATCCGGTGCGGCGTCACGAGATCCTTGTTGCGGGACGGGTGCAGGCTCAGCATCGCCATCATCGGCGTCGCGACCTCGGTCTCGAAAACTATGTCGTATCCAGTCCGGATCAGCATGGAAGAGCCCCTTTTCACGCCTGTTTTAAAGTTTGTGCCAAGTGTTGCCCCGCCGCGTCGACGTCATCGAGCGTGATGTCGACCGACACGGTCATGTCGAGAAAGCTGCCGGGAAAGCCGCTCCAGGTGCCGGAGATCGGCACGGCCTGGTAGATGTCGCGCGCGACCGCGACACGGACGAGTCCGCGGTTGCCGACGATGCCATTGGTCGGATCGAACTCGACCCAGCCCGATCCCGGCAGGTACACGCGGACCCAGGCATGCGTGTTGCCGCCACCGGTCCGTTGCTCGCGAGCGCTGGGGTTGTAGACATAGCCCGAGATGAACCGTGCCGCGAAGCCGAGCGCGCGGACCGCCTCGATCATCAGCACGGCGTAATCGCGACACGTCCCCTTGCGCGTCGCGAGCGTCTCGATCGGCGACTGCGTGCCCTTTTCCGGTCGCGGGACATAGGTGAACTCACGCCGGATCGTCGCGGTCATGTCCGACAGCATCGCCAGCGTATCGGTCGGCCCGTCGGTCCGCACGAAGCGCCGTGCCCAGCTGTCGATCTGGCGCAGCGGATCGTGATGCTGACGCTCTATCGAGCGAAGCAAGTCGGGCATTTCCTCCGACGAATAGGTGAACGGATAAAGCCGCGCATACCGCTCGATATCGACGTTCTGGAGTTCGGCTGGCGTGTGCAGCAACTGCACGCGGCTGTCGAAGACGAGCTCCTTCGCGCGCTTGTCGAACGTCGCGATCGCAACCGAATTGCCGAACACGTCCTGCAGCCAGCGGACGTCCGAAGGCTCTGGACTGATCGTCAGCTGCGCATCGATCAGATGCTGGTCGAAACTCTCGCGCGGGCGAACCATGATCCGATGCTCGCCAAACGCTACCGGATGGCGGTAGGAGTATCGGGTTACATGAGAGAGAGTTAGAGATGGCATCGAGGATCCGTGTCGCATGAAGACCGCTATCAGCCAATCGCTGCTTGGGACCGAAGATGCCGCACCGGTCACATTGGTCAACCCCGAAGGCGCGTCATCGTTCCTGCTGATCGGCGATCACGCGGGGAAAGCCGTGCCGGCTGCGCTCGGCGCGCTGGGGTTGAGCGATGCCGAACTGTCGCGGCACATCGGCTGGGACATCGGCATCGCCGAGCTTGGCCTGCTGTTGGCCGAGCGGCTCGACGCGGTCTTCCTCCGCCAGACCTATTCGCGGCTGGTGATCGACTGCAACCGGAGCGCAGAGCAGCCCGATGCGATCGCCGCCGTCAGCGACGGGACCATGGTGCCCGGCAACCAGGCACTGTCGGACGCCGACGTCGCGGCGCGGTTCGCCGAGATCCACGAGCCTTATCAGGCGGCGATCGCGGCCGAACTCGCGCGCCGCGATGCGTTGGGGATCACGACGACACTCGTTGCGCTGCACAGCTTCACGCCGTCGATGCGCGGCATCGACCGGCCATGGCAGATCGGCATCCTGCATGACGGCGGCGATACCGGATTTGCGCACGCTCTGCTCGACGTCCTGCGCGAGGAGGCCGACCTGACCGTCGGGGACAACGAACCCTACCGCATGGACCAGATCGACTACACCATTCCGCGCCATGCCTACCCTGCCCGTCCCTATGCCGAGATCGAGATCCGGCAGGATTTGCTGGGCTCGACGGAAGGGTGCGCGGCGTGGGCGGATCGGCTGGCACGGTTGCTGCCGGTGGCCGCGGCACGCACCCGGGGAGCTTGAACACGCGCCAACCGGGATCGGTTTTCAGATTGGCGCGTTAGGCCGCAGGCCTTGGATTATGAGGTCGCGTCCTCCGACCCCTGAGATACGATGCAGCGACCGACGGCCCCGACCACCGATACCCCTATTTCGTCGCATGCGAGCGAGGACCGATACCGCGCCTTGGTCGACGCGATCGACGCCGGTTTCTGCATCATAGACCTGCTGTTCGACGGCGAACGCCCCGTCGACTACCGCTTTATCGAGGTCAATCCGCGGTTCGAAAGCCAGACCGGGCTGGTCGATCCGGTCGGCAGGACCGCCAGCGAACTGGTCCCCGATCTCGAAGCCTTCTGGTTCGAGACCTATGGCCGCGTGGCGACGACCGGCCAACCCGCGCGGTTCGATCATGGCTCGGAGCAGATGGGACGGTGGTTCGACGTCCACGCCTTCCGCGTCGGCGATCCCGAAGCCCGGCAGGTCGCGGTATTGTTCACCGATATCTCCGAGCGCCGCAGCATCCTCACCGCGGCGCAAGCCAGCGAGGAACGGCTCGGCCAGGCGCTGGCTGCAGGCAATGGTATCGGCACATGGGACTGGGACGTTCCAAACGACCGCGTCACCGCGGACGAGCGGTTCTCGACGTTGTACGGCGTCTCCCCCGAGCTTGGACGCGCCGGTGCACCGATCGAGCGTTTCTTCGGCAACATCCATCCCGACGATGTGCAAGCCGCGCAGTCCGCAATCGACACGGCCTTACGGACTGGAGGCGATTTCAATGCGGAATACCGTCTCGTACAGCCCGACGGCGCAATCCATTGGGTGACCGCGCAAGGTCGCTGTCGCTTGGCCGCCGATGGTACGCCGCTCCGCTTCCCCGGCATCAGCTTCGACATCACCGAGCGCAAGCAGGCCGAATTGCGACAGCGCGCGCTACTCGAGTTGAGCGACGCGATCCGCGACCTGACCGACCCCGACGAGATCGCCTATGCCGCCTCCGCGATCCTGGGCCGCGCCTTGCAGGTCAGCCGGGTAGGCTATGGCATCATCGACAAGGTGAACGAGACGATCACGGTCAAGCGCGACTGGAATGCGGAAGGCGTGACGACGCTTGCCGGTACGCTGCATTTCCGGGCGCATGGGACATATATCGAGGACCTCAAGGCCGGACGAACGGTGGCGATCGCCGATGTCGACAAGGACGACCGGACGCGCGACACCGGCGATGTCTTGAAGGCGATCGACGCGTGGTCGTTCGTCAACATGCCGCTCCTCGAACAGGACGATTTCGTCGCGTTGCTCTACGCCAACCACGGCGTCGCGCGAGTTTGGAGCGACGATGACCTGGTGCTTATGCGGGAAGTCGCGGAGCGAGTCCGTGCCGCTACCGAACGGTTGCGCGCGGAAACCGCGCGGCGTGAAAGCGAGGAACAGTTCCGGGTCTTCGCCGAAGCCGTGCCGAACCAGATCTGGGCGGCCAGGCCTGACGGGCATCTCTATTGGTTCAACCGCCAGGTCTATGACTATAACGGCCTCGAACCCGGTGCGCTCGACGGTATCGGCACCTGGAGGGACCGCGTCCATCCCGACGATTACCCAACTGCCTCCGAAGCTTGGCGGCATTCTCTTGCAACCGGTGAGCGGTACAGCGTCGAGTATAGGGCGCGGAGCAAGGATGGCGACTATCGCTGGTTCCTGGTTCGTGCGGACGCGGTCCGAGCGCCCGACGGCACGATTCTTCGCTGGGTCGGGACCAACACCGACATCGACGACAGCCGCCGCCAGACGGCCGAACTCGCGCGCTGGAACGAGACGCTGGAGGATCAGGTTGCGACCCGGACGCGCGAACTCATGGTGGCCGAGGAAGCGCTGCGACAAAGCCAGAAGATGGAGGCCGTCGGTCAGCTCACCGGCGGGATCGCGCATGATTTCAATAATTTGCTGACCGGCATTACCGGCAGCTTGGAACTGCTCGGAATCCGGATCGCGCAAGGTCGGCTGAACGATGTCGAACGCTATTCGCTGACCGCGCAAGGTGCCGCGAAACGTGCGGCGGCACTAACGCACCGGTTGCTCGCCTTCTCACGGCGACAGACGCTCGATCCCAAGCCGACCGACGTCAACCGGCTGGTCGGGGGGATCGAGGATATGGTCCGGCGCACGGTCGGTCCCGAAGTCGAGGTCGAGGTCGTCGCCTCGGTTGGGCTTTGGGCGACTCTGGTCGATCCCCACCAGCTGGAAAACGCGCTGCTCAACCTGTGCATCAACGCGCGCGATGCGATGCCGGGTGGCGGGCGACTGACGATCGAAACCGCCAATCGCTGGATCGATGCGAGGACGGCACGCGAGCGCGAACTCGATGCCGGGCAATATGTATCGCTGTGCGTGTCCGACACCGGCACGGGCATGACCCCGGAGGTGATCGCCAAGGCGTTCGATCCGTTCTTCACGACCAAGCCACTCGGGCTCGGCACGGGCCTCGGCCTGTCGATGATCTACGGCTTTGCCCGGCAATCCGGTGGACATGTCCGGATCTATTCCGAGGTGGGCGAGGGCACCAACGTTTGCATCTACCTCCCGCGACACTTCGGTGAGGTCGAGAATACCGAAACCGTCGCCGAACACACCGATGCACCGCGTGCGAACGCGGGGGAGACGGTGCTAGTGGTCGACGACGAACCGACCGTTCGAATGCTGGTGGTGGAGGTACTCGAGGAGCTGGGCTATGCGGCGATCGAAGCGGCGGACGGGGCATCCGGGCTGAAGCTGTTGCAATCCGACATCCGCATCGACCTGCTGGTGACCGACGTCGGTCTTCCCGGCGGGATGAATGGGCGACAGATGGCCGACGCGGCGCGGATCGGGCGGCCGGAGCTCAAGATCCTCTTCATCACCGGCTATGCGGAGAATGCGGTCGTCGGTAACGGGCATCTCGATCCCGGCATGCATGTCATGACAAAGCCGTTCGCGATGGAGGCCTTGGCCACGCGCATCAAGGATTTGATCGTTGCGGGGTAATGGGGCGGGGTGTGGAGTCGGATTCTCCCCACTCCGTCATCCTGACGAAAGTCAGGATCCAGAGTAACGAACGCCCCCCGTCATGCCTTTCGATCCTGATTTTCGCCAGAATGACGGCAAGCGTTATCCCCGCTGACGACAGCAGCCATGTTGCATCGCGGTAACAGTCGCGACGCCATTCGCGTTCATGGCAACATTGTCACTTGATATGATGTATCATCAAATCTACCCGATTTGTCGTACAGGGACGACACAAGGGAATTTCATGAAGACGATGCTGTTCGGCGCCACCGCCCTGGCTGCGCTCCTCTCCTCGCAGGCGCATGCGCAAACCGTCGCCACGGATGCTCCGGCCCCTGCCCCCGCACCGACGTCGGTCGGTTCGACCAACCAGCGCGACATCATCGTCACCGCGCCGATCCAGACCAGCGAGCGCGACGTCCTGCAAGGCACGACCGTCCTCACCGGCCAGGAACTCACCCGCCAGCTGCGGCCGTCGATCGGCGAGACTCTCGCCCGCCAGCCCGGCGTATCGGCCAGTTCGTTCGGCCCGAGCGCCTCACGCCCGATCCTTCGCGGCTTCCAAGGCGACCGTATCCGCGTGCTGACCGACGGGATCGGATCGATCGACGTCTCGAACACCTCGGTCGACCATGCCGTCATCATCGACCCGCTGCTCGCCGAGCGTATCGAGATCCTCCGCGGCCCCAGCGCGCTGCTCTACGGCACGTCGGCAGTCGGCGGCGTCGTCAACGTTATCGACACGCGCATCCCGCGCACCGTGCCCGAGAACGGCTACCGCGTGAACGGCATCGCCAACTACGGCTCGGCTGCGAACGAGCGCTCCGGCGGGATGGCCGGTGACGTCGCCGTCGGCCAGCACCTCGTGCTTCATGCGGACGGCTCGTACTTGAAATCGGGCGACCTGCGCACCGGTGGCTACATCCTTTCGCGCGATGCCCGCGCCCAAGCGCAGGCTACCGCCGCCCTCCCCGTCGATCCCAACGAAGCCGACCCGATCGACTACGCCGCATCGGCACAGCTGAAGGGCAAGCTCCCCAACACGCAGGCCGAGACCTGGACCGCGGGTGCCGGCGCGTCGATCATTACCGACAACGGCAATCTCGGCATCTCGTACAGCCACTACGACAGCCTCTACGGCGTACCGATCCGCTACGCCACGCAGCCCGGCCAGGAGCAGGAAGCGCCGCGCCTCGACGTCCTCCAGAACCGCGTGGACCTGCGCGGCGAGATCGACACCGGCGGCGATTTCATCAGCAAGATCCGCGTCCGCGCCGGCCAGGCCAGCTATCGCCATTTCGAACTCGAGGAGGACAACTCCGTCGGCACCGCCTTCTACAACAAGGGTCTCGAAGGTCGTCTCGAAGTCGTCCAGGCGAACCGCGGCGGCTGGCAGGGCGCATCGGGCGTGCAGTTCTACAACCGGATCTTCAACGTGGTCGGCGACGAGGCCTTCCTGCCGAAGAACGAGACCAACCAGACCGGCCTCTTCACGCTCCAGCAATATGAGTCCGGCAAGTTCCACGCCGAGGGCGGCGTCCGCTACGAGATCACCGACCTCGCCGCGCGGACACCCGAGGATGATCTGCGCTTCTTCCGCGGCAGCCAGAGCTATCATTCAGTGTCCGGCTCACTCGGCGCATCCTACGCGCTGACCGACAGCATCCGCGTCGGCCTGAACGGCTCGCGCACCGAGCGTGCGCCATCGGCGGAAGAACTGTTCGCGAACGGCGCGCATGCTGGCACGCAGGCGTACGAACTCGGCAATCCGAACTTCCGGCTTGAAAAGTCGTGGGGCCTCGAAGGCACGCTGCACGCGCATGGCGACGGCTTCAGCTTCGACGCGTCAGCCTATTACAACTGGTTCTCGAACTACATCTCGGAGAACCAGGTCGCGTCGACGGTCTGCCAGGCGGCGGCCGATCCCTCGGGCCGCACCGTCGACCTGCCCTGCTTCCAGTATCAGCAGGCCGACGCCCGCTATTACGGGTTCGAGGCGGATGCATCGGTGAAGGTCGCGCAGATCGGCGGTTATGCGGTCAACGCCGACGTGCTGGGCGATTACGTCCACGCCAACATCGTCGACCAGGGCCCCGTCCCCCGCATTCCCCCGATGCGCGTGCTCGGCGGGATCGAGGCGCAGGGAGACCGGATCAACGGCCGCGTCGAGGTCGAGCATGTGTTCGACCAGAACCGCATCGCCGCATTCGAGACGAAGACCAACGAGTACACGATGGTCAACGCCTCGATCGGCCTGAGCCCGTTCGGCAAGGATTCAAAGACGACGTTGCTGCTGAGCGCGAACAACCTGTTCGACGTGAACGCACGCCGCGCGACGAGCTTCCTCAAGGACTTCGCCCCGCTCGCCGGTCGCGATTTCCGCGCGACGCTGCGCTTCGGTCTGTAACCTCTACCGGCCGTTCCAGCATCGAAGCGGGAACGGCCGGCTCGCGATCATTTGCCGATCAGGACGTCGCTCGCCTTGATCAGGACGGTCACGGTATCGCCGGTCGCGAGTGCGAGGTCGGCGATCGCTTCTTCGGTGATATTGGCGGTGACGACGTTGCCGCCGCCGATGTCGACCTTGATCGAACCATTGACCGCACCCGGCGTGATCGAGACGATGGTGCCGGAAATCTGGTTGCGTGCGCTGATCTTCATCGTTCTGTTCCTTCTGAAATCGTTCCCCGGCAGCGTATTGGTCACGCCGCCAGCGCTGGATCCGATGCCATGAGATCGACGCGCACGCCATCCTCGCCGAGCAGATTGCAAATCCGCTCGCCAGACGACAACGCGGTATCGCCCCACCACTCGGCCGCCGTCATCCCGTGGAGATAGCGCTCGGCACACCGCAACGCGATGATGCAGCGAAGCGTCATCCCCTCATGCTCCCGCTCGAACGCCATAACATGGTCGCGGCGCGGTCCGATGACGGCGATCGGCGCGTAGCTACCGTTCGAGAACAGCGCAGGATGCTTCCGCCGGAGATCCAGCAGATGCTTGATCGACCGCATCTTGGGTGCACCGCCAGCCCACGGCGTATCGCGCAGGAGAGCATAATCGACCGGCCGCCGGTTATCCGGATCGACTAGGCTCAAATCGGCGATCTCGGTACCCTGATACAGATCCGGCACGCCCGGCACGGTATAGCGCAATGCAACCTGCACGAGGCTGTTCTGGTCTGCGGCGGGGGCGATGCGATCGACGAATGCCGTCATGTCCTCAAGAAAGTCGGTCGACCGTTCGGGATCGAGTAACGCCCGCGCCAGATCGTGACAGCGGGTCTCGTACGCCTCGTCCGGCGCCTCCCAGGACGACCGGAGCTTGGCTTCGCGCAACGCCTTTTCCTGCCACGCGACGATTCGCTCTGCATACTCCGACAGAGCATCGGCGTCCGGCGCGCGAAGGTTCGTCGGCCAAGCGCCGAACAGCGTCTGGAGCAGCATATAGGCGTCGGCGGGATCGACGCCTTCCGCATACGGGGCAGCCTGTTCGAACCAATGCTCCGCAAGGGAACGCCAGAGATCGGGTATCTCGCTGAGCACCGCTAGCCGCGCGCGAACGTCCTCACCACGTTTGTGGTCGTGCGTCGCGGTGGCGAGCATCGCGGACGGCCAGTCGCGGGCACGCTCGATCATCGCGGCGTGGAACGCGTCGATATGAAGCGACATCCGCGCGGCGTCGAACCCGACATCGTTGCGCGAGAGCAGTCGGCCATAGCGGTAGAACGCGGTGTCCTCGACCGCCTTCGCCGCGATCGGCGCGGAGAGTTGCTGGAATTTGCGCGCCGCTTCGGCGGCGAGTGCGACGTCGCCTGGCCCCTCGCCTGCCAGCCAACCCAGGATCCGGTCCACGACCGCGCCTTCGCCGGGCGGGACGAACTCCGCAACCCGCTGGCGGACGGTATCGCGGATTCCGGCGTCAGCGAGCGGCGCAGATTCGCCCGTTCCGTAGGTCCGATACACTGGGAAGACCCAGAGCAACCGCTCGATCGCGCGGTGGAGCATGCCCCTCGTCACCCCGTCGCATTCAGGTGTCGAGCGGGCCAGCGCCACGAAAGCTTCGACGCAGCGGCGGTGCTGCGCATCGAACTGCCACGCGAGCAATTCCTGCCGCGCGCGCAGTTCCTCGGGCGCGAAGTCAGCGGAGCGGCCGCTTATGTGGGCCCAGAGTTCGGCTAGCGGTTCTGCGCCACCGGGCGCGTGGAGCAAGGCGGTGACCTGCTCCATGAAGTCGTACCCGCTGGTACCGTCGACGCCCCAGTCGGTGCTGAGTGGTTCACCGTCGGCGAGGATCTTCTCGATGACGAGATACGCCGGGCCGGGCGGCGCGTCGACGGGGCGCTCGATCGCGTCGAGCCTTGCGCGCAAGGTGCGGCAATAGCCGGCGGGGTCGGTCAGGCCGTCGACGTGATCGACGCGGACGCCGTCGATCAGGCCCTCGGCGTAAAGACGGAGATAGAGCGCATGCGTAGCCTCGAACACGACCGGGTCTTCGGCGCGGAGGCCGGCGAGGTCGTTGATCGTGAAGAACCGCCGCCAGTTGAGTTCGTCGTTCGCGACGCGCCACGAGGCGAGGCGGTAATGCTGGCGGTCGATGAGCGCGGCTATGTCGTCCGTCCCTGCGGTCGTTTGGTCCTCGTCGCGGATCGGGAGACGGTGTTCACCGTATGCTTCGAGGACGTAGCGGCCGTCGACCTGCTCGACCTTCAGCGCACCGCTGGCCAGCGTCTCGAAGAGCGGATCGCCGAGGATCGGGAGAACGAGCTTCTCGCGCCAGTCGATGTCGAAGTAGCGTGCGAATTCGCTGTCTTCCCCGTGCGTTAGAATGTGATTCCACCACGCGTTCTCACCGCCGGCGACGCCCATGTGGTTGGGGACGATGTCGATGATGACGCCCATGTTGAGGGCGCGGAGGGCTGCGACGAGGCTCCGGAAGGCATCCTCGCCGCCAAGTTCGGGGTTGATACGGGTCGGGTCGACGACGTCGTAGCCGTGGGTAGACCCGCTTGGCGCAGTGGTGATCGGCGAGGCGTAGAGGTGGCTGATCCCAAGGTCGTCGAGATAGGGCACCAGCGCTTCCGCGTCGGCGAAGGTGAAGTCCTTGTGGAACTGGAAGCGGTAGGTTGCGCGCGGCGTGGTGGGGGCGGTCATGCGGGTCTCGTGACGTTGAGCGTGTCGATGCGAGCGGCGACTTCGGGGCGGGCGAGCAGCGCCTCGGTCGTGTCGGGCATGCGGCGGCGCCAGTTGGGGTGCTCGTCGATCGTGCCGGGGAGGTTGGGTTGCTCGACCAACCCGGCGAGGTCTTCGATCGGGATAATGGCGAGCGCGCAGGGCGTGCTGGCGACATGCGCGATGGCGGCGTCGACGACAGGGTCAGTGTCTTCAGGGGTTGGCTGTTCGGTGCCGGTGTCGAATGCAGACCAGAGCGCGACGCGGTCCTTGGCGCGATCGGCAAGGTCCGTGGGCTTATCGACAGCGTCGGACTTGCGTCCGAGGTCCCACGTCCAGTCGATATCGCGGCCGCTCCACCAGCCTGCGGCGGTGGCAAGGTCGTGCGTACCGGTCATCGCCACCGCGTCGCGCGACCATTTGGTGGGCGGCACGAAGCCGTCGGCGTCGCGTTCGAACCACAACACCCGCATGCCGAGCATGGCGCGCGCGTCCATCGCCTCGCGGAAGCCATCGGGGACGGTGCCGAGGTCTTCGCCGATGACGATCGCCTTGGCACGCTGCGATTCCATCGCGACGATCCGCATCTGGTCTTCGAACGGCATGTCGAGGTACGCGCCCTCAGCGGCAGAAGCGTCTTCGGGAACGACCCAGAGGCGACGAAGGCCGAACGCGTGGTCGATGCGGATGCCACCGGCATGGGCGAGCGCAGCGCGGATGGTCGCGATGAAGGGGGCGAAGGCCGTGTCACGGAGCGCTTGCGGGTCGAAGCCAGTGATGCCCCAGCTTTGACCGTCCGGCCCCAGCGGGTCGGGTGGCGCGCCGATCGACAGGCCGGTGAGCAAGTCGCTGCGCCGGCTCCAGCCGTGGCTGCCGCCGGCGTCCATGCCGACGGCGAGATCGGCGATGAGGCCGATCGCCATGCCGGAGTCCTTGGCAGCCATCTGCGCGGCGTCGAGGTCGCGGCGGGCCAGCCATTGGAGGAAGATGTAGAACGTGACATCGTCCGCCTGCTCCGCGACGAAGCGGCGGACGGCGGGACTAGCGGGATCGTGATACTCGGCGGGCCATTGCTGCCAGCCGCGTGCGCGGGTGGTCGCGAAGAAGTGGGCGTGGAAGGCGTCGAACTCGGCATGGCGCTCGAGGTCGTCGCCGCCTTGACGCCTGAACGTTGTCAGCGTTTCCTTAATCTGTGGAAGCACTTGATCGAAGCTCTTGCGCAGTCGTGCGAGCTTTTCGGGGATCGCGGCGTGCCAGTCGATCAGTTCGGGGAGGTCGCGGCCGTCGGACTGTGCACCGAATGCAGCGGGATCGCCGTACAGGCCATTGAGGAATTGGCGGCTCGAGGGTGCGTAGGGGCCGTATCGGCCGGGGTCGGCGGGAAACAGCGCGTGCGTCGGGCTGATCGCGAGGGCATCGGCGCCGCGTTGGCCGAACGCGCGGGCGGCATCGGCTAGCGAAACGAAATCGCCGAACGCCTTCGGCGCATCGGTGCGGAGGCTCGGGATCTGGACGGCGGGCGCCCAGAGTTTACGTCCTGGTAGCGCGTCGGCGATCGTGTAGCAGCGGCGTGGTGCAACGAGAATGTCGATGACTTCGCCATTGATTTCAAGCTCGTGGTAGCCGCTTTTGCTTATCGGACTCAACTCGCCGTCATTGACTGTGACGGAGCGCATCGTACCGTCTTCGAACGTAAGTTCGGCTTTGCCCGATACCTTTGATTTCAGCCGGATCGGGTCTCCCACATCGATGGACAAGAAACGGACACCCTGCGCGTTTCGAGCTTCGATCGCGGCGAGGCTTTCGGCGATCTGCTTTTCACTTCCGGACGGATGGCCGAGACGATACAGGATCGCCTGTAACGCACCGTCGGCGACGGTCTGGCGACGACCTGCTGCGTCCTGCCATTCGGGTTGCAGGCCGGCGGCGACAGCGAGTGTTCGGAGGCTGCTCATCGATCCAGCCAGACTGCCACGCTGGCAGCCTCCCCCGGTTCGCCCTCGGCGAAGATCGGCGAAGCCTCTATTGCCGGAAAATCAACGACATCGTCGCCGAGGTTGAGCGCAATTGTCAGGATTGCGCCGTCACCCATTTTCCAGCGTGCAACGACCGCCCCCTCGCCGATCGCTTCGGCGCCGGTCGCGGTCGTGTCGCGCAGGCGGGGGATGATCTGCTCGTGGCGGATCTTGAGCAGGGTGCGGTACAGGTCCTGCCACTCGGCCGCATCGGCGCCGGGCCGTGCTCCCGATTGCAGGAAGGTTTCTTGCGCGTTGGGGTCGGGGATTGCCTCGCGTGCTTCGGGATCGGCGAAGGCGGCGAACTTGGCGAATTCCTTGCGGCGGCCTTCGCGCACCGCGTCGGCGAGTTCGTCGTGGAAGTCGGTGAAGAACAGGAACGGGCTTTCGCTGCCGTGGTCGTCGCCGATGAAGAGCAAGGGTATCTGCGGGCCGAGCAGGAGCAACGCGGTGGCGGCGCGGAGCTTCTTGCGGTCCGCGAGCAGCGTCAGGCGTTCGCCCATCGCGCGGTTGCCGATCTGGTCGTGGTTCTGGAGAAACGCGACGAACGCGGTCGGCGACAGGTGGGCGCTGGGCTTGCCGCGAGTCTTGCCGTCTTGGTTTGGCGACGCCTCTCCCTGATAGATGAAGCCTTCGCCGAGGCAGCGCGCGAGGCGTTCGGCGGGGCGGTCGGCGAAGTCGGCATAATAGGCGCTGGTCTCGCCGGTGAGCAGGACGTGCAGGACGTTGTGGAAGTCGTCGTTCCACTGCGCGTCGAACGCTGCCGGGTGGAGCCGGTCGGCATCGTTGCCTTCGTTCTCGAGGACGAGGTGGACGTGGCGGCCGGCGGTCTTCTCGCGCAGTTCGGCAGCCATCGCGTCGAGAAAGGCATCGTTCTCGATCGCGTGGACCGCATCGAACCGGAGGCCGTCGAACTTGTACTCGTTCAGCCACATCAGCGCGTTATCGACGAAATAGCGGTGGACCGGCGCCTGGTCGACCGCAACTGCGCCACCCCATGGGGTATCGACTTCGGGGTGAAAGAAGCCCTTCGCATAGGCGCCGAGGTAGTTTCCGTCGGGGCCGAAGTGATTGTAGACCACGTCGAGGAACACGGCGAGACCGAGTTCGTGGGCGCGGTCGACCAGCGCTTTCAGTTCGTCGGGGGTGCCGTAGCTTTCGGCCGGGGCGTAGGGCAGCACGCCGTCATAGCCCCAGTTGCGGGTGCCGCCGAACGCGTTGACGGGCATGAGTTCGATTCCCGTGATGCCGAGCGCGGCGATTGCCGGGAGGTGGTCCGCGACGTCTGCGAAGCCGCCGAGCGTGCCGACATGGACCTCCTGGATGACCATCTCTTCCCACGGTCGGCCGCGCCAGTCGGGGGTCCGCCACGTATAGGCTTCAGGACCGACGACGACGCTCCAGCCGTGCACGCCGCCGGATTGCGCGCGCGAGGCGGGATCGGGAACCGCGAGGTCATCGGTCAGGCGGAACCGGTACCGTGTCCCTGGCCCCACCGACGCCTTCGCGCTGAACCAGCCTTCCGGTTCGCGGGTCATGACAACCGCGTCGCCTTCAGCGACCTCGAGCGTTACCGCGTCGCGATCCGGCGCCCAGAGGCGGAAGTTCGTTCCGTCGGCGGCAAGCGTCGGCCCCCAAGTCACGCTGCTTCGATCGTCCAGGAGAGCAACGCCGCGCCCTGCGGGGGAAGCTCGTAGCTGTTCTTGATCGGGGTGGCGCCCTGCTCGGGCTTGCTGCTGTCGATCAGGACGGTGCGCTCCACCTCCTCGGGCGGCGGCATGTGGAAGGTCAGCGGCCCCTCTGACGCATTGAGCAACAGCGAGATCACCTGCACCTCGCCCGACTCACGCTCGCAGGCGCGGCGCATCACCAACGCGCGGCCGTTGGTGTTCTCCCAATCTGCGGACGTGAGTTGCTGGCCACGCTCGTCCCACCATTCGATGTCCTTGAGGCCCTCGGCGGGCGTGTCCTCGCCGTAGAGGAAGTTTCCGGCGCGGAGCATGGGATAGTCGCGGCGAAGCGCGATCAGGCGCGCGGTGAAGTCGATCAGTGCGTCGCCCTCGGGGGACTTGGCCTTGTTCCAGTCGAGCCAGCTGATCTCGTTGTCCTGGCAGTACGCGTTGTTGTTGCCGTTCTGCGTGCGGCCGAACTCGTCGCCCGCGACCAGCATTGGCGTCCCGAGCGACGCGAACAGCGTGGTCAGCATCGACCGCATCACGCGCGACCGGGTTTCGAGGATTGCGGGGTCTTCCGTCGGGCCTTCCACGCCCCAGTTGCGCGAGCAGTTGTTCGAGTGGCCGTCGTTATTGTCTTCGCCGTTCGCCTCGTTGTGACGCTCCTCGTAGGCAACCGTGTCGGCAAGCGTGTAGCCGTCATGCGCGCCGAGCAGGTTGACGCTTGCCCAGGGTCGGCGTGCGCGGCGATCGAACAGGTCGGCCGAGCCGGTCAGGCGCGCGGCGAGGTCGGCACGCTGCGCATGGTCACCGCGCCAGAATTTCCGCACGGTGTCGCGGTACTTGTCGTTCCACTCGGCGAAACCGGGGGGGAAGTTGCCGAGCTGGTATCCGCCCGGGCCGATGTCCCAGGGTTCGGTGATAAGCTTCAGCCTGCCGAGCACGGGATCCTGGCGGAGCACGTCGAAGAACCCTGCGCCGGGATCGAAGCCGGTGTCCGTCCGGCCCAGCGTCAGGCCGAGATCGAAGCGGAAGCCGTCGATGCCGAAGCTGGTCGCCCAGTAACGCAGCGAATCGGCGACCATCTGGATGACGCGGGCCTTGGTGAGGTTCAGCGTGTTGCCGGTGCCGGTGTCGTTGATCGAATAGCGCGGGTCGTCTTTGACGAGGCGGTAGTAGCTCGCGTTGTCGAGGCCGCGCCAGGACAGCGTCGGACCTTGCTCGGAGCCTTCGCAGGTGTGGTTATAGACAACGTCGAGGATCACCTCGATCCCGGCCGCGTGGAGGCGGCGGATGGAGCGGCGGAGTTCGTCGTGGCTGTCTGTCGCGAAGAACGAACGCTCGGGCGTGAAGAAGTTGAGGGTGTTGTAGCCCCAGTAGTTGCGCAAGCCCTTTTCCTGGAGGAAGCGGTCCTGGATGTAGGTGTGGATCGGCAGCAGCTCGATCGCGGTAACGCCAAGGCGCTTGAGGTGATCGATGACCTTGGGATTGCCGAGCGCTGCGAAGGTGCCGCGTTCGGAGGGCTGGACCTCCTCGAACAGCTTGGTCAGGCCCTTGGTGTGCGCCTCGTAGATCACCGTCTCGGACCAGGGCGTGTTCGGGCGCACGTCGCGCGACCAGTCGAAATGGCTGTCGGTCACGACGCCCTTCGGCATCGTCAGCGCGCTGTCGCGCTTATCGAAGCTCAGGTCCGCGCGCGGCGACTTCACCTGGTAGCCGTACATCGCGTCGGTCCAGCGGAGTTCGCCGATCATCTGCTTGGCGTACGGATCGAGCAGCAGCTTGTTGGGGTTGAAGCGGTGGCCTTCCTCGGGCGCGTATCGGCCATGTGCGCGATAGCCGTAGACGAGGCCCGGCTGCGCGTCGGGGAGGTAGCCGTGCCAGACTTCGTCGGTCCATTCGGGGAGCGGATAGCGCTTTAGTTCGCGGCGGCCGGTCTCGTCATAGACGCAGAGTTCGATCTTCTCGGCATTGGCGGAATAGACCGCGAAGTTGACGCCGAGGCCGTCGAAGGTCGCGCCGAGGGGATAGGCCGAGCCGGCGTCGAGCGTGTCGGGCAGTAGATGCAATGCGAGGACCCTTTTCGTGTCGTAATCATCGCTGCGGGCACGACTTTATCGCGGTGCAGCATTCCTTGCCGTGAAACCCGCCCGCCCGTTCCTATGTTCCGCAGGCAGCAGCGAGTTTTCGCGGCACTTTTCTACGTATCAAGGACATGCACATGCCTTACACCATCCGATCGATCGCCGCATGAGCGGGCCGAAACTGTTCGAGCCTCTTCAGGTCGGCAACCTGACGCTCGCGAACCGGATCGTGATCGCGCCGATGTGCCAGTATTCCGCGACCAACGGTTGCATGAACGACTGGCACCAGATCCACCTGGGCCAGCTCGCGCTGTCGGGTGCGGCGCTGCTGACGATCGAAGCGAGCGCGGTGCTGCCCGAGGGGCGGATCACGCATGGCGACGTCGGGCTGTACGACGACGCGACCGAGGCGGCGATGGCGGGCGTGATCGAGAGCGTGCGGCGCTGGTCCGACATGCCGATCGCAATCCAGTTGTCGCATGCCGGGCGCAAGGCGTCGTGCGAGGTGCCTTGGAAGGGTGGGCTGCAGATCGCGCCGGGCGAGCCGAACGGGTGGCAGACCGAGGGGCCCTCCACAGTGCCGTTCCTGCCGGAGGAGAATGCTCCGGTCGCGCTCGACGCCGAGGGTTTGGCGCGGGTCCGCGATGCGTTCGTGGCAGCGACGGTGCGTGCGGCGCGGCTCGGGATCGACGCGGTACAGTTGCATGCGGCGCATGGGTATCTGCTGCACGAGTTTCTGTCGCCGCTGTCGAACCGGCGCGAGGACGAGTATGGTGGCAGTCTCGAGAACCGGATGCGGTTCCCGCTCGAGGTGTTTGACGCGGTACGGGCTGCGTTTCCGGCCGAGCGCGCGGTGACGATGCGCGTGTCGGGGACAGACTGGGCCGAGGGCGGTTGGGATTCCGATCAGACAGTGGCGTTCGCGAAGGTTCTGGAGGCGCGCGGTTGCAGTGCCATCCACGTGTCGAGCGGTGGGATCACGCCCGCGCAGCAGATCCCGGTCGGGCCGAGCTATCAGGTGCCGCTCGCGCGGGCGGTGAAGCAGGCGGTGTCGATCCCGGTCGTCGCGGTCGGGCTGATCACCGATTTCGAGCAGGCCGAGGCGATCGTCGGGACGGGCGATGCGGACATGATCGCGCTAGCTCGGACGATCCTCTACGATCCGCGCTGGCCCTGGCATGCGGCGGCGCATCTTGGGGGTAAGGTGAAGGCGCCGAAGCAGTATCTCCGGTCGCAGCCGCGGCAGTTTAAGGACTTGTTCGAGGGGTAAGGCCCACTTTTGCAATCCTCCCCCACCAGGGGGAGGTGGCGCGGAGCGACGGAGGGGGAGGACACGGAACAAAGGTTTCGCCTGCCTCCCCCTCCGTCAGGCTGCGCCTGCCACCCCCCCTGGCGGGAGAGGATTTCTTATTTACGTTCTAGCGATGCCTGAGCGTTCACCCCGCGACGGTCATCACCGAGCCCGAATCCACCCGGATATCCGCACCGTTGATGAAGCTCGCCCGCTCCGAGCACAGGAACACGATCGCCGATGCGACCTCTTCCGACGTCCCGCGGCGCTTCAAGGTCATCCCCGGGCGCTCCTCCTCGAGGAACGTCTCGATCGCCTCGTCGAAGCTCACCCCCTTCTCGTCGGCACGCTTCTGCATCATCTTGTCGGTCATCGGCGTCGCGATGAACGCGGGCGAGACGGTGTTCACCAAGACGTTGTCGCAGCCGTAAGCCTTTGACAGCCCCTTCGACAGGCTCGAAATCCCCGCCTTCGACGCACAATAGGCGAGCTCGTCGACATAGGGCTGCACCGCATCCTCCGAACTCATCAGCACGATGCGGCCCCATTTGGCGGCGCGCATCGCCGGAATCGCCTCGCGGCACACCCGCACGGCGCCCATCAGGTTGATGTCGATCGTCGACTGCCAGCCGGCATCGTCAACGTCGAGGAAGTCGCCGGTCGCGCCGGTCACGCCCGCGCAGTTGACCAGGATGTCCGGCTCACCGAGCTGCTCGCGGACCTTCGCGAACAGCGCCTTCACGTCGTCGAGCTTGGTCAGATCCGCCTCGACCGCGATCACCTCGCCGTGCGCCTTCAGCTCTTCGACACTCGCGTCGAGGTCGCCGCCGGGCTGGTCGGTGATCGCGACGCGGACGCCTTCCTGGAGCAGCATCCGGGCGGTTTCCTTGCCCATGCCGCTGTCCGCGCCGGTGATGAGTGCGATCTTGCCCGTGATATCGAGGTTCATGCTGTCGTCCTTGCGTCAGTGAAAATTGTCATGCCCATTCGCGCGGACCGTCACTGTCGAGCGCGCGGTCGAGGTAGAAGGCCGCGCTGATCAGCGCCAAGTGGCTGAAGCCTTGCGGAAAATTGCCGAGGAAGCTGCCGTCCTGCGCGATCTCCTCGGCGAACAGGCCGAGATGGTTGCCGTGCGCGAGCAGCTTCTCGAAGTTCAGCCGCGCCTCATCAAGGCGCCCTGCCCGCGCGAGGCATTCGACGTACCAGAACGAGCAGGCGACGAACGTCCCTTCCTGCCCCGGCAAGCCGTCGTCGATCCGGTAGCGGTAGACCTGCCCGTCGTCGGACAGGTCCTCGCCGATCGCCTCCAGCGTCGCGAGCCACTTCGGATCGGTCGCGCCGACGAAGCGGACCAACGGCATCATCAGCAGCGCGCCGTCGACCGCCAAATCCTCTGGCGCATCGCCGATCGCGCGGACGAAGCGGCCGAGATCGTCGTTCCAGAAGTTCGCCCAGATATCGTCGTGGATCGCCGTCCGCGTCTCCGACCAGCGGACCAGCGGCGCGGGGAGCGAACGCTTCTGCGCCAGCCGCACCGCGCGGTCGACCGCGACCCAGCTCATCAGGCGTGAATGAAGATAATGCTTCTTCGGCCCGCGGACCTCCCAAATACCAGAATCCGGCGTGTCCCACGTCTCGCAGACCTGATCGACGATCCGGCCGATCGCGACCCAGGAGTCATGCGCGATCGGCTCGCCGTATTTGCTGCCGAGATAGGTCGCATCGAGCAGCGCGCCGTAGATGTCGTGCTGCGTCTGGTCCTTCGCCTCATTGCCGACGACGATCGGGGTCGCGCCCTCGAACCCGGCAAGGTCGAGCTTGCGTTCGTCGGCGATCTCGCCGCCGTCGAGCGCGTACATGACGCCGAGATGACCCTTCGAACACGCCTGCGCGCGGTCCATCGCCCAGTGGAGGAAGCCGACCGCCTCGCCCTGATAGCCGAGCCGGAGCAAGGCATAGACGATGAAGGATGAGTCGCGGACCCACGTCGCGCGGTAATCCCAGTTTCGCACGCCGCCATGCGCTTCCGGCAAGCCGAAGGTCGCGGCGGCGGCGATCGAGCCGTGCTTGCGCGAGGTGAGCAGCTTCAGTGCCATCGCCGAGCGCTCGACCGTCTCGCGCCAGCGGCCGCGGTAGCGCGACTTGCGGCTCCAGGTCCGCCAATAGTTTAGGTCCTTCTCGACGATCGCGTCGAGCGCTTCGGTGTCGAGTGAGACGTCGTCGGGGTTGCTGAGGATCAGCGAGACGGTGTCGCCTTCGGTCAGGTGTATCTCGGCGGTCAGATCGCAGTCGTCCGCGACCAACGTCGTGGCACCGTGAACCGCGAGCGCGAGGCCGCTCTCGTGGTCGAACCGACCGCGCGATACGTCCGCGCCCGACGTCGTGACGGAAGCCGTGCGGCCCATCACGCCATAGTCGAACCGCGGGGCGCAGCGGACGCGGACCGTCGCCGATCCGCGCGTGCAGGTCAGCCGCCGGACCAACCGCGACGGCGCGTCGTCCTTGTCGTTGCCGACCGGCATGAGGTCGACCAGATCGACGCTCGCCGCGTTCGCCATCCATCGGGTCAGCAGGATGTTGGTCTCGGGCAGGTACATCTGGACGATGTTCGCGTCGGGCAGGCCGGGCTCGATCGAGAAATGCCCGCCCGTGTCTCCGTCGAGCAGCCTCGCGAACACCGACGCGCTGTCGAGGCACGGCCAGCAGAGATAATCGATCGTGCCGGCCGTATCGACCAGCGCGATCGTCTCCAAATTACCGATCGCGCCGTGGTCCGCGATCGATATGCCAGGCTTATCCATTATCGCGGAAGCCGGGATACAGGCTCATGCCACCATCGATGGTGAGCGTCGATCCGACGATATAGTCCGCTGCGTCCGACACCAGGAACAGGGCCGCCCGGGCGACGTCCTCGGGGTCGCCGATCCGGCCATAGGGGATCAGTTCGAGCAGCTTGTCCTGGTCGGCGGTCGCGTCCTCGTTGATCTCGGTCGCGATCGCGCCGGGGGCGATGCCGTTCACGCGGATGCGGTCGCCGGCGATCTCCTGCGCGAGCGTGCGCATCAGCATCCCGCTGCCGCCCTTCGACGCGGCGTAATTGGCGTGGCCCGCCCAAGGGATCACCTCGTGCACCGAACTCATGAACAGGATCTTCCCGATCGAGCGGCTGAACCCGCGGTCGCCCTGCTTGCGGAACCGACGGACGGCCTCGCGCGAGACGAGGAACTGGCCGGTCAAATTGACGTCGATGACGCGCTTCCAGTCCTCCAGCGTCAGATCGGCATAGGCCGCATCCTTCTGCATGCCAGCGTTGGCGAAGACGATGTCGACGCCGCCGAAACGCTGGACCGTCTCGTCGAACAGCTTCAAAACCGCCGCCTCGTCCGACGTATCCGCTTCGCAGGCGAACGCCTCGCCGCCGGCCTGCTCGATCGCCTCGACCACCTCGCGCGCCTTGTCCGCGCTGCTGTTGTAGTTGACCGCGATCTTCGCGCCGGCCTTGGCAAAGGCGATGGCGGAGGCGCGGCCGAGACCGGAACTCGCGCCGGTAACGATCGCGGCCTGGCCTGTCAGGTCGATGTGCATGGCTGGTCTTTCGCTGGGGATTATCGCGGCTTAACGCGCGCCCTCCGGCATTTCTCCCTGCTCACGCCCTCCCCCCGCAATCTTGCTGATCTGCATTAAGTCACCGTTTCCGGTGCAACTCTTAGCCCGTCCCGCGCGCTGTGGGTCCTGAGAAGCTACGAGGACGGCACATGACCAAGACCATCGCCAAGGATACCGGCACGCCACCGCAGGGCGCCAAGTTCGAAACGCAGGTCGGCGAAGGCGGCGAACTCCACCAGATCGCCAGCGGCGATGGCGACGTGCTGACGACGCAGCAGGGAATCCCGGTATTCGACGACCAGAATTCGCTCAAGGTCGGTGAACGCGGGCCGACTCTGCTCGAGGATTTCCACTTCCGCGAGAAGATCTTCCACTTCGATCACGAGCGTATCCCCGAGCGCGTTGTCCACGCGCGCGGCTATGGCGCGCACGGCACGTTCACGCTGACCGAGAGCCTGGAAGAGTTCACCAGCGCCGGCATCCTGACCGAAGTCGGCGAGCAGACGCCGATGTTCCTTCGTTTCTCGACGGTCGCGGGCAACAAGGGCTCGGCCGATCTCGCACGCGACGTACGCGGCTTCGCGGTCAAGTTCTACACCAAGGAGGGTAACTGGGACGTCGTCGGGAACAACATCCCGGTGTTCTTCATCCAGGACGCGATCAAGTTCCCCGACCTGATCCATGCCGCCAAGCAGGAGCCCGACCGCGGCTTCCCGCAGGCGCAGACCGCGCATGACAATTTCTGGGACTTCATCAGCCTGACCCCGGAATCGATGCACATGGTCATGTGGATCATGTCCGACCGCACCATCCCGCGCGGCTTCCGCTTCGTCGAGGGTTTCGGCGTGCACACGTTCCGCCTCGTCAATGCCGAGGGCAAGGGCACTTACGTCAAGTTCCACTTCAAGCCGAAGCTGGGCCTTCAGTCGGTCGCGTGGAACGAGGCGGTCAAGATCAACGGCGCCGACCCCGACTTCCATCGTCGCGATCTTTGGGACTCGATCGACCAGGGCAATTTCCCCGAGTGGGACATGGGCGTCCAACTGTTCGACGACGAGTTCGCCGACAATTTCGAATTCGACGTGCTCGATGCGACCAAGGTCATTCCCGAGGAGCAGATCCCGGTCCGCATCATCGGCAGCTTCAAGCTCGATCGCCTGGTCGACAATTTCTTCGCCGAGACCGAGCAGGTCGCGTTCTGCACGCAGAACATCGTGCCAGGGATCGGCTTTACCAACGATCCGCTGCTGCAGGGCCGCAACTTCTCGTATCTCGATACGCAGCTGAAGCGCCTCGGCAGCCCCAACTTCACGCATATCCCGATCAACGCGCCGAAGATCCCGGTGAACAATTACCAGCAGGACGGCCACATGGCGATGCATGCCCGCAAGGGTCGTGCGAACTATGAACCGAACAGCTGGGCCGGCACGCCGCGCGAGAGCCCATCGAAGGGCTACAAGCATTTCCCGTCGCAGGAGACGGGGCGCAAGGCACAGGTGCGGTCTGCCACGTTTGCCGATCACTACAGCCAGGCGCGGCAGTTCTTCATCAGCCAGACCGCAATCGAGCAGAAGCACATCGGCGATGCGCTGACGTTCGAGCTGTCGAAGGTCGAGCGAGTCGATATCCGCGAACTGATGGTCGGGCATCTGCTCAACATCGACGAGAAGCTCGCGAAGACGGTCGCGACCGGTCTTGGGCTCAAGGCGATGCCGCCAAAGGCCAAGGCTGCGGTCGAGACGCGGACCGACCTGCCCGCTTCGGATGCCCTCAGCATCCTGAAGAACACCAGCGGCAGTTTCGAGGGTCGCAAGCTTGGCATTCTCGTCACCGACGGTGCTCCGGCAGCAATCGTGCAGGCCCTGGTCGACGGGATCGTTGCGGCGAAGGCCACGTACGAGATCATCGCACCGAAGGTTGCCGGCGCAACGCTCGACGACGGAACGCTCGCGGAGGGCAAGCAGAAGATCGATGGTGCGCCTTCGGTGCTCTACGATGCGGTCGCGATCGTCGTGTCGGCGGACGGGGCCAAGAAGCTCGGCAAGGACAAGACCGCCAAGGACTTCGTCAGCGACGCGTTCGGGCATGCCAAGTTCATCGGCTTCAACGCCGACGCGAAGCCGTTCCTCGAAAAGGCCGGCATCGAGGACGAGGACATGGACGACGGCGTGATCGCGCTGGGCGGCAAGGGCGATGTCGATGCGTTCCTCAAGACGCTCGGCAAGCTCCGCATCTGGGAGCGCGAACTGAACGTCGACCTCGACGCGCCGGCGTTTGAAAACCCCGAGGCGGCTTGATCTCTTCGTTCAAACCCGGGTCGTCGCCACCGTACGCGCAGCGTGCGGTGGCGATCGCCATTCCGGTAAAGAACGAAGACCAGTATCTGCTTGGCTGCCTCGACGCGCTGGATCGTGCCGCGGGGCGCTACGGCGGCAAGGTGGTCATCGTCGCGATGGCGAACGACTGCACCGACGGCACGATCGATATCCTGACGAACTGGCGGCCGACGCATGCGACGCTTGCATGGTCGGCCGTTTCGCTTCTGCCAGGCGCGCGTCATGCCGGATGGGCCCGGCGGCTAGCGCTCGACGCTGGTGTCGCGCTGCTTACGCGTCATACCGATCTGCTGCTGTCGACCGATGCGGACACGAACGTCTCCGCGGACTGGATCGTGCGGATCGCCGCGCATGTCTATGCGGGCAACGACGCCGTGGCGGGTCGCGCGCTGACGCTTCGGTCCGACCGTGCGAGCCTTGGCGCCGCGGCACGACGGCGGCTCGATCAGCTCGGGCGTTATCACACCGCTCTGGATTATCTCCGCGCGCGCGCCGAGACCGAAGCGCATGATCCCTGGCCCCGCCATTTCTATGAAGGCGGCGCGAGTATCGCGGTGACCCATGCGATGTACCGCCGGATCGGTGGCGCCCCTACCCCGCCCGTTGCCGAGGACCGCGCGCTGTTCGATCGGATCCGGGCGCATGGCGGGCAGGTTCGACACCCGCTAGACGTTCGCGTCTTCACCTCATGCAGGATTTCGGGCCGTGCGCCAGGCGGCATGGCGGACGCGGTCGCGCGGTGGATCGACCAGCCGGTCGACGCACCGCTGCACGAGACCTACGCGGTGACGGCGGCGCTAAACCCCGCCTCCGCGAACCCCGGCGACCAGCTCAGCTTCGCAACGTTGCCCGCTGCGATCCACGAGGCGCAGGCGCTCATCCGTCTAACGCGCGTCTTCCAGCCGCCAGAGGTCGAGCCGATACGCTTCGTGCCGATCGCTGCGAACGACCGTGACGCGGTCGCCGAGCGCAGCGTGCAGTTCGGCAACGGCATCGTCCCCGCTTTTGGGATAGTCGGTCTCGCCGATCCAGTGGACCAGCATCACATACCCGCCTGACGCTGCCGCCGAGCGGACGTACGCGGCCAGCCGGACGATGTCGGCGCTGTCCCAGTAATACACCACCTCCGACAGCAGGATCAGGTCGAACGTCCCTGCGGGAGCGTCTTCGGGAAGTCGGCGCTGCTCGATGCGGATATGCGGTTGGTCTGCACACCGCGCCCGTGCAGCCGCGACCGCGGTTTCCGACACGTCGAGCGCGAGCAACGCGTCGCAGCGTGCACCGAGCCGCGCGGTCAGGACGCCGTTCGCGCAACCGACCTCCAACGCGCTCTCGAACCGCTCCTTCGGCAACGCGGCCAAGGTCTCGTCATACTTCGCCGCCTCGTACGGACTGGTCTCGAACTCCCACGGGTCGCCCTTGTCCTTGTAGAGCGCCTCGAAATATTCGGGCTCGATCGAGTGTTCACGGCGCATCGCGGGTCTCCAGCAACAGGGTGTTCGGCCGGTCCATCAGCCGCATCATCGCGTCGGGCAGCCGGAAGTTCTCGCGCGCGCCTACGATCCGCCCGCCCCGCTGGCTGCGATGGTACGCCATCGCGCGACGCTGTCTGGGCCGACCGGATGCCGTGGCGATCGAGACCGTGCGGGCGCTACGCAGGCGCTCGGTCAGGTCGGGGACGGTCCAGCCCCAGACGAGATACTGCCAGAGACGGCAATGCGCGCGCCGTGCCACCGCCTCGGCGAGTGCGGCGGCGGCCTCGTGGTCGCAATGCGGTTCGCCGGACCATGTCACGGCGATCTGGCGGACACCGCGGGCTTTGCACCACGTGGCCAGTCGATCGACGCTGCGCACGAACAGCAGATCGCCCTTCGAAGCCGGCGACGCGTCGGGCCAATCGAGATAAAGCGCGTCCTGCTGACCACCCAAGGCCGTCAACGCCGCCCGCGCCTCACCGCGCCGTAGCCCCGCGATTCGCTTCCCCGTCCAGCCAGGCGCATCAGGATGCGATCCCGCGCCATCGGTCAGGAACGCGGTATGAACCCGGCCGCCTGCCGCGGTTACCGAGGCGATGAACGCGCCGCAGCCGAGCGTCTCGTCATCGGGATGCGGCGCCAGCACGAGCCAGGGCCCCTGCCCCGCCGCCGTCCTGGCCGACATCCGCCGTGCCCGCCGCGTGAAGTTGCTCCAGGCCTTGCCGCCCGGTGCTACCACCACCGATCGTCGCCCCAGCAATCATCCTCAAGCCACGCCGCCGCCGCCCGGTCGCGCGCCTGGTCCGGGACCGGCTGGCGCAGGTAGAGCCCCAGATCGCGCGTGATCCGGTCGATCCGGCTGGCCGCGAAGAACGACGCGGTGCCGACCGAGCGCGCCGCCGCCTCCATCGTCTTCAAGCCCGCCTCTTCGACCACGCCGCGTGTCATCAACACCAGCGGGATGGCGTCGCTCGCCTGCGCCTCGGCCAGATGCGCCGCCTGGCGCACCCACAAGCCTGCGCTCCGCGTCTCGGTCAGGCAGGCGGCAAACCGCGCGCGCTGGATCGGGTCCGCCCCCTTGCCGGTCGCGACGAGGTGATCGCGCAGATGCCGGACGAGTGCCTCGACCGCGCCGAGCTGGACCGCCGTGAACCGCCACGCGCCCGCGCTGAAGCGTGGCTCGCGTTCATAGTCGTTCGGCGCACCGATCACGCCTTCGCGACCGATCTCCATACCCGTGAAGTCGAACCGCCCACTGCACGTGCCTCGCATCCCGCGCACCTGCCATCCGGAATTGTCGGTCCGTGTAGTCTCGCCCGCGATCGGGACCAGCACGAGCTGCTTGTCGCCGTTCGCATCGCGCGCCGTCACCAGGATGCGATCGAGATGCCCGGCCCCGGTCGCAAAGCTCTTCGCACCGTCAAGCGTCCAGCGACTGTCGCCAGCAGCGTGGATCGCGAGTCCCGGCGCCGGTTCGGTATTCCAGACTCCGAAGACCTTGCGCGCCGCGAGATCCGCATCGAGCGCCTTGCGCTGCGCGTCGTTGCCGTAGGTCGCGACGAGCTGGACGGCATTCACATGCCCTTCGAACACGCGCCCAAGGCTGAGATCGGCGCCCCCGATCGCGCGCAGAACGTCGAGCAGCGCGTCGGTCTGCACGCCCGTGCCAAGCGTCTTGAACGCGGCCAGCGCGCCCGCGCCGTGGAGGTCGGCTATCCGCTCCGCCGGGAATGTCTCGTGCGAATTGTCCTGATCCCATGCCGCGGCGAGGTGCCGGACGGTCTCCAGGACGGTCCAGCCGGTTGGATATGTGGTCAGTGGCCGACTCCCCGTGAAACCCATGGCGGTACGCCAGCTTCGTCACACAGAACGCGGGACAGGCGCCAGCGTTGCGTATCGCCATCATGGAGCGCGGAACTAATTTACGCGTCCGACACCGCAGCCGAACCTTTGGTTAACGCTTGGCCGGCATACTCCCATCCAACGGAAAGGATCGGACTCGATGGCACGCAAACAGGATGTCTTCACGCTGCTCGGCAAGCGTATGCAGATCGACCAGCCGTCGCTTCGCGGGCGTCGTTGCGATAGCGACATGCCGCCGATCGCGGACCTGATCCGGCGGATCGACCGTGCGCTGCTGGAACGCCGCGCGGCCTGACCATTAGTCGTCCGCGCCGGCTGCCCCGATTGCGGAGGCATACATCTGTGCCGCCCGCTGTTCCCGCGGATCCTTGAACGCCCGCATAGGGTCGGGCGCATCGCCGGTCGCGCGCAACACGGCCCAAAGCGCGAACCGCCGCCCAGCATCCCGCTCGGTGCCGAACGCGATCGACACGCGCTCGCGACCGGCCTCCAGAGCCCCCGAGCTCAGCGTATCGATGTCGGTCGTGCCGAAGAAGTGGTGCGAAATAGCGTCTAGGTCCATGCCAACAGCCTAGCGGACCACCTGCTCTCCGCGCAATCTGATGCAACCGTACAGACGGCGTATCGCAACGGTTGCGATCCCGACGCTCTCCGCTTAGACGCCGTCCTCCCGGCTCGCCGGGTACAGGTTGGAAGAGTGTCCGAGTGGTTTAAGGAACTGGTCTTGAAAACCAGCGATGGGGTAACTCATCCGTGGGTTCGAATCCCACCTCTTCCGCCAAGGCGCGGTTAGCCGCGGATCAGTTCACTTTTCCCGGTGGAACGATTGGCAGGGGAAGCGGGGCAACCGGAACGCCTTCGTCGACAAGGGCCTTCGCCTCAGCAAGGCTCGCCTGACCGTGGATGGTCGCGTGTTTCTCTTCCCCGAGGTGCATCGCGCGGGCGCGGTCGGCGAAGGCGGTGCCGACCCATTCCGAGGACTCGAGCGCCTTTGCCTGCCGGGTGGCAAGCATCTTCATCGCGACCTTGACCGCGTCCGGGGTCGGTGGTGCCGCCTTGCTGTTGCTCTTTGCCGAGATCGCGGGCGCCATCACCGCCTTGGTGATCGTGCCATCGTCGCAAACCGGACAGCGGACATGGCCCGCCGAGCGTTGCTCTTCATAGGAGCCGCTCGATCCGAACCACGCCTCGAACACATGGCCGCCACCGCACTTCAAGTCGAATACGATCAACCGACGGTCGATACGGGAGGAATCGTCCGGCGGTGCGCAAGGACTGGCATACGCGACCGCACCTGCTTAATCCGAGCGAGATCGATCTCCGCGAACGCCAGCCCTGCGCCCTCACCCATGTCGAGCAGCACATCGCCCCATGGATCGATCACAAGCGAATGGCCGTGGGTTTCGCGTCCGTCCTCGTGAACGCCAGTCTGCGCCGATGCAACGACGAACGCGCCCGCTTCGATCGCCCGCGCGCGCAGGAGGATTTCCCAATGCGCTGCGCCAGTCGGTCGCGTGAACGCGGCTGGGACCGACAGGATAGTCGCGCCCGCATCGCTCAATGCGCGATAGAGGTCGGCAAACCGGAGATCGTAGCAGATCGACGTACCGAGCTTGCCCGCGGGCGTGTCGACGACCGTCGCCGTCTCGCCCGCGACATAGGCTGAGGATTCCCGCCAGCTCTCACCGGACGGGAGGTCGACGTCGAACAGATGAAGCTTGTCGTAGCGTGCGCGGATCGCGCCGCTCGGGTCGATCACGAACCCACGGTTAGCGAATTTACCGTCCGCGCGTCGTACCGCAAGCGATCCCAGGTGGACCCAAATGCCGGCCGATGCCGCACCGTCACGGACGGCCGCCAGCACCGGGTCATTATCCTCGGCGACGATCGAGTTGGCAGCGCGGGCCCGATCGCGATCGACCAGACCCGACATTTCGGGCGTAAACAGCATCTCCGCCCCCGCTTCCGCAGCCATCCCAATCGCTTCGACAAGCGTCGCGGCGTTGACGGCGGGATCGATCCCGCTCGTCATCTGGAGGACGCCGATCTTCGCCATCAGGCGAGCAGTGCGTCGAGGCCGCCCTTCGCATCGAGCGCGGCCAGATCGTCGGATCCGCCGATATGCTTACCGTCGATGAAGACCTGCGGCATGGTCATGCGACCGCCAGACCGCTCGACCATCTCGGCCTTTTTCGGGCCCCCCATCGTGACGTCGAACTGCTCGGGCTCGACCCCCTTCGATGCGAGGAGCTTCAGCGCGCGCGTGCAATACGGACAGAACGCCTTGGTGTAGATTTCGACTTTAGCCATGAAGCGGGAAATGTGGTCTCGGTTTGCCGTTGTCAATCGTCAGACGCCGGCAAGACCCGCGCCCAGCACAGGATCATGACCGATCGCGCGCCCGCCTTGAGCAGCGCGCGGGTGCACGCGTCGGCAGTCGCTCCGCTGGTGTAGACGTCGTCCACCAACGCGATCGCCCTGCCCCGCACGCGGCCCGGCGCCGTAACCGCGAACGCGCCCGACACCGCCTTTGCCCGCTGTCGTCCGCCGAGCCCGCGCAACAGGATCGTCCGCCTGGGCCGCGTCAGAACGGTGCGATCGTGCCCTACCCCCGACAGCTTCGCGATGGCGTCGGCGATCAGCGCTGCCTGGTTGAAGCCGCGCGACCATATTCGCCAGCGGTGCAGCGGCACTGGCACCAGCAAGTCGACCTCGTCCGGCAGCAAGCGCCGCATCTGTCGCGCCATGGTCTCCGCAAAGGCGATACGCCCGCCATATTTCAGGCGCAGCGCCAGCGTCCGCGCGATCGGACCGTACGCGACGGCCGCACGGACGCCGGCATGACGCGGCGGATCCTCGAGGCATGCCGCACACCGTGCGTCGTCACCGCGATCGAACGCGAAGGGTCGGTTGCAGCTGGCGCACCACGGCGGTCCCAGGAAGCGCAACCCTGTCCAGCAGATCGCGCAGAACCGGTGATCCTCGGCAACCGGGGTGCCGCAACCGGCGCACCGCGGCGGCAAGGCGATCCCGGCGATGAAGCGGAACGGGGCGAGTATCTTCATCCAGCCCCCCCATGAGTGCCAGCCCTTGTCGGAGGCACGCGACCACGGCACAAGCGAAGACGTGTCCGATATCGTTTCAGAAAACTCCGCCCCAGAAATCTTCGACCGCGCCGCGCGCCGTGTCCGCCGGGACCGCGCCGCGCCCGGCTATGCCGAGCACGACTTCCTGCGGGCCACGATGCTCGACGGAATCGCCGAACGGCTGGATGCAGTGACCCGCGACTTTACCGACATCCTCGATCTCGGCTGCTTCGACGGCGCCTTCGCCCCGCCGCCGGGCGCTCGCGTGGCACGCTGCGATGCGGGGTTCGCGTTCGCTGCCAAGCCGGGCGGCGTGCAAGCCGACGAGGATCGCCTCCCGTTCGCCAATGCGTCGTTCGATCTCGTCGTAAGCGCCGGCGTACTCGATCAGGTCAACGACCTGCCCGGCGCGCTAGCCTTGATCCGCCGCGTGCTGCGTCCTGACGGCCTGTTTCTCGGTGCATTCGTTGGTGCGGGGAGTTTGCCGGCACTTCGCAGTGCGCTGAGGTCCGCGGAAAGCGAACGGCCCGCCGCGCGTCTCCATCCGCAGATCGACGTGCGATCCGCCGGCGACCTGCTGATGCGTGCGGGATTTGCCCTACCCGTGGCCGATGTGGAGACGCTCGACGTCGGGTACCGCGATCTCGGCCGGCTGCTCGGCGACCTGCGCGGAATGGGGGCGGGTAACATCCTGGCCCAGCGCCAGCCTCTCGTGTCGGCGACGGTGGGACGGACCGCTGCGGCTTTCGCAAGCGCATCGGACGATCGTGGCCGGACCCACGAGACATTCCAGATCGTGTTCCTGACCGGCTGGTCGCCAGACCCGTCTCAGCCCAAGCCAGCGAGACGCGGCAGCGCGACTGCATCGCTCGGCGCGGCGCTCGGGCGCCACGGTCAAAGCGACGCCTAGACGATTAGGCCGTCGCCGTCGGCGCCCCGTGCCAGGATCATACCCATCGCGTCGAACAGCGAATCCATCGCGACCGGTTTGAAAATAACGTCGTCTGCACCCGCCGTCAGACAACGCTCCCGCAGATCTGGCGCGATATCAGCGGTCACGACGATGATCGGCACCTTGGCTTTGGCGTCGCCCCGAGCACGGATATGCTGGATCGCGGTGATGCCATCCATGCCCGGCATCCGCAGATCGACAAGGATCATCGCGAAGTCCTGCTCGTCGAGGATCTCAAGACCGCGTTCCGCACTTTCCGCCTCGACCATAGCGACGCCTGCGACGTCGAGCATATCCTTGACGACGCGGCGGTTCATCCGGTCGTCCTCGATGAACAAAACGTTCACCGCACCCCCCGCTTAACATAGATCAAAGGAGGATATATCGTGGCCATATGGCCGCCTCTACGCCTCATGCAGCATGCGATACAAGGTCGGGATTCACGCCGTCGGTCGATACCGATCCATCGAACATTCTCGCAATCAGCGCCCCCCCGCTCACCGGCTTCGCAACGACCCGCGTGATCCCCGTACCCAGCAGTTCCTCACGCTCATCCTCTGCGGCAACGGGCCACAGCAACGTCGTTTCGGCACCCGAAATATACGCCGCCTCGGCAACCCGCGACAGTCCGCCCAGCGCGTCGTCGCCGACACGCACCGTCGCATCGTCGATCAACACGCGTGCGATGTCGCCATCGGCAAGACGCGTGACCGCTTCGTCGACCGAGGCTGCGAAGGTGATCGGGCCGCCGTGCGGTGCAAGCAACGTCCTGAACATGCTGCGCGTGATCGGGTTGCGATCGACGATCAGCGTACCCGGTCGCGTATCCGTCTCAACGATATCGACCGCCTTCGAGTCGGCACGGACCAACGGCAGGACCAGCGTGAAGGTCGCCCCCTGCCCCACGATGCTGCTGACGGACACGTCACCGCCCATGGCGCGCGCCAGATTGCGACAGATGGACAGTCCCAAACCAGTACCACCGAATTGCCGTGTCGTCCCGGCATCGGCTTGGCGGAACGATTCGAAGATTTCCTCGATCTTGTCGGCGGGAATACCGATACCGGAATCGGTGACGCCAACACGCAACCGGTCGTCGTCGCCAACCTGGATGCTCAGCGCGACATGGCCCGTCTTGGTGAACTTCAGCGCGTTCGACAGGAGATTGAAGACGATCTGCCGAACCCGTGCGGCGTCGCCCATGATCATTGCAGGGCAACCGCCGACATCGACGGTGAAGGAGAGGCCTTTCGCGCGCGCCTGCTCTTCCCACATCCGCGCCGCGTCCTTCACTGTCGCGCAGACGTCGAACGCAGCAGCCTCGATCGTCAGGTTGCCGGTTTCCATCTTGGCGATGTCGAGGATGTCGTTGACGAGCGCCCGCATCGTGATCCCGGCGCCATGTACCACGCCAAGCCGGTCGCGCATGTCCGCCGGAAGCGTCGGGTCCGCCAGCATCACCTGAGTCATGCCCAGAATACCGTTCAGCGGCGTCCGGATCTCGTGACTGGTCGTGGCCAGGAACTCGGTCTTCGCGGCCAGTGCCTTGCCCAATGCGCTGTTCGTCGTCGCAAGGTCGTCGTTGGCAGCACGTACCTGATCCCGGCTGCGACGGATCGTAACCAGCCCGATCGCCAGCAGAACGATAACGACCGCGACCGCAGCCCCCGTCGCGATAAAGATATTCCGCTGGGTCCGCGCCTGTGTGCGCTCGAACGCAATGCTGCGCTGCAATTCGCTGGCCTTGAGTTGGCTGATCCGTAACTCCTGATTGGCGAAATCGAATCGCGCCGCCATCAGCGCGGTCTTCGTGTCGGTGGCGAGCTTGGTGCCAGCGTCGTCGAGGCGCTTGAGAGCTTGCAGATGCACCAGCGCCGAAGTGGTGTCGCCCGTTGCCGTGAAGACATTGTACGCGGTCTGATGAAAATCGCGGTACGAAATGCCCGTGGTTTTCGGATCGATCCCGACCAGCGCACTTTCGATCAATCGATTAGCGCGCGGCAGGTCACCGTGTTGCAACGCCGCCTGCGCTGCCGTTGCCGTCAGGCGCCCTGCGAGACTCGGGTCACTGGGATCGGCCATCGCCCGCCCGTTCGCGATAGCCCGGTCCGCCAGCGTCAGGTTACCAAGTTCGAGCTGCACGCGCGCGATGTTCATATAGATCAGCTCGAGCAGGTTCCTGCTGTTAAGCTGCTTCGCGAGATCGAGCGCGTTCTTGAACTGCTCCGCGGCCTTCTTGTATTGTTTGTCCTCGGCGAACACCAAGGCACGGTTGTTGTAAACGGAGACGGCGATATTCACGTCCCCCCGATAGATATCGAGCGCCTGCTGATAATAGCGATCGGACGTCTCGGGGTCCTTAGCCTGCGTATAGAGCAACGCGATAAAGACCAGCGCCCGCGACTGCCCCCGAGCATCGCCAAGCTTTCGGTAGATACCGAATGCCAGTTGATAGTCGATAAGCGCATTGCCGACATGGCCCTGATAGCTGTCGAGCCACCCCATCGATATGAGCAGGTCGGCATGAAGCTTCGACTTTGGCTGATACCGTTTCACCGCCGCAAGTGCCCCCCGGATAAGCACATCCGCCTTGTCGGGGGTATTGATCCGGAGATACGCCTCGCCTTGGAGCCATTGTGCGGTGGCGATCGCAATGCCGCGAGCTTTCTCGTCGGCGATTTGTGCACCAAGGCGTTCGGCGACGATCGCTTTGGGCAACGCCTTGGCCGGATCGACCAGCATCGTCGCATTGGCATCCGCAACCGTCGTCTCGTATCGGTCGGCAGCAACGTCCTCTGCCTGGACGATAGCCGGTTGCGCCGACACGGCCGGGCCGATGAATGTCAGGGCTACGGCGGCGGCCGCTACGATCCAGCGCTGCGCCATTGCGATCAGGCGCGCTTCCAGACGGTCGCAAGACGATTGAACGGCGCGCGCATATCGGCTGCCAAAGCCTGATACTTTCCATCATCGAGAAAATGGATCAGCGCATCGAGGTTGATCGGTCGGCTAATGAGGAAGCCCTGGATCATGTCGCAGCCCATCACCGACAACAGTGCCATCGCCGCCTGGGTCTCGACACCCTCTGCGACCACCTCCATCTCGAGCGCGTGCGCGAGGTCGATCGTCGAGCGGACGATCAGCGGGTCGCGATTCGAACTCGTGAGCTGCGTCACGAAAAGCTTGTCAATCTTCAGTTCGCGTGCCGGCAACTGCTTCAGATACGCCAGCGATGACAGGCCGGCTCCGTAATCGTCAATCGCGATGACGATCCCAATATCCGCGAATATCTTGAGGTTTGCGATCGCGCTTTCCGGGTCACGGATGACCGACGTCTCCGTGATCTCAAACCCGAGTTGCGCCCCGCTCGCCTGCACCAACTCGCAGGCGCGACGAACGAAGCGCTTGTCGGCGAGCAATGCCCCCGCGATGTTGATGAAAATCCGGAGGTCGTGACCACTGGCAGCCAGTGCCTTCTGATCGGCAATCGAACGGCGGATCGTCCACAACGTAAGTGCGACGATATCCCGCGACTCCTCGGCCAGAGGAATGAAGTCGTTGGGCAGCACGAGCCCACGTGTCGGGTGGTTCCAGCGGACCAGGGCCTCGACGCTCGTGACCTGCTGGCGACGGAGGTGAACCTTTGGCTGGTATTGGAGGAACAGTTCCTCCTTTTCGATCGCACGCGTCAGGTCCAGCGATAGCTCGGCACGATCCATTGCCGCAGGGTTGCCGGTGACATCCCGCGCGATCGTGATTCGTTCGGCCCGAGCTTCGCGCAACGCGTGCTCGGCCTCTTCTATGAGCAGGACCTCGTCGCGGTGCGCCGAGGCGGCGGCAGCCCCCAACTGGATATGGATCACATACGACTCACCGTCGATGTCGAACGGGTCCTCGAACGCGATTTCCAGCGCGGCGATCGCAACGTCCAAGGCTAGCCGTGCCTCGCTCTCGAAGACGATTTCCGCCGTGTCGCGTCCCGCGACCATGACCCTGGCGTCGGGCAGCGTATTGGCGATCCGCGCCGCGACATCGACTATCACGGTGTCCGCCCTCGATCGCCCGAGATGACGCCGCAACACCGCAAAATTCGCAACCTCGGCAAGCACGAGAAACCGCCAAGAACCTTGTGAAGCCTGGCATATCGCATCCCGCGTGCGCTTTATCGACAGGTCGGCGTCCAACAGCCGAATGCCCCCTAAATGCGGGCTGCCTTCGACCTGACCGTGCGGAATGTGGCTCATCCCAACCCGCATAGCTCGGACGCATAAATATACCCTTAAGCACTTAGCACGCCCGGACGCCAAGAAGATGGTTAACAAATTACAAATGTTATTGTTTAACGCTTCATTAACCGATATTCGGAACCGGCACCTTCTCGGTGCCAATTAGGGAGCAAAACATGCTGAAGCTCATTATCGCGCTCGTTTACGGCGAAGGCATTCGCCCCTGGTGAATGCCGGTCGGCTCGAACATTGCGGAGGCGTCGAATAAGGGCGCGCCTCGGTGTTCGGGCCGACATTTTAAAGTGGCTGCTGTCTGGACCGAGGCACTTCGGCGCAACTGCCCGCCCGCTAAGCGCTGATTTTGCTTTATAGTCTTTCCATCGGCGAAGTGTGAACCTGCTTAGGCAAACCCCGCGCCGATCCTGGATGCCCCGACTGCTAGTCGGGACTCAAAACGGTACCCTCAGGCGGTAACGTGCTCGCGCCGCGCACGAGCCTGCATCGGGTTCGAGAACCGCATCGCATCATCGATTGAACCGAACTTGAGCGCGAGCACGTCCAGGGCGTAATTCTGGTTCAGCTTCCACGGCTTGCGCTCTCCCTGCGTCGGCAAAGCCGCGGCGGCGCGCTGCACGTACCCCGATGTGAAATCGAGGAACGACTCGCTCTTCATCGTCGGATCGTCATTGAACGGCGTCGCCTGACGCAGGCCGCGCTTCTTCATCGTATTCAACAGTCGGCACATGTAGATCGCCGTCAGGTCCGCCTTCAGCGTCCACGACGCGTTGGTGTAGCCGAAGGTCGAGGACAGGTTCGGCACACCGTCAAACATCATACCCTTATATTGCAGCCGTCCGGCGAGCTCGATCGGCTTGCCGTCGAGGCTGAACGCGACACCGCTCATCAGTTGCAGTTCGAGGCCAGTGGCAGTGACGATCACGTCGGCGGGCAGGTCCTTGCCCGAATCGAGGCGGATGCCGTCGGGCGTGATCCGTGCAATCGTGTCGGTGACGATCGAGGCTGTGCCGGCGTTGATCGCGGTGAACAGGTCGCCATCGGGCACGAGGCAGACGCGCTGGTCCCACGGATTGTAGCGCGGGGTGAAGTGCGTCGCGACGTCGTAGTCCGGGCCGAGCTGATCGCGGACCATGCCGATCATCCGCTCCTTGACGACCGCCGGCTTCTTTCGCGCCATCCGGTAAAAGAACATCCCCATCAGCACGTTCTTCCACCGCGTGATGCCGTACGCTGCCTTTGCCGGCAGTTTCCCACGAAGCCAGTTCGCCACGCCGTCCTCGCCCGGCCGCGCGACGATGTAAGTCGGCGAGCGCTGGAGCATGGTTACGTGCGCCGCGGTCTTCGCCATCGACGGGACCAGCGTCACGGCAGTCGCGCCGCTGCCGATCACGACGACTCGCTTGCCGCTATAGTCGAGGTCTTCGGGCCAGAATTGCGGGTGGACGATCTGTCCGGCGAAACTGTCCGCTCCCTCGAACTCGGGCGAATAGGCCTTGGCGTAATTATAATAGCCCGCGCACATCGAGAGGAAGTTGCAGGTCAGCGTTACCGGGCCATCGGGGCCGGTGGCTTCGACGGTCCAGCGCGCGTCCTCGGTCGACCACGCCGCGGCCTTGACGTGGTGGCCGTAGCGAATCTTCCGGTCGATTCCGTACGCTTGCGCCGTCTCCTCGACATAAGCACGGATCGAGGGGCCATCGGCGATCGACTTGGCCGCCGTCCACGGGTGGAAGACGAATCCCAGCGTATGCATGTCCGAATCGGAGCGAATGCCGGGATAGCGGAACAGGTCCCACGTCCCGCCCATCGACTGCCGACCCTCGAGGATCATGTAGCTGCGGTCGGGGCAGCGCGTCTGGAGGTGGTAGCCGGTGCCGATCCCGGAAATGCCGGCGCCCACCACGATCACGTCGACATGTTCGGTCATGCTGCATCCTCGCGCCCCGGCGTTACGCCGTAGGTTTCATAACCGAACCTATCCTGTTGTGATCTTTACTCAATAGTCCTTCGTATATTTCACGCTCGCGCTCTGCCCGCCGCTTGATCCCGCGGCCGACAACAGGCTTAGCGCCTTGGTCAGCGCGATCTCGAGCTGCGTCGAGGTGAAGCCCTTCGCGTCGGTCACGATCTCCACATAGATGTTCTTCGTGATGTACTTGCCCGCCGCGAGGCTCGTCCCGCGGCCGGTCGCTTGGTCGGCACCGAGCACGCGCAACCGGTCGAACCCGGTCGCCGAGCGGAGCTTGCCGAGCGGGTTCAGACCGCCGCCGCCCGATCCGCGCAGCGAGTTAAGCGCGGACGCCAGCTGAATCGCCTCGGTCGCCGACAAATTGGCCGGGCTCGACCCGAACAACAGGCGGCTGAGCACCTCGTCCTGCGGCAGGACCGGCGTCGACGTGAACGCGATCTGCGGCTTCTGGCCGGTCCCAGTGACGTTGATGACGACGGTGATGTCGCTAGTGGTCGTGGTCGCCTGGATGTTGATGTCCGGATCGGTCAGCGCACCGCCGCGGAAGCGGATCTGACCCTTGTTCACCTCGAACCGCTTGCCCGAGAACGAATAGGTGCCGCGGACCACGTCCATGCCGCCGGTGACGATCGGCGCGGCGGAGGTGCCGCCGATGTGCATGTCCATCTCCCATTCGGACTCGAGGCCCATGCCCGAGACGAACAGCTGGTTCGGCGCACGGACGCGAAGGTCGAGCTTGAACTTGCCGATAGCAGGCACGTCCGAGCGATCGGTCGAGACCGGCGTTCGGATGTCGCTCTTGCGGCGCACGCCCGTCAGTTCGGGAACCTCGGCCTGCCCTTGGCGGATGATCTGGTAGCGCGCCTCGGGGATCTGGAGATCACCCTGGATCAGGCCACCGTCGCGCCCGTTCGTCAGGTGGACCGTGCCCGTCGTAGTGGCGCTGATCGCGTCGCTCTTGGCGAGCTGCGCATTGTTCAGCGTCGCGCGGATGTCGATCGGGAAGCCGCTGTCCGCCGCAAACCCGATCCTGCCCTGCGCCTGCACGGTGCCGTCGCCGGCCTTCGCGTTGAGCTGCGTCAATTGCAGGTCGGTGTTCGAGAACCGCCCGGCGATCCGCATCTGCGACAGCCGCGTGCCATAGGTCTCGTTGTCGTAAGTCAGGTTGTCGGCGCGGACGACGCCGTTCAGCTGCGGTGCGGACAGGCGCCCGGAGAAGTCTGCCGCGACCGCGATCGGGCCCGACAGCTGCTGGTTCGGGATCGCGGCAAAGCTGAACAGCACCGCGGACGGACCGTTATAGCGGATCCCGCCCGACAGCGGCGCGGCCATCAGACGCGTGCTCCAAGAGCCGTTGCCGGCCGGCAGCGGCCGGAGGTTGGCGACCATGCGGCCGATGACCGACGTCCCGCGACGCACCAGGGCACGACCGGTCGCGCCGTCGCCGCCGAGCGTCCCGGCGAACACGATGTCGACGGGGTCGGAGACGGCAGCGAGACCCGAGCGCGTGAAGTTGGTGACGGTCACGCGTGCGTCTGCGGTCGGCAGTGCGGCCGAATTCGCCTGCGCAAAATCGAGGCTGCCGGTCGCCTTGCCGCCGATCCCGAGGTTGGGGACGAGAGCGGAGAGCGTCGACAGGTCGAGGCGATCGAGCCGGACCTGCGCGTTCGTGCCGCGGCCGTAGCTGCCAGCCAGGCGCGCCGAGCCACCGCCTGCGCCACCGAAGTCGATCCGGGTCGGCGACAGGCGATATTCGCCCTTTACCGCCTGGATGCGCGCCGGGTTGACGGTGCGGAAATCGATGCCGTTCGCTTGGCCCTGTGCGGCGACGAGGTAGGTGTTGGGGCTGAGCTTCGCGTTGACGGCGAGGCGGAACGGCACGCCGTTCGAGCCGGTCAGCAGCGCCTGCGCGGTGCCGTTGCCGCCGACATAGTTCACCTTCGCACGTGCCGCCGAGAGGACGATCGCGCCGTAACGCATGTCCGCGACCTGCGCGTCGGCGACGATCTGCGGCGTCGGCGTCAGCACCGCGGTGGCGTTGACGATCGCGCGGCCGATGGTGAAGTCGACCATGCCGGGGATCTTGGCGCCGTTGGCGCGCGCCGCGACATCGGCGCGCTGGTAGCCGCCCTGGTTGGCGAGACGGACATTGCCCGACAGGCCCTGGCCAGCGAACTGGAGCGCGCCCGCGAATGGGCCGGCCGCCGTCTGAACGATCCGGCCGCTGCCGACGATCCCGGCGAACACCACGCGGCGCACGTCGACCGCGAGCTGCGCCCCCGGCTTGACCAGCACGTCGGCGGTGAACGGCCCGTAATTGGTGCTGCCGCTCGCGGTGACGGCATAGGCGCCGCCGCGGCCGACGATCCGCGCGTTAAGGTTCACCAACCCGACGCCGACGCCCGGACGCGGTGCGCGCAGGACGACGACCGGCGCCGTTGCGCTGCCCGTCACGCGGGCGAACAAGGGACCGTAGGCGGTCGAATACGCGTCGGCATTCACCAGCACCGCACCGGTCGCCGGATCAAACCGGCCTTCGCCGCTGGTCACACGGAACTGTGGCGCGTTCATCCGGAGATTGCGGAAGGTGACGATGCCTTCGGGGCTGTAGCCGATGTCCGAGCGGACGATCGCGTTGCCGCCGAGGAAGCTGCGCGCACCTTCGTTGAAGATCTGCGAAGTCTGCGCGACGACGCGGCCGGTGATCCCGAAACCGCCGTTCGGGCCCGGTACCAGCTTGGCGTCGGTCGTCAGGTTGACGATGCCAATGCCGTCGACGCGGTAATTGTTGATCCGCCCCTTGAGCGCGCCGGTATAGCGCCCGGTCGCCATGTTCGCGACGACGACCGCGGTCGCGTCGATCTTGTCCGAACGGATCTTGAGGTTGTCGGAGAGGACGTTGACGCCCGAGATCGCGAAGTCGCCGTCGATCGCGACGTTAGTCGCGAGCCCGCCGACCGCGGCATTGAGCCCCGTCACGCGACGCGCGCGCGCCTTGATCGGTACGAGGATACGGTCCGAGTTCACGCGTGCGAGCCCCTCGGCGTAGAGGTTCTCGACGCCCATGTCGCCGAACGCGATCGTGGTGGCGCGGACCTTGTAGTCGACCGTCGGCGTCGCGAACGCACCGTCGAGGACGACCCGCGCCGTCACGTCACGACCGCGCAGGTTCGGCAAGATCGCGCCGGGCGTCAGGAGCTTCGCGTTCACCGCGAAATTGCCGAACCGGCTGTTGGCGAGATCGATCAGGCCGCCGGCGTCGACCGCGAGCGCGTCCGACTTCAGCGTCATCCGCGTGTCGGCCTTGCGGTCGTTCAGCGTCGTGTCGATCGCGACGTCGAGCTGCGGCGACGTCAGGCGCTCGACCGGCCCTTCGAGATACAGGCCGGGACGCGTCGAACCGCGCACTTCGATATGGCCGTTCTTCGCAGTCAGCCCGAGGTTGGCGAGTTGCCCGCCGCCGAGCGTTGCGACGGCGCGCCCCTGCCACGAGGCCCAGCTGCCGCGGCCATCGACGGTCGCGGTCAACGGTGCCTTGAACGACCCCATCGTCGACACGACGCCGCCGACCGGAGCGGTCAGCTTCAAATTCACGTCGAGCTTGTTCTGCTCGGGCACCGCGTCGAGCTTCAGTACGAGGCGGTCGCCGCCGGCGATGCCGGGGCCGGTCAGCGCGGTCGCGTTGGTGGTCAGCTGCGCGCGCTTGTCGGCGATGTGGACCGCGCCGTCGATCTTGACGATATGCGTCTGGCCGGTGACCGGCTTGGCGATCAGGAAGCGATCGATAACCAGGCGGTTCACGTCGATGTCGAGATCGGGGAGCAACGGCGCGTTGGGATCGGTCGGCGTCGCGTTGAGCACCGGGCGGCGCTGCAGCGTGACCAGCGGCGTGGTCAGCGAACGCACATCGACATGGTTCTTGGCAAACGCGAACGGACGCCAGTCAACGGCGAGCTTCGGGCTGGTCAGGAAGACGCCCTTGGGATCGGACACGCGCACGTCGCTGAGCGTCATCGCGCCGTAGATCGAGCCATCGATCCGGCCGACCTTGATGTTCAGCCCGGATGCGGTGGTGTAGCCGCCGATCTGGTCAGCGACGAGGCGCCGGCCCGGATCGGTGTTGATCCCGAACAGCACGATCAGGACGAGCGCGATCAGGCCGACGACCAGGATCGCCAGCCATTTCAGGATGCGCTGCCACAGGGGGCGACGTTCGACGATCACCGTTTCGGTCTGCTCGAACTGGTCCCGCTCAGTAGGGCCCTGTTCAACAGGTGGAGTGCCGTTTTCGGCCATCAGAATGCCTGCCCGATCGAGATGTAGAGGGCGATCTTGCCGTCGCCCTCGCGTGGGTTCAGCGGCGTCGCGACATCGAAACGCATCGGGCCGAAGCTGGTATAGAATCGCCCGCCGATGCCCGCGCCGTAGCGCAGGGACGACAGGTTCGGCGTGCTGCTCTCATAGCTGTTGCCGGCGTCGATGAACGGCACGATGCCGAAATCGCCGAACCGGTAGCGGGCTTCGAGCGCGAATTCGTTGAGCGAGCGCCCGCCGACCGGATCGCCGTTCGGATCGAACGGCCCGAGCCGCTGGTATCCGTAACCGCGCACCGATCCGCCGCCGCCGCCGTAATAGCGCCGCGAGGGGGCGAGGTCGTCACGGGAAACGCCTTGGATCGAGCCCGCCTTGGCGCGCCCGGCGATGACGATGCTACTGGAGACGGGGTAGTAGAACGTCCCCTCGATCATCGTCCGGATGTAAGGCTTTACCGACCCCTGCACCGACGTCTCGGGGCTGAGGTTGAGCGTCAGGCGATAGCCCTTGGTCGGGTTGAGCAAGCTGTCCGAGCGATCGAACTTCACCTGGCCCGGCAACGCGACGATGCCGTAGGTGCGGCGCACGTTCTCGCCGCGACCGAAATCATAGACGCTTTCGTTCGTGCCGACGAGTTCGCCGCCGTAATAATAGGTCAGCGGCTTCTGCCAGATCGGCGTGGAGTCGTAGCTCCAGCGGACGCCGACACTGGTCGTGAACGCGTCGTACGCATCGTAATTCGAATGGTTCGCGCCTGCGGTCAGGCTGAACGTCTTGTCGCGCTTGCCCGCATTGGCACGGCGGAACGTGCCCGACAGGCCCTGCTCCTGCGTACCCGCGATTACCGATCCGATCAGCGCGCCCTCGTACGGGAACAGGTTGCGGTGCTGCCACGTGCCTTCCGCGCGGAAGCCCTGCCCGGTCGAGAACCCGACATTGCCGCCGAGCGACCGCGGCTTGCCCTCGCTCTGGCGGACCAGCAGGTCGACCTGCTCGGTGCCGTCGGGGTTGATCGTGCCGGTGCGGACCGGTTCGACCGACACGGTAGAGAACAGCGACGTCGCGACCAGCGCATCGCGCAGGTCGTCGGTCATCCGGTTGTCGTAGAGTTCGCCCGCCTTGAACCGGGGGAACAGGTTCAGATGCTCGAGGTTGAAGACCGGATCGCCCTCGGTGCGAAGCTGCCCGAACGACGAGCGCGGTCCGGTATCGACGGGCAGCGTGTACGCGCCGGTCGGGGTCCGGTCGTCGAGCAGGATGTCGCGCTCGCCGACCTTGACGAATGGATAGCCCTGCTGCGGCAGCGTCAGGCTGACATTCGCCTCCGCGCCCTGAATGCGTGCGGCCTCGATCGGATCGCCGACCTTGAGCGGCAATTGCGTGCGGACGAGATCGGGCGGGGTCGTCGCGTCCGCTTTCACGGTGATCGACGACAGCGAATAGAGCCGGCCGGGTTGCGCGCTGACGGTCGCCTTCAGCCGCGCGGGCTTGGTCTTGTCGGCGTCGGGGATCGTCTCGATCGTCGAGATCGCCGTCGCATCGTAATAGCCGAGCGACTTCAGCAGCCGCACCGCCAGCGCCTCGTCCTCGCGGGCACGCGCCGCGACCTGCGTGGCGTTCGCCGCTTTGCCCTTGCCCTCGGCGAGCGCGGACAGCGCCTTGTATTCGCCTTCGAGCCCGTCGCCCGCCTTGTCGAGACCTTTGGTGGCGGTCTCGTAGCGGATTTCGGGCGCGTCCTTGTCCTTGATATCCGCCGCGGTCTGAAGCGGGGTCGTGTCGAAGCTCGACAGCGGCGTCAGCGGTTGCGCGAGCTGCGGATCGCTGGGGCCGGTCGGGGGCAGGACGTCGCCGGCCAGCGTGGTCGCGGGGGTCGTTGCGGTGGCGGGTGTCGCGGGTGTTTGCGTCGAGGGAGCGGGCAACGGTGCCATCGCTTCCAACGGCGCGTTGAGGTCGCCGCTCAACGGCGGCAAAGCGCTGTCGAACTCGGCGTCGGGCACGATCGGCGCGTCGGAACGCGGGTCGTTCGACTGCGACTGGTCGCTGGGCTTCGGCGCGTCGGGACCTTTGGCTGGGGCGGTGCCCGGCTTCACCAACTGCGCGGAACCGACGCCCGCGAATCCCGTTGTCGACGCTACCAACGCCAAAGCGAGCCAATGATGCCGGCTGTTAGAAGCTGTCACACGATCCCCTTTACAGGCAGCGATCGTGCTCGATTCACCCCCATCTTCGTCCACGTAACGCACATAGGACGGCTTGGTTTCACAAAAATTAACCTCAGACACAGCCGATTAGGCCACCGACCGGTATGACGACAGTATCCCGTCCGGGGCGGTCGATCCGTAGCGTCGCGGACGTCACGGTCGCGCCTGCGGAGATGTCGGCGCGGACCGCGACCGCCATATCGAGCGTCGCGGTCACGTCGCCGCCGCGATATTGCGTGACGCCGCCGAAGCCGAAGCCGATCGCGGGCGACTGGGTCGTCATCGCGTAGTCATTGGTCTTGCCGTCGATCGCGAGACGGATCTGCGCGGGGTCGGCGGTGGCCATCGCGACGAGTTGCCGACCGGCGTCCATGCTCCAGAGATACGCGGCGCATCCCTTCGCGGGGAGCTTCTGCTGGCCGATCGCGCCGAGGGGGCCCGGACCTGAATTGGCAGCTGGCGCAGGCGTCGCGGCTTGCAGCGCGAGCATAAGAGCGAGCGATATCATGGCGTCACGCCTATCATGAACAGCCACGCGGGATAAGCCGCGATCGCCAGCAACGCGCCGAATGGAAGCGCCGTGTCCGCTGCCATGCTGCGTCCCTTGAGGTGTGCGGCAAGGACGACGCCGAGCCCAATCATGCTCGCGATCAGCAATACGGCGGGCAACATCTGCCACCCGAGCCACAGTCCGATCGCTCCGAACAGCTTGGGATCGCCGCCGCCCATCCCGTCGCGGCCACGTATGCGCCGATAGCCGACCGCGACCAGCCACAGCGTCCCGAACCCGGCGAGTCCGCCAATCAGCCGTTCCTGAAGCGGCGGGTCGATACCAAGCGCGGCGCCAATGAGCCCGGTCGCAGCCAGCAGGATCGTCAGCCGATCGGGCAGCCAGAATGCGACGAGGTCGAGGCTTGCCAACGCCAGCAACAGCCATCCGAACACCGCGCCGGCGATGCCGACCGTCCCCGGTGCGACGATCCCCGCTGCCAAGCCGATCGCCAACCCCGCCAACTCGATCCGCCAGTGCACCGGACTGATCGCAACGCCGCATCCTTGGCACCGACCGCGCAGGACGAGCGCACTCACCAACGGCACCAGCTCGACCGCGCGGAGTGTCCGCCCGCAGCCATCGCACGCCGAGCGCCCCTGCATCACCGATCGCCCGTCGGGCCAGCGCGTCACCAGCGCCGCGACGAAGCTGCCGATGATCGCCCCGAGCACGCCCAGCAGCACCGCCCAGAACGCAGCCTCAGACACCTGTTTTCCGCACTAGGTAGCGATACACGCCGAGGAGGTTGATCCCGAACAACACGATGTTCTGCGTGCCCAGCGCCCAGTCCCCGGTCAAGGCCGCACCGCTCAGCCACGCGATCGACGAGGCAACGAACAGCACGAACCCCCACCCCGTCACGCGCCGCCCGAAATCGAGCGACACCATGAAGGCGGCGATCACCCCCGACCCTGCTGCACACCATTTGAGCGTCGTGATGAGTGTTTCCATGACGGGAGGTCTAGGCGCATCCCGCGGTGCTTTGTATTGCCGCACATCAACCCCAGATACGGGGGCAGAAGAATATATGGAGAGTGAAGTGGCCGCCGATCGAGATCCTATCGTCATCCTGTCCTACGCACGTACGCCAATGGGGTCGTTCCAGGGTGCGCTTGCCGGCGCGACCGCGACGCAGCTTGGCGCCGATGCGGTGCGCGGTGCGGTCGAGCGCTCGGGCGTTTCGGCGGCCGAGATCGAGCGGATCTACATGGGCTGCGTGCTCCCCGCCGGGCTCGGCCAGGCGCCGGCGCGACAGGCTGCGATCAACGCCGGGCTCGGCGATCACGTCGAGGCGACGACGGTCAACAAGATGTGCGGTTCGGGGATGCAGGCGGCGATCCTAGCCGCCGATGCGCTCGCGGCTGGGTCGGTCGACCTGCTCGTCGCGGGCGGCATGGAGAGCATGACCAACGCGCCGTACCTTTCCAAGAGCCACCGAGGCGGCGCGCGGATCGGGCATGACCGGATGTACGACCACATGTATCTCGACGGGCTCGAGGATGCGTACGAACCCGGCAAGCTGATGGGCAATTTCGCCGAGGACACCGCGCACGAATACCAGTTCACGCGCCAGCAGATGGACGACTACGCGATCGAGTCGCTGCACCGGGCACAAGCCGCGCAGAAGTCCGGCGCTTTCGACCGCGAGATCGTCTCCGTCGATATTGCGGGGCGGAAGGGCACTACCACGGTCTCGCTCGACGAGCAGCCGGCGAAGGGCGACGTCGCCAAGATCCCGACGTTGAAGCCTGCCTTCTCGAAGGAGGGCACGATCACCGCCGCCAATGCCTCGTCGATTTCCGACGGTGCTGCCGCCTTGGTGATGACGCGTGCGAGCGTTGCAGAGCGCCTTGGCATTACTCCGATCGCGCGCGTCGTTGCACACGCCGCGCATGCCCACGCCCCGGCCCTGTTCACGACCGCGCCGGTGTTCGCGATGCGGAAGGCTATGGAAAAGGCCGGCTGGTCGGCGTCGGACATCGACCTGTTCGAGGTCAACGAAGCCTTCGCCGTCGTCGCGATGATCGCGATGCGCGACCTTGGCTTGCCGCACGACAAGGTGAACATCCACGGCGGCGCGTGCGCGCTAGGCCATCCGATCGGTGCAAGCGGCGCGCGGATTTTGGCGACGTTGCTTTCGGCGTTGGAGACGACTGGCCAAAAACGCGGGCTTGCCTCGCTCTGCATCGGCGGCGGAGAGGCGACTGCGATGGCGGTGGAATTGATGAACTGATCCGCTGACCTCCCCCTCCCTAAAAGGGGGGGCGGGGGTTGGTCGGTGTCCACATTACGCCATCATCAAGCCCCCTCAAACACTCACGGCAGAGCCTCACCGGCCTCGACACCCCAGAGACCACCGATCTGCACAAACCCCGCCTGCCCCTTCACGTCCATTCTACACCAGCCATTGCCGCACTGGCTCAGCCGCCCGACCACGCCCGGCGCTGCGCGCCAAAGCAATTTGGCGGACGAGACGGGCTTCTCGCGCATCTCCACCGGCCCCGCGCCGTGGACGATCGCGGTGCGCGTGCCGCTGAGCAGGTTCGCCTGCATCCAGCCTTCCGTGCCATCGGGATCAGCGACCTTGCGCCATTCCTTGAAGATCGCGACCACCTTGATCGGGAGATCCTGGCGTTGATACAGCCAGCTCGCCGGATACGTCCGCGCCGGCCCGGTCCGCATCCGCGCGCGCGACGCCGAGATCGACGCGTAATAGGGCACGCTCTTCTTCGTCGCGTCGGCAGCCGCCACGGGGTCGGGCACCAGCGCAGCGGCAACAAGAGCGGAAAGCGCGGCGGCGAGAATGCGCATGGTCATGTCCTAACTGGCGAGCCGAACTCCTATCGCGACCAACCGCTTTCCTCAACCGAAGTTGCGGCCCCGACGTTGACGGAACGTTGACGGGCACGAGCGCCTTCGCCAAGCCGGTCGCATGATCGACACACGCCGCTGTCCGAACCCCAAGGTCGTCGTCACCCGCGAGCTGGCCGATACGCTGATGGATCGGATGGAGGCGCTGTTCGACACGCAGAACAACCGCGCCGATGTGAAGCTCGACCGCGACCAGCTCGCCGCGGCGATGGCCGATTGCGACGTGTTCGTGCCGACCGTGACCGACGACATCGACGCCGCACTGATCGCCGGCGCGGGCGACCGTCTGAAGCTGATCGCGAACTACGGTGCGGGCGTGAACCACATCGACCTGAAGGCGGCACGCGCACGCGGGATCATCGTCACCAACACGCCGGGAGTGCTCACCGAGGACACCGCCGATATGACGATGGCGCTAATCCTGTCGGTACCGCGGCGGCTGGCCGAGGGCGAGAAGCTGGTACGGTCCGGCCAGTGGAACGGCTGGAGCCCGGGCGGCATGCTGGGCCATCGAATCGGCGGCAAGGCGCTCGGGATCGTTGGGATGGGACGGATCGGCCAGGCGGTCGCGCTGAGGGCGCGCGCGTTCGGGCTGACGATCCATTATCATAACCGCACCCGCCTGCCCGCGGTCCGCGAGGCGCAACTGGTCGCCACCTTCCACGCATCGCTCGACGACATGCTCGGGGCGGTCGACATCGTCACGATCCACACGCCCTTGAATGCCGATAGCCGCGACCTGATCGACGCCCGCCGGATCGGCCTTATGCAGCCGCACGTGTACCTCATCAACGCGGCGCGCGGCGGGATCGTCGACGAAGGTGCGCTGGTCGATGCACTGGAGGCGGGCAAGCTGGCGGGCGCAGGTCTCGACGTCTGGGCACACGAGCCGGTGATCGATCCGCGATTGCTTGCTCTGCCCAACGTCGTGATGCTGCCGCACATGGGCTCCGCAACGCTCGAGGGGCGAATGGCATCGGGCGAGCGCGTCATCCAGAATATCCGGATGTGGGCCGATGGCCATCGCCCGCCGGATCAGGTGCTCGACGGGTGGGTCTGAACCCGTCGATACAATCTAAATCAAGATTTGGAACCGATGCCGCGGTGCAGCATTTGTTGGATACCCCCGGAGAGACAGGAGTATCCAAGATGAAGAAGTTTGCCGTTTCCGCCCTGCTGGTCGCATCCGCCGTCTCGATGAGCGCATGCTCGACGCTCAAGGGCGCGGGCATCGGTGCAGCCGGTGGCGCAGGCGTTGCCGCCGCGACCGGTGGTAGCGTCGAGAAGGGCGCAGCCGTTGGCGGCGCTGGTGGCGCGGTCGTCGGCACTGTCGCCGACTGATCGATGGACGATCCCCCCCCGCCAGGGGAGGTGTCAGCGAAGGTGACGGAGGAGGAGGACGCGGAACAAAGGTTGTCCTTTCCTCCCCCTCCGTCTGGCAAGGGCCAGCCACCTCCCCCTGGCGGGGGAGGATCGCAGCGATCTTAAACCGCGCGCATCCAATGTGTTCGCGCGACGTTCCCGGTCAGAACCTTCGACCCGAACGCCTTGATGATCTTCGCGGCATCGGCACTGTTCATCAGCACGACGCGCGTGCCACCTGATGGCAGCGTCTCGATCGCACTGATGATCGCGTCATGCTTCTTGCACATCGCAACGACCTGAGGCTGTTCAACGCTGACGTTGACGGCGCGCGAGATCGGCACGACCGTTTCGGTGCCCGTCGTCACGATGCGGCCCCTGAGATCACGAAGAAAGAATAGATCGTCATGCGGCATTCCCGGCTCGGAGCGGGAGCGCAAAGCATCTCTCAGTCGCAGCCTGCCCGTACGAAGCGCCGCGATGCCTCCACTATGCGCGCTATCGCTCCGAACGGCAATGGCGCGGCATGCTTTGGCTATGCTCGCACCCGCAGCAAAGCAAGACCGAACCCGACGAAGATCGCCCCCGTCACACGGTCGAAGGCGCGCCGCAACGCCGGGCGCGTCAGATAGCGCGCGAGCGTCCGCCCACCGGCTGCATACACGCCGTACCAAAAGCTCTCGACCACCGCGAAAGTCACGACGAGTATCGCGAACTGCGGCGCCTGCGGTGACGCGCGGTCGACGAACTGCGGCAGGAAGGCGGCGGCGAACAACAGCAGCTTGGGATTGCTGATCCCGATCACGAACCCGCCGCGATACAGCCGCCACGCCGATACGGTCGGGGGAAGTGCCACCGGCGACGTATCGTCGCCGACGTCGATCGGAGCCCCCGCCCCGCGCCACGCCTTAATCCCGAGGAATATCAGATACGCAACGCCGCCATAGCGCAGCGCATCGAACACCCGCGGCCACGCCGCCAGCAACGCGGACACGCCTGCTGCCGACGCCGCCAGCACGAGCACCAGCGCGGTCAGGCACCCCGCCATCGCCGCGACGCTCCGCCGCGCACCGAAGGCAATGCTGCGCGTCATGACGTGCAGCATGTTTGGTCCGGGCGTCCCGCATAACAGGAACACCGCGACTACGAACAACCACCAGGCGTGTAGAGTCATTGTTGTTTCTACTCGCTCAGCTACTGAAAAACGCAAGCTAGCGCCACAACTCGGCAGTTCCGGCTCAGGACCTCGGTAGACTTAAAGTGTCTATCGAGACGTTGTCAGCAGTTGCTTCACCTCCCCGGCGCAGGCCGGGGTCCAGTTAGGGGACGCTGCTATGTCACGCAGAGCTCCGTTACTGCGACCTCTCCACCTGGACCCCGGCCTTCGCCGGGGAGGTGCACCGCTGGACAGAACGGTGCCCGGACAAGTCGAGCGACCCTGAGGCCCGGCCTGATGGAAAGGCCTCAATCCCCCGTCAAAATCCGGTCGACCAGCTGCCCGACGCTTGGCACGAACCCGTTCGAATAGAACGGATCCTTCTTGAAATTATACGCCGCATGGCCCGCGAACATCAGATTCTGGTCGATGTCCCCGCCGTGCGCGATGTCCTGCAACGTCTTCTGAATGCAGAAGCTGCGTGGGTCGGCGAGGCGTCCGGTCGAGTTAGTCTCGGTATCCGCCCAGCTCGAGAACGAGCATTGCGACAGGCAGCCCATGCAGTCGGCCTGGTCCTTGCGGATCATGCCCTTCTCGGTCGGGCTGACGAACACCAGCGTGTTGTCCGGCGTCTTCAGCGCATCTGTGTAGCCCTCGCCGAACCACTGCCGCGCACGCAGCAAATCGTTGCGCGTCACCCAGAAGTTTTTGCCCTTCACGCCGACGTCGAGCTGGAACACATGATCGCCAGCCTCCTGCGTCGAGAACGCGATCTGGCGCTCGGAGCGTGCTTCCAGCGAGCGCAGGAACGGATTGCGCACTGCCGACGAATAGAACCCAGTCGGCGAGAACTTATGCAGCAGCACATCGCCTTCCTCGATCTGCGTCAACGCGTCCTTCCACCCCTGCGGGATCGGGCTCTCGCGCGTCAGCAAGGGCCGCGTGCCGAACTGGAACGCGATCGTGCCGAGCTCGGGATTGTCGATCCAGTCGTTCCAGTCGCGCAGATACCAGACGCCGCCCGCCATCACGATCGGCACGTCGTCGCTGATGCCGCCTTCGCGCATCACGTCGCGCAGTTCCTTCACGCGCGGATACGGGTCCTGCGGCTTCAACGGGTCCTCGGCATTCGACAGGCCGTTATGCCCGCCTGCAAGCCACGGATCCTCGTACACCACCGCGGCAAGCCACTCGGCTGCCTTCGAATAGGCGCGCTTCCACAGCGCGCGGAAGGCACGGCCGGAGCTGACGATCGGCAGGTAGCTGACGCCGTAGGACGCAGTGATCTCGGACAGCTTGTACGGCATGCCCGCACCGCAGGTGACGCCGGCCACCTTGCCGCGGGTGCGTTCGAGCACGCCGTGCAGGATCCGCTGCGCGCCGCCCATTTCCCACAGCACGTTGATGTTGATCGCGCCCTTGCCGTCAGCGATCTCGTACGCGCGCTCGACCTGCTGGACCGCGCCCTCGATCGCGTACTGAACGAGCTCCTCGTGCCGGTCGCGTCGTGTCAGCGCCGCATAGACCTGCGGGATGATCTTGCCTTCGGGATCGTAGCTGTCGGCGTTGACTGCCGAGACGGTGCCGATGCCCCCGGCCGCAGCCCAGGCGCCGGCCGACGCGTGGTTGGTCGCGGCGACGCCCTTGCCGCCCTCAACCAGAGGCCAGACTTCCCGACCGTTATAGACGATAGGCTTCAGGCCCTTGAACACGACGTCACCTCTCCCGGAAAATACGGCCCCCTATATCGCAAGGACGCAACGCGCGAGCAATATTACGACCTAGGTTAGTAGTTCGCCTAGTACGCCAGGCCGTCCGAGTGCGTCTTCGTACAACGCACGATAGCGAGCGATCATAACCGCTTCGTCGAATTCAGCCCGCGCCTTGGCCTGGTTCGCGGCGCCGACCGAGGCGCGCAACACGGGATCGGCGACCAGCGCCTGCAACGCGTCGCGCAATCGCACTTCGCCGGGGAGTTCGGTCACGAACGGCAAATTCTCCGGCGAGACCATTCGCCTGATATCGCCGACCGGGTAGCTCGCGATCGGCAAGCCGGCCGCCATCGCCTCGACCACCGAGATCGGAAACTGCTCGCTCCGCGACGACAGCGCCAGCATGTCGAAATGGCCAATATAGCGGTACGGCCGATCGAGGAATCCGGGCAGTACCAGCTTGTCCGCCATCCCCATCGCCGCAGCGGCCTGCAGTATGTTCGCGCGCTCCGGCCCCTCCCCGACGATCACGAGGCGAACCCGCCCGGAAACGCCACCGACCGCACGCACCAGCGCAGTCAGGTCCTTCACGTCTCGAAGGCCCGCCAGCGCGCCGATCACGACTTCCTTTGCGTTGGGCGTAAATCCCGGAATCGCCTTGGGTTCGGGCTTCTGCGCGTAATAGGCGGTGCCGATTCCGTTGACGATCCGGTGGACCCGCTCGCGCGGCTGCTTCCACGTCTTCAGCGCGATGCCTTCCAGCACCTCGGACGGCACCGCCAGCGCATGCGCCGCGCCCAGCGCGAGCCGCCGGTAGATGTTGCGCTCGATCTTGAGCCCGTTCGCCTCGTCGGCGTTAAACCCATCCTCGTGATGCACCAGCGGCGGCGCGCCTTTGGCGAACGCCCGTCGCGCCATTGCCCCGTCGATCGCGCCCCAGTTGTACGTCAGCACCAGATCGAACCGCCGCATATACTGCGCTATCGCCTCGTAGCGCGCGACCGAAGGCTTGCCCGTCAGCGGCGGCGGGTTCTGCGCGATCTCGTAGCGCACCCCCTTCGCGATCGAGTCCCGCGCGCTCAGCGCATCGGGCACGCCCGACACGATGGTGTGTTTCGCGCGATCGCCGAACGCATTCATCAGCCGAACCGCGCGCGCTTCCTTCCCTCCTAGGTCGAACGAGGAGTGGAGGTGGAGGATGTTGACGGGAGCGGCCATGGCCGACGCGATGCCGATTTTCGCGAGCGCTTTCAAGGGCGCGTGCGGACTTACCGTGCGCGAGCGCTGGCAACACAATCTGCATCGGTACAGTATTGCCGTCGAATCGGACCATTCATCCAAGTCTTTGCATCGATAGCCAAGCGAAACGGACAATGTTCGCGTTGAGCCTTATGCGACCTAGCCCGTAAAACAGCTGAACCGGAATACCGGCAATAAAAGGATGACCGTCATGGCTGCCTATGATTTCGACCCAAAACAGATCCAGAGTGCTCTCGACGCCGCTGCGCAACATGCAAAGTCGGCCAATATTGCTTCGGTTAGTGCGGAGACCGACGTTTCCAATGGCGGCGCCTTGGTACTAGCCGGCGGGTGTATCAGCGTCACGGTTAACAACGGACAGGTCTGCGTCAATCTGCCACTAGGGTTCGGCTCGATCTGCCTGCCCATTCCGTCGATCTTCCCCAGCGGAACCGCAGCGCAGGCTTGCCTCGACATCTGCACGACATGGGGCATCCCTACCGGCGTGAAGGTCACGATCTCGGTCGCCGGCCATGTCGTCGTTTCGAAGTCGTTCGGCCGCTGCTGACCCGACTTTCCAGGAGGGAGGCTGCGCACCGCGTCCTCCCTCCGGGCTAGCGCTCAGCCTGCGAACACTTCCTTGGCGATGTGCGTGATCCGGCATGCCAGATCCGCCTCACCACTGACCACCACGTAGAAGTCGCCCGCGTCGGCGATGCCCGTCGTGAAGACGACGTTGTCGAGGTACATGCTGTCCTTCAACGGCTCGGTCAGCGCCGGGTTCGGCTCCAGCAGTGCGGCATGCTCGGTCGCCACCGTGATCGAGGGATCGTCCTTGTCGAGGATCGACCAGTACGTCCGGTAAATCCCGACCACGCCCGATGGCTCCACCCCGTGCCACAGCGTCAGCCACCCGCGATCGGTCAGGATCGGAGGCGCGCCGCCGCCCATCCGCGCGGTCGAGACGGTGGCCGCATGCGGCCGGATGCCGGGCTTGTCATGCGGCTTCCAATGGAGCGCGTCCGGAGACCGGGACAGGTTGATCGACGGTCCGCTGCGCCACTCGCTGCCCGGCGGATAGGCGAAATACAGGTCGCCGAGCGGGCGGGTCTGCGCCCAGTACTGCCCGTCAATCAGCCCTTCGAAGATCAGCATGTCCTTGTTCTGGTGATCGAGCACGATCCCCTCGAGCTGCCAGTCGAGCGCATCAGCGGACGAATATAGCGTCGTCGAATGCCGCTCCGGGCTGACCGAGCAGGTGGTCATCAGATAGCGGTCGCCGACCTTCGAGATCCGCGCATCCTCGACGCCGTAGCATTGGTATGACGTCCGCGGCGCGATCGCCTTGTCGTAATGCACCGCGACCACCGAGCGGCCCTCAGGCTCGAGCTCGACCGGCAGCAGCCACGACAGCGACGTCAGCGCCATCACCTTCCACCCGCCGCCGGGGATCAGGAATTTGCGTGGATCCTTGGTATCCACCATCGTCAGCGGCCAAGCGTCGAGCACATACGCGCCGTCTTCCCAGCGGATCGCATGGACGTTGCCGTTCTTGACCGGCTGCTTAAGCGCCTCCGCCACGCGCACCATCAACAGCAAATTGCCATTCGCCAGCCGCGTCATCCCGGGATTGAACGCACCGAGCACATAGGTCTCCGCGCCGACCTTCCCCGCCAGTGGCGAGCGCGACAGATCGATGTCGGCGGGGGTGAAGACGAGCTGGTCGAACATGGAAGCCTCCTAAGTGGTTACCTCAGCGCTCTGGCTGTTCCCCCGCGAAGGCGGGGGCCCAGGAGCCACAAACGCCGTTCCCAGTGACCCTGGGCTCCCGCCTTCGCGGGAGAACAGAAGGGATTACTCCCCCTCGAGCGCCCGCGGGACGATCACGATCTGCTGGATCACGGTCCGGGTCGGCTGCGTCAGCACGAACTCGACCCCCGCCGCGATGTCCTCGCCGCGCAGCATCTGCTCCGCCTCGATCATCTGGCGCTGCTTGTCGTCGGGCACGTCGGGATACTGCATGTCCGACCCGACCTTGCCCGGCTCGACCAGAGACACACGAATACCCTTCGGCCCCAGTTCGCGCCGCAACGCTTCGGAAAAACCCGCGATACCCGACTTGATCCCGGCATACACCGTTGAGCTTGGCCCAAGTATATGCGCGCTGAGCGAGCCGATGATGACCATGTCGCCGATCGGCGTCATCCGGTGCGCCGCATGATGCGCGCTGAGCAGGTACGCGGTAAAATCGACCGCGATCGCGTAGCGCAATTCGTCCTCGCTCATCTGCGTAAGGCCACCGGCCGCTACCGCGGCGTTGATGACGGTGATGTCGAACCCGCCTAGATACGCCTCGCCCGCATCGAAGAACGCGCGGACCTTGTCGGGGTCGGCGAGTTCGGTGATCATCCCGTCGCCTTCGCCGACTTCGCGGATGTGCGTCAGCGCATCGGCCAGGAACCGCTCGTCGCGCCCACAGATATAGACCTTGGCACCGTTCGCCGCGAGCATCACCGCGATCGCCCGGCCGATCCCGGTCGTGCCCCCGGTAATGATCGCGCGACGGCCCTTCAGCGGGCGGGCGGTCGTGTGGAGGTCGGCGCGTTCGGTCATCGAGTTTCCCGGCTTGTCAGTAAGGTCGACGCCAAACGCGCAGTCCCAGCCGGATGTCCCTAAGCGCGGATCGCCGCCCCCTCAAGCGCGCGCGCCAGCAACCGGTCGATCGGCTCCTGCAGCATCGTCTCGCTCAGAGTCGGCGCGTGGCCGACGCCCGGCACCGTCACCAGTTCGGCCTGATCGAGCGATGCCGCCATCCGCTCCGCCGTCGCCGCCGAGAGCAGGTCCGAGCGTCCACCGCGGACGATCAGCGTCGGCACGTCGCGCAACGACGCCAGCGCCGGCCACATATCCGGCCCCGCCTCGTTCCCCGGCACGCGGAACGGCTCGGCGATCTTCAGGTCGTAATCGAGCACGATCCGCCCCGAACTGTTGAGTCGGTACAGCCGCTTGGCCATCGCCAGCCAATCCTCGATCTGCCAGTCGGGATAGACGTCGGCGTTGTTCTCCGAAACGCAGCGCGCGGCGTGCATCCAGGTCGGGAAGACGCTCGCCTTGCCGACATAGCCGCGGATCCGCGACAGCCCCTGCGCATCGATCTCCGGCCCGACGTCGTTGAGCAGCGCCGCCACCATCCGGCCCCGCGATGGCCCAGCCATCAGCATCGTTACGATACCGCCCAGCGACGTCCCGAACGCGATGTACCGATCGATACCCTGGTCGGTCAGCAATGCCTCGACGTCCTGCACGTACGTCAGCGGGACGTACGACATCGGGTCTTTCGCATACGCGCTCTCGCCGCGCCCACGAAAGTCCACCGCGATCAGGCGCCAGCGCCCTGCCAGCCTGGCCGCGAGCGCATCGAAATCGCGCGCATTCCGCGTCAGGCCGGGCATGCAAATGATTGGCGGCTGGCCTTCCGCGCCGCCCGGATAGTCCCTCGCGTGCAGTCTCAGCCCGTCGTTGGACCACCAATAGAGGTTTTCGTAAGCGGCCATGGTTGCGTCCTTCGGGTAGCGGCCACCATATCGCCGCATGCCCATCTCCCCGCAAGCCTATCGCCCCGAAGCAAAGCTCCTCGACCTCGGCGACGGCTTCTTCGACCCCGTCGCGCCCGCCGACTTCCCCGAGACGCGAACCCGTTTCCGCAACGATCGCGCCGCCGCGCAGATCGGGGTCGACACGCTCACCGACGACGAATGGACGCGTCATTTCGGCCGGTTCGAGCCGCTCCCCGGCACGCTCCCCCAGCCGGTCGCGCTCCGCTACCACGGCCATCAGTTTCGCAACTACAATCCGGATCTCGGCGACGGCCGCGGCTTCACCTTTGCGCAGATGCGGGATGACCGAGGCCGGTTGATGGACCTAGGTACCAAGGGATCCGGCCAGACGCCGTGGAGCCGCGCGGGCGACGGCCGCCTCACACTCAAGGGCGGTGTCCGCGAAATCCTCGCGACGGAGCTGCTCGAAGCGCTCAACGTCCCCACCTCGCGGACGCTGTCGCTGATCGAGACCGGCGAGGAACTCCAACGCGGCGACGAACCAAGCCCGACGCGCTCGGCGGTTCTCGTCCGCCTCAATCACAGCCACGTCCGCATCGGCAGCTTCCAGCGTCTCGCCTACCACCGCGACGAAGCCGCCTTACGCAAGCTCGTCGGCTACACGCTGCGCAACCTCTACGACGAGGACAGCGACGATCCGGTCCGCCTGCTCGGCCTCGTCGTCGGCCGCACCGCGCGTCTCGCCGCACGCTATATGGCGGCAGGGTTCGTCCACGGCGTGCTCAATTCCGACAACATCAACGTCACTGGGGAGAGCTTCGACTACGGCCCGTGGCGCTTCGCCCCGACCTGGGACCCGGCGTTCACCGCCGCCTATTTCGACCATCAAGGACTCTACGCGTTCGGTCGCCAGCCCGAGGCGATCCACTGGGACGTGATGCAACTCGCCGTTGCGCTCCGCCAGATAGCCGAGAGCGACCCGCTGGTGGCGGCGCTCGACCAGTTCGGTCCGCGCTATCAATCGGAAGTCACGGAGGCGATCCTCTGGCGCCTCGGCGTCCGCCCGCGCGATCCCGATACCGACCGCGACCTCGTCCAGGCCACCGAACGCGCGCTCCGCACCTCCGGCGTCGGGATCGACCGGTTCTTCTTCGACGCATTCGGTGGGGATCTGCCCGGCACCTACGACGAACCCTGGGCCGAAGTCCGCGCCGCACTCGCGTCCTACGAACCCCGGAAAGACCGCTCGCACCCCTATTGGTCGGGCGAGCCCTGCAGCATGCTCATCGACGAGGTCGAAGCGATTTGGGTCCCGATCGCCGAGCACGACGATTGGACAGCACTAAATGCAAAAGTGGCCGTGATCCGCGGCATGAGCCAGGCACTGGCCGATTAATTGGAATCAAACCCGATTTGGGGCAAGAGCGGCACCATGTCCGACGAGATCATCTCCTACGAGCCAGCCACCGGCGCGGTCCTCTGGCGCCATCCGATCGGCGACGTCGATGCCGAGGTCGCCTGCGCGCGCGCCGGCTGGTCGAGTTGGGCGTCGAAACCACTCGCCTTCCGGATCGAGACGATGCGGCGTTTCGCGAACATCGTCCGCCAGCGCAACGACGCGTTCACCGACCTGATCGCGCGCGAAACCGGCAAGCCGATCTGGGAAGCACGGGGCGAGGTCGAGACGGTCATCGCCAAGGTCGACATCTCGGTCAGCGCCTATGCTGACCGCACGGCGCAACGCCGCCTCGAAGCGACGATGGGATCGCGGATCGCCGTCCGCCACAAGCCGCACGGCGTGCTGGCCGTGCTCGGGCCGTACAACTTCCCCGCACATCTGCCCAACGGCCACATCGTCCCCGCGCTGATCGCCGGCAACGCAGTCGTCTTCAAGCCATCCGAAAAGACCCCTGCCGTCGGCGCGTTCCTCGTCGAATGCTTCCGCGCCGCCGGCGTACCGCCCGAATGCATCCGTCTCGTGATCGGTGGCCCGAACGAGGGCAAGGCACTCGCCGCACATCCAGATATCGATGGCCTGTTGTTTACCGGCTCGGCACGCACCGGCCTCGCGCTCAATCGCGCGTTCGCCGACAAGCCCGAGAAGATCCTCGCGCTCGAGATGGGCGGCAACAACCCGATCGTGGTCTGGGACACGCCCGATCTGCACACCGCGGCGATCCTGATCATCCAGTCGGCCTTCACCACCGCCGGTCAGCGCTGCACCGCGGCGCGGCGACTGATCGTCGACACCAAGCTCTATGACCCGCTGATCGCGACCGTCGACAAGATGGTCGGCCGGATCATCGTCGGCGAACCGCACGCCAACCCCGCCCCGTTCATGGGCCCGGTGATCGACAACGAAGCCGCCGAGCAGCTGACCGAGAGCTTCCTCGAACTGCTCACGCGCGGTGGCCGCCCGATCCGCCATCTCGAACGCCCGGTCGGGGACCTGCCGTTCCTGAAACCCGCGTTGATCGACGTCACCGATATCGCAGACCGCCCCGATATCGAGCTGTTCGGCCCGATCCTGCAAGTCGTCCGCGTCGACGATTTCGACGCCGCGATCGCCGAGGCGAACAACACGCGCTACGGCCTGTCAGCCTCGCTGATCAGCCAGACTCCCGCGCTCTACGACCGCTTCTGGGCGAACATCCGCGCCGGCATCGTCAACTGGAACAAGCCCACCAATGGTGCCTCGAGCGGCGCGCCGTTCGGCGGCATCGGCTGGTCGGGCAACCACCGCCCAAGCGCCTATTATGCAGCCGACTACTGCGCGTATCCGGTGGTCAGCAGCGAGTCCGAAAGCGCGCGTGCGTCGATTGGGATCGGACTTGCCGACGGCTGATCACCTCATAATCTGATCCTCCCCCGCCAGGGGGAGGTGGCTGGCACTTGCCAGACGGAGGGGGAGGTAAGCGATTACGCCTCTTCCGTGTCCTCCCCCTCCGTCGCTACGCGCCACCTCCCCCTGGCGGGTGAGGATCGTCCGGTTCGCCGACAGCCACCTTGATCTACCAGCGCAAAAGCAATCCTACCTCCCGCCAAAGCATCATTCGGTTGCAGCGCAGCGCCCATCCGCCCATCTCCGGTCGCATGGCAAGCCTCCTAGACCCCACCGCCCGCGGGCGCGTCATCCTCGTCGGGGCGGGCCCGGGCGATCCCGGACTCCTCACCGTTCGCGCTGTCGAGGCGCTGAAGACTGCCGACGTCGTCGTGCATGACGGGCTGATCGATCCGCGCGTGCTCGACATCGCGCCGCCGGGGGCTCAGCGCATCTCGGTCGCCAAGCAGCGCGCGCGCCACACGCTGCCGCAGGAGGCGATCAACGCGCTGATCATCGCGCACGTGAAGACCGGCGCGATCGTCATCCGGCTCAAGGGTGGCGACCCGTTCGTGTTCGGCCGCGGCGGCGAGGAGGTCGAGGCGGTTCGCGCTGCCGGTCTCCCCGTCGAAGTCATTCCCGGCGTCTCGGCTGCACTAGGTTGCGCTGCGGAAGCCATGCTGCCGCTCACCCACCGCGATCATTCCAGCGCAGTCAGCTTCGTCGCGGGCCAGTGCAAGGGGCTGACCGAGCAGGACTGGTCCGGGCTCGCCGGCCAGGGCCGCACGCTCGTGATCTACATGGGCATCGCCACCGCGACCGAGATTGCCGACAAGCTGATGGCCGACGGCGTCGCACCAGACATGCCCGTTGCCGTGCTCGAACGCGGCACGTTGCAGGGCAGCCGTGCGATCCGGACGCTACTCGCCGATCTCGGCGCCATGGTAGCGCGCGAGGCGGTGAAAAGCCCCGCGATCATCGTCGTCGGCGAGGTCGTCGAACTGTCGGACGCCAAAGACAAACTCGCCCGCTGGGCCCGCGTAGCAGAGGACGCCGCCGCATGAAGCTGCTGACCGGAAACGACCTTCCCACCGGCGATGTTGTCTGGTGGACCGGCAATGGCTGGTCGCGCCACATCGAGGACGCTGCCGATGTCGGCGTCGCGGGTGAGGCCATCCTCCAGGCGGAGGAAGGCGCGCGCCGCGTCAACGTGCCGTATCTGATCGAGGCCACGCTGACCGACGACGGCCCCCGCCCCGCCCACATCAAGGACCGCATCCGCGCTCTCGGGCCCACGATGCGGCCCGACCTGACTCTCAAACCCGCCGACCCCAACGCCGGCAGCTGGGTAATCTGACATGTATAAATACGACGAATACGACCAGGCGATCGTCGACCAGCGCGTCGACGAGTTCCGCGACCAGGTCCGCCGCCGCCTTTCGGGCGAGCTGACCGAGGACCAGTTCAAGCCGTTGCGGCTGATGAACGGGCTTTACCTGCAATTGCACGCGTACATGCTGCGCGTTGCGGTGCCGTACGGGACGCTTGACGGGCGGCAGATGCGGATGCTCGGCCACATCGCGCGGAAGTATGATCGCGGGTACGGCCACTTCACCACGCGGCAGAACATCCAGTTCAACTGGATCCAGCTCGACCAGACCCCGGACATCCTCCAAGAATTGGCGACGGTCGAGATGCACGCCATTCAGACCTCGGGCAATTGTATCCGCAACATCAGCTCGGATCAGTTCGCCGGTGCTGCCGCGGACGAGGTCGCCGACCCGCGACCCTGGGCAGAGCTGATCCGCCAATGGTCGACGTTCCACCCGGAATTCACGTACCTGCCGCGCAAATTCAAGATCTGCGTGATCGCGGCGAACGAGGATCGCGCGGCGATGCGGCTCCATGACATCGGCATCGGGCTGCACGTCCGCGACGGTGAGCTCGGCGCGAAGATCTTCGTCGGCGGCGGCATGGGCCGCACGCCGATGATCAGCCACGAAATCCGCGACTTTGTCCCCGCCGACGATCTGATGAGCTATCTCGAGGCGTGCCTGCGCGTCTACAATCGCTATGGCCGGCGCGACAACATCTACAAGGCGCGGATCAAGATCCTGCTCCACGAGATCGGCCCCGACGAATATCGCCGCCAGGTCGAGGAGGAGTTCACCGCTGTGAAGGGCCTTGGGCTCGATCCCCCGCGGGCTGAGTTGGAGCGCATCACGAGCCACTTCGGTGCGCCAGCGTTCGACACGGACGCTGGCACGGACATCGATCGCAGCGACCCCGATTTCGCCGTCTGGCTCGACCAGAACGTCCGCACCCACAAGCAGGATGGTTACGCTATCGTAACGATCAGCTTGAAGCCGGTCGGTGGCATCCCCGGCGACGCCTCGGCCGACCAGATCGACCTGATGGCCGACCTCGCCGAGCGCTACAGCTTCGACGAACTGCGCGTCACGCACGCCCAGAACATCGTCCTGCCACACGTTCATAGGCGTAACCTTCATAACCTTTGGACCGCGCTGAACGAGGCAGGGCTCGCCGAAGCCAATCTCGACCTGATCAGCGACATCATCGCCTGCCCCGGCCTCGACTATTGCAGCCTCGCCAACGCGCGATCGATCCCGCTCGCGCAGAAGATCGCGACTCGCTTCGGCAGCCTCGATCGGCAGCGCGATCTCGGCGAACTGAAGCTCAAGATCAGCGGCTGCATCAACGCGTGCGGGCATCACCATGCCGGTCACATCGGCATCCTCGGCGTCGACAAGAAGGGTACCGAGAATTACCAGCTCTCGCTCGGCGGCTCGGGCGCGGAGGACGTCAGCCTCGCCAAGATCACCGGGCCCGGTTTCTCCGAGGATGGCGTGGTCGACGCGATCGAGCGCGTCACCGATCGGTACCTTCAGGTCCGCGATCCCGGCGAGCGCTTCCTCGACACCTACCGCCGCGTCGGCTTCGAGACGTTCAAGGAGGCGATCTATGGTTGAGTATCCGGACCAGACGCTGCTCCGCTTCCGCGACGACGAGCCGCATGACGAGCCTGCGGTGACGCTCGATTCGTTCATCGGGCAGAGCAACGCGGCCGCCGTTCGCCTGGAAGCGGGCGACGACGCACGTGCGTTGTTGCCGCAGATCGACCAGCTTGCGCTGATCGAGGTGAGCTTCCCCGGCTACCGCGATGGGCGTGGCTATTCGTCCGCCCGGATCCTGCGCGAGGCGGGCTATACCGGCGAACTGCGTGCGCAGGGTGACGTGCTGGTCGACCAGATTCCGCTGATGCGGCGGTGCGGGTTCGACAGCTTCGCACCGCAGGCGCCGATCGATATCGACGTGCTGCGCGCGAGTCTGGAGCGCTACGATACGCCGTACCAGAAGGCGGCGGACGGCGCGGTGCCGGTGTGGAAGCTGCGCCATGGGTGAGCCCGCGCGCCAACTCGACATGATCGACGTCACGCCGGCGTTCACGCGCGCCGATGCGATGGCGATGCAGGAGCGGTTCGAAGGCGTCTCCGCACAGGAGATGCTGTTCGAACTGCTGGTCGACGAGTTGCGCGGGCGGATCGCGGCGGTGTCTTCGTTTGGCGCGGAGTCGGCCGTGCTGCTGCACATGGTCGCGCAGGTCGATGTCGATGTGCCGGTGGTGTTCACGAATACGCAGAAGATGTTTGGGGAGACCTTGGCGTACCGTGACGAACTGGCGGAGAGACTAGGGTTCACGGACCTGCGCGTGTTCCGGCCCGATCCGCGGTTGCTGGCGATCAAGGACAAGACGGGGTTGCGGTGGTCGTACGATCCAGATGGCTGCTGCGATCTGCGGAAAGTCGAGCCGCTGCGGCGGGCGCTGGCGCCGTTCGATGCCTGGATTTCGGGGCGGAAGGGGTTTCAGTCGGGGACCCGTACTGCCTTGCCGCGGTTCGAGGAGGACGAGGGCCGCCTGAAGATCAACCCGCTGGCGGATTGGGACAAGGCCAAGCTCGACGCGTATTTCGCGGAGCATGAATTGCCGCGGCATCCGTTGGAGGCTCAGGGCTATCTCTCGATCGGTTGCGCGCCTTGCACGACCAAAGTCGCCCCCGGCGAGGACCCGCGCGCTGGTCGGTGGCGCAGTTTCGACAAGGTCGAATGCGGCATCCACGCCCCCACCGACTACGATCCGATGATTTGATCCAATTCCCTCGCCCCTACGGGGAGAGGGAGGGAGGAGCCACTTGGCGACGGAAGGGAGAGGGGAGTTGGGATGCGACGTCCCCAGCCACACTCCCCTCTCCCTTCCCACGGCAAGAGCCGCGGGCCCCTTCCCTCTCCCCGAAGGGGCGAGGGACTCAGACACTCAATACTCCGCTAGATCCGAGAACTTCGTAATCGTCGGATCGAACTTCATCCGAACCTTGCCGGTCGCACCGTGGCGCTGTTTGGCGATGATCAACTCCGCCAAGCCGTAGACCCGCTCCATCTCCGCCGCCCACGACGCATGGTCCTCGAAGATCTTCGAGCTATCCCCTTCCGCCGGTCGCTTCGGCTCCTTCGACGCGACGTAGTAATCCTCGCGGTACACGAACCAGACCATGTCGGCGTCCTGCTCGATCGACCCCGACTCGCGAAGATCCGACAGCATCGGCGTCTTGTCCTCGCGCGATTCCACCGCACGCGAAAGCTGCGACAGCGCCAGCACGGGCACGTTGAGGTCCTTCGCCAGCGTCTTCAGCCCACGCGAAATCTCGGAGATTTCCTGGACGCGGTTGCCGTCCTTGCTCTTGCCCGAGCCCGACAGCAGCTGGAGGTAGTCGACCACCACCAGCCCGATCTCGTTGTTATGCCGACGCTGCAACCGGCGCACGCGCGTGTGCAACGCACCGATCGACAGACCGCCGGTATCGTCGATGAACAGCGGCAAATTCTCCAGCTCGGCAGCGGCAGCGGCGAGCTGCGCGAACTCGGTACGGCTGATCTTACCCATGCGGAGCGATTCGGAACTGATCTGCGACTGCTCGGCGAGAATACGCGTCGCGAGCTGATCGGCGGACATTTCCAGCGAGAAGAATGCGACCTTCGCGCCGACCGAATCCTTCGGCGCGATCCCGTCGGCCATGTCGCGCATCCAGCGCCGCGCCGCATTGAACGCGATGTTGGTGGCGAGCGACGTCTTGCCCATGCCCGGGCGGCCGGCGAGGATCATGAGATCGCTGTGATGCATGCCGCCGATCTTCGCGTTGATCGAATCGATGCCGGTGGTGACACCCGACAGATTGCCGCCAGAGTTCAGTGCGCGCTCGGCCATCTTGACCGCCGCGGTCGTCGCCTGCGCGAACGATTTCACCGTGTTCTCGGAACCGCCATCCGCCGCGACCTTGAACAGCTCCTCCTCGGCCAGTTCGATCTGCGCGCGCGGATTGACCTCCTCGGAGGTATCCATCGCGCGATCGACCAGCGTGCGGCCGACCGACACGAGCGCACGCAACATCGCGAGGTCATAGATCTGCTGCGCGAACTGGCGCGCGCCGATCAGGCCTGCACCGCTGCCCGTCAGCCCAGCCAGATACGCCGGCCCGCCCAACTCGCGCATACCCTCGTCCGCATCGAACATCGGCCGCAGCGTCACCGGCGTCACCAGCATGTCGTTGCCGCGCAGCGTCTTGATCGCCGCGAATATCCGGCCGTGGACGGGTTCGAAGAAATGCCCCGGTTCGAGCTTGTCGACGAGATCGTCGGCAAGCCGGTTGTCGATCATCATCGCACCGAGCATCGCGGCCTCGGCCTCGACGTTGCGGGGAAGCTGCTGCGGTTCGGGGACCGCGGGAACGGGGAATGCGAGAGTTGCCATCCCCTGCACCTACGCGATGGACGGGTCCTCGTCCAAGCCGCTCGCGCCGGAATGCTGGGGATAAGTGACAGGGCGAATGTCCGCCGCTATCGAACCGGTATGGCCGACCCGCGGATCATCGACGTGCAACTCGACGAGACCAGTCTCGGCTGGCGTTCGCCTGACGTCGAGCAGGAGCGGCGGATCGCGATCTTCGACCTGATCGAGGGCAATCACTTCGCCCCGCAGCGTGCCTATGCCGACGGCTATACGGGGCCGTACAAGATCAAGCTCCAGTCGGAGGAAGGACGCCTCGGCATCCATATCCACCGCGAGGACGACACGCATCTCGAGACGCTGGTGCTCGCGCTGGGTCGGTTCCGCCGGCCGATCCGCGATTATTTCGCGATCTGCGACAGCTATTACCAGGCGATCCGGCAATCCTCCCCGGCGCAGATCGAGACGGTCGACATGGCCCGCCGCGGCGTCCACAACGAAGCCGCCGAGCTGCTCAAGGAGCGTCTCGACGGCAAGATCGAGGTCGATTTCGACACTGCGCGACGGCTGTTCACGCTGATCTGCGTCCTCCACATTCGCAACTAGAAGACCCATGGCTCACGCACTTTTGAAATTCGCGGCTGCGCTGGCCGCGACCGGCTTCGTCGGTATCTGCGGCTGGACCGCCGCGACCGGCTGGCACCCCGACGTCAAGCAATACCCGCTGCAGGGCATCGACCTCGCCGAGAACCCCGGTCCGGTCGAATGGGGCACCGTGCGCGCGAGCGGCGCCGACTTCGCCTACATCGTCGCGACGTCGGGCACCGACCGCCGCGATGCGGCGTTCGAGGCGAACTGGGCGGCGTTGCCCGACGCCGGCCTGCGCCGCGGCGCGGTCCATGTCTATTCCTTGTGCCAGCGCGCGGACGAGCAGGCGAACGCGTTCAACACCTTCGTGCCCCGGACGTCCGATGCCTTGCCGACCGCGGTCGACATCGCGTTCCACGATGATTGTAACGCGCGGCCGGATCGCGCGACGCTGATCGCCGACATCGCGCAGTTCGTGACGATGGTCGAGACGCACACCCGGCAACCGGTGATGCTGCGGATCAGCAAGGCGGTGGACTCGAAATATACGCTGTCGGACGCCGTCCCGCGGCCGCTATGGGCGGTGGAGAATATCCTCAAGCCCGACTACACCGCGCGACCGTGGCGGATGTGGCGGGCAAGCGATTTCCGCCGCATCGACGGGATCGAGGGACCGGTGAATTGGGACGTGGTGGCATCATGACTGAACAAGCAATTCAACTCGTGGCCGCAGCACGCGACGCAGCGCGCAACGCCCACGCGCCCTATTCGCGGTTCGCGGTCGGTGCTGCGGTACTGCTCGACGACGGTACGGTGATCACCGGCGCAAACTTCGAGAACGCTAGCTACGGCCTGTCGCTGTGTGCGGAAACAGTCGCGATCGCCACCGCGAGCGCCGCAGGTCGGCTCCGCGATATCGTCGCGATCGGCGTGATCGGCGGGGCGATGGATGCCGAGGGCCGCGCGACCGGCACGTCCCCCGTCAGTCCCTGTGGGCGCTGTCGCCAGGTCATCAACGAAGCGGCGCAGATGGGCCGCCGCGACCTGCCGGTGCATTGCGGCGCGGCGGAAGGCGATGCGATCCGCACCTACATGGTTTCGGAATTGCTGCCTGATGCGTTCGGCCCGGCGGACCTGGGGGTCAGCTAAGCCGCGCGTCCCACGGGGCCGCCGCCAGTCATGCGCGTACGCCGTTGGGCTGCGTGGTATTCGACACGACCAAACAACAGGTCGAGGTCCTCACGGCTGACGTCGAGCGTTTCGCCGAGATCGGCGAGCGCCTTGTCGAGATCCTCGGCCCGGAGCGCGGCTTCGATCGGCGCTGGTACCGCAACGGGCACCTTGTGCGGATAACTATGCCCTGAAAACCGGTGGAACAGGATTCCGCACGCCGTCAGTATCATGGCGTTCAGCGCGATCGGGACGAGGACGAACGCGAAGCCCGCGTCGACAACGGCCGGGCCCCCGACGACTGCGGTCAACGCGACCGCACCAGCGGGCGGATGCAGCGACCGGGTCAGCGACATCATCAGGATCGCCGCGCCGACCGCGATCGGCGCCGCGAGTTCGGGCGCCGGTACGAGCATTCTGACGGTGACCCCGACCAGCGCGGCGATGATATTGCCGCCGATGACCGACCAGGGCTGTGCCAGCGGGCTCGCCGGTACCACGAACACGAGGACGGCCGCGGCGCCCATCGGCGCGGCGATCAGCAGGAACGCGCCGTACGGGTGAACCACACCCGCGCTGATCGCGCTGGTCAGGCCGATGCCGAGCAGAGCGCCCAGGCACGCCCGGAGTCGATCCCTCAGGTTTCCCCCTGCGAGAATAGGAACGAAGAATTTGCGCATGCGAGACACCCGGTGAACGATGCCTGGTCCATATGGCGCGCACGCCGGCAAGTCACGGCGGCCGGCCCGTCGCGAGGTGGACCGATTACCCCTGTGCGGGCATTTCGTAGAAGCCGCGGAACCGCTTGCTCGGCGCGAACGCGCTTGTCTGGCCGATCACGGTTTCGCCCGCCCCCATGACCAGCACGCCGCCGGGCTTCATCGCCTTGGCGATCTTCGGGAACACCTCGGCCTTGGTGTCGGTCGACAGGTACAGCAGCACGTTGCGGCACAGGACGACATCGAAATGTCCTGGCGGCGCTGGGTCTGATACCAGGTTCATCCGGCGGAACGCGACCATGCCCAGCAGATCGGGCTTCGCCACCCAGTCGCTGCCGGTCGTGTCGAACCAGCGAACCATGCGACGCACCGGCAGGCCGCGCTGGATCTCGAATTGCGAGAAGCGACCGGATCGCGCGCGGGCGACAGCCGCATCGGACACGTCGGTGGCGACGATCTCGGGCATGGGCACGCCACTCGTCTCGCGCCGTTCGGCGAACTGCATTGCGAGCGAGAGCGGCTCCTGTCCGGTCGAACAGCCTGCGCACCAGATCCGCGCGCGACGACCGTCACGCTCGGCGTCGGCGACCGCCTCGGCGAGCATCTCGAATACCTGCGCGTCGCGGAAGAACGAGGTCTCCTGGTTGACGAGGGCGTCGACGATCGAGTCGCCGATCGAACGGTCGCTTCCCTGCAGCAACTGGGTCACCAACTGGTCGAGCGTATCGAGCTTGCGCGCGCGCAGCAGGGGCTTCAGCGCGGTGTCGAGCCGCCATGAGCGATAGGCGGCGATCTGTTGACCGGTACGTGCCTCGAGCAACGCGGTGAGGACGTTGATCGTGGCCTGCGACGCGGCAGGTGCGGGAGCGGCGCGCGACGTCATGGTCGGCGTCGCGTCGCCGCGAGGCGACCGATCGCGTCGGGGGCCAGCACGGCGTCGGCAATGCCCGAGGCGGCGATCGCACCCGGCATGCCCCACACCACCGAGCTTTGCTGATCCTGCACGACGACGCACCCGCCGCCGTCGTGGACGCGCCGTGCCCCCTCCGCACCGTCGCGCCCCATCCCGCTGAGCACGACCGCGAGCAGACGCGGGCCATAGACGTCCGCGAGCGAGGCCAGCATCGGGTCGACCGACGGCATGCACCCGCTAAGCGCGGCCTCGTGCGTCAGACGAAAGGCCGCGCCACCTTCGGACAGCTTCACAGCTTTAAGATGCGCGTCGCCGGGTGCGATGGTGATCCGGCCCGGTCGAATCCGCATCCGGTCGACTGCGACATCGCACGGGCGTCCGGCAAGCACTGCGATCTGCGCGGCGAAATAGGGCATGAACGACGCGGGCAGATGTTGGGTGATGACGATTGGCAGGCGGAACCCAGCGGGAATCTGACCGAACATCTGGCTCAGCGCATGGATGCCGCCGGTCGAGGCACCGATCGCAACGATGTCATAGTCGTCGCTGGTCGAGACCGGGCGGATCGGCAGCGGCGGGTCCGCGGGCGGCGTCGGCAAGACGGGCGCGCGCACGACCAGCGCAGGCGGCACCTGCGCCGAATACTCGCACAGCGCCTCGAGCTTGTTGACCAGTACCGACCCGAACCGCGTCGACAGGGCACTCGTGGACGGCTTGATCAGCGTCTCGGCCGCGCCGAGTGCCATCGCCCGCAAGGCGGTAGCCCCGCCTTCGTCCGCGCTCGACGACACGATCAGGACCTTCGCGCCCTGCCCCGCCGCGATCAGGTCGGGCAATGCGCTGAGCCCGTCGATCCCCGGCATCTCGATATCGAGCAGGATGAAGTCGACCATCGCGCGATCCAGGAATGCCAAGGCCGCAGCGACGTTGCCGACCGCGCCGACGACCGAGAACCGGTCGCTCGCATCGATCAGCCGCGCGATCACCGCGCGGACGACCACCGAGTCATCGACGATCAAGACCCTTGCGCTGTCGAGCCCGTCGCGGTCCGCATGCCGCTCGGCAGAGTGGGTCCGGGTCGTCACGGCCAGGCCTGGATCAGGCCATGCCGACGATCTGGAGTTTCGATTCCAGCGTGTCGCGGTCGAACGGCTTCATGACATACTCGTCTGCGCCTGCCTCGATCGCCGCACGGATATACGCCATGCCGTTCTCCGTGGTGCAGAACACGACCTTGGGGCGGCGCGGCACGTCCGCCTCGCGCAACGCGCGGAGGAAATCCATCCCGCTCATCACGGGCATGTTCCAGTCGAGCAGGATCACGTCAGGGATCGACGCCATGCAGGACGCCAACGCCTCGCGGCCATCGCACGCTTCGGTGACGGTAAAGTCAAGTGTCTCGAGGATGTGACGCGCGACTTTTCGGATCACTTTCGAATCGTCGACGACAAGACAGGTCTTCATGGAAAGCCTTCCGGGAAATCGTGCGACCGTCCTAGATCGCAAACAGTAAGGAGGGAGTTAAGCGTTGGAACGTCGGCGTAAAACGTCACGCCGCGAGCGGCGACGTCGGCAGGACGACAGCGAGATCGATGATCAGCAAGGGCTCGCCGTCGCGCTCGACAAGTCCCGTACCAACCGACGCCCAGCCGCCACGTAGCGCCAAGCCCGATGACAGCGGCAGCCGGACGAACGGCGCGACGTCCTCGACCGAATCGACCAGGATCGCGTAATGATGCCCATCGACGATCGTGATGACCGCGCGGCGCATCGCATCGGGGGTAGGTGCAAGTCCAAGCGCAATCCCCGTGTCGATCACGGTCACGACCCGGCTGCGCAACGCGGCCAGTCCGCGCACGAACGCCTCGGCGCGAGGCACCGCGACGATCTCGCCGATATCGACCACCGAATCGACCTGCGCCGCGTCGATCGCGACCCCGCGACCGGCGATATGCGCGATCAGGAACAGGTCGCTCACAATCCCCTCCGTGCGGCGATCGCCGCAATGAGCGCGGGGCGGTCATAGCGGTAGACGCTCGGGTCATCGTCGCCGTCCGCGACCCGCGATCGCCGCAGCGTCACCACCGGCGCGTGCGCGGCGGAGACCGGCGCATCCTCCATCGCCAGCGCGACCGCCGCCGTCTCGCCCACCGCCAACGCCGTTACGCAGCGATAGCCCGATGCCTCCAGCGCAGGTTTCAGGAAGGTTTCCATCCAGCCCGACCCGTCGACCTGCAACAGGCATAGCGGCGGCGTCGCGATCTTGACCGGCTCACCCGCGAACAACGCATGCGGATCGACCACTTCGACCTGCTCGCCGGCGATCAGCACGACACCCGCGATCGGAGCGCCTGCATCCGTTCCGCCACGCCGCGCCGGCGCCATTTCCGCGGGCAACGCCACGATTTCGATCGCTTCGGCGATCGCATAGGCCATCTCGCTCTCGCCATCGGTGAGCCGAAGCATCGCGATCTCGGTCCGATCGCCGAACCCGCCGACCGCATGGACCGGGATGATCGCGTCGCCGATCGTCAGTCTCATCGCCCCCGCGGTCCGGCGGATCGCGTCCACCGGTACGGGCTCGACGCGGTCGATCACCGCCAGCGCGATCGCGCGACGCTGCCCATCGAGATCGTCGAACAGCAATGCCGGGATGCCGGGAGCAGCGACCTCCTCGATCGCGTCGTTCACCACCACCGGCGCGAACCGCAGGCCAGCGACGGTCGCGATCCCCGCCGCATCGAGCAGCAGCATCGGCAAGCCGTTGTCGGGCAAGGTCATGCCGGCATACACGCCCGTCGCCATTATCGCGGGCGACGCCGGCTTTACGACCAGTTCCTCGGTATCGATCACGGTGTCGACGCCCAGCGCGTAATCGCCCTCGCGGGTCGATACGATCACCAGCGTCGGCGGCGGTTCCGACCCGAGCCCGAACAGTCCGGCAAGCGCCACCAAAGGCATGCGACGCCCCCGCACCAGCACCGCCGCCGCATCGCCGATCGTCTCGATCCGCACCTGATCGCCGCGCACCAGCACGATCTCCTCGACCGATTGGCGCGCGAGCGCGAAACGCTGAGTCCCGACTTCGACGATCAGCGTCGTGAGGATCGACAGCGTCAGTGGGACGCGCGCGATAATTCGCAGCCCCCTCCCCGGATCGTTGACGAGGACGATGCGGCCGCCGATCTGCTCGATATTGGCGCGGACCACGTCCATGCCGACGCCGCGTCCCGACGTCGCGGTGACGACATCGCGGCTCGAAAGCCCGGGCGCAAAGATCAGGTCGAGCTTCGCCGTATCGCTCATCGCCGCCAGTTCGGTCGCGGAGTGGAGCTTCTGCTCGGCCGCCTTGGCGACGATCCGCGCTAAGTCGATGCCCCGGCCGTCGTCGCTGATCTCGATGAGGATCTGGTTCCCCGATTGCCGCGCGGAGACGATCAGTCGCCCCGCCTCCGGCTTGCCGGCAGCCCGACGCGCCTCCGGCGTCTCGATACCGTGGTCGATCGCGTTGCGGATAACGTGGAGCAACGGATCGCGCATCAGCTCGATCATCTCGCGATCGAGTTCGACATCGGCACCGTCGATGACGAGGTTGACCGACTTCCCCAGTTCCGCGCTGGTATCGCGCACCATCCGGGGCAGCGCGGAGAACAGCGCGTCGACCTTCTGCATGCGCGTCCGCGTGACCGTGTCACGCATGTCAGCAACCGTCAGCGACAACCGCTCCAGCGCAGCCTCGACCTGCGGATCGGCGTCGCCATCGCGCAACCGCCGCGCGAGATCGTTCCGCGCGAGGACCATGTCGGACATACCGCTCATCATCCGATCGAGCAGATCGACGTTCAGCCGGACGCTGCGGCTGGTCGCCCGCCCCATCGGTACCACGGCCACTGCGGCCTTGGGTTTGGCATCCGACGCCAGCGCGGCGATCAGTGAGTCTTCGGTCGAATCGTCCAGCGTTGCGCCCGCGTCGATCGCCTCGACGATCTCGCCGATACGGTCGACGATGCCGAGCACGGCGTCGACCAGCGCGGTATCGGGCGTCCGCTTGCCGTCGCGCACCGCCGCCAACACGTCCTCCGCCGCGTGACTGAGCCGGGCCAGCCGCGGCAAATCCAGGAACCCGCAGCTGCCCTTCACGGTATGCACGAAGCGGAAGATCGCATCGAGACGCGCACGATCGGTCGGATCGGACTCCCACGCGACGATCTCGCCGGCAATCGCTTCCAGCGTTTCGCGCGTCTCGGCAATGAATTCCTGTAACAGATCGTCCATGCGGCCCCGCGTTCGAGCCCGTCATGCATGCTTCAGGTTAAGGCGAGGTTGATTGTCCTGCCCGCCTCTACGGGATCAACGCGCGTTGAAGACTGCGCCGAAGATCATGATGCCCTCGGCAGGCTCCGATACGATGACCTTCCCGCCGGCTTCCGCGACGACGGTGTTGATCATGTACGCCGCCGCCGCACGCGGCGTGACAGTGTGCGCGCCCTCCCCCTCGACCAATGTTCGGCGAATCTCCGGGTCGAGCACGATCCGGGTGCCCTCGATCTTCACGACGATCTCCAGCTGACCGTCATTATCCTCGCCCCCGACCTCCATCGTGCCGCCGCGTACAAGCGACTCGGTTGCCACGAGGACTAGGTTGAGCAGTATTTTCACCGCGGACTTCGGCATTGCCGGCGTCTCGACAGCCCAGACGAAGGTGATCCGCTTGTTCTCGGCAACTAGACCTTCGATCGCGTTCCTGGCCTCGTGCGTATCGACCAGCTCGCCGAACCCGCCCGCCGCACCGAACGCCAGACGGAAGAACTTCAGCTTGCTGGCGGACGCGCGCGCGCTGTCCGCAAGCAGTTCCATGACGCGCTCGCGCATCGCCGGATCGGTCTCGTCGGCGAGCAGTTCTAGCCCGTTGTTGAGCGCGCCAACCGGCGACAGCAGGTCGTGACACAGGCGCGAACAGAGCAGGCTCGCGAAATCGACCGGGCTGACCGTCATGAAAATCCCCTAATTCTGGAGGGTCTTGTGGCTGGCGGGCGGCCGCTACGCAATGCCAACTTGCGGTACCCTATACAGTAGAAGCCGCCACCCTTCTTCCCCCCTCCCTTCCAGGGAGGGGGGAAGAAGGGTGGCGCTACTCAACGACCTCGATCGCCTCCTCGACAAACGCCCCCACCTCGGCCGACCGCCACGCCCGCGCCACACCGCCGCCGAGGATAACCCAAACCGCGCCATCCCCCATCGCCTGCGCCGCGTCCCGAGGAGACGGAACCGGAAGCCCGGAGGGATGCGAATGATAATGCCCGATCACTGCCAGCCCGCCTCCCCGAGCCCGCCGATGGGCCGCAAACAAAGCAGCCGGGTCGATCTCGAAAGCCCGCGCAGTATTCGCCGCCACGTTCGCGCACGCCTCCGCCGCCTCGATCCGTAGGGTTGTCCCGAACAGCAACCCACAGACCTCGGCATCCGGCGACTCAGCCGCTTCTGCGACCAACTGCTGCAGCAGTTCGCTTGAAATCGTCACGCTCATCGCCACATCAGTACGACATGGACCGGGGGGTTTCCATCATCGAAGCATCGATCACGCCGGCCACGGATGGCTGGAGACTCGATCGTGCGCTTGCCGAAGTGCTTCCCGACATGTCGCGCGAGCGGTTGAAGGGGCTGATCGCCACGGGTCAGGTTACCCTCCACGGTCGCGAATGGCGTGATTCGGCGAAGAAGGCGGCGGCCGGTCAGGTGTTCGCCGTCGCGATCCCGCCGCCGACCCCGCTGCACAACGAAGCGCAGGACATCCCGCTCGTCGTCGCGTACGAAGACGAGGACCTGATCGTGATCGACAAGCCCGCGGGCTTAGTCGTCCACCCCGCTGCGGGCAATTTCGACGGCACGCTCGTCAATGCGCTGCTCCACCATTGCGCCGGAAATTTGTCGGGTATTGGCGGCGTCGCGCGACCGGGCATCGTCCACCGCATCGACAAGGACACTTCGGGGCTGATGATCGCCGCCAAGACCGACCGCGCGCACGAAGGCTTGGCGAAGCAGTTCCACGACCACAGCATCGACCGCCGCTACAAGGCGATCGTCGGCGGCATCCCGCGGCCGCCAAGCGGCACGGTCAATGCGCCGCTCGCGCGGAGTCCGCAGAACCGCAAGAAGATCGCGATCGTCGAGGGCGGCAAGCGTGCGGTGACCCATTTTTCGACGATCGAAACTTTACGCGGTGCGGCGCTGATCGAGTGTCGACTAGAGACGGGCCGCACGCACCAGGTGCGCGTCCACATGGCGTCGATCGGCCATGCCTTGTTGGGGGACCCGGTCTATGGTAGAACAAAGCAAGCTCAGAAGTCGCTGCTCGAAACGCTCGGTTTCCGCCGGCAGGCCTTGCACGCGGCGCATCTGGGGTTCATCCATCCGGTGAAAAGCATCGCTTTGGCGTTCGAAAGCGAAATGCCCGCAGACATGCAGGAACTGTTCACCCAGCTTCACGTATAGGTAATCGAGCCCATGCCGCATTGCGGCAATCGGGGTCATCAGAAAGGGATTACGACCATGGCAGCCCGCTCCAACGTTCCAGCGACGATACCTGCGCTCGGCAGCGAGGCGGGTCTCAATCGTTATCTTGCCGAGATCAAAAAATTTCCGCTCCTGAAACCCGAGCAGGAATACATGCTCGCCAAGCGTTTCCAGGAACATGGCGACACCGAGGCTGCGGCGCAGCTGGTGACCTCGCATCTCCGCCTCGTGGCGAAGATCGCGATGGGCTATCGCGGCTACGGCCTGCCGACGTCGGAACTGATCTCCGAGGGCAATATCGGCCTGATGCAGGGCGTGAAGAAGTTCGAGCCCGAGCGTGGTTTCCGTCTCGCCACCTATGCGATGTGGTGGATCCGCGCTTCGATCCAGGAGTACATCCTGCGCTCGTGGAGCCTCGTGAAGATGGGCACCACCGCGGCGCAGAAGAAGCTGTTCTTCAACCTGCGCCGGATGAAGAGCCGTCTCGATGCGTTCGAGGATGGCGATCTGCGTCCCGAGCACGTCACCAAGATCGCGACCGACCTCGGTGTCGCGGAAACCGACGTCGTCAGCATGAACCGCCGCATGGCGATGGGTGGCGATACGTCGCTCAACGTGCCCATGCGCGAGGACGGCGAAGGCCAGTGGCAGGATTGGCTGCAGGACGATGCGCCGCTGCAGGACAAGATCGTTGCCGATGCGCAGGAGGCGGACGTTCGTCACTCGATGCTGGTGTCGGCGATGGACGACCTCAACGAGCGCGAGCAGCACATCCTGACCGAGCGTCGCCTGACGGATGATCCCAAGACACTTGAGGAATTGTCTCAGGTCTACGGCGTGTCGCGCGAACGCGTGCGGCAGATCGAGGTGCGTGCGTTCGAGAAGCTGCAGAAGGCGATGATGCGGATTGCCGGCGAGAAGCGCCTACTGGCAGCATAACATGGCGCGCACCGTCGTCATCGGCGGCGGTGCGGCCGGTATTGCGGCGGCAAGAATGCTGCACGACGCGGGGCAAGAGGTGCTGTGGGTCGAGGCCAATGACCGCCTAGGTGGCCGTGCGCACAGCCTGTCCCTCGCCTCCTTGTTCCCCCGCGAAGGCGGGGGCCCCGACTGGACTCCCGCCTTCGCGGGGGAACATGTAGACGCTGGTTGCGGCTGGCTACACTCCGCCCAGCGCAATCCTTGGACTCAAATTGCCGAGGCAACGGGCTTTACGGTAGACCGCTCCGACGCGAATTGGCGCACCCAGTGGCGGGACCTCGGCTTCCCACCCGAAGACCAGTCAGCCTCTGCCACAGCTTACCAAGATTGGAACGAGCGCGCCCTAGCCGCCCTTGAAGGCCCCGACCGCCCGCTGTCCGACTTCATCGCCCCCAACGACAAATGGCGCCCGAAGATCGACGCGATCTCCGGCTACGCAAACGGTGCGAACCTTACCCAAGTATCGCTCCACGACTGGGCCGCATACGAAGAGGCTGCTACCGACGACAACTGGACGGTCAAGGAAGGCTACGGCACACTCGTCTCCAGCCACGCCGGCGGCCTGAACATCCGCCTCTCCACCCCGGTAACGCGCATCGACCACAGCGGTCGCCGCATCAAACTCCACACCCCGGCTGGAACGATCGAGGCGGACCACGTGATCGTCTGCGTCCCCACTACCGTCCTCGCCAAGTCGCAGATCGTCTTCGATCCGCCGCTCCCCGATAAGCACGCCGCCGCCGCGGACCTCCCGCTCGGCCTAGCGGACAAGGTGTTCCTCCACGTCGACCGCCCCGAATGGCCGACCAACGCGCACCTGGTCGGCAACCCGTACAGCGCTTGCACCGCCAGCCACCGCCTTTCTCCGTTCAGCTGGCCGATCGTCGAGAGCTTCTTCGGCGGCGACTGCGCGGAGATGCTGGAGGACGGCGATGCGGCACAGTTCGCGATCGACGAACTGGTAGGGTTGCTCGGCAGCGACTGGCGCAAGCGCTTCACGCCGCTTGTCGCAACCCGCTGGCGCCACGAACCCTATATCGGCGGAAGCTATAGCCACGCGCTGATCGGCCGGGCCGATCAGCGCGCCATCCTCGCCGCCTCGGTCGACGACCGCATCCACTTCGCGGGCGAGGCCTGCCACCCATTCGATTTCTCGACAGCACACGGCGCGTACGAAACCGGCGTGACGGCCGCCAGTGCAGTCATTGGCGAGGCCGCGACGATCGCATAAGGAGCGGCGATGGGCCCTATCCGCATCGCTGCAAAGATCGTCTTCGCCTTCGTCCTGATCACGGTCGCGTGGGTCGGCATCTACCGCTTCGTGCCGGTGCCGTTCACCTGGACGATGATGGGCGACCTGCTGTCGGGCCACACCATCACCAAGGACTGGATGCCATTGTCGGAGATGGACCCGGACATGGCGCGTGCGGCGATCGCTGGCGAGGACTCGCGGTTCTGTTCGCATCATGGCTTCGATTTCAAGGCGATGGCGGGGGCGGCGGCGCGCAATGCACAGGGCGGACGCATTCGCGGCGGCTCGACGATCAGCCAGCAGACCGCGAAGAACGCGTTCCTGTTCCAGGGCGGCGGGTATGTGCGGAAAGCGTTCGAGGCGTATTTCACCGTGCTGATCGAGACGCTGTGGGGGAAGCGGCGGATCATGGAGGTGTATCTCAACATCGCCGAGACCGGGATCGGGACGTACGGCGCGAACGCCGGGGCGATCCGGTATTTCAATCACGATGCGTCGCGACTGTCGCCGACCGAGGCGGGGCGGATTGCTGCGGTGCTACCGTTGCCGAAGAAGCGGGCTGCGATCGATCCGCATGGTTTCGTGCGAAAACATGGGAATACGCTGTCGCGGCGGGTTTCTGTTGTGCGGAACGATGGGTTGGACAGCTGCTTGCGAACCTGACCCGTTCCGCCACCCCGGATCAATTCCGGGGTGGCGGAGTGGGAGGCAGCTGAACTCACCGTCAGCTTCCGTTCTGCTCACGAACCCGCCCCCTCACCCGTCACCCCAGTGAAAGCTGGGGTATCCTCGTGGCGAAGGGTGCGCGTCACCGAGGGATATCCTAGCTTTCGCCGGGATGACGGGCTCGTGAAGCTCGGGCGTGCGATTTGTAATGAGACAGTTGCAGGTATCAGAACGGCAGCTTGAACCCGGGCGGCAGTTGCAGGCCGCTCGTCATCTTCGACATCTCAGTGCCAGACACCGCATCCGCCTTGGCGCGCGCGTCGTTAAATGCGGCGGTGAGAAGGTCCTCGAGCATCTGCTTCTCGCTCACCTGCATCAGCGAATCGTCGATCGCGATGTTGATGATGCGGCCCTTGGCGGAGGCCTTGATCTTGACGAGTCCGCCGCCGGACGCGCCCTCGACCTCGATCGTGTCGAGATTGGCCTGCGCCTTTTCCATCTCGCTCTGGACGTTCTGCGCCATGGCGAGAATTTCATCGATATTCTTCATGCGTTGCTCCTTTGACCTGGCCACGATTCGAGCTGGGCGTCGGGAAACGCTGCCACCGCGGCCTTCATGATGGGGGATTCAAGAATGGCTTGCCGCACCGCCGCGTCGGCGGCGTCCTGCGCCTCGCGCAACGTGGGCTCACCGGGGGCGTCGACGATCGACACTTTCCACGCGGTCCGCGTCACGCTTTTCAACAGCGTGTTCAGTTCGGCGAGCGTGTCGGCCGAGACCGGGCGGCTGCCGCTGAGGACGAATTCGGGCGGCGAGTAACTGACGATCCGTGCGCCGTGACGAAGACGTGCGGCGATCGCGAGGCCGCCCGATTCGTCGAGCAGATCGACCAGCGCTTCGAACGTCGGCGGCAGGATCGGTCCGGTCGCGACGGGTTCGGGCGCCTTCGCAGCGGATCCAGCGTTCCAGGGCGGCGCTTCGCCGGAAGGAGGTGTAGGTGGTGGCGGCGCCGTTGGTGCAGCCGCGGGGGTCGCACCGCTGGCGATCTGCCGGGCAAGCTCGCCGGGATCCGGCAGCGTCGAGGCGTAGATCGCGCGCAACAACGCCATTTCCGCGGCCTCGATCGGCAGCGCGGCCTTGGCGACTTCGTCATGGCCCTTGAGGAACAGCTGCCACAGACGGTGGAGCGCGGGATAGCCGAGCGATGCCGCCCATTCCTCGCGCGCTGCACGCTCTTCCATCGGTTGCGCCGCGTCAGGGGGCGTGCCGACCTTGGTCAGCGTGATGCCGTGGACGGTTTCGAGCAGCGAGCGCAGCACCGACAGCGGATCGACGCCGTAATCATATTGCCGGCGCATCGAGGCGAGCGCCCCTGCCCCGTCGCCGGCGAGGATCAGCGTCAGCAGATCGCGCACCGCGCCCCGGTCCGACAAACCGAGCATCTGGCGCACAGCATCCGCGGTCACGCCGCCGCCTTCGAGCCCGGCATGCGCGATAGCCTGGTCGAGGATCGACAGGCCGTCGCGGGCCGAGCCTTCCGCGGCGCGCGCGATCAGCATCAGCGCTTCAGGATCGGCGACGACGCCTTCTTGCTCAGAAACCCACGCGAAATGCTTCGAAAGCTGTTCGGCGGAAATGCGGCGCAGATCGAAGCGCTGGCAGCGCGAGAGGACCGTCACCGGGACCTTGTTCACTTCGGTCGTCGCGAACAGGAATTTCACATGGGGAGGTGGCTCCTCCAGCGTCTTCAGCAACGCGTTGAACGCGTTCTTCGACAGCATGTGGACTTCGTCGATGATGTAGATCTTGAAGCGCGCGGTGACCGCCGAATAGCGCGACGCGTCGATGATCTCGCGGACGTCGTCGACGCCGGTATGGCTCGCGGCGTCCATCTCGATCACGTCGATATGGCGGCCCTCGGCGATCGCTCGGCAGGGTTCGCAGACGCCGCAGGGGTCGATCGTCGGGCCACCGTCGCCGTCGGGGCCGATGCAGTTGAGCGCCTTCGCGATCAGGCGGGCGGTCGACGTTTTCCCGACGCCGCGGACGCCGGTCATCAGGAAGGCGTGGGCGAGCCGGTCGCGCTTGATCGCGTTGCCGAGCGTCTGGACCATCGCGTCCTGCCCGATCAGCTCGGAAAAGGTCTGCGGACGGTATTTGCGCGCAAGCACGCGGTAGGCGGGGGCATCCGGTGTTTTAGCCGGCTGCGGGGGTTCGCCCAGGTCGAAGGAATCTGACATTGCGGTCGTCATAGCGGGTGCTGCGCGTGCTGTCGAAGGGGTCGGAAGTTCACAAAGTTCACACGCTGGGAAGGGTCTGCACTTCGACGTACCCGGAGGCTGGCGAGTGGATTGTCGGAACCTGTGATGTGGGCAGTGCCGGTCATGCGCGGCTTATGCCACAACACTGCGGCGTAGGATAATTGTTTGGAACGTTGTGGGAACATCGGGGGTGGTTTCTACCCGGTTGCGCTTGGGTAACTGGTTCGCTGAGAAGTTTAGAAGTGCGCTGCGGCTTAGCCGCATCGTCAGACGGCGCTTTGCGCCGCTGGCCGCGCTCATATGTCGGAACGACATGTTCGCGGTGGGAGCCGGGACGACCCGGGGCTTAGTCGTTGTGGCTGCTTCCTTCCGGATCTGACCAAGTTGGCGACGACCACGTCCGCCCGACTCCCGCGGCGCATATGGCGGGGTCGGGCGGGATGATCAAGCCGCTTTAGCTTGAAGCGGGTTCAGCGCCCCGGCTCAGCGGTTGTAGCGGACCGTGCGGCAGATGCGCTGGCGATGATGGTTGCGATAGACGTTGCGGCAGACCTGACGCGTGCGGACGACATGGCGACGGTAGCCAGGGCGACGGTCGTCATGGCGAACGACGGTGCGCTCATGGACGACGGTACGCTGCGCCGAGGCTTCGGCCGCGATGCCGACGGGGGCAAGGCCGGTCAATGCGACGAGACCGGCGGCGGCGATGGTGAACAACTTCATGATACTCTCCTTTTGGGTGCGGGGCCTCCCGACCCCGGCAACCTATGTTATCAAACTAAAGGGGTTCGTTACGGTTCCGTACTAGCGGCGGAAGCAGCGACGAACCGGGCCATAATAGTCACGCTCTATCCGGCAGACGACGCGCGAGCGGCCGTATCCGCGAGGTCCGCGATAGCCGTAGCCGCCGCGATAGCCGTAGTCGCCACGATACCCGCCGCCATAGCCACGATAGCCGCGATCCCTGCCGCGCCAGCCACGGTCGCCGTGCCAGCCGCGATTGCCATGCCAGCCACGATCGCCGTGCCAGCCACCACCGTGGCGGGGGCCGTCCCAGCCGTGGCGTTGCGCATCGGCGGGGGCCGAGGCGAACAGCGTTCCGGCGGCCAGCGCGCCGGCGGCGAACATTGCGATGATCTTCATGTTCGGTACTCCTCTCAAGACCTCGTACATTGAGGCGATGAGGGGATAATCCGCTCCCGGCCGTGCACGTTCCCTGAACCGGCCGTTGTCTTCCTGTAAGCTTTGCTGTCGTTTATTCCGGGATGCGGACGGTCAAGCCGTCGAGCGCTTCGGTCAGGCGGATCTGGCAGGCGAGACGACTGGTGCGCGTCGCATTGTGCGCGAGATCGAGCATGTCCTCCTCGTCCTCGCTCGCCGGCGGTAGGCTGGCGAAGTCGGCGGGGTCGACGATGACGTGGCAGGTCGCGCAGGCGAGCTGGCCTTCGCAGGTGCCTTCGAGCGGCTGGTTATGCGCCTGTGCGGCGTCCAGCAGGCGGTCGCCGGGGGTTGCGGAGGTCGTCGTTGCGGTGCCGTCGCGGGCGATGAAGCGGACGATCATGGCCATTGCGCCTCGGCGGCGGCAACGATCGTATCGATCGCGTCGCGGAGTTCGGTTTCGGTGGTATAGCGGCCGAAGCCGAGGCGGATGCTGGACCGCGCCTGCGCTTCGGTAAGGCCGATCGCGCGGAGGACGTGGCTGGAGCGGCCAGACCCGCTGGCGCAGGCGGACCCGGCGGAGAAGGCGATCTCGCGAAGGTCGGACATCAGGCGGTTTACGTCGAGATTTGCACGGTGGACGTTTAGGTTGCCGTGATAGCGATGTTCGGTCGAGCCGTTGATGGTCCATTGGGGGCCTAGGCGGTCGAGCGCGAGCGACCAGAGACGGTGGATGTGCGCGACGTCCTCGTCCTTGCGGTCGGCCATGAGTTGTGCGGCGATGCCGAAACCTGCGCAGAGTGCCGGTGACAGCGTGCCCGAGCGGCCGGGGGCTTCCTGCCCGCCGCCGTGCATCAGCGGCGCGAGGTCGATGCCGTCGCGGATCCAGAGTGCGCCGATGCCTTTGGGGCCGTGGATCTTGTGCGCGGAGATCGTGATCAGGTCGACGGTGTCGGGGATCGGAACGCGGCCATAGCCTTGTACCGTGTCGCAGAGCATCAGCGCGCCGGCTGCGTGGGCGATCTCGGCGAGCGCGGCGATCGGCTGGATGACGCCGATCTCGTTGTTGACGAGCATCGCGGCGACGAGCCCGGTGCCGGGTTGGATCACGGCGCGGGCTTGGTCGAGGTCGACCACGCCATCGGGGCCGACGGGAATAACCGTGACGGGGCGTTTCTTCACCGCTTCGGCTGCGACCGTGTCGAGGACGGCGGCGTGTTCGGTGGCGAGCGTCGTGACGGCGCCGGTCGTGCCCTTGATCGCCCAGTTGAGCGCTTCGGTTGCGCCGCTGGTGAAGGCGACGCGGCCACCGGGGGGGAGCAGCGCGGCGACATGGTCGCGGGCGACTTCGACGGCTGCTTTGGCGCGGCGACCTTCGCGGTGGGGGGAGTGCGGGTTGGCGTGTTGCGAATCGAGCCAGGGAAGCATGGCGGCGAGCGCTTCAGGCGCGAGCGGGGTAGTTGCCTGGTAGTCGAGGTACGTCATGCCCCCAGTCTCCCAGGGCGCTTTATGTCCTGGGCGATCCGCGTCCAGGCTTCGGCGAACTTCGCGACGTCTTCGGGTGTCGTGGTCCAGCCGAAGCTGACGCGGACGACTTCGGCGGCGGCTTCGGGGGGATAGCCCATCGCGGCGAGGACGTGGCTTGGGCGCATGCTGCCCGACGAGCACGCGCTGCCCGCGGAGACGGCGAACCCGGCCATGTCGAGGCGGATCAGCTGCGCGGCGGAACTGACGCCGGGCATGCGGTAGGAGGCGATCGTGGGGATGCGGGGGGAGTTTTGCGCGACGATCTCGCCGCCGCTCGCGAGGATGGCTTCGTCGAGTTCGGCGCGAAGATCGGCCATGCCCGGGAACCAGTCGCAAGGGGCTTCGAGTGCGGCGGCGAACCCGAGCGCGCCGGGGAGGTTTTCGGTGCCGCCGCGGTAACCGCGCTCCTGCCCGCCGGTCGGGTCGAGCATCCCGAGATCGCGGATCAGCAGCGCGCCGATGCCGGGAGGGCCGCCGAGCTTGTGTGCGGAGACGATGATAAGGTCGGCTTCGGGGAGCGGGAGCTTGCCGGCGGTTTGGGAGCAATCGGCTATCCAGAGACCGGTGGGGCGATCCTGGAGAACACCTGTTTCGCTGTTGGCGGACTGGAGTGCGATCGTCTGGGTTCCCTCCCCGTTCGTGACGGTACCGCCGGCATCGACCTCCAGCATCACCGGCTGTTCGGCCGCGCGGAGGACCGCATCATGCTCGACCGCCGCCACCGCGACACCCGGGCGGCCACGCAGCGCCAGCGCTGCGGACTCGCTCGCGCCGCTGGTGAGGATCACGTGCTGCGGCCAGTCCAGCGCCTGCGCGATCCGCTTCCGCGCATCCTCCAGCGCAGCCCGCGCCGCGCGTCCCTCGGCATGCGGCGAGGACGGGTTCGCCCAGCGCGCCATGCCTTCCGTCACCGCCGCGATGGCCTCTGGGCGCATCGGCGTGGTGGCGGCGTGATCGAGGTAGATACGCGAGTCGTTACGGGCCAGGGTCGGTTCCAATTGCGAAAAGGGGCTCGTTCCCTATATAGCGTCGATAATCCGGCACTCCACCCGAGTGCGTATCCCAGCTCGCGAGTGCCTATGCCAGAAGTCATTTTTCCCGGTCCCGAAGGCCGTCTCGAAGGTCGTTTTGCGCCGGGGCCACGTCCGCGCGCACCCGTCGCGATGATCCTGCACCCGCATCCGTCGGCCGGTGGCACGATGAACAACGCGATCGTGCAGCAGCTCTACAAGACCTTCCAGCGGCGCGGCTTCGCGACGTTGCGGTTCAACTTCCGCGGTGTCGGCAAGAGCCAGGGCGTGTTCGACAATGGCGTCGGCGAACTGAGCGATGCGGCGAGCGCGCTCGACTGGGTGCAGAGCTTCCACCCCGAGGCGCAGACGACTTGGATCGCGGGCGTCAGCTTCGGCGCGTGGATCGGCATGCAGCTGCTGATGCGTCGGCCTGAGATCCGCGGGTTCATCTCGGTCGCACCACCGGCGAATTTGTACGACTTCACGTTCCTCGCGCCTTGCCCGTCGAGCGGGATCATCATCCAGGGCGAGGCCGACGAGGTCGCGACGCCTGGGGCTACGCAGAAGCTGGTGGATAAGCTGCGGACGCAGAAGCACATCACGATCCATCACGACACGATCCCGAAGGCTAACCACTTCTTCGAGCATGAGATGCCGGAGTTGATGGGGAGCGTGGACAAGTATCTGGATATGCGTCTCGACCCGAACTCTCCGATCCGGTAATTTTCCTTCTCCCCTCGGGGAGAAGGTGGCGCGCTAGCGTCGGATGAGGGGGAGTTGGGATGGGCGATCGCTCGCCAACTCCCCTCTCCCTTCCCACCGCAAGCGCGGCGGGCCCCTTCCCTCTCCCCACAGGGGCGAGGGAGTTAGAGGGTCCAGATTGCTACGTTGGCTAGCAGGACTGCGGCCATTATCAGCATCAGGACGCCCTTCTTTGTATCGCGCTTCTTCGCGATCAGCGCGATGCCGCCGATCAGGCAGGCGAACATGCCCAGCATTGCTATGGCGGGAGCCGCAGCGGCGATCGAGGTCAGTGCGGGGTTCATGCTGCCATCGCCTTCGCGTAGGCGGCGAGGTCGACGTTGCCGCCGGACAGGATGACGAGCAGGCCGGGTTCGAGCTTCACCTTGCTGGAAAGGACCGCCGCCAGCCCAACTGCGCCGCCGGGTTCGATGACCAGCCGCAGTTTCTCCGCGGCCCATCGCTGCGCTGCGGCGATCTCCGACTCGCTGACCGCTACGCCGGTCGCGTCGCGGCGGGAGAGGACGTCGAAGGTCAGCGGCGATACGCGTAGGGTCTGGAGCGAGTCGCAGGCGGTCGGCGGGGGGTTGGGGCCGACGGGTTCGATCCATGACGCCTCCAGGGAGCGGCGCATGTCGTCCCAGCCCTCGGGTTCGACGACGGTGATCGCGCTGTCCTTCAAGGCCAGCGCGATGCCTGCCGACAGGCCGCCGCCCCCGCAGGGGATGACGACGCGGCTTGGTACGCCCATGCCTAGCGCTGCCATCTGTGCTGCTGCCTCGATCCCAGCGCTCCCCTGCCCCTCGATGATCCACGGGTCGTCGAAGCTCGGCACCAGCGTTGCGCCCCGCGCTTCGGCCAGCCCTGCGGCGATCGTTTCGCGGCTTTCGGTGGCGCGGTCGTAGGTCACTACCTCCGCGCCCAGTGCCAGGGTCGACTCGCGCTTCAGGCGTGGCGCATCCGACGGCATCACGATCGTCGCTGCGATGCCGAGGCGTTTCGCCGCCCAGGCAACACCCTGCGCGTGATTGCCCGAGGAGAACGCGACGACGCCTTTTTGTCGTGTCACGTCGTCCAATGCGGTGAGCCGATGCCACGCGCCGCGAATCTTGAAGGCGCCGATTGGTTGCAACGACTCGGCCTTGAAAGCGACCGGTACACCCTTGATTTCACTGATAAACAGTGGCGTCGGCGGGAGTATCCGGGCGATCTTCTCCGCGGCGTCGCGGACGCCCGCCCGCGTCGGTTGTCGCAAAATCGTCACACACCGTCTCCTATCCGCCAAACGCTATTTACATGGGGGGCGCGTAACCCTAGATCGCGCTTCCGCTGCCCCATGGGACTTCCAACCGCAAGGCAGTGTTTTTGTAATTTGTCTCAGGACATTGGAGGTCCCTTGAATTGGTCAAGCATCATATCGCGCTGGGGTTAGCGAAAGCCCATTCGACCGCCGACACCTCCCACATCGGGAGCGGCATCGACATCGCTAAAGGGCGTCCGGTCAATCCGGTCACGCTCGTTCGTCCGCACGCTGCTGCGCGCGCCGCTCGGTTCTTCGTCGAGAAGTTCCCGGGTCGCTCGATGTATGCGGTGAAGGCGAACCCGTCTCCCGAACTCCTGCAGATCCTGTGGGACAATGGCATCACGCATTACGACGTGGCGTCGATCGCCGAAGTGCGCCTGGTCGCACGGACGCTTCCCAAGGCTACGCTGTGCTTCATGCACCCGGTCAAGGCCGAGGAAGCGATCGCCGAGGCGTATTTCACGCACGGCGTCCGCACCTTCAGCCTCGACAGCCTGGAAGAGCTCGACAAGGTCGTTCGCGCTACGAAAGCCGCCGCCGACCTGACGTTGTGTGTGCGCCTGCGCGTGTCGTCGGAGCATTCGAAGCTGTCGCTGGCGTCGAAGTTCGGTGCAGCCCCGCATGAAGCCAAGGAACTGCTGTTCGCGGCCCGCCAGGCTGCGGACGCGCTCGGCATCTGCTTCCATGTCGGTTCGCAGGCGATGACCCCCGAGGCCTATTCGAACGCGATGGAGCGCGTCCGTGCGGCGATCGTCGAGGCGGCGGTCACGGTCGACGTCATCGACGTCGGCGGCGGCTTCCCGTCCTCGTATCCCGGCATGGAGCCCCCGCCGCTCGAGCATTTCTTCGAGACGATCCACCGTGCGTTCGAATCGCTGCCCGTCAGCTATTCGTCCGAGCTGTGGTGCGAGCCGGGCCGGGCGCTGTGCGCGGAATATTCGTCGATCATCGTGCGCGTCGAAAAGCGTCGCGGGACCGAGCTGTACATCAACGACGGTGCGTATGGCGCGCTGTTCGACGCGGCGCATATCGGCTGGCGTTTCCCGACCGAGCTGCTTCGTGAGCCGGACAGCCGTGCGAAGGACATGGAGTTCAGCTTCTATGGTCCGACGTGCGACGACATGGATTACATGGTCGGCCCGTTCATGCTGCCCGCGGACACGCAGGCCGGCGATTATATCGAGATCGGCATGCTCGGCGCGTATGGCTCGGCGATGCGGACCGCGTTCAACGGGTTCGGATCGGACGAGACGGTGATCGTGACGGACGAGCCGATGGTCTCGCTGTATGACGAGCGCTTCCAGGACCTCGCGTCGAACGTCGTCAAGCTGTAACCAAGCTTTAGTACCGCGCCCTTCTTCCTCCCCTCCCGTTTACGGGAGGGGTCGGGAGAGGGCTTGTCCGCGAGCGTGGCGTTCGCGGATATTTCAGTCCCTCCCCTAACCCCTCCCGCAAGCGGAAGGGGGATTTATGGAGCATGTTATGACCGAAGACACCCGCATCGACGCGCAGCGCAAGGCGGAACTCCTTTCCACCACCGTCGAGCATATCGACATCACCAGCTTCGACGCGCGGCCGATCGTCGACGCGATGAAGAAGATGTCGTTCACCAGCCGCGATCTGGGCCGTGCGACCGACATCTACAACCAGATGCTGGCCGACAAGGACTGCACGATCTTTCTCGTGATCGCGGGCTCGACGAGCGCTGGCGGTTGCATGGACCTGTATGCCGAGCTGCTGCGCAACAACATGATCGACGGCATCGTCGCGACCGGCGCGACCATCGTCGACATGGATTTCTTCGAGGGCCTCGGCCACAAGCATTATCAGGCGCTCGAAGTGCCGCACGACGACGTGCTGCGTTCGCTGATGATCGACCGGATCTACGACACCTATATCGACGAGGAAGAGCTTCAGCACGTCGACCACACGATCTTCGAGATCGCCGAGACGCTCGAACCACGCGCCTATTCGAGCCGTGAGTTCATCCGCGAGATGGGCAAGTACCTCGTCGAGCACGGCAAGAAGGATAACAGCCTCGTCAAGCTCGCTTACGAGCATGACGTGCCGATCTTCTGCCCGGCGTTCGTCGATTCGTCGGCGGGCTTCGGTCTGGTCAAGCACCAGGTCGACGCGGTGAAGGCGGGCAAGCCGTACATGGTCCTCGACGCGATCGCCGATTTCCGCGAACTCACCGAGATCAAGATCAAGGCGGGCACCACCGGGCTCCTCATGATCGGCGGCGGCGTGCCGAAGAACTTCATCCAGGACACCGTCGTCTGCGCCGAGATCCTCGGTCACGACGACGTCCAGGTGCACAAGTACGCGGTGCAGATCACGGTCGCCGACGTGCGCGACGGTGCTTGCTCGTCGTCGACGCTGCAGGAAGCGGCATCGTGGGGCAAGGTGAATACGGGGATCGAGCAGATGGTGTTCGCTGAAGCCGGTTCGGTCATGCCGCTGCTGGCGTCGGACGCGTATCATCGTGGGCTTTGGAAGGACCGTCCGGTCCGCAAGTGGGGCGCGAGCTTCGACAAGGCCTGAGGCTAGCTGATCCTCCTTGCAAGGTGGCGCTGGCGCGAAGCGGCGGAGGGGGAGGCGGCGATAACGCTGGTTGCCCTCTCCTCCCCCTCCGTCAGGCAAGCGCCTGCCACCTCCCCCTGGCGGGGGAGGATTAGAGATACCGTTGCCCCCTCCGGGCAATTGATGCAGCCTCCTCCGGATAACCGGGGGAGGCTTTTTCATGCACAGCGAGATCCTGCGACCGATGGTCGTGCTGATCGCGTGGACGCTCGTGATGCTGGGCTGGACGCTCGCGACGCGGTTGCCGGCGATGAAGGCGGCCGGCGTCGATATGGGCAAGCTCGTCGGCACCAAGGCGTCCGACGCGGATCGATCGCTGCCTCCGCAGGTGCAATGGAAGGCGCACAACTACAATCACCTGATGGAGCAGCCGACGTTGTTCTACGCGGTGTGTGCCGTGCTCGCGCTGAGCGGCACGGGCAGCGGCGTCAATGCCTGGATCGCCTGGGCCTATGTCGGGCTGCGGATCGCCCACAGCCTCGTCCAGGCGACTAGCAACCGCGTCAGGGCCCGCTTTCTCTTCTTCATGCTATCGAGTCTGATGCTCGTCGCACTCACGCTGCATGCCGCGCTCGCCGTGTTTTGATAAAGACCGCGAATAATCGCCGATCGCAGCGCCCGCCTCTCCCCGAACGCGATCCGATCGTCTAGGAGTTTGCCATGACCTTCGATCGCCGTTCGCTGCTCACCCTCCCCCTCGCCGCCGGGCTGGCGCTTCCTGCATTCGCGCGGAGCGGTGCGCAGTTCACTGCTGCTCAGCCTCGCGCGACGGACGTGCCGATGTGGCCGCCCGCAGAACGGTTTGCGCTTTGGCCCGGTATTCCGCCAGGCGCGCCGAACCCGCTGCCGGTGCCGCAGCCGCGGATGCCGCGCTACCCCGATGGTTATCGCGATTTCCAGATGCGCGGCGTGGTGCGGCCCGAGGTCGGCGTCTTCCGCCCGGCTCGGCCCGACGGTCGCGCGGTCCTGATCCTGCCCGGCGGCGGCTATTCGATCACCTCGCTGCGCAACGAGGGCATCGACGTCGCGCGCGTCCTGAACGGTTTCGGCATCACCGCGTTCGTGCTGAGCTACCGGCTGCCGGGCGAAGGCTGGGCCGATCGCGCCGACGTCCCGCTATCGGATGCGCAGCGTGCGATGCGGCTGATCCGGGCGAACGCTCGCGCCTACGAGATCAGGGCGGAGAAGCTCGGCGTGCTCGGTTTCTCGGCCGGCGGGCACCTTGCCGGGTCCGTGGCGGTCCTACACGAGTTCAAGGCGTATCGTCCGGTCGATGCCGCCGACCGGCACTCTGCGCGTCCTGCTTGGGCGGGACTCATGTACGCGGTCTCGAACATGGACCCCGGCCGCAGCCACGGCGGATCGCGCGCGAATCTGCTCGGTCCTGATCCGCTGCCTGCGGTCCAGGCGCGCTATGCGATCGACCGACAGTTGAAGGCTGGCGACCCGCCACTGTTCCTCGTGCATGCCGACGACGACAACACGGTCCCAGTCGCCAACAGCGTCGATACGCTCGCCGCCGCCCGCCGCGCCGGCATCCCCGCCGAAGCGCATTTCCTCCAGCATGGCGGGCACGGCTTCGGCACGCGCCTATCGCCTCGGTCGCCTGGGTCGCTGTGGCCGCAATTGTTCGATCGGTGGATGGGCGAACTGGTCGCTGGCTGACCATGGTCGGTCAGTATCGCGGACCTATCCGTCCTCACCGACGTTTGTCCTGAAAGATCAGGAGAGCGCGATGACTAGTCCGCATGCCGAGCCCCGCGACGTCTTCCATGAAAATGGCGAGGTCGTGATCGACGGGCCGGATGGCGCAGTCATCGCAATGACCCCCGAAGCGGCGTTGCGCACGGCGGGTCGGCTGGATGAGGCAGCGCTCGACGAACTGGTCGCGCGCGCTCAACTAGCCGGCAATGCTGATTAATTATACCTCTCGCCCATCTCGGCGGAGCGCTATCATCAGTTGACCATCGGACGAGACCGTCGCCGTAACGTCCAAATAGTCGCGGATGCGCAGATGACGAGCATCGAGCGCGTGGCTGGTCCCATGGGTCGCAGTGATCACCAGAACATCTGCGCCTGCCGCCTCGCCTGCCGTGATCCCGGCAAGAGCATCTTCGAAGACCAGGCAATCGCTGGCCATGACGCCGAGTCGTTCCGCCGCGACAAGGAAACAGTCCGGTGCGGGCTTGCCGTTGGGGATATCGTCCGCGGCGATCATCGTTGCGGGAACCGGCAGGCCGGCGGCCTTGAGGCGAACCTCGGCGAGAGCGCGGGGGGCAGAGGTGACGATCGTCCAGCGTTCGGATGGCAGGCTGGCCAGGAATGCGGCGGCACCCGCGATCGGTTCGATATCGCCAACGTCGAGCATTTCGGCGGCAGTGATCGCGGCTGCCTCGGCGACCGGGTCGACGCCGGGGAGGTTCAGGCGGCGGACCGTCTCGACCGATTGCACGCCGTGGATCGTCGGCACGAACGTCGCCGCGTCGAGACCGTGGGCGATTGCCCATTTGGTCCAGGTCCGCTCGGCGGAGGCGATCGAGGTGAGGATCGTGCCGTCCATGTCGAACAGGAATGCGGCGTAGCTGCGGGTCAGGAGAGTCATTCGGGTGCTCGTGATGGGAATTGGTGGGTTGGGCAAGTGAGTTTGGCCTAGCCCGCTACACCACCCCGGCGAAGGCCGGGGCCCAATTGGCATGTCCGAGCTAACTACGCGATACCGCTAGTCAGCTTCGTTCCCCAATTGGGCCCCGGCCTTCGCCGGGGTGGTAGCGGTCGGTATTGGCCACACAAAGAAAAGGCCGCTCCGGTTTCCCGAAGCGGCCTGTATTCCTGCACCAAGCTAAAGCTTAGATGTCGTCGCCGAGTGCGCCCTTGACGCTGCCCTTGACGTTCTGCGCAGTGCCCTTGGCCTGCTGCGCTTCGCCTTCGGCTACCAGCTTCTCGTTGTCCGTCGCCTTGCCGACGGCTTCCTTGACGTTGCCTGCAACCTTGTTGCCCGCTGCTGCGACCTTGTCGGTGAACTCGCCCATCAGAGCCTCCACTTGTTATGCGGGCCCGCCAACCGGGCCGCTTGAACTTGCAAAGGTATAACGGCCGTCTTTACCGTGGGTTCCGTGACGTTTGCGTCATGACCTATGTTTCAGATCAGTCCCGCCAGCGGGCTAGACGGATCGGCATAACGACGCTGCCCCATCCGCCCGGCACGGTACGCCAGACGCCCCGATTCGACCGCGGCCTTCATTGCGGCGGCCATCATCAGCGGGTCCTTCGCCTCGGCAATGGCCGTGTTCATCAGCACGCCATCGCAACCGAGCTCCATTGCCACCGCCGCATCGGACGCGGTGCCGACGCCGGCATCGACCAGCACCGGCACCCCTGCCCCCTCGACGATCAGCCGGATCGTCACGCGGTTCTGGATGCCAAGGCCCGAGCCGATCGGTGCGCCGAGCGGCATGATCGCGACCGCGCCTGCGTTCTCGAGGCGTTTGGTGGCGATCGGATCGTCGACGCAATAGACCATCGGCTTGAAACCCTCGTTGGCGAGAATCTCGGTCGCGCGCAGCGTCTCGACCATGTCCGGATAGAGCGTCTTCGCCTCGCCGAGCACTTCGAGCTTCACCAATTCCCAGCCGCCCGCCTCGCGCGCCAGTCGCAGCGTGCGAATCGCCGACTCGGCATCGAAGCAGCCCGCGGTGTTGGGCAGGTAGGTGATCTTCTTCGGATCGATGAAGTCGGTCAGCATCGGCGCGTTGCGATCGGACACGTTGACGCGGCGCACGGCGACGGTGACGATCTCCGCGCCCGATGCCTCGACCGCGGCAGCGTTCTGCGCGAAGTCCTTGTACTTGCCCGTGCCGACGATCAGCCGCGACTTGAAGGTCTGGCCTGCGACCGTCCAGCTGTCCTCATGATCGCCACCACCGACAAAATGCACGATCTCGAGGTCGTCGCCGTCCTCGACCATGACGTCTGCCAGCGTCGAACGCGGCACGACCTCCATGTTGCGCTCGACCGCGATCTTCTCGGGCACGAGGCCGAGTTCGGTCGCGAGTCCAGCCAGCGAAAGACCGGCAGAGACGCGCTTGTGCTCGCCGTTGACGGTGATCGAGACGGTGCCATCGGAATGGGGCATGGGTACAGGGTCCACTATATAGCGACGGCGCGGCTCGACTTGACGCGAGACGAACCTGTAAGGAATGGCGTGACGCGCATATAGAGACCGCTCCGCAGCACCCGCAACCGAAAGGCCGCCCTTGCCCGATACGATATTCGTCCTGAACGGCCCCAACCTCAATCTGCTGGGAACGCGCGAGCCGGAAATCTATGGCGACGAGACGCTCGACGACATCGCCGGGATGCTGGAGGACCGCGCCCGCGAGCTCGACCTGGAGATCGACATGCGCCAGTCGAATCACGAGGGGCACCTCGTCGACTGGATCCAGGAGGCGCAGGCGCGCGGTGCCAAGGCGGTGATCCTCAACGCGGGTGCGTTCACGCACACCTCGGTCGCGGTGCACGACGCGATCAAGGGCGTGAAGACTCTAGTGATCGAGGTGCATCTTTCCAATCCCCACAAGCGTGAATCGTTCAGGCATGTGAGCCTGGTCGGGCAAGCGGCGAAGGGCACGATCGCGGGTTTCGGCGCGCTTTCGTATCTGCTCGCGCTTGAAGCCGTCGCACGGTTCTGACAGGAGGCCCCGCCATGAACGATACAACTGAAAACACGGGCGCAATGCAGGTCGACGTGACCCTGGTGCGCCAGCTCGCCGAACTGCTAGACACCACGCAGCTGACCGAGATCGAGGTCGAGGACGGCTCGCGCCGGATTCGCGTCGCACGCAAGGCGGCCCCAGCGGCCCCAGCGGCACCCGTCGCGCATTATGCGCCAGCGCCCGCCCCGGCCCCCGTCTCGGCACCGCTGTCGATCCCGCAGGCCGAGGTCGGCGCGTCCGCCCCCGCGATCAGCGCTAGCGCGGTCAAGTCGCCGATGGTCGGCACCGTCTATCTCGCCGCCAACCCCGAGGCGAAGCCGTTCTCGACCGTCGGCCAGAAGGTCAATGCGGGCGACACGCTGCTGATAATCGAGGCGATGAAGGTGATGAACACGATCGTCGCGCCGTCGGCCGGCACCGTGACCGCGATCCTGGTCGAAAACGGCCAGCCGGTCGAGTTCGACCAGCCGCTGGTCGTGGTCGAATAATGCCGCAAATCAAGAAGCTGCTCATTGCGAATCGCGGCGAGATCGCGCTGCGAATCCACCGTGCCTGTCACGAGATGGGCATCAAGACGGTCGCGGTGCACTCGACCGCCGACGCCGACGCCATGCACGTCCGGCTCGCGGACGAGGCGATCTGCATCGGACCGCCGTCCGCCGCCGACAGCTATCTGAACATTCCGAACATCATCTCGGCCGCCGAAATCTCGGGCGCGGACGCGATCCATCCCGGCTACGGCTTCCTCAGCGAGAACGCGCAGTTCGCCGAGATCGTCGAGCTGCACAACATCCTGTTCGTCGGGCCCAAGCCCGAGCACATCCGCACGATGGGCGACAAGGTCCAGGCGAAGCGCACCGCGGGCGCACTCGGGCTGCCGCTCGTCCCCGGGTCTGACGGCGCGATCAGCGACATCGCCGAAGCGAAGCGGATCGCCGAGAACATCGGCTATCCGGTGATCATCAAGGCGGCGTCAGGCGGCGGTGGTCGCGGGATGAAGGTCGTCAACGACCCCGACGATCTCGAAACGCAGATGCAGCAGGCCGGCAGCGAGGCGAAGGCCGCGTTCGGCGACGCCACCGTCTACATGGAAAAATACCTCGGCAATCCGCGGCATATCGAATTCCAGATCTTCGGCGACGGCAACGGCAACGCGATCCACCTCGGCGAGCGCGACTGCTCGCTCCAGCGCCGTCACCAGAAGGTGCTCGAGGAAGCCCCCTCGCCGATCATCACCGCCGAAGAGCGCGAGCGGATGGGCGGGATCGTCGCCAAGGCGATGGCCGACATGGGCTATCGCGGCGCGGGGACGATCGAGTTCCTGTGGGAAGCGGGCGAATTCTACTTCATCGAGATGAACACCCGGCTCCAGGTCGAGCATCCGGTGACCGAGATGATCACCGGGTTGGACCTGGTGCGCGAGCAGATTCGGGTGGCCGAGGGCCATCCGCTGACGCTCCGCCAGGAAGACGTTCAGTTCCGCGGTCACGCGATCGAATGCCGCATCAACGCCGAGGACCCGCGCACGTTCGCGCCGTCGCCGGGGCTGGTGAAGGTGTATCACGCGCCGGGCGGGATGCATGTGCGCGTCGATAGCGGGCTGTATGCCGGGTATCGCGTGCCGCCTTATTACGACTCGATGATCGCCAAGCTGATCGTCTACGGGACGACTCGGCAGGGTGCGTTGCGGCGGTTGCGGCGGGCGTTGGAGGAGATGGTGATCGAGGGCGTCACGACGACGATTCCACTGCACCGTGCGCTGCTCGACGATCCCGAGTTCCAGGAGGGTGCGTACACGATCAAGTGGCTGGAAGAGTGGTTGGCCAAGCAGGGGGCGTAACGCCTGACTTCCCCCCTCCCTGAAAGGGAGGGGCCGGGGGTGGGTCGGCCTGGGGCTGGCCGGAAATTCCCTCGAAACCGACCCACCCCCTACCCCTCCCTTCCAGGGAGGGGAGTTTTGACGGAGCATTCGTGAAGGCGACGATCTACCACAACCCGCGTTGCTCCAAGTCCCGCGAGGCGCTCGCGCTGCTGCAAGAGGCAGGAGCGGACGTCACGATCGTCGAATACCTCAAGACCCCGCCCTCCCGCGCGGAACTCGTCCGCCTCTACGACCGCGCCGGCATGACGCCGCGCCAAGGGCTCCGCATGGCCGAGGACGGCGCCAAGGCGGTCAAGCATGGCGACGCCGAGGCGATCCTCGACGCGATGATGATCGATCCGCTGCTGATCGAGCGCCCGCTGGTCGAGACCGACAAGGGCGTCCGGCTCGGCCGCCCGATCGCGCGGCTGCACGAGATCCTGTGATCGAGTCCCCTGCCCTTACATTGCACACGCACTCCCTAAGTGCCGCAATTTCGGGCAGTGATATCAACGATATTCCGCGGTTGCCCGAGGGCGCTGCGGCTGGCACGCTTGGTGCAAGGCGCCCTTCAGGGCGGACGGCTCGCTCGCAAGAGCGAGGGTTTCAACAATCGGGGGCGTACCTGTGAAAAAGATCGAAGCCATCATCAAGCCGTTCAAGCTGGATGAGGTGAAGGAAGCGCTGCACGAGATCGGCGTGAGCGGCATCACCGTGACCGAGGCCAAGGGTTTCGGCCGGCAGAAGGGCCACACCGAGCTGTACCGCGGCGCGGAATATGTCGTCGACTTCCTGCCGAAGGTGAAGCTCGAGGTCGTCGTCGAGGACGGTCTCGCGCAACGCGTCGTCGAGGCGATCGCCGCAGCCGCGCAGACCGGCCGGATCGGCGACGGCAAGATCTTCGTTATCCCGGTCGAGAGCGCGCTCCGCATCCGCACCGGCGAGCGCGACGACGACGCAATCTAGTTCCTAGCCATGCATATTGCGTTGACGACGAGTGACGACATCGTCATTTGACGCGACGCAACATTGTGTGGAAATTCCGTTCCATACCGCAATTAGATTCCCCGCATGATGCGGCGGAAATCTCAAAACGAAGGGCAAGCATCATGGCGAATTCGGCCTCCGACGTTCTCAATATGATCAAGGACCAGGAGATCGAGTGGGTCGATCTGCGGTTCACCGATCCCAAGGGCAAGTGGCAGCATCTGACGATGGTCGCGAGCCTAATCGGCGAAGACGAGCTGACCGACGGCCTGATGTTCGACGGCTCGTCGATCGAGGGCTGGAAGGCGATCAACGAGAGCGACATGACGCTCAAGCCCGATCTCGACGCGGTCTATGTCGATCCGTTCTCGGCGACGCCGATGATGATCCTGATCTGCGACATCAGCGATCCGTCGACCGGCGAGCTGTACGCGCGCGATCCGCGCTCGACCGCCAAGCGCGCCGAGGCGTATCTGCTGACCACCGGCGTCGGCGACACCGTGTATGTCGGCCCCGAAGCCGAATTCTTCATGTTCGACGACGTCCGCTTCGAGAACAGCTATTCGACCAGCTACTACAAGATCGACGACATCGAGCTGCCGGGCAATTCGGGTCGCGAATATGAGGGCGGCAACCTCGGCCACCGTCCGCGCGCCAAGGGCGGCTATTTCCCGGTCGCACCGGTCGACAGCGCCGTCGACATCCGCGGCGAGATGGTCTCGACGATGATCGAGATGGGCCTGCCCTGCGACAAGCATCACCACGAAGTCGCGGCCGCACAGCATGAGCTGGGCCTGACGTTCGGCACGCTGACGCAGACGGCGGATCGCATGCAGATCTACAAGTATGTCGTCCACCAGGTCGCGCATGCGTACGGCAAGACCGCGACGTTCATGCCGAAGCCTATCAAGGAGGACAACGGTTCGGGGATGCACACGCACTTCTCGATCTGGGAAGGCAAGACCCCGCTGTTCGCCGGCAACGGCTATGCGGGCCTGAGCGACATGTGCCTGTATTTCATCGGCGGCATCATCAAGCACGCCAAGGCGGTCAACGCGTTCACCAACCCGTCGACCAACAGCTACAAGCGCCTCGTCCCCGGTTACGAAGCGCCGGTGCTGCTCGCCTATTCGGCACGCAACCGCTCGGCATCGTGCCGCATTCCGTACGGCACCGGCCCCAAGGCGAAGCGCGTCGAAGTGCGCTTCCCGGACGCGCTGGCCAACCCGTATCTCGCCTATGCGGCGCTGATGATGGCGGGCATGGACGGCATCCTCAACAAGATCCATCCGGGCGAAGCGATGGACAAGAACCTGTACGACCTGCCGCCCGCAGAGCTCGCGCAGGTCCCGACTGTCGCGGGTTCGCTCCGCGAGGCGCTCGAATGCCTGCTCGCGGATCACGACTTCCTGCTGAAGGGCGACGTGTTCTCGAAGGACCAGATCGAGAGCTATGTCGAGATCAAGTACGCCGAGGTTGCGCGTTGGGAGATGACGCCTAGCCCGGTCGAGTATGACATGTACTATAGCGGCTGAGCCGTGCGGGCCGCACGGCGGTGCGCGAAAGCGCACAGCCGCTGTCGGCCGGCGTCGCGGGTAGCGACGACCGACGGCGTGGCTTTGCCACGTCGCTGATTTGGAAGAGGGCGCCCGGAGCAATCCGGGCGCCCTTTTTGTTTCAGGCCAGTCTCAATCCTGTCCTCACCCTTCCCACCCGGCAAGAGCCGCGCGGGCCCCTTCCCTCTCCCAATTGGGAGAGGGAGAGACGCCGAAGGCGGCGATGGGTGAGGACGGTTCCCCCGAAGCTTGTCTGCCCGCGAAGGCGGGGACCCAGTCTGGGCTCCCGCCTTCGCGGGAGAACGAGAAGGGGTAGCCTCGGTTAACTTCGCGCGTTGGGTCCGATTGATCGACTGCTTCCGCAACCCATATCCCAATCGCAACGCACCGCCCCCAAAACCCAAGGAACACCCGTGACCGAAGACAGCGGCAACAGCGCCGGACGCGCTATCCCCAGCGGCCGCCTCGCCCGTCTCGGCGTCTTCGGCAAACTCGCTGGCGGCGTCGCCGGCGGAGTCGTCGCAGAAGGCGCCCGCCGTCTAGCAAACGGAGAGCGCCCCAAGATCGGCGACCTCCTCCTCACCCCCGCCAACGCCACCCGCGTCGCCGATCAGCTCTCTCACCTCCGCGGCGCCGCGATGAAGTTGGGGCAAATGATCTCGATGGACGCGGGCGACATGCTCCCGCCCGAACTCGCGACCATCCTCGCGCGCCTGCGCAACAATGCGAACCACATGCCGCCGCAGCAGCTCGACCGCGTGCTCGCCGCCGAATGGGGCAAGGACTGGCGCCGCAAATTCGCACATTTCCAGGCGCACCCGGTTGCCGCCGCCTCGATTGGCCAGGTCCATCGCGCGCGCCTGCCCGACGGCACCGAACTGGCGATCAAGGTCCAGTATCCCGGCGTGAAGGAAAGCATCGACGCCGACGTCGACAACGTCGCGACGCTGCTGCGCGTGTCGGGCATGCTCCCCAAGTCGCTCGACATCGCGCCGTTGCTCGACGAGGCGAAGAAACAGCTTCACGAGGAAGCCGATTACCTCCGCGAAGCGCAGATGCTGGCGCGCTACGGCGAGTTGCTTGCCGACCAGCCGCAATTCGTCGTGCCCGCGCTTTATTCCGAGCTCACCACGCCCCGCGTCCTCGCGATGAGCTTCGTCACCGGCGTGCCCGTCGAGACGCTGGAGACCGCGCCGCAAGACGTCCGCGACCGCGTGATGCACGACCTGATCTCGGTCGTCCTGCGCGAACTGTTCGACTGGCGGCTGATGCAAACCGATCCGAACTTCGCCAACTATCGCTGGCAGCCCGAGACGGAAAAGCTCGTCCTGCTCGATTTCGGCGCCGCCCGCCCCCTCCCCGCCGAGACCGGCGAAGGCTATCGCCGCTTGCTCACCGCAGCCCTCGCCGGCGACCGCGACGCGGTGCGCGAAGCCGCGATCGCTGCGGGGTTCCTCGGCGAGGCGGCCGTACTCCAGCACCCCGCGCTGGTCGACCGGATGATCGACGTCATCCTCGTCGAACTCGCCAAGCCCGGCCCGTTCGATTTCGGTGATCGCGCGTTCGTCGGCGTGCTGCGCGAACAGGGCACCGAGATCGCGCGCGACCGCGATACCTGGTACCTGCCGCCGATCGACACGCTGTTCGTCCAGCGCAAGATCAGCGGCACCGCCCTGCTCGCCGCTCGCCTCAAGGCGCGGGTCGATATCCGCACGATGGTCGCCGCGTATTGCGACGGCGCGCCGTCGTGAGGATCAGCGCAGTTTGAGCGCGCGCTTCACCCCGGCCCAGCTGACGTATTTGAAGTTCTGCGTGGCCGGCGCATTGTCGCCATCCTGTGCGACCAACAGGCCTTGGGGGTAGGCAGGGCCGAAGTTGCCGAGCATCAGTTCGATCCCGTCGGTATCGCTCGTCCCGTCGATCGCGCCCCCGCCGATCCGGAAGCGACCGGCATAGGTGACGCCCGGCAGGCGGTAGAGCGTGTAGGCGTTATCGCCCTGGCTCGACACGACGAGATAGCCGCCGTTCCTGCCCGATGGGGCGAGCGCGAGGCCCTCCGCGTCGGCGACCAGCGTCTTGCCGTCGACCTTGGCGATCGGGGTTGCCGTGACCGGTACCGATGGGTCTGCGTCGAAGCGCCAAAGGCCGACATCTTCCTCGGCGACGTAGAGCTGCCCGGTGCGATCGTCGACGACGCAGCCTTCGGACTGGGTGCCGAGCTTCATCGAGCGGACCGTCGTGACCTTGGGCGCTGCGCCGGAGACGTCGATTGCGACCTGGTCGATGCGGCCGTCCTTGAGCACGACGAAGCCGAACAGCGCGTGATCGCGCGCGCGGGTCCAGAGGCACATGCCATACGCCTCGCCCGGACCGACCGGGAATCGGCCGATGGGCACGAGCTTTGCCGCCGCCGTGTCGAGCTTAAACAGCGAAACGTGCGCAGTGGCGATGTCGGCCCGGTCGCTGGCAGCGGCGATGACTCGTCCCCCGAGGTCGCGCAGGTCGACATTGTTGAGCCGCGCGGCCGGGGTAAAGCTGAGGCGCTTGCCCGCCAGGCTGTAGACGTGGATGCCGGCTTTCTTGTCGGTGCCGATGACGAGGCTCTTCGCCGGATTGCTCGCGTTACGCCAGATCGCGGGATCGTCCGCGGCATCGGCGGCGGTGTCGACCGGGTCGGTCTCGGCGGTTGCAGCGACTGTCGGCGCCTCGACCGCCACGGGGGTCGAGGTCGTTACACATCCCGCTAGCAACACCGCGATGAGGGGCAGCGCGCGCATCAGAACGTCACTCGCACGCCGCCGGTGTATCGCCGGCCGAACGTCTCATGCTCGATCGTGTAGGCCGAGGAACCGACATAGCGGCGGCCTGGGCCGTTCAGCAGATTGGCGAAATCGCCGTAAATCTCGACATTGCCGTTGATCGCATAGCGGACGGACGCGTCGAGTTCGTTGTCCTTGGCCCAGTAGAAATCGCCGCCATCGACACCGCGGACGACGCCACCGATCGTGTCGACCGCACCGATCGCATCGAGCCACGCCGACCGGTTCTGATAGGAAACGCGGGCCGAGAAGCCGTATTTTTCGTAATAGGCGATCAGATTGTAGATCGCGTCCGATGCGCCGGGCAGCCGTACTTTGCGCGACGGGATCGCGCCGGTTGCCGGCGTATCGGCACGGCTCTTATTGATCGTTGCATTGAGCTGCACGCCGAAGCCGCCCATCCAGTCGGGCAGGCCGAGATCGGCGGTGAAGGGGTCGAGCTGCTGCTGGATCGCGCCCTCTATCCCCATGATGTAGCCTTTGCCGCCATTGATGATCGTCGAGTAGACATAGCCCGACCGATCGACGCCGGCGGCGTTCAGGTTCGTCTGGCCGTAGGTCCGGGTCGAGTCGAACAGGACATCGGTGACGTCCTTGTAGTACGCGCCGATCGACAGGAAGCCGCGCGGCATCGTGTAATATTCGACGTAGAGATCGACGCCCTTGGCCTTTTCGGGCTTCGCGTCGGGGTTGCCGCCGGAGATGGTCGCGTTCGCGTCGTTGATGCTGAGATTGGGGCGCAACTGATCGTAGTCGGGACGTGCGGCGCCGGTGTTGAATGACAGCCGCGCCTTCATCCGGTCGTTGACGTCCCAGTTCACGTGCAAGCTTGGGTAGACGAGCGTCTGGCTCGACTTCACGTCGATCAAGCCGAGCGACGAGAACGCACGGGCATCGTTGCGGATATGCTCGACGCGCGCGCCACCGATGACGCTGCCCCAGTTGGTGGTCGTCGTCGCCATCGCATAGGCGGAATAGACCTTCTCGCCGACATCGTAGAAATTGGCGTCGGTGGACACGAACGGGCTGACCGCCTTGGCTTGCTCGACCAGCCCTAGGATTTTGTCCCGATCGAAATACTGGAAGGTGTAGCCGAGCGGGATCTCGCCCTGGAACCCGCCCGGCTTGGCGATGGCGGCGTACCCCGTCGGAATGCCCGCCGCGGCGAACTGTGCCGGCGTACTCAGCTCGAGCAGATACTCATTCGCGGTCTTGGTGCGATCGTCGTAGCGAAGGCCAGCCGCGAACACCGTCTGCGCGCCGAACACCGAGGCCTCGCGGCTGATGTCGAGCTTGGCGGTATAGGCTTCGGTCACGTCCTGCGCCTTCAGCGACCGCAAGCGGGCCAGCGTGCGCGGGAAGTCCTCGATCGACGTGACCTGAGCGCCGCGCGAGAAGGTGCCGTCGGCGTTGCGGATCGTGCGGAACAGCTGGACCTTGGCGAGCTGCGGGTCGGTCAAATTGTAGCCGACGGTCAAACGGTTGGCGGCGTTCGCGCCGTTGGTGCCGAACGACGGGCTGTCATAGTTCAGCTGCGCAGGCTGCGAGCGGTCGTCGATCGAGCGGGTGAAATTACCGCGCCATTTGACGTTCCAGGCGCCGAGTTCGTGATCGCCGCCGATAGTGTTCGTGAACACCGACTGCTTGTATTTGCGCACGGTGAAGTTCGAGTTGAGATCGATGCCGTAGACAGTGCCGAGCAGCGGCGTGTTGCCGGTGCAGACGTCGGCATAGCCGGTCGTGCCGGTCGCGGGGCGCGCGTTGACGGTGCAGGCGGCGGTGCCGTTGGGCGTGCGCGACTGCTGATCGTCGAGGTCGAAGATGTAGTTGTTGCGCTGTTCGTCGTCCTGGAACGCCGAGTAGATCGATTCCGCGAACAGCTTGTGGCCGGGCGCCGGGCGCCAGTCTAGCCGGGTCGACAGCGAGTAGTTCTTTCGCGTCAGGCGATACAGCTTGTTCTCGGTCTCGCGCGCCCAGTTGCGCGTCTCGAAGCCGGGGCGGCGATCGCGGTCGACCGCCTCGAAATCGGTCTCGAAATTGTCGGTGACCATGCCGCGACGATACAGGCTGGCGGACGAGACGATGCCGAACTCACCGATGCCGGTGTCGATCCGGTCGGAGATGACGAGCGAGCCCTCATATTCGGTCTTCTTGCCGAGTTCGACATGGCCGAGGCCGCCCTTGGCCTGCACCTTCATGCCCGGATAATCGAACGCGGATCGCGTGATGATGTCGACGTTGCCTGCGATCGTCTCGCCGGTCATGTCGGGGGTGACGGCCTTCCGCACGATGATCTGCGAGGCGATCGCGGAAGGGATCGAATCGAAGCGGGCGTCGCGGCCTTCGGGGCTGACGACGTTGATGCCGTCGATCGACAACGTAGTCCAGTTGATCGGTGCACCGCGCAGCGTGATGTAGCGTGCCTGGCCCTGGTCGCGCTGGACGCCGACGCCGGGAAGGCGGCTGACCGCCTGCGCGATATTCTGGTCGGGGAGGCGACCGATCGAATCGGAGGCGATGACCGAGACGAGCGAGGGGCTGGTCCGCTGGATCTGGAGCGCGGCGGCTTCGGACTCTGCGATCGGCCGCGAGCCGGAAACGACGATCTCGTCGCCCTCGCCCGCGTTCGCACCGACTTCGGTGGTCATCGCAACGTCGAGCGTCACTACGGCATCTGCGACCGTCACGGTCCGGTGCGCGTCGGGGAAGCCGACATAGCGGATCACGAGTTCGTGCGTGCCGGCGGGAACACCGACCAGCGAGAACCGCCCGGTGCGATCGACAACGGTCGACAGTTCGAGCGTCGGGATCGAGACCGATGCACCGTCGAGATAGTCGCCGCTGCCTGCCTGCGACACGGTACCGGTGATGCTCCCAAGTGCCCGCGGCGCGCTGACCGGGGTCGCGGCATCGGGACGCGCATAGGCGCTGGTGGCGGTCAGCGAAGTCAGCGCGCAGCCAGTCAGCAGCGCATGCGCGAGGACGCGACCGCGGACGCGGGTCGACAGGTTCGATTTCATGGTATTCCCCCGGGTGGTCCCGACTTCTTCAGCCGGCTTGGGAGGCGCGGTAGCGGCCGTGCATGGCACCGACGTTACTTTTGCATGACATTCACATGACAGCGGCGTCATCTGGAATAGGCTCACGTACGCGCGAGGATAAACCTACATTAAACCAACGTTAAAATCGCCGGACACGCGATTCTTATATTCGTAACGGACGTGCCACGACCGCCGCCTATCGCGCCCTTCAAGGCAAAGACTGCCGAAAAAGGGAAACTCTCGATGTTGAATTCAGCAAGCCTGCGCTTGCGGCTGCTGGCCGGCGCCGCCCTGACGGTCGCGATCGCGTCGCCAGCGTTCGCGGCCCCCGCGCCGACCGCCGCCAAGGATGCGGCGCCCGCTGCCGCTGCCGCGGACCCCGTGATCGATCCGGCCCCCGCAGCTGTGGAACCGGCCGACCAGACCGGTCTTGGCGAGATCGTCGTCACCGCGACCAAGCGCGAGACGAACCTCCAGAAGACGCCGATCGCGATCAACGTCCTGAGCAGCCAGGCGCTGACCGACCGTCACGTCCAGAGCCTGTACGATCTCGCCGACGGCGCCGTGCCGTCGTTGCGCGTTGCGACGTTCGAGGCGCGCCAGTCCGCGCTGACGATCGGTATCCGCGGCATCGTTCCGCTCGATGCCAACCAGCCCGCACGCGAGCAGGGCGTCGGCGTCTACATCGACGGTGTCTATCTCGGTCGCCAGCACGGCCTGAACGCCGCGCTGTTCGACGTCGACCGGATCGAAGTGCTCAAGGGCCCGCAGGGCACGCTGTTCGGTCGCAACACCGAAGGCGGCGCGCTCAGCATCGTCACCAAGGGCCCGAGCGGCAAATGGGGCGGCAGCGCAACCGGCGGGATCGCGAATTATGGCAGCTATAACGGTACGCTGCATGTCGACCTGCCCGAAACGTACGGCGTATCGCTGAAGCTCGACGGCGTCATCCAGCATCAGGACGCGACCACCAAGAACCCGCTCGCGGACCAGACCGGCTTCAATTATTATCATCGCCGCGGCTTCAAGGCGACCGCACGCGTCCGCCCGATTTCGGGCATGACCGCCGATTTCAGCTACGATAACGGCTACGACTCGAACAGCCCGTTCTACAGCCAGTTGCTCAACGTGAACCCGAACGGGTGCAAGGCCGGTGCGCAATCCGCGTCCCCTGCTTGCGCGCTGCCCGGCACCAACTACACGACGCTAACCGGCAGCGTGAAGCCGCTCCCGAGCCAGGTCGTCGTCAATGGCGACAGCCGCATGAAGGTCGCAGACATCGGCGTCCCTCAGCAGCCGAGCATCGACAAGACGCACGGTTTCACCTCGAACATTCGCTGGGACGTCGCGCCCGAGATCGAACTCCGCTCGATCACCGCATGGCGCGGCGTGAACGCGACGCAGTACGACAATAGCGGCGGCTATCACCGCGTCCCCGTCGTTGCCGCTGGCTGCGTCGGCAGTGCGTGCAACTTCAGCCGCTACAGCCTCGCCGACCTGCATCAGAACCAGTTCAGCCAGGAATTCCAGGCGGTCGGTACGGTCGGCCAGTTCGACTACGTCGCCGGGCTGTATTACTTCAACGAGCACATCAGCGACGACGCGGCGACGCCGAACTCGCTGGCGTTCAATTCGGCGCTGACGACGATCTCGGTGCTCGATCCCTGCACCGGGTCGGGCGGGTTCGGCTCGCTCGTGGGCTGTCGCTCGATCGATCGTGCCTCGGAAGTGCATTCGAAGAGCTATGCCGGCTATGGCCAAGTCACCTGGAACGCGACCGACCGCGTTCACCTGACCGCCGGTGGCCGCTACACGCGCGACGAGAAGCAGGGCGTGCTGCATTTCTCGCGTAACTTGAACTACGACACGGCGACCCAGGCCCAGTTGACCGCGGCCGGCTATGCGCCGCTCGACGCCACTTGGAACCGGTTCAATCCGATGGCGACGCTCGCCTATGACGCCAGTGACACGGTCCACGTCTATGCAAAATACGCAACCGGCTACCGTGCCGGCGGTGCCAGCTCGCGGACGTCCAACTACCAGACGTTCAACCCCGAGGACGTGAAGTCGTACGAGATCGGCGCCAAGACCGATTTCTGGAACCACCGCGCCCGCCTGAACCTTGCCGGCTACATCATGGATCGCAAGAACAGCCAGGTCGACATCAGCTCGATCCAGACGACCGCGTCGGGCAGCTTCAACAACCTCGTGACGATCAATGCGCCCGGCATCACCAAGATCCGCGGGATCGAGGCCGACCTGACCGTGCAGCCGGTCGACGGCCTGACGCTGACCGCGGGCTATGCCTACACCTACACGAAGATCCCGCCGGTGCTGATCACGTCGACCGGCGTGTATCAGAACTTCTACATCGTGTTCACGCCGCGCAACGCCGCCAACGGATCGGTCGACTACACGATGCCGATCGGCGCCATGGACCTGAAGTTCCACCTCGACGGCAACTACTCGCAGGCGACGCAGACCTTCGATCAGTTCGCGACCAAGAACGATCCGGCGTTCATCGCCAACGCCCGCCTCGCCTTGGCGAACATCCACGTCGGCGGCAGCAACGCGGTGACGATCTCCGCCTGGGTCCGCAACCTGTTCGACAAGCAGTATGTCTTCCGCCGCGACCCGTCGAACAGCCTGCCGGGCGCTCCGACGACCAACCTCACGTCGGGCAGCGTCAACAACGTGCTGGGCGACTACGGCAATTTCAACGCGCCGCGCACCTACGGCATGGAGGCTTCGGTCAAGTTCTGATCGGGCTTGCCGCGTAAAAATGGAAACCCGGGCAGGCGCTCAGCCTGTCCGGGTTTCGTCGTTTCAGCCCTTGGGCAGCGCAATGACGACGCGCAGTCCGGGGGCCGCGTCTTCGAGTGCGATCGTGCCGCGGTGAAGACGGACTATCGCCTGGATCAGCGGCAGCCCGAGACCGTGCCCTTCGTCGTGGCGGCTGGCATCGAGCCGCCCGAACCGCCGCAACGCCAGCTTGCGCTGATCCACCGGAATGCCGGGGCCGGTATCGGTCACCGTGAGCGTGGCAGTCTTGCCGGTGTTCGTGACGCCGATCTCGATGCGGGTGCCGGGTGGGGTGTGGCGGAGCGCATTCTCGATGAGGTTCACGAGCATCTGGCCGAGCAGTTGGCGATCGCCGACGATCTCCGCCTCTGGCGATGTTTCCAGCGTCAGCGTGCGGTCGCCATCGGCGACTACCGGTTGCATCATCGTCGCGATCTCTTCGGCCAGCGCCGCCAGATCGAGCGCCGCGAACGCCGCGCGCCGATCGCCGCCTTCGATCTCGGCGATCCGCAGCATCGCCGCGAACATCTCGAGCAGTTCGTCGCTCATCGCGATCGCGGTTTCGAGACCGTCGCGTTGGCTGTCCGTCTGCGCCCGACGCAACGCCAGCGCCAACTGGCTGCGCAGGCGCGCCAAGGGCGTGCGAAGATCGTGCGCGATATCGTTGGAGACGTTGCTGATACCGGCCATCAGCTCCGCAATACGGTCGAGCATGCGGTTGAACGCCATCGCCTGATGCGCGAACTCGCCGCCCGATCGATCGACCGGTACGCGCCGCGACATGTCACCATCGATGATCGCGTCGACCGTCCGCCGGGTCTCGCCGATCCTCCGTCCGATCGTGATGACGAAGAACAGCAGGCCACCGATGACGACCAGCAGGATCGATCCGAAACCAATGAGGTAAATCCGGACACGTGCCGCATTATAGTCGTCGAACGGTTCGGTCTCGGCGATCGTCACCAGCGTCATGCCGTGCCCGACGTCGCGGACCAGCGCACGCCCGGCGGACAGCCCGGCGATCTGGTCCTTTAACGCGACCGTCGAGAACCCGATCGGCAGGCGGCGCGGCAAGGCGATGTTGCCGCCGAGCCTGCGACCGGTCGCATCCAGCAGCAGGAAGCCTATGTCGCCGGTATCACGCTCGCGGGACGCGGCGTTGATCCGCCGGACGAGCTCTTCGGGGCTGCGGTCGCCGGAGATGCCGGCGGCGGCATCGCTCACGACCAGGATGCGGCGATCGACCAGTCGCTCGATCGTGCGCTGCGTCGCGGTGTAGATCGCGAACCCGGTGCCGAGCGTCGCGACGAGGAACGCGATCAGGAACGCCAGCGTCAACGCGCGCAGCGATCGCAGGCGCGTCATCCGCGCAGCATGTATCCGACGCCGCGCACCGTGCGGATGGGATCGTCGCCGCCCGCCGCGGTCAATTTGACGCGCAGGTGGCGGACATAGACGTCGACGATGTTGGTGGTCGGTGCGAAGTCGTACCCCCAGACCCGCTCGACCAGCATCGCGCGGGTCAGCACTGCGTCGGCATTGGCGACGAACTCGGCGAGCAGCTTGAACTCGAGCTTGCCGAGATCGAGCGCGATGCCGTCGCGCCACGCGCGGAACTTGGTCGGGCTGACGACGATATCGCCGGCGTGGATCGTGTCGCCGGCGCTACCGGTCCAGCCGCGCCCGCGCATCAGCGCGAGCAGGCGTGCGTTCAGTTCGACCGCCGCGATCGGCTTGACCACATAGTCGTCCGCACCGGCCTCCAGCCCCTCGACTTTCTCGACCGAGCGGCCGAGAGCGCTGAGCATGATGACCGGCATCGTGATGTTCGCGCTCCGCAGCCGCTCAAGCACGAAGATGCCGTCGATCTTCGGGAGCATCCGGTCGAGGATCACCGCGTCGAACGCCTGGCTGTCGACCGCGGCAAGTGCGTCGCGGCCATCCGGCGCGATGGTCACCCCATGATCGAACCCGCGCAGTTCCTCGGCCATCGCCTGCGCGAACACGGCATCGTCCTCGACCAGCAGAATGTTAAGGCTCATCACGGTCTCACTCGGGCAAGCCTCCGTCCTATCGTGGATCGTCGCGCGTACAAGCGTCTTGCGGGCTCAGCCGGAGGTTACAACGCCGTCCGTCGCCTAGCGAGAGCGTCGCATTGGTTCACGCGAAGGCACGAAGGCGCGAAGAGATGAGAAGAATGGGTTCACGCGGAGACGCGGAGACGCGGAGAGTTCTCCCGGACCAACGGTCCCCTATCATCGCCGCAAGATGATGAACGACACGCCCGTACCGCCCGCAACACCTCCGCGTCTCCGCGTCTCCGCGTCTCCGCGCGAACAAACCTTCTCCACGCCTTCGCGCCTTCGCGTGAACACACCTTCTTAAACCCGCCCACCCGTTACGGCAGCAGGATCGTGCTCCCCGAAGTCTCACCCGCCTCGATCGCGCGATGGGCGGCGGCAGCCTCTTCGAGCGGAAAGGTCCGGCCGATCTCCGGCGTGACCGCGCCGTTGTCGAGCATCGCGAACAGGCGGGCGATGCCGGCCTGCCTTTCCTCAGACGTGACGTAATAATCGAACAGCGTCGGCCGCGTTACGAAAAGCGAGCCTTTCCGCGCGAGGACGCCGATGTTGACACCGTCGACCACGCCGCCTGCATTGCCGTAGCTGACGATCAGGCCACGCTTCGCCGCGCTGTCGAGCGACGCCTCCCAAGTCGCGCGACCGACACCATCGAGGACAACCGGCACGCCCTTGCCATCGGTGATCTCGCGAACGCGCGCGGCAATGTCGTCGGACTTGTGGAGGATGACGTGATCGGCGCCAGCCTTGCGGGTGCGTGCCGCCTTATCCTCGCTGCCAACGCTGGCGATGACGGTCGCGCCGATCGCCTTCAGCCAGCCGACCAGGATGTGGCCGACTCCGCCCGCCGCCGCGTGGACGAGGACGGTCTGGCCCGCCTGGACCTTGGCGCAGCGCTCGACCAGGAACTCGGCGGTGCAGCCCTTGAGCAGGATCGCCGCGGCGGTCTGGTCGTCGAGCGTATCGGGCAGCTTGAACAGCTGGTTCGCGGGTACGTTGCGCTCGGTCGCGTAGGCGCCGCGCGAGGGGCCGAAGGTGCCGACCCGATCGCCGGGCGCGAAATCGGTGACGCCCTCGCCGACCGCCATCACCACGCCCGCCGCCTCGCTGCCGAGCCCCGAGGGCAGGTCGACCGGGTACACGCCGCTGCGGTGGTACGTGTCGATATAGTTCAGCCCGACCGCGGTGTTGCGCATCCACACCTCGCCCTTGCCCGGCGGCGGCAATTCGACGTCGCGCCACTGGATGACCTCGGGGCCGCCGGTCTTCTCGATGAATGCCACTCTCGCCATGCCGGCCTCCTGATGAATTTCCCGGTCAACCTACGGCATGCGTTTCGGGTTGCAACCGATCTCCGGCGAGCCCATTCCTTGGCAAGACAAGATGCGGAGAGGCACGATGAAAAGCTATTTGCAGCAGTATATTGACGGCGCTTGGGTCGATAGCGAGGGCGGCACCGTCTATCAGGTGATCGACCCGTCGACGGAGCAGCCCTGTACCGAGATCACGCTGGGCACCGCCGCCGACGTCGACAAGGCCGTAGCTGCAGCCCGCTCGGCGTTCGAGAACTGGAGCCAGACGAGCGTGCAGGAGCGGCTCGACGTGCTCGGCCGGATCATGACCGAATACAAGGCGCGGATGCCGGATCTCGCCAAGGCGATGTCGCAGGAAATGGGCGCACCGATGGCACTCGCCTCAATGGCGCAGGCACCGACCGGGCTCGCGCACTTCTCGGCGACCGCGAAGGCGCTGGCGGCGTTCGAGTTCTCGGAGGTCATCGGCAAGGCGACCGTCGTGCACGAGCCGCTCGGCGTCGTCGCGATGATCACGCCGTGGAACTGGCCACTGAACCAGATTTGCGCGAAGGTCGCCCCTGCCCTCGCGGCGGGCGACACGATGATCCTGAAGCCGTCCGAGGAAGCGCCGTCGTGCGCGGTGATCCTCGCGGAGATCATGGATGCGGCGGGCGTTCCGGCGGGGGTGTTCAACCTCGTTAACGGTGACGGTCCAGGCGTCGGCGCGGCGCTGTGCGCGCACCGCGACGTCGACATGGTGAGCTTCACCGGCTCGACGCGCGCCGGGATCGCGGTCGCGTTGGCGGCGGCCCCTACCGTGAAGCGCGTGCATCAGGAGCTTGGCGGCAAGGCGGCGAACCTCGTGCTCGAAGGCTCCGACCTCGCGACCGTCCTGCCACCGACAGTGGCGGGCGTACTCGCCAATTCCGGCCAGAGCTGCATCGCGCCGACCCGACTGCTCGTGCATGCGAGCCAGGTCGCGGAGGCGACGGCGATCGTGAAGTCGATGATGGAGCAGACCAAGGTCGGCGATCCCGCCGAGATGGGCCAGCACATCGGCCCGGTCGTCAACAAGGCGCAGTTCGACAAGATCCAGGGGCTGATCCAGTCCGCGATCGACGAAGGCGCGACGCTGGTGACGGGTGGTGTCGGGCGGCCCGACGGACGCAACGCTGGCTATTACATTCAGCCGACGCTGTTCACCGACGTGCGGCCCGACATGCGGATCGCGCAGGAGGAAACGTTCGGGCCTGTCGCGACGATTACGTCGTACGCCGATCAGGACGAGGGCATCCGCATCGCCAACGCGACCGAATACGGGCTGTCGGCGACGATCTCGGGTGATCCGGCAGCGGCAGCGAAGGTCGCACCGAGATTGCGCGCGGGGCTGGTGACGATCAACTCGTGGAGCCCGGACATCGGCGCGCCGTTCGGGGGGTACAAGCATTCGGGGAATGGTCGTGAGAACGGGCGCTATGGGCTGACCGACTTCATGGAGGTGAAGACGATCACCGGCCTGCCGGGTGACACCCGCCAAGGGAAGCCGGCCGAAGCTGGGGCTTAAGGATCAGGAGGGGAATGCCAGCTCCTGGGGGCTCGTCAGGCACGAGCCCCTCCCCGTCATCCTGACGAAAGTCAGGACCCAGAGCCACGAAGGTTGCCTGTCGTAACCCTGGGTCCTGACGTTCGTCAGGATGACGGACGGGGTGACGGGCGCGCCAGCCTAGTCGAGGTTTGGCCGAAGCCAGCGTTCGGCGGTCTTTAGGTCCGCACCACGTCGTGCCGCGTAGTCCTCGAGCTGATCTCGACCAACGCGCGCTACACCGAAATACTCCGCCTGCGGGTGGCCGAAATAGAACCCCGACACCGCTGCGGTCGGGAACATAGCGAAACTCTCCGTCAGTTCGAGGCCGGTCGCAGTCTCGGCATCGAGCAGGTCGAACAGGATCGGCTTGAGGCTGTGGTCGGGGCATGCGGGGTAGCCCGGCGCGGGGCGGATGCCGCGATACTGCTCCTTGATCATCGCTTCGTTGGTGAGTTGCTCGTCCGGCGCATAGCCCCAGAGATCGGTGCGGACATGCTTGTGGAGGCGTTCGGCGAAGGCTTCGGCGAAGCGGTCGGCGAGCGCCTTCAGCAGGATGTCGTTGTAATCGTCGTTGTCCGCCTTGAAGCGCGCGATGTGCGGGTCGATGCCGTGGATGCCGACCGCGAAGCCGCCGAACCAGTCGTTCTCAGTATCGACGAAATCGGCGAGACACATGTTCGCGCGCCCCTCGCGCTTGGCGATCTGCTGACGCAGCATGGGGAGCCTTACCTCCTTCTGCTCCCTCTCCCCTGCGGGGAGAGGGTCGGGGTGAGGGGCTGTTCCGGGCGCTGCACTGTTTGGCTGCCCCTCACCCCAGCCCTCTCCCCGCAGGGGAGAGGGAGCAGTCACGACCACATCATCACCCTCGCGCCGCGCGGGCCACAACCCAGCTACCCCGCGCGGGGTCAGCCACTTCTTCGCGACGATCGTGTCGAGCATCGCCTGCGCATCCGCATACAGCGAACTCGCGCTCTCGCCGACGACCTCGTCGGTCAGGATCGCCGGGAAATTCCCTGCCAGTTCCCACGCGCGGAAGAACGGCGTCCAGTCGATATAGTCGCGCAGGTCCGACAGGTCCCAGTCCGCGAACACATGCACGCCCGGCTTCACCGGCGCAGGCGGCTTCATCGCGAAGTCCGCCACGAACCCGCGAGCGCGAGCCGTCTCCAGCGGCAAAAGCTCACTCTGTCCCTTGTTCGCGCGCGAGATCCGTACCGCCTCATATTCGTCCGCGGTCTTCGTCACGAACTCGTCGCGGATCGTGTCCGACACCAGCGTCGACGCAACACCCACCGCACGGCTCGCATCGAGCACATGCACGACTGGCCCGTCATACGCCGGCGCAATCCGTAGCGCGGTATGCACCTTCGAGGTCGTCGCGCCGCCGATCAGCAGCGGCATCGTCATGCCCGCGCGCTTCATCTCCTCGGCGACCGTCACCATCTCGTCGAGGCTCGGCGTGATGAGCCCGGACAGCCCGATCATGTCCGCGTCGTTCTCGTTTGCGGATTCGAGGATCTTCGACCACGGCACCATCACGCCGAGATCGACCACGTCGAAGCCGTTGCACTGGAGCACCACGCCGACGATGTTCTTGCCGATGTCATGCACGTCGCCCTTGACGGTCGCCATGATGATCTTGCCCTTGCCGCGCGCGCCGGGCTCCTTCGCCGCCTCGATATACGGCAGCAGATGCGCGACCGCCTTCTTCATCACGCGCGCCGACTTCACGACCTGCGGCAGGAACATCTTGCCCGATCCGAACAGGTCGCCGACCACGTTCATGCCGTCCATCAGCGGTCCTTCGATGACCTCGATCGGGCGGCCGCCATTGCCCGCGATGATCAGCCGTGCTTCCTCGGTATCCTCGACGACGTGGAGGTCGATGCCTTTCACGAGCGCATATTCGAGCCGCTTGTTGACGCCCAGCGAGCGCCATTCCGCCGCCGCCTTCTCCGCGACCACGTCGGTGCCGCGATAGCGTTCGGCGAGCGCAACCAGCCGATCGCCCGCCTCGGGATCGGTGTTGAGCACGACGTCCTCGACCGCCTGGCGCAGCTCGGGATCGATGTCGTCGTAGATGTCGAGCTGGCCGGCGTTGACGATCGCCATGTCCATGCCCGCGGGGATCGCGTAATACAGGAACACGCTGTGCATCGCGCGCCGCACCGGCTCGTTGCCGCGGAACGAGAAGCTGAAGTTCGAGAGCCCGCCCGAGATATGGACGTGCGGGCAGCGTGCCTTGATCTCCTTGCACGCCTCGATGAAGTCGACGCCGTAGTTGTTGTGCTCCTCGATCCCCGTCGCGACCGCGAACACGTTGGGATCGAAGATGATGTCCTCGGGCGGGAAGCCGATCCCGACGAGCAGCTTGTACGCGCGCTCGCAGATCTCGACCTTCCGGTCCTTGGTATCCGCCTGCCCGACCTCGTCGAACGCCATCACGACGACGGCCGCACCGTACGCCATGCACTTGCGTGCCTGCGCCAGGAACTGCTCCTCGCCCTCCTTCATGCTGATCGAATTGACGATCGGCTTGCCGCTGACGCACTTCAGCCCGGCCTCGATCACGCTCCATTTCGAGCTGTCGACCATGAACGGGATGCGCGCGATGTCGGGTTCGGCGGCGATCAGTTTCAGGAACGTCGTCATCGCGTGATGCGCGTCGAGCAGCCCCTCGTCCATGTTGACGTCGAGCACCTGCGCGCCGCTCTCGACCTGCTGGCGTGCGACCTCGACCGCGGCGGGATAGTCGCCCGCCATGATCAGCTTCTTGAAGCGCGCCGAGCCGGTGACGTTGGTGCGCTCTCCGATGTTGACGAAAGAGGTGGAGGAGGAGGTGGTCATCGGATTCACTTTTTGAGAAGCTTTGCAAGGAGATCTATTCGCGATGGTCCGCTACTCACAAACGACTCACGGACTGCTGCCAATGCCGCAGTATCGCGCATGGCATCCAGCAGTTCGAGCAACCTTAACTCGGCGGCAGGATCTTCGTGGTTGACGGCGTCGACAAAGCTTTCGATCGCGACATAAAGATCACGATTTCCGTCAATTACGAGTTTGGTGATCTCACTGAAAATCTCATGCTTCTTTGGAGATCCCGTCCGCCAGAATTCGACCAACCTGCCCGCGATAGCTGCATAGCTAACACGACGTGCAGCAGCGATCGTCGCAATGCGTGCCAGCATCATTGCCAAGAGTGCGACGCCAATTGCAGCAAGAATTTTCCAGAAAACGTCCTCCACGGTCAGGCGGCCATCGTGAACGGTTCGAGACCAGCGAGCTTGGTCCGCACTTCAGGCCGCGCCACCGCACGCGGCTCAAGCCCGCGCACACCATCCGCCATCGCCTTGATATGCGCTGGGGTCGACCCGCAGCAGCCGCCGAGCACGTTGACCTGCTTGGCCACCGCCCACTCGCCGACCAACCCGGCCGTCGTCGCCGGCTGCTCGTCATACTCGCCGAGTTCATTCGGAAGCCCCGCGTTCGGATACACCATGATCAACGTGTCCGCGATCGCCGACAACGTCTTAACGTGCGGCCGCAACTGCTCCGCACCGAACGAGCAGTTGAGCCCGATCGTGATCGGTTTGGCGTGCCGCACCGCATGCCAGAACGCCTCGACCGTATGCCCCGACAGGTTGCGCCCGCTGAGATCGGTCAACGTCATCGACATCATGATCGGCACGTCGCGCCCGAGCGCGTCGCCCGCCTCGATCGCTGCCATGATCCCCGCCTTGGCGTTGAGCGTATCGAATACCGTCTCGATCAGGATGAAGTCGACGCCGACCCCCTCGCCGCCTTCGAGCAGCGCATCGATCTGCTCGCGGTACACGCCCTTGAGATAATCGAAGTCGATCTCGCGGAAGCCCGGATCGTTGACGTCGGGCGACAGCGACAGCGTCCTGTTGGTAGGCCCGATCGCGCCAGCGACGAAGCGCGGGCGGCCGTCTTTCGCCTGATATTCATTGGCGAGCGCGCGCGCGATCCGCGCGGACTCGACGTTGATCTCGCGCACGAGATGCTCGGCGCCATAGTCCGCCTGCGAAATGACGTTCGCGCTGAAGGTGTTGGTCGAGACGATGTCCGACCCCGCCTCGAGATATTCGCGCGTGATCGTCTCGGGGACGTCCGGCTTGGTGATCGCCAGGATGTCGTTGTTGCCCTTCTGGTCGTGGCTCAGGCCGAGCGACCCTGCATAGGCGGCCTCGTCGAGCTTCCAGTTCTGGATCTCGGTGCCGAACGCGCCGTCGGTGATCAGGATGCGCTTGGCGGCTTCCGCGTTGAAACGTTCACGTGGTGTCATCATCAATCTCCTCCCCTCCCGCTCGCGGGAGGGGTCGGGGGAGGGAAGTGCCGCAAACGAGACGGTCGGGTTGGGCCAGCCGCTCCCCTAACCCCTCCCGCAGGCGGGAGGGGAATTACGCCGCGGCGACCCTGTCGACCGGCTTCGCCCGCACGCCGAGCATGTGGCAGATCGCGTAGGCCAGTTCCGCGCGGTTGAGCGTGTAGAAGTGGAAATCCTTCACGCCGCCCGCGTACAGCCGCCGGCACATCTCGGCCGCGATCGTCGCCGCGACGAGCTGCCGTGCCGAGGGGTGATCGTCGAGCCCCTCGAACAGCCGGTCCATCCACGCCGGGATCTCAGCGCCACACAGCCCCGCGAATTTCCGCGTCTGCGCGACGTTCGACACCGGCAGGATCCCCGGCAGGATCTGCGCGGTGATGCCAGCCGCCGCAACCCGGTCGCGGAACCGGAAATACGCTTCGGGCGAGAAGAAGAACTGCGTGATCGCGCGGGTCGCACCGGCATCGATCTTGCGCTTCAGATTGTCGATGTCGGCATCATGCCCACCCGATTCCGGATGGCATTCGGGATACGCCGCGACCGAAATCTCGAACGGGTGCAGTTTCCGCAAACCAGCGACCAGGGCCGCCGCGTTCTCATAACCGCCGGGATGCGCCTGATACGGCTGGCCCAGCGTCGGCATGTCGCCGCGTAGCGCAACGATGTGCCGCACGCCCGCCGCCCAATATTCCTCGGCGACCTGGTCGATCTCCGCCTTGGTCGCCTCGACGCAGGTCAGGTGCGCGGCGGCGTTCATCGACGTCTCGCGCTGGATTCGCGCCACCGTCGCATGCGTCCGCTCCCGCGTCGATCCGCCAGCGCCGTACGTCACCGACACGAAATCGGGGCCGAGCGGCTCCAGCGTGCGGATCGCGTCCCAGAGCTGCGCATCCATCTTCTCGCTCTTCGGCGGGAAGAACTCGAAGCTGATGCCGACATCGCCCGCCAGATCCGCGAAGAGCGGTTCTTCGAGCGCGCAGCGCGCTTCGGCCAGTTGGGGGATCGAAATGTTCGTCATGCCGCCTTCACCTCACGCAAGCTCGTGCCGATCTTCCGACCGAGCCATAATTTCACCGTCAACTCACCGCCCTCGAGCGTTTCCACGCGCGCCGTCTGCAGGCCCGCCGCCTCGAACCACGCCGCCATCTGCTCGTCCGCGAACCCGAGACGCGTATGCGCATCGCGCAACCGCAGTTCCTCGCGGTCGTGACTCGCAAAGTCGGCGATCAGCAACCGTCCGCCGGGCGCGAGCACCCGCGCCGCCTCGCTCACCGCAGCGCCAGGCTGCTGCGCGAAGTGCAACACGTGATGCAGGATCGCGACGTCCGCTGCGGCATCCGCCATCGGCAGCGCGTACAGATCGGCCTGCCGGAGTTCGGCGTGAGTCATGTCGTGCAGCTTGGCACGCGCGAGCCGCAGCATCTCCGAACTGCGATCGATCCCGAGCGCGACCGTAGCGCGACCGCCGAACAGTTCGAGCATCCGCCCGGTGCCCGTACCGATGTCGATCAGTGTGCCGACCGGCGCATCGCCGAGCACGGCCGCCATAGCCGCCTCGACCTCGCTGTCGGCGACGTGAAGCGACCGGATCGCGTCCCATTCGTCGGCATGCCCTTCGAACCACGCCGCTGCACTCGCCGCCCGGTCCGCACGCACCGCCGCAAGCCGTGCCGCATCCGCGACCGCCCAATGGTCCGGCTCGGCCTTCGCCCATACATCGAGCGCACCCGCGACCGGCTCGACCACGTCCGGAGACCCGAGCGCGACGAACACCCAGCTGCCTTCCTTGCGACGTTCGGCAAGGCCGGCATCGCACAGGATCTTCACATGGCGCGAAACGCGAGGCTGGCTCTGGCCGAGCACCTGCGCGAGCTCGCCGACCGACAGCTCCATCCGCCGCAACAGCGCAAGGATCCGCAACCGGGTCGCGTCCGCCAAAGCACGGAAGATTTCGAGCGCCATCGTCATACGAGGACATATAAAGAATTCTTTATATGAGGTCAACGCGGGCGTGTGCGTCTCGAACATTACCGATCGGCACCCGCGACTTATCGCATCGCGGCCGATCGTGACGGATCGGAAACGCTTCGTCCGCGTTCGATTGCGCTATGGGCTGGGCATTCCCCGGTCCACAAGACGACATCCACGGGAGTAGATACCTATGAAGAAGTTCCTGATCCCCGCCCTGGCGCTTACCGCCGGTCTCGCCGCCTGCAGCAACAATGCGCAGGACCAGACCGCACAGGCTGCCAACGCAATCGCCGCCGATGCGAGCGCGACCACCGCCAATGCCGTCGACGACGTCAGCGCCGCCAGCGATCGCGCGCTGGGTTCTGCCGAGCGCTCGCTCGACAACGCCGGTGCCCGCATCGACAACTCGACCGACCATCTCGACGCCAAGGCCGACCACGCCGGCGACCGGATCGAAGCCGGTGCAGACCGGGCAGGCGCGTCGATCAGCAACGGTGCGGACCGTGCGGCCGACGCGACCGGTAACGCGCTGACCCGCGCCGGCAATGCGATCAAGGACTAACATCTGAATGGACCGCCGCCCGCCTCCCCTCGTCATCTCAGTGAAAGCTGGGATCTCCCGCTTCGTTTCCCAGCGACCTAAGCGGACAGATGCCAGCATTCGCCGGCATGGCGTGCTAGGTTTGGCGGCGGTCCTGCTCGCGGCGTGTTCGCCCGCGAGCGAACCCGGCGCGGTCACCGCCGACGAAGCGCACCAGTTGAACGAAGCCGCCGCGATGCTCGATGCGAACAGCGTCGACCTGAATGCGGTCGCCGCCGCTCCTGAAGATACCGAACTCCCCTCGAATCAAAGCGATCAGACCCGATGACCCTCCGCCGCCTCGGCTCGACCGATCTAAAGATCGCCCCCCTCGTCCTCGGCGGCAACGTGTTCGGCTGGACTGCCGACCGCGCCGCCAGCTTCGCCGTGCTCGATGCATTCGTCGCGGGCGGCGGCACGATGATCGACACCGCGGACGTGTATTCGGCTTGGGTCGATGGCCATCAGGGCGGCGAATCCGAGAGCATGATCGGCGAATGGCTGAAGGCCAGCGGCAAGCGCGACGGCGTGTTGATCGCGACCAAGGTCGGCATGCTCCCCGGCGAAGGCGGCGAGAAGCTCGCCCCCGCGCGCATCGCCGCCGCTGCCGAAGCCTCGCTCAAGCGTCTCGGGACCGATCGCATCGACCTGTATTATGCGCACCAGGACGACGACACGCAGACGCAGGAGGCTGTCCTCGAAGCATTCGGCAAACTGGTCGATGCGGGGAAAGTCCGCGTGATCGGCGCGTCGAACTTCCACGCCGCTCGCCTCAAGTCCGCGGTCGAGGCTGCCAAGACGTCGGACCTGCCACGCTATCATGTGCTCCAGCCCGAATATAACCTCGTCAGCCGCACCAAGTTCGAGGGCGAATTGCAGGATTACTGTGTCACCGAGAACATCGGCGTGCTGCCTTATTACGGGCTCGCCTCGGGTTTCCTCACCGGCAAGTACCGGACGAAGGACGACCTGGGCCAGAGCGTTCGCGGTGGTCGGATGGGCGAATTGCTCGAAGGTACCGGCAAGGCTGTCCTCGATGCGATGGACTCGGTCGTCGAGGCTACTGGCGCGACCCACGCGCAGGTCGCGCTGGCGTGGCTGATCGCGCAGCCGGGCGTCACCGCGCCGATTGCGAGCGCCACCAGCGTGAAGCAGGTCGAAGACCTGTTGCCTGCGATGACGCTGGAACTGTCGAAGGATCAGCTGGACGCGCTGATGGTCGCTGGCGCCTGACCACTTGATGCTCCCCCGCCAGGGGGAGGTGTCGCCGAAGGTGACGGAGGGGGAGGACAAGGGAACAGCGGTTTCGCCTTCCTCCCCCTCCGTCAGGCAAGCGCCTGCCACCTCCCCCTTGCGGGGGAGGATTGTTTAATCCCCGGCGAACGTAAGCGCGGACGTCTTTCGCTCCCGCTCGTTGATCAGCAGCGCCCGCCCGGCCGGCGCGACCGACCGTTGCGGGCAATCGTTGCGGAAACAGGCGCGGCAGCCGAGCCCGATCGGCATCGCCCTCCCCGCCAGATCGAAGCCGCTCGCCGCCGCCAGCACACCCGCCTGCGCCGCCGCGACGCCGAGGCCGATCGCGAACTCCGCGTGCACTGCGCCAAAGCGGCTGCCCTGCGGCGTCACGGTGCGCGCCATCGTCAGCCAGCGCGCGCCGTCCTCCAGTTCGACGAGCTGCACCATCAGGCTGCCGGGCCGGTCGAATGCATGATGCAACCGCCACAATGGGCAGCGCCCATCCGCCTCGACTAGCGCCGCGCCGCTGGCGCCGGGATAGCGCTTCGATGCCTGCCCCGCCCGATCGATGCGGATCATGAAGAAGGGCAAGCCGCGCGCGCCGACGCGCTGCAACGTCGTCAGCCGGTGCGCGACCTGTTCGAAGCCAGCGCCGAACCGGCGTTGCAGCAACTCGATATCGTACCCCGTCGTCTCGCATCCACGGAGGAACCGGGCGTAGGGCATCATCAGCGCGGCGGCGAAATAGCCGAGAAGGTGGCGGCGATAGAGCCGTTCCGCCGCGCGATCGGTGAACCCGGCGCCTTTCGCCAGCGCATCGATCTCCGCCTTCGCCTCGATCTGCCCGAGCTGAAACGCGACCGCGAACGTGCGCGAGGCCGGGTCGAGCATCTCGCTCAACTGCAACTGCCGCGCGTGCAGGTCGAGGCGGCGCAGCGTGTCGGGCAGCACGTCGGCAGGCAGCACCCGGATCGTCAGGCCGTGTTTGGCGCGCAACCGCTCGGCAATCGCGCCGTAAAGGTCGCCCGCACCGAGCCGCAATTCATCCGCGAGCGCTTCGGCCGCCGCATCAAGATCGGCGAAATGATTGCGCCAACGCTCGATCTCGCGACGGACGAGCGTGACCGGATCGTCGCCCGCCTCGATCACCGCGCCGCCGCCGATCCGATCGAACACGCGGGCGAACGCCGCCGCGCCGCCGGGCGCACTGGCGAGCCACTCCTCGACTTCGTTGCGGTCGATCTCGAGGTCGGCGAACATCGGATCGGCCAGCCGCCGCCGGATCGCATCCGCACCGCCGCCCGGTTCACCCGCCGCCAGCGAGCGCGGATCGAAGTCGAAGCTCTCGGCGAGCTTGATCAGCAACGTCGCGGAGATCGGCCTCTGGTTGCGCTCGACGAGGTTGAGATAGCTCGGGCTGATCGCGAGCATGTCGGCCATCGCCGCCTGCGTCAGCCCCGCCCCGCGCCGCAAGCGACGGATCGCATGCCCCGCCAGCAATTTCCGTTCCGCCACCAGCAAACCCTCCTGTCACGATGTTTACAGAACGACACGTGTTCCACAAGCTGGACGGACACCGCGACGTTGCGGCGGCGTGGGACGGTCTTCCAACGTGCCGGCTTCGAACGCTATTGCCTGTGCATCGCCTCTCTCGGCGCACGATCGGTGTAAAGAGAGAGACAGACGATCATCGAAGGAGGCAAGCCATGCAGACGACTACCGAACAACCCCGCGCCCGCGCCGTCTTCTCGACCAACGATTTCGCGCTGATGAAGGAGGTGCTCGGGGAGATGATCAGCAAGACGTCGATCGACGACGAGCGGCTGACGCGGATGAGTGCGCTGTACCACCGCCTCGGCCGGCTCGGCTAAACCGCTTCACACAGTTTCCTGGGGAGGAAAGGATCCCGCTGGTGGCTCGTCCATCGGCGGGTATTCCTGTTTAAAAGGACGGTGCGCTCCCGAAGCCCGTCATCCTGACGAAAGTCAGGATCCAGGGTAACGGGCGCTGGAGCTTGTGGCTCTGGATCCTGACTTTCGTCAGGATGACGGAGTGGGGGTGGCGGGTGCGTCCGCCTACCAGGGCACCGTCGAGTTCACGCCGGACTAAGCATCCCCTTGCGAAAGCCGCCCTTTCCAACCCAGTCCCCTCGTGTAGGACGGCGGGATGGCCAAGACACTGACCGCTCGCATCAAGGACGACATCGTCCTCTACGGCGCCCTCGCCGCCAATCTCGGGATCGGCGTGGCCAAATTCGTCGCGGCCGGAATGACCGGATCGTCGTCGATGCTGACCGAGGGCTTCCACTCGGTGGTCGACAGTGGCAACCAGGTGTTGCTGCTCTACGGCCAGAAAAAGGCCAAGCGCCCCGCCGACGAAGCGCACCCGTTCGGCTATGGTCGCGAGCTGTATTTCTGGGCGTTCGTCGTCGCGATCCTGATCTTCGCGATCGGCGCTGGCGTGTCGATCTTCGAGGGCTGGCGACATATCCGGCAGCCCGAACCGCTTACCAGCCCGACCATCAACTACGTCGTCCTCGCGATCTCGTTCGCGCTCGAGGGCAGCAGCTGGACGATCGCGGTGCGCGAATTCTCGAAGGCCAAGGGTGACATGGGCTGGTGGGCGGCAATCCACCGGTCGAAGGACCCCGCCGGTTTCATCGTGCTGTTCGAAGATTCCGCGGCGCTGGCGGGTCTCGTCATTGCCGGGATCGGCATCTGGGCGAGCCATGCGTTCAACGATCCGCGGATCGACGGCGCCGCCTCGATCGCGATCGGCCTGATCCTCGCGCTGGTCGCGGTGCTGCTCGCGCGCGAATCGAAGGGCCTCTTGATCGGCGAGCGTGCCGATCCGGCGGTGATCGCGACGATCCGCAAGATCGTGTCCGCGCATCCGGCGATCGTCTCGGTCAATCACGTCCGCACGATCCACACCGCGCCCGAGAGCATCTTCGCGGCGATCAGCGCGGACTTCGACGATTCGGTGACGATGGGCGACGGCGAGACGGTGATCGAGGCGATGGAGAGCGAATTGCGGGTGGCTATCCCGATGCTCTCGTCGATCTATATCCGTCCGGAGAAGCGCGAGAATGCGACGCTGACGTCGTCCGCTTCGCCTGCCCCGGCGACCGTACAAAATACCACGCAAATCTGATCTAAATCAGACTCATCACACTGGTAAGGCTCGACATTCCAAAATAATATTGGGGGATGAGACCGCTACTTCGGCTGATCGCCCTGTTCTGCCTGTGCCTGGGATACGCGCTTCCCGCACAGGCGGCCGTCACCATCACCTTCTGGAGCCACGAGCTTGGCAACAGCTTCCCGCACGCGTTCTTCACGTTGCGGGGCATACCCGACGCCGGCGGCCCGCCGGTCGACGCCAACGCCGGCTTCACCGCAAAATCGGTTTCGCCGGCGCTGTTGATGGGGCCCGTGCCAGGCAAGCTCGACATCGCCAGGCCGGGATATGTCGCGAGCAGCGATGCGCAATTCTCGGTCGTGATGAGCGACACGCAATACAACGCGGTACTGCGGCTGGTCGACGCCTGGAGCGAGGGCAAGCCCGACAGCGTCTACCGCCTTTCGGATCACAATTGCGTGACGTTCGTGAAGGAAGCAGCGCGGATCGTCGGGCTGTCGGGGCTCGACCAGCCCAAGCTGATGAAGAAGCCACGTTCGTACCTGAAGGCCGTTGGCGCCGCGAATGCCGGTCGCGTCATTCCGGTCGGGCTGCACGGGAAGGACTATCTCGCTAGCCTGCCGCCGATCTCACCGTCACAAGCAACCGCCTCCAACACAACGGCGGTCGTTGCCACGGCGGCACCAGTACCCGCCCACTAAGGCGCGGGTATCAGTTCGACCACGTCGAGGACCGACTCAAAATGCGGATAGGGGAGGACGACGCGCCACCGCCGCGTGCCGATCCGTTCGATCAAGCCGGCCATGTCGCGATTGGCGTCTCGACCATAGCGCATCGGGCGCTTTTCATCGCCAAGCTCCATCGTCCCCAGGAATATCGCGCGCGACGCGGTGTCGACGAAGACCGTGCCGACAGGGCGTTGCGATCCATCGACCTTGACCAGGCTGACGACATCGGTGTCGCCGTTCGAGTCTATCCGGCAAGCGAACCAGGCGGATGCGCTGTATGTCGGGCCGATCCCACCACGCGCGCCGAGCTTGAACGTGCGGCACTGATAACTTCCGGCGGGCGGCAGGGCGTCGGCGAGCGCATGGTCCGGATCGAACAATATCGGCTCGGCAGCAAGGTCCTTCGCGTCGACCTGTGCCAGCGCGTCCATCCATGCACCACGCCAGCCCCGCAAACGCGCGCGATCAGCGACCGTGGCGACACGCCGCCAGTCGGAGTCGCGATCGGTATCGAGCGGCGACACGGCGCCCGAGCCGATCAACGCCGCGCGCGATGCGCTCGAACAGTATCCGGCCAGTATGAGACAGGCCCCGGTGGCCAACCATGTCCGCTTCGTCGTCGACCGCGTGTGCATATCCGAAGCTAACCCTCTAACATGCCGTATTACAATCATATTCTCGCACCACGGGGCACCATCACGCTGCCGTCCAGCCGCCGTCCATCGACAAATTCGCGCCGGTGATAGCCTTGGCCTCGTCGCGACACAGGAACAGCGCGAACGCCGCGACCTGCTCGGGGGTGACGAACTCCTTGGTCGGTTGCGCGGCGAGCAGCACGTCGTTCATCACCTGGTCGCGCGTCAGCCCGCGGGCCGCCATCGTGTCGGGGATCTGGTTCTCGACCAGCGGCGTCCAGACATAGCCCGGCGAGATGCAGTTGACGGTGATGCCGTCGGTCGCGGTCTCCAGCGCGATCGTCTTGGTGAGCCCTGCGATCGCGTGCTTCGCCATCACGTAAGCCGACTTGTTCGGGCTCGCGACCAGCGAGTGCGCGGACGCGGTCGAGATGATCCGCCCCCAGCCCTTGGCGCGCATGTGCGGCACCGCGGCGCGCATCATGTGCCAGGCGGACGACAGGTTGATCGCGATAATCGCGTCGAACTTGTCGACCGGGAAATCGGCGATGCCCGCGACATGCTGGATGCCCGCGTTGTTGACGACGATGTCGAGGCTGCCGGTCTCGGCCGCTGCCCGCTCGACCATTGCGGCGATCTGGTCGGGCTTGGTCATGTCCGCCGGGTCGTAGAGCGCGATCGCGCCGCTGGTCTGCGCCAACGCCGCCCGCTCACGTTCGATCGCATCGGCATCGCCGAACCCGTTGAGCACCACTGCTGCGCCTTCGGCTGCAAACGCCTTGGCGTAGGCGAGCCCGATCCCCGACGTGGATCCGGTGATGACCGCGGTCTTGCCCTTCAGGAACATGCATACTCCCCCATCTTGGCGCAGCGTATTCTGCGGCCGTGCAACCCTAGCGCCACCTTGCGCATTTCGTTCCCGAGAAGAAACGAAAAGGGGCATATCCATGCGGCTCGACGATTACGATCCGAACATCAACGTCGAGGACCAGCGCGGGTCGGGCGGCGGAGGCGGCGGCTTTGGCGGCGGCGGTGGCGGCCTGCTGATGGGGCTGTTGCCGATGATCGGCAGCCGCTTCGGGTGCGGCGGGATAGTCGTGGTGCTGATCCTGATGGCAGTGTTTGGCGGCATGGGTGGCCTCGGCGGACTGCTCGGTGGCGGACAGACGTCGACACCGACAACGCAGAGCGGACCGCGCTCGGGCACCGATACCAAGTCGAGCTGTTCGCTGAACGCCGAAAGCAAGGCTGCCTGCAACGCCTTCAGCTCGGCCGACAATACCTGGGAGGCCATCTTCCAGAAGAACGGCCAGCGGTTCGAAGCACCGAAGCTGGTGTTCTTCGACGGCAATGGCCGCTCGGGTTGCGGTGCGGCGCAGTCGGCGATGGGGCCATTCTATTGCCCGACCGACCAGGGCATCTATCTCGACACCAGCTTTTTTAACGAACTGTCGACTCGCTTCAAGGCGAACGGCGACTTCGCGCAGGATTACGTGATCGCGCACGAGTTCGGCCATCACATCCAGAAGCTGCTCGGTACCAACGCGCAGGTCCAGCAGGCGCAGCGCCAGGCGAGCGAGACCGAGGGCAATGCGCTGTCGGTGCGGCTCGAACTGCAGGCGGATTGCTACGCCGGTGTGTGGGCGGCGGCGAACAAGACGCGGCTCGAGGCCGGGGATATCCAGGAGGGCATGACCGCGGCGCAGGCGATCGGCGACGATACGTTGCAGAAGCAGTCGCAGGGTCGCGTGGTACCGGACAGCTTTACGCACGGCACCTCGGCACAGCGCCAGTCGTGGCTGAAGCGCGGGTTGGACAGCGGCGATCCGCAGCAGTGCGACACGTTTTCGGGCGCGATCTGAGCTGACGCCGACTCGTTCCTTCCCCGCCAGGGGGAGGACTTCGGTAGGCGGCGCGCATTTGTAAAAGCCGTCACCCCAGCGAAAGCTGGGGTATACCTCGTGGTTCGCGACGCCCGCCCAACAGGGAGATCCCAGCTTTCGCTGGGATGACGGCGCGTTGTGACGGCAATCGCGAGCGTCGCGCCGACTTACTCCACCGTCACGCCCTTCCAGAACGCATAGCGATCCTTGATCTCGGCGGCCGCGGACTTGGGATCGGGATAATACCAGACCGCATCGACGTTCCGCTTCCCCTCGACGACGAGAGTCTTGTAGCTCGCCACACCTTTCCACGGGCAGTTCGAGTGCGTCGCGCTATCCTCCAGCAACGCCGGATCGACGCTGTCGGCGGGAAAATAATGATTGCCCTCGACGACGACGGTATCGTCCGCTCGTGCGATCTCGTGGCCATTCCAACTTGCAACCGGCATACTGATCTCCTTCAGGCGTGCCCCAGCCCCACCGCCTCATACGCCTCGGGCTTGAACCCGACCAGCAGCGTCTTGCCGGTATCGAGCACAGGCCGCTTGATCATCGACGGTTGCGTCAGCATCAGCGCGGTGGCCTTCCCGGCATCGAGATCCGCTCGGTCCGCTTCGGTAAGTTTGCGGAACGTCGTCCCCGCACGATTGAGCAGCACCTCCCAGCCAACCCGGCCGATCCAGTCGTCCAGATGCGCAGCGTCTATTCCGGCGGTCTTATAGTCGTGGAACGCATAGTACACGTCGTGCGCATCCAACCACGTCCGCGCCTTCTTGATCGTGTCGCAATTCTTGATGCCGAACATCGTGATCGTCAAAATAGCCTCCGAAGCAAAATTGGAATCAGTCCAGGCGCATCCGTTTGATAGCAAGCTACGGGACGCACATGCACCCGGTCCAGGACATGAAGCTCGCTCATACCCAAGAGGAGCGATCATGTCCTTCCGCGTTCAGGGGCTCGACCCCAACCAGTTCCGACACCTTTTCGGCGCCTCCGATGCAAGCCTCGCGCTTGTCGGCGCACGGCGATACGTGGTCGACGCCGAGCCCGGCTTTCCCGATCGCATCGCGGTGCGCGATCTGGAGATCGGCGAGACGGCGATCCTGATCAACTACGAACATCAGCCGGCCGACACGCCCTACCGCTCACGCCACGCGATCTTCGTGTCCGAGACCGAGACGGAACCGCTGGACCTGCTCGACGCGCTCCCCGAGGCGATCCGCATCCGGCCGATATCCCTGCGCGCCTTCGGATCCTACGACGAGATGATCGACGCAGACCTGGTCGCCGGCACGGACCTGATCCCGCTGATCGAGCGGTTCCTCGCGGTGCCGGACGTGGCGTATCTCCAGGCCCACTACGCCAAGCGCGGATGTTATGCGGCGCGCATCGTTCGCGCCTGACCTGCGCAAGCCGGTGGCGTGACCGGCTCGGGGCGTTTATCGGTGCGCCATGACGCATCCATTCTACGCGATCCATAGTCACGGGCTGATCCGGGTCGCCTCCGCTACGCCGCGCGCCTCGGTAGGGGATACCGGCGCCAATGCCGAGGCTACGATCGCCTTGGCACGCGAGGCAGATGCGAAGGGCGTCGACCTCGTCGTGTTCCCGGAGCTGAACCTCACCTCCTACGCGATCGACGATCTGCATCTCCAGACCGCGCAGCAACGCGCGACGCTGACCGCGATCGCGACGGTGGTCGAGGCGAGTGTTACCTTGCGGCCGGCGCTGCTGGTCGGCGCAGCGCTGGTGCGGAACGGGCGGCTGTATAACTGCGCGCTGGCGATCGCGCGCGGGCGCGTGCTCGGCGTGGTCCCGAAGACGTTCCTGCCGAATTACCGCGAGTTCTACGAGAAGCGGTGGTTCGCGAGTGGCGTGGGAATGACCGGACTGACGATCGACCTAAACGGTGAGGGCGTGCCGTTCGGGACCGACCTGATCTTCGCCGCGCGCGATCTGCCCGGCTTCGTGTTCCATGCCGAGATTTGCGAGGATTACTGGGCCCCTACCCCGCCCTCGACCGCGGGCGCGCTCGCGGGCGCGCTGATCTGCTGCAACCTGTCGGCGTCGAACATCGTCATCGGCAAGGCGCGCGATCGGGCGATGCTGGCGGCGGCGCAATCGGCCCGAGCGGTCTGCGCCTATGTCTATTCCGCCGCGGGGCCGGGTGAAAGCACTACAGAGGTTGCCTGGGACGGCCAGGGACTGGTTCACGAACTTGGCGAACAGATCGCGGAGTCGGCGCGGTTCTCGACCGAGCCCGAACTGGTCGTCGCCGACGTCGACTGCGAACGGATCACGCAGGAACGCCTACGGACCGGCACGTTCAACGATGCGGCCATGTTCGCCGGTAATCCCGAGACACGCTTCCGACGGATCGCGTTCGATCACGCGCCGGTAGTTGAGGACACTGGCCTCGAACGCGCCATTCGCCGCTTCCCGTTCGTGCCGAATGATCCGGCGCGGCGCGACGACGATTGCTACGAAGCGTTCAACATCCAGGTAGAGGCGCTGTCGAAGCGCCTCGTCTCAGCACACGCCGAGACGGTCGTGATCGGCGTATCCGGCGGGCTCGACTCGACCCACGCGCTGATCGTGGCGGCGAAGGCGATGGACCGCCTCGGCCGCCCCCGCAGCGCGATCCTCGGCTTCACGATGCCCGGCTTCGCAACTGGCGAAGGCACCAAGGCGAACGCGTGGGCGCTCATGCGCGCGCTCGGCATCACCGCCGAAGAGATCGACATCCGCCCCGCCGCCACGCGCATGCTGGAGGACATCGGCCACCCGTTCAGCGAAGGCGAGCCCGTCTACGACATCACCTTCGAGAACGTGCAGGCGGGTCTGCGCACCGACTATCTCTTCCGCCTCGCCAACCAGCGGCGCGGGATCGTACTTGGCACCGGCGATCTCAGCGAGATGGCACTCGGCTGGTGCACCTACGGGGTCGGCGACCAGATGAGCCACTATGCCGTGAACAGCGGCGTGCCGAAGACGCTGATCCAGTTCCTGATCCGCTGGTGCATCCGCACCGATCAGTATGATGCGGCGACCGACGCGATCCTCTCGACGATCCTGGCGCAAGAGATTTCGCCCGAGCTCGTTCCGGCGGGCGCGGATGGCGCGTTGCAGAGCACCGAGTCGATGATCGGGCCCTATGCGCTGAACGATTTCTTCGCGCATTACGTGATCCGTTATGGTCTCGCGCCATCGAAGATCGCCTTTCTCGCCTGGCACGCATGGCGCGATGCGAGCGTCGGCGCGTGGCCGGAGGACCTGCCGGCGGACGCGCACGTCGCCTACGACCTGCCGACGATCCGCCATTGGCTGGAGAAATTCCTCTTCCGCTTCTTCACGACCAGCCAGTTCAAGCGGTCGGCGATGCCCAACGGGCCGAAGGTCTCGGCAGGCGGCGCGCTATCGCCGCGTGGCGACTGGCGTGCGCCGTCGGATGGAACTGCCGAGATCTGGCTCGAGGAATTGCGGTCAAGCGTTCCGTAAGGTCAGCCGCGCCGCCTTGCATAAATCGCCCATCCGGCGCATTATGAAAATCCTATGACAGTGGCTCCACCGGATGGATCGCGCGATCGCCGGATCGAGATCCCATCTAATCTTTGGCTGATTCACCCGGCAGGCCGTGCGCTTTTGCCGATCGCGTTGTCGCGTGGAATCTCGGCCAATTCGGTGTCGGTGGCGGGGCTTTGCCTCGGCGGAGCAGCGGCGCTCGCCTACACGCAATGGGGAAACTGGGCGCTCGCGCTGGTCGGCCTGGTGCTGTCGATGGGATGGCTGATCGCCGACGGACTCGACGGCATGGTCGCCCGCGCGACCAAGACTGCGAGCCCACTCGGTCGCATGCTCGACGGATTGTGCGATCACGGCGTCTTCGCGCTGATCTACATCTCGCTCGCGCTGACGATCGACACGCCCGAGGCCTGGGTCCTCGCAGTCGCGGCTGGTGGCGCGCATGCCGTTCAGTCGAACATGTACGAAGGCGAGCGCTCGCGCTTCCATCGCCGGATCAAAGGCGTGGCGCTCGAAGCGCTCCCCGTTCCGACCGGCAACGCGCTCGTCCGCTTCTATGATGGCGTCGCGAGCAGCATCGACCGGATTGCCATGCCGTTCGAACGCACGCTCGGTCAGTCCGCGGATCCGGTCGCGCTCGGGGCCCTGTACGGTGCCCGCGCCGTCGCACCGTTGCGCTTCATGGCCTTGCTTACCGCGAATGTCCGGGTATGGGCGATCTTCGTCGCCTGCTTCGCGGGCAACCCACGCATCTTCTGGTGGTTCGAAATCGTCCCTTTGACGCTCGTGGCCATCGTCGGGCTCGTCTGGCACCGTCGTGTCGAGCGGGCTTTCGTTCGTAATACTTCCGCAACGCGACCAAAGACCGCGTCGCGCATGCATCTTTCGTAAGGAACAGGGTCAGTAATGAATAGCATTCGGATCGCCGTGGTCGGCATCGGCAACTGCGCGAGCTCGCTCGTCCAGGGCCTCGAGCATTATCGCGAGGGGGCAAACGACCAGGTTGGCCTGATGCATTTCGACATGGGTGGCTACAAGCCGAGCGACATCAAGGTCGTCGCGGCCTGGGACGTCGATCGCCGCAAGGTCGGCAAGGACGTCGCCGAGGCGATCTTCGCCAAGCCGAACTGCACCGCTGTGTTCGCACCCAATGTCGGCAACACCGGCACGATCGTGAAGATGGGCAAGAAGCTGGACGGCGTCGCGGACCACATGGCCGACTTCAAGGACGACCGTACGTTCCTGGTCTCCGACGCCGCCGAGCCGACGCGTGAAGAGGTCATCGCCGAGCTGAAGGCATCGGGCGCCGATGTGCTGATGAACTACCTGCCGGTCGGTTCGCAGGAAGCGACCGAATTCTACGCCGAATGCGCGATTGAAGCAGGCGTTGCGTTCGTCAACAACATCCCCGTGTTCATCGCATCGAACCCGGTCTGGGCGAAGAAGTTCGAAGACGCAGGCGTCGCGATCATCGGCGACGACATCAAGGCACAGCTCGGCGCGACGATCGTCCACCGCGTGCTGACCGACCTGTTCGCCAAGCGCGGCGTGAAGCTGGATCGCACCTACCAGCTCAACACCGGCGGCAACACCGACTTCCTTAACATGTCGAACCATCGCCGGCTCGAGTCGAAGAAGATCTCGAAGACCGAAGCCGTCCAGTCGGTTGCGGCCGAGCGGATGGACGACGACAACGTCCATATCGGCCCGTCGGACTATGTGCCCTGGCAGAACGACAACAAGGTCTGCTTCCTGCGCATGGAAGGCCAGCTGTTCGGCGGCGTGCCGATGAACATCGAGCTGCGTCTCTCGGTCGAGGACAGTCCCAACTCGGCGGGTGTCGCGATCGACATGATCCGCTGCGCCAAGATCGCCAAGGATCGCGGCATCGCCGGCGTGATCGACCCTGCATCGGCCTATTTCTGCAAGCACCCGCGCACGCAGATGACCGACGATCTCGCGCAGATCGAAGTCGAGCGGTTCATCAAGGCCGCCTGACATGATCGATACGCCCCGGATTCAAACGGCGATCATCCTCGCCGCCGGGGAAGGCAGCCGCCTCCGCACCTCCGCCCCGTACAAGCCGCTCTGCGCGGTCGCGGGGCGGCCGTTGATCGCTCACGCGCTCGAAGGACTGGCCGAGGCCGGCTTTGCGCGCGCGATCGTGACGGTGAGTTACGGGCGTGAGGCGATCGAGGCGTATCTCGCGAGCCGGCGTTGGCCGTTGAAGGTCGAGACGGTTCTCGCCGATCACCGCGAACCGAACGGCGTTTCGGTACTGGCGGCGCGCGATGCGCTGGCGGGCAGCGACGCGATCCTCGCGATGTGCGATCACCTCGTCAGCCCCGAACTCTACGCCCGCATGGCGAAAGCCGGCGCTGGCGGTGGTCTGCGCCTCGGCATCGACCGGCGCCTCGGCCACGATTGGGTCGATCCCGAGGACGTCACCTGCGTCGCCACCGAAGGCGACCGCATCGTCGCGATCGGCAAGGGCCTCGAACCACACGACTGCTACGACACCGGCGTCTTCGCGATCGGCCCTGCGCTGTCGGACGCGCTGGTCACGCTCGTGAGCCCCTCGCTCACCGAAGGCGTCCGCCTGCTTGCCGCGCAAGGCTTGGCCCGGATCGTGGACTGCAGCGACATCGACTGGATCGACGTTGACGACGCCCCCGCCCTGGCAAAGGCCGAAGCGTGGATGGCGACCAAGGCAGATGCCGTCGCGGCGTAAGCCACCGTTCTCCTGCGAACGCAGGAGCCCAGGGTCACGATCGTCACGCTTCATTACCCTGGACTCCTGCGTTCGCAGGAGAACGATAAACCCCGTCATCCTGACGAAAGTCAGGATCCAGTGTTACGAGTGGAGCTCTCTGGGCTCTGGGTCCTGACTTTCGTCAGGATGACGGAGTATCGTTAGGACGCCGAGGCTTCCTCGACCCGAGGATCAGGCACGTCCAGCGTCGCGCATGTCCCCAGCTCAGCATTCTCGATCGTCACCGTCCCGCGCAACTGCCGCGCGAGGCTGCCGATCATCCGCATTCCGAGGCTTTTCCGCGATGCCGTCTTCAAGTCGAAGTCGGCCGGCAACCCATCGCCCTCGTCGGACACGGTCAACACGATCCGCCCGTCCGCACTGCGCACCGTGACCAGGATCACGCCGCCGTCGTCGCCATACGCGTACTTGATCGCGTTGGTGACCAGTTCGGTGACCAGCAACCCCATCGGGATCGCCACGTCCGCGCTGATAAGGATCGCCTCGATATCGCAGTCGATCCGGTGGGTGAGCGATTGCTCGCCCAGCCCCGTCGCGATCCCGCAGACCAGATCGTTGAGCGCGACGATGCCGACCTGATCGCCACGCCAGAGCTGGTCGTGCGTCTGTGCGATCGCAGTGATCCGCGCCTGCGCATCGCCCAGCAGCCGCCGGATCCGCGGATCGTCGTCCTCCTGCATCTGGAGGTTGAGCATCGCCGACACCAGAGCCAGGCTGTTCTTCACCCGGTGGCTAGCCTCCCGCGTGAGAAGCTCCTGATGCTCCATCGCCTCGCTCAGCCGCTGCTCCGCCTGCTGCCGCTCGATCGCCACGCCTATGAGGTTCGCAAACCCCTGCATGAACGCGAAGTCGGCGGGCTCGAACTTGCCCTCGTCGGGGCTGTCGACCTCGAGCACGCCGAAGCGCTTGCCCGAGGTCTCGACCAGCACATTGATCGCGCGGCGGATATTGTGCTGCGCCATGAACTCCGGCGTCCGGAAGCGCTGTTCGTTCTCAAGGTGGTTCGAGATCACCGGCAGCCCGGTCTCCAGCGCGAACCCCGCCGGCGAGCCGAGGTCGGTACGCATTTCGGTCGATCCGACCACCCCCGGCGCCCAGCCGATCCCGGCGCGGACCAACAAGGTGTTCTGTTCGGGACGGTATTCGAGGAACTTGCAGTATTTCGACCGCATCCCCTCGCCGCACAACTCGGTCGCGCGCTGCAACATCGGCTGCAGATCCCGCGCCCGCAGCGCCTCGATCCCGAAGTCGGCCAGGATCGACTGCTGGCGAAGACGATATTCGAGTTCGCCTGCGCCAGGGGGCCGATCGCCGCCGGGAGATTGTTCGATAACCGTCATACTCACTCGATGTTACTGGCAATAAGTCTCGTCACGCCTGCCGCATCCAGCAGGCTCAATCGCCCACCCTGGAATCGCGGATCATGCGTGACTTCCGCGATTGCCCATTCGGGGCTGACGATCGACGTCAAAGTGGCCGCGTCGTCCTGCTCGATCTCGGCGCGTTCGAGCCCGGCGAGCGCTCCTTCGAACAGGTCGATGCCGAAATCAGCACCCACCCGATACCGGCGTTTCCTCAACGATCGTGCCGGCAGTTTCGCCAGCAGGTCATACTCGTCCCGATCAAGATACGTCGTGACCGTCGGCCTGCTCAGCACGTCGGCAACGTCGTGTTTCTTGCCGATCTTCAGGACCACACGCCCCGAGCCGCTATCGGTCATGGCGCGCAGCCTTAGCCGCGTGCCCTCAATGTACCGGTCCTCGATCAGGATATACGGCGCGTCGGCCAGATCGGGCCGACGCGCCGGATCGACGGGAAACCGGCGCTCGCGCTCTACCTGCGCGTATTTGTGAGCGACCAGTTCCTCGTCGAGCCCCCGCAACATCGGGTCAGCGCGTCAGCTTCTTATAGGACAGCGCGGTAGGACGATCCGCCGCATCGCCCAGACGGCGGCGCTTGTCCTCTTCGTAGGATTCGAAATTGCCCTCGAACCATTCGACATGGCTGTTGCCCTCGAACGCCAGGATGTGCGTGGCGAGACGATCCAGGAAGAAGCGGTCGTGGCTGATCACCACCGCGCACCCGGCGAAGTTCTCGATCGCTTCCTCGAGCGCGCCCAAGGTCTCGACATCGAGATCGTTGGTGGGCTCGTCGAGCAGCAGCACGTTGCCGCCGCGCTTCAACATCTTGGCGATGTTGACGCGGTTGCGCTCGCCGCCCGACAGCTTGCCGACGTTCTTCTGCTGGTCCTGGCCCTTGAAGTTGAACGCCCCGACATAGGCGCGCGTCGACTGGTCGAACCCGTTCACCTTCATCGAATCGAGACCGTCGGAAATCTCCTCCCAGACGTTCTTCTTGTCGTCGAGATGGTCGCGGCTCTGGTCGACATAGCCGAGCCGCACGGTCGAACCCTTGTCGATCGTGCCGCTGTCCGGCGTCTCCTGCCCAGTGATCAGCTTGAACAGCGTCGACTTGCCGGCGCCGTTGGGACCGATGACACCAACGATACCGCCCGCGGGCAGCGTGAACGAGAGGTTCTCGAACAGCAGCTTGTCGCCGTAAGCCTTGGAGACGTTGTCGAGCTCGATGACCTTGCCGCCGAGACGCTCGGGCACCTGGATGACAATCTGCGCCTTGCCCGGCGAGCGGTTCTCCTGTGCGGAGACGAGGCGTTCGAAGTTGGCGATACGCGCCTTGGACTTGGTCTGGCGCGCCTTGGCACCCTGACGAATCCATTCGAGCTCGTTCTTGATCGCGGTCTGACGACCGGATTCCTCGCGATCCTCCTGCTCAAGGCGCTTGGCCTTCTTCTCGAGATAGGTCGAGTAATTGCCCTCGTACGGGAAATACTTGCCACGATCGAGTTCGAGCACCCAGCCGACGACGTTGTCGAGGAAATAGCGGTCATGGGTGATCATCAGCACCGCGCCCGCATAATCCTTCAGATGGTTCTCCAGCCACTGGACGCTTTCCGCGTCGAGATGGTTGGTGGGCTCGTCCAGCAACAGGATACCCGGCTTCTGGATCAGCAGGCGGGTCAGCGCGACGCGGCGCTTCTCACCACCCGACAGCTTGTCGACCGGCCAGTCGCCCGGCGGGCAACGCAGCGCCTCCATCGCGACCTCGAGCTGGTTGTCGAGCGTCCAGCCGTCGATCGCGTCGATCTGCTCCTGAAGCGTCCCCATCTCCTCGAGCAGCGCGTCGAAGTCGGTGTCGTCCTGGGGATCGCCCATCTCGGCGGAGATTGCGTTGAAGCGATCGACCATGTCCGCGACACCGCGCGCGCCGTCCTTGACGTTCTCCAGCACGGTCTTGGTGGCGTCGAGCTGCGGCTCCTGCTCCAGATAGCCGACGGTAACGTTCTCGCCCGGCCAGGCTTCGCCGGTATAGTCCTTGTCGATGCCGGCCATGATCTTGATCAGCGTCGACTTGCCCGCGCCGTTGGGGCCGACGATGCCGATCTTGGCGCCATGATAGAATTGCAGATTGATGTTCGACAGCACCGGCTTGGGCGCGCCGGGGAAGGTCTTCGTCATGTCCTTCATGACATAGGCGTATTGGCCGGCCACGGGGGTCTCCGTTCGGGTGTTCGTGAGGGAGGGATTGATCTGCGCATGTAAGGGCAGCCGCGAAGGTTGGCAACGCGCGAGCTGGGACCTAACGAAGGAGGCCGACACCAAGGGGAATTGCTGATGACGCGTATCGCACCATTTCTGGCGGCCTGTGCCGCAATCACCGCCGTTCCTCTTGCGGCGCAGCGTACCGCCGCCCCGGCAACCGCGGTCGACGCGAGGGTTGCAGCACTTCGTGACAAGGCGCTGACCGACGATACGGCGTACAAGATCGTCGAGGGCATCACGACCGAGGTCGGCCCGCGGATGACCGGCACCGAGGCGGCACCGCGGGCGCGCGCCTGGTCGGTCGCCAAGCTGAAGGCGCTCGGGTTCAAGAACGTGCGGATCGAGCCATACCAGCTGCCGGTCTGGTCGCGCGGCACGGAGAGTGGTGAGCTGGTCGCGCCCTATGCGCAGAAGCTGCATCTGGTCGGCCTCGGCAATTCGGGCGCGACGCCGCCGGGCGGGCTGACCCTGCCGATCGTGTATTTCCCGACGTACAACGACCTCGCGCTCGCCGCCGACGGTAGCCTGAAGGGCAAGATCGCCTTCGTGTCGAACGCGATGCAGCCGACCCAAGACGGGTCGAGCTATGGATCGCAGGGCACCGCGCGCTTCGTCGGACCGAACGTCGCCGCCAAGAAGGGCGCGGCGGCGATCGTGATCCGGTCGATCGGTACCGATCACGGCCGCGGGCCGCACGCGGGCAACACCAATTTCGATGCGGGCGTGACGCCGATCCCCGCGGCCGCGCTGTCGGTCGCGGACGCCGAGCATGTCGAGCGGCTGGTGAAGCTCGGCAAGCCGGTGACGCTGAAACTGGTGCTCGAAGACAAGCAGGTCGGCATGCGCGAATCGGGCAACGTCGTCGCCGAAGTCCCCGGCACCGACCCCAAGGCCGGGATCGTGCTGGTCGGTGGCCATCTCGACAGCTGGGACCTCGGCACCGGCGCGATCGATGACGGCGCGGGCATCGCGATCACCGCGGCGGCCGCCAAGATCGTCATGGACGGCGGCCAGCGCCCACGCCGCACCATCCGCGTCGTCTGGTTCGGCGACGAGGAGAGCGGCGGCTTCGGCGGAGCCGCCTACGCCAAGGCGCACGCCGGCGAACGCCATGCGACTGCCGCCGAATCGGATTTCGGTGCCGATCGCGTCTGGCGGTTCGAGAGCAGCCTGCCCGACGCTGCCAAGCCGATCGAGGATCGCCTGGCGGTCGCGCTCGCCCCGCTCGGGATCGTTCGCGGCGCCGATGCCCCGCATGGCGGCACCGATGTCGGCCCGGTGATCGCCACGGGGGTCGCGGGAATCGACCTCAACCAGTCGGGCCTGCGCTACTTCGACTACCACCATACGCCCGAGGACACGCTGGATCTGATAGACCCCGAACAGCTCCGCCAGAACGTCGCGGCTTGGACCACGGTGATCGCGACAGTGGCCAATGCGCCCGAGGAAATCGGGTCAATTGTGCCCCAGAAGTGACGAATTGCATGAACCAATCTGTCATCGTTCTGCCGCAAACCTTGCGGACAGATGAATTTAGCGGATTGACCGCCCGCCGGGGGCCGCTATTTGACGTGACTTCGCGACGGCAATCGGGTCGGCCGCGAGTGAAACTATGCTTGGGAGCATTCGAATGAAGAAGATCGTTCTGATCGCTGCTGCCGCCGGCCTGATGTCCGTCGCAGCCTGCAGCAAGTCGCCAGAAGCCGCCGCAGTTGAGAACAACGCGGACATGCTGGCTGACAACATGGAAATGCAGGCTGACAACATGGACGCCATGGCGGACAACACCTCGAACGCAGTCGCTACCGACGTGCTCGAGAACGCTGCTGACAACATGAACGCAGCTGCCGACAACGTCCGTGACGCTGCCGACGAGAAGACCGACAACATGAACTAAGACCCTGTCGGGCTTTCGCGCTCGATAGAGTATTAGTGTCGGAAAGGGCGTTCCTTCGGGAGCGCCCTTTTTCTTTGCCGTTTTGCTTGTGCGCCCTTTTGCGGGCCGATCGCTTGCGCTAACGCAGGCGCCGGTGGGGCCTGTAGCTCAACGGTTAGAGCTGGCCGCTCATAACGGCTAGGTTGCGGGTTCGATTCCTGCCGGGCCCACCAACCTCTCGCCCTGTCATCGAGCCAAGCGCTTGAAAGCCGATGTCGGGTTCGAGCGCTTCACGACGTGCAGTGCATGACGACGTTGCCGAAACCGCAGAGCGCCGGTGTCCCGGTAAATCAGATTTCCGTCATCACTCCCTGATAGACAGGCTCTTCCATCGCGCGGCCCGCACCGATCGCGACGCAGGTCAGCGCGTTCTCGGCGACCGTGACGGGCAGCCCCGTCGCGTCCGACAACACTTCGTCGATCCGCGCGAGCAGCGATCCGCCGCCCGTCATGACGATGCCCTGATCACAGATATCGGCGGCCAGTTCGGGTTCGGTCTTTTCCAGCGCAGTCAGCACGGTTTCGACGATCTGGCCGATCAGATCCGCCAACGACGCCGCGATATCAGCCTGCGTCACCTCGATCTCGCGTGGCACCCCTGCACGCAAGTCGCGTCCCTTGACGCGCATGACCTCGCCGATTCCATCCTCCGGCATTCGCGCCATGCCGACCGCCAGCTTGACGCGTTCTGCGGTGGCTTCGCCGATCATCAGATTGTGCTTGCGACGAATCATCGAACTGATCGCCTCGTCCATCTTGTCGCCGCCGACCCGCGCCGACGTGCTGTAGGCAAGTCCTCGCAGCGACAGCACCGCCACTTCGGTCGTGCCACCGCCGATATCGACGACCATCGCCCCGACCGGTTCGGTCACCGGCAGTCCGGCACCGATCGCCGCCGCCATCGGCTCTTCGATCAGATATACCTTGCGCGCGCCGGCATTGGATGCCGCCTGGCGTATCGCGCGACGCTCGACCAGGGTCGCGCCGGACGGGATGCAGATCGCGATCTCGGGATGGCGTGGCAGTCGGCTGGGCCCGCCGTGCGCCTTTTCGATGAAGAACTTGATCATCTGCTCGGCGACGTCGAGATCGGCGATCACGCCGTCACGCATCGGCCGGATGGTCTCGATCCCGTCGGGCGTCTTGCCCATCATCAATTTCGCTTCGGCACCGACCGCGCGCACCTGCTGGACGCCATTGCGCGTTTCGATCGCCACCACCGACGGTTCGTTCAGGACGATGCCCTGACCGCGCAGGTAGACGACGGTGTTCACCGTTCCGAGATCGATCGCCATGTCGTTCGACGGGCGGCTGAACAGGCGAGGAAGACGCATGGGCTATGACAATCTGAAAGCGTGCGCCCGTTACCGTGGCCACTGTATGAAACCATACGCTGTCGGCGTAGTGCGATCCGCGTCAATCGCTCTGCGCCCGGACGGGCGAACCCAACGACGATCACGACGGTGTTCTCCGTACGGTGTCGTCGAATAGTGTCGCGAGGGCCGCGAACGGCGTACTGCGCCGGGCGAGACATGCCCCTCGCCGCCCGTGCCGATGAACGGATCGACCACGGGATATGCGTTACGTGCACCCGCCTGCCGTCATCCGATCGGCAGGTCGAACAGCAGTTCGCGGACGTAGCGCACTGGCGGCGAACCATGGGCGAGCAACGCGTCGTTGTAGCGCTTGAGATCGAACGCCGCGCCCTGCCGCTTCTTGGCCTCTTCCCGCAACGCCATGTGCTCCGAATAGCCGGTGAAATAGCTCAGCAGCTGAGTCGAACCCAGCGAGGCGCGGACCCATTTGCCCGCCGCCTCGCGCTCCTGCTGGAACGCGGTGTGCGTCATCAGCTGCATCGCCTGCTCGCGAGTCATGCCCTCGGTGTGGATACCGATGTCGAGCAGCGAGTTCGAGATCGAGCGCAGCCGCATCTTGAGCACCGTCAGCTTGAACAGCGGATCGCCATTCAGATAGCCCTCGTCCGCCATCATGCCCTCCGCATACACCGCCCAGCCCTCGACGAACGGCCCCGAGCCGAGCACCGCGCGCAACGTCGACTGAGTCGCGTTGGCGTGCGCGAGCTGGAGGTAATGCCCCGGCATCGCCTCGTGCACCGCGAGGTCGTGGATCATGTAGTCGTTATATTCACTCAGGAACGAGGTCGCCTGCGCCTCGGTCCAGTCGTCGGGGATCGGCGAGACGGCGAAGAACGTGCCGAGGTTCTTTTCCAGCGGGCCGGGGGAATCGCAGTAGGCAACCGCGACGCCCTGCTGGAACTTGGGCATGGTGATGATCTTCACCGGGCTGTCGGGCATGCCGACCAGCCCCTTGTCGCGGACAAAGGCGGTCGCCTGCGCCAGAGCCTTGGTCGAGGCGTCAATCATGCCGTCGCGTGCTGGGCGCTTGGCGTAGGTGAGTTCGAGTGCGAGCTGGATCGCGGCCTGTTGCTGCGCTTCGGACGGCTTGTCGGGAAGCAGCAGCGCGCCCTTCTTGGCGCCAAATATCTGGCGTGCGATCGCGTACATCTGCGCGCGCGTGTCGACGATCGCGGCCTGCGCGCGGCGCTTGATCTCGGCCCGGGTGAGGTCGGATTGCAGCGCGAAGCCGAGCTTCTTGTCGTAGAGCGCCGCGCCGAGGCGGAAGTCGCCCTTCGCACCGGGCACGAGCGTCTTGTCGAGCCAGACCTGATGCTCGGCAACCGCCGCCTTCAGTCTCGCGAGCGCGGCGTCGAACCGCTTGGCGTCCGCTGCGGACAATTCGCCCTTGTGTGGCGCGAGCATGCTTTCGGCGATGTCGACGATGCCGCTGTTCTGCTTGGCCACGGTCGTCGCGTAGATCGACGGTACGCGGGCCACCACGATGTTGGCGCGCGCCTGCGCCAGCAACGCGGGGAGCGCCGCCATCCGCGCGGTCGCCGCGTTCAGCCGCTGCGGCCACGGCGCGAAGTCCCGCGCGGCGAGCGAATAGAGCGAGCTGCCGGCGATGTCGTTATAGACCTGCGGATCCCACGCCCACCCGCCGAGCGTCTCGGTATCCCAGATGTCGTAGCGCAGCGCATTGTCGAGCAGCGCCGCATCGACCTGCTCCTCGCGCGACAGGGCTTTGCGGTCGATCCGCTGGAGATCGACGAGCATCGCCTTCGAGAACGCCTCACGCTTGGCACGCCCTGCGGCGGACATGTCGGTGACCTGTGCGTCGAAGCGGTGATCGCCGAGCGATGTCGCCGACGACGGATTGAGGCGGGCGAGGCCATCGACGTAGCGCTTCGAGAGCGACGCGAACGCCGAATTCTCGTTCGCTTGCGCGGCCAGTACGGGCGCAGGGATAGATGAAACCGGCAGCGCGAGCATCGCGGCGCTGAGCAACAGACGGAAATTACGCATCATGGATTCCTGACGATCAGCGCTGTGGCGCGAGTTGCGCGTTCAGATAGACGGTGACGAGCGCGGCGCGCTTGGCGTCCTCGATCTTGTCGGCGCCCGCCGCATGGCCGCCTTCCGGGTTCTCGTAATAAAAGAACGGATCGCCATACGCCTCCAGCCGCGCGGCGAATTTGCGCGCGTGGCCGGGGTGGACGCGGTCGTCTTCGGTCGAGGTGTAGATGAACGGCGTCGGGTATTGCACGCCGCGTTTCAGGTTCTGGTACGGCGAATATTTCGAGATGAACGCCCAGTCCGCAGGCTTGTCCGGGTCGCCATATTCGCCGATCCACGACGCGCCCGCCGACAGATGCGAATAGCGCTGCATGTCGAGCAGCGGCGATCCCATCACGATCGCGCCGTAAAGGTCGGGACGTTGCTCCATCGCGACGCCGACCAGCAGGCCACCGTTCGACCGGCCGGATACCGCGATCTTGCGCTTGGCACTGACCCCGGTCCGGACAAGATCGTCGCCGACCGCGTGGAGATCATCATACGCCTTTTGCCGGTTCTCGCGCAGCGGCATCTGGTGCCAGCGCGGCCCGTATTCGCCACCGCCACGGATGTTGGCGAGCACGAACGCGTTGCCCTCCTCGACCCAGAACAGCCCGGCCGGGCCCGAACGATAGGGCTGGTCAACGAGGTAGGTCGGCGTCTGCGCATTGCGGAACCCGCCGTACGCGTGGACCAGCGCGGGCACTGGCCCGGTCGTGCCTTTCTTCCGAACCAGGAAATACGGGATCTTCGTCCCGTCCTTCGACGTCGCGAACCGCTGTTCGACCTGCATCGTCGAGGCATCGAACCGCGCGGGCAGTGTGTCGACCGCCACCGGCTTCGCATTGGGGCGGACGGCATAAAGCGCGGGCGGGCTGAGGAAGCTTTCGACAACCGCGAACGCGACGTCGTCCTTGCCCGCGGTCGCATCGAGGTGGATCGTCGACGCGGTCGGCAGCGTCGCGACGCCTTGCGTCCAGATGCCATCCGCACCGCGCGTCAGCGACACGAGCCGGCCAGAGACGTCGTCGAGCATTTTCACCCACAGCACCGACTTGCTCGAATCGACCTGCTCCACCGCCTGCGTCGCGGTCGGTACCAGCACGCGCTCGATCGTCGGCGCGTGGCCTGCCAGCACGTCGGCAATCGAATACGCCACGACCGACCCGCTCGGAATCCCCTTCCAGTCGGACGCCAGTGTCGCGATCAACCGGCCATCGAGGACGGCGTTGATCTCGGCATCATCTGGCAACGGCGACGGCACCAGCCGGCCATTCTCGGCGATGTGACTACGCTTCGAATGGAAGAAATCGACGTTGCGCGACACTAGCGGATAGCGCCGGTCGCCATCGGTGAAGACGCTGGTTTCGATCCCGACATCGTCCGGCGTCGCGCTCGTCACGGTGGCCGCGGCCGAGAGCGGCGTGCCGCGCTGCCACCGCTTCACGGTCCGCGGATAGCCCGACTTTGTAAGGCTGCCAGCGCCGAAATTCGTCGCCACGTACAGCGCGTTCGGGCCCGCCCAGTTCAGCCCGGTCTTGAAGCTCGGCACGACGAAACCGTCCGCGACGAACTTGCCCGTGGGGATGTCGAACTCACGCTCCTCGACCGCATCGCCGCCGCCGTTCGACAGCGCGACCATGCAGCGATCGTAGGACGGCGAGCGGCAGGTCGCGCCCTTCCACACCCAGCTCTTGCCCTCCGCCTTGCCGAGCGCATCGACGTCGATCAGCGTCCGCCACACCGGCTTGCCGCTGGTGAACGAGGCCAGCGACGCGACCCGCCAAAGCCCGCGCACGTTCGTCTTGTCCTGCCACAGGTTCAGCACCTGATCGCCGAGGATCTGGTCGGGCGTCGCGATCTGGCGGTCCGCCTGCAACAGGTCGAGCGCGCGCTGGCGGTAGCGGGCATAGCCGGGCTTTGCTTCGAGCGCGGCCAGCGACTGCGTGTTCCACCGCTTGACCGTATCGAGCGCACGCGTGCCGTGGATGTCCTCGAGATACGCATTCGGATCGGCGGCGGGCGGCGGAGCCGACGTCTGGGCCAACGCAGTCGTGGAAAGGGCCAGCAAGGCCAGGAACGGCAGGCGTCTTTGCATCATCACTCTCTTATCGTTCAGTGATGCGACTTTAGGCAGCGCAGTTCGCTACGCCAGCCCCTCTCTTCAGATCATTCAGTCTCCAGCGCGAGGAGTGCGAACGTCGCCAGCCAATGCTCGCCCATGTAATCGTCCGCGAGATGCGGCAGCGCTTCGGCGAGGTGCGCATCGGCGATCGCGCGCGCGGCGGCAGGATCGGGCAGCGCGTCGGCTATCGTCCGCCAGCACCACGCGCGCGACAGGTTGACCCCGTCGAGATGCGCGAGCCGGCCGTCCGACCGGTCGCTGACGATCGCGGGGGAGCGCAGGCACGCCGTCACGGCACCGAACGGATCGGGCAGGAACCCCGCCAGCCACGGCGCGAACTCGGCCCCGAGCACGTCCTTCATCAACGCCGCCTCGCACAGCGTTGCCGACAGGAAATCCTCCCCGCTCGGCTCGAACGGCCGGCAGTCGCGGTCGTCCCCGTACCAGTCCCGCGTGCGCGCCTCGATCAGTGCGGCGAGCGACTCGTCATGCGTCCGCGCCCAGCGCAGCGCGTGGACGAGCGCGAACGCGGTGCAGTCATGCTTCCCGCTACGCACCGGGTAGATCAGTTTTGGCAGATACGCCGCGAACCGGGCTGCGAAAGCCCACGCTAACGGCTCGACCGCCGCCGCCCAAGGCCGATCGGGACGCAGCGCGAGTTCGTCATGCAGCGCCAGCAGCCACCCCCAGCCATAGGGCCGCTCGAACCCGCCCGTGCCCGGTCGGTCGAGATACGCCACCTCGCCCGCGATCAGCGCGGGCACCAGCATCCGGTCCGCCAGCGCTTCGACAGCGGCGGCCTCCGCCATGCCGGGAAAAAGTCGCGCGAGGCGCATCACCTGCCACCAGCCATGGACGCAGCTATGCCAGTCGAAACTGCCGTGAAACACCGGATGCAGCGTCTTCGGCAGCGCCAGGTCACCGGGCCCGTCGAGCACCTGGTCGAGCTTGTACGGCCATTCGCGGGTCAGATGCCCGAGCGTCAGCCCGGCAAATCGTGCCGCGGTCGCGTGGTCGAGCCGCTGTGTCATCGTGTCATCCCACATCGTTCGTCGGACATTCAGCTGCTGTGATCCGAAATGATCTTCCACGCTGTACCCCGCCGTTCGAACACCAAAGTCGTCATGCCCGATTCGCTGGTCGACGCCCCGGTCAGCGTCCACCGTGCGAACAGCATCGCATGCGCCGGATCCAGGCCGCGCATCTCCAGGAACGCGAACGACAGCTTGCCTCGCACATTGCCCGTGCCGCTGAAGCTGGCCCGGTATTTGTCCGCAATCGCCGGTTTGCCGCGAAGCAGTCCCTTCGGCGTCACGAACACCGCGTCCTCGGCATAGATGTCCATGAACCGCGCGAGATCGCCCGCGTTCCAGCCCGCCGCGCTCGCTTCCATGCCCTTGCGGATCGCGATTTCGGCGGGCGTCTGCGCGATTGCGGGTGCTGCGATCGCGACGATCGCGAGGGGTATCATCACGGTACGCATCATTCTCTCGCCATCAGTTCGAGCAAAGCCGCCTCGCCGACCGGTTCGGACAGCAGGAAGCCCTGGTACAGGCTGCATCCACCCGCGGCGAGCAGTTCGAGCTGCGACGGCCGTTCGACCCCCTCGGCGATCACCGCGAGCCCCAGCGAACGCGCCATCGTTATCGCGCCGGCGACCACCACGCGGTCGCGCGCGCTGCCGTCGATGTCCCGGACCAGCGACTTGTCGATCTTCACGTAATCGAGCGGCAGCGACTTCAGATAGGCGAGACTGGAATACCCCGTCCCGAAATCGTCGATCGCCACCCGGCACCCCGCCCCGCGCAGTTCCGCCAACAACGCCGATGCCGCCGCCAGATCCTCGATCAACCCCGTCTCGGTAATCTCGACCGTCAGCCGCCCGCGGGGGAAGCCACTCTCGTCGATTCGCGCCAGGAACAGCGCGGCAAACCCCGGCCGCGTGATATCCGCCGCCGTCAGGTTCAGCGACACGCGCAACGTCCCCAAAACCTCCGGCCATGCGACCGCACGCGCCAGCACCAGCCGCTGGATATGGTCCGACAACGCGATGCCCAGGTCGGCCCGGTCGGCGGCATCGAACAGCGTGTCCGCTCCGAGCGGCCCCAACGCCCTGTGGTTCCAGCGTGCCAGCGCCTCGACCCCCGTGATCTTGCCGCTCGCGATCTCGACCTGTGGCTGCCAGCGCAGGTCGATCTCGTCGCGCTCGATCGCATGGTGCAGGTCGATCGCCAGCGCATCGATCGGCGCGACCCCGTCGGGCAGCGCGACGTGCAGCACCGATCCGTCGCTCGCCTTCGCCTCGGCCAGCGCCTCGCTCGCGCGGCGCAACAATGCCGCCGCGTCGTCGCCGGGCTGGCGCTGCGCCACGCCGAAGCGACAGCCGAGCACGGCACGCGTATCCGCCACCGCGAACGGCCGCGCGAGGGCGGCATCCAACGCGGTGATCGCCGCCGTCACCGCGGCCCCGGCCGCCTCGATCACCAGCACGAACTCCGACCCGCCGAGCCGCGCGACCATCGCATCCACGCCGATAGCCTGGCGCGCGACCGTCTCCGCGCGCAACACGGCCGCTTCGATCAGGCCATCAACCGCGGGACGGCCATGCGCCGCATTGACGATGTCGAGGCGCGACAGCGCGACCAGCACCACCGCCACCGGCCGCTCCTCCGCGATACGGCTGACGATCCAGCGCCGCGCTTCGCCGGTCTCCCTGTCATAGTGCGACGCGCCCGGTATCCCGCGCCGATCGATCGCGCCGCCGGATGCGCGTGCGGCATGGCGCCCCGCGAACCGCAGCGCCTGGACCAGTTCGCCTTCGCTCGCCGGACTGGCGAGGAATTGCGTCGCACCGGCATCGAAGAACTCGCCGATCGCCTCGACATCGCCGCGCGACACCAGCACCAGCAACGCCGCACCGTTGGTGGCGACCAACCCGCCCAGCCTGCGCGTCGCCGATAGTCCGTCGTCGAGCGCACCGCGCGCATCGATCAACGCGACCGCGGCACCACTCCCCAGGAACCGGCTTTCCAACCCTTCGGCATCGCCCACGACCGCCGCCTGCCACCCCGCACCGGCGCCTGCGCTTGCCAAAATCTCCGCGATCTCATCACGTTGACGGAACGATACCGCGAACAGCGTCGTTGCGATCTGCATGTCTTCCATATCCGTCGCACCTCGCTCGATCGGTGCGAGCCTAGCCGCCGTATCGCCGCGCGCCAATCCAATACCAGCCGATCCGGCCTTGTTAGTGGGACAGTCAGGTCTTAGCTCGGAGGAGATGACGATCGCGCCCACCCTCGAGCAAAAGCCGCTGCGCGATACGCATGGTCGCACGATCAAGTATCTGCGGATTTCGGTGACCGATCGCTGCGACCTGCGCTGCCGGTACTGCATGTCCGAAAAGATGACGTTCCTGCCGCGCAGCAAGCTGCTGAGCCTCGAAGAGATCGCGATCATCGCCGAGCGCTTCATCGCGCGCGGCGTGACAAAGATCCGTCTTTCGGGTGGCGAGCCGCTCGTGCGTCGCGACGTTGCCGAACTGGTACAGCGCTTGGGTCACAACATCGGCGCCAATGGACGAGGGGGTGGCCTGGAAGAGCTGACGATGACGACCAACGGCACGCGCCTAGCGCAGCATGCCGAGGCGATGGTCGACGCTGGCATCCGCCGCGTCAACGTCAGCATGGACAGCCGCGATCCCGAGCGGTTCCGCTACATCACCCGCCACGGCGACGTGTCGCAGGTGATCGGCGGGATCTACGCCGCACGCGACGCGGGGCTCGCGATCAAGATTAACATGGTCGCGCTGAAGGGTTTCAACGAGGACGAGATCGCACCGATGCTCGCCTGGTGTCGCGACGAGGGCTTCGACCTGTCGCTGATCGAGACGATGCCGCTCGGCGCGATCGATGAGGACCGTACTGATCGCTTCCTACCCCTCACCAAGGTGTTCGACGACCTCGGACAGCAGTTCACGCTTGCCCGCGACGCGCACAAGACCGGCGGCCCCGCACGCTATTGGAACGTCGATGGCACGCGCACGCGTCTTGGCCTGATCTCGCCGCTGACCGCCAATTTCTGCGAAGGTTGCAACCGGGTGCGCCTGACCACCGAGGGCAAGCTGTACATGTGCCTGGGCCATGACGATCAGGTCGACCTGAAGGCGGCATTGCGCGAAGGTGGCACCGCTGGTCTCGACGAAGCGATCGACGCTGGTCTGTTCGCCAAGCCGAAGGCGCATGACTTCCGCATCGGCCAGGGCGAAGGACCCGCGGTCGCACGCCACATGAGCGTCACCGGCGGATGAGCCTGTACGAGCGGCGGGCGCTGGTCGCGTCCAATACCCCGCCTGCTCGTGCCGCCGAAGCGGAACTTGCCGACATGGGCGAGTGGGTGCCTGTCGAGGAGGCGGACGTCGTCATCGCGCTCGGCGGCGACGGGTTCATGCTGCAGACGCTGCACACGATGCTGGAGCGCCGCAAGCCGCCCGTCCCCGTGTTCGGCATGAACCTGGGCACCGTCGGCTTCCTGATGAACGAATGGCGCCACCACGGCCTTACCGACCGGCTGGAGCGGGCGAAACCGTTCAAGGTCATCCCGCTCAGTATGACCGCGATCGGCGTCGATGGCCGGACGCACACGCTGCCCGCGATCAACGAAGTCTCGTTCCTGCGCGAGACCCGCCAGACGGCCAATCTCGAAGTGACGGTGAACGACCGCGTCGTCCTCGCCGAACTCGCCTGCGACGGTATCCTCGTCGCGACACCGGCCGGCTCGACCGCATACAACCTCTCCGCGCATGGCCCGATCCTGCCGCTCGGCTCGGGCATGGTCGCACTGACCCCGATCAGCCCGTTCCGCCCCCGGCGCTGGCGTGGCGCGATCCTGCCAGACAAGGCACGCATTCGCATCCGCGTGCTCGACCCCGGCAAACGCCCCGTCTCCGCAGTCGCCGACCAGCGCGAGATCCGCGACGTGGCGCAGGTCGACATCTGCATGGACCGCGCCCGCGAGCTCACGCTGCTGTTCGATCCCGAGCACGCGCTCGACGACCGCATCACCATGGAACAGTTCGTCGCCTGAACACGGTTTATCGCCGACTTTGCATTTTTGCGGCGAAACCCGCTTGCATCGTCCGACCGGCCGTTTATAGAGCCGCCTCCGGCAACGTTCCCTGATAGCTCAGCGGTAGAGCTCTCGACTGTTAATCGAGTGGCCGTAGGTTCGAATCCTACTCAGGGAGCCATTTTCCAGCCGGACAAGTCCTCGCTTACCTGCGAGATGCCGGTAGGCCGGACCTCTCTTCGTCGACCTGCCCAGCGCTTCGCACTCATCCTGCGACAGTGTCGGACCTGCCCTTCCCCAGAGGTCCAGGACTTCGAGCTCAACACCAAAGCTAGGTGAGACACGTTCGCGATAATCGCGATTTGGCGAGGTATTTTCGGAACTTCTCCGGTGCGATCGACACCGAGACATAACGAACATTTATTACTTTATGAAAGTTATGTCATGTTAAGACACTTTATGGTCTAAGATGAAGCTTCCCTCAAACATTGGAGATTTCATGTTTCTTAAGTCACTTGCCACGGCATCGGCTGGCCTCATGCTGCTCGCCGCACCGGTTGCAGCGAACGCGGCTTCGGCCAACCCGGCATCGAGTCTCTCGACGATCAAGTCGGCACGCGCCGGCACGCCGACCGTCAAGAAGTCCAAGGTCGCCGACGGTGGCTTCATCATCATCGCTCTTGCCGCCGTTGCGGTCGGTGGTGGTCTGTATCTCGCGATCGACGATGGCGACGATTCCGACAGCAACTAATCTGTTGGACCGGTGTCATGCACCGGTCCAATCGACTTGGGCTCGGCTGAAGCCACATCGAAACGCACGCTTGAGTGTCGCTGGTTCTTAAATGCACTGAACTACCGATAATCGTCGCCGACTTACCGCGCTCCCTGCTCAATCCGATGACGCTCCCCGATAGCTTTATTCGTGCGTCGCGCGCCGATTTGAGACTATGCGATCCTGCACGCGAAAATGGAGCGGAGGGTTCGGAATGGTCGATGCAGTGATAGTCCGCGCAGGCGACGGCGTCGCGACCCTGCTACGCGACGGCGATATCGGCGACCGGATCGATACCGGCGACACCATGCTCACCCTGTCTCAGGCTATTCCGCGCAACCTGCCGCGGCACTCGCCCGGCTTCCCCGTGCCGACGATCAAGATCGCGTCGAACAGTAACCTTGCCCAGCGCAAGCAAAGCTGGATCGATTTCGACGCCGGACGGGTGCTCGACCAGGGGTTCGCCTCGGCCGAAGCTGCGTTGCTCGACTGCATCGCCGCGATCGCATCGGGCCGCGAGACCGCCGCCGAGCGCAATGGCGAACGCGAGATCGCGATCTGGAAACGTGGAGTAACGCTTTGACACGACTGACCCATGCGACGCTCGACCAGCTTGCAGCGACGATCGAGAGCCCGCGAGGCCGCCCCCTCCCCTCGATCGGCATCGTCCATTTCGGGCCTGGCGCATTCCACCGCGCGCATCAGGCGGCGTATATCGACGCGCTGCTGGACCATGATCCACGCTGGGGCATCGCGGCGGTCTCGATGCGCAGCAAGCGAACGGTCGCAGCACTTGCCGAGCAGGACGGGCTCTACACGCTCGCGATCCGCGACGCCGAATCGTCGAACCGCGTGATCGGTGCGCATCGCCGGTTCCTCGGGCCCGACGACGCGACCGAAACGCACGCACTGCTCGCCGATCCCGCGGTCCGACTGGTGACGTCGACCGTGACCGAGAAGGGCTATTGCCTCGCCGCCGACGGCACGCTCGACCTGTCGCATGCCGATATCGTCCATGATCTTGCTGGGACTGACACCCCGCGCAGCCTGGTGGGATGGCTGGTCGCAGGCCTCGCCGCGCGCCGGAATGCGGGCGTCGCCCCGTTCGTGCCGATGCCGTGCGACAATCTCGCCAGCAACGGCGCCAAGCTCCACGCGGCCCTGGTCGCCTTCGCCCGCGTGGGCGACACGGATCTGGCGGACTGGATCGCCGGCGAAGTGCGGGTGCCGTCGACGATGGTCGATTCGATCACGCCGGCGTCCGACGCCGCTCTATACGACGACGTCGCCGAAGCGATCGGGCTCGAAGACCTTGCCGCCGTCCAGCGTGAATCCTTCGTGCAGTGGGTGATCGAGGACATCGGCACGCCGCTCGGCCCCGATCTCGCGTCGGTCGGCGCCACGATCACGACCGACGTCGCCAGCTACGAGAAGGCGAAGCTGCGGATCCTCAACGGGGCGCATTCGACGCTCGCTTATATCGGCCTGCTCCGTGGCGCAGCGAGCGTGGCGGCCGCAATGAACGACGTGGCGCTCGCCGGGTTCGTCGATGCGATGATTCGCGACGACATCATCCCGATGCTAGCCCACACCCCCGGCCTCGACCTGGATGCCTATCGCGCCGCCGTGCTCCAGCGGTTCCGCAACCCGGTCATCGTCCACCGGCTCGACCAGATCGCGCAGGACGGATCGCAGAAGCTGCCCTACCGGCTGGGCGATACACTTGTCGCAAACCGCCGCGCGGGTCGCATGCCCACCGGCGTCGTCACCGCGCTCGGCGCATGGGTAACGTTCCTGATGCAACGTGCCCGCGACGATATTTCGATCGTCGATCCCGCCGGCGATCGCCTGGCGGACGCGGCACGCCACGGAACGCCCGCCGAGGTCGTCGCGCGCCTGATCGACGCCGGACTGGGCTTCCCACCCGAACTCCGCGAGGACGCAGCCGCCCGGTCCGCGATCGCCGAAGCAGCCGAACGGATCAGCCGCGGCGACTGGTCAGGCGTGAACCTCTAGACCCTGTACGCCGCCCGAGCATTGCCGCCGAAGATCGCGTCCCGCGCCTCCGGGCAAGCGCGCGTGACGAACCCGTCGATCAGGTCGACGATCTGGCGATACTCGGCGGCAAGGCGGCAGACCGGCCAGTCGGAGCCGAAGATCAGGCGGTCAGGGCCGAAGCACGCAAGCAGGTGATCGAGATACCGCGCGATTTGGTCCGCCGTCCACGTCGCGTGATCCGCCTCCGTGACGAGCCCGGATATCTTGCAATAAAGCGACGGCACCTGCGCCATCTCGACGATCGCATCCGCCCAACGCTGCCAGCCACCATGCGCGATCTCGGGCTTCGCGCCATGATCGAGGATCAGCCGCGGTGCCGTCGAACGCCCCGCCGCGACCAGATCGCAGAATCGACGAACATGAATCGCCTGATGAGGTTTGACGAGAATGTCGTAGCTGAAACCGCGCTCGACCGTCGCCCGGACCCCGCGCACGAACTCGGGTGTCAGCAGGAAATCGTCGTCCGGCTCGTCCTGAACGATATGCCGAAAGCCAACCAGCTTGGACGATCCCGACCAGGTCTTCAGCCGCTCGGCAATGTCGCCGGCCCGCAGATCGATCCAGCCGACCACACCGATGATCCGCGGATGCGCAGCCGCGAGCTCCAGCAGCCAGTCGGTCTCGGCTTCGGTCTGCCGCGCCTGCACCGCGATACAGCCATCGATCGCGGCGCCGTCCAACAATGGCATTAGATCGGGAGGCAAAAAGTCCTGGGCGAGCACGCTGTCGCGATCGATCCAGTCGAACACAGACGTCGAATAGGACCAGAAATGCTGGTGCGCGTCGATACGAGTCACGCCGCGATTCTCTCTCGGCTGGTCGGCTGTGTCTGCATCCAAAGAACGTACCGCGTGCTCGCCAGCGCGGCAATCGGATCGACCTGTCGCCGTGACCGAACGCTGTTTCGCGACGACCGCCGGCATGAAGATATAACCGTTGCTGCGGACCGTCCGGATGATCTCCGTTTTTTAAATACCACCACCATCGAAGCCTTTCCCGGCACGATGGTTGTACCGGACATCAGTCGGCGCTAGCGGCATTCCCCATGTCGACGCCCGCCAAACCGCACGTTAAACCCTTGAACTGGCTCCAGCCTTTGGAGGGCCTGCGGATACTGAAGCGGGGCGACGTGCCGATCACGCGAGTCCAGGTTTACGGCCAGCGATGCAGCGGTACCAACCTCGTCACGCGCGCGATCGAGGCGAACATGCCGAGCGTGACGATCACCGAGGATTTCGGCTTCAAGCACTGGTTCGTGCCGCCGCAAACGTTGTTCGTGAAGGATACGCTGGTGCTGGTCATCGCGCGCGATGCGTTCGACTGGACCCGTAGCCTTCACCGCCAGCCCTGGCACGCGCACCCGGACCTCAAGGCACAGCCGTTCGACGAGTTCATCCGCAGCCAGTGGCACAGTTATTGGGACGATCATTTCGGCCCCATCGAGCCGGGGCATCCGATGCAGGGCGACGAGATGCTGCACGAGCGCGATCCGGAAACCGGCGAACGCTTCGCCAATTGCATCGCCAAGCGTACCGCGAAGCTGCGCCACTGGGCGTCGTTGACCAACCGGACGCACAACGTTGCGTTGCTCGGCTATGATGCGTTCGCGCGTGCGCCGTCGGCGTTCGTCGAGGCGTTGTCCGAGGCGACCGGGATTGCACGGCGCAAAGAATATGTGCCGATCACCAGCTACAAGGGGCAAGGCTATGCGCCCTATGTTCCGACGGCTTATCCCGAACTCGCGCCTGCTGATGCCGAACACATCACCGCGTGGCTCGATCCCGAGGTCGAGGCGGCATTCGGGTTGAGCGCCGACTATGCTGATCGATATCAATCGCCATCGGAGGCCGAATCGGTACAACGTTCGGCATGACCAAGCCGATCACGTTCTTCATCCATCACCAGGGTCGCGGCCACGCCAACCGTGCGATGGCGATCATCCGCGAGCTGCCGGCCGAGCGCGCGGTGACGATCCTGACCGCCAAGCCTTCGCTGTTCGACGGGTTCGAGCGGCCGATCACGATCGCCGCGCTGCCCGACATGATTGGCGCGCCGGTGCCGACGCCGGGCCTGTTCGCGCAGGCGACGCCCGAGGTGATGCACTGCGTTCCGCTCGGTGTCGCGAAGACCCGCGCGACGATGCGGACGATCATCGACCATCTCGACGACGTCGATCCGGCGCTGTTCGTGGTCGACGTCTCCGCCGAGATCGCATTGCTCGCCCGGATCGCGAGCGTGCCCGCGATCAGCATCCGAATGCACGGCGACCGGCTCGATCCGGGTCATCTGGGCGCATATCAGGCAAGCGTCGGCCTGCTCGCACCGTTCGGCGAGGCGCTCGAGCAGGCGGATACGCCGGACTGGGTACGCGCCAACACGTGCTACGCCGGCGGCCTGTGCACCACCGTCGACCCCGTCCCGACCAGGGCCGAGGCGCGCGCGAAACTCGGCCTCGATCCGACCAAGGAAATCATCGTGGTCCTCACCGGTGGCGGCGGCGCGGGCACGCCCTACGCGCCGCTGACGATGGCAGCGCGCGCGGTGCCGGATGCGCTGTGGCTGGTGCTCGGGCCGGTCCACCGCGAGGGGCATGAGACCGATTTCGGCAATCTCGTCGAGCTCGGCTGGGTCCCCGGCGTCACCGACCACATCGCCGCCGCCGACGTCGTCATCGCATCGGCCGGTGACAATACCGTACACGAGATCGCACGCGTCGGCCGGCCTTATGTCTGCGCACCCGAATGGCGGTATTTCGGTGAGCAGACCCGGAAGGCGGAGCGTCTCGCGGAGCTTGGCGCTGCGGTCGCGCTGCCGTCATGGCCCGGCGCGTTGGCACCGTGGCGCGGTATCCTCGACGCGGCGAAGGCGCTCGGTCCGGCCGCGCTCGCCGACCTGTACGACGCGGATGCGGCCAAGGTTGCCGCTGACTATCTGGAAGGACTGGCGGTCTCGCTTTGGGCGCCCGCTTCGAAATAGAGCGCTAGTCGATCCTCCCCCGCCAGGGGAGGATCGACACGTTGCGCAGCATCTCAGCTGAACAAAACCTCCGGCGGCATCTTTGACGCGGCCACCTCTTCCGCAGTCGGACCTCGCAACACCGTAATCGTTTCCGCATCCCAGGCGATCAACCCGCGCTCGGCGAAATGCCCCAGCCAATAGTCCATGCACCACCGCCCCCACGTCGTGCGAAACAACCGCGCGTTGCGAATGATCGCGTCGAAATGCTGATAGGCCGGCGTGTGGACGACATGATGCTGGTGATACGCCCGCGCACCACCGACCCACCACATCGGCACCCCGGCGTGCTCGAGCCGCGCGGCAAAGTCGGTTTCCTCGCCGCCATAGCCGACATAGCGCTCGTCCATCCCCCCTGCCCGCGCCCAGTCCGCAGCGGAGATCGCGAACGACAGGCCCCAAAGCTCACCATGGCTAGGTGTCGGCCGTATTTCATCAGATGCGATCGGCGGCTTGGCCGGGTGACGCACGCCGACCCGGTCGAGCATGTCCCAGTCCAGCCCGGCATCCAGCGCGCCGGCGGGGAGATACAGCACCTCGCCCAAGCGAATACCGCCCGGCTCGACCGCCGTAGCCGCATAGCGCTCGACCAACGTCGGCGCAGGGACGCAATCGACGTCCAGGAAAATCAACTGATCCCCACGCGCAGCCGCCGCCGCGCGGTTACGCGCCGCCGCCAACGGCATCGCCTCCCCCTCGACCAACACCGCGCGCACCGGAAAGTCGGTCGGCGGGAGATCGGCGTGCGGCGCATCCTGCATGTACGCGATCACCAATTCGTCAGGCTTGCGCGTCGATGCGTTGAGGCCGGCGATCAGGTTCACCAGATGCGCGCGGCGACCGCGTACCAGCGTCAGGACGCTGACCATCGAGGACGTCACGATGCCTTCCTGATACCCTCGACGTCGATCCCGGCCGCGGCATCGCGGAAGAACGCGACGCCTTCGATCACACCGCGCGCGTGATGGCCGATTGCGACATAGCCGTGCGCCAAGTCCGCCCGCGATCCCAGGCCGTCCGAATAATTGCCGACGATGATCGCGTGGCGTGACGATCGCAGCATCTCGATATCGTTGCCGCTGTCGCCAGCGACGATCACCTGTCGCGGTTCGAGACCGAGGCGGCGGCGGACATGCTCGACCGCGGTACCCTTCGACGCGGCATGCGGCAGGATGTCGAGATAGCGGCCGTGGCTCTGAATGATCGAACAGCTGTGACCGTGTTCCGCGAGCAAAGCCCGCACCCGCTCGGCCGCCGCCATGTCGCCATCCGCGAAATAGCTGAGCTTGAACCGGCGCTGCTCGAGCGGACTCTGCGGCGTCAGTCCGGCATGTTGACCGATCAGTGCAGCAACCGCCTCGCGGTCCCAACCGGCGGCGATGATCCCGTCCCATTCGGTATCGCGGTCGTACACCGCCCCGCGCACCGTCCGGTAATAGATCTCCGAGCCGACCGAGGTGATCAGGATTTCGGGGCGCGGTGCATCATGCTGCCCGAGCACCGCCATCGCGCTGTGGAAGCTGCGCCCGGTGGCGATAGCGAACGCGACATCGGTCTGCGCGTCGTGCCACGCGGTGAAATCGTCGACGCCTTTTGCACAGCCGATCAACGTTCCGTCGATATCCGACACCAGCAACAATTCCGGCTTCCGATCCGTGACCACAGGCGCGGCGTTCACGACCTCTGCGAGCAACCCGGTATAAAGCTGTACGTGCCGGTCCCAGTCATAGGCGCGGATCGCTACCGACCCCGCCGCTGAGTAGCGCGACCACAGCGCCGGATCGTCTAGTATCTTCAGGATCGCATCGGTGATGGCGCTAGGCGAACGCGGATCGACGAGAATGCCGTTGCCGCAGGTCTCGACGATATCGTTCGGACCACCGCTGTCGGTCGCAACCACGGGCAGGCCGCTCGCCGCCGCTTCGAGCAAGGTCAGCCCGAACGGTTCGTTGAGCGCCGGATTAACGAAGACGCCGCGCCGGGTACGGGCATGGGCATAGACGGCGGCGATATCGTCCGGTCGGTGCTGCTTCGGATAGGCGACCTTGCCGTACAGGTCATAACGGTCGATCAACTGGAGCAGTTCGGCGATGTTGTCGCGAATCTCGGGCTCCAGCGTCGCACTGTCGTCACGCGTGCCCGCCAGGATCACGAGGTTCGCCGCGGCCTGAAGCGCGGGTGACCGGCCGTACGCGTGGACAAGTGCCGCAAGGTTCTTCTTGGTCACCGGGCGCGCAATCGCGAGGATTACCGGCTTGGCGGGATCGTCGAGGAACCGGTTTATCAGCGCATCAACGCGAGCATCGGTGCCACAGTTCGCGAACTGCTTGAGATCGCTACCCGGCGCGAACACGCGAATGCGGCCGGGATCATATGCATCATAGTCGGCATACTGGACTTCGGCCTCGTCACGCGACGACGCGATGATCGCAGCCGCCCCGGCGATGGCTTCTTCCTCGATCGCGATCCGGCGATCGAGACCCGCGGTTTCCGCGCACTCACGATCGAACGCGGCCAGCTTAACCCGACCGAGCGAATGTGCGGTGAACACATAGGGGATGCCGGTGCGCGCGGACACACGCGCCGCGATCAGTCCGGCATCGGCATAATGCGCGTGCATGACGTCGGGCGTGCGATCGAGCGTCGCGATATGCGCCACCAAAGCCTCGACCAGGCTGCCATGCTCGGTCCACAGGTCTTCCTTGACGAGATACGCATCGGACGCGGTCAGCAATCGGACGATACGCGTTGTGCCGTCGATCGTCTCGATCGGCTCGGCATAGCATTCCGCATACGCCGCATGATGGAATGCCCGGGTAACGATTTCCATCCGGTCGATCGCCGAATTGCGGCCGCTGGCAGCGACGAGATCGAGAAGGTACCGGATATGGCCCCCGGTATCCGCGGTGATTCCGTATTCGACGTCGGTTGCGCGTAAACACCCCTGCAACGCGATATGTAGTACGAACACCCTTCCCCCGTTCATCTGCAATTCACGTAAGGAACCGCTCACGGGGTTGCCGAGTTCCGGGCCGATGATACTTTACATGCCGGTATTGACGCAGGTTATTACGTTCCCTGCGACGCCTCGTTCGCTCGGTGATCGATCGCTGTGAGAATCGCTCTACTCACCTGGGCCTATCCTCCTGAAAAGAGCGGACTTACTCGCGCCGCGCGCGAAATCGCGCAGTCATTGGCACAGTCTGGCAACGACGTCCGTGTCTTCACTATGGACCGTCGCGAAGACAGCCACGACGGCCGGGTTACGGTCATCGGTTGCGGTCTGCGCGAGGGATCGTTCGCCGCGCGCCTCCGGAAGATTGCGGGTATCGGGCACCTCGTCGCGCCGTTCGCGTTCCGCCGAGCGGTTGCTCGCGAGCACCGACGCGAGCCGTTCGACGTGGTCGAGGCGACCAACTGGTATGCGCCAGGACTGGCGATCGCACTTACCGGCCCCGCGCCGTTGGTGACGCGAAACTCGACCCCGGCAGCGACCTCGGCCGAAACGGTAACGAGTCTGCGCGACCGGTTGGATCGGCGCGCGGCGATGCTTGCGGAGCGGGTCGCAGCGCGCTTCAGCAAGGCACTGATCTCGAACACGCAGCTTCACGGCGAGAAGATCGCCCGGTTGTATGGCGTCGAAGCGCCGGGACCAACCGGGCATCACGCGGTCATCGGCCTCAGCCTGCCGCCGGAGATCGTGGCCCGAGGAACGGCCGCAGCCTATCCCGACGATATCCCCGAGGACCAGTCGATCGAACTGCTGTTCGTCGGGCGGGACGAACATCGGAAGGGATTCGATGCGCTCATCATGGCGCTGCGGATCCTCGCCCGGCGCGCAGATGCCGGGATGCGCAATTTCCGCCTCACGATCGTTGGTGTCCACGCGGACGATTTGAAGGCGCTTCCGTCCACCGCACGCACCAGGCTGCGCTGCCATCACCGTGTCGACGAACCGACGTTGCACGACCTGATGAGTGCGGCCCACGTCATCGTCGCGCCCTCGCGCTACGAGAGCTTCGGGCTGGTGTACCAGGAGGCGATGATGTTCGGCCGACCGGTCGTCGCCTGCGCCGAGGACCCGAGCGCGCGGCTGTTCATTGGCGAGAGCGGTGCCGGATTACTGGCCAAGGCCTGCACCGGCGACGACCTCGCCACGCAGATCCAGCGGCTGATCGAGGACCCGGCCTTGCGCGCGCATTACGCCGCGGCGAGCCGGCGTGCGTCGGGGATGTTCACGCGCGATACCCTGTCCGCGCAGACGAGCGCGGTCTATCGCACCGCGATCGGATCGAAGGGGGCGAGCAGCAACGCCTCGTCCTCCGGCCTGCCCGCGCCGGTCGACATCGCCTCGTAGATCCGCGTCCGCTCGCGCACCCGCTCGCCATCAAGCCGGTGTTCGAGCACACCGGCCAGTGCCAGCGAACTCTCGACGAACGGCACGACCGGGCGCTCGTGGACGCGGCCGGCAAAGCGGATATCGCTGCGATTGAGGCGGTACTGGATGTCCGGATAGGACGCGGACTGCACCCCGTCGACGAGGTTGCGGCGCGACACGCCGAGCGAGCGCAACTCGTCGCGATCCGCCGCCGCGACCAGCCAGCCAAGCGCGTCGAGCAAAGCGCCGTCGAGGCGCTCGTCGGTATCGATCTGCAACACCCAGCGGGTCTGCAACGCGTCCTGGAGCCTGTTCCGCTGTGCGGCAAAATTGTCGGCGAGAGGGTGATGGGCGACCTCCACCCAAGGAATACGCGCTGCGAGATCGCTTGCTTCGTTTGCCGAGCCGTCGAGCAGGACGACGATCTGGGCAAACGCGGTGCGATAATCGGTCGCGATCTCGACGATGTCGTTGGCGTCGGCGGGCCGCGCCATGATGCCGAGCCCTATCGCGTGCGGCACAGTCGTCGCGGGAGCCGAATGCGCTTGGGCAGGACGGTAATCGGGGGGAAAGCGCACGTCGCCCTTCGCAACAGCGACCGGCTCCACCTCGAACCCGAACCGCCACGCCGCGTTCCGCAAACCGGCTGGGTCGAGCATCCAGCGCTCCGCAGGATCGCGCTGTAGGTCGACAAGCCCGCTTCCCAACCGCGCGACGATCTCGTCGGCAACCGCACCGACCTCGCTCACGTCGCGGACAAGCAGGCGGCAGTGGCTACACTCGAACCAATCCTCGCGCACGAGCCAGTCCCAGTTCCCACAGATCGAGCATCGCAATCGCATGGCTCCGGCAACCCGCGGCGCCAAGGACCGGTTCCCCCGCTGCGACCGGCACCCTTCCGATCTAACCTACCGCCGTCATCCCGACTTTCGTCAGGATGACGGCCGAGCCGCTCAATACCCGAACGTATGCGCCAGCGTCAGCAGCAGCCAATACAGCCCACCCGACAGCAGCATCGCCACCGGCAGCGTCATCACCCATGCAAGCGCCATGTTCATGACCGTGCGACGCTGCAGCCCGGCGCCATTCGCAACGCTCGCGCCCGCGACACCCGACGACAGGATGTGCGTGGTCGACACCGGCATGCCGTATTTCACCGCCAGCAGGATCGTCGCCGCCGCGACCAGTTCGGCCGACGCGCCCATGCCGTAGGTCAAATGCGTCTTGCCGATCCGCTCACCCACAGTGACGACGATCCGCTTCCACCCGACCATCGTCCCGAGCCCGAGCGCCAGCGCGACGGTCACCTTCACCCAGGTCGGGATATAGCGAGTGCCCTGTTCGAGCCCGCTATTATAGCTCTTGAGCGTCGTGATCTCCTGCGCGGTGAAGCGGCTCTGCGCGGACTTGTCCTCGGCGATCAGCTTGGTCGTATCGAGCACGAGGTACATGTCGTTGCGCAGGTTCGGCGTCGCGGCAGCCGGCACCTTGCCCAGCGACCCATAGCTTTCGATCCGGCTCGACACGTCGTCCGACAGCGTCGCCAGCGCGCCATAGATGACCGGGTCGGCGACATGCTTACTCTTCAGCGCCTTGGTGACCTGCGCACGCGAAGTCGCAACGTCGGCGGGCGCGCCGTCGGCATGCGCGCGGTAGGCGGCCGATGCAGCCTGCGCCGACTGCACGAATGCGGGCATCGCGCTCTCGGGCATCGTCCGGTTCAGTGCATATGCGGTCGGTGCGCAGCCGATCAGGATGAGCATGATCAGCCCCATCCCCTTCTGCCCGTCATTGCTGCCATGCGCGAAGCTGACCGCTGTGCAGGTGCCGATCAGCAGCGCGCGGATGCCGCGCGGTGGCGGCGTCTGGCCCTCGGGCGCCTCGTACAGCTTCTTGTCGCGCAGGAACCGCTTCATCACGAGCAGCAGCAACAGCGCGCCGACGAACCCGACGATCGGGCTGAACGCGAGTGCGGAGAGCACCTTCCAGACCTGCACCATGTCGACGCCCGACGTGCCGTCCGCGCCGCCGCCATTGATGATCTGGTTGGCAAGGCCGACGCCGAGGATCGAGCCGATCAGCGCATGGCTCGACGAATTGGGCAGCCCGACCGCCCAGGTCGCGAGGTTCCACAGGATCGCCGCGAGCAGCAGCGCGAAGATCATCGCGAACCCGCCGACGCTGCCGACGTTCAGGATCAGGTCGACCGGCAACAACGTGACGATCGAATACGCCACCGCGCCCGACGACAGCATCACGCCGAGGAAGTTGAAGAACCCCGACCACACGACCGCGAGCGGCGCGGGCATCGAATGCGTGTAGATGACGGTGGCGACCGCGTTGGCGGTGTCGTGGAACCCGTTCACGAACTCGAACCCGAGCGCGATCAGCAGCGCGAGCGCGAGAAACGCGAACGCCCCGCCCGCCAGGCTCTCGCCGACCTGCGCGGTATCGAAGGCGATGCTGAACCCGGCATAGGCAAGCCCGCCGATCAGCACGGCGAGGAATATCCAGCGCCCGGACGGATGCAGCGCATGATCGAGCTTGGGACCGGTATGCGGCGCAGCGGTAGCGCTCGAATCAGCCGTCACCGCATCGGGTGCAAATGTGGAGGTTGCCATAGGAATGTGCAGTCGGCCCTTACGATGACAATCTTATGACAGATGTAAATCAAGCGATCGTTCGACCCTATTTGGGACGTCGCTCTCTACAATCCTCCCCCGCCAGGGGGAGGTGGCTGGCCCTCGCCAGACGGAGGGGGAGGCAGAGGACAACGTGCGTTCCGTGTCCTCCCCCTCCGTCGCTTCGCGCCACCTCCCCCTTGCGGGGGAGGATGTTCGGAACCGACTTCGTCGGACGTGAGTAAGTTAATTCACCGAGCTTCACCGATGCTCGCGAGCTGCATGCCATTGCGGCCGAACAAAGTGACCATCTTCACGTCCGCATCCGCGGTCATCTCCTTGCGGCATTGCTGCGCGTCGGCGAGCGCCGCGAGGCCAACACCGTGCGATTGGCAGGCGCCGACGATTGCCGAACGCAGCCGGCGCTGGAACGCGGTGCGCCCGACATCGCTGGTCAGGTCGAGCCCGGCGCGCGACACGCGCACCGATACCGGGTCGCGCCCGGAACTCGCGGAAGCACCCGTGGAAAACAGGCAAGCGCCGACGATCGCCGCCGAAGCGACGCTGATGAAAAGCTTCATGATGATGTTCCTCAAATGGTCCTGCGGTCCGCAAGGCTATGCCTGCGGGCGACGGCGCCAGCGCGTCGGGACACCTTTCTGGGTGCGGCATCTCCGACGACGAACCACGTCGCTGCGCATCCCCTACCCGTGATTCGTTACGCTCGCGCGACGGTTTGGCGACGGTCCGACGACGCGCCGAAACTCTAGATGAGGCGTTAGGTCACATCCCCGGATATCGCTCGAACGCAGGCAGAGCGGCCACATCCGCCATCCACGCCAATCGGTCGGCCACCTGGATATGCGCACCCGGCGCGACCGCCTCGGGATCGTCCAGCGTACAGGATTGCACGTCAATGATCCCCGGCAGATACGCCGCATTGGTATAGAATAGTCCCGTCCCGCACCGTCCGCAGAATTGACGCCGACCGCTTGCCGACGATTCATACGTCACCGGATCGCCCGAGATGGTCACCTGTTCGGATCTGAATGCGATCCAGCCTACCATCGGCGCTCCCGCGCTTCGCCGGCAATCGCCGCAATGGCACAGCGCGTGATGCTCGGGCTCGCCCTCCGCGACATAGCTGATCGATCCGCAATGACATCGTCCCGCCAGCATGCCCGCCTCCCTCTATGTTCTCAACTTGTTCCACGTATCGTCGAACCGCGCAAGTCATACCCGCTTGCCCCATCGCCCCCCGTTCCCTACCTGTTCACCGGTGAACCAGATCGCCCAAACGTCCGCGCCGCAAGCAGAGCCTCCCTATCTGCGCGGTCTCAACCCGCCGCAGCGCGAGGCGGTGCTGACCACCGACGGGCCCGTCCTGATCATCGCCGGCGCCGGCACGGGCAAGACCGCGGCGCTGACCGCACGGCTCGCGCACTTGATCTTCACCAAGAAGGCGTGGCCGTCGGAGATCCTCAGCGTCACCTTCACCAACAAGGCCGCGCGCGAGATGCGCGAGCGCGTCGGTCGCCTGGTCGGCGATGCGGTCGAAGGGATGCCGTGGCTCGGTACCTTCCACGCGATCGCGGCCAAGATGCTGCGCCGCCATGCGGAACTGGTCGGGCTCCAATCGAACTTCACGATCCTCGATACCGACGACCAGCTGCGGTTGTTAAAGCAACTGATCCTCGCCGCCGACATCGACGAGAAGCGCTTTCCGACGCGCAGCCTCGCCGGGCTGATCGACCAGTGGAAGAACAAGGGCCTCGTCCCCGCGGACATCGATGCGGGCGAGAGCGAACGCTATGCCAACGGTCGCGGCGGCGAACTGTACCAGCAATACCAGGCGCGGCTGATCGCGCTCAACGCGTGCGATTTTGGCGACCTGCTGCTCCACATGCTGGTGATCCTGAAGACGCACCGCGACGTGCTCGCGCAGTATCAGCAGCGCTTCAAATACATCATGGTTGACGAGTATCAGGACACCAACTCGTCGCAGTATCTCTGGCTGCGGTTGCTCGCGCAAGAACGCAAGAACATCGCCTGCGTCGGCGACGACGACCAGTCGATCTACTCGTGGCGCGGTGCGCAGGTCGAGAACATCCTGAAGTTCGAACGCGACTTCCCGGGCGCGAAGGTGATCCGCCTCGAACAGAATTACCGCAGCACGCCGCACATCCTCGGCGCCGCGTCGGGCGTGATCGCCAACAATGGCGGACGGCTCGGCAAGCAGCTCTGGACCGAGCGCGACGTCGGCGAGAAGGTCAAGGTCATTGGCGTCTGGGACGGCCCCGAGGAAGCGCGGCGGGTCGGCGAGGAGATCGACATCGTCCGCCGCTCCGGCAAGTCCTTGGACGAGGTCGCGATTCTGGTCCGCGCGCAGCACCAGACGCGCGAGTTCGAGGACCGCTTCATCGCGATCGGCATGCCGTACAAGATCGTCGGCGGCTTCCGCTTCTACGAACGCGCCGAAATTCGCGATGCACTGGCGTACCTCCGCGTGGTCAACCAGCCCGCGGACGACCTCGCCTTCGAACGCATCGTCAACGTTCCCAAGCGCGGCCTCGGCGACAAGGCGGTCGCGCGCATCCATCAGCTCGCCCGCGCCACCGGCACGCCGCTCACGACCGCCGCCGCGCGCATCCTCGACACCGACGAATTGACCGGCGCGGCGAAGAAGTCGCTCGGCCGACTGGTCGGCGACATCGCCCGCTGGCGCGACATGGCGACCAGCCTGCCGCACGCCGAACTCGCCCGCCAGTTGCTCGACGAGAGCGGCTACACCGCGATGTACCAGGCCGAGAAGTCGGTCGAGGCGACCGGCCGCCTGGAGAACCTCAGCGAGCTCGTCCGCGCGATGGAGGAGTACGACTCGCTCGGCGCTTTCCTAGAGCATGTCAGCCTCGTGATGGACAACGAGGGCGGCGCGCAGGACCCGCAGGTCACGATCATGACGATTCACGCCGCCAAGGGCCTCGAATACGACACGGTCTTCCTGGTCGGCTGGGAGGAAGGCCTGTTCCCGTCGCAGCGCTCTTTGGACGAAGGCGGCGTGAAGAGCCTCGAGGAGGAACGTCGTCTCGCCTATGTCGCGATCACGCGTGCACGCCGACTTGCGGTGATCATCCACGCTGCCAATCGCCGCATCTACGGCCAGTGGAACTCGTCGATCCCCTCGCGTTTCGTCGCCGAACTCCCCGCCGAACACATCGACACGGAAACCACGATGTCCGGCGGCGCGAGCCTCTGGCAGGCCAATTGGTCCGACCGCGCCGATCCGTTCGCGGACGTCGCGCGCGGCACCGGTCGCGGTCCCGGCTGGCAGCGCGCATCAGGCACCGGCAGCACCTTCTCCACCAAACCCGCACGCGTCGTCGAAAGCCGCTCCAGCGCGATCAGCCTCGGCAACAAGGGCCGCGACGACCTGTCGCTCGGCATGCGCGTGTTCCACCAGAAGTTCGGCTACGGGCTGATCGCCGAGATCGAAGGCAACAAGCTGGAGATCGATTTCGAACAGTCGGGCCGCAAGCGCGTAATGGACAGCTTCGTGACGCTCACGCCCTAACGACCTGAGGAGAAGGACGGATCAGCCGGCGGTCTGATCGGCGAGCGAGAATATCCGCTCCATCACCGCCCATTTCGGCCCGGTCGCGTCGATCGGCTTCTGATACACGTCCATCGCCGTCTCCCAGGACGCGACGACCGGCTGCAACGCCGGGTCGGCCGCGCATGGAAAATCGTCTTCGACCTCGGCGATCATCACGAGCCGGTCGGCGATCTGCCAGATCTCCATCTCTCGATACCCCCGCTGGACGATGTCGCGCACGACCTCGGGCCACACGGCGCCCGGCGCGTGGCGTTCGCGATAGGCGGCGATCAGGGCTGCGTCGTCGACGAGGTCCAGCGCGGTCACGATGCGATACGTCACGGAAACTCCTTCGATACGGCGTACTCCCGCGACAATAGCGTCGCCGCCCCTTTTCAAAAGTCACTTTGACTAATAAAACCAACAAAACGCACAACGACGCGCAGGAGATGGAATGAGACTGTCCGGCAAGACCGCGGTAGTGACCGCGGCGGCACAAGGCATCGGCCGCGCCACCGCAGAACGCTTCCGTGACGAGGGCGCACGGGTCTTTGCGCTCGATCGTGATGGCGATACGCTGCAGGCGATCGACGGCGTCGAACGTCTGGTCGTCGACCTGCTCGACGCCAGCGCGATTGCCGCGCTGCCTGCCGCGATCGGCGATATCGACATTCTGGCCAACGTCGCCGGCTTCGTCGCGGCGGGCGATATTCTCCAGGGCAGCGACGACGACTGGATGCTGTCGTTCGACCTCAACGTCCACGCGATGCACCGCATGACCCGCGCGTTCCTGCCCGGCATGCTCGCGCGCGGCGGCGGTGCGATCGTCAACATGAGCAGCATCGCGTCGAGCGTGAAGGGCATCCCCAACCGCTACGCCTACGGCGCATCGAAGGCGGCGGTGGTCGGGCTGACCAAGGCCGTGGCAGCCGATTTCGTCGGCCGCGGGATCCGCTGCAACTGCGTGTGCCCGGGCACGATCGAGACCCCGTCCCTGCGCGAACGCATCGTTTCGCAGGCAGGGACGCAGGGCATTTCCGTGAGCGAGGCCGACGCCGCGTTCGTCGCGCGCCAGCCGATGGGCCGGCTGGGCCGCGCCGAAGAGATCGCCGCGCTGTTCCTGTACCTTGCCAGCGACGAATCGAGCTTCACCACCGGCGCGGTCCACGTGATCGACGGCGGTTGGGTCAACTAAGGATCATTTGATGAAATTACTGCGTTACGGCCCCCGCGGCGAGGAAAAGCCCGGCATCCTCGACCAGGACGGTGCGATCCGCGCGCTGCCCGCCGAGCTCGGCGATATCGCCGGTGAATTGCTGTCGCCCGCGGGGCTCGCGAAGATCGCCGCGCTCGACGTGATGACCTTGCCCAAGGTCGACGGCGCGCCGCGGATTGGGCCGTGCGTCACGCGCACCGGCAAGTTCATCTGCATCGGCCTGAATTATTCGGACCACGCCGCCGAGAGCAACATGGACCTCCCCGCCGAGCCGGTCGTGTTCGGCAAGTGGACCAGCGCGATCCAGGGTCCGAACGACGATGTCGAGATCCCGCGCGGCTCGGAAAAGACCGACTGGGAGGTCGAACTCGGCGTCGTCATCGGCACGCCCGGCCGCCACATCGCCAAGGAAGACGCGCTGTCGCACGTCGCCGGATACTGCGTCGTCCACGACGTGTCTGAGCGCGCGTTCCAGCTCGAGCGCAGCGGTACGTGGGACAAGGGCAAGGGCTGCGATACGTTCGGCCCGATCGGTCCCTGGCTCGTAACCGCGGACGAGGTCGGCGATCCCCAAAAGCTGGGTCTGTGGCTCGAAGTCGACGGCCATCGCTATCAGGACGGCACCACCGCCAACATGATCTTCGACGTCGCGACGATCGTTTCCTACCTCAGCGATTTCTGCACGCTCGAAGCCGGCGACATCATCTCGACCGGTACGCCGAAGGGCGTCGGTCTGGGCCAGAAGCCGCCGGTCTATCTGCGTGCGGGCCAGACGGTCCGCCTCGGTATCGATGGCCTCGGCGAACAGACACAGACGATGGTCGCCGCCGCGTGACGACCATCACCGGCCTGCGCACGATCGACCTTCGTTTCCCGACCAGCGCGGGACTCGACGGGTCCGACGCGATGAACCCCGATCCGGACTACTCGGCCGCCTATGTCGTGCTGGACACGGATACGGACGGGCTCGAAGGTCACGGCCTGACCTTCACGATCGGCCGCGGCAACGACATCTGCGTCGCGGCGATCGAGGCGATGCGGCATCTCGTCATCGGGCTCGACCTCGACTGGATCATCGAGAATCCGGGGCGAATGTGGCGGCACCTGACCGGCGACAGCCAGTTGCGCTGGATCGGCCCCGACAAGGGCGCGATCCACCTCGCGACCGGCGCGGTGGTCAACGCGATCTGGGACCTTTGGGCGAAGGCGGTCGGCAAGCCCGTCTGGCGCCTCGTCGCCGACATGACCCCGGAGGAACTGGTCCGGACGATCGACTTCCGGTATCTGACCGACGCGATCACGCCGGAGGACGCGCTCACGCTGCTGACCAAGCGGGCGGAAGGTAAGGGCGAGCGGATCGCCGATCTCGAGGCGACCGGTTTCCCTTGCTACACCACGTCGGCCGGCTGGCTCGGCTATCCCGACGAGAAGCTGCGGCGGCTCGCGCAGGAAGCGGTCGATGCCGGCTTCGACTATATCAAGCTCAAGGTCGGTCGCGATCTGGAGGACGATATCCGTCGCCTGACGATCGCACGCGAAGTGCTCGGCCCCGACCGCAAGTTGATGATCGACGCGAACCAGGTGTGGGACGTCCCGCAGGCGATTGAATGGGTGAACGCACTCGCCTTCGCGAAGCCCTGGTTCATCGAGGAACCGACCAGCCCCGACGATATCCTGGGCCACCAGGCGATCCGCAACGCGATCGGCGAGGTGAAGGTCGCGACTGGCGAGATGTGCCAGAACCGCATCATGTTCAAACAGTTCATGGCGGCGGGTGCGATCGACGTCGTGCAGATCGATAGTTGCCGCCTGGGCGGCGTCAACGAGGTGCTGGCGGTGCTGTTGCTGGCGGCGAAGTTCGACCTGCCGGTGTGTCCGCATGCCGGCGGCGTGGGGCTGTGCGAATATGTCCAGCACCTGTCGATGATCGACTATCTCTGCTTCTCCGGGACCAAGGAGGGGCGCGTGATCGAGTATGTCGATCATCTCCACGAGCATTTCATCGATCCCTGCGTGATCCGTGACGCAGCCTACATGCCGCCGACGCTGCCGGGCTATTCGATCGAGATGAAGCCGCAGTCGCTGATCGACTATCGGTTCGCCGGATGAAGCTCGGGCTCGCCGGCAAGGTCGTGATCGTCACGGGTGGCGGGGCCGGGATCGGCCTCGCCATCGCCCGCGGGCTGGCCGAGGAAGGCGCGATCCCGGTGATCGTGTCGCGGAGCGCGCCCGAGGACTTCACGGCCGAGCATCTGTTCGTCGCGACCGAATTGTCCGACGACGCTGCGTGCGCGGCGGCGGTCGAGGCGGCGGTCGCGCGCTATGGCCTGATCGACGGGCTGGTGAACAACGCTGGCGCCAACGACAATATCGGGCTCGGCCGGACGCCGGCTGAGTTTCGCGCCTCGCTCGACCAGAACCTCGTCCATTATTTCGCGATGGCGCATCACGCGGTGCCGCATCTGCGCAAGACCGGCGGCGCGATCGTCAACATCTCGTCGAAGACCGCGGTTACCGGGCAAGGCGACACCAGCGCGTATGCCGCCGCCAAGGGCGCGCAACTCGCGCTCACCCGCGAATGGGCGGTGGCGCTGCGCGGCGATGGAATCCGCGTCAACGCGGTGATCCCCGCCGAGGTGATGACGCCGCTGTACCAGCGCTGGGTCGACAGTTTCGACGATCCGCAAGCGAAGCTCGACGGCATCGTCGCGCGCATACCGCTCGGCCACCGCATGACCGAGGATCGCGAGATCGCGGACACGGTGGTGTTCCTGCTGTCCGACCGGGCAAGCCACACGACCGGCCAGTGGCTCTACGTCGATGGCGGCTACACCCATCTCGACCGCGCGATAGACTGACAAACATAAACATAATCAGGAGTGGATCATGAGCGGAACGACCGCCGACAGGAAATATGTGCCGGCGATCGTGCTGACAGTCGCGCTGTTCTTCCTCTGGGGGATGGCGAACAACCTCAACGACATCCTGATCGCGCAGTTCAAGAAGGCGTTCACGCTTTCCGACTTCCAGACCAGCTTCGTCCAGCAGGCCTTCTACATGGGCTATTTCCTGCTCGCGGTGCCGGCGGCGCTGGTGACGCGCGCGAAGGGCTACAAGACCGCGATCGTCACCGGACTGGTGCTGTATGCGGCGGGGGCGCTGCTCTTCTATCCCGCCGCGCATTACGGGGAGTATCTGTATTTCCTCGCCGCGCTGTTCGTGATCGCGTGTGGGCTCGCGTTCCTGGAGACGTCGGCGAACCCGCTGATGACCGAACTCGGCGACCCGACGACCGCGGCCAAGCGGTTGAACTGGGCGCAGGCCGCGAACCCGGTCGGCACCGTCGCGGGCGTGCTGATCGGCAAGTATTTCATCCTGTCGGCGATCGTCCACGACGAGAACGCGGTCGCGGCGATGAGCCCGGCGGCGCGCGAGGCCTTCTATCGCAGCGAAGTCGTCGCGGTGCAGACGCCCTATCTCGTGATCGGCCTCGTCGTGCTGCTGTTCGCGGTCGCCGCCGCGGTGATCCGCTTTCCAGAGCATCGCGCGGAAGAAACCGTCGGCGCACCGTCGCGGTTCGTCGACGTGTTCCGCCACCCGCGGCTGATCTTCGCGACGGTGACGCAGTTCTTCTACGTGGGCGCGCAGGTCGGCATCTGGAGCTATACGATCCGCTATGCGCAGGCGAACGTGCCCGGCATGGCCGAGCATGATGCCGCGGATTACCTCTTCGCCAGCCTCGTGCTGTTCGGGATCGGCCGGTTCGCCGGCACCGCGCTGATGGGCCGGATCGCGCCCCCTCGCCTGCTGGCGATCTTCGCGGTGGTAAGTGCCGTGCTGGCAGGCATCGCGGGCCTCGCCGGCGGGCAAATCGGGCTGTACGCGCTGGTGCTTGCCAGCCTGTTCATGTCGATCCAGTTCCCGACGATCTTCGCGCTCGGCATGGACGGGCTGGGCCCGCTCCGTCGCGCGGGCGCCTCGCTGATCATCATGGCGATCATCGGCGGCGCGGTGCTGACCGGGCTGATGGGGCATATCTCCGATCTTGCCGGGATCGATACCGCGATGCTGGTGCCGGCGGCGTGCTTCCTGGTGGTGCTGGCGTTTGCGGTAAAGGCCGGACGGACGCTGTCGGGTGAGGCGCTAGAGCCGACGATCCACTGAGCTCTGTATCGAGGCACTGGAAAACTCGCAGGACCTCCCGATGTTGCCACCACCCCGGCGAAGGCCGGGGCCCAGTTGGGGGACGGAGGTAACCAGGGACCGCCCTACGTTATGACGACCTTTCCAACTGGGCCCCGGCCTTCGCCGGGGTGGTTAACTTAAGCAGCGTGCGTGAGCGTGAAGCGAGCGTTAGGAGGCCCTGCCCTCAGACCAGAATACCCCGATCGATCTCCGCAATCGACCGCACCCCCGTCAGCGCCATCGCCACGCGCATCTCGCGCTCGATCAGCGTCAGCAACTGGGTCACCCCCGCCTCGCCCCGCGCCGCCAGCGCATACAGCCACGCCCGGCCGAGCAGCACGCCGTCCGCCCCCAGCGCCAGCATCCGCACCACGTCGAGCCCCGACCGCACGCCCGAATCCGCCAGCACCGTCAGCTGCCCCTTCACCGCCTCCGCGATCGCCGGCAGCGCCGCCGCGCTCGACAACACGCCGTCGAGCTGCCGCCCGCCATGGTTCGACACGACGATCCCATCCGCACCGATCGCCGCCGCCTCGCGCGCGTCATCCGGATCTAGGATGCCCTTGATGATCAGCGGCCCGTCCCAGCCGTCGCGGATCCATTCGAGGTCTTTCCACGCGATCGACGGATCGAAATTGTTGCCAAGCCAGCCCATGTAATCGTTCAGCCCGCTCGCCTTGCCCAGCACCGGCTCCAGATTGCCGAGCTGGTGCGGCCGCCCGTGCAAGCCCACGTCCCACGCCCAGTCGGGACGCCCCATCGCCTGCAACATCCGGCGCAGCGGCGCGCGCGGCCCCGACATTCCCGAATGCTGATCGCGGTAGCGCGCGCCCGGCACCGGCATGTCGACCGTGAACACCAGTGCCTTCGCGCCTTCCGCCTTAGCCGTGGCGAGCAGATCACGCATGAACGCCCGGTCGCGAATGACGTAGAGCTGAAACCAGGTCGGCCCGGTCGGCGCCGCTTTCACCACCTCGCCGAGCGAGCACAGCGACACCGTCGACAGGCAGAACGGTACCCCCGCGGCATGCGCGGCGCGTGCCGCCTGCGTCTCGCCGCGGCGATGGTACATGCCCGCGATCCCGACCGGCCCGAGCCCGACCGGCAGCGCCTGGTGCTGGCCGAACAGCGTCGTCGACAGATCGATATCGGACACGTCGCGCAACACGCGCTGGCGCAGCGCGATGCCCGACAGGTCGCTGACGTTGCGCGCGAGCGTCGCCTCCGCATAGGAACCGCCATCGGCATAGTCGAACAGGAACCGCGGCAGTCGCTTGCGTGCAGCCTCGCGGAAATCGAGAGTCGAGGCGATCGTCATGCGGCGTCTCCTATGGTCTGCGCATCGATCCTCAGGTCGCCGCGTACGGCGTTCCCTAGCAAGCCAACGCCTCCGCCAGCAACTTTCAGATATGAAAGATTGTTGTTCCGCGTCCGCGCGTCTGCGGCATAAGGATCGCGCCTGCCATCACGATAGCTTCAACCATGCCGCTTCCCTCGCCGCCGCCAGACATCAATAGCGCCAGTCCGCGCGTCTATACGGCGCCCGCGCTGGAAAAGGCGATCGACATCGTCGAACTCCTCGCACGCGAACCGAACGGCCTTACGGTCAGGGAAATCGCCACTCGCCTCGCGCGGTCGATCAGCGAACTCTTCCGCGTGATCGTCGTGCTCGACCGGCGCGGCTGGCTACACAAGGATCCCGGCAGCGATCGCTACCGCGTGACCTACAAGCTCCTCGAAACCGCGCACCGCGCGACCCCCGCGCAGGAACTGACGCACGTCGCCGCGCCGCTGATGCAGGCGCTTTCCGCGATCGCGGTGCAATCCTGCCATCTCGTCGTCGTCAACGGCACGTCCGGGCTGATCATTCTTCGACAGGAAAGCCCCGGCCCGACCGGTTTCGCCGTCCGGCTGGGTACCAGCATAGCCTTGGCGACAAACTGCTCGGGTCACGTCCTGCTCGCCTTCATGGCCGACGATGCCCGATCCGCGATCCTCGACCAAACAATGGACCCGGCGGCCCGCGACACGCTCGATGCCGCCTTTACCGAAATCCGCGAACGCGGCTATGAATCGATCCGCAGCGCACGGATGGGCGGCGTGTCCGACATCAGTTGCCCGATCTTCGGCTTTGACGGCCACGTCGTTGCCGCGCTGACCATCCCGTTCCTCGAGGTCATCGACGAGACCCCGCATATCTCCGCCGACGAAGCACTGGTTGCACTGAAGCGTACCGCAACGCAGATTTCGCAAGCGCTAGGCTGGTACGCGCCGGGCGCGGCGTCCGCCTGAGGTCTGAGGCTATTGTTATAAGCCGCATCCTCCTGTCGCTTGCCACCCTGATCCGTGGCTGAATGCGTCGAACGTAGGCCCATATCGACCAGTCAGACGGCGTTGGCGGGGCCGCATGGAACATCGTTCTGAACAGTTTCTCTGCTCTAATCCGGTGTCCACCCATCCGGGTAGAATAGTATTTATCTACCCGACGGCTGGCTAACAATACTAGAAACTTTTAAATGAATTGAAGGGTTTGGCGCTCGGGATCATCGGATCGCGGGTCACTCCGGCCTGATGTCATGGCCCCGACAAGAGGGGCTTTTCATGACTCGGCATCCTAGTTTTTCACGCGTCGCGGCGCTTGCTGCTGTCGGCATCACCACGCTGTCGCTCGCTGCGTGCGTCAATCCGTCGGCGAAGATCGCCACCTCGCTCGAGGGGTATGGCTTCCAGCCTGCGCAGTCGCAGTGCGTCGGCGACCGGCTCGAGGCGAACCTGTCGCTTGGCCAGCTCCAGCAGCTCGGTCGCGCAGCCAAGGCGTCGCGCGAAGGCGACACCACGCCGGGCCGCCTGACGGCCAGCGACTTCGTTCGCGTGTCGGGTCAGGTCAAGGATCCCAAGGTACCACTCGAGGTCGGCAAGGCCGCTGCTGCGTGCGGCATCCTGACCGACCCCGCATCACCACTCTAATCCGGAACCGCGGCATCGAGGCCAAGGCACACCCAAGGCGCACGATGCCGCGAACGGCAGACGTCAGGCCCCGTAGAGGGTTTCAAGGGACACACACATGCAAGACGTAACCTATGCGGGCGATACGGTCGTATCGAACACCCGCGATTTCGGGGCGCAAGCCTGGAGCTATGTCGAGATCTGGACACCCCGGATCATCGCGGCGCTGATCATCCTCGTCATTGGCTGGGCGATCGCGCGTGCCGTGAAATGGGGCGTCGCCAAGCTCGTCAACAAGACGCCGCTCGCGATCCACGCCAACGAGCCGAATGCCAACCCGCGCAACCCGACCACGATCGGCGCGCAGGTCGGTGATGCCGCCTATTGGGTGGTCCTCCTGATCGCGCTGTTCCTCGCCACGCAGCCACTGGGCCTCGCCGGCGCAACCGGCCCGCTCGGCGACATGTTGCAGGGCTTCGGCACGGCCATCCCGCGGATCATCGGCGCAGCGCTGATCTTCTTCCTCGGCTATGTCCTCGCCAAGGTCGCCAAGAAGGCGGTCGAGGCGGTCATCACGGCCAGCCATGTCGAGCGTTTCTCGACGCATGTCGGCGCGACCACGCCGACCGACCCGACGATGCTGCCGCGTACCATCGGTGGCATCGTGTTCGCCTTGATCATCATCCCGGTCTCGATCGCGGCGCTCGACACGCTGAACATCGCGGCGATCTCGCAGCCGGCAACCGCCATGCTGCGCATCATCCTCGACGCCATCCCGCACGTCATCGCCGCCGGCATGATCCTCGCCGTCGCCTATGTCATCGCCAAGTTCGCGTCGCGTCTGTTGACGCAGTTCCTGGCAACGACCGGCTTCGACCGGACGATCGGGTCGATCGGCATCTTCGGCAACACGGAGAACCGCGAGCTCGGCACCACCGGCCAGTCGACCGGTCCGTCGTTCGTGCCATCGAAGACGGTCGGCACCGGCGCGTTCGTCGCGATCCTGATCTTCGGCCTGATGGAAGCGTTCCGCCAGCTGAACTTCGCCTATGGCTCGCAGATCATGGCCGAGGTGCTGACGCTGTTCGGGCAGGTCGTGTTCGGGGCGATCATCATCTTCGCATCGGTCGTCATCGCCCGCTTCGTGGCGCACGCCATCGAGCGCAACGGCGACCAGGGCACGCGCGTTGCCGCCCCCGTCGTACGGATCGCGATCATCGTGCTCGGCACCGCGATCGGCCTGCGCTTCATGGGTCTGGCCGACGACATCATCAACCTGGCGTTCGGGTTGCTGCTCGGTGCGATCGCAGTCGCCTTTGCCCTGGCGTTCGGCCTGGGTGGTCGCGATGCAGCCGGGAATGCCGTGAAGCGGATGCTCGACGGTGCCAAGTCGACCGATAACCCCGCCGATCGGGCGATCGACGGCGACCGCACGACGCCACCCTCAGGGATGGATCGTCAGACGGACGGCGATCTCGCCCGTCAGGATGACCGTGGCGACATGCGGGACCTTACCGACCGCCCCTGATCTGACCGTCCTTCCCTAGACAATCAAAGGAGATTCTCATGAACACCGATACCCTCAACGGCGCAGCCACCAACGTCGGCGGCAAGCTCAAGGAAACGCTCGGCGGCGTGATCGGCGACACGTCGTTGCAGAGCGAAGGCACCGCGGATCAGCTTGGCGGCACGATCCAGAAGACCGTCGGCCAGGCGAAGGACGTCGTCCAGGACAATATCCGCCCGCTGCTCGACTATGTTCGCCAGTTCTCGAAGGAGCGCCCCTTCACCGCGGCCGCCGTGGCCGGCGTGCTCGGCATCGCGGTCATCAACACCCTGCGCGGCAAGTAAGCCGCCAGACGGAAACGCTCTGATCGGCGGGCGGGGCAGCGATCGCTGTGCTCTGCCCGCCACCCCAAAGACCGACGGGCGCTCATCGATGCACCCCAGTTAGGCACGAACGACATGGCCGACAGTCCACACCTTCAGCGCACGTCGACCATCGGTACGCCCGCTGGTCAGGCAGCCCGACCCCGCCGTATCGCTACCGCGCGACGGCTGGCCGCCGAAGTCATCGGCACGTTCTGGCTGGTCCTGGGTGGTTGCGGCGCTGCGGTTCTTGCCGCGGGCACGGGCGTCCCCGGCACGATCGGCATGGCGGGCGTGGCACTGGCGTTCGGCCTTACCGTCTTCACGATGGCGTTTGCCGTCGGCTTCATTTCGGGCGGCCACTTCAACCCAGCCGTCAGTGTCGGCTTGACGGTCGCCGGCCGCTTTCCCGCTCGCGACCTGCCGGGCTATGTCATCGCGCAGGTCATCGGCGGCATATTGGGCAGCGCGGCACTCGCTGCACTGGCATCGGGGACCGCAGGGTTCGACCTGGTCGCCAGCGGGTTCGCCGCGAATGGTTACGGCGTGCATTCGCCGGGCGGATACGGCGCCGCAACCGCGTTCCTTTCGGAGGCACTGCTGACCGCCGGTTTCCTGACGGTAATCCTCGGCGCGACCGACGAGCGCTCTCCGGCAGCGTTCGCCCCGCTGTCGATCGGTCTGGCGTTGACGCTGATCCATCTCATCTCGATCCCGATCGACAATACGTCGGTGAACCCGGCGCGCAGCACGGGTCCGGCGCTGTTCGTCGGCGGGTGGGCGCTGTCGCAGCTCTGGCTGTTCTGGATTGCACCGCTGAGCGGCGCCGCCGTGGCTGGCCTTCTCGGTCGCTGGCTGTTCGCGCATACCGATGAAGATCAATCGCCAGGCCCGATCGGCGATACCCCGGTCGAACTGATGGTCGGCGACGACCGCAATACTGCGCCGCGTGAAGGATAATCAGTTCGGCAGCCGCCAGAATGGGAAGCAATAGTTCACCTGGTCAACAACAACACAACACCTGAAGCAGCAATACAAGAACCGGTCTGAGATAATATCATAGTTAATACCATCGGGATCGACTTAAGTAACCGACACTGACCTTTCGACTCATCTGTCATACAGATTGCGCGCCAATATACAGATCTCCTTAGTATCGAAATGGGGCATTCTTGGTATAACGGATTTTTCACTCCATCTATCGATCAACTTAAGTGTATCTTCGTGACGACGAGGAACGACCATGACGAACGACTGCCTGGATATCTTCACACGGCCTCACCACTCGCTCGCGGGCACCGTGTGGCATGCGCCAGATCGCATGACGCGGCTCGAATGCTCGATCGAGTCGCACCCCGCCCCCGCCATCGTCTGCGGCTTGCGGGACCTGCGCTACGTCATGGTCAGTCGTAGTTTCCTCGCGCTCACTGATAGCACGGACGAGGATTGGCTGAGCCGCTCGATGTACGAGCGCAACATCCTCGAGGGCGTCGCGAACTACGCGGCGGTGAAGCGCGCGCTCGTCAACGCGCAGACGATCCCGCAGACCCGGGCCAGCCTGGCGATGCCTGACGGCACAAGCCGGCCCGTGATCGTTACCGGCCAGCCCGTCACCTTCGGCGGCCAGCCGTGCATGCTGTTTACGCTGACGGATATCGAAGCGTGGCAGCAGACCGAACGCCATTACGATCAACTCCGAACAAGCGTCGAAACCGCGTTCGCGACGTCGACGGCCTGCATGATGATCGTCGATCCGGCCGACAATTTCGTGACCGTCGCGAATGACAGTCTCTGTTCTCTGATCGGGTATTCGCGAAGTGACCTGTCCGGTCGATCGACCGATGACATCGAGATTTGGCCATCGGGAATTGTATCTGGGGCCGTCCGTACCAAGTGCGGGCAGCGTCTCGAATGCCAGATATCGGAGGCCACGATCATGATCGCCGACAAGGCCTACGCGCTTTGGACCTTTCAGGACGTCACCAATCGTCGGATCGACGAACGCAATCTGGCCGCCGCGATCGAGGCGACGATCTCGGAATCGAAATGGCTCAGCCACGCCATTCTGGACAATCTGGTACTGCAGTCCGAACCACCGCGAGCCGTTACGCCATCGGGCCTGAACGACCTGACCGCGCGCGAACGCGATGTGCTCGCGCTGATTTGCGAGGGCATGGACGACAAGACGATGGCGCGCACATTGAACGTCAGCGGCAACACCGTCCGCAACCATGTCGCACGCGTCTACAGCAAGATCGGCGTCAATCGCAGGGTGGCGGCGGCGGCCTGGGCGCGTGCCCGCGGGTTCGGCGATGGGGCCGATCGCAAGACGCTGCTGCCAAGCCCCGTCCCGGTCGTGACGCTACAGCCCTGATGGACACTGGCCTGATCGATGACGCCGCTGATATTGATCGAACCAAGCAGGCGCCGCCTGCCCGATAGTATCCGTGCGAGATGTCGAAAATACTATCGGGTTGATACAACCCGATCTGTTGCCGTCATTCGGATCACGCTAAATCACGGGACTTGACCAAACCCGGATGGAGAATGGGTGCTCATGAGTGATGATACCGATGATTTTGCCGACAAGGCCAGAGTCTCGGTTGCGGAGGCGATCTTCAAGCTCACCGGGGCAGCCCCGTCCGAAACTGACGTCGATGCCAAGGCCGCTCGTATCCCGAAAACTTCACTTGCGGTCGGCCGCACTCGTCGCACCGGCACCATCCACCTCAAACACTGAACATGAGAGAGACCAAGTATGAAGAACGTATTTGCACTGGCACTACTTGCTGCAGGCCTGGCGTTGACGGGATGTCACACGGTTAACGGCGTCGGCAAGGATGTGAAGTCCGCTGGAACGGCCGTCTCGAGCGCCTCGGGTGAGAGCGGCAAGAAGAAGTAACGGACATGGCACCGTCCGCAATTTGAATCGACTTTCGCCAGGACTTTCAGTGCTGGCACGAACATCCGGCGATATTCGCGACGGACGGTGAAACCTCGGAATGCCCTGCCGATCCTTGATCCGGCAGGGCATCTTTTTATCTGGAGCCGGGAATCGTTGAGAGTGTCGAACAGGCCCGTTTGAGCTCTGTTAACCGTTCGGCTGTAAAGACTCGGTGCTGCAATGAGAGGCCGAACGTGCGCATCGATCAACTTCAGCCTACCCCCACCGTGGCGGAACCGCTCGAGATCCCCGCGGAGTTGTTGGCGAGCGTACAGCGCCACCAGGCACATCTTGCCGAACTGATCGTCAGCCTGCGGGCGGCGGGACTCGGCGAGGACGTCGTCGATGCGAGCATCCGCACTCTGGTCGACAGCTATGCCGACGATCTCACCGTAGCAATCCGCGCGATGATGAAGGCACCGGATCATGGATAACGCCCTGCTGCTCGACGACGACGATGGCCGGGTCGCAGCCTTGCGTCGCCTCGACGTGCTCGACACCGCGGTCGAAGAGCCGTTCGAGAAGATCGTCACGCTCGTCCGCACGGTGCTCGCGGTACCCGTGGCGACCGTGACGCTCGTCGATCGCGATCGGCAATGGTTCAAGGCGCGACGCGGTTTGGAGCAGAGCGAAACGCCCCGCGCGGTATCGTTCTGCACGCATACGATCCAGCAACGCGACCCGTTGATCATCGAAAACGCGCTGGCCGACCCGAGGTTCGCCGATAGTCCGCTCGTCGTCGGCCCGCCCTATGTGCGGAGCTACGCGGGCATCCCCCTGCGCACGCCCGAAGGATATAACGTCGGGGCGCTGTGCGCGATGGATACCCGGCCCAGACGGTTCAGCCCCGCGGACATCGCCATCCTCAGCAATTTCGCCAACATCGTTTGCGACGAGCTCGAACTGCGGCTGATCGCACAGGTCGATCATCTGACTGGCGCGCTGACCCGGCGTGGCTTCGTCGATCAGGCGCAACGGGAAATGGAGCGTACGCTTCGCTACGGGCGGGCAAGTTCGCTGATCATGATCGACGTCGACCATTTCAAGCGGGTGAACGATACTTACGGCCACTCGATCGGCGATCAGGTCCTGAAGCAGATCGCCAGCCTTGCCGAAACCACGTTACGCCCTTGCGACCTGTTCGGTCGTCTCGGCGGCGAGGAATTTGCCCTCCTGATGCCGGAAACCAGCGGCGCGGCGGCTCTCGTCGTCGCGGAGCGCCTTCGGAATACCATCGCCGAACATCCGATGACGCTCCATGGCGGCGGTACGATCCACGTAACCGCGAGCTTCGGCGTGGCTGAGCTGTCCGCATCCTTCAACACGCTAACCGCCTGGCTCGAACGTGCCGACACGATGCTCTACGCAGCGAAATCCGGCGGCAGGAACCGTACGCAACTCGCGGAGCCGATGTAGAACGGCGGACGCGGAACGGCGACGTTCATAATTTTAGCGAAAACGTGGAGCGGGTGAAGGGAATCGAACCCTCGTCACTTGCTTGGGAAGCAAAAGCTCTACCATTGAGCTACACCCGCTAACGGCGATCTACGCCTGTCGGTCCGGGTCTTGCACCGGCTCTCGATGACCGGCCGAGTGCCACAGTCCTTGCAGCGACGTCAACGCCAAATCGTCCCGCGTGAGCCGACTTGCCCTGCGTGAACCGACTAGCCGCGGAGACCGAACACCTGCGAACGGTCCGCCTCCGGCACCAGTCCTTCGAGCACCGCCCAGAACCCCGATACCGCGCTTTGCCCGGCGCTCGCATACGCCTCGGCCATCCGGATCCGCGCAGCCTCGAACAGTTCGCGCTCCATCTTCGAACCCTCGGCCGTCAACCGCAGCAGCCGCTGCCGCCGGTCGCGCTCGCCCGGCCGCGTCTCGACCAGCTTGCGGTCCGCCAGTTCGTTCAGCACGCGTCCCAGCGACTGCTTGGTGATCGCCAGCAGCGACAGCAGTTCGCTCACCGTCATGTCGGGCTTTCGCGCGATGAAATACAGTGCGCGGTGGTGCGCGCGGCCCAGCCCCTCTTCGGCAAGACCCTGGTCGATCGACCGCGTCAGGTGGCTATAACCGAAGTACAGCAGCTCCATGCCGCGGCGGAGTTCGGGTTCGCGAAGGAACAGGGGTGAGGCAGAAGACGGAGTGGCAGGCATGTTGACCGGTTTAGACATCGCCCGTAGTCGTCGGCAACCCGCAACGAGAGAGATTTTCGATGTCCGTTCCAGCTTTTACGCCGTCTTCCGCCTTCCGCCATGAGCCGAACGCGACTCCGGTCGAGGCGAACGAGCGGGCGAAGCGGCTGATCGATCCCGGATTCGGGCGAGTCTTCACCGATCACATGGCGATGATCCGCTACAGCGAGACCGAGGGCTGGCATGACGCGCGGATCACCGCGCGCGCGCCGCTGACGATCGATCCGGCGTCGTCGGTGCTGCATTATGCGCAGGAGATCTTCGAGGGGATGAAGGCGTATCGACTCGCCGATGGCGGCACCGCGCTGTTCCGCCCCGAGGCGAATGCACGCCGTTTCCAGGATTCGGCACGGCGCCTCGCGATGCCCGAGCTGCCGGCCGAGCTGTTCCTCGAGTCGGTCGAACGCCTCGTGAAGACCGATGCGAACTGGATCCCGGAGAGCGATGGCGGCGCGCTGTACCTGCGCCCGTTCATGTTCGCGAGCGAAGTGTTCCTCGGCGTGAAGCCGTCAGCCGAATATCTCTACATGGTGCTCGCCTCATCGGTCGGCGCCTATTTCAAGGGCGGCGCCCCCACCGTGTCGATCTGGGTGAGCCAGCAATACACGCGCGCTGCTCAGGGCGGCACCGGCGCGGCGAAGTGCGGCGGCAACTACGCCGCCAGCCTGCTCGCGCAGTCCGAGGCGATCCGCAACGGCTGCGACCAGGTGGTCTTCCTCGATGCGGCCGAGCGGCGCTGGGTCGAGGAACTCGGCGGCATGAACATCTTCTTCGTGTTCGACGACGGCAGCATGGCGACCCCTGCCCTCACCGGCACGATCCTGCCCGGCATCACCCGCGACTCGATCCTGACGCTCGCCCGCGCGAACGGCATTGCGGTCCGCGAGGAAGGCTACACCATCGACCAGTGGCGCGCCGACGCGGCCAGCGGTCGCCTGGTCGAAGCATTCGCCTGCGGTACCGCGGCGGTCGTCACGCCGATCGGCACCGTCGCCAGTCCCGAGGGCCGCTTCACGATCGGCGACGGCGCTCCGGGCGCACTGACGATGCGGATGCGCAACGCGCTCGTCTCGATCCAGCGCGGCACCGCGCCGGACGAGAACAACTGGCTGCACCATCTCGCGGATTGACGTCCGCAAGGGCTTTTCACACGCCGCTGCCCCGCTATAAGGCCGCCTCTGTTGGGGCGTCGCCAAGTGGTAAGGCAGCGGCTTTTGATGCCGCCATGCGCAGGTTCGAACCCTGCCGCCCCAGCCAATTTTCTTTTTTGATGTAAATTCAACGACTTAGCTGTACCGCTGTAGCAGTGCCTTGTAGCACTCACTGTAGCACTGGCGCCGCACGACGCTGGCGCTCAAATCCAGCGAGGCTCAACTCTTCGCGCTTTCAATATGCAGTGAAAAGATTCTCGTTTTAAGATGGCCGGATACCAGCGTGGTTGTCCGCATGCGTTAGTGATGCGAAAGCTCGGTCGCATCTTTTTGCTCCTCTGGATTGCGCTCGATGCTGATCGTCGGTGTCCAAAGACGGTGTGGGGAAGGCCGTTAACAAAGCCCGCCGCAGGCCAAAACGCCTTACCCGGTCGCCTACGCAATATGGGCGACGTTCTCATACTTACATGAGACCTCCGATCATGAACCCGGCTCCAAATAGGACCGCGCCGAGAACGCACCCGATCATCACCGCCTTCCACGGGCTCATGCTCTCCGCCGTCATGCGGTCGATCTCTTCTTGGTGACGCTGCATTGCTTGATGATTGAGCGCGCGCGCGCGTCGGACTTGCTCGGCTATGGATTCAGCCTCACTAGGCGAATGAGCTTCGTGGATTGCATCCATTGGGCGACCTCCTCCCGCGTAATTGGGTAGCTGAGGGTAATGTAAACCGAGCCCCATCGTCCAGCAGACAGGATCGAGCCAAGCCGCATGCCTCGCAGCGGTAGCCTAACTTCGATTTAACTGGTGTCGGCGCACTCCAGCGTCACGCTACCTTCTCGAGAGGCAAAATCGCTACGCGGGTCATGATTTTTATGATGCTACTGTCGCACAATCGCTGAGAATGGTATCGTCAGGCGATAACGAGTTAAAAGGACTACCAAAGCCTTGGCGAGAAGCGATCTTCTCCTGTCGATCGTTCGTGCTGGTGCCACGGGCGATCAGGCAGCGCTACGGTCATCGGTCGAGGCCGTTGTTGCTGATGAGCGAAGCAAGAATCATAACATTCTGGCCGACCGGCTCCAGCGCGCGTTAAGCGCAGTCACGGTCACATCACCCGCTCGCGCTGTTTTAAGCAGCCATGCCGGACGCGATACCATTCTCGAAACCGAACCCCGTCAACGGCTCGACGACCTGATTCTTCCGCTACCTGTGACGCATCAGGTTCGACAACTGGTGGAGGAGCAGCACCGCGCTGACCTGCTGCGCGCCCATGGTATACAGCCCCGTCACCGAGTTCTGATGTCGGGCCCGCCCGGCAACGGCAAAACTTCGATTGCTGAGGCAATTGCAGAGGCTCTCGCCGTACAGTTTTTTACCGTGCGCTACGACGCGCTTGTGGGTTCCTATTTGGGTGAAACCAATACCCGACTTGCGAAACTTTTCGACTATGCTCGCACCGTCCCATGCGTGCTGTTTTTTGATGAGTTCGATTCGATTGGTAAGGAACGCGGTGACATCCATGAAACTGGCGAGATCAAGCGCGTCGTTTCGTTCCTGCTGATGCAGATCGATCAACTGCCCAGCTATGTCGTGACAGTTGCAGCCACTAATCACGCCGAGTTGCTAGACCGTGCCGTTTGGCGTCGTTTTCAGCTTCGCCTATCTCTGCCGCAACCTTCACCAGGGGCGTTGGCGATCTTCCTTGACCGGCAATTCGCTTTGTGGCCAGAGGATCCAGGTATGCGGCCTGAGACGGTGGCCGCTAAACTTGGTTCGATCAGCTATGCCGAAGCCTTAGAACTTTGTCAGACGGTTCGACGTCAACACATCCTTTCGCTTGGCGCACGCAATATTCGCGATATTCTCCGCGAACAGATCGGTTTTTGGTCGACACGGGTGAGGATTGACGAAGTAGATGCCGCACGATCCCAGCAAACCGTTTCTCCGTCTTAACGAATACAATCCTGCACCTCGCCGGCCTAGCGGCGGCGGCGGGGGCAACAAGCGCTCTTTCAGCCGAGACGACCAAATCGCCGCACATGGTCCGGTGTTTCGTAATCTGCGGAACGTCCTCGATGCCGACGACCCTGCCCTAGCGCTCCACGCTGACCCCCAGGCGCTTGCACCGGAGCGCCTTCTGGTACTGGATGTCACCGGCTCGATTGACAAATTTGCAGGGGCAGTCGCGCGTATTGCCGGGCTCGAATTTGCCGGGGAGGAAGAGCTCCCGGCGAACGAGCTCGACCCGAACCCAGAATTTTACATGCTTGTGCCTCAGATGAGCGCCTTACGAGAAATCTTGTCGCTGTGGGAAGGATGGGAAAGAACCGGCAATGTTCCGTATGGCTATGGACCTTGGCGCGACTTGTTCCTTCATCTCAGGGCCGTCCGCCCCTGGGGGCCGGGCGATCGGGTATCAACTCGGAACCGGGCATATTTCGAGGCCGTCGTAGACGGCGCACCCGATGATTTTCCTGTTCGTGTCGAGATCGAACTGGTGTTTCGTCAATCTGCGGCAGCACGCATTGAGATAGAAAAGACAATCACGGCGGCAATCGTGGCCGCAGGCGGCGTAATCATCCACCGCGCTGAACATCCCGCCTTCGCCTACCATGCCGTATTGACGGACATTCCTGCCCAAGAAATTCGGCGCATTGCTGCGCTCGACCCTAACTCACTCGCCGGCGCCGATCCCATCGCCTCAATCGTACCCCAAAGCGTTGGTGTGCCGATTGAGACTGGCGATAGCGATACGATTGCCGCCGTTCCGCCCGCGCCAGGCGGCGAAGAGCCGATCGCCGCAGTATTCGACGCGGTGCCGCTCCAGGCGCATCCGCTGCTCACCAACCGGCTCGTGATAGACGATCCGTCCGATCTCGAAGCTAAAGCTGTCGGAGCGCGTGTCCACGGGACTGCAATGGCGTCACTCGCGGTCCACGGCGATCTGAACGATACGTCGTCACCGATAAGCCGACGAGTCTATTTCCGTCCCGTCATGTATGCTCCCGCCTACGGCGACGAACTTTTTGAAGACGACCGACTTGTAATCGATGTAATCGTTGAAGCGGTATTGCGAATGCGCGCGGGTGGCGGTTCGCAGGTCTTCATCGTCAACCTTTCGCTCGGCGATCGAACCCGGCCTTTCGCTGGGAAAATCTCCACTTGGGGTCGTGCGCTGGATTACCTGTCGTACACCCACGGCATTCTGTTTCTGGTAAGCGCCGGGAACATCGGCGAGCCAATTTCGGTGTCTGGCTTTCCTGATGCGGCGGCCTTCCACGGAGCGCCGCCACTCGATCGAAACAAGGCGGTGCTTCGGGCTCTCGACGGCCTAAAAGCCGATCGCCGGCTGCTTGCGCCAGCGGACAGCCTCAATGCCTTGACTATCGGGTCTTGGTATCGCGATGCCGTTGCTGTGCCGTTCGCGGGAGCAAGTCCCTTTTCGCCCTATTCAGAACAGGAGATGCCCAACCTTTCCTCGCGGCTGGGTTTGGGTCATCGGCGCAGCACCAAGCCGGACATATTGGTCGCTGGCGGCCGACAACCCGCCCGCTTTGATCCGATCGCACCACCACTGGCTTTAGTCAGTCATCCGAATCCCGGCCGCTTTTGGGGTCTCAAGGTAGCGGCACCTGAGACTGACGCCGCTACCGGCACGCATTTCACGATAGGAACCAGCGCCGCTACCGCACTCGCCACGCATACTGCCCACCGCATCTTCGACGGACTGGAACGGGCGTATCCGCAGCTTATAAGACCAATGCCATTCACCGAGCGCGCCGCGCTCATCAAGGCGATGCTCGTTCATTGCGCCTCTTGGCGTGACGCCGAACACTTCATTCGACCAATTGTCGATCCCCACGGCACGATGCATCACGAACATTGGAGGCGGGAAGTCTGCCGTCATCTTGGTTATGGCTTTATGGACCCCGACGATGCCGTAGCCTGCGCCGCCGACCGTGCGACGCTATGGGCTACTGGCAGTCTCGCGCCCGAAGCTGCGATCTCTTTCGATGTGCCGGTCCCAGCCACTCTGGGAGCGCAAGCAAACCATCGCGAAGTGCGAGTTACTTTGGCTTGGATTGCGCCAGTCCGGCCGGGGCATTTAACGTACCGAGCGGTCAAGCTTCGGATTGCAGCGCTGGGCAAAGACGATCTCGATAGCATCGGGGTGGCAACAACCACTGGCCAGCCGTCCAACAGCCAGTCCGAAGGGGGCACCATCATTCATCGTCGCTGGTGTGATGCAAAAGTGGGCGATTTGTCAGGCGGCCCAACGATTCCGATCCAGATCCAGCGCGAGAAGGATCAGGGACTGCCAATCGACGAGCCGGTGACGTTTGGTCTCGCCGTAACCATCGAAATGCCCGGAGAACTTCAAATTTACACAGAGGTTCGCAACCAGATCCTGCTCCAGCCGCAAGTCCCGGTCCCAGTTTGATCATCCACCTATCGAGCTACGACAGGTCGAGCTGGCATATAAGGTAGAGCGATCGTCCAGATCTCAAGTCGCAAATCATGGCAGCGGTAGGTCGAGGTTTGCAGTTGGCTCGGTTAAACCTGAAGGCGGTATCAAGTATGCGCTACGTTCGCTTCTCCGCACGTTGTATCGCCGCACGGCTCACACCATACTCAGCCGCGAGAGTACCTAGCGAAACACCCTTAGCCCTGCTTGCGCGTATAGCGGCCTGCTGATCGCCGGTAAGGGCTGAGGGGCGTCCGAGCGTCTTGCCCGCCGCGCGGGCACGATCAAGACCTGACTGCGTGCGCTCTATTAACAGGTCGCGTTCAAACTCTGCGACAGCGGCAATTACGCTCATCGTCATTCTACCAGCGGGGCTGGTGAGGTCCACGCCTCCAAGTGCAAGGCAATGAACCCGCACGCCGGCCAAGGCTAACGCTTCGATCGTGGCTCGGACATCCATTGCGTTTCGACCCAATCGGTCCAGCTTGGTGACAATCAGAACGTCGCCCTTTTCAAGGCGCTCTGTGAGCTTTCGGAAGCCTTTACGCTCCATCGCCGCCACCGACCCGGAAACGGTCTCCGTGACCACCCTATGCGGCTCTACGGCGAAGCCCGCCGCCTCGATCTCGCGAACTTGGTTGTCGGTAGTCTGGTCGGCGGTGCTGACCCGGCAATACGAAAACGTGCGTGTCATGGTCTTCCTGTATCGAAATCGTGCATTCAATCTATAGGTGTATCGAAATTGAGGTAAAGGTATATTTCGATACATTCCCTGATGGGGGCTCGAAAACGACCGATTCAGATACAGCGGGCTCCTGATCGCGAGATCATCGCCCCGACGAGACTTGATCAATCGCCTGTTGAGCCACCGCGCGGCTACGCCAGCTGGAATGCAGTTGTAATGCTTGGGAATTAGGTGCCTGCACGGTCGGAAGCGTAGTTCCAATTGCTTGTGGCAGCGTCATGGAAAGCACTGCGGTTAAGGGCGATGGCATGCAACGAATAACAGTCGAGGGCGTCACAACCAGTCAGTCCTAGTACCTACACCGTTACCGCGCTGAAGCTTGGCTTTGCGATTTGGCGCCTCGGTACCTCAGCGCCTCCAAAAGTAGGCTGAAGGCTGGCGATGGCTGGCGTCGGCTGGGGTAGTAAAGATAGTGGCCGTCGAACGGTTCACACCAATCCTCCAGTACCCGAACGAGACGCCCATCAGCCAACTGTGGCGCGACATGATCCTCGATCATGAAGGCGATACCGTGGCCGGCAATTGCGGCATCGATGGTCAGATCAACGTCGTTGAGGACAAGCTGTCCCTCGACCTTCACCTTCAGCTCGCGTCCGTTCTTCTCGAACTCCCAGACATACAGGCCACCAGAACTGACGAAGCGCAAGTTGATGCAGCGATGATGGGCAAGATCACCAGGCGTCTGCGGTGTGCCATGTTCGGCAAGATAGCCGGGTGACGCTATTGCTGCCATGCGAAGCTTCGGACCGATCGGCATCGCGATCATGTCCTTTTCCAGCCGCTCCCCCAGGCGAACGCCGGCATCGAACCGTTCGGCAACGATGTCTGTCAGCCCGGCATCAACGCTAAGCTCGACCTCTATGTCGGGGTTTTCGCCAGTAAGCCGGTCGATTGCTGGCCACAGGACCGTTCGCGCCGCGTGCTTGGACGTCGTGATGCGGATTGTCCCGGCAGGACGTTCGCGCATTTCGGTTAGCGAGGAGAGCTTGGCATCAATATCTTCCAAGGCAGGCCGCAACGTCTCTAAGAGCCTTTCGCCGGCAACGGTCGGCGAAACGCTACGTGTGGTACGGGTCAGCAGCCGCAAACCTAGCTTGGCTTCCAGCCTCCGCATCGAATGGCTTAGAGCCGATTGCGACACGCCCAGTCGCGCAGCAGCGCGGGTGAAGTTACGTTCCTCGGCCACAGCAAGGAACATGGCGAGACTACCTAGATCCTCACGCCGCACAGGTTAGCCTAACTCGATATGGTTTCATGACAACTGGTCATAGGCTCATGCCGATCATGCTGTCTAATCGCGGTGATAACGCGAGCCTATCTTGGTCGGCAAGCGGTGCTGGACGTGCATCGCACATCGACGGCGCAGGAACACGATCATGCAAAAGCGTAAATTAGGCGAGAGCGGTCTTGAGGTATCGGCACTAGGGCTCGGCTGCATGGGCCTCAGCTTCGGCTATGGCCCGGCAACCGACCGGAACGAGGCAATCTCGCTAATCCGCGCTGCATTCGAGCGCGGCGTAACTTTCTTCGACACCGCTGAAGCCTATGGTCCAGGTACCAACGAAGAGATCGTCGGTGAAGCGCTGGCACCGATGCGTGACCAGGTCGTGATTGCAACTAAGTTTGGCTTTAAAAACGCTGTTCCAGCCGATGGTCTCGACAGTCGTCCCGAACGCATCCGACAGGTTGCTGACGAAGCGCTGGCGCGGCTCGGGACTGACCGCATCGATCTTTTCTACCAGCACCGCGTCGATCCAGCGGTACCTATGGAAGACGTGGCCGGCACGGTGAAGGATCTGATCCAGGCCGGCAAGGTCAAGCACTTCGGCCTGTCGGAGGCTGGGGCTGCCTCGATCCGCGCCGCCCACGCCGTACAGCCCGTTGCTGCCTTGCAGAGCGAATATTCGATGTTCTGGCGTGAGCCAGAGACCGAAATTCTGCCGCTACTCGAAGAGCTGGGCATCGGCTTTGTGCCGTTCTCACCGCTCGGCAAGGGCTTTCTGACAGGCAAGATTGACGCGAACAGCACCTTTGCCGGCGACGATTTCCGTAGCACCGTTCCCCGCTTTTCACCCGAAGCGCTGAAGGCGAATATGGCGCTGGTCGACCTCGTCGGATCGATCGCAGCGGAAAAGGGTGTGACCCCAGCACAGGTCGCTCTGGCATGGTTGCTGGCGCAGCGTCCGTGGATCGTGCCGATCCCCGGCACGACCAATCTTCATCGCTTGGAGGAAAATCTGGGCGGCGTGGACGTTGTCCTCACGGACACGGATCTGACCCGCATTTCGGGCTCACTCGCCGGCATTGAGCTTCAAGGCGAGCGTTACGGCGCTTCGCATCAGCGCCTCATCAATCGCTGAATCGGAGGAAACGAATATGAGCAACACCATCCCAGCAGTGACGCTGAATAACGGCGTTGAGATGCCGATCCTCGGGTTCGGCGTATTTCAGGTGCCGGACCCGGCCGAGTGCGAGCGCAGCGTTCGCGATGCTATCGACGTCGGCTATCGGCTGCTCGACACGGCTGCGTCTTACGGCAACGAAGCGGCCGTAGGCGCAGCGATCAAGAGTCACGGTATCAATCGCAGCGAGTTGTTCGTCACGACCAAGCTTTGGATCCAGGACGCCAACTACGATGGGGCCAAGGCAGCCTTCGAGCAATCGATGGACAAGCTTCAGCTCGATTACCTCGATCTGTACCTGATCCATCAGCCGTATGGCGACGTCTACGGAGCATGGCGGGCGATGGAGGAACTGCAAAAGGCCGGACGGATCCGCGCGATCGGCGTCAGCAACTTCTATCCCGATCGCCTTGTCGACTTCGTACTGCACAACGAGGTGAAGCCGGCGGTCAACCAGATTGAGATCCACCCCTTCCACCAGCAGGCTGATGCGGTGAAGACCCTGGCGGAATACGGCATTCAGCCAGAGGCGTGGGGACCGTTCGCCGAAGGCAAGAATGGCCTGTTCACGAACGAGGTGTTGCAGCCGATCGCCGACAAGCATGGCAAGAGCGTCGCTCAAGTGGTGCTTCGCTGGCTGACCGACCGGGGCATCGTCGCGATCCCCAAGTCGGTGCGCAAGGAGCGCATGGCGCAGAACTTCGCCATCTTCGACTTCGATCTCGACGCCGGCGACCTCGAAGCGATCGCCAAGCTCGATCAGAACGCCAGCAGCTTCTTCGACCACCGCGATCCGGCGATGGTAAAATGGCTCGGTGAACGGAAGATTTGATCGTCAAACCTGGCCGATGTCGACGCATCGGCCTGCCAATTTCAATGTCGTGCGGGAGCAGTGATGACGGATACTCGATCGACCCAGGGAACGAGCTGGCGCTGCCTGCTTGGTGCCGTGGTCTTGTCATTGCTGCCGATGCAACCTTCGCCCGCACAACAATCGCCGGCACCGCCCACGGAGACAATCAAGACCGCCGCCACCCATACCCCGATGCAGCAGCAGGTCATCGACCTGTCGAAGGCCAAGTGGGACTGGATGGCGGACAAGAAGGTCGACTCCCTGGCGACGCTCTTCGACGACCGCGCCATGTTCACTCACATGGGCGGGACGTGGGGCAAGGATCAGGAGCTCGCCACCATCAAGAGCGGAGGCATCTGGTACAAGAAGGCATCGCTCTACGCGGTGGACGTGCGGGTGTTCGGTGACACCGCGATCGTTCTGGAAGACATGGATCTGGAGGCCGTTGTCGGTGGCAACACCGTCACCAACGCCTTCATGGTCACGGAAGTCTACACAAAGCAGGCTGGCAAGTGGCGCTTGGCCCAACTGACATTCTCGCACCTTCGTCGTCCAGTGCGGGCGGGTGCGAGCAGCAAGTAGCGTCGATGAACGACGCTGTTCGATGGCAAGTCGCCAGTGTGAGAGTAGGATGGGAGATGAAACTATGAAGGTTGCTTCAACCGCTGCTGCCGCTCTGGCGATGGCCGTGCCGGCCGAAGCACAGGATCGTCCGTCGGTCGCACCCAAGAACATGCAGGCGATCGCGCCGGCGCTGGCGGGCTATACCGATCGGGTGTTGTTTGGCGACGTCTGGGTGCGTCCTCAACTGGCACCGCGAGATCGCAGCATCGTCACGTTGTCGGTGCTGATCGCGACCGGCAAAACCGCGCAGATGGCGAGCCATCTTGGCCGCGGTCTCGATAATGGCATCAAGCCGACCGAGGTGGCGGGCATGGTCACGCAGCTTGCCTTCTACACCGGATGGCCAAACGCCGTCTCGGCTCTGAATGAGGTCGAGAAGGTGTTCGCCGCACGCCACGTCGATCTGCAATCACTCGCAGCAATCCCTCCGGCCACCGCGCCGCTTCCCGGCTCCGATGGCGCTCGTGCCGCGACCGTTCAAAAGACGCTCGTGTCGATCGCACCCAAACTCGCTCAGCTCACCAACGACGTGGTGTTCGCCGACCTCTGGCGACGCACTGATCTGTCGCCCCGCGACCGTAGCCTCGTCACCATCGCCGCGCTCGCCGCAGGCGGCGACGGCGATCAGCTCACTTTTCACGTCCAACGTGGTGTTGAGAATGGGCTGACCCAGGCGCAAGTCGTTGAAGCGCTGACCCATCTCGCTTTCTACGCGGGATGGCCGAAGGCGAACGCCGCGATCGGCATCGCGGGTAAGGTATTTGGCACAAAGGAGTCCGACGCCATGACAACCGTCCAGATCGTTCATCCTGGCCAGGAGCCTAAGCCCGGCCCCGCCGACTATTTCACCGGCAGCGTTTCGGTCGCGTCGCCCTTCAAAGGAACCGGCGACGCCCGCCTTGGCGGCGCGACGGTGACGTTTCAGCCGGGTGCCCATACCAACTGGCACACACACCCCTTGGGGCAATTGCTCATCGTCACCGCGGGACACGGGTGGGTTCAAGTCGATGGCGAGGCTGCCAAGCCGATCGCAACAGGCGATACCGTCTTCGTCTCGCCGGGCGTCAAGCACTGGCATGGTGCGGCTCGCGACACGGCGATGACGCACGTCGCAGTGTCGGAAGCGCTCGACGGTACGTCCGTGACCTGGCTCGAGCCGGTCGCGGGCGACCTATACAACAAGCTGTGATGGGAGAGCCGGCGATGATGTCCGAGATCGAAATGTCGAGGCGAGGCGTCCTCGCTGGCAGCGCTGCGACGGCCGCCTTGGTGGCGGCGCCAAATGTGGAAGCACAACCCGCCAAGACGGCTGCGCCGGCAACCATGCCGGTATCGCTGACCGTCAACGGCAAGCGCCAAGACCTCACGCTCGACACGCGCACGACGCTGCTCGACGCGCTCCGTGAGCATGTAAAGCTCAACGGCACGAAGAAGGGCTGCGATCACGGCCAGTGCGGCGCCTGTACGGTGCTGGTGAACGGGACGCGGATCAATTCCTGCCTCAGCCTTGCCGTGCAGCATCAGGGCGACGCGATCACAACGATCGAGGGTCTGGGAACGCCGGACAAACTGCATCCGATGCAGGCGGCGTTCGTCAAGCATGACGGATACCAGTGCGGATATTGCACGCCCGGGCAGATTTGCTCGGCGGTCGCGGTTCTCGCTGAGATCAAGGCCGGCGTCCCGAGCCACGTTCAGGCCGACCTCACAACGAAGCCGCAGGTGACGAATATCGAAATGCGTGAGCGGATGAGCGGCAACATCTGCCGTTGCGGCGCATACTCCAACATCGCCGAAGCGATGGCTGACGTTGCGGGGAGCAAGGCATGAAAAGCTTTACGTACGAGCGTGCGAAGACGCCAGCCAATGCGGCAGCAGCGGTCGGCACCATGCAGGGCGCGAAGTTTCTGGCTGGTGGCACCAACCTGCTCGACTTGATGAAGCTGGAGATCGAGACGCCGACCCATCTCGTCGACGTGCAGGATTTGCGCCTCGATCGCATCGAGAAGACCGATCAGGGCGGGCTACGCATTGGCGCATTTGCAACCAATACTGCGCTGGCGGCTGACGAGCGCGTGCGGCGTGACTATGGCGTGCTAACCCGCGCGATAGTGGCCGGGGCGAGTGGTCAGCTTCGCAACAAGGCGACGACCGCGGGCAATCTGCTTCAGCGCACGCGCTGCCCGTATTTCTACGACACCAACCAGCCCTGCAACAAGCGCCGGCCCGGTTCGGGATGTGCCGCGATTGGCGGCATTTCGCGGCAGTTGGCAGTCATTGGATCATCTGACCAGTGTATCGCCACGTACCCCGGCGACATGGCTGTGGCGCTGCGCGTCTTGGATGCCAGCGTCGAGACGATCACGCCGAGTGGGCAGACACGATCGATACCGATTGCTGACTTCCACCGGCTCCCCGGTAACACCCCGCACATCGATACCAACCTTGCCAAGGGTGAACTGATCACGTCGGTGACGTTGCCGCGGCCGATCGGCGGGACGCACATCTACAGGAAGGTACGTGATCGCGCCTCCTACGCGTTCGCACTCGTGTCCGTCGCGGCTGTCGTTCAAAAGGACGGTAGCGGTCGTGCCGCATTCGGCGGGGTCGCGCACAAGCCGTGGCGGGTCGAAGCCGCGGAAGCGGCAATGGCGCAAGGTGCTGCTACAGTGACGGCGCAGGCATTCGCAGGCGCCAAGCCGACGTCTGAGAACGCGTTCAAGCTATCGCTGGCCACCCGAGCGCTGGCGTCCACCTTATCGGAGGCACGGGCCGCATGAAGTTCGACACGCCCGCGGGCATCAACCCGATCGACCGCGAAACGGTCATCGGCAAGCCGCATCCTCGTATTGAGGGGCCGCTCAAGACCACCGGCACGGCGGTCTACTCCTATGAGAACCATGCCGTCGCACCCAACGCTGCCTATGGCTACGTCGTTGGTGCCGGCATCGCCAAGGGCCGGATCGCATCGATCAATGTTGCCGAGGCGAAAGCGGCGCCAGGCGTTCTCGCCGTCATCACGGCCGACAATGCCGGGCCTGTGAAGTCTTCAGGCTTCTATGTCGCCAAGCCGCTCGCCGGCCCGGAGGTCGATCACTACCATCAGGCGATCGCACTCGTCGTGGCGGACACGTTCGAGCAGGCGCGCGCCGCAGCCGGGTTGATCCGCGTCGATTACACGCGGGGCAAGGGCGCGTTCGACCTCCCCGCCGCCCGCGCCGGTGCCAAACCCCATCAACGCCAGCCGGACGTCAGGATTGGTGATTTCGAGGGGGCCTTCGCCAAGGCAGTGGTCAAGGTCGATCAGACCTACACCACGCCCGATCAGAGCCACATGATGATGGAGCCGCACGCGACGATCGCGCGCTGGGATGGCGACGAGCTGACGCTTTGGTCGGCCCAGCAGATCGTCGGCTGGGCGCGGCGAGATTTGGCGAACAAGATCGGCGTGCCGCAGGACAAGATCCGGGTCGTCGCGACATACATTGGCGGCGGGTTCGGCGGAAAAGGCAGTGTCTGTTCGGATGCCGTTCTCGCGTCACTTGGTGCGCGGGCGACAGGTCGGGCGGTCAAGGTCGCGCTGCCACGTCCACTGATGCCAAACAACACCACGCATCGTCCCGCGACCATCCAGCGTGTCCGCCTTGGTGCCGGCAAAGACGGTAAGCTGATCGCCATCGGGCACGAAAGCCTGTCGGGAAACCTGCCAGGCGGCGGGCCGGAGATTGCGGCGGCACAGACGGAATTGCTCTACGCTGGTGCGAACCGCCTCAACGTGACCCGACTTGCCACGCTCGACCTGCCGGAGGGTAACGCCATGCGTGCGCCGGGTGAGGCATCTGGCATGATGGCGCTCGAAGTGGCGATGGACGAGTTGGCGGAAAAGCTCGGCATGGACCCGGTGGAGTTGCGGATCATCAATGATACCCAGGTCGTGCCAAGCGACCCCGGCCGTGGCTCCGGGACCGATCCACAAGGCGCCAGCGGCAATCAGGGACCGCAAAAGCCAGCCTCGCGCCCCTTCTCGACGCGCGAGCTGGTGCAATGCCTGCGTACTGGTGCGGACCGGTTCGGCTGGAAAGAGCGCGATCCCAAGCCGGGGGCGCGCCGTGACGGCAACTGGCTGATCGGCATGGGGATGGCGTCAGCAATCCGTGGCGCACCGATCATCCCAGCGGGCGCGCGCGTGACGCTGGATGGCAAGGGCATGGTCACTGTCGAAAGCAACATGACCGACATGGGGACCGGCAGCTACACGATCATCGGCCAGACGACGGCCGAGATGATGGGCCTGCCCCTAGACCGGATCATCGTGAAGCTCGCCGACACTCGTTTCCCCGAGGCGTTTGGTGGTGGTGGACAGGCGGGGGCGGCGACGGCGACCGCGGGTGTCTATGCCGCGTGCGTTAAACTGCGTGAAGCAGTTGCGACCTCGCTTGGCTTCAATTCCGGTGATGTCGAGTTCGCGGACGGGGAGGTGCGATCAGGCAATCGCCGCGTGCCATTGGCGGGTGCCGCGAAGGCCGGGCCGATCACGGCCGAAGACAAGATGGAATATGGCGACCTGTCTAAGCGTTATGAGCAGCAGACGTTCGGCGCGCACTTCGTCGAAGTCGGCGTAGATGCCTGGACCGGCGAGATCCGTATTAGGCGCATGCTCGCCGTCTGCGCTGCCGGGCGCATCCTGAACCCTACGACAGCACGAAGCCAGGTGATCGGTGGCATGGTCATGGGTGCCGGCGCTGCGCTGATGGAGGAACTGGCCGTCGACAAACGGTTCGGCTTCTTCGTCAATCACGATCTGGCGGGATACGAGGTGCCGGTTCACGCCGACATTCCGCATCAGGACGTCTTCTTCCTGGATGAACTCGACCCGACGATGTCGCCGCTGAAAGCCAAGGGTGTCGGAGAGCTGGGCATCTCCGGCGTCGCGCCGGCGATCGCCAATGCCATCTACAATGCGACCGGCATTCGTGTCCGGGAGTATCCGCTCACGCTGGACAAACATCTCGACAAGCTGCCGCAGATCGCATGAGCGGTCCACGGCAGCACGGGTGGCAGGAGCGCTGCACGCGGCCTGCCACTGTTCGGTGAGCGCCTCATGACGAACACGGCAGGTATCTCGAAGCGGGTCATGCTCGCGGAATCTATCATCCTCGGCTTGGCGAGCGCCGCATGTACCGAGAAGAACGAGACGAGACGCATGAAGAACGCGAGAATGCTTTTCGCCTATCGCACGCGATCACGGATCACGGAGGTGCGATCGCATCGACAGCGCGAACAGCCTTGAGAAGCGCAGCATTGGCGTAGGGTTGCAGGAGGTCAGCGGGGGTGACGTGTTGTTTCTTTGGGCGGAGCTGGCTCGCGGAGCAGGCGTGGCGCAACAGATCGACATTGCTGTTGCCCGATAGTGCCCGACGCCGCCGGTGGATGGCTTGGAAGGGAATTTCCTCGGCTGTTTAGCTCCACCCGGGTCGTTACATGAAGCAAATATTTTAGGACTTCGCGTCCCGTTCTTTGGTCGTTTCGCGTCCTCTGTGACGGGCACTAGTTATCGTGCCCGTCACGCCCGCACTTACTCCTCCGATGACAAGTGTTCCCAACCCTCCTTAATGTCGTAATCGACGAGTCCTTCGCGGCGCTCTCGCAGTAGTGACCAGGTTGACTGCGACGCCAATGGTGAGTGGCATATCCAGGCACTGGTCACATTAGATACCATCAACATCGCGCCTGCAATCAGCTCTTCGTCTTCTAGGATCGCTAGTTCCATCGCACGTCGCAAAGAGGTTGCGACAACGTGTCGTATGAAGACTGGTCCCGGTATATCGATCTGATAAATCTGGTAGCTTTCCCTTTGATACTTATCGTTTGACATCACTTACAATCTCCACCGACCTTAATTGGTCTAGTTAGATATTGCATTAACCAGCTTGCATGTCGGGTGGCATGTCAGCAAAGCAAGATTTAAGTATTTAGCAGATGCACGCTCCCTCTAGGTAGTCGAGCCCAACAAACCTCCGAGCTTCTAAGGCCCATGCTCATCTTGGCCCAGGTCGCCTTCCATCGGGCCATAGGTGCGAGCGCACCGGAGATCCTAGTATCCGCACCCTCGTGACCCGCCGTTTTGATTGCCTCAGCGTCGAGGTGAGATACTCGCTCACGGGGCGCTCCGAGCGGGGCTCGATGGCATCGAGCCTGACCGACGTGGAGGTTGCACCTGCAACCAGACGCTGCGCCTCACTTTGCGCTCTAGGCCGCAGGTTGCCAGGCTTTCTGTGATGCGCCGGTGGTAGGCTTGGCGATAGAAAGGGTACGAAGAAAGAGCTCCGGCGCCTATCTCAAGCCCACTATCTTCCTCCCAATGGCTCGGCACGTCCACCACCGCCGAAGCGGTTATCACGACAAAAGTGCTCGAATCACGCAACTATCTGTAAACTATCCGCAACCGTGGTTACTGTCCCGCCGGCGCTCCCGGACCCGGCTCCCCGTCACGGATCAACGCCCAGAGACTCTGGGCCTCGCGGTTGAGCTCACGCGACATACACAAGCGGTTCTCGGGCAACGTACCGCTCGCGCTCATGGTGTTCTTGAACGAGTAGCTGATCCACTCGACGTTAAAAAAGGGGAAAAGCATCCTTTTCCACCAGACGTTGCGCCCCTGATTACGACCCTTGTAGATTACCGGACGGTCTCCCGTAGCATTCCCCGACGCGACTTTCATGGCATGGTAAATCTTGTCCGCTCCGGCATCGAGTCGTGCCGCTTCGAGGCCCTCGCGGGCTATTTGCACCTTGGTCCGCAATGGGAACTCGCCAGAGAGCAGCCTATGCGGATCTGCGGGTATGATCTGGATGACGCCATGAGCATGCACCTTGGTACGGCTCAAGCCGCTCTTGGTGCGGTCTTCTATGACGAACAGAAACCATGGCACGATGCCGAACTCGTCACGCAGACAACGAGCAAGCCTGTCCCGCAGGTAGACCTTGGGGTCTGTGCCTTTCGCTCGAAGCTCGTCTGCTAGTTCCTCGTGTATCGTGATCGTGAATGCCTTGCATGCCCCCTCCTGCAAGCACATCGATGCGACCTGCGATTTCATCCACTTGGTCAGTGACCGCCATGCGAGGAGGCTGGACCCGTCACTGTGCTTGAGCGGGAATCCTTTACCACGGTATTTCCAATATAATGATGACGACCCGTTTGCGAGGCTGTCGCGCTTGCCGGCGAGCAGGCGCTTGCGCACGCTAGTGGTAACAAAACTAAGGGTTTTCCAGTCACGCTCGATGGCTCGATCGGTGATAGCGAGGTCTATTGTCGCGTCGACTTTTTGCGGCCTCTTTGGGCGACTGCGGACGACAGGAGTGGTAGGAGCGTTCATAGTGGCCGTGTCGGTCCATTAAAAGTTGATGCGATGGGGTGAGGACCTCAATCGGTAGTCGATCAACCCGATCTCAAGCCGTGCCCCCCTGACGAGACGCCTGCCCCCATCGAGTGGCGGCGAACCATACCGGTTGATTCGACGTCAACAAGCGGGGTGGGGAACCTCGATGCCGGGATAGCTTATGCGCGCTATAATGTCGGCGCGCTGTCTCATGTCGATCCCGTCGGGGTTGTAAACCCTGTAGGTGAAACCGCGTTCGTGACCGAAGATCTGCGCCCAATCGTTTTCCGGCACTCCGCTGCGCTCCATTATGCGGGTCACGTTTTTGCGGAACGAGTGGAATGTCTTGGTTCGGTCGACGAAACCCCTGTCCGTCTTGAACCTCGAAAACTCTCGACCAGCGTCGTTGCCCGCCTTCTTGCCGCGACCTTCCTCGTTGAAGGTAGGCCAAAGCCGATCACTTGCCGCGCCTCGAGGACGCGCCAGCAGCCATGCGAGATCGGCGTGCACGGGGACTCTACGGTTGCCTGCGGGCGTCTTCGCATCCTCTACCTGGAAATAGTGGACGGTCGCCCCGCTGTCGGTGCTCTGACGGACCTGTGACCATGTCAGGGACGCGATCTCGTCTAGCCTCATGCCGGTGAACATGCCTACGAGAATGACCTCCAGCAGGTCCGAGCGCTTCGGTGGGGGGCAAAGAAGTTGACGAAGTTCATCGTCTTCCCAAGCAACATACGGTTTGACGTTGACGCCTGCGCGGAGCCTCGTGCGAAACCCATCAAATGGGTTCTCCCCATCACAGTGACCGCGCTGCTTCGACCACGTCCACAATTCCTGTAGCACTTGAAGGTGGCGATTCATGGTAGCGTCCGACAGGCCGCGGTCGCGATCCCCATGACGTACAATCAACTCGGACCATGAAAGCTTCCGCGAGGCAGGTGACCGAGCCCAATGCGGATCGAACAGGCGCAGTGTATCGAAGAAGTTCGTCGCATCCTGATGACAAACTCTACGAATTGGTTGGTCGTTGAAATAACCTCCGAACAGGCGGAACGTGGAGCGCTTCTGCTGCTCCGTGTTGGTCTCCTTGCGACCATGCGTTCCTCCTAGCCAATATCGCATGAACCGACCAACAAGCTCTGCAAACGGTATATCCGCTGCTGGAGCGCCTGGCTCACTGACGCCGAGCGCCCGTGTCACCAACTCATTAGCCGGTTTAGGAGCAAGCTCTCCCTGGTCGGCTCTGTAGCCCGCGTCTTGAGCTGCGACCACCGCGAGCGCGACATCGCGCACTAGCTGGGAAAACCATGGCGCTTCGCGATCAACCTCCACACCGTGGTTCGCGAGCTGTTTCTCGGTCGGTCCGATAAACCGCGTAACGTCACCGGCTCTAACCTCTCGCGCCACATCGAGCGCCGCTTCACGACGCTTGTCAGCCGAGCTATTGTGAGCGAGACGATCGCTCTTGAAGCTGGCAATGTCGAGCTCTTCAATCTTGTCGAGGACTTGGGTGTAGACCGCCTTGATGATCGCATTCTGCGTATGTTCCGGCAGCTCACCGCGCACGAGCACTTCAGGCTCGCGTTCGGTTAACGCGAGAGGAGATCCCCTGCGGATGCCGTCCCAATGCTCTTCGAGCTTTTCGAGAAGCATCATGGCAGCTTTGGTGGCATCACGGTCGTTGCTGGTACCCAGCGATTTTGTGACCACCACCTTGCCGAACGCCGCCTGCACGTCGGCTGGCACAGGCTTGCGTAACTGCCACATGGCCGAGCCGGGCCGCTTGACCATGTAACGGTTAAGGACGTTGACTGTAGCACTCATTTCAGCAGTCTGCTGTAGCATAAGCCTGCGGCAGTCAATGACTATGCCGTTCAAGGACACAAAAAGGTGATACAGCTTCGAACCCTGCCGCCCCAGCCAATTCTTTCCATATTCCGGATCTGCCGTATTTATCGGCAAGCCGCCGCCAGTAGCACGGCCGACTGTGCCAACGGCGTGGCCGCGGACTGGTCACCGCCTTGGCTGCGCTCCCGGTCGCTTATCGTCGCGTCGCCTGATCGACTATCTCCACTTCGAAATGCGGCTAACGTGGTCACATCGCATTCCCGCGCCGAAGCATGCCTCGCCTCAAGCCAGGTGAGACCCGCACACTTGGCATCCGCCTCCACATCGTTACGCTGGAGGAATGCAACTCACCCGGCCTCAAGCAGAAAATCTCGCGCGCGACGGGATGGCCGCGCTCCGCAACGGTAACGCGGCACGCGCCTATGAAATGCTGTCCCTTCTACGCGACGGGGCACCGGGCATGCCCGCGCCGTGGTTCCTGATCGCACAAGCCGCGCAGTCGCTCGGCCGCGACGACGAGGCGGAAACCGCGCTGGTGCATTTCCTGGCAGCAGAACCACGCCACCTGGCTGCGCTGTTGACGATGGCCGCGCTGAAGGTCCGACGCGGCGACGAGCGCGCGGCGCAATCCTTTTATCGCACCGCGCTGAACGTCGCCACGCTGCCGAATGCCACGATAGCGCCCGTCCTGGTGCCGATGCTGAAGGCCGGTGAAGCGTTCCTGGCGGATTGCGCGAAACGGTTTGCCGCACATCTCGGCGATGCGCTGGCGGGGACTGGTCTTGCCGCTGGCGTATCAGGAGGGCGTACGCGGTACGCGCTCGACCTGCTGCTCGGACGGCGCGAACTGTATCTGCAACAGCCTTCGATGTTCTATTTTCCCGGGCTTGCGCAGCGTGCGTTCTTCGAGCGCGACGAGTTCGCGTGGGTTGCCGCCATCGAGGCCGCGACCGCAGACATGCGTGCCGAACTCGAAAGCGTCGTCGCGGCCGAGAAGGGCTTTGCGCCCTATGTCCAATCGACGCCAGACCGCCCCGCGCCGGCCAACCCGTTGCTCGACGATCCAAGCTGGAGCGCGTTCCAGTTATGGCGCGGTGGCGAGCGCGTGGAACCCAACGCATCCTCCTGTCCGCATACCATGGCCGCACTCGAGCAAGCACCGATCCCGATCATCGCGGGTCGCTCGCCGATGGCGATCTTCTCGCTGCTGAAGCCGGGCACGCACATTCGGCCGCATCACGGGATGCTCAACACGCGGCTGATCTGTCATCTGCCGCTGATCGCACCCGAAGGATGCGCGCTGCGGGTCGGGGCCGAAACGCGCGCGTGGCGGGCCGGCGAGATGCTGATTTTCGACGATTCGTTCGAGCATGAGGCGTGGAACCGCGGCACGGAAACCCGGATCGTCCTGCTGTTCGAGGTTTGGCGGCCCGAACTGACCGCCGACGAACGCGCCGCGCTGACAGATATCTTCGAGGCCATCGACACCTATCAAGGCGTGGCGATCGACACGGGCTGAGCATATCCCTGCGGGCCGCCCGTCGGCACCGGCTTCAGTCTGCAACGTCTCCGCTATTGCCGAGCTTGTTGCCGAGAGAACCGAACAGGCGGCGCAGCATGGCCGTCTCGTCAGCCGTCAGATGGGGATTCCAGACATCGACGATCAGGACGGCCCGGATAGTGTCGCTGTCGTTCCAGGCCTCGTGCTCGATCGTATCGTCGAAAACGAACGCCTCGCCGACGCGCCATTCGCGGGTCTCGCCGCCGACGCGGAAACCGCATTTGTCGGGGACGATCAGCGGCAGGTGCACGACCGAACGAATGTTGCTGACCCCCGTGTGCGGCGGCAAATGCGTGCCAGGTTTGAGGACCGAAAAGAATGCGGTCGGTGCGCGGCCGGGAATATCCGCCAGCGGCAACGCATCGAGAATCGCCGCGGTCTGCGGACACCGCGCGCAGACCGCGTCGTCGCGGACCCCGTAGCGCCACAGATAGCGTGCGCTCCACTGGTCCGAGCGATCGAACGGACTCCACAGATTGGCCGGCGTGCCGAGCGGCATCGTCACGTAAGGTGAGAAGCCCGCCGACGGTTCGGCGAGCAGCGCGTCCAGTTCGGCGCGAATAACGGGTGTCGCCGCCTCGAAATCCGCCAACCAGGCGAAATGGTCGCGCGCGAAGAACTCGTCGGCCGGGAGGAACGGGAAATGCATCCCGTGCGGTGCGGGTGCGTAGATCGTCCGACGCCCCAGCATCGCATCGACGCAGGCATCGAACCGGCGGCGCTGTGCGGGGCTCACACCCGCCCGCAATGGCTGCATCGCGGCATCGACATCGTCCGACAGCGCGCGCGCGTGGAAGGCGATCCGCTCCGATGCACGCGCCAGCAGTTGATCGAGCGGTGGCGATCGATCGGCTATCGATTGGACGATCGTCGCCACCCCGCCCCAGCGAAACGCCGCCTGCGCCGCATCGCCGGTCCGGTCGTGCAGTTCGGCAAGGCGCACGTTCGCCATCAGGTTGCGCTGGTCGAGCGCCAGCGCGCGCTCCAGCGCAGTCCGCTCCGCCGTCGCATCGCCCAACCCGCGATGCGCGCTCGCCAGGTTCATCCACAGCGGCGCGGCGGCGGGATCGGCATTTGCCGCACGTGCGAAAAACTCGGCGGCGGCCTGGTCGTCCCGCCCCAGCGCGGCCATTCCCAGCGCGTTGAGCGCGACGGGATGATCTGGCGCGATCGCCAGGATCTCCCGGTACGCCGCCCCCGACCGCGCGGCATCGCCCGACCGGTGTGCCTGGTCGCCGTCACGCAGCAGCGCGTCGACCCGTTGTGCCAGTTGACTGCTCACGCCGATCGCCAAGCGCGCTTATTGACCGCCCATCGCCGCGCGATCGACCACATCCTGGCCCGCCGCGCGCCCCTCCTGGGCGAGCCGGTTCCATTCGGCACGCGTATGGCATTCGCGTCGGGTCTCGACCAGCGAGCCTGACGGTGCGGAGCGTTTGCAGATCGGCCGCTCCGGCTTGGCAACCGCCTTCGCCGGTGCCGCCGGTTCGGGTTGCTGCGCGACTACAGAGGATGTCGCGATGACAATCGTCGCCAGACCAAACGCAATCCGCTTCATCATCGCATAACCTCCCGGGCATCGTGTTCTTCGCAGTATCATGCCGCATTCGCCCGCGGGCACAATCGGAAATCGCACGATCGCGCCTCGCAGGTGGCGATCAGCGCCGTGATATGCGATCCCTTTGCCGCATGAGCATCTCTGCGCCATATCCTTCGACTAATAACATAGGCGCCGGCACGCTCCCCGCCGCTCGGATCGCCGACCCGCAATGGCTCGCGCATCGCTACGATCCCGGTCACGACGCAGTTCACCTGATCGCCGCGGACCGCACCATGCGAAGTGCTGCGACGTTCCTGACCGATGAATTCCTGCCGACTGCGGCAGCGCCGGTCGTGGTCCCCCGCCAGCAGGCGATCGCCATGATCCCGCGGATCGATCCGGTTCATTTCATCTTCCACTCGGCCTATTGCTGTTCGACCCTACTCGCGCAGGTCCTCGACCGTGCAGGACTTGCGTCGACGCTGAAGGAACCGCTGATTCTCAACGACCTTGTCGGCTGGCGCCACCGCGGCGGCAACCCGGCACAGGTCGCCGACCGGCTCGACAGCGCACTCACGCTGCTGTCGCGCGCATTCGTGCCGGGCGAGGCGGTGATCGTGAAGCCGTCCAACGTGGTCAATGCACTGGCTCCGACGATGATGACGCTTCGTCCAGAGGCACAGGCGGTGCTCCTGTACGCGCCACTGCGGGTCTTCCTCACGTCGATCGCGCGCAAGGGCATGTGGGGGCGTTTGTGGGTACGCGAGTTGCTTGCCAAACAGCTGGCGGACGGCATGGTCGACCTTGGATTCACGCAGGAGGATTATTTCAGGCTGACCGACCTGCAGGTCGCGGCGGTCGGCTGGATCGCGCAGGCCGACCTGTTCGCCGCGCTCGCGTCGCGGTTTCCGGGACGCGTGCGATCGTTGCAGAGCGAGACACTGCTTGCCGCGCCCCGCCCGGCGCTGGCCGCGCTCTGTACCCTGTTCGGCTTGGCCGACGATCCCGCGACGATCGACGCGTTGGCGGCAAGCGAGGCGTTCGGGCGCAACGCCAAGGACGGCAAGGCGTACCGTGCTGCCGACCGCACGCGCGAACAGATCGACGGTGCGGCATTCCATGCCGAGGAAATCGACAAGGTGCTGGCCTGGGCCGAAGCGGTCGCCCGCGGGGCCGGCGTAGCACTCGATCCACCCGCGCCGCAGCTCGACTGAGCACAAATCGGCGCGGAAGGTGTACGCCGCCGATGGCCGGGATCCTGCGTACCCCGTCACGTCAAACTGACGCAGCGTCCTCCTTCGCGCCAACCAGCCGACCCCGCGGCACGAAGGTTGCGACCCCATTCACGACCCCCACAGGCAAAAAGGGCGACTCCGAAGAGCCGCCCCAAGATCGGATCGTCGCGATCCTAGAAGTGCAGTCGTGCCCCGACCGCAAACCGACGGCCCAGCGCGTCGTACGTCGACGGATAGGTGTTGCCGCTGTTGTACGAGGTCGAACCAACAGTCGAACCAACGATCGGCGGCTCCTTGTCGAGCAGGTTCTGAACCGTGACGGTGAAGTCGAAGTTCTCTGCAACGGCGATACGCGTGGTCAGATCGAAATAGTCGTGCGCCTTGATGCGACCGAAGTTGACCGTGTCGCCGCCGAACGTACCTGCGAATGCAGGACCGCTACCGTCCGTCACGTCGTAAGGCTCTTGCTTAACACCTTCGATATGGCGCCACATGAGCGATACATCGACGCTGTCGGCAAACGTGAAGGTCGCCCGGGTATTCCAATAGAACTCCGGCTGGATCGATGCGCAGCTGACCGAATAATAGCCGGTGCATTCGCGGTTGATCGAGGTTGGCGTTGCTTGGAACTTGGAGTCATGCGTCCAGTTGCCTTGGAACGACAATGCCATCTTCGCAAATCCGATATCGCGACGATAATTGATGCCGAGATCGATACCGTCCGTCTTGATCTGGCCAAGGTTGGACAGCGGCGAGAACAGGCCGGGAGTAGTGGCGCTATCGCCGTAGAGATTGCCCGTCGCCGGATTACGGCGAATGACAGTGCAGGCAGCTGAAGTTGCGCTAGCCGCGCTCAAGGAAGGACCAAAGCAGGCGTTGATCGCATCGTCAGGCGTCTGGCTCGAAATCGCGCCCTTCACCTTGATGTTGTAGTAATCGACCGTGACCGAGAAACCCGGGATCAGCTGAGTAGGCTGGAGAACAACACCAAACGTGTACGAGTCGGACTTTTCCGGCCGGACGTTGAGGTTTCCGCCGGTCGTGACGTTCGGCTGACCAGCAGGATCCGCTTGGATCGTCCCGATCGTGCTGACCGGTGCGCCCTGCGCTACGCAGACGTTGCGCAACACGACGTTCGAAACAGGCGCGGTCCCAGCGCATGGATCGGTCGCCAGATTGGTCAGTCCGGTGGTCAGCGGTGAGAACAGTTCGCTGATGTTCGGAGCGCGAACCGCACGCTGATAGTTCCCACGCAGCTTTACGCCGACAACTGGCTCCCAGCTACCACCAGCCTTGTAGGTCGTCGTATTGTAGGTCGGCGAGGTGGGAACGAGCACCTTATAGTGCGAATAGCGCCCACCGACTTCCAACGTCAAACTTTGGAAGAAAGGCTTATCCTGGACGAGCGGCGCAATGATTTCGCCGAAACCCTCGACAACCTCATACCCGCCATCGACATTCGGAGCAGCACCACCGGCGCCACCGAGTTCGCCAGCCGTTTGAGCCAGCGTATCCGAGCGCTGCGACGCACGATATTTACGATATTCGGAACCGGCCGCGAAACCGACCGAGTCGGTTGCGAACGGCGATGCGAAGCCGAAGTCGCCGTTCAATACTGCACGAGCCTGAGCAAGCGATGTCTTGATCGTCGTGGTGCTCTCGCCGAGCAGGTAGGGAACCTGCGCTGGCGTGAGCGTCCCCTCCGCGCCGAACAGGTTAACGGGAACGCAACCCGTCCCTGCACCGAGCGCAGCACCCCCGGGAGCGCCAGCCAGGCAGGTCGTGGTGTTTGTAGCATACGCTGCCGAGCGCAAGCGCGACGTCAGGACGTAGCCCTGCAGCGTCTGCGTGTTCTCGGATTCACCGTAACCACCCGACACGTCCAGCTTGATGCCCTCGGTGATGCCCAGCTTAACGCCGGCTCGATAATCGAAAATCGTGGTTTGGAAGTTTGAGATACGCGGACCGACTTCTGGAGTACGACGCGACAGGGTCGTCGTCGCAGTCCGGAAGTTTGGATCCGTCGGGCTTGTCGCGATCGCGGCGGCCGCGCATTCCGTTGGTGTAAAGCGCGGCGTATAAGTAGTTTGAGCGGCAACCGAAGCACCAGCTGCAGTTACGCCGAGCGTTGTCGGTGCAATGTTGGCAGCGCAGAGCTGAGTACGGAGCGCGGCAGGCAGGTACGGATTGCTGAGGGGCACAACCAGCTGCGAGCCGAACGAACCCGATGGCGCCACGATGGTCTGCACGGTGTTCTTCGAGAACAGGCCGCGCGTATAGACCTCAATGTTGTCGGAAACGTCGTAGTGCGCCGCACCGTACATGTTGAAACGCTCGAACGGCGTCTGGAAGATGTTGTACGGGTTGAAATTGAACGGCGCATAAGCTGCAACGGCCTGCCCGTTCGAGCCAATCTGGCTGTTTCCACGATTGGCCATGCCGCCTGGGTTCAACGCGAGAATGGGAACGCCTGCTGCCGTCGTTCCGGTCTGGACATATAGCGGCGCCGTGTTGGCGATGCCGTTCACCAGCGTCCGAGTACCGGTAAGGCTTGCGGGGACCGAAGTACCCGAACCGCCGAGTGCACCGCTGAACGAGTTCACGTTGTTGATCGAGTAGTCACGATCGCCTTGATAGACGGGGTCTGACTGTTGATAGCCGACCGAGAATACCGCGTTGCCGCGACCGTCGTCGAAGTTCGCTCCGATCGTGATGTCGCCGCGGAAGTACGAACCGTCGCCACGCTCGGTGATCTGGTTCGAGACCGATGCGTCAAGGCCCGAGAAGTCCGAGCGGGTGATGAAGTTGACGACGCCTGCAACTGCGTCGGCGCCGTATGTTGTCGCTGCGCCGCCGGTCAGCGTGTCGACACGCTCGACGAGTGCGAGCGGGATGTTGTTGAGATCGACGCGACCGACCAAGCCCGATGGTGCCAGACGGTTGCCATCGAGCAGCACGACGTTACGGAACGAACCAAGGCCGCGAAGATCGACGTAGGATGCGCCGCCGTTGCCGTTGTTCACGGCCGAACCGATGCTCGGCACGGCACCTGGAAGGGTGCGCAGGATGTCTTCGGCAGTGTTCGACTGGCGAAGCTGGATTTCCTCCTGGCCGATGACCTGAACCGGCGCCGATGCGATCAGCGCCGGATTCTTGATCAGCGAGCCGGTGACGACGATGTCGCCCTGGCTGTTCTCGGTGGTCGGCGCCGCTTCGGACGTCGTCATGCCGACTTCGCCCTGGGCATTCGCGCCCGGCGTGGTTGCTTGGGTCGCGGTCGCGCCCCCAGCGCGAATCCCCGAATTGTCACCCTGGACTTGCGCGAACGCTGGCGTGGCAAGCGTCGCCGCTCCCATGAGCAGCGTGGTCGCAAGCAGGTGTGCACGAGCAGCAGATGTCATATTAGCCCCCTTGTTGCCGGCGTATCGCCGTGCATTTGCCCCCGGAAAAAGAACCGGCTCTGGGAGGGGTGTATCGATCGCTATTACCGCACCGCAATGAATATCGTCGATTCGGACCTTTTGAGTTCCGTTTGCGACATTAGCGTGACATAAGCGCAACATAGTGTCCCCCGCCGGTCTCGGCCGATAGATTCTTTCCTTTATTCGTCTCGAGGTAGTCCAATGCGTGATTTGCGTGCCTATTGCGTTCCGTTTGCACTCCTCGCTCTGGCGGGCGCCTCCTGCGGTGAACCGGCAACCGCCGCCCCCGATCGGACCTCGTCGCGAACATTGGACGTTCTTGCGGAATGCCAGCAGGTTGCGACCGACGCTGCTCGGCTGTCGTGCTTCGACGCAGCCGCTCGCGAGATAGCGAGCGCGCGCAAGTCCGGCAGTTTGCTGGCGCTGGACCGCGCGGCCGTCGTCGAGCGTAAACAGCAGCGGTTCGGGCTCGCAGATGCGGCAAAAAACCCCCTTGGCGGCGGCGAGGCCGACCGGCTCACGAGGGTTACCGAGGTGAAGACGACGATCACCGGTGTAAGGGCGTCAAGTTACGCGCGTTTCCTAATCCAGCTGGCCAACAATACGGCGTGGGAGACGATCGAGCCTCTGACGCTCGCACCGCGCCCCGGCACCGCGGTCATCATCAAGCAGTCTGGTTTCGGCGGGTTCAAAGCGTTGATCGACGGCGAACGACCGGTTTTGGTGAAGCGTCAGCGCTAGTGACTGTGGCAAAATAAGCCCAAGCGCGTCTCTTGGATTTCACTGCCCGAGCTAGCAGGTACGAACCCGCGATCACGGACGATTTCGGCCCGCTACGGAAGCCGGGCGGCCGCGGCGCGAGGTCTTTGAACGGCGTAGTCACGACACCGGCTTGCCGCAGGACCGCCACGCGTTAAGCAGGGGCAACCGCTGTTCTGCCGGAGCCCCCGATGCGTCTTACCGTCACCGCCGCCCTTCTCCTCGCGACCGCCGTGCCTGCGTCCGCGCAGACGCTTCACCAATATGGCGGGCTCGCGCTGTCCCCCGCCGGCGATCGCACCGCGACCATTGAAAGCAGCGGCGCGCACGGTGTCATAACCCTCCGCAGCGTCGCCGACGGGCACGTGCTGCGGACGATCGATCCTTGTGCGACGTGCAGCTATGCGGGGCTGACCTTCGCGCCCAACGGCGACCTGATATTCCTGGTCCGCGACACCGCGGCGGGTAACGTCAGGCTCACCTATGCCGACGCCAAGGCGACGCGCACCGTCGCGACCATCGCCGGTATCGCGCAGACGCCGCGCGTGTCGCCCGACGGCAAGCGGATCGCGCTGCTGGTGACGCTCGGCGCGGCCAAGGAATCGGGCGCGACGCAGGCCGGCGTCAGGATGATCGGCGAGATCGACGAGAAGAGCGACGAGCAACGCCTCGCCGTGTTCGATATCGCCAAGGCGACGACGACGGTGACGCCACTGTCGCCTGCGGGTCGCTACGTCTACGAATATGACTGGACGCCCGATGGCCGCGGGTTCGTCGCGACGACCGCGCTCGGCAATGGCGACAACAATTGGTGGGTGGCGACGCTCGACGCGATCGACGCGCAGACCGGCGCGGTCCGATCGATCGCCAAGCCGACGACGCAGATCAACCAGCCGCGTGTGTCCCCCGACGGCCGCACCGTCGCCTATGTGGGCGGCCTGATGAGCGATTTCGGCTCGATCGGCGGCGACGTCTTCACGGTCGGGCTGGAGGGCGGCACGCCGCGCAACGTCACCGGCGGCGCCAAGTCGACGGTGACGACGATCGCCTGGACCCGCGGTGGCCTGCGCACGGTGACGCTGGCCGGCGACCAGATGCAGTTCGGCACGCTCACCCCCGGCCAACCGGTGGTGCCGGGCTTTGCCAAGCCGGCAAGCTCGAGCGCAGGCGATGGCCGTGCCGTGTTCTCCGCGGACGGGCGGATTGCTGCCGGCGTGGTCCAGGATTACGAGCACGCACCGGCGATCTACGCAGGTCCGCTCGCCCCTCAGGGACAGGGCGTGAAGCAGATCACGCACGACAACGACGCGATGCCCGCGCTTGCCACAGCACGTAGCATCAGCTGGAAGAACGAAGGCTTCGACGTTCAGGGCTGGCTCCTCGCGCCCCGCCCAACCTCGGGCACCGCGCCGGCCGGCAAGGCGCCGATGATCACGATCGTCCACGGCGGCCCATCGGCGGCCTCGACGCCCGGCTATCTCTACCCGACCTCGCTCAACGCCGCTTTGGTCAAGGCGGGCTATTACGTCTTCCTGCCCAATCCGCGCGGCAGTTACGGCCAAGGCGAGGCATTCACCGCCGCGAACAAGCGCGACTTCGGCGGTGGCGACCTGCGCGACGTACTGGCCGGCGTCGATGCGGTCGAACGCGTCGCCCCGGTCGACGACAAGCGCCTCGGCCTTGGCGGGTGCAGCTATGGCGGGTTCATGGCGATGTGGGCCAACACGCAGACCAACCGCTTCAAGGGCATCGTCGCGGGCGCCGGCCTGTCGAACTGGGTCAGCTATTACGGCACCAACGGCATCGACCAGTGGCTGCTGCCGTTCTTCGGCAAGTCGATGTACGACGACATGAAGGCGTATGAGGACGTCTCCGCGATCTATCACGCGAAGACCGCCCGGACGCCGACGTTCATCTATGTCGGCGAGCGCGATATCGAGGTGCCGCCGACCCAGTCGATCGAATGGTGGCACGCGCTGAAGGATCGCAACGTCCCCGTAAGCCTCGTGATCTATCCCGACGCCGGCCACTGCGTGACGGGCCCCGAACAGTCCGCGGACGTCCGCCAGCGGTCGATAGCGTGGTTCGACAAATACGTGAAGAACGCAAAGTAGCGTCTGGGCGGCCGGGGGGCTTCGGGCTAGGCAGGCGCATGCCGCAGAACCGTTATTACCAGGGTCCCCCGTCCGACCATTTCGATGGTCTCCGGTTCTTCAATCCGGGGCAGGCGCCGACCGATCGCGGCCTGAAAGACGTGCTGCGGTGGAAGCTGGCGCCCGGTGTTGCGAAATGGCCGCGCTCGGTGCCGGTCACGCCGGCCAATCCCGACGCGCGCGTCGACGGGATCCGCGTCACGATGATCGGGCACGCCTCGATGCTGATCCAGGTGGCCGGGCTCAACATCCTGACCGACCCGATCTGGTCGGAGCGCGCGAGCCCCGTCTCGTTCGCCGGGCCAAAGCGCGTCGCGGCGCCCGGTGTCGCCTTCGACGACCTGCCGCCGATCGACGTCGTCCTCATCAGCCACTGCCATTACGATCATTTCGACGTCACCACTTTGCGCAGGCTCCAGGTGGCGCATACGCCCCTGTTCGTACTCCCACTCGGCAACGATACGATCCTGCGCGCCGCGGTGCCCGACGCCCGTTGCATCGTCGGCGACTGGTGGGACCGCCTGACGATCGGCGAGGGCATCACCACCACGATCACCCCCGCCTATCACTGGGCGAACCGCTGGCCGAGCGACGTCCGGATGGCTTTATGGGCCGGACACTGGCTCGACACACCCACCGGTGCGATCTGGTTTGCAGGCGATACCGCGTACGGTAATGGCGCGATCTTCGGCCAGATTCGCGAGCGCCTCGGCGCGCCCGACGTCGCGCTGATCCCGATCGGCGCCTACGCCCCGCGCTGGTTCATGGCCGGGCAGCATGTCGATCCCACCGAGGCGGTGCGGATCTTCGACGAGGTCGACGCGAAACAGGCGCTGGGCATTCACTGGGGGACGTTCCAGCTGACCGACGAAGCACGGGACGCGCCGCAAATCGCGCTGGGCGAGGCGCTGGACGCAGCGACGATACCCCGCGAGAAGTTTGTCGCGGCACCACCCGGCGGCGTCTTCGATTTCGGCTGATCGACGGGAGCCGAACCCAGGAACCGAGAAATCTGCCGCTAATGTGAGCCCATCGAACGGTCCAAACGTTATCCACCGATGACAGTACGAACTTTGCGGATGCAGCTCGCTCTGGGTTGCATGCCGGTCCTGGCTCTGGCGCTCGGTGGATTTGCTCCCGCGCCGAAGCCCATCGTCCCAACAAAGGCCGTCGCGGAAGGCCAGCCCCGCTCCGCATCGAAGTCGGCACCAAGGGCAGTTGGCAAGGCCACTCCGACCAAGGCCGCTTGGACTGCGGCAAACATCGCGGCCTTCGATCAAATCCTTGCCGACCGTGCGCGCCACGGCCTCGATCGGGTCGAGTTCCTTCCCGCCCCCGCTGACGGCGCCGCGCCGATCGACGATAGCGCGCGAACCAAGGCGGCACTCGACTATGCCGGCGCACTCGCACAGGGCCGCGTCGACCCCGCCTCGCTGCATCAGGTCTACACGCTGCCCCGCCCCAAGGTCGACCTTACCACCGGGCTGTCGCGGGCGCTGGCCAAGGGCGATCTCGTCGCATGGTTCGACGGTCTCCCACCGCAGGATGCCGAGTATAAACAACTCTCCGACGCGTATCTCGCGTTCAGCGCCAAGGCGTCGACCGCAACGCCGGTCCAGGCGATCCCCTCCGGCGTCATCCGCGTCGGCAACCGCGACGCGCGTGTCGCCACGATCGTCGAGCAGCTCGCGGAGAGCGGATATCTTCCCTCGTCGACCGACCCGCTCGCCGTAGCGCCCGTACCGACGCCATTTTCGCCGACAGCGACCATGCCGACGACCCCGGCACCAATGATCTACACGCAGGCAATGGCCGAGGCGCTGAAAGGGCTCCAGACCGACTACGGCATCGCCGCAGACGGCGTGGTCGGACCCGAGACGTTGAAGGTGCTGAACCTGGGTGCGGGCGACCGTGCGCGCGCGCTCGCGGTCGGGCTCGAACGGCGGCGGTGGCTGGCGCGAACGCCGCCGCCCACGCGGATCGACGTCAACACCGCCGCCGCACAGCTTCGCTATTACCGCGACGGCACGATGATCGATCGGCGCAAGGTGATCGTCGGCGAACCCGGCCGCGAGACGCCGGCGCTGTCGTCGCCAATCTATCGTCTGGTTGCCAATCCCACCTGGACCGTGCCCAAATCGATCCAGAACGGCGAGATGGCCAATGTCGGCGAGGAGTATCTGACCGCGCACAACATGGTCGTCCGCGATGGCTGGATCGTCCAGCAGCCGGGGCCGAGTAACGCGTTAGGCATGGTCAAGTTCGACATGGCGAACGATCAGGCGATCTATCTTCACGACACCTCCGCGCCGGGCTTGTTCGATCGCAGCCAGCGTCACCTGAGCCATGGTTGCGTCCGCGTCGAGGATGCGTTGGGGTTCGCGCGGATCCTCGCGGAGGACGAAGGCGTCGGCGAGGCATGGCAGACGGCGCAGGATTCGGGCGAGACGAGCTTCGTGCCCCTGCCCCGCCGCATCCCGGTCCGGCTGCTCTACCACAACGTCTATGTCGACGATGCCGGCAAGATCGCGTTTCGGACCGATCCTTACGGTTGGAACGATCCGATCGCGGAGCAACTCGGCTTCGCCAAGGCATCCGCCAAACGCGCCGAGGCGCAGGCGATCGATATCGGGCCCTAAGGGACTTTCGGCGTTGCGGGCATCGCGAACGTCTTCGACAACCCGTGGTACAGCTTCTCGCGGCAGACCCATTGGCTGGCCGCATCGGCGATGAACGCGGTTGCGAACATCGGCAGCATCAGCCCGCGGCTGGCGGTCGTCTCCGACAGGATGATGACCGCAGTCAGCGGCGCGCGGACGACACCCGCGAAATACGCGACCATCCCCAGGATCACGATCGCGCTTGCGGGTTCGCCGGGAAACACTTCGCGGAGCAAGTTGCCGACCCCGGCCCCGACGGCGAGCGACGGCGCGAAGATTCCGCCGGGCAACCCCGCGATCGCGGTCGCGGCGGTCGCGACGAACTTCGCGGGTCCGAACCACAAGGGTGCATCGACACCGACGATCATCGCGCGCGCCGCGGAATAGCCCGTTCCCCAGGTCAGGCCGGTGAACACGCCCAGCACCGCGACGACCGCACCGCACGCTCCCGCGAACTTGACCGGGTTGGCGCGGGTCCAGGTCGTCATGCGGTTGCGGCTCTGCGCCATTGCCAGCAACGTGTGGGAAAACAGGCCGCCCGCCATCCCGCCGGCGATTCCCGCAACCGGCGCTACCAGCAGCGCCGACAGCAACGGCATATGCGCGCCGATCGCACCGAAATAGATGTAGTCGCCCTGCACCGACTGCGCGACCATCCCGGCGATGACGATCGCGGCGAGGACCAGCAGCGTCACGCGCTGCTCATACGCCGACGCCAGTTCCTCGATCGCGAACAACAGCCCGGCGAGCGGTGTGTTGAACGCGGCTGCGACCCCCGCCGCGCCACCGGCGATCAGCACGCCGCCCCGCAACGGCACGCGGACCAGCCGGTGCGTCGCGCCCATCACCGCCGCGGCAAGCTGGACGGTCGGCCCCTCGCGCCCGACCGACGCGCCGCCCAGCACCGCGCCGATCGTCAGCACGGCCTTGGCGGCGACGGTCCGCGGCGAGATCAGCGTCCGCGTCGCCTCGTTCGGATCGGCCTGTGCCGCGATCACCTGCGGAATACCTGATCCCCGCGCGAACGGCGCGTACCGCCGGGTCAGCCAGACCAGTGCCATGAACGTCAGCGGCGTCGTCAACAGCGGCAGCCAGTGCCAGCTCTGCGCGTACCCGGCGAACACCCCCGCCGCCCAATCCGCCGCTTCGGCGAACAGCGTCGCGACGACGCCGATCAGGATCGCGCCCGTCAGGATCGCCGCACGAGTGCGGAACTGCACGGACCGTGGCCCCCGTGCACGCAGCAACGCACGGTACCGCGACGGCGTCCAGCGTTTCGCCGGCATAAGATGATCGAAGAGCCCAGGCATGATGTCGATCTAGTTCATGCCGCCCGCCACGTCACCCGCCCCATCACCCGCCTGCGTCACCCGCCTGCAACCTGGCGGCGCGCAGGCCTTGGCGGCCCGGTAAGCGATTGACATCGTCCCGATATCTAACAACGATAGCGCTATCACAAAAATATAATGAGGATGCTTCGTGGACATTACACGGCGGGACGGACTGGGCATGCTGGCGGGACTCGCGGCTGCTGGCGCTACGGCGAATGCTCAGGCGCGATCGATCCTGCGCCCGACGGGCGCCGACGGGAGCTTGCAGTCGCTCGCAGCAGCCAAGGGCATGCGCCTCGGCTCCTGTTTCGCGTGGAGCGAACCCGGCGCGGACCGCGGCTCGTTCGCCAATCCGGCTTATGCGAGACTGCTGAAGCGCGACTGCGGGCTGCTGGTGCCTGAAAACGAGATGAAGTGGCAGGCCCTCCGCCCCAGCGCCACGACCTTCGACTTCACGCGATTCGACGCGATGATGGCATGGGCCGATGCCAACGCGCTGCCCGTCCGCGGCCACAACCTCCTATGGCACCAGCCGAAATGGATGCCGAAATGGGAAGAGAGTCACGACTTCGGCGCGACGCCCGCGCGTGCGGCGGAACAGTTGCTCGTCCGGCACATCACCACGGTATGCCAGCGCTACGGTACGCGCATCCGCAGCTACGACGTGGTCAACGAGGCCGTCACTCCCGCCGACGGCACGCTGTACACGACCGCCCTGTCCCGCGCCCTCAGCAGCCCCGAGGCGACGCTCGACCTTGCCTTCCACACGGCGCGCACCGCAGCACCGCACGCGCAACTCGTCTATAACGACTATATGAGCTGGGAGCCGGGCAACGCACAGCACCGTGCCGGCGTCCTCAAACTGCTGGAGGGGTTCAAGGCCCGCGGCGTTCCGGTCAACGCGCTCGGCGTCCAGTCGCACCTCGTCACGCAAGGCACCGACACGCGCGCCACGATCGCCGCGCTCGAAGGCGAATGGCGTCGTTTCATCGATGCCGTCACCGCGATGGGCTATGCCATCGTCATCACCGAACTCGACGTCCGCGACAACAATCTCCCCGCCGACGTCGCCGCACGCGACCAGGGAGTGGCCGACTTCACGCGCGGCTATCTAGACCTGATGTTCGCCTACCCGGCGCTGAAGGACGTGCTGTTGTGGGGCATGACCGACCGCTACAGCTGGATCGAGGGTTTCGAGCCGCGCAAGGACAAGGCTCGCCGCCGCCCCTGCCCATACGACGCCGCATTCTCCGCCAAGCCGATGCACGCAGCAATCGCCGCGGCCTTCACCGCGGCAGCACCGCGCGGCTAGCAAGTCCCACGACATTCCACGCCGCCTCTAACGCGCCGCAGCCGCCATTTCAGCGTTGCGCCGTTCGGAGGCGGCAAGCGTCGCGGTAAGCAGCGCGACCAGGGCGTCGTCGCGGTCGAGGACGTTCAATCCCTCGCGGGTCGATCCACCGGGGCTGGCGACGCGGTCGGCGAGTATGGCGGGCGATACGTCCGCCTCGGCCGCCATGATCGCGGAACCCTCCAGCGTGGCGATAGCGAGACGCGCCGCCTGGTCTACCGGCAGCCCGAGCGCTGCACCCGCCCTGGCGAGCGCGTCGGCGAATCGGAACACGAACCCGGGGCCCGATCCGGCAAGCGCAGTCACGGCATCGAAATGCGCTTCGTCGGCGATCCATTCGTAATGACCGAGCGGCGCTGCGAACGCTTCCGCCGCCGCGATCGCCTCTTCCGACGCACCAGCGGTGTAGAGCGACGTCACGCCCTTGCCGATCGCGACCGGAAGGTTGGGCATCGCACGAACGATCGTGTCAGCCGCGAACCGCTGGGAGAGTGCCGCGTGGTCGACACCGGCGAGGATCGACAGGAGCAGCTTCGGCTTACCTCGCATGGGCGCCAGCAAAGCCTGCGCCGCATCGATCTGCTGCGGCTTCAGCGCGAGCATCACGGTCGCGGGCGCCTCTTCGTCGGGAAGCGCGGTCAGCGACCGGACGCCTTGAGGCGCGCCCTGCCCGCTCCGCGTGATTACCGTAACAGTCGCCGGGTCGAGCCCCGCGGCGATCCACCGCCGGAGCATCGCCCCGCCCATGTTGCCGCAACCGATCAGCCACAGCGGACCTGCCGGAAAGCTCATGCCTCGCCGTGCGTTTCGATCAGTGCCGCGGCGATCGCTTCCTTGGGGCTCTTTCCGCCCCACAGCACGAACTGGAACACCGGATAGAAGCGCTCGCATTCCTCGATTGCCGATTCGACGAGCAGTTCCGCCGCGTCGAGCGACATCGTGCCGTCGTCACCCCCGTCGACCATCGCCGCGTGCCGGAACAGCAGGATGCCGCTCGACGACCAGAGTTCGAAATGCCCGATCCAGAGCTGTTCGTTGACCAGCCCGATCGTCTCGTAGACCGCCTGGCGCCGCTCGTCGGGCACTTTGATGTCGGGAAAAGCGAGGAATTGCAGGACGCTATCGTCTTCGCGCCACAGCGCGCGCAGTTCGTAGGTCGCCCAGCTTCCCTTGACGGTCGCGACGATCTCATCGTCGTGACGCTCATGCTCCCAGCCATGCGCAGCGTAATAGCTCTCGAGCATGTCGATCGGGGCGGCGTCTTCATGGTCGTGGTCGGCGTGTTCAAGCATCATAGGGTCCTGGCGGTCCTTATCGCACGACAAAGGGTGCCGAGGCAAAAACGCCCCGACAACCCCATCGGCCCCAATTCTGCGGAAAACTGTGGAAAAGTCAGTCGACCGACGCCCCGAGCGGTGCATTTACCGTCGATTGTGCGGCAAACTTGGCTTCGAGCGCATCGAGGCGCGCCTTCAACGCATCGTTCTCGTCGCGGGCAGTCGAAGCCATCGCCTTCACAGCGTCGAACTCTTCGCGGCTGACGAAGTCGAGCCCGCCGAGCCATTCGCGCGCGCGTTCCCGTGCGCCGGAACCGGCTTCGCGACCGACGCCCGCAAGCGTACCGGCAGCACCGTTCAAGACCTTGACGATATCGTCGAACACGCGGTTTTCGGACTGCATTGCTTCAAAATCCCAAAGACTGTCGCAGTGACTGTGACAGTGACTGCTGCGTCACAGCATTTGGGACGTATGCGGCGCGGGTGCAAGGGTTTCGGCACTGGGGTTCAACTGCCCGATGCTGAACGCGAGCACGCCGGCAAAGCTGATCCACACCATATACGGCACCATCAGCCACGCCGCGGCGGGCCGGATGCGCGCGAATACGAAGGTCGCGGCGATCGACAGCACCAGCATCGCGACGATCACGAGTACCGACAGTCCGATCCTGTGCGCGCCGAAGAACATCGGCGTCCAGGCGAGGTTGAGCAGGAACTGGCCGACGAACAGCACGACGGCGACCCCTCGCAGCCGAGCGCCACGCGCGTTGAGGATCATCGCGAGCGCCAGCCCGATCAGGATGTAGAGCGTCGTCCAGACGACTGGGAACACCCAGCCCGGCGGGTTAAGCGCAGGCTTCGCGAGCGCCATGTACCAGGCATTCTCGCTGCCGACGCTGACCGATCGGCCGGACAGGAAGCCCAGCAACAGGATCAGGGGCACGGTCACGACCGCCCAGCGGAGGAACGACATCCTCAACTGGCCCTTCGAAGCGATACCGCCCACACAAATCCTTCCGCCTCTACGCGCGCTCGTCCTGGCGCGCATTTTGCGATCGGTAAACCGAGTTTGGTGGAGAATCGTTCCGCTAGTGGTTCATTCCGGCACGCTACCTCCCCACGCCGTCATCCTGACGAAAGTCAGGATCCAGGATACCGAGCGCACCCCGCGTGGCTCTGGGGCCTGACTGTCGTCAGGATGACGGCGATGTTTGGGTCTCGCTTGCCGCTTCCTGTAGCCGTTGCTCAGAAGCCGGCCGCCTATGCAAAGCAGCAATCAGGAACTCAACGTTACCCTCGGGCCCCGTGATCGGGCTCTCGACCACGCCGACCACGCTCCACCCCTGCCCGGTCAGCCACGCGGCAACCTCGTCGCAGACGCGCTGGTGGATCGCGGTATCGCGGACGACCCCACCCTTCCCCACTTCGCCGCGCCCCGCCTCGAACTGCGGCTTCACCAGCGCCATCAGCCTCGCGTCGGGCTTGGCAAAGGACATCGGCCGCTCCAGCACCTTGGCCAAGCCGATAAAGCTCGCATCGCAGACGATCAGGTCGATCGGCTCCGGGATATGCGCGGGCGTGAGGATCCGTGCGCTGATTTGCTCGTGGACGATGACGCGCTCGTCCTGCCGGAGCGACCAGGCAAGCTGGTTGGTGCCACTATCGACCGCGTAGACCTTCGCCGCGCCGTTCTTCAGCATGACGTCGGTAAAGCCGCCGGTCGACGAGCCAACGTCGATCGCGACCGCGCCGGCCACGTCCCAGCCGAAATGCGCCAGGCCGTGCGCCAGCTTGATCCCGCCGCGCGAGACCCAGGGGTGATCGCGACCGCGCACATCGAGTTGCACGTCGTCCGCGAGCGTCTGCCCCGGCTTGTCGACCTTCTTCGTCCCCGCGAACACGAGGCCCGCCATGATCAGCGCCTGCGCGCGCGTCCTCGACTCGACCAGCCCCCTGTCGACCAGCATTTGGTCCGCGCGTATCTTCACCATCCGCACGCTATCGCCGCCCAATCCGATTGCCGCAAGCTGCCTTCCTTTCGCCGCAATGCCATTGCCTACCGATCGAGTAGGATTATCTTGAGCGCATGGGATCGTGACCGGATGGCGTGCCCTAGAGCGTCCTTCGGCCACGCTCCCGACCTCGAAGAACGAGGTTTTGGAGAAGGAGAAGCGCTGTGGGTAGTTTCGCACCGTATGATTCCGTCCAGCCGACGATCCTGACCGTGCCCGGCCTTGGTGGATCGGGTCCTTCGCACTGGCAGACGTTATGGGAAGAGGCGCGGCCCGACACGGTGCGCGTCGAGCTCGGCATGTGGAACACGCCGCACCGCAATGCCTGGGTGACGCGTCTGGACGAGGCGATCCGGCAGGCACAGGCACCGGTGATTCTCGCCGCGCACAGCCTCGGGTGCCTCGCGGTGGCATGGTGGGCCGAACTGAGCCCGCAGCCTTATGGCTGGCCGGTAGCGGGCGCGCTTCTCGTGGCACCGGCGGACGTCGATCGCGGCGGCGCGCAGGCCGAACTGAAGGGCTTCTCGCCGACTCCGCGCACGCCCCTGCCGTTCCCGTCGATCGTGGTGGCGAGCAGCGACGACCCCTGGGTTACTCCGGAACGTGCGCACAGCATGGCGGCGGACTGGGGCAGCCACTTCGTCGATGCCGGGCCGCAAGGGCATTTGAATGCCGCGAGCGGGATCGGCTGGTGGCGTGAAGGGCAAGACTTGCTGGAGCGGGTGATTGCGGCGAGTGGCGATGGGCGCGGGCAGGCTTTGCCGCCAAGCAAAGCGCGGTCGATCCTTGCGGTGAGCGCTACAGACGCCGCGCAAACGCACTACTTGGGCGGCTGATTGCTCGCTTGAGGCTGCACCACCCCGGCGGAGGCCGGGGCCCAGTTGGGAAACGTCGCTAACTGAGCGCGATCGCCCATTACTGCGACCTCTCCAACTGGGCCCCGGCCTTCGCCGGGGTGGGGTGGTGGAGTTGGCTGCTCACGAAATCCGCGTACCATCCTCATCGAACAGTTCGGGATTAGCCGCCTGCTCGGCCTTCGCCGCTGCGAGCCCACCCCGCATCCGCCGCCACATCGCGATGTTGAGCGAAACCATCACGACCACCGCCAGCGCAATGATCACGAGCCCCTTGGTCGGCCCGGTCATGCGCGCGCTTCGGCAACCCCGCCCGAATTGTGGCGGAGCGCCTTGAGCACGGTATCCACCAGCGCGGTCGCATCGAGCCCGGCTTCGGCATACTGGACTTCGGGCTTGTCCTGATCCTGATACACGTCGGGCAGGCGCAGCGTGCGCAGCTTAAGCCCACCGTCGATCAGCCCCTCATCCGAAGCCATCGTCAGTACGTGCGCGCCGAAGCCACCGACCGAATTCTCCTCGATCGTCACCGCGACTTCGTGCGTCGTGAGCAGCTTGCGGATCAGGTCGACGTCGAGCGGCTTGGCGAAACGGAGATCCGCTACCGTCGTGCTCAGCCCCTTGGCTTCGAGAACCTCGGCAGCCTTGAGCGCTTCCTCGAGACGCGTGCCGAGCGACAGGATCGCGATCTTCTTGCCCTCGCGCACAACACGCCCCTTGCCGATCTCCAGCAGTTGCGGAGTCTCGGGCAGCGCGACGCCGGTGCCGTTGCCGCGCGGATAGCGCACAGCGATCGGGCCGGTGTCGTACTGCGCCGCGGTGTGCGTCATGTGGACGAGTTCAGCCTCGTCAGCCGCCGCCATCACGACGAAGTTCGGCAGCGTCGCGAGGTAGGTAACATCGAACGACCCAGCGTGAGTCGCCCCATCCGCACCGACCAGCCCAGCGCGGTCGATCGCGAAACGGACCGGCAGGTTCTGGATCGCGACGTCGTGCACGACCTGATCGTACGCACGCTGAAGGAACGTCGAGTAGATCGCGCAGAACGGGCGCATCCCCTGCGCGGCAAGGCCGGCGGCGAAAGTGACGCCGTGCTGCTCGGCGATACCGACGTCGAAGAACCGGTCGGGATACGCCTTGGCGAACGCGTCGAGCCCGGTGCCCGACGGCATCGCCGCGGTGATCGCGCAGATCCGCGGGTCGTTCGCAGCCTCGGCGACGAGCTGCGCGCCGAACACGTTCTGGTACTGCGGCGGGCCCGGTGGCGCCTTGGTCTGCACGCCCGAGATCACGTCGAATTTCTGGACGCCGTGATACTTGTCCGCGGCAGCCTCGGCGGGGCCGTAGCCCTTGCCCTTCTTGGTGACGACGTGGACGAGGATCGGGCCCTCCTCGGCATCGCGGACATTCTCGAGCACCGGGATCAAGTGTTCGAGATTGTGCCCGTCGATCGGGCCGACATAATAGAAGCCGAGTTCCTCGAACAGCGTCCCGCCCATCGTCATGCCGCGCGCGAATTCGTCGGTCTTGCGCATGCCGCTGGCGATCGGCCGTGGCAGACGCTTGGCGAGCTTCCGGGCAAGATCGCGGAAGCCAAGGAACTCGCGACTCGACACGATGCGGCTGAGATATGCCGACAATCCACCGACCGGCGGCGCGATCGACATGTCGTTGTCGTTGAGGATCACGACGAGGCGGTTGCCCGCCTGAGCGGCGTTGTTCATCGCCTCGTAAGCCATGCCCGCCGACATCGCGCCGTCGCCGATCACCGCGATGCCCTTGCCGGGCGTCCCCGCGATCTTGTTGGCGATCGCAAAGCCCAGCGCCGCCGAGATCGAGGTCGATGAATGCGCCGCGCCGAACGGGTCGTATTCGCTCTCGCTACGCTTGGTGAAGCCGCTGAGGCCGCCGCCCTGGCGCAGCGTGCGGATCCGATCGCGGCGTCCGGTGAGGATCTTGTGCGGATAACATTGGTGACCGACGTCCCAGACGAGGCGGTCGCGCGGGGTGTCGAAGACATAGTGGATCGCGGTCGTCAGCTCGACCACGCCGAGGCCCGAGCCGAGATGCCCGCCGGTGGTGCCGACCGCGGAAATCGTCTCGGTACGCAGTTCGTCGGCGAGTTGGCGGAGCTGGTCCGGGCGCAGCTTGCGGAGGTCGTCGGGCGTCGAAACGGTGTCGAGCAGCGGTGTCGAGGGAAGGTCGGCCATCGGACGGGCTTAATGCAGCGCGCGTATCGTGTCGATTGTTACCGTGTCTTGACGTAGCATTCGCGCTGGAATCGCTCGGAAAGTGCACAATTATGAACTTTACGCACCGTGTTGCCGTGGCTGCAGATATTCCGGCGATTTCCGCGCTGATGGCCCGCGCAATCGGCGCGTTGCAGGGGGACTTCCTCACGCCAGCACAAGTCGAGGCAAGCCGCGCGGTGATGGGGCTCGATACGCAGCTGATCGCGGACGGGACGTATCTGCTAGTCGAGGCGGGGGGTCGGCTGGCCGGATGTGGCGGCTGGAGTCGGCGCGCGACGCTCTATGGGGGCGATCACAGCACGGCGTTGCGCGATGCGGCGTTGCTCGATCCGGTGCGCGACGCGGCACGGATTCGCGCGATGTACACCGATCCGGATTTTACGCGGCGGGGTGTCGGGCGGCTGGTGTTATCGGTCTGCGAGGCGGCAGCGCGAGAGGCCGGGTTTGCGCGGGCGGAGATGATGGCGACGCTAGCGGGGGAACCGCTGTACCGGGCCTGCGGGTATCTACCGATCGAGCGGATCGAGACGCCGGGCGAGGTCCCGGTGCCGATGATCCGGATGGGGAAGGATTTGACCTAAATCCGATCCTCCCCCGCCAGGGGGAGGTGGCGCCGTAGGCGACGGAGGGGGAGGACACGGAACAGAGTTTGCCCTTCCCTCCCCCTCCGTCTGGCTAGCGCCAGCCACCTCCCCCTGACGGGGGAGGATCAAGCGGTGCCGAAGCTACTTCGCCTCGCACTCCGCGCAGCGCCCGCGGACTTCGATCACCGGGCGGACCGGGGAGAAGCCCGCTGCCTGCGCCGCGTTCCGCACACCCTTGGTGATCGTGTCGTTATCGAGATGCGTCGTCTGGCCGCACGAGTCGCAGACCAGGAAGATACAATCGTGCAGACAATCGGGATGCGCATTGGCGACATAGGCATTCGCGCTCTCTACCCGCCGAGCGAGGTTCGCGCCGACGAAAAGGTCGAGGATGCGGTACACGCTGTTCGCGGCGACCCGGCGACCTTCGGCTTTCGAGACCGCCTCGGCGATATCGTACGCCGACGCCGGCTTCTCGAAGCTGGCAAGTGCGGCAAACACGCTGGCACGCATCGTCGTCCATTGCTCGCCAGCCTTTTCGAGCGTCGTCTGTGCTGCGACGGTGAGATCGGCGCCCTGCGGTTCGGTGTGGGTGTGAGCGTGCGCCATGCTGGATGAAGTAGGATGCCGGAACAGTTCCAGCAACCCGCTCAGCTTTCCGCGCGACGGTTGAGATCGTGGCCGAATGCGAGCAGCCCGACGCCGACGATCGTCCACAACGTCTCGCCGCCACCGCTGTCGTGCGGCAACGTCATCGCGCCCGCCATGATGCCGAGCCCGAGCGCGCCCATCGCGGCGGGCATCATATAGCCGTGATTGAGCACGCCGCGGCCGAGCGCGAGTGCGCCGAGGCCGATCGCGATCGTCAAGCCGACCTCGTGGAAGATCGGGTCGAGCAGGAACCCGCCGGCCGTCGACATCAGCGCGACCAGCACAGAGGTCGCGAGGCAATGCACCATGCACAGGCCCGAGAGTCCGATCGCATAGCGATCGAGCCCGGCGAAGCGGTGGGTATGCGTGGCCGAGGGCGTCATCGTCAGTCGGATATAGATGGGCCGCTGAAAGGATACAACATTACATTGCAGATTTTCTTGGGTGATGGGGTGGTTTTTCGTCGCCGTGCCGCAAGACCCTGACCATGCAACGTCGCGCCATCCTCACTTGTTTCCCCGCGAAGGCGGGGACCCAGCCTGGGCTCCCGCCTTCGCGGGAGAACAATGAAGCAGAGCGCTGTGGCTACTGGGGTATTGGCCCTCGATCGCCCCCAGCAACATGAAGCAACGGCGCACCACGAACCGATGGCGCCCCGCCGCGCAAACCACTATCTCCTCATCATGCTTCAACCCAGCGTCGCCTTCCTCAGCAAAGCCCGTCCTCGTTCCGTCGCCCTGTGGCTGTTCACGGTCGCCGGTCTGATCGTCGCGATGGTCGTCATCGGCGGGATCACGCGGCTGACCGAGTCGGGGCTGTCGATCACGCAGTGGAAGCCGATCAGCGGAATCATCCCGCCACTCAACGACGCGCAGTGGCAGGCCGAGTTCGACGCCTACAAGCGCATCCCCGAATACGCCGCGTTCAACGCCGACATGACGGTCGGCGGGTTCAAGGCGATCTTCTTCTGGGAATACCTCCACCGGCTATGGGGCCGCGTGATCGGGCTCGTGTTCGCGGTGCCGCTGATCTGGTTCGCGGTGCGCAAGCGTATCCCGGTCGGCTATGGCTGGCGGCTGTCGGCGCTGCTGGCGCTCGGTGCGTTCCAGGGCGCGATCGGCTGGTGGATGGTCGCCTCAGGTCTGTCGGTGCGAACCGATGTGAGCCACATTCGACTTGCGGTCCACCTGTTGACCGCACTGACGATCCTCGCCGGGATCGTGTGGACGGCGCTCGACCTGATGGCGCTGCACCGCAATCCGCTCGCCGCCCCTGCACGCCTCGCGCCGGTAGCGATCCTCGCGCTGGCGCTGCTGTTCGTGCAATTGGTCTATGGCGCGTTCACCGCCGGGCTCGATGCGGGCTATGCGTTTGCGAGCTGGCCGCTGATGGGCGACGGGCTGTTCCCCGCCGACGTGCCGATGGTCAATCCCGCCTGGAGCAACGCGGTCGACAACCCGATCGTCGTGCAGTTCATCCACCGCTGGTTCGCGTTCGCCGCCGCCGCCGGGCTGATCTGGCTGGCGATCAAGGCGACCAAGACGGGCAGCAGCGCGGGGTTCTTCGTCGTCGGCCTCGTCACGCTCCAGATCATGCTCGGCATCGCCACGCTGATGACCGGCGTGCAGATCGATGTCGCGGTCGCGCACCAGGGCAACGCCGCGCTCCTCCTGATCGCCGCGATGTTCGCCGCCCACGCAGTCGGCACGGCACCTCGCGTAAAGCAGCGGGTATGATAATACCCGTCAGGAAACCGGCGGAAAGCTTGACTTGAAGCCCCCCTTTCAGCATTAGGCCGGCATTCGCGCTGTGGGGCCTCCCCTTGGTGCGCTTGCATTCAATCTGGAAGGTCTAACGCCCATGAAGGCGCTCATGAAGACCACCAAGTCGGCAAAGCCGGCTGAGGTGGAGAAGCAGTGGCATATCGTCGACGCGGAAGGTCTCGTTGTCGGCCGTGCCGCATCGATCATCGCCAACGTCCTGCGCGGCAAGCACAAGGTGTCGTTCACCCCGCATGTCGATTGCGGTGACAACGTCGTAGTGATCAACGCCGACAAGATCCGCTTCACCGGCAACAAGGCCGCGAAGAAGATCTATTACAAGCACACCGGTTACGCCGGCGGCATCAAGGGCATCACTGCCGCCAAGGTCCTCGACGGCCGCTTCCCGGAGCGCGTTCTCGAAAAGGCTGTCGAGCGCATGATCCCGCGCGGCCCGCTGGGTCGTGAGCAGATGCGCAACCTGCGTATCTTCAAGGGTACCGAGCATCCGCACGAGGCACAGAACCCTGCCGTGCTCGACATCGGCAGCATGAACCGCAAGAACAAGGTGGGCGCATAATGTCCGACAACCGCCAGTCGCTCGCCGATCTCGCGAGCCTGACCAACCAGCCCGCGCCGGCTGCCCCCGCCGAGCAGGCTCTGCCGACCAGCGAAGGCGATATCGCAGCGCCGGTCTCGAACGAGCCCGTCCGCGAGCCTATGCCGCTGCGCGAGCAGATCCTCGACAAGCAGGGCCGCGCCTACGCGACCGGCCGTCGCAAGGACGCCGTCGCACGCGTCTGGGTCAAGCCCGGCACTGGCAAGATCACGATCAACGGTCGTGACCAGGAAGTGTATTTCGCACGTCCGACGCTGCGTCTCGTCATCAACCAGGTGTTCGGCATCACCGAGCGCGAAGGTCAGTACGACGTCGTCTGCACCGTCAAGGGTGGTGGTCTTTCGGGCCAGGCCGGCGCGGTCAAGCACGGCATCAGCCAGGCGCTGACCCGTTTCGAGCCGGTGCTGCGCGCATCGGTGAAGGCAGCAGGCTTCCTGACCCGCGACAGCCGCGTCGTCGAGCGCAAGAAGTACGGCAAGGCGAAGGCTCGTCGTAGCTTCCAGTTCTCGAAGCGCTAATCTCGCTTTCAGTATCTGCGTATCAGAAGGGCGGTCCGGCAACGGGCCGCCCTTTCTGGTTTGGGGGTACAGCGTGATGACGCCAGGGTGAGAGCTGCAACGTAGCCCAAACCCCAACGATCTCCCCTCCCTTCCAGGGAGGGGAGCCTGTTGGAGTTGGCGCGCAGCGTGCCTATTGCAGATGCCACGGCGGTCGAACTTGTCGAACGTTGATGGTCCCGCCAGATACGAAAGCGCGCCAAAGCCGCAGCGGCGCGGCCGTTTCTTGTTCTCCCGCGAAGGCGGGAGCCCAGTCTGGGTCCCCGCCTTCGCGGGGAAACAATCGACGCCTTACCCCAACGCCGAAATGATCTCGTCAAGCGAGGCATTGTGAATCCCACGCCGCTCGAACTCGTCGAGCATCGCGGTCCACCAGTCGTGGAAACGCTTCAAATCCGCCGCGTCGCGAACATAAGGCGTGTGACCCGGGACCAAGGACGGCGAGTGGAAGGACAGGTTGAGCAACCGCAGCCCTTCGCCATCCGCCACCGCGACGGCCTCCAGAGCGTCAGCGATCGGCATGTCCTCGGGCGTCAGCGCGATCCGGGACAACAGGTGCGCGCGCGCGAAGAGGCCCCTGCCCTTCGGAATTCGCCCGAGCGCCCGGTACAGCTGCGCGCCGCCCCGTCGCGCACCGCCCGTGAAGACAGTGGTCAGCGGCAACGCGACGATGCCCTCCGCGCGATAGGCGCCGGCGTCGGCCATCGAGAAATCTGGACCTCCGTCAGCACTGTAATCATAGCCGGGACGAACCGAGCTATCGATCCGGTAACCGAGCCTAGCGAGCAGCGCGAAACTGTTTGGACCGATACCGTAGCGGCCGGCCCGATAGGCACGCGGGGCGCGGCCGAACGCATTCGTGATGGCCCGCGTCAGCGTTTCGAGCTTGGCGGCTTCCGATGCACGCGGCAGGTTGCCGGCGTAACTCGATCCCGGCGGCGCGCTGTCCGGGAACGGCGGATTGACCCAGGCATGAAGCTGCGTGCCGATCTCCGACCGTCCATCTTCGAGGACACGTCCGAGTATCGCGACGGCCACCGGATCGGTGGCGACTGGGTAATCGACCATGCAGGCCAGCGCGACGCCCCGTTCAGCGAACCGGCGATGCGCGTCAGGAAAGGCCACCATCGCGGTCGTCGCGCGGTTGCGGCGATTCAGCGGGGCGTTCCAGTCGAATTCCTCTTCGACGTCCGCGAAGACGGTGAAGCGCGTGCCGAATGCCTCGGGCCATACCACGCGTTGTGCGTCGGTCGGGCGCGGGGGGCGATACGTCACCGCTGTTCGTCGGCGGTCCGCTCCGCATCGACAGTATCAGCAGCCGGAAGCTGAAGGGTCAGGCGGTCGGCGCCGATCGTCAGCACGCCGCCCAGTTCGACCGCGAGGTTCTGCGCCAGCCGCAACGCGAAACCAGTCCCGAGCAAGGGCGCGCCATCGCCGTCGCTCTCATGTTCGGCATCGATGCTCAGCAGGACATCGGTGGCATGCGCGGCGAGCGCAGCGGGTCGGTCGAACTCGATCATCACGGTATCGGCGACCGGCCGCACGACCACGCCGAGCTGCTCGCCCTTCCGCCCCGCCGAAACCAGCGCGGCGAGCAACCGGCCGATCAGCCGCTCGACCGCACGATCGTCGCCGAGGATGTCACAGTCGCCCGCCAGCATCGCCACGACCAGGCTCGTACCACGCAGCGTCGCGAGCGGCTGAAGATCCCGCACGACCCGGTCGAGTAACGGACGAACCGGCACCGTCGTCGGGCGCAGGTCGAGCGCACGCCCTTCGATCCGTGCGGCAGTATCGAGATCGTCGATCGCCGCGAGCAGGTCGCCCGCCTGCGTGCGGATCGTGGTCGCACGGTCGCGGTAGGTCGGCGAGACCGGACCCAGCAACTGCGTCTCGATCAGCTCCGCGAACCCGGCGATCGCATTGGTGGGCGTGCGCAGTTCGTGAACAAGCTGGCGGAGCGAATCGGACACTGGCGACGAGACGCGAACCGGCTCGGCCGTCTCGTCGCGACGCGGGCGACGCCCCGTTCCGCGGAAACCGATAAATCGGCCCGACGCGTGCTCGAACGCCGGCACGCCCGAAAGCCGCCACGATCCGAACGCATCGGACAGGCCGCCTACTTCGAGCCGCGCATCGCTGAACCGCGAGCGGCGGCGGAACGCGCCCGCCGCGACTCCGTCGAGATGCGCCTCGCCCTGTTGCGCGGCATAGGCGAGCGACACGCCGACCAGTGCCGAGCGCGCGACGCCGTCGACCATCCGAATGATCCCTTGCGCATCGGTCTCGAAACGGAAGCCCTCGATCTCGGCCGCTACGGGCGCTGGCGTAGCAGCATCGACGGTGCGGTCGCGATTGAACGCTTCGATACGCGCGACGAGGTCGGAAATTTCGAACCGATCCGCCGGGGCTGCATCCTCGGGTGCCGGAACGGGCGGTTCGGTTTCGGCTAGCTTGGCGTGGCGAAACGCCTCGGCGACGAACGGCAGCCCGCGTGCGACCGCGCCGAGCGCCATGAACGGGGTTTCGCTGAGCGGCGCTGCGTAGAGGGACAGCTCGGGAATGTCGGCGGGAGCCGGTTCGGAAAGCTTCGCGATCTGTTCATCGCGGACTGGCGCCTTTTTGCTCAGCGCCGGCTCGAGGGCGATGGGCTCGGGCGCAACCGGTTCCGCCTCGGCCACCTCGATCTCGACTGGCGCTTCGGGTTGCGGCAACACGAAGTCGGTCGGACCGAAGCTCTGCAACCCACGCTGGACCTCGCCGGGCAGGTCACGACGATGGCGCAGCACGGATCGGCTCGGCGGGGTCAGTCGCGGAAGAAGCGCGAGCCAATCGTCCGGCTCCAGCGTCGCCGTCCGCAACACCGGCGCGGCGATCGCCAGCACGTCTTCCGCGAAGAACCCGACGAGCCGAGCATCGGGCTTGGCAAACGCCAGCGCCCGCGCACTCGCAGCCCGGACCTCGACCGGCACCGCCTGCCGCAACAGCCGCAACCGCGCGATCGCCGGCTCGTCGACGACCGCACGACCGCGTCCCATCAGGTCGACCAACTGCCGCCACGCCGATTGCGCACCGAAATCGGTGGCCATGTCGGCGGCAAGGATCGTCTTCAGGCTATCGTCGAACCGCACATCGTTCCCCGGCTTCAGCGGGCTTAGCACGCTCTCCGTACCGATTCCTTAACGCGCGCGGCGATGCGAAGGAACAACCCATTTCGGTAGGCAATGGCCTTCGTCGCATTGTGGGACAATTGCGTTTCGCCGCAACAATCTTATCGCTATGAGGAATGAATCGCTTGGTTTGCGATGCCCATCAGGAGTTGCGTGTAATGAGTTTTGACCGGATCGATCGGCAGATCCTGTCGCTGTTGCAGGCCGACGGTCGGATGACCAATGTCGATCTGGCCGACCAGGTGGGGCTCACCGCGCCGCCGTGCCTCCGCCGCGTCCGCGCACTTGAGGAAGCGGGTGCCATTCGTGGCTATCACGCCGATCTCGATGCCAGCCGCCTGGGCTTCCCGATCACCGTGTTCGCGATGGTGTCGCTACGCAGCCAGGCCGAGCACGACCTCGCCGCGTTCGAACATCACATCGCCGACATTCCCGAAATCCGCGAATGCCACATGCTCAACGGCGAGATCGACTTCATCCTGAAGATCGTCGCCGCCGACCTGAAGAGCTTCCAGGAAATCCTGACGACGCACCTGACGCCTGCGCCCAACGTGGCCAGCGTGAAGACGTCGCTGACGATCCGGACGGCGAAGGCGCTGTCGGGGATCCCGGTGGTGGTCGACTAGCATCTAGTCTTCGCCCCTCCCTGGAAGGGAGGGGTTGGGGGTGGGTCGGGCTCCGCTTGGTTCGGACCTTCGTAACACAAGCAGGCCAACCCACCCCCTGCCCCCCCCCTTTCAAGGAGGGGAGTTTGGACTTTGTGATGGGCCGGCCATACCCACAAACGAAAACGGGGTGGCATTGCTGCCACCCCGCTTCCTTGTTCAAGACGCCTTAGCTTAGGCAGCCGGTGCGCCGAGCCAGGTCGTCCACAGGCCAGCAACGTCCGCCTTCGGCGAAGCCTTGACCGCCGAGAACGCCGTCGCAGCACCCGCCTTGTCACCCGACCGCGCGAGCGCGATGCCCATATGCAGGTTGACGTCGTCGGCATCGACGCCGCCCTTGGTCAGCGCCAGGCGGTACAACTCGATCGACTTGGCGTAGTTGTTCTGGCCGAGATAGGCATCGGCCGTACCCGCGGCGAGCTTGCCGTTGGGCGCCGCCGCAGCGCGCTTCTCGAGGCCCGACAACGGACCATCGTTGGCGATGTTCTTGCTCGCATCCGCCAGCAGGCCCTTGGCCATCGTGTTCGACGCCGGGATCTTGCCCGACGCAAGACCTTCCTTGATCACCGCCTGCGCTTCGCTCGGCAAGCCGCGACGGTTTACGCTGTCGGCATACTGGAGATAGTCGGTCTGATCGGCGAGCGAATTGGTCGCACGCATCAGGCGGAACACGTCGACCTTCTGTGCCTCGTCGAGCGGGATCAGCGCGTTTGCCTGGATGCCAGACAGGATCAGCACGTCGCGCCAGTTCTTCGCCGACGGGTATGCCGTGATCCACTTCTTCAGCCACGCCATCGTATCGGCGTTGCGCTTGGCAGCGTAGGACTTGGCGATCGCGTACCGGTAATATTCCTCCGGCGCCTTCTGGCCCGATGCCGTCATCTGCGCGATGCTGGCCTCCAGATCGGCGGTCGCACCGGCGACGTCGCCGCTGTCCATCTTCGCCTTGATGACCTGCAGCGGCAGGTTCGGATCGGTGTAGCCGAGCTCCTTCGCCTTGGCGAAATACTGGAGCGCGATCGGGTACTGCTTGCCGTTGAACGCGAGTGCACCGCGGCGATAGGCATAGCGACCGCGGTCGGCGGCCGGCGTCGCCGGGTTGGCGATCAGCGCGTCGAGCGGCTTTGCCAGCGTCGTCTCGTTCATCGGCGCGTTCGGGTTGGCGGTCTGCGCGGCGACCAGCTTCTCGTTCTCGAGCTGATAGCGGAGCGCGGCGCCGATATACTTCTCGTAGTCGGTCTTGGCGGCGGCATCGACCTGGTCGATCGCGGTCTGCGCGCCGGCGTAATCCTTGGCGGTCAGCGCGGTCTGCGCGGCAATGCCGGGCTTCTGGACTTCGGGGCTCAGCTTCATGGCCGGTGCCTCTTCGGCCTTCTTGTCCTTGGCGAACGCAGGCGCCGACAGCGCGAGGCCGCTCGTGCCGGTGGCAAACGCCGCAATCAGTGCAAGCTTGGAAATGGTCTTCATGCGGAAACTCTCCCTCTGCGTCGGCCCGCTTACGTAAGTGGCGCGCGACGACGCTATATGATCCGCCATGCATACGTTCAAGCGAGCGGCTTGGATCCCGCGGATGTAAGATTGCGCGTGAACGTCGATTGAACGCGCCCCCGGCCGTCGCTAGATCGCGGCCATGATCGCTGTCCTATCGCCCGCCAAGACGCTCGATTACGAGAGCGCGCTGCCCAAGCTCGACCCGACCGCACCGCGCTTCGCCGATGAGGCGAAGACGCTGGCGCATGCCGCCGCGCATCTGACGCCGAAGAAGCTGTCGGAACTGATGCATATCTCACCCGCACTGGCGAAGCTGAACGCGGACCGATTCCGCGATTTCGACACGCTGCCCGAGCGGCCGGCGATGTTCGCGTTCGCGGGCGACGTCTATACCGGGCTGGAGGCGAAGACCCTCGACGAGGCGGCGGTGGACTACGCGCAGGACCACGTGCGCATGCTGTCTGGGCTGTACGGGTTGCTGCGGCCGCTCGACCTGATGCGACCCTACCGGTTGGAGATGGGCACGCGCTGGGCGCCCCGGAAGACGAAGCTGACCGACTGGTGGGGAGACAGGATCGCCAAGCTGCTCGCGGACGACGTCGAGGCGGAGGGATCGCAGACGATCCTCAACCTCGCGAGCCAGGAATATTGGGCGGCGGCGGATGGGAAATTACCTTCGTCCATACGCGTCGTAGCGATCGATTTCCGCGAAGGCGAGGCACAGAAGTTCGTCAGCTTCCATGCGAAGAAGGCGCGCGGCATGGTCGCGCGGTGGCTGGTCGAGCACCGCGTCGACACGGTCGAGGGGATCAAGGGGTTCGACAGCGACGGCTATGCGTATGACGCGGCGGGCAGCAGCGACGCGCAGTTCCGGTTCGTGCGCAAGTGAGCAGCGCGGTCGTCATCGGCGTGTCGGGTGGCATCGGCAAGGCGCTTGAGGAGGCGCTGATCGAGGAAGGGGCTTTCGATAAGGTCTACGGGTTCGCGCGATCGGATAGCGGCGATCGGCATCTCGATTTGGAAGACGAGGCTAGCATTGCGGCGGCGGCCTTGCGGGTCGGGTCCCCGACGCTGGTGATCGTCGCGACGGGCTTGCTGCACGACGGTGACAAGGGTCCCGAGAAGACGATGCGCGAGCTCGATCCGGTGTGGATGGCGCGCAACTTCGCGATCAACGCGATCGGCCCGGCGCTGGTGGCGAAGTACTTTTTGCCGACGATGCCCAAAGCGGGGCGGATCGTGTTCGCTGTGCTCTCGGCGCGCGTGGGGAGCATCGGCGATAACAAGCTCGGTGGCTGGTATGGCTATCGCGCGTCGAAGGCAGCGCTGAACCAACTGGTGAAGACGATCTCGATCGAGGACAAACGGCGAAACTCCAGCGGGATCGTCGTGGGTCTGCATCCGGGCACGGTCGACACCGGTCTGTCGAAGCCGTTCCAGGGCAACGTCACCCCCGGCAATTTGTTCAAGCCTGACCGCGCGGCGGTGCAGTTGCTCGACGTCATCGACGGCCTGCGCGCGCCGGACAGCGGCAAGCTGTTCGCCTGGGACGGCGCCGAGGTCACGCCTTAGTCGCTGTTCTCCTGCGCACGCAGGAGCCCAGGATACCAAACGATACCGCCCGTAACCCTGGGCTCCTGCTTGCGCAGGAGAACCGAATTCGCACCCCACCTCGCCCCGCTCATGACGCAGATTTCACCTATCTGCCACACTCCGTTCAGGTCCCTCGGCGCAGTCTCTCCGCATCGTCCACCAAGGCCGAAACGAGAGGATACCCGCATGAAGAAGTCTCTCCCCCTCGCGATCCTCGCCGCCGCTACGCTGCTGTCCGGCACCGCAGCCGTCGCCGCGACCCAGGCTCAGACCAGCGTCAAGCCGAAGACCGTCGCGACGCACACCACCACGACCAAGACGACCACGCCGATGGGCAACACCAAGGTCGCCAAGCACACCACGACCGTCGCCAAGGGCCGCATGGTCACCGCCAAACTCGCGAACGGCAAGACCGTCACGTACAATTGCTCGCTCGCCGGCAACAAGACCAAGACCGCGTGCAAATAAGCCTCAAATTAACGATGAAACCCTTCTCCCTCGCGTGCGTACGCGTGCGCGGGGGTAGTAAGGTGCCCCCCCCTCGGCTAAGGTGTGTCACAACACCGCAACAAGCCGAAAGCGTTCAGATTTGACCGACGAGACCATACTCGCCGAACCACAGGGCGGCGAGCCCGCCGGCATCGCCACGATCTCGATCGTCGACGAGATGAAGTCGAGCTATCTCGACTATGCGATGAGCGTCATCGTCGCGCGCGCGCTGCCCGACGTCCGCGACGGCCTGAAGCCCGTCCACCGCCGCATCCTGTACGGCGCGCACGAAAGCGGCTTCGTCGCCGGCAAGCCGTACCGCAAGTCCGCGCGCGTCGTCGGTGACGTGATGGGTAAATACCATCCGCACGGCGACAGCTCGATCTACGACGCCTTGGCCCGCATGACCCAGGACTGGTCGATGCGCGTGCCGCTGATCGACGGCCAGGGCAACTTCGGCTCGATGGATCCCGATCCGCCCGCGGCGATGCGCTACACCGAGGCACGCCTGGGCAAGGTCGCGAACGCGCTGCTCGGCGATCTTGACAAGGACACGGTCGACTTCACGCCCAACTATGACGGCTCGGAGCGCGAGCCTTCGGTGTTGCCGGCGCGCTTCCCGAACCTGCTGGTCAACGGCGCGGGCGGCATCGCGGTCGGCATGGCGACCAACATCCCGCCGCACAATCTCGGCGAAGTCATCGCCGCGTGCCTCGCGTACATGGACAATGGCGCGATCACGACCGAGGAACTGTTCGAGATCGTACCCGGTCCCGACTTCCCGACCGGCGCGATCATCCTCGGCCGCGCGGGCGCCAAGTCCGCCTACGAAACCGGCCGCGGCTCGATCATCGTCCGCTCGCGCCATATCGTCGAGGAGGGCAAGGGCGACCGTCGCTCCATCGTGCTCACCGAAATCCCGTTCCAGACCGGCAAGAACGGCCTGGTCGAGAAGATCGCCGAAGCCGCCAAGGACAAGCGGATCGAAGGCGTCAGCGACATCCGCGACGAATCGAGCCGCATGGGCGTCCGCATCGTCATCGACCTGAAGCGCGACGCGACCGTCGACGTGGTGCTCAACCAGCTCTGGCGCCACACGCCCGCGCAGTCGAGCTTCCCCGCCAACATGCTGGCGATCCGCGGCGGCCGTCCCGAACTGCTCAACCTGCGCGACATCATCGGCGCGTTCATCACGTTCCGCGAGCAGGTCATCACCCGCCGCTCGAAATTCGAACTGGCGAAGGCCCGCGAGCGCGCGCATCTGTTGCTCGGCCTCGTCATCGCGGTCACCAACCTCGACGAAGTCGTCAAGATCATCCGCGGCTCGTCGAGCCCCGCCGAAGCGCGCGGCAAGCTGCTCGCCCGCGAATGGCCGGTCGAGGAGATCGCGCCGTACATCGCGCTGGTCGAGGCGGTCGAGGACAAGCAGGCCGACGGCATCTACAAGCTGTCCGAGCCGCAGGTCCGCGCGATCCTCGATCTCCGCCTGCACCGCCTCACGCTGCTGGGCCGAGACGAGATCGGCGACGAGCTGAAGGCGCTGGCCGCGACGATCGGCGAGTTGCTCCACATCCTCGGCGACCGTGCGAAGCTGTACGAAGTGATGCGCGGCGAGCTGATCGCGATCCGCGACGAATTCGCCACGCCGCGCCGCTCCGAGATCGCCGCCGCCGCCAACGGCATCGACGACGAGGACCTGATCGAGCGCGAGGACATGGTCGTCACGGTGACCATGCAGGGCTATATCAAGCGCACCAGCCTCGACACGTTCCGCGCGCAGGCCCGCGGCGGCAAGGGTCGCGCGGGCATGTCGACGAAGGACGAGGACGTCGTCACCGAGCTGTTCGTCACCTCGACGCACACCCCGGTGCTGTTCTTCTCGAACCTCGGCAAGGTCTATCGCTACAAGGTCTGGCGCCTGCCCGAGGGTGGTCCCGCGACGCGTGGTCGGCCGATGATCAACCTGCTGCCGCTGGCGCCGGGCGAGACGATCTCGACCGTGCTCCCGCTGCCGGAGGATCTGAGCGAGTGGAGCCGTCTGCACGTGATGTTCGCGACGCAGCGCGGACTCGTGCGCCGCAACGCGATGGATGCGTTCACCAACGTGCCGTCGAACGGCAAGATCGCGATGCGCTTCGAAGAAGGGTCCGAGGACAAGCTGATCGGCGTCGCGCTGCTCAGCGAGCATGACGACGTGCTGCTCGCGACCAAGCTCGGCAAGGCGATCCGCTTTGCCGGCGACGACGTCCGCGAGTTCCAGAGCCGGACGTCGACCGGCGTACGCGGCGTCACGCTGAAGGGCGACGACGAGGTCATCTCGCTGTCGGTCCTCCACCGTGTCGGCGCGACGCCCGAGGAGCGCGAGACGTATCTCAAGTTCGCCCCGTGGAAGGGCGAACGCGAGGGCGATCACGGCATGGGCGCCGACCGTTACAACGACCTCAAGGACCGCGAGCAGTTCATCCTGACGGTCTGCGAGAACGGCTATGGCAAGCTGTCGAGCGCCTATGACTACCGCCGCACCGGCCGCGGTGGCCAGGGCATCACCAACATCGACAACATCGCGCGCAACGGCCCCGTCGTCGCGAGCTTCGCCGCGGCGAAGGGCCATCAGCTGATGCTGGTGACCAACCAGGCGAAACTGATCCGCACGACGCTCGCGTCGCTCCGCGTCATCAGCCGCAACTCGGCCGGCGTGAAGCTGTTCGACGTGGCGAAGGGCGAACACGTCGTCTCCGCCGCACGGATCGAGGAAACCGAGGAAGACGCCGAGATCAACCTGGCGGACGCCGTGCCCGAGGTCGCGCCTGATACCGGCGCGACGATCGGCGAGGACGACGCAGCAGGTCCGGAGGACGGCGAATGAGCCGCGATCCGATCGCGTACAAGGTGCTGACGGGGGAGCAGCTGGCGACCCTGGAAAGCGGGAGCTTTGCAGGCGCGCCGGTGGATGTAGCCGATGGCTATATCCACCTCTCGACCGCCGAGCAGCTGACGGAGACGGTGGACAAGCACTTCGCTGGCCAGTCGGACCTGCATGTGGCTGCGATCGATCTCGAAGCGCTCGACGACGACGTGAAGTGGGAAGAGTCGCGCGGCGGACAACTGTTCCCGCATATCTATGGCGGGCCGCTGCTGCTCGAGGTCGTACTGTCCTACGGTCCGTTGGAACGAGACGACAAGGGCAAGGTAAAACTCCCCGTCGCCGGCTGACCGGTACTCAAACGCAAGCTTGTTCTCCCGCGAAGGCGGGAGCCCAGACTGGGCTCCCGCCTTCGCGGGAGAACAAGAAGCGGGAGATGGCGTTCGTTGCCGTCTCTCGGACAGCTATCGGCATTGCATCAACACGAGCATCGGCAACTTCCAACGCCGCGAGTGCTTGTTGTCGAGAACGCGCTCCCTACCAAAGCACCACCCCGGCGAAGGCCGGGGCCCAATTGGGGAAGCTAGCTAACGGAGCGCAAACCTCAGTTACGTCGACCTTTCCAATTGGACCCCGGCCTGCGCCGGGGTGGACAAACTACTAGGGTAAACCCTCACCCAGCCGCAAACGCAGCCCTCACAAACCGCGCACAAGCCTCAGGCGCCGTAATCGGGATCATGTGCCCGCCCTCGATCGTGTCGATCTTCGCTCCCGGAATAACCGCAGCAGTCCGGTGACCATTCCAGGCCGGATCAAGAATAGCATCCTGCCGCCCGAACAAGATCCGCACCGGCAAACCGATCTCCGCATACCGCCCGACCATCGCCGTCACATCGTCGTTCGCCCCGGCAAGATCCGCCGCCGCCGCCGCGATCGCGATCGGCCGTGCCGACAGCGCACCACCGCCCCGCGTTATGAAATCCTCCGGCACAGCCTCGGGCGCAAACACGCCTTCCAGTGTCTTCTTCGCGGTCAACCGGCTGAGCGGCGTCCCCAACACCTGCGCGAACGCCAGACGCGCACCCGACGGAATCCGGGCGAGCCCGCGGAAGCTCTCGGGCACCTGCTCCAACGGCTGCGTCAGCGGCGCGATCAACGCCAGCGCGCGGACCAGATGCGGATGGTCGAGCCCGACCGCGAGGCTCAGCGCACCGCCCAACGAATGCCCGACCAGCAAAGGCCGATCGAGCCCGAGCTTCTGGATGAAGTCGGCGATGATCGCGCCCTGCCCGATGATCCCCGGCATCGCCCCCGTCGCGGTCGAATAGCCCGACCCCGGCCGATCGACGACGATCACGCGGTAGTCGTCCTTCAGCAGGTCGACGAGCGCATAGCTGAAGTTGCGCAACTGCCCGGCGAGCCCGTGGACCATGACGATCGTCGGCCCGCTGCCGACATCGATATAATGCAGCCGAGCACCCGCGACGTCGAGAAAACGCCCTTCCGCCGGCACCAAATCCTCGGCAAGCCGCGCGACGCGGCTCGAATAGAGCGACAGCCCGATCCCCGATACCGCCGCCAGCAGCGCCCCGCCGATCAATCGCTTGCCCGTCCGCTTCATAGCCATCTCCTCAAATCCTTAGTGCGCTGAACGCCCGGCCTTGTCCAAAGTCGCAGCTGCCCGCGCAGGGAACTCGTCGTGGCCACCAAACGTCCGACCCGCGAAGGAGATGCGCCGGTGGATCCACAGGCTCGAACGATACTCGACACGGTAAAGACACTCGCCCCGGGCGCCGATCCGCACGCCGACGATGCGCAGTGGCTCGCCGACTTCCGCTACCAGACGGCGCTGCTGAAGACCTTCTCCAGCGATCCGGAACCGGTCCATGCGATCACGCACCTCATGCTGCCGTCCGAGTCCGGCCCGCTGACCGTGCGGCTATATCGCCCGAAACCCGGTCCGTTGCCGCTGCTGCTGCACATCCACGGCGGCGGCGCGATCGCTGGGTCGATCGACGGCCATGATCCTGCATTGCGCGCGCTGGCGAACCGGACCGGCTGGCTGGTCGCCGCCCCCGCCTATCGCCTAGCGCCCGAACACCGCTTCCCCGCGCAACTCGACGATAGCTGGACGGCGCTGCAACGCCTCATCGCGCAAGCCGACGCGCTGGACATCGACCGATCGCGCATCGTCATATCCGGGGACAGCATAGGCGGTACGCTCGCGACCGCGCTCGCCTCCCGCGCAGCATCCGAAGGCGGACCAGCGCTACAGGGCCAGATCCTGCTCTACCCGAACACCGACCTGCGCCGCGACACCGCCTACCCATCGCGGCAAAGCGAAGACGGCAACATCATCGATGCGAAGTCGCTGGAGCGGCAGATCGACCTGTACCTAGCCTCGGACGCAGACCGCACCGACCCCCACGCGTCGCCCATCCTGGCAGATGACCTCGCCACCCTGCCCCAGACGCTGCTGATAACCTGCGAGAACGACCCGCTACGCGACGAAGGCGAAGCCTATGGCCAGCGCCTGCGCGACGCAGGCGTCACGGTCGACCACGACCGGTTCGACGGCATGATCCACGCCTTCCTGCAAATGGGCGGAAAGCTGGACGCGACCGACAGGCTGCTCGATCGCATCGCCCGCTGGCTCGACGCCCGATGATAGGAAAAATGGTGCACCCAGAGCGATTCGAACGCCCGACCCTCAGATTCGTAGTCTGATGCTCTATCCAGCTGAGCTATGGGTGCATCGCCGTCCGGTGACCGGTTCGACAAGCCCGCCGTGAAGCGGAAAATCCTGGTGCACCCAGAGCGATTCGAACGCCCGACCCTCAGATTCGTAGTCTGATGCTCTATCCAGCTGAGCTATGGGTGCACTGGAGGGGCGCTGATAGCAGGCATTTTCGGGGGCGCAAGGGTTTGCCGCGATAAAGTTGTGTCGGGAGGCGCGGACGCATAGAGCGGCGGGCATGAAACTCGCCGCTCCGCTCCGTTCGCTGTCGCTACTCGCCCTGCTCGCGGCGTCCGCGTGCAGCAAGGATACCACCGCCTATCCGTCGCTCGGCCTGCGCCCGGTCGAGAAGCTCGGATTCGCCGAGCCCGAGGTGAAGTCCGCGGTAGCCGCCCCCGATCCGGCGCTCGATGCGGATATCCAAACGATCTCGGCCAAGCTCGATGCGATCGCCACCGGCTTCACGCGCGATGCGGCCAAGACCGAGGCCCTCGCACGGACCGCACGCGGCGGCGCGGTTGGCAGCGACGCGTGGCTCGCCGCGCAGACCGCTCTCGCCGGACTCGACGACTGGCGCGCGCAATCGTCGGCGCTGGTGACCGACATAGAACAACGCGCCACCGACCGCGCCGCCAAGCTGCAGCCCGACTATCCGGCACTGGCCGCGATCCGCGACAAGGCACAGGCAGAGAACGATCGCCAGGGCGCCACGATCACCCGCATCCAGGCTAGCCTCCCCGCCGCCTGATCCGCTGCTGATCCTCGCCCGACAGGGGAGGATCAGACGGCTAGAACCCCTTCAGCAACGGCAGGATCGTCGAATAATCGTCCGTCCATGCCGTGAAGCCCTTGCGCGGCACCAGCGGTGCCCACTCCGGATCACCCGACTGCAACGCAGCGATCGCACGCGGATCGCGCGACAAAGCCACCCAGTCCGACGCCGACGCCCGATCGACCAGCACGCTCGACGGACGGTATTTCAGCTCGACCGCAGTCCACCCGCCCTCGCGCGCCGCCGCCGCGATCACCGGCTCCAGATCGATGAACCGGTTGGAAATATGCACCAGCAACAGGCCGCCCTGCGACAGCACCCGGCCATAGGTCGCGAACGCCTCGCGCGTCATCAGGTGCATCGGCACCGAATCCGAAGAGAACGCATCGAGCGCGAGCAGGTCGAGACTATCCGCCGCATCATGCGACAGCGCGATCCGCGCATCGCCCATCCGGATCTCGGACTTGGGCAGGCACCGGGACAGATAGGTGAACTGCCCGGTATCGCGCGCGATCCGCACCACCGCCGGGTCGATCTCGTAGAACCGCCAGCGCTGCCCCGGCCGCGCATAGCAGGAGAGCGTCCCCGTCCCCAGCCCGACCACACCGATCCGCGCCTGCGGGCCGTATAGCGCGGGCGCGGCTTGCATCGCCTGCCCGACGCCCGATCCTGCCGCGTAATAGGTCGTCGGCGTCCGCTCGCGCTCAGGGGAACCGCGCAACTGGATGCCATGCACCGTCGTCCCATGATCGAGCTCGCGCGTGCCGCCGTTCGGCCCCGGCTCATCTCGCACGGTATAGACGCCGAAATAACTCCGCACCCGCGCGCCCGGATCGAGCGAGAACTCGAGCGACCGATACCCGCCGAACAGCACCAGCGCCCCCGCCAGCACGACCATGTACGGCCGCCGCGCGCCGATCGCGACGAATCCGATCGCGGCTATCACCAGGAACACGAGGCCCTGGCGCCCCTCGCCGAACACGCCATCGGGATTGCCGATTCGCAATGCGGTAAGGATGACCAACGCGCAGACGATCGCGAGCAACGCGACGTGTTTCGCTGGCCCCTTGCCCATCCACAGCGCGCGGAACCGTCCGAACAGATAAATCTGCGGCACAAGCGCGCCCGCCGCAAGGATCAGCAGTGGATACTCATACGTCCAGTCGAACACCACGGGCGCCACCAGCGCAGCGAACACCCCGCCGAGCGCCCCGCCTGCCGACATCGCGAGATAGAATCCGGTCAATCGATCCGGCGCCGGCCGCTTGCGGTACAGCGTCGTGTGCAACGCAACCGAGATCATGAACAGCAACACCAGCGCGATCCCCGCGCTGAAGAACGGCCGCTCGTTGACCCCGCCCATGATGATCCCGCCGAACAACAAAATCGTGATCGGCGCGATCCGCGTCAGCAGGTCGGCAAGCCAGCGATCGTTTGCAAACGCCACGCTGAAACTCAGCAGGTACAGCCCGAGCGGGATCACCCACAGCAGCGGCATCGCGACGATATCGGTGGTAATATAGGTCGACGTCGCCAGCATCATCCCCGACGGCACGAGCGCCAGCGCAATCCAATGCGCGATCCGCCGCGCGCCCGGCGGCGCGCTGGTTGCGGCAACATGATCGACTGCTGCGGTCTTCGGCAGACGCGTGGCGCAGGCGAGCACCAGCACGATCAGCAGCAGATACCCGCCGCTCCACAACAGGCTCTGGCCGTGCACCGCCATCAGCGGCTCGACCAGCAACGGGTACGCGATCAGCCCCGCAAAACTGCCGAGATTGGACGCGGCATACAGCGCATAGGGATCGCCGCCGCCACTCGCCGCGCTGAACCAGCGCTGGATCAGCGGTGCCTGCGCGGATACCGCAAAGAACAACGGCCCGATCGACAGCCCGAGCAGCCACGGCACCCAAAGCGCAGGCAACGCGTCCGCCGGAAGGTCCATCGCGATCAACCCGATCGGCAACCACAACGCCGCGACGATCAGCACGCCCAAATGGATCGCCGCCTGCGCCCGCGGCCTCACCCGCCCAAGCCAATGCGCATACGCATAGCCCGCGAGCAGCAGCGCCTGGTACACGAGCATCGCCGAGTTCCACACCGCCGGCGCGCCACCCAGCCGCGGCAACGCCATCCGCGCGACCATCGGCTGGACGAGGAACAGCAGGAAAGATCCGGTCAGGATCGTCGCCACGAACATCGTCCGGCACCAGCGCGCCATCAGCGGCTGGTCTTCGATCGATACGGTCTCAGACATAAGCGGGGCGGTCGATCCGGTAGAGAATATGGCGGCGAAGCGGGTCGCCAGCGGTGAGCTTCGGATGATCGAAATCGCCATCGACCACGCGGGTCATTCCGAGCCGCTCCATGAGCGCGCGGCTGGCCGTGTTTGCCGGGACGGTGATCGCCCAGACCGTCGGCAAGTCCATCTCACGCCAACCCCAGGCGAGGGAAGCCTCCGCTGCCTCCCGTGCATAGCCCTGCCCCCATTCGCTCTGGACGAGACTCCAGCCAATCTCGGGTTTCCCCTCGATCGGCGTACCGACCGGGCCCGGCTTGATCCCGCACCAGCCGATGAACGCGCCGGTATCCCGTCGTTCGAGCGCCCAGAAGCACGCGCCATAGTCGGCGAACATCGCCTTCTGGCGTGCCACCACCGCGACGGAGTCGGCCAGCGTCGGCGCCGGCCCGAGATACGCCATCACCGCCGGGTCGGCGCACATTGCATGATGCAAGGCGGCATCGTCATCACGCCAGCCGCGCAAGATCAGCCGTTCGGTCTGGATCATCCGCCGAGCAATTTTGCCGCATGCGCCGCGTGATAGGTCAGCACGCCCGAGCAGCCTGCGCGCTTGAACGACATCAGCGTCTCCAGCACCATCACGTCGCGCTCCGCCGCACCCGCCGCGACGGCGTGCTCGATCATCGCGTATTCGCCCGACACCTGGTACGCGAACACCGGTACCTCGAACGCCTGTCGCACGCGGACGATGATGTCGAGATACGGCAGGCCGGGCTTGACCATCACCGTGTCGGCGCCCTCCGCCAGGTCCATCGCGACCTCTCGCAAGGCCTCTTCGGCGTTGGCGTTGTCCATCTGGTACGTCTTCTTGTCGCCCTTCAGCAGACCGCGCGAGCCGACCGCATCGCGGAATGGACCGTAGAACGCGCTGGCGTACTTGGCGGCGTAGGACATGATCTGGACGTTGTGGTGCGACTCCCCCTCCAGCGCGCTGCGGATCATGCCGATCCGGCCGTCCATCATGTCCGACGGCGCGATGATGTCCGCGCCCGCGTTCGCCTGGTTGAGCGCCTGCGCGACGAGCATCTCGGCAGTCGTGTCGTTGACGACATAGCCCGCCGCGTCGACCAGCCCGTCATGGCCGTGGCTGGTGTACGGATCGAGCGCGACGTCGGTCAGCACGCCGACCTCGGGCACCGCGTCCTTCAGCGCGCGGATCGCCTGGCACATCAGATTGTCGGGGTTGAGCGCTTCGCGACCGTCCTCGGTCCGGCGATCGACCTGCGTGTACGGGAACAGCGCGATGCACGGGATGCCGAGGTCGCGCGCCTCGCGGCCGCGCGCGACGATCCCGTCGACCGACCAGCGCGACACGCCCGGCAGGCTGGCGATCGGTTGCTCGACGCCGGCTCCTTCGGTGACGAACAGCGGCCAGATCAGGTCGGCGGGAGTCAACACGGTCTCGGCATGGAGGCGGCGGCTCCAGGCGGAGGCGCGGGTGCGACGGAGGCGAAGCGCGGGATAGCTTGCGGTCATGCGGCGGGCTTTGCGGGATGCGCGACGACGGATCAAGTTTTACGGGCAAAGCGTTACGGGTGCGAAACCGCATGCCGTGCGTTGGGGGCCTTATGTCGAACGATACGATCACGTCCGCCGCGCTCGTCGTCAACGCCAAGTCGCGCAAGGGCCAGAAGCTGTTCAAGCGCGCATGTGCGGCGATGTCGGGGCTGCCCTATGAGGTCGACGCGCATGCGGTCGAGGACCCCAAGGACCTCGAGGCGACGGTGCTAAGGGCGCTCGCGAAGAAGCCGGACTTGCTGATCCTCGGCGGCGGCGATGGCACGGTCAGCGGGCTGGTCGACCTGATGGTCGGGCACGACGTGATCCTGGGCGTCCTGCCGCTCGGCACCGCCAACAGCTTTGCGCGCACGCTTGGCATTCCGCTGAATATCGAGGGCGCGGTGGAGGTGATCCGGACCGGCAAGCCACGTCGCATCGATCTCGGCATGATCGACGGCGATTATTTCGCAAACTGCGCCGCGATGGGCATCAGCCCGAAGATCGCCGAGACGGTCCCGCACGGCCTCAAGAAGGTCTTCGGCAAGGTCGGCTATCTGGCGTGGGCGACGTATCAATACATGCGCTTCCGCCCGTTCACGCTGATCGTCGGCGAAGGCCCGACCGCGGTGAAGATCCGCGTGGTTGAGGTGCGGATCTCGAATGGGCCATATCATGGCGGCACCGAACTGGTCGACGCAGCCGCAGTCGATTCGGGCGAGATCGTGGTGCAGGCGGTGATGGGGCACGTGAAGCGGCGGCTGGTGCAGAACTGGTATGCCAGCGTGTTCCGGCTCGAGTCGCGCCACGAGAAGGTGCGGGACTTTCGGGGCAAGAGCCTGAAGATCAACACGATCCCCCCGCTGCCGATCTCGATCGACGGCGAAGTGCTGGCGAAGACCCCGGTGACGGCGAAAGTCGCGGCCGGAATCATCCGGGTTATGGCACCGGCCTGAAGGCGCGCACGACTAGCCGCACCGCCCGGTTACTTGTTCTCCCGCGAAGGCGGGAGCCCAGTCTGGGTCCCCGCCTTCGCGGGGAAACAACATTGGGTCGCGATAAGCCGCCTCACCAGCCACCACCCCGGCGAAGGCCGGGGCCCAGTTGGAAAGGTCGCAGTAACGACGCGCAGCGCTCAGTTGGCGACGTCCCCCAACTGGGCCCCGGCCTCCGCCGGGGTGGTCGATGAGAAGCGTGATTGCACTCTATCCGACGCCCGTTACTTCACCCGCCGCACGGTCAAAATCTTAACCGGCGCAGCGATCATCTGCCCCTTCATCACCCCCACCCCGGCAGTCGGCGAGGTCGGCGCAGCAAGAATCCGCTTCACAACGTCCATCCCCTCCACCACATGCCCGAACGCCGCAAACCCCGCCGTATCCCCACTCCCCGCCGGATTAGCATCGAGCGACAACACCGGCCCGACGGTAATGAAGAAGTCCGCCGTCGCACTCCCCGGCGCAAACCTTGCCATCGAGATCGTCGCGTCGACATGCGACAACCCGGTCTGGCTAGTCGGCTCGTGCTTCACCGGCGGCAACAGACGCTTCACCTCGCCCTGCGGCCCGCCCTGGATCAACCCGCCATCCGCCCCGAGCTTCATCGCGCGGTAGAACGTCACCCCGTCGAGCCGCTTCTGGTCGACATAGCGCAGGAAGTTCGCGGTCGTCAGCGGCGCGCGCTCCTTCTCCAGCGCCAGCGTGATCGGCCCCTCGCTCGTCGTCATCACGATCGAGACCGTCGCCGGGACGACAGGCGAAGGCGCCGGCGGAGCCTCCTGTGCCGAGACGGAAACGGCGCCGAGAACGGCAAGAGCGAGCGTGACGAATCTGGAGATCATCCGCCACGCTACCGCGTCCTCCCCTCGCTGTCAGCGGCCCCGCGACGCGATATTGCGCGCGGCAAAGTTTTGCTTGGGTTTGCACGCCCGCACGCAATGCGTATCCGGTGAGCGATGACCGATCTCGCCATTCTCTACGAGCACCCGCTCTGGTTCGAACCGCTGTTCGCCGCCCTCGACCGCCGGGGCGTCGCGTTCACCCGCGCGACACCCGACGGCTTCTGGAACCCCGCCGACCAGAGCGCCCCCGCCCCCGCCGTCTTCAACCGCATCGCGATGTCGAGCTTCCTGCGCAACGACGAGCATCCGATCTTCGACACGATGGCGATGCTCGATCACTGGCACCGCACGGGTGCGCGCGTGGTAAACGGCACCGACGTTCTCGCGATCGACGCCTCCAAGGCGCGGCAATTGTCGCTGATCGCCTCGCTCGGCCTCGCGATCCCCGAGACGCGCGTCGTCCACCGCGCCGCCGACGTCGTCCCCGCCGCGCAGACGCTCCGCTTCCCGCTGGTCGTGAAGGCGAACATCGGCGGATCGGGCGCGGGCATCATCCGCTTCGACAGCCTCGAAGAATTGCGCACCGCAGTCGCTGACAGCGGCCTCCCAAACAGCGTCGACGGCGTCCTGCTGGTCCAGGAATACGTCCCCGTCCGCGACGGTGCGATCACCCGGATCGAGACGCTAGACCGCAAGTTCCTCTACGCGATCGATGTCGCGGGCGGCGGCGCGTTCGATCTCTGCCCGGCGGATGCGTGCGTCGTCCCCGGCTCGGGCATCAGGATGGCCGCGGTCGAGCCCTCGCAGACCTTGAAGGACGCCGCCGAAGCGATCGCCCGCGCGGTCGATCTCGACGTCGGCGGAGTCGAGGTCATGATCGACGACCGCGACGGCGTGGCACGCTTCTACGACATAAACGCGCTGTCGAACTTCGTCGCCAAGCCCCTCGAAATGCTCGGCTGGGATCCGCACGACCGCCTCGTCGATTACCTGATCGAACAGATCGAGAAGGCCCGCTGATGCGCTATGGTTACTGGACTCCCGTCTTCGGCGGCTGGCTTCGCAACGTCCCCGACGAGGGGATGGAGGCGAGTTGGGCGTACACCAAGGCGCTCACGCAGAACGCCGAGCGCTGGGGCTATGACCTGACGCTGATCGCCGAGCTGAACCTCAACGATATCAAGGGCATCGAACAGCCCGCGCTCGATGCGTGGTCGACCGCGGCCGCGCTCGCGGCGGTGACCGACAGCATCGAGCTGATGGTCGCGGTCCGCCCGAACTTTCACCACCCCGCATTGTTCGCCAAGGCCGCGGCGAACATCGACCGGATTTCGGGCGGGCGGCTCGCGCTCAATGTCGTGTCGTCCTGGTGGGCGGACGAAGCGAAGCAATACGGCCTCCAGTTCGACCAGCACGACGATCGCTACGCGCGGACCGCCGAGTGGCTGACCGTCGTCGATGGGTTGTGGACGCAGGAGCGCTTCGACTTCGCGGGCCAGTTCTACACCACCGAACAGGCGATCTGCTCGCCCAAGCCCGTCAAGCGCCCAACCGTCTATGCCGGCGGCGAAAGCGAGAAGGCAAAGGCGATGATCGCCGCGCAGTGCGATGCGTACGTCATGCACGGCGACCCCGCCGACGCGATCGCGCCGAAGATCGCCGACATGGCGGCGCGACGCGAAGCCGCTGGCGGCGCGCCGATGCAGTACGGGATGGCCGCCTACGCAATCGTCCGCGACAGCGAGGCGGAGGCCAAGCGCGAGCTCGACCGCATCACCAGCGTCACCGAACTCCCCGCCGGCTATGCGAATTTCGACCAGTGGTTGTCGGGCACGCAGCTCGAACGCGAATTGAAGATCCAGGAATATTCCGTCTCCAACCGCGGCCTGCGCCCCAATCTGGTCGGCACGCCCGAGCAGTTGAAGGAGCGCGTCGCCGAGTATGAAGCGGCCGGTCTCGATCTGCTGCTGCTCCAGATGAGCCCGCAGGCCGAGGAAATGGAGCGGTTCGCCGCGCAGGTCATGGGCACCGCATGATCCGCCTAACTGACGTCGTTAAAACCTACCCGGCAAGCGACGCGGCTGCCCTCGACGGCGTGTCGATGGAGATCCCGGCGCGCGGCGTGTTCGGGGTCATCGGCCAGTCCGGCGCAGGCAAGTCGACGCTGATCCGCCTGATCAACGCGCTAGAACGCCCGACTTCGGGTCGGGTAGAGGTCGATGGCGTCGACGTAGCCGCGTTGTCCGCGGCGGACCTGCGCGCGCTGCGCCGCCGGATCGGCATGATCTTCCAGAACTTCGGCCTGCTGTCGTCGCGCACGGTCGCGGCAAACGTCGCGTTCCCGCTCGTGCTCGCGGGTGTATCCAAAGCTGAGCGCGAGACGAAAGTCGCCGCACTGCTCGACCGCGTAGGCCTCGCCGATCACGCCACCAAATACCCCGCCCAACTCTCCGGCGGCCAGAAACAGCGCGTCGGCATCGCCCGCGCGCTCGCCACCGACCCCGACATCCTGCTCTGCGACGAAGCCACCAGCGCGCTGGATCCCGAAACCACCCGCTCGGTCCTGACCCTCCTCCGCAACCTCAACCGAGACCTAGGCCTGACGATCGTCCTGATCACGCACGAAATGGACGTCGTTCGCTACGTCTGCGACCGCGTCGCCGTGCTCGAGCGCGGCCGCATCGTCGAGACCGGCGAGGTCACCGATATCTTCGCCAACGCCGCCCACCCGGCAACGCAGCGCATGCTGGCGGCGCTGGCGGCATGAGCTTCTTCGCGAACATCGACTGGTCCGACATCGGCCAGGCGTGCCTCGACACGCTGATCATGCTCGGCGGATCGCTGATCCTCACGATCGCATTCGGCCTGCCGCTCGGCGTCCTGCTCTACCTCACCGGGCAGGGCCGCCTGTCGCAGAACCGCGTCGCCAACGCTGTGCTCGGGATCATCGTCAACATCCTCCGCTCGGTGCCGTTCATCATTTTGCTGATCGTGATGATCCCGCTCACCGTGATGCTCGTCGGCACCTCGCTAGGCGTTGCCGGCGCGATCCCCCCGCTCGTCGTTGGTGCTGCGCCGTTCTACGCGCGCCTCGTCGAGGGATCGCTCAAGGAAGTCGACCGCACCACGATCGAGGCCGTGCAGGCGATGGGCGCCACCACCCGCCAGATCGTCACCGGCGCGCTGATCCCCGAGGCGCTCCCCGGACTGATCGCCGGCGCCACCGTGACCGCGGTCGCGCTCGTCTCGTTCACCGCGATGGCGGGCGTGGTTGGCGCAGGCGGGCTCGGCGATCTCGCGATCCGCTTCGGCTATCAGCGCTTCCAGACCGACGTCATGGTCGTCACCGTCGTGCTGCTGGTCGTGCTCGTCCAGATCATCCAATATGCCGGCGACGCGCTCGCCCGCCACTTCACCCGCCGCTGATCTAACGCCGCTAGGAACCGCCATGAACCGCCGCATTTTGCTCGCCTCGTTCTCGCTGCTCGCGCTCGCCGCCTGCGGTGGCACCAAGACCAACGACGGCAAGACGCTGACCGTCGCCGCGACGGCGGTCCCGCATGCCGAAATCCTGGAATCGATCAAGCCGACGCTCGCCAAGGAAGGCGTCGACCTCCAGATCCGCGTCTTCAACGACTACGTCCAGCCTAACCTCCAGGTCGAGCAGAAGCAGATCGACGTCAGCTATTTCGAGACCAAGCCGTATCTCGACGAGTTCAACGCCTCGCGCGGCACGCATCTGGTGACCTATGCTGGCGTCCACGTCGAACCGCTCGGCGCCTATTCGCGCAAGTGGAAGTCGATCGCGGAGATCCCCAACGGCGCTACCGTCGCGATCCCGAACGAGCCGAGCAACGGCGGCCGCGCGCTGCTGCTGCTGCAAAAGGCCGGGCTGATCACGCTCAAGAATCCGACCAACCCGCTTGCGAGCCTCAACGACATCGCCACCAACCCCAAGAACCTGCAGTTCAAGGAACTGGAGGGCGCCACCCTGCCGCGCACGCTCGGCGAGGTCGATCTTGCGCTGATCAACACCAACTACGCGCTCGACGCGAAGCTCAACCCGGTCCGCGATGCGCTCGCGATCGAGGACAAGAACAGCCCCTACGTCAATTTCGTCGTCGGCCTGCCCGGCGGCGAGAAGGATCCGCGCGTCGTGAAGCTGATCGCCGCGTTGCGCAGCCCGGCGACCAAGACCTTCATCGAGCAGCATTATCGGGGTGCGGTGCTCCCGGCGTTCTGATACCGGCGCGAGCCCAGTAAGCGTAATCCTCGAGGCTCCATGACGGTCGTCGCCGCGTATCTCTATCGCCATGGCAAGCGCGTCCGCGCGGTCTCGATCGACGAAAAGGTCGATTGTCCCGCGGATCGCTCCGAGTTCGTCTGGATCGGCATCTGCGACCCGACCGACGCCGAGATGCGGACGCTGAAGGAGCAGTATAACCTGCACCCACTGGCGGTGGAGGATGCGATCAAGGCGGACCAGTTGCCCAAAGTCGACGTCTATGGCGACCAGTTGTTCGTCGTCGCCCGCACCGCACAGCTGGAGCAGGACAAGATCGCATACGGCGAAACCGCGATCTTCGTCGGGCACAGCCACATCATCAGCGTCCGCCACGGCTCGGCACGCTCGCACAAGGCGTTGCGCGAACAGCTCGAAGCCGCGCCCACCTTGCTGATCAACGGCGTCGATTACGTCCTCCACGCGATCCTCGATTACGTCGTCGACGGCTATCTCCCGATCGTCGAGAGCATCGAGGACGAGGTGCTGGCGATGGAGCAACGCACGATCGACGCATTCCTGGGCCGCGACGAGATCGTCCGCATCTTCGGGCTCCGACGCGAGATGATCCGCTTCCAGCGTATCTTGGGGCCGATGGGCGAGGTCGCAGGCAAGATCGTCCGCCTCGACCTGCCGTGCATCGACGCCGAGGCGAAACCGTATTTCAGCGACGTGCTCGACCACGTCCGCCGCGTGCAGACGATGGTCGAGGGCCTGCGCGAAGTCCTGACGTCGGTGTTCGAATTCAGCAACCTGCTCGAACAGCAACGCACCGGCGCGATCACCCGCCAGCTCGCCGCCTGGGCCGCGATCCTCGCCGTGCCTACCGCGATCGCCGGGATCTACGGCATGAACTTCGAGAACATGCCCGAGTTGAAGACGGAGTACGGGTATTTCGTCGTGCTGGGCGTGATCGCGGTCGTCTGCGCCGCGCTGTACGTGAAGTTCAAGCAGGCCAAGTGGTTGTAGCGGAACCGATCACCCACTCCGTCATGCCGGGCTCGTTCCGGCATCCACCGATCCGCATACTCGCCAGCCGTCGATACGCGGCACGGTGGCCCCCCGGAACTAGTCCGGGGTGACGCGGGAATGCAGCCGTCCCTCTACTGCATCCTCCCCCGCCAGGGGGAGGTGGCTGGCCCTTGCCAGACGGAGGGGGAGGTAAGGGATAACTGTGGTTGCGCGTTCCTCCCCCTCCGTCACCTTCGGTGCCACCTCCCCCTGGCGGGGGAGGATCGAAGAGCAGCTCAAACCTTGACGAGCATCTTCCCCGTATTCCCACCCGAGAACAGCCCCAGGAACGCATCCGGCATCGTCTCGAGCCCCTCGTGCACCGTCTCCTGCCGCTTCAGCGTCCCCGCCGCCAGCATCCCGCCCATGTCCTTGTAGAACTCCTCGGCGCGATTCATGTAGTCGCTGACGATGAACCCGCGGATCTGCACGCGGTTACCGATCAGTCGCGCGAGGTACTTCAACTGCGTCGCCGCGCCGCTGTTGTACACGTCGATCATCCCGCAAACCGCGAACCGCGCATGCATCCGCGCATGCGCCAGCGCCGCGTCGAGATGCTCGCCGCCGACGTTGTCGAAATACACGTCGATACCCTTCGGAGCAGCCTCGCCGAGCGCCTTCACCACCGGCACGTCGCTCTTGTAGTCGATCACCGCATCCGCACCGAGCGACTTCACCCACGCGCATTTCTCCGCGCCGCCGGCCGAACCGATCACCGTCATGCCCTTGGCCTTGGCGACCTGCACCACGGTCGATCCGACCGCACCCGCCGCCGCCGATACGAACACCGTGTCGCCAGTCTTGGCTTCGGCAACCTGGAGTAGCCCGAAATACCCGGTCATCCCCGGCATACCGAGCTGACCCAGAAACGCCTGCGGAGGCACGTCGAGCGCGGGCAGCTTCTGCACCTGCGCGGCCGGCACCACCGCCTCGTCGCGCCAGCCCGCCATATGCAGCACCATGTCGCCGACCTTGATGCCGTCGTCGTTGCTCTCGACCACTTCGCCGACCGCACCGCCCTGCATCGCCTCGCCCAGCGCGAACGGCGGGACATAGCTCTTCACGTCGTTCATCCGCCCGCGCATGTACGGGTCGACCGACAGCCAGCGATTGGCGATCCGCACCTCGCCGGCGCCGAGCGTCGACTGGTCGAGATCGATCATGGCGAAGTCGGTATGCTTCGGCATGCCTTGCGGACGTGCCTTCAGGCTCCATGCACGGGCCATAAACTTGCTCCTGTCTTGATTATTCGTGTTGCGGGTATGGCGAAACGCACACCCAACGCAACCTGCAAAAAGGCCCGGACGTTTCCGCCCGGGCCCCTTTCCGGCTGACATCATGCGACGCCAGCCAACGCTTTCAACCAGTTAGTACGTGGTCGAACCCGACTTGCCGAGCGTGTCCGACGTCGTACCAGTGGTGGTGCCGCCGGTCGTCGTGCCCGTGGTCGATGCCGTGCCAGTACCCGATGCCGTGCCGGTCGCCGTGCTGCCCGTCTGCGAGCTCGAAGCATAACCGCTGGTGCCAGCATCCTTCTTGTCGCCGCCGGTGCGATCACCGTACTCGAACATCGCCGAGTTGCGCTCTTCTTCCTTCCACGCCGCCTTGGCTTCGTCGGCCGACTTCGACAGCGTCACCTTGCCGTCGACGGTCTTGATCCAGCGCGACGGGATCGAGTGGTGCACGCCGCCTGCATCGCGGTCGTTCTTGGTCAGCAGGATCCGGTCGCCCTTCACCTTGTCGACCGTGCCGACATGGCTGCCGTCAGACCCGACGACTTCCATATGCTCGGTGACCTGCGACAGCGAACTGCGCTGGCCCTGGCGCTCATTGCGCCACGACGAGAACTCGGTCTCGAACTTCGAGCGGTTCTCGTTCCGATACTCGTCATAGTCACGGTCGAGCGCCGCGATCTGCGAGCTCCGCCAGCCATGATAATGGTCGTCATGCGTGTTCGACGAGCGATTGCCGAACGCACGATTGTCCGAGTTGCCATAGGACCGCTCGTCATAGCGTGCATCGGCTTCGCGGCGACGCTCCGCCTCGTCGTCACCGAACCACGAGCGAACTTCGTCGCCTGCGCGCGCGATGAAACCGCGATCGTCATAATCATAGCCCTGTGGCTGACGACCATAGTCACGCCCCTCGTTCCGGCTGCCGCCACGCGAAGAGTTGCGGTTGTCGTCATCGGCATCGCGGTTGCGACCGACGTCCTCGAAGCGACGGCCATCCGATGCATAGCTGCCATGATATTCGGTATCGCCCGAACCCTGGCTGCGCTGGCCGTAGGACTGCTGGCCATAGCCCTGTCCAGACCGTTGCTGGCCGTAACCCTGCTGACCGTAACCCTGCTGGCCGTTACCCTGCTGGCCGTTACCCTGCTGGCCGTTACCCTGCTGGCCATAACCCTGCTGGCCATAACCCTGGCCCGATCCCTGGGCGTAGCGCGACTGGCCGTAGCGATCGCCGCCCGATGGCTGCGAGCGGTCATTGTGGCCGCCATAATAATCACGACCGCCCTGCTCGCGACCATATTGGTCGCCGCGTCCCTGGTCGTCACGCCCCTGATATCCCTGGCCGCGGCCGCTGCGGTTATCGTCGCGGTCATATTCGCCGGCGGCTTCATATTCGCGCGCGCTGGAACGACCATAGCCGCCACCGTCCGCGCGGAAATCGCGACCATAATCGTTCGAGTTCGGCCGACCGTAATAGTCGCCCGACTGGCGATCTCGGGTGTTGCGTTCGTAGACCATAGGAACCTCCTAATTGCTGTCCTGCGGTTGCCGGGTTCGTCGATAGCAAGCCCGTACATTCCGAAGTCTACAAGCGCCAAACTGGCGGAATGTTCCTGCGATCGCGGCGACTTGACGGCGACCCGACGCTCCGTTGCGACGACGCGCCGGAGGGAAGTTCGAGCCGTCTCACCAACCCGGTTGCAAGGCCCAAATCGAGCCGCTAGATCACCATCTTGGCCTATGGCCAACCGCGCGGGGCCGTAGCTCAGATGGGAGAGCGCTGCAATCGCACTGCAGAGGTCAGGGGTTCGATTCCCCTCGGCTCCACCACGCGCAAGCCGTTATAAACATTCGGTATTATGCAGTGCGCCGAACCCGCGCTCCGGTCAGTGCAACCACGTTGGTATCGCGCTGGTATCGCAAATGGGTATCGGTGAACTCGCCCACGGCTTGCCAGAACGCCTCGGTCGAGGCGGTAAATTCGCGCAGGTACTCGGGGCGCAGGTGGGTATAGCTCGCGCCTGTCCCCTGCTCGCTGTGGCCGGCGGCCGCATCGATCTGAGCTTCGGGCACGCCCTGGCGCTTATGCCATGTGTGGATCGTATGGCGCAGCGTGTTAGGCGTACCGATGCCGACCATCTTCGGCCGGCGCTTGGTCTCGCCCAGCTTCTTGCGCGGCTCCAGCCAAACCGGTTTGCCGTCGGAGTCGGTCGCTTGCTGCGCCAGTCCGAGATCCGGTCGCGCGGCGTGGGCGGCGAGTAGCACGCCCTCGAAACCATTCGCGATGTTCGCGGTTGGACGTTCGAACCAATCGGCCCCGCCCCCTGCCCGCGTCTTCGCGGACGTCGGCGTGCGATACCGGATGACCTTGCCGGTCACACCGTCGAGCCACGGCGCGAGCGTGGGGCAGATCGGCACGATCGCGCGACGCTTGCGGGTCTGCTCCTCGTCGGGACGCAGAAAGTAGATTAGGCCCTGGCGGATCTGCGTATCGGCATCCAGTTCGAGGATCGCCTCCGTCCGTCCGTGCGTCGACAGATTGATCATCGCGAACAGATGAATGTGGCGACGCTGCTCGTCCGCCGCGGCCGCGTCGAGGATCGCGGCGACCTGCTCCGGGCTCCATTCGAGCTCCTTCCGCTTCTTCCGGCCCTTGACCTCCTTGATGCGCGGCGCGGCCGTCAAATGGTTGTTTTTCATTCCCCAGTTGATCGGACCGCGAAGCGCCGCGATGTCGCGCGAAATTGTCGGCGCCGAGACGCCTTGCTCAGACCTCCACGCGATGAAGGCGTCGATCAAACCGTTGGTGATAGAAAGGACCGTCAGCGGATCGGGTAGAAGGCGCTTCGCGCGCATGTGCGCCCAGAACGTCTCAAGCACTTCGACGGAATCGAGATAACGGCTGGGCGCTTCAAGGTTGGCAACGTGTTGCTGAATCCACATCGCTGTCAGTTCGGCGATCAGGACGTCGCCGGGTGCCAGCGGACCGACTGGCTGGATCGTTTTCGCGTTCGCGCGCCATGCCGTCCAGTGATCGGCTAAGCTCTCTTTTGCATCTTCCGGCGGAGCTCCGCCGCCACCTCCGATACCCGTCGATGTGCGGCGGGTTGTACGTCCATCAAGCCAGCAGATGTTCCAGTCGTCCCGATCGGCCCGGTACCAGAGCCAGAAAGGCCCGAGTTCGAACCGGCCATCAGCTGCGGCGGTACCGCGCTTGGCTCGCTTTCCGGTGCGGGTAGCGGGACGGGACGGCATTGCAATCGGAACTCCTTGGCTTCGCGTGCGGACAGAACCGCATAGATATCGTCGTCTAGCAAGGCCGCGACGTGTTCCGGGTCTAGATGCAGCCGCGTGCCGTTCTTCGCCGCACGACGTAGGCGGCTCAGCATCTCACCAAATACCGGTTCCGCGCCCATCTACGCCACCTGCCGTTCGTGTGGGTAGTAACCCATCTGCCGCAGCTGGATGTTTGCGAAGGTGATCGCCCGGCGATTGCAGTCCGGCGCGCGTTGCTGCCACCAGAGCATCGCCTCCAGGGCGGCCATGTAGCTTTCCCAGTGCAGGTAAGGCCGGACGCGCGCCGTCGTCGGGTCGTGCGCGTCGACAAGCGCCCATAGCTGAGCCAGCGATCGGACGAAGAACCGTTCACCGTACTCGTTGACGATCGCCTGGCGGGCATGATCATGGCGCTTGATCGCACCCGTCAGCACTGCCTTCAGATCAGCGACCTTCTCCGCGTTGGTCGCGCCCTTGACCGGCGGAAGCTCGATACGCGCATAGTGCGCCCAGTCGACGGCGATGGCAGTTGAGATCCGCAGGCGGTTGGCGGCGTCCTCGGCGGACAGCTTCCCGGCTGCGACCAGCGGCGGATCACCTTGCTCGCGGTTCTTGCGAATGTCCTCGGCGACGAGCGCCATCTCGGCATCGGCGTAGAGGAAGCGGGGGCGCTCGATCATGCGGCCACCTTCGCCGCGATCTCGTCGGCATCGTCTAGTAGCGCGTCTACGAGGTCCTCATCGGCGAGCGTGGCCAGCAGCTGCCGCGCTAGGGCGGTGACCGTCACCTGTCTGCGGATGGCATGGGGCCGGAGCGCGCGCAGGACGTCGTTGTCGATCGCGACCGTGTTCCACGACGGAAGCTCGACCTCTCGACGTTGCGTTCGGCTCTGTCGATTGGCACTGGCCTCCAAGGCCGTGACGGTATTCGGCTCGATGCCGATCCGTGCGGCTATGATCGAAGTTGAGAGACCTTCCTGCCGCATCGCGAGAACGGCTGCCGTACGCGACGGATAGCCGAGACAAAACTTCGGGGCGCCCATTACACTTCCCCCCGCATCTCGGCACGTTGCGCGGCCGTTAGATTGCAGAGATCGAGACCGGCGCGGGCGAGCGCCTTAGCGTCTGCGGGCTTGGCAAGAATGGCCGTGAAGCAGGTTCGCGCGTAATCGATGCGCGCTGCCAGACTGTCGACATCGTCCTGCGCAGTATCCTCTGCTGAGAGCCAATGCGTCACGTACTGGAAGCCGCAACCCGCTTTTACGAACTCGCCGACGGCAAGGTCGAACTGCGCGACATCGTACGGACAGTAGCTGTTTGGATTGCTCCTCGTGAAAAACCACGTCCCGTCACGGGGCGCGGTCGCGATAGGCCGCCATCCCTGGGCATGCTCAATGCGATGGCGCGCAAGCATCTGGAGGGCCCCATCCGTGTCGGGCAAGCTGGCGACGTTTTCGGTGGCCATCGCCACGGACCAACCGCCCGTCGATAAAAGGCCCCGCCGCATCTGGTCGCGGTCGGCTTCGATAACCGCGACCGGTGCCTCTATGTTCGGCATGATAGGACGCATCAGGCCCATCCTTCTATGAAACGGCTGATGGCACCGAGCAGCTGCCCAAGTACCTCGCGGCGTTCCGGGTTGAGATCGTCGGCTTCGAGTTCGATGGAACAGACCGACTGGAGCGCGTCCGCCAAGTTCTCGGCGACCTCGCGGCCACCCAGATTTGTGGCGAGGTCCATCGTCCCACGGCTTGCCTCGACGAGATCGGTTACGGCCGCGCTGGCGGACGCCGCTGCTGCGATGATCAGGCCGGACGGCTCGGTTATGCCGGTAAGAAGTTCGCCCATTATGACAGCCCTCCCTTGCCGGCCTGCGCGAGCAGATCATCGGGTACGTCGAACAAGCCCTGCATGCCGCGGAACGGCACCGGCTCATCGAGCATGACGATGTCGTCGAGTATCCAGCCAAAGCGACCGGGCCCGTAGTTCCCGAACGCCTCTTCCATTTCGCCGATGCCGCGGCGGAGGATGTCCTCGCTCCGATCGCAGCGGACCAGGCGAGCCGTCGCGACGATCGCGCCGAGCGGCGGGGCCGCAAGCCGGAGATCGTAAAGGCCAGCGAACATCGCCGCGGTCTCGCGCTCGTCGCCGGTCCAACGCTTCGCAGCGTGGATCGCGAGCTTACCGGTGTAGTTGGTCGACCAGTGGCGCGTTTCGATGCGCTTCAGGCCCAGTGCTACGGCAGATGCCCATGGCTGCCAGAGGGATATGCAGCGCATCAGACTTTTCCTCCCGCCCGGACGCGCTGGTTCGCAAAGCCGGCCGCCTCGGCGACGCGAGTCTTCGCCTTCTTCGCGATACGGTCGGCAACGCGCTCGACGATTAATTCGGCCGTGCGCGTTGCAGCCCAGCCGATGATCTTCATGGTGGGTTCGGCGATCATCATTCGACGGTCGCAACATCGTTGCGCTCCAGCCACTGGTCACGGTTGTCGCCGAGACGGCGGTCCAGCTGTTCCTCGGTCTCCGGCCAAAGGTGCATATCGTGCACCAGGCGCTTGTACGTGCCCCACCAAAAGTGTCGGATGTCCAGATCGGGATGCTTGTAGCCAATGATTTCGACGGCATGGAGAAGGTGAAGTTGGAAGTGATGCGGGATGGCATCGAGTTCGCGGAGATAGGCGCCGACGATCTCTTCCATTGGCTCATGCCAGTCGCTGCCGAACAAGGCAGCGAAGCTGGGCCCGGTGAAGGACCCGCCGCCATGCTCGTAGGGCGTTGCCAGGACTGCCTGATCCATTGCCGACAGCAGGACGCAGCGACGATACCAACGCAGAAGCATTTTGGTCGGGCCGTACTTCGGAATACCATCGGGGCCGCGAACGGCGGTGAGCAGCACGGTCTGCTGCATCATGGTTAGATCGGTGACCCAAGATTGTAGGACGCTCGGCATCATGCCTCTCCCTGAAGTTTGGTTTGAGCATCGACGTCGGCCGCGAGGATGGCGTGTGCGAGCGCGACCCAATCGGACCACGGCCCTTCCGCGTTCTCGTTCTCGTTGCGGGGCGACCAGCCGACGTAGAAGCTGGGAAGCCATGCCGACCGCTGAATGCCGCAACGTTTCCCGCCCTGGACATGTTCGGGCAGGTGCGGTTCCAGGCGGTCGTCGCTTGTACGCTCCGCAGCAAGATGGGTAGCGGCGAGCGTATTCACGACGCTTAGAAGTACCGTGCGCTCGTCTGACGCATACGCCATCTTGGCGAGGAAGGCGCGCGCGTCGGCGATTAGCTGGGGAATGTCCTGCGCCATCAGCGGCACACCTCCGCCAACGTCAGGACCGGGCGAACCTCTTCGCCTTCGCCGAGGTCCAGCTGCCAGCCGTGCTGATAGCCATGCTCATTGGCCCACCGGGCAAACACGACGTTCAACCGACGCGAAAGATCTGCGCAGGCTGCCTCGTCCCAATGGAGCGGACCGCCTTCGCCATCCTCCCCAAAGTTGTGTTCGTTGATGCGATCGAAGCTGTCGACAACCGGGGCGGCGTCCGGCTCAAACACGTCGAGATCATTTCCGAAGGGCTTGCCCTGAGCCACCCAGAACCGGACCGGTCCATGGTGCGCCCTGCCCTTGACGATGGCGGCGTCGCGCGTATCGGACGGACCGAACCAGAACTCGGCGTCGACTGCGTTGGCGTGATACCAGGCCATCAGAACGGCACGTCGCTGTCGAGGTCGCCGGGGTTGAGCGCCGCACGCGCGTAGTCGACGCCGGCGCGGTCCACGAGATACTGGATCTCCTCGATCATCTTCACGTCGAGCGGACGCAGCATCTGCACAAGCCCGATCGCGCGCTCAGCGAGATCCATATCGTTGGCTCCGCACGTGCCGGTGTGGCAGCGACACATGCATTCGGGCGATGCAGTGGCGACGGAAGGTCGGCGCCACACCGTCCGCATTGGCTCTCCCAGTTTGGCGCCGACGACCCTGAACTTCTTGAAACCGTCCGCCATCAGCGAATGGGAAAGTCCCTTCACGCTCCCCTGCCATTTCAGCAGGTCCGACGCTTCCTGGGTGGTGAACGAATGCGGCAGGATGTCCGGAAAAATGCTCATCACAGCTTCCCCGCGATTGCCGCGGCAATGATGCCGCCGATGATCCAGCCTCCGAACGTACCGGCCGTCACCGCCAGTGCGAACTCCAGCCTGCGGCTGTCGGCCGTCTGATCGGGATGTGCGCGGAGCGGCAGATCGTCACGTCGCGCCCGATCGGTCGCGCGCCAGCGAGCGACGTGCGCGGACAGGTCGGCCGATGCCGGCTCTTCGGCGATCAGCACGGTGTTGAAGTCGCCGAACTGGCGCGAGCCGACGAGGGCGCGGATTGACTGCGGTGGTCCCCCAGCCAAGGCCGAAGCTGGCTGATGGCCGAGGGCGTGCATGAACGGGTCTAGCGAGCAAGGCCGCTCTACCGGCCGGGCTGTGGTGTTGGTGCGCATTCGCAACTCCCATCGGGCGGACTGCCCTGATGGTTCGCCGTGTGCGATATTCGCATAACGTCGTCAATGCTTAATCTGCGATATTAGCAGATATTGACAGGCGATCAGTAGCGTGTTCTTTTTATGTTCTCATATCGAGTCGGGAGTTTGTCGGTGCTTCACTATCGCGTGCTGGTTTTTGGAAAGCCTCAATCGCCTTGGCGGACCAGCAAGGAGCGTGCCGAGCGAGACGCCGAAACTCTCGGCGTCGGTAGTCGGGACGAGTGGGGCGACTTCTATTTGTCCGGGGAAGCCGACTTCGAAGAGGTCCACAGGTATGCGCTCATGCGCCTGGTCGAGGCCTCGCTCGAACCGTCCAAGACCACACCCGCCCCAGTATCTCAATCGGCTCGTCACCGAGCTTGATTACAGCGTGAGAAGGATTGTTCGACAAAGGGACCAGCCGCGCGGGGTTCGCGTGATACTCTTTAAACGTCGCTTCCCCATCTTGGGTGCGGATCACATATTGGGCGCCGTCCCAAAGGTCTCGATCGTCCGGGTCTACAGTGATTGTGGCGCCGTCAGGAACAAGCCTGTCCATGGAGTCGCCTTTAATGCGCAAGGCATAGGCGCGCGGCGGAGTGTCGGGATCGGTAACCGGATGCCACTTGCCGGAAATTTCGATAGCTTCTTGGGGTGATCCCGCGGGCACTTCCCCTAACAAAGGGATTTTCGGCAGCGGCATCGCGTCGAACTCCCCGCCATCAGTGCCCTCAATCTCCGCGCGCTTGGCTGCTAACGCACGCTCGATGGCAACCATCTCGTGATGCTGGATCTTACGGCCGGCTTTGCCAAACACCTTTGACAGGTAGTTTTCCGGCACCCCCGACAACTGAGCGAGGTCACGCACCTTAATACCTAATGCGTCGAGTTCGTCGCGAATTTCTTGCGGGGTCATCGTACCGGTGAAGCGATGATCTGCGATATTCGCAACTACCATTATCGCAGATTCTTCTTGCCGAAAGTCTGCGTTTATCGCATATCGCTGCCTATGCAGACGGTAGCTGATCAAATCATCGACGCACTCGGCGGAAGCACGGCGGTATCCCGCATGATGGATGCTCCCCTTTCCACAGTTCATAGCTGGAGGAAAAACGGTGTCCCCCGTTCCCGATTGGCTCATCTCCGCCTCCTGGCGTCGGTAGAGAAACCCGAGGTCGATATCGACTTGATCGTCTCGGGCGCTGATGTTGCTACAGAGCAGGTGTCCGCATGACCCGGCTGGACGCCATGCCCGATCTGTCCTCGCTGTCCGAAGAGCAGCGCACCGCCGTTGCCTACATGGCGCAGCGTGAAGCCGCGGCTCTTATCCACCGTGCGCTGGATGGCGCGAGCGACCGCATCGCTGCTGCAATCGCCAAGGGCGGCTTCGTGTCGGTTCCGATTTTCCATCTGGAGGACTTTGCCCGGATCGAGGCGAACTGGTCACCCGGAAAGGACGGGTATGTTTCCGGCGTGGATTTGATCCGCGAAATCGCACGCGAGGAAATCGACCTCGCCTTCCCGCCGATGTCGGAAGAGGAGGCTAGCCCGCTGTGAGGACAAAAGGAAACTCGACGCCGGGTTCGTTGCCCAGTGCGCGTCGGAAGAATGTCGCCCCCTTCTGGGTTGCCTTGGCCGCTTCAGGCCTCTCGTCCAGCGAAGCCGCTGCGATTTCGTCCATCTCGGCAACCATGGCGCGAACATCGTCCGCAGTGAATGCGCCCGTTCGCAGCAATTGCCGAGCCAGTGCGACGGCCATCGCCGTGCCGACGTCCGGGGCAGGTTTTGAATTAGCGCGACTTGGTCGTTTCGCCACGTGTTTCTCCTCTGGGTGCTTGTCATGACGCCTGAGAAGCTCGCACTCAAGCGCGCGACCCGCGAGATGATCAAGGGCGTCGGCGGACTCGAGGCTGCCGCGCCTTATTGCCGCGTCGGCAAGTCCGCCCTCGGCGAATACCAGTCCGACCATAAGTCCGATTGTTTCGTCACCCTTGACGTCATCGCCGACCTGGAACCGCTCGCGCGCGCGCGGGATGGCTGGCCTCATGTGACGCAGGCGCTCTGCGCTACGATGGGCGGCGTATTCGTCGCCGTTCCGGAGAGCGCCGCCAGTTCCGGCGACCTGCTGGACATGATGGCGACGCTCTCCGGAGAGTTCAACGACACCACGCGTGCCGTCTGCTCCGGGCTGGCGGACGGCAAGTTCTGTTCGATCGACGCCGAGAAGCTGGAGCGCGAACTCGACGACGTGATCCGCGTGGCTGTCGGCATGCGGGCGCTCGCTCGATCCATTCACGGAGGTGAACGATGAAGACCAAGCTACGTCTGCGCCTTGGTGTGCGCGTGCCGAACGAAGGCGCCCGACGCCTGGCGCATTGGGTCATGGCGCAGCCAGCGGGAACGCTGGCGAAGCTGATGGCGCGTACCGGGCTCGGGCATATCGCGTTGGATCGAATGATGTCGGAAGGCACCACGCCAGCCGACGCCATCGGCTATCAGATCTACGCCTTCACCGGCTGCGCGGTGTCCGCCGACGATTGGGAAACAGCGCCGCAGGGCGGTTGGTTCGACGCCGTCGAAGCGCGCGAACTCCTCCGGAGGGCGGCGTGATCCCTATGGCGACGATGCAGCTGCTCGCCGATCACGACGAAGCGCCGGGTGTAGTGCTCAGTCCTGCGCGCATCGACGCGTGGATGGAAGTCGCCAAGGCCGGCGACGTCTGCCTCTACGCGACCCGTGCGTGTCTTCCAGTCAACTCAGCCGGCGCAAAGCACATGCGGGAACTCGCTAATCGGAAGCTGGTATTGCTCACTCAGCCACGATCAAAGCTCGATCCGACCGTCTTCAACTACCGCGCGACCCGTACAGGGACACCAACGGCTATGACGCGTCCCGCCCGCCCGGTGCTGGTAGCGCCGTCCGCTACGCTGATCGACGACGAGGCCGCGATCGTCGATGCGCTGCTGCCCGTGCTGGAGCGGTTCGCGCAGAACAACCGTCCCTGCCCGACCGACAAGCAACTCGCCAGCCGGGCTGCGCTGACCGAAGTTGCGGTAAAGGCGGGGCTTGCAGCGATGGTTGCGGCGCACCTGATCAAGGTGTCTGGCTGCGCGGCGCCGACGTACCGGCGCGTTGTCATCGTCTCCACCGGCGCGATGACGGGGCTCGCCCGCGCGTGACGTTTGACCAGCTCATGACGCGCGATCGGCGCATCGCCGAGCTGGATCGTCTCGGCCGCGCGCGCACCCGTGCGCAGGATCATGAACTCGGCGCGCTGGTCTCGGCGCGCGATCAATACTGGCGGCGTCTGCCGCGCGCTCTCGAAGCCGCGCGCGCGAAGGCCGCTCAACTCGAAAACTATGCGCGGCAGCACCGGCTGTCGCTCGACGGGGAGATGACGGCGTGACCAAGAAGAAGGAAGTAGCGGGCGAGCCGGCGCGAGCGTTCGAGATCGACGCGCCGTTGCTACGTGCCGCGCTGAAGGATCTCGCCGACATCGTCGAGAAACGCAACACGATCCCGGTGCTGTCGAACGTGGTGCTGGCCGTGACGCCGTCCTCGCTTACGCTGACGGCGACCGACCTAGATGCCTGGGGCGAGCGGCATGTGTCGCTCGACGGTACGGCGGACACTTTCGTCATTACGGTCGAGGCGGCAATCCTCACCCGTATTGCCGACAAGCTGCCGAGCGACGCGCGGGTGCGGCTGTCCTACGCCGATGCCAAGCTGACCGTGTCCGCCGGGCGTTCGCGGTTCGCGTTGGCGACGCTCCCGGCGGACGACTTCCCGATGCTGCCGCGCAAGGAGTGGGACGCTGAGTTCGAGATGTCCGCGCTGGCACTGGACGCCGCGCTCTCCACCGTGAAGTTCGCAGTCTCGTCCGAAGAGACGCGCTACTATCTGAACGGCGTGGCGGTCCATGCACCGGAGGGCGCGGATCTGCGCTTCGCCGCGACCGACGGGCATCGCCTAGCACGTGGCGTGATGGCGCTGCCGGCCGGCGCCGCGTCGCTTCCCGACATCATCATCCCAACCAAGGTCGTGAAGGTGCTGACCACGCTGCTCGGCCGGTTCGAGGGGCAGGTCGACGTGCGGGTGTCTAGCACGAGCCTACGCGTCGAGATCGGCGCCACCGTCGTCCAGGCGAAGGTGATCGACGGCAAGTTCCCGGACTACACGCGGGTCGTACCGACACACCATGATGGCGTGCTCAAGGTCGACCGCGAGCAGCTGCTCGCCGCGATCGCGCGGGTCACCACGATCTCGTCGGACAAGACGCGCGCCGTGAAGCTAGCGATCGACCGCGACATGATCGTGCTGTCGGTGTCGAGTCCAGAGAACGGGACCGCGGTAGAGGAGATGGCCTGCGACTGGATGGGCTCGGCGCTGACCGTCGGCTTCAACTCACGGTATCTCGCCGATGTCCTGGGACACCTGACGGCTGATCAGGTCGAGGGATCGTTTACCGATGGGGCTGGTCCGACCCTATGGCGCGACCGCCTCGACGCTGCGGCCATATTCGTTCTCATGCCGATGAAGGTCTAGGCTCATGTCCATCGCATCTCGCATCCGCTGGCGGCGTCGACTGGCGTTCGTCACGCTGTCGGTGTCGTGGGGAGAATCCTCCTCGTCCGCCATTCCCGTGCAGCGGTACGTCATCATCGTCTGGCTCGGGTTCGTCGTGCAGGTCGCGGTCGCGCGGCCGAAGGGGATGTTCTGATGGCGCATGCCAAACTGAACCTGTCGCGCATGTACGACTGGATCGAACGCAATCGCAATCTCGACGTGGTGCAGCCGACCGACGCCGACATCATGCAGCTGTTCGGGTTCGATAGCCCGGAAAGCGCGCGCACTCTCCTCGCCGAGCTCGCCGACGCCGGCCGCATAACCATCAAGGGCTATGGGGAAAGCCGGACGATCGCACTTGGTCGGATCAAGTCCGAACTTACGCCCGCACCCCGGCCGATGCCGAGCGCGAAGAGGGCCGATCCCGTTGTCGACGCCGGTATCGCGAAGATCGCCGCGATCGTCGCGCGAGGGGGCAACGCCGGCACCGCTCGCGCGGTTCAGGCCGCTGCCGTCCTCAAGTCTGCGCAGCTGAAGCAAACCCCATCCACACCACGTCCGACGAAAGCGGTGACCACCCGCCCAGTCCCGGTCCCGCCGATCAAGGAACCTGTCAAAATGCCTGCCAAGCCCGCGCGTACTCCGGCTCCCGCCGCAACCCCCATCCCACCGTTCTCGCCCCCAGCTGCGGTCTTCGCTCTGGACACGCTCTTCGATATGATCCGCGAGCGGTTCGACGAACGTCCCGACCAGTCGGCCGAACTCGCCGCTGCGATCGAGCGGGCGGAGGCGACGGAGCGCCGGGCCAAGCAGGTCGAGGAGCGTGCCAAATCCGCCGAAGCGAAGCTCGCCCAGATGAAGGCGCTGTTCGCCTAATCCATTTCTCGCGCCTTCGGGCGCTTCGGGGGTAAACTATCGTGTCCGCTATTTCCACGTCGCCCATGTGTCAGGCGGCGCTTGCATTCGCGCGCCGGGGCTGGCCGGTCTTTCCGTGCAACGAGAAGAACGGACGGCCGCTCGTCGGTGGCGACCGCGACGCCGACGGCAATGTCATCCCGAACTCGGGTGGGCTGCACAAGGCAACCTGCGACGAGGAACAGATCCTCGCCTGGTGGCGCAAGTGGCCGCGTGCCCAGATCGGCCTACACTCCGGTGACGGTGGGTTGCTGCACCTCGATTTTGACCCGCGTACCGATCGCAACGTCACGGAGGAGGTCGACGAAAAAACCGGCGAGATTACCGAGGTCGTGCACGAGAAGGTCTGGACGGTCGACCTGCTGAAGGCGGCGCTGTTCGTCCAAATGGGCGCGCCGTTGCCGGAAACACTCACCTCACTCACCCCGTCAGGCGGCGAGCATAAGTGGTTTCTCATGCCCGAGGGCGAGCCCATCGGGAACCGCGGCAACCTTCCCTTGCATGTCGATGTGCGCGGTCAGGGCGGTTACGTCATCGTCCCGCCATCGGTCCGGTTGGGCGACCTCGACGGAGGCGGGAAGAAGGAACCGGGCGCCTACACCTGGCTGCACGGCGACTGGACCGATCCGACCGCGATCGCGCCGGCGCCGCCTGACCTCGTGCGTATTCTGCGCGAACGTAAGAAGGCGGAGCCTGCCGCTACGAAGCCGGCGGGGCAGCGCAAGCCCGGGTCGGCGGTGACGATCGTTGGCGATGTCGACGACGACGTGCGCAAGTATGCGCTTTCCGCCCTCGATGCCGAGTGCCGCGATGTCGCCCGGGCGGCATCCGGCGGGCGCAACGCCAAGTTGAACGAAAGTGCGTTCAAGATCGCCACGCTGGTTGCGGCCGGCGCGCTGACGGACGCCGTCGCGCGTAGCAGTCTCGAGTCCGCCGCACGATCGAACCCCGGTCACGACGACGAACGACAGCTGATCGCCACGCTCGACAGCGGATGGACAGCCGGCCTTCAGCAGCCGCGCGATCTCAGCGAGATCGCTGCATCAGCGCGCGGCCGTAGGGAGCGCGGGCCTCCGCGTCACTCGTCGGGAGGTTCGCCCCCTCCCCCCGGCCCTACTGACGATGGCAAGCCAAGCTCCCATTCGGGAGGTGCGCGTCGTTTGCATCAGGAAGGGGGGCGGGGCGAGGACCTGGCGCGAGAGTGTGCGCTGCTGCCTCAGACCGATCTCGGCAATCTGGAGCGCTTCCTCAAGCGGTTCGGCCGCAACTTCCTGTACGTGAAGCAATGGGGCTGGCTCGTCTGGGACGGTACGCGCTGGAATCGGAATATGGCGCTCAGTCGGCTTGGTCGCGCGGTGCAGGCTACATCTCGCCTCATACAGGAAGAGGCGGCGTTCATCCGTGCGAGCGGCATTCCCGACGACGCTCAACCCGGTTGGGATGCATCACAAATCGCAGCGCATGAAGAGCAGCAGAAGGGCAAGCTCGACCGCGTCGTGAAGGTCCTGCGCGACGGCACGATGATCCTATTGTCTGAAACGATCGGCAAATGGGGTCGGACGGCAGAAGGGTCGGGACACATTCGCAGTTTGCCAGCCATGCTCGAAGCACGCCTGACGGCTGACACCGGCGACTTCGACAAGGATCCGCTGCTCGTCAATATGGCGAACGGTACGCTGGTATTCGTCCGTCCCGAAGGCGGACGTCCTGCGAGCGTCGAGCTTATCGAGCCGCGGCGAGAAGACCTGATCACCAAGTGTGGGACAGCGATCTACGATCCCGATGCGTCCTGTCCGGCATATGACGCGTTCCTCGGGCGCGTGCAGCCAAAGGAAGAGATGTGCGCCTTCCTCGACGTGTGGGCTGGCTACAACATGCTGGGCGACGCGTCGGCGCAGAAGATGGCGATCTTCTATGGCGAGGGCGCGAACGGCAAGGGCGTGTGGGTCAACACCAAGCGCGCGATCCTCGGCGACTATGCCTGGGCGGCGTCGATCAACACCTTCGTCGAGGCCGATCGCGGGCGCAAAGGGTCCGAGGCCTCTCCCGATCTCGCTGCACTTGCCGGCAGACGCATGGTCACCGCCAACGAAGCGGAGGAGGGCTCTAAACTTTCCGACGGTCTCGTGAAGGAATTGACCAGTGACGAACCGAAGGGCGGCGTGCGCGAGAACTTTGGAGATCCGTTCGAGCTCCAGATCACCTTCAAGAACACGATCATCGCCAACAACAAACCTCGGATCGGAACGGATCACGGCATCCGTCGACGGATGCAGCTCGTCCCCTGGGACATCATCATCCCCGACGAAGAACAGGATCCGCAACTGAAGGCAAAGCTCGTCAAGGAGGCGAGCGGCATCCTCAACAGAATGGTCAGGGGTGCGCTTCAGTACCTGACCAGCGCACTGCCGATGCCGGAGACGATCAAGGAGGCCACCGAGGCGTACCTCGACGAGAACGATCTTCTCGGCCGCTTTCTCGCCGTCTGCATCGTGCGCGAGACAGGTGAGACTATGGGATCAACAGCGCTGCATGAACTGTTCGCGGCCTGGCAGACGTGGGCGCAAATGCTACCCGCGACAGGCAGACCGTGGTCGCCGAAGTATCTTGCTGCCCAGATGGAGCGCAAGGGCTTCCACAAGCGCAAATCGAGCTCCATGGTGTGGAAAGACGTGTGGCCGCTCTATTCGGCGACAGACTTCGTGCGCGACGGGAAACCGGTCGAGGACGATCTGCCAACCCCACGCCGAAAGTCGGACGACGCCCCCCGCACCCCCGTTTCCGATGTCGACGACGACTTGAATGGGCCGCTCTGATCCTCCCGGCCTCCCGCCGATGGGAGGATGCGGAAACTCTGGGAAGCGCGGTTTTCTGCGGGTTAGGGAGGGTGTGGGAGCTTGGGAGGCAAACTGGCAACCAACCGTCACATGAATTCCGCCGCACTTCTACCTGCGTTGTACCCCCACCTTGCCTCCCAACCTCCCGAAAGGACCCTAAGTGTCTGATCCTATTACATTCTATCCTCCCACCCATCCTCCCGTTTACGGGAGTGAGGATAAAAACCCTCCCATTAGAGTATTTCTGTCCTTCGACGACGTGCAGGACCGCTTGGTAGAGGCCATGCTGACCTGCTGGCGCTATCCCGACCGCGAGCGCGGGTGGCAGACGCTGCGGTGTGCATGGCCGGAGATCAGCCGCGACGTGTGGGCCGGCGACTATGACGCGCGCGGTGGTGACGGGACCAGTGGCGACGTCGCTCTCCGTCCTGCATCGCAGACGCGCGAGGACATCGCCGAGATGGAAGAGGCGTTCGGCTGGCTCGACGCCGTCGCGCCGGATGACCGCAAACTGATCGGGCTGGCCGTCACCGAGTTGGCACGGGGCAAGCGCGAGGTGCCATGGCGCTCGCTGATGCCGAAGTTGGGCGTGCAGCGCGGTGTGACTGGCGTACAGATGCGCTACTCGCGTATCATCACCGGCATCTGCAATGCTGTGAACCGCAGAAATCCTAGCCGCGACGTGTCAAGTGGATGAAAGTGCAGGCGCTTAACATTCTGTTGTGGTCCTATCGCACCAAAGCCGCCTATTTATTGACACGCTGGGTTGGGCCTTCGGGTTCGCAGCTTCTCTCCCCTTGATGACACCCTTCGACGGGCGGCGCGGCTTCGGTCTCGCCGCCCGTCGCCGTTTAGGGTTCGAACGGTGCCATACCCCCACCCCCAACGGGTCCCTTCCGGGGGTGTACGGGTCGGGCGGTGGGGCTGAGCGCGCAATCACGCTGTTCAACCCCGTTTTTGCATTATGAACTTCGTGAACTGAACTGTTCACGGACGTTGAACGAGGTGCTCCATGACGCTGATGACGAAGGGCGAGTTCGCCGTTCATCGCGGCGTCGGGAAATCGGCGGTCTCGAACTGGGTCAAGAAAGGTCTGCTGGTCATGGGCGAGTGCCCGACCAGTGGAGCGGTCAAGGTCGATGTCGAGCGGTCGGAAGCGCGGATCAATACGCGGGTCGATCCGATGCGGGGGCGGCCTAGTGCCGGTCTCCCGCTCGCCGCCCCCGCGGCAGTAGAGGAAGGGGGTGATCAGTCTGACGGTCGGCGGAGCGCGGCGCACGTGCGTGCCGATCTCGCCGAAGAGACGCTGGCCAGCATGCGCCGTAAGAACGCGCGCGAAGCCGGCGAGTTGGTTCCTGCTGTTGAGATGCACCGGCGTAGCGCCGAGCTTGGCCGCGTCTGCCGCGAGCGGATGCTCTCCATGTTCCGGGGCATCTCGGAACGGCTCGCAGTCGAGAAGGACACCCGTACGATCATGGCGATCGGCATCGCGGAGATAAACCGCGTGTTCGCGGAGCTCGCCGACCAAGTCGAGCAAGGCGTGCTTACCGCCGAGGACGACACGCCCGAAGATCCGGCAATCGAAAACGAGGTGGCGGCAGCCGAACTCACGGAGGCATAATGGCGTTCGACTATGACCGCTTCGGCGATGCTGCCGCAGCGGCCTTGCGAACGAACGCCAACGGCCTCGACAAGTCGATCGCGTCGGGCCTTCGCCCGCCGCCCGATATGTGGCTGTCGGAATGGACCACGAAATTTCGCCGCTTCGCAGACGACGATCCCATCCCCGGCCCCTGGCGTCATTCGACGGCGCCGGAACTAGTCGAGATCATGGACTCGATGTCGCCGCAGGATCCCTGTGAGGAAGCGGCCATCATCAAGTGCGCCCAGTCGGGCGGCTCGGCATCGGCGGAAAACTGGATCGGGTTCATCTCCGACCTGGCGCCGGGGCCGATGCTGTTCGTCCAGGCGACGCTGAAAGCCGCGCTCGACTGGGCGGCTGAGAAGTTCTGGCCGATGGTCGAGAACACGCCCCGCCTCAATCCGGAGCGGGGCGGCACGATCCGCGCGCAGGGTACGCCGGACGGCAACGGCTCGACGAAGAGCAAGATCAGGTTCTCGCGGTCCAATGGCTTCGTGCTGCTGGCCGGCGCGAACTCCGCCGCCTCGCTCCGCCAGCGCACCGTGCGATACGCGGTCGAGGACGATCTCGACCAGTTCCCCGAGGACCTGGACGGGCAAGGCTCGCCGGAAGTCATGGTCGACCAGCGCCTGAAGGTGTGGCGTCGACAGGGTCTGTCGAAGCGGCTGAAGATCTCGACGCCGACGATCAAGGGCACGAGCAAGATCGGGCGGGCGTATGCCGTGTCCGATCGCCGACGCTACCACCTGAAGTGCCCCGAATGCGGCAGCCGGTTCGTTCCCGAGTGGGGCGATATCCAGTGGCCGGACGGCAAGCACGAACAGGCTTACCTGATACCGCCCTGCTGCGGCTTCGATCACATCGAGCATTGGCAGAAGGCGGGAATGAAGCTGCCCGATGGGTGGCTGTCGGACGAGATCGACGGCGTGAAGACGCCTCGCATCCTGACCGAAGAGGAATTCCGGGCTGCCCGTGGGCGGATGCCGGCCAGTGTGAAGCGCGGCTTCCATCTGACCGGCATCATTTCATCGTTCCAGACATGGGCCGACATGGCCGTGTCGTTCCGCGATGCGCAGGGTGATCTGAACAAGCTGAAGACGTGGACCAATCTGGTTCATGGTTTCGAGTTCGAGTTGAAGGGCGGCACCCCGGACTACGAGAAGCTCCGCGAACTGCGCGAGCAAGGATGGGGTCCGCGCCAGATCGTCAACGTCCCCGTCGGGCCGTTGGTCACGACCCTAGGCGTCGACGTGCAGGGCGACGGTCTCTACCTCGAAAAGGTCGGATGGAGCGAGAACGCGGAAAGCTGGACGCTGGACGCTCGCTTCCTCCCCGGCCCTACCGACGTGAAGGGCGAAGGCGCGTGGGCCGATCTCGACACGTACGCCCGCCGCAAGATGGTCTTTCCCGGCGGGCGCACCTTCGGGATCGATCAGGTCTGCGTCGACGCCGGGTACAATACCGAGGCGGCTGAAGCGTTCTGCCGAGCACATCCGAACCGCCTCGCGGTATTCGGTCGCGCCGGCTGGAACCTGCCCATCCTCGGGCGGGGCGAAAACCTGCGGTACGAGCAGCAGGGTCGCAAGGCCGGACAGGCGTCGAAGAAGGCGGAGGACAAGGCGTTCATCGTCGGCACGTTCGGCGTGAAGCTTAGCTGGTACGGCTTCCTTCGCTCGACGCTTGCCGCAGCGGAGGCCGAAACGGTCGGTGCGATCTCCGCATCGCGCGGCCGCGCGCACTTCAACGTCGACCTGCCCGACGAGTATTTCGAACAGGTCACGGCGGAAACGATCATCACCGAGATGGTCGCCGGTCAGCCGCGCCGGGTCTGGAAGCCGCTTGCCGGTCGACCGAACCACTGGCTGGATTGCCGGGTCTACAACACCGCCGCGCACGAAAAGCTGATGCTCGACACCCTGACGCCCGCCGACTGGGCGCGTCTCAGGGCGGAGCGCCATGGCGGGAAGGACGGTCCGCAGCCCGGCTTGTTCGACGGCCCCATCATCGCGGCTCCGGCCGCGCCGGTGGAGGACGTCGAGCAGCCCGAACCTCAACCGGTGCCGCAGTCGCGCGACACCTATCTCGAACGAAACGAAGGATGGCTCTGATGCCTGCACCCGATTACGCAACCGAGATCGCCGCCCTGGAGCGGGGCCTCGGCACCGGCGAAGCCCGCCTCGAAAGCGACGGCGACAGCGTCACCTATCGCGGCGTCGAAGACATCATGAAGGCGCTGGGATACTTCCGGAGCCGTGCCGCTGCGGCATTCGCACCGCAAACGCGCTCGATGAACACGCTCGCGTCGTACGATCCGAACTGATCTCGATGGCATTCGGTGACCTGATCGACGGCGCAATCGAGCCGTTCGCCCCGTTGTGGGCGGCGCGTCGGCAGGCCGCGCGTGCCGGCCTCAATGCCGTTCGCCAGTACGATGCCGCTGGGCGTGGCCGTCGTACGAAGGGGTGGAAGCGTCCGGCCACGTCGGCGGATGCGGAGAATGCGAACGGCCTCGTGATGCTGCGTAACGGTGGGCAGGATCTCGTTCGCAATAATAAGTACGCCGCAGCGGGCGTGCGTCAGATCGTCGCCAACATGATCGGTGACGGCATCGCGCCCCAGTTCACCCACGCAGACCCGGCAGTCGCTCGCAAGGCGCAGGACGCCTGGGACAAGTGGGCGGAGGGTCGCGTCAGCGATCGTGGCGACTTTTACGAGCACCAAAAGGTTGGTGCTCGCGGCATGATCATCGGCGGTGAAACGCTGACGGTATGGCGCCCGAAGGGGAACGAGCCGAACGCCCTGATCGATGGCCTTGAAGGCGACTATCTCGATCTGACCCGCACCGGTCGCCTGACCGGTGGCAACACCGTCCGGCAGGGCGTCCAATACGACGAAGACCGCAACATCGGCGCTTACTGGTTGTTCGACGAGCATCCCGGCGACGTGCTGATGGGCGGCTCGTCCATCTCGGCACCGGTCGACGCTGAGCATGTCGACCACGTGTTCGAGCGCCTCCGCTTCGGGCAGTCGCGCGGCGTCTCGTGGCTGTCCTCGGTCGCGATGACGCTGCGCGATATCGGTGACATCGAGGACGCCGTTCGCATGCAGCAGAAGGTGCAGGCGTGCCTCGGTCTCGTCATCACGCCGCCCGAAGGCAGTGCCGGTTCGCCGCTGTCGGCGCCGCGCGAGGGTGACGAGCGGCCGGAACGCGGCGTGGAAGCCCTGTCGCCGGGCTTGATCTTTCGCGCGCGACCCGGCGAGACCGTCAACACGATCAACCCGACCCAATCGGGAGGAGCGGTCGAGTTCATCCGCCAGCAAATGGCGGCGGTCTCCGCCAACATGGCACCATACCACCTGATGACGGGCGACGTCAGTCAGGCGAACTACTCCAGCCTGCGCGCAGCGATGCTCGGTCACTGGGCGCTGCTCGATGACTGGCAGCAGAACGTGATCATCCCGCATCAGGTCGGACCTGCCGTCCAACGCCGGCTTCGTACGCTATCGCTTCAGACGGGCGACCGTCGCGTGCTCGATTGCAAGATCGCGTATGCGCTGCCGATCCGTCGCTTCGTCGACCCGATCAAGGATCTGATGGGCGAACTGATCGAGATCCGCGCAGGCCTGAAGCTGCTCAGCCGCTCGCTTGCCGAGCGCGGTATCAACGCCGACGACCATATGCGCGCGATCAAGCAGATGAACGATCTAATCGACGATCTCGGCCTCGCGCTCGACAGCGATCCACGACGCCTAACCGACTCCGGCGTGCTGCAGGCCGCTGCCGGATACATCGCGCCCAAGGGCGTGGACAACGCCGCCAAGTAAGGAAGACATGATGATCCGAACCGCTCTGGCGGCGCAGTGTTCTGCGCTCGCCCTTCTCTCCGCGTCCGCCGTCATGACGCGCAATGCGCCCGCTGGCATCGACCCGCAGGAACGTCGTCAGCCGCAAGTCGGCGGGCGTGGTCAGCGCGCCGCAGCGTTCGCGCCCGACAGCTACGATGCCGAGGCGCGTACCGTCGAGGCTGTTCTGTCGGCGGGCTCGCCTGTCCGGCGCTACTATTTCACCGAAGAGCTGGAGATCAGCGAGACCGCCGTCGATCTCGGTCGGGTCGAGCGTGGCCTCTGTTCGCTGCTCGACGCGCATAACCAGTATTCGGTCAGCGGCATCGGCGGGACTGTCACCAACGTCCGCATCGAGAATGCCGAACTGGTTGGCACCTTCACCTTCGCCGACACGGAATTCGGTCGCATGATCGAAGGCATGGTCGCGCGCGGCGAGCTTCGCGGCGTGTCGATCGGTTACCGCGTCACAAAGTGGGAAATCACCCGCACCGAAGATGACGGCCACGAGACCTGGCGGGCGACCGCCTGGGAATTGCTCGAGGCCAGTCTCGTCCCCGTTCCCGCAGATCCGAACGCCGGGGTTCGATCTGCATCAGGCACCGCCATCCCCGGCACCACGCAAGAGGAAGATGATATGCGACGCAACCTCCCTGGCGGCGCGGCTGCGACCGCCCTCGCCTCCACGTCCCTGACCCCGCCGGCTGCGGCTATCGACGCTTCGCGCGCCGCGCCCATCGCAGAACCCGTTGCGCCGGCTGGCGGCGTTACCGTCACCCGCTTTGGCGCAACCGACGCGGTCGACTTCATGGATCAGGCACGCAGCTTCGGCGTCGAGACCCGCGCCCGCGAACTGGTCGATCAGAACAGCCGCGGCGAGATCGGCACCGAGGCGGCACGGTCCGCCATCATGCAGGCGGCAGCCGAAGCCCAGCGCTCCGCTACGGGCGGCGTGCGCGCCACTCCCGGTTTCGGTGCGAACGGGCGGCAGGAAGAAGGCTCGCGCAACGCGATCGCCGACGCGCTGGTCGCCCGTACTCTGCGCGAGCAGCCGAACGATGCGGCGCGCGAATTCATGGGAATGCGTCTGCTGGAAATCGCCGCCAGCCGCGCCGGTCTCAGCCCGCGGGAGCGCGATCCCATCACCATCCTGCGCGCCGCGCATACCAGCTCGGATTTCCCCCTGCTGATGGAGGGTGCCGGCAACCGCGTATTGCTTGCGCGCTACAATGCTGCGGAGCCGACCTATCGCGATCTCGCCGCCCGCCGAGATCTGACCGACTTCAAGGCCACCAACCTTCTGCGCATCGGTGATTTCCCGACGCTCCTCCCGTATGAGGAAGACGGCGAGATCAAGGCCGGCACGATCGGCGAGGGCAAGGAAACCGTGATCCTCGGTTCCTATGGCCGTATCCTGCGCCTGTCGCGTCAGGCGATCGTCAACGACGACCTCGGCGCGTTCGATCAGGTGTTCGGCTCGATCGGCCGCATGATCGCGCGGTTCGAGAACAACACGTTCTACGCGATGAAGGCTCAGAATGGTGGCCTGGGTCCGAAGCTGTCGGATGGCAAGACGCTGTTCCACGCCGATCATGGCAATCTGCTGGCGGGTGCCAACGGTACCGAACTCGCCATCGACAGCCTCGGAACCGGTCGGGCATCGATCCGTCGGCAGAAGGACGCGGACGGCAACATCCTCAACGTCGCCCCGAGCCGGATCCTCGTCGGCGCCGAACTGGAAACGAAGGCGGAACAGCTTATCTCGCCGCTCCAGCCGCAGCAGGCAGGCAACGTCAATCCGTTTGCGGGTCGACTGACCCCGACCGTGGATGGCACCATTCAGGGGGCTTCTTGGGAGCTTTACGCGGACCCGGCGGATTTGCCGACGTTCGTGTACGGCTATCTTGCCGATGCGCCGGGACCGCGCGTGCTGTCCGAGGAATCCTTCAATGTCGACGGCATGGCCTGGCGCGTGACCGAGGATTTCTACACCGGCGCGGTCGACTACCGTGGCGCATACCGCAACACCGGCAAGGCCGCCTGAGCAGCCCTCCTCGTACTTCACCAACCATTGTGACCGGCAGGGCCTAGCGGCCCCGCCGGATGGAGTTTCACGCCATGAAGAACTTCGTTCAAGAGGGCCACGCCCTCGACTATGTCGCGCCCGCCGGTGGCGTGGTTTCCGGCCTCGCGTTGCTGATCGCGAGCATCCTCGTCATCCCGTCGACCACGAAGGCAGAGGGCCAGCCCTTCTCCGGCTGGATCGAGGGCGTCTACACCCTGCCCTGCGCGACTGGTACGGCATGGACGATGAACGTCCCGCTCTACTGGGACGACGCCAATGATCGGCTGACGACCAACGCCAATGGCACGGTCAAGGTCGGGATGGCCGCAGCGCCGAAGCCTGCAGGCGATGCGTTCGGCGCGATCAAGCTGCTGCCGACCGTTTGATATGGGCTTCTCCGAACGTCGCGAGGCGCTAACCGACATCGCCTTCGCGACGTTCGGAGATCCCGCCATCTGGGGCGACAAGCCCGTCACCATCCGCCCGAAGCAAGCCGAGGAGGACGACGGCTACGGCTCGGTCCGCGTCGTCAGCACCTCGACGATCATCCGTGTGCGCAAGTCCGAGATCGCCGAACCGAAAGTCGGCGATCTCGTCGTCGTGCCGGGCGGTCGTCTGGCGGGCAGCTACACCGTCCGCCGCGGAGCGATGCTCGACGACAAGGGCGTCTGGGACTGCCCAATGGATGCCACGCCATGATGTCGACCAAGACGACCGGCTTCCGCGAGTTAGATCGGCAGCTGGCGAAACTGGCGGCGGGCGTACCGGCGCAGCGCCAACAGCGAGCCCTTCATGCGGGAGGCGAGGTAATCGCGGTGGAGATGCGTCGCTTGGCGCCCTTCCTGACCGGCAACCTGCGCGACAGCATCATCGTCGCCGACGAGCGCGACGCGCGAATCTACGGCAAGGTCAACCTGCCCGGCATGAGCGTGTTCGTCGGCCCGGCCGGTTCGACCGAGGACGGCGACGTCTACTACGCCAAGTTTCAAGAATTCGGGTGGCTCGATAATCCGGGCAACCCGTTCATGCGCCCGGCGATCGCGACCAAGCGGGCGGACGCCGAGCGCGTCGTCATGTCGATGCTGGCGCGGGACGTCCTGGAGCTCGCGAGATGACGTTCGAGGAAGCGCTTACCGCGCGTATCGAGGGGGAAGCGAGCCTCGCTGCCATGCTGTCCGATGACGGTGGGTGGTCGGCTCGGCTCGCTGCGTTCCCCGGCATCACCTTTCAGGTCGTCGTCGATCCGCGCACCCAGCACATGAAGGGGTTTCAGCGCGTCCGGCAAACCACAGTCCAGGCCGACGCCTACGCGACCACGCGTACGGAAGCCGCAAGCATCCGCGATCGTCTGATAGCGCTGCTCGTGCCGACCGCCCTGGTCGAAGAGGTCCGGTTCCAGCGCACAATGATCAGCGCGGTCCGCGCCGGCCGCGAGCCCGAGCAATCCGGAGAACGCCAGCGCTATCGCGGCGAGCTCGCGCGCGAGTCGATTGATTTCATTTTCACGCACAACGCCAACTGAGGAGGCGAACATGGACGACAACGGCAATAGTGAAGCCCAGATTGCCTGGGGCGGCGAGTTCCATCTCGCCAACGCTGAGGGCGCGCTGATCGAGCTCGACGAAGTCACCGAGATCAATCCGCCCGAGGAGGCGGCGGAAGACGTCGTCGTCACGCACATGAAGTCGCCGAAGAAGCGCATCGAGCGCAAGCCCGGCATGATCGACCCAGGCTCCAGCACCGTCGTGCTCAACTACATCCCGAACAGCGACACCGACAAGGTCGTCGCAGGTGCGGTGCACAAGGTCCGCGCCTTCCGGCAGATCATTCCCGACGATGCCGGCGTACCTGCGATCCAGATCGACGGCTTCCTCTACATCAAGAGCCGTTCGCGGCCGATGCAGGTCGGGCAGCTGATGCAGACGACGTTGAACGTTCAGTTCACCGGCGCCGCTGACGAAGGCGCGCCCGACGTGCCTGCGCCCGGAGGTGGCGGCTGATGCGCGGCGATGTCGTGTTCGACGCGCTGGGGCGGAGTTGGACACTCCGCCTCGGCAACGCTGCGCAGTGTTTGGTCGAGGAGCATTACGATCGCGGTTTCTTCGCGGTCGTGGCTGACGGCATGCCGGACGTCGATCCCCAGACGGCAATGGCGGTCGCCGCCTCGATGTCGACTGGCAGCGAGATGGCGCCCGAGGTCGCCGCCAAAGCGGCAGCGGCTCTGCGCAACGTCAAGGTGTCCGTGTTGCGCGAGCTCGCGTTCCACGGTTTGCGACGGGACCATCCCGAGATCACCCGCGACGTCGTCAGCGACATGGTCGATGATCTTGGCGACGAGTTCGGCGCGATCATCGGTCGGGCGATCCGCGGCGCGCAGAATGACGGGAGGTCGGGCGACGACGCCGCCAAGGGAAAGCCCCAGGCAAAGCGCGTGACCCGGAAAAGAAAACCGACTGGGTAACGCTCGAAGAACAATGGGCGGAATTCGGTTTCGCGCCGCTTGAGTTCTGGGATCACACGCCGGGCACTTATGCTACCGCCATCCGGGGCGCGATCGCGCGGCGTCGGGCCGATTACGAACTTGCTCTGTATGGGGCATGGAACGGCGAGCGGTTCCATCGTGAAGACCGTCTCCGCGCGTACGGCCATTACGCTAGGCACGCACGTAAGGCATCCGAGGCGCCGCAAAAGCAGCAGACGGCACAAGAGCGTTTAGCCGTGTTCACCGCGATGGCGGGCAGCGGCGTGGGTTTGAAGATCATGAAGCTAACCACCTTGCCCTAGCGTTGGAAAGCCAAGGTGCTATCAAGCCTGCGCGATCGGGGAGAGCGGCATGAAGTGGGGTTTTATCATGTGCGCGCTACTAGCGACAGGTTGTGAGCCGGACATGACGACGCCATGGGCGCGGTCAGTAATACTCCGCGAGGCGGTTAAGAAAACCATACTGAGTGCCGCCAATGATCCGGAGAGCGTCGAGTTTAGAAACTGGCGCTTTGATCCTGATCGCGGGGTTTCGTGCGGCGAATTCAATGGGCGAAACGGCTTTGGTGGTAAAGCCGGGTTTACCGGCTTCATCTTTACGACGTCCGGCTACGCCTTAGAACAGGAAGATAGCGCCAAGTATCTCAGCATGTTGCCGACGTGCGGCACCGCTTTGCCTCAAGGTCAGTTATCGGGCGCGCCCTGAGCCCGGACTAGCCACGGAAAGAATCGCCTTCAATGGGCCGTCGGAGCGATCCGGCGGTCTTTTTTTATTGGGACCTGATCACATGCAGGGAATGCTGGCGTCGCTCGTCTTCTCGATGAGCGTGAAGGATGACACGTTCCGCGCGGCGATGGCGACGAACCGGAGCGAGGTCCGCAAAACGGAACAGGACTTCGACAAATCCGGCCGCGGCATGGTCGCTGCGATGCAGGATACTGCTCGTGGAATCAACGATGCCGCGATCCGGGTCGTCGACCGCATTGGCCGCATGGGCGCCGAGGTGAAGCGCAACGGCATGATCATGACCGTTGGCCTCAGCCTGCCGCTTGGCCTCCTCGCTAAGACGGCCAAGGATACCGCGGCCGATTTCGAAACGTCCATGAACGGCGTGAACGCCGCGATGATCGGTGTGAAATCCGAGCAGCTGGACAAGCTACGTGACGCCGCAATGCGGCTTGGTCCCGCATACGGGAAGAGTGCGATCGAGGCAGCCGACGCGATCGCCGATCTCGCGCGCAACGGCATGAGTGCGGCGGACATTCTCGGCGGTGGCCTGTCCGCCGCGCTCAAGCTGTCCGTCGTCGGCCAGACGGAAACCGGCAAGGCCGCGGATCTGACCACTGACATCATGGCACAGTTCAACATGACCGCCAGTCAGACGCCGGCGATCGTCGACAAGATTTCGGGCGCGCTCGACGCGTCGAAGCTGGGCATGGACGACTATGCGCTTGCTGCCGGGAACGCAGGCGGCGTCGTCGGCGCGCTCGGCTATTCGTTTGACGACTTCAACACGGGCCTCGCCGCGACCGCTCCGCTGTTTGAATCGGGTGCGCAGGCCGGCACCTCGTATCGCGCCTTTCTCACGTCGCTCGCGGGCAAAAGTGATGACGCTAAGGCCGCGATGAAGCAACTCGGTCTCGAGTTCTACAACGCGGACGGCTCGGCCAAGTCGCTCGCGCAAATCGCCGATCAGCTTCAGAAGAAGATGGGCAATCTTAGCGATGAATCGAAAACCGTCTTCCTGAACAAGATGTTTGGTGACGACGGCGCGCAGACCGCAGTCAAGCTGATCCAGATCGGCATGGACGGCATCCTGAAGGCGCAGAAGGAAATCGGGCAGGTCACCGCCGACCAGAAGATCGCCATCCTGCTCGATGGCGAGGCAGCTGCCGCGCAGCGGGTATCCAGCGCGTGGGAAAAGCTGAAGATCGTCGTCGGCGAGGCCGGCATCATTCAGTTCTTCACGCTCGTCAATGAGGCGGTCGCAGGCACGCTAACCGCGCTCGGCAGTGCACCGCCATGGTTCTATAAGCTCGCCGTCGTGGCGGGGCTGGCAGCGGCATCCTTGGGGCCGTTGACGATCGCCGCGGTCACACTGGCGAAGTTCGCTCTTCCGCTGCTCGCATTGCGCTTGGGGCCGGTCGCACTCGGCATGGCCGCGATCATCAACCCTGCCGGTGTGCTGATCCGCCTTCTCGGCGAACTCGCCATGAAGGCGGGCGGTGCCGCGCTGATCGGCAGGTTCGGTGCCGCGATGGTTGGCGCAGCGGGCGGGGTTGGACTGCTCGTCACCGCCCTCTCAATCATAGTTCCCCTGTATATGCAGGGGGCGAAGGCATCGGATACGGCAACGACGGCACTGGAAAAGTCGAAGGATGCGCACGAAGCGAGCGTCGCGATCGCGCAGCAGCTGGCGACGGCAACAGGAGAGGCAAAGAACCAAATTCTCCTGAAAGCAAAGGCGGATCGGATCGGGGCCATTGAAGCCATCCAGAGCGCCAAGGCCACCCTCGCCGCTGCTCGCGCGGAGAGTGAACGCGCCCGGATGCAGGCCAACAAGCCCAGCATTGCGCAACGCGCGTACAACGTGCTGTCGGCAGGTAGTTCTCCTTGGGAGAAGTCGATCGATCGCAAGGTCGGTTCGTATCTCGGGCTCGATATCGCGCCCGACCGTATGGGCGCGGCACTTGACTATCAGGCGGCAGCGCAGGCGCAGAAGGAAAACATCGACCGGTTCAACGTCATCGACAAAGCGATCCGCGATGCCGAAGCGCCGTCCACTGCCAAGAACAATCTCGCCTTCGACGACGGCAAGGGGAACAAGAAAACCCGGACGCCGAAGGGGCGAAACACGTCCGCCGATGACGAGGATTTCGCCGCGAAGCTCGCGGAGGTTCGCAACGCACAGCTTCAGGCGAACGCGGACCTCACCGGCAGCTATGAGGCGCGATACCGCGCCGACATGGACAGCCTCGACGCCGATCGTGCGTCCTATGCCAAGCAACTCGCCACGGACGAGCGCCTGACCGAGGCAAAGCGCGCAACTCTGCTCGCCGAGAAAGACAAGGAAATCGAGATACGCCATGGCGTTGTCGAACAGGTGCGCTCGCGCGCTATAGCCCAACAAAGCTATGATCTCGCTGAGGCGCAGAACAGCGCTGAGCAAGATGTTGTGCGGGCTCAGATCGACTTGGCCGACAGCGTTGAAGCGCGGCTTGCCGGAGAGCGCCGACTACTCGCACTGCAACGTGATATCGAGGAAAAGAACCTCGAACGTATCCTTGCAACTGCGGATACTAGCTCGGCCGACTGGCAAAAAGCGTACGACCGCAAAGGGCAGCTAGATAAAATCTACGCTCGTCTGGGCGATGCAATCACCCGGCAGAACGAAGGTCCTGCGGACAGTTACCTGCGGGTCCTCAACCGATCGACAAGCGCCATCAATGAAGACGTCCAGTCCGGTGCAGTCGATGCGCTGAAGGGTCTGAATACCGGCCTGACCGATGCCCTCATGGGCACCGCGAAACTTGGGGATGCATTCGAGAACATGGGAAAGCGGATCATCGCCTCGCTGATCGACATCGCCATTCAGCAGGCCATCATCAAGCCGATCGCGAACAGCCTGTTCGGCGTCGCCGACGCGGCGGGCAACCGTTCGGGTGGCACGTTGTCAGGAATCACCGGCTTGCTGTCGCGGACGTTCGGCGGGGGCAAGGCGACGGGCGGTCCTATCGACCCGTCCAACTGGTATGTCGTCGGTGAAAAGGGTCCGGAGCTCTTCGCGCCGGGCGTTAGTGGAACGGTGATCCCGAACGGCGGGCGGGGATCTCGACCCACTGGCGGCGGGATCGCGCAGATTGTCCCATCCCCGTACTTCAACGCCGTCGTCGACGGCCGCGTCGTGTCGGGCTCGATGCCGATCGCGCAGGCCACGATGGCGACAGGCATGTCTGAGGCGGGTCGGGCAAACGCCTGGCGTGCTCGGCAGACGCTCGACTGATGGCGGTCATCGATCTGCCGCCATGGGCGGTTCCGAACGGCGCATCGCCATCATTCCTCGATTTCGGCGGTGTGCTTCGCCCCTCCACCGGCGCCGGCCTGCTGAGGGTCGACCGCCTTGGCTCGCGCTACAAAGCCAAGCTGAGCTTCCCGCCCTTCACCGATCAGGCACAGGGGCGGATCATCGTCTCGCGCCTGATCCGCGCGAAACGGATGGGGCTGCGCACCGAGTACCCGCTCGTCTGCCCGCAGCCCCTTCAGGATGGTGTGGTCGACGGCGCTGGGCAGGCTGGGACGACGTTGCGCATCAGAGGACTAGATCGAGGCACCCTCGTCCGCGAAGGGTTCTGGATCAGCGTCGTACGGGCTTCCGGACAGCATTATCTGCATAACGTTGCGGGCGAGGTCGAGGCCGATGCGGACGGTCGTCTCGATCTCCCGTTGTCAGAGATGCTGCGCTGGCCGTTCGCCGATGGCGACCAAGTCAAACTCGTTCGGCCGATGATCGAAGGCATCGTCGACGGCGATGAGCAGGCGTGGAGTCTGTCGATCGAACATTTCGTGGGTATCGAATTCACTGTTGAGGAGGCAGGCTGATGGACCGCATATTGCTGGCCGGCCTGATGAAGGCCGAACTACCCGGCCATACGATCCTGTTGTGCGATGGCGGCTTCGTGCCGTGGAACGACGAGATTTATCTCGGGATCGACGAGACCTTCGGCACCGTCGACAAGTTCACGCCGCCAGAGGAAGGTATCGGCGACGTCATCCCCGCCGGCACGCTGACGATGCTGCCCAATGGTGATGCATCGGCGATCGCACTGTCGCAGCCTGCGTTTCAGGGCTCGCGCATCCGGTTCTGGATTGCCGAAATCAACGAGGTGACGGGGCAGGTTATCGGCGATCCGGACCTTCAGGCGGACTGGCAGCTGGACCGCACAACGATGCGGTCGAAGAAGGGCAGCCGCACCCTCGACATCGACATGGTGAGCATGGCGCAGCGCTTGCTCGCCAAGGTCGAGGGCATCGTGTTGTCGAGCGCGTCTCACTCCTCGATCTTTCCCGGCGAGAAGGGTTTCGACAATGCGACCGGCCTTGGACTGAATTTCGCCTGGGGCGTGGCTTCTCCGCCGCGCGGCGTCGTTGCGAGCAACACCGGTGCTTAACGCGGTCGAACGCACCGCAGCGACCGAAAAGGTCATCGCTAGATTTCGCAACCGGCCGTTTGGCTGGGACACCCGTCGCACGTGCATTCACCTCGCCCGCGCGCAGGCGCGAGCGATGGGGCATCGCCCGCCGAGCATCCCCGACTTCCGGTCACCGCGCGCCGCAAGGGCCGCGCTCAAGACACAGGGTCATGAAACGTTGGCGCAGCTGCTCGACAGCCTCTTCCCGCGCATCCCGCCGCTCGCGGCTTGGGTCGGCGATCTCGTCATCATGGGGGGCGGCGACGACTTCGACGGCATCGGCATCGCGGTCGGTGGCAAGATCGTAGGCTATCATGAGGATCATCTTGCGGAAGGCGTCGTTAACGTCGTGCCGACCGGTCCGGATCCGTATATCGGAGCATGGCGCCTGTGAGCGGCTTCGCGCGCAAGGTCGCGATCGTCGCCGGCGTCGTCGCGCTCGCTGCCACGGGCGCCGGTCTGGCGGTCGGCGCCGTCGGTTTCGGAGCTGGCCTCGGCATCGCCGGCATCGGCAGCTTCACGGCGATCGCGAGCACCGCGTCCGTGGTGGGCGGCATCGCGAGCCTCGCATCGGGGGCGCTCGCCAAGACGCCTCCCGCCCGCGGTTCCGTCAACTCCATCACGATCGGCACCGACCAGCCGATGCCGTACCTGATCGGAGAGACCTACTATGGCGGCGCTCGTGTTCAACAGGTCGGGTACGGCCCCAAGATCGACAAGGTCGAGAACCCGTACGCCCTGATCGTCGACATCTATTCAGGCGCCGGTCCGATCCAGGGCTTGGTCGATTGCCAAGCGGAGTTCGAAAGTCTCGGCATCGGTATCGGCGGTGGGGGCGCGTCTGGTTACGCTGCGGGCTTCCTGTGGGCGGCTCGCCAGCTGGGCGAGGTTCCCGAGAACGCCGTGCTATCGACGCATTGGGCGGGCGCTCCCGGCTGGGGCGCTGGTTATCACCTGTCGGGGTATGCGGCTATCGCGTGGTCGCTGATGTTCGATCGCAAGGCGAAGGTCTTTGCCAGCGGTCCGCCGCAGCTAGGCGCGATCTGGCGCGGCCAAAAGGCATGGGATCCCCGGTACGATTCGACGATGCCGGGTGGGAACGGTGAAGATCGCTGGGCACCACCGCGCGATACGGCCGCGCACGATGCCGCGCGGGCGACCTGGGCGTATAATGAATCGCCGGGACTTCAGGCGCTTCGCTATGTGTTGGGCGTATGGCACCGCGATCCTCGTGTTGCAGGGTCTCGGTACCAGAAGGTCGCTGGCATCGGTCTTCCGATCGAGGGCGTCATTGTCGAGGACTTCATCCGTCTCGCGAACGTCTGCGATCAGAACGGCTGGAAGGTGGGCGGCGTCATCTTCGAACCGGCGACGGGTTCGACGTCGACGCGCTGGCAAAACCTAAAAGATATCCTCGCTGCGGGCGGCGCCGAGCCGTGCTTCCGTGGCGGGCGCCTCGGGCTTCGGATCAGCGCTCCGCGTATCGCGCTCGACACGATCAGCCGCGTGGATCTCGCGGATGATGAAATCGTCGCATGTTCCGGGGTCGGCTGGGAAGAGCGACTCAATACGCTCATTCCGAAGTACCGGTCGGCCGCGCACAAGTGGGAATATATCGCCAGCACCAAGCCGGTCACGATCGCGGCGCAGTTGGCGATCGACGGCGAAGTCAAGCGCGCCGAACGGCAGCACAACCTTGTCCAGTGGGGCGATCAGTCTGCCCAACTATGCGCATACGAGTTGTTCGATCGGCGCGAGATTGGTGAAATCGAAGTGACGGTAAAGCCGCGGCTGCGGAAGTACGGTCCTGGCGACCTACTTATAGTCGATCTGCCCGAAGATGGCCTCGACATGCAGCCGTGCGTCATTCTCAAGCGGCTTCCAATGCCTGACCGGATGGCTTGGAAATTCACGCTGCGCAGTGAGACACCGGAAAAGCATGCGTTCGCCTTGGGGCAGACGACGATCGCGCCGCCTATCCCGGCGTTGCGGTCGACGGCCGCACTGGACGCGATCGCGATGCCGAACGACCCGGCCGTCGACGAGGTCGCGGCGACGGTCGCTACTCAGGCGGAAACGATCGCCCGGCAGGAACAGACCATCGGCGAGCAGCAAACGACACTCGACGCGGTCGATCGCCGACTGAAGTCCTTGGAAGCCAACGAACAGCAGGCCTGATCCCTTCGCGGATCGCACCGGAGCACAATCCATGAAATCGCAGCCGATGACGGCGCGCCACGATCTCACGGTCTGGCGCAACGACGACTATTATGAGTACCTGATCAGGGTCATCGGCCTCGATCTCACGAACACCGCGCTTGCGATGGAAGTTCGTCGTGGCGGCGACGTTGCTGGCGCGCCGCTGATCCCGTTGGCGAAGGTCAAGGAGGGCGTGAACGGGGCAACGTATGAGACGCAAGGCATTCATGTCCGCAGTGTGAAAGTGATCAACGGGGTTCAGGAAACTCTCGTCGCTTTCCGCATTGATCGAGGCACGCTCCAAGCGCTTCCCTATTTGGGCGAGCGAGGGAGTGCCTCGGATTTTGAATATGCCTTCGTCATTGGCGGGCAGACACGTCTTCGCGGCTTGTTCACGCTGCCGGCGCATGCCTACCGCTCTGATGCTGCGCCGGCAAACCGACAGCCGGTTTACGATAGCAGATACGTGCGGCAGGAACGCGCACCAGATCCCGGACTAACGCTGACGATCTCGCTGCAAAGTGGGGTGACATTGGTGATCGACGGCGCGGGGCTAGTGTCGGCTTCTGCCGGTCAGGCGGACGCCGCGGCCGAGCGCGCAGCGGAAGCTCTCTCCCAGCTCGAGGCAATAACAACCAAGATCCCGCGCGCAGTCGATAGCTATGCCGAGCGCGAGGCAATTCCGCTCGCCATGCGTGGCAACGGCCTGCGTGTGTACGTGAAGGGCGAACGCGACTTCGAATGGAGCGACCTTCTGTTCGGTCCGGGAAGTTGGACGGGTCGCCTCACGGAAGAAGAGCTGACCCGCCGCGCGCTCCAGCACGGCACGCAAGGGCAGGACACGATCGACGGCTTGCCCGCCACGCTCGCGGCGCAGGCTGGCGCGATCGCCGACCTGCAAGCGCGCTTGTCGTTCTCCACCTTACGTGTCGAAAGCTTCACCGTCACCCCATCGCAGGCGGAGTTGGGGTCGAGCGTGGCATCGCTCGCGATGGCGTGGTCGTACACCGGAACGCCGAGCGGACAGTTGATTGAGCGCAGTGACGGACAGCGCGTGACGGGTATCGCCCCGTTCGAACGTGCCGCAGTCGCTGAGAAATTGCCCGTGCCTGCCGGCGTGCTGATCATCGGCGACAGTCAGGCTTGGGAGTGGGCGCCAGAGTATGCCGCGGCGCTCGGCCTGCCACTCGCCCTCTCGGCCCGTCCTGCGCAAACGATCTTCAAGCAGGCGATCATTGTTGGGGCGGATCCGCTGACGGTGACCCTCGTGAACGGGATGCTGCCTGCGGCAGGCACGAAGGCAACCGTAACGCTGGTCAATGGCGGTGTGACGACAGCCGCGAACCCTGCCGCGATCCTGCATTCGGCTCTAACAGGCGTCGATACGATTCAGATCGATCTGGCTGTCGCGGGCGGAACGCGGCGCTGCACGCTGTCGCACGACATCACGAACGCGCTCGATACCTACAAAATCGAGCAGGCGGCGGGCGGTGCGGCCGTGGCGGTGGCGGACGGCGCGCTCGCGGTGCCGACGTTCAAGGCGATGGCGGCGACCACGCACCGCGTCGTGATCATGGCCGGGCATAACGACATGCGCCGAGACGATCCGGCAGGGAGCTTCATCGGCATACGGGCTCGCACCGATTCGATCATGGCCCTCTGCGCCGACAATCTGAACCCGGTGCAGCTGAACGACTTCTGGCCCGCAGCGAACGCCGAAGAGATCGCGCTGATCCCGTACATTCAGGCGCATAGCCAGTGGCTGCGAGACAAGTTCCCCGGCGCTATCGCGATCGACAATGCAGGTCGCACGCTATGGGAGCGGCTAAGGCAGTCCGACAAGACGATCCCGGCGAGCCTGCGGAAGTCCGGCGATAGCCTGCACCTCAACGCGGACGGCCGCACGGCGTGGACCGCGCATCAGCAGGAAGACAACGCCGCTCACCGCGCCGCAGTCGCTCCCGCCTCGACTACCGCCACCTTCACGCTCCGCGCTCGAGCCGCGATCCCCGGCCTTCCTGTAGTCGAAAGCACTGCAACAGCGACGGTGCGCTTCTCGAATAAGGGGCATGCGGGCTTTATCGATAAGGCGTCGGGGATCACGTCAGCCGACGCCAACGGCATGGCGCTATCGTGGTGGGCCGAAAGTGTCGCCCGCACCCTGACGACCACCGCGGCGGCTGCCGGATACCTCTGGTATTCGCAGCCCTCGTCGCAGGCCGATCCCTCCGCATTCAAGGTCAACGGCTTCGCTGTCACCCCGGCCAAGACGCTGCGCAACCACACCACCGCGACCGGGCAAGTCGTCCAGTACGCGGACTTCCTCTTGAGCAATCGCCTCTCCGCCGGAGCGGTCATGTCTATGGAGATATTCGCATGACGGTCACGACTCCCGACACGATCACGTCTGGCGGCGCATACCCGGTCGCGATGGCGGCCGACATCGGAGACTCCGGTGGCAAGGTTATGATGCTTGCATCGGAACGGACCATGCTTGCGACGGTAACGCGGCTCGATCCCGTCAAGTACGCCCGGTCTGGCTGGATCGAGGCTCGTGTCGGCGTGGGGGGCAAAGTCATCGCAGGCACCAAAAGGAACCCCCTCGCAGTGATCGCTTCGCAAATCGATGCCGGGGGCCAGCCGGTCGTCTTCCTCGACGCTAACAAGTATGGGCGTTCCGGCTGGCTTGATGCACGTGTGGGGGTCGGCGGGAAGATCAAGTCGGGCACGCGACGAGTTCCATTGCCCGCGCCGGCAGTTGTGGCGTCCGCTCTTAACGCTGGCGGGCAGTCGGTCGTTTTCCTGGACGCTACCAAGTACGCCCGATCTGGCTGGCTCGATGCGCGGGTCGGTGTTGGTAACAAGATCAAATCTGGAACGCGCCGCGTCGCGGCTGTCGTAGCCGTTCCGGTCACGGCAATCGACACTCTATATGAGGTTGCAGAGCTTACGGATGGTGCGGGAAAGCAGCAGACCTACCTAACGCAGCGGGCAACTGGGAAGCTGACGCAGCTGTCGCCGGCAGGTTCTAACAACGTGCCGCGTGGCGCGATACGATCCGACGGATGGGCTGTGTACAAGTCGGACCGCGCCAATCCCGCACCCGGCGGGCTCTATGCTCGCAAGGTAACCGGGGAGATTGCCGCTCCCGAGGCGCAGGTATTTGCAAGCCGAGAACTGATCGCGATCGGCAACAGCCTGACCTATCTTGGGTTCGGCGGAACGACGTTCTGGGAGGCCGCGGCCGCTGCGCTTGGGTGGCCTGCCCGTGGGTACGGCATCAGCGGGCAGACCAGTGCGCAGATCGCGCAGCGCCTGGGCGGTAAGGCTCTAAACGTAACGCTCACGGCCGACACCCTACCGGCGACCGGATCGGTCATTGTAACTGCGATCAACGGCAACCCGCTAACCGGTCAGGTGCACATAAAGCTGCATGGAAGGCTGGGGCTGTCGGGTCCCTATGCTACGCTGGCACGGGACGGGAACGAGGACGCATCGTCCAACTACATCCTTACCCAAGATGCCGGTGGCGCGAATGCCACCATCGCGCCGGGGACACGCTTCTATCCTGACGGCGCAAATCTGAACCAGAACAGTTCGACGAACCAGCCGTACAATCGAAGCGCGGTCCATGTCCTGTGGATGGGCCGCAACGGAATCACACTGTTCGACGATAACATCGCGAACACGCGGTCTGTCATCGAGCTTCAGGCAACGATGGTGAAGCGCTTTGTCGTCATCGCAGAATTGCCGTTCAACGCGGTCAATGATCCCATAGCGGCGAATGCCTACGCCGAGGGGGCCGGCACGTCGGGGCGCTCAGTCTTGGACGCGTACAACGCCCGCCTGATCGCCCTGTGGCCCGACAATGTCTTCGACCCGCTTCCTGCGCTGCTGGCTGCCGGAGACGGAAGCGCAGGCGACAACGCCGACATCGCCAACCGCATGACGCCCCGATCACTGCGCCGGAACGACGACGGGACATACGACTACGGCCACCCGAACGCAGCGGGGAGGGCCGTCATCGGCGCCGCCCTCGCAACCTTCATCGATCAAAAAGGATGGAAACTATGAGCGGACCTTACGAGTACTCGGTCGGGCAGATCGTCCCGAACCCGATCGGCACGCTGTACGCTGACGAACTGCTGGACATCGTACCTGGCGCCATCGCTCTGTACGACTTCGGCGACCCGTGGGGATATCTGGCGCAGGCATCGCCGATCCCCGCTGGCACTGCTATCCGCTCCTATCTGGACGCGGGAAACACCGCGATCGTTTCTGGCGCTCCGGGTTGGTCCGGGAACATGATGCGGCTGACGTCGGTAGCGCAGTCTGTCGCGCTCCCCGCGGAATGGAAGCTTCCTACATCGACGACCCGGTTCGCGGTTGGCGGTTATATGACGATCCCGCGTTCGGGATACGCCATCAACGGAACCGGTACGGGCTTCAGCAGCCTGTTTGGCTGGTCGCAGACGAACGGCTCCAACACGCAATACGCGCTGCGCGTGAACTATGATCGAGCAACCGGTCTCAGCAGCCTGATCTACTTCTACGCTAACGGATACGCCGCGGACATTACTGCTGCGATCCCTACCGACGGGGCCGTGCATCACTACGCCTTCGAAATGTCGGTGCTGACTTCCACCACGTTCGTCGTGAAAGTTTATGTGGACGGCGTGCTGGCCTTCACTTCAGCAGCGCAGACGTGGACGGGTTCGCTCGTTGTCCCGGTCGGTGGCACTGGACCTATGCTGGGCGCGTATTATCCAAACGCTACGGACATCAAGGGCGCGATCGGCCGCATCTGGCTGTGGGACCTGACCGCTACCGGCGTCAAAACCATCGCGGATCTCAACGCGGCTGACATCGCCGGCAGCGTAGGGCGCTTTAGCTAACCCACCAGCCCCATGACGATTTATACGGTCGCGGGGAGACTACAAGCCTCGAACGGTCCAGCCACGCGGGGTGCTCTTCATCGGCGTCCCGCAGTGGCGGCATACGCTCGTATCGCTACCGTCCCCTCGAAACACCGTTCGTCCGCGCGATCTCCGATGTATCCCGACCACGCATTTAGCGCGCCCAACGAGCTGCTTCCACATTTTGACCTCCAATGGGATCGAGCGTGGCCCGCATCGCGCAGGCGGACGAGTGAATTCGGCGTCACGAAGTCTTGAAATCGAACACCACAACCATCGCGACTGATACGGTCGCGGGAAGGGATGACGCATGACCGCGACAGCCACGAGCAACTACATCGGAGAGGCAATGCGGGCGACGTCCGCGCTGGCTCCCCCGTCCCTTGCGGATAATCCTGGGCTATTGGCCTGGAACCTGTTCGTCATGACCGCGGCGTTTTGCCTTGGGCTGATGATGGCGGGTCGGCAGGCTCGCCGGCTGTGGCGGACACGGGATATCGACCATCCGAAGGACCCGGTCTCGATTTACCGGATCATCGTCTTCCTCGCTGGATGCGCGATCGCCAGCCGGGGCGGTGCCGAAGCGGTCAGCTTGTGGTCGTGGAGCTCGGGAGATGTCGCGACGATCGAGCGCATCGCCGAACTGAAGCGCTGGCTTGATCCGCTGTCGATCGCCTGCGGGTTCACCTGGATGGGACTGCATATGCTCGCTGAGCCGATGATCGAGCACCAGCTCCGCAAGGCCCCGCTCCCCGTCGATATGTGGTCGAGGTGGCCCCAGCTACGCCGACCAGTCCTAGTCCTTGTCGTGAGCTTGCTGATGGCGACCGCTGCTGTCGGACTGCGGTAATGCGAGAGGGGGCTATCGCTGCGGTACCGAGCGTAACGGTACCGGTCATCTGGTCTGTCCTTGGCTACTCTTTCCCGGCTGGGTCCATGATCGTCGGGCTGCTCGCCTGCTTCATGGTTCGGCTGTTCATCACCCTCGACGCACCTGGTCCTAAGCGCTGGATCCTCGACGGTATCGTCACCGGGCTCGCAATGCTCATCACCGCTGTCTGGATCGTCGAGCACCAAGTCGATTTGTTCGCGGCCCTCGGTACGGGAGGCGGTGCTGGCGCGGTTGGCGCGGGCATCATCACGTTCTTCAAACGACGCGGTCAAAGCGCAATCGACGCTCTTGATGCGGCATTGCCCGGCAAGCCCGCGGTGCCGGCAGATATGACTGCCACCCTGCGAGAGCTCAACAAGCTGCCGTAACGGCCCGCACCAGCAGGGGTGGTGTGGCGCGGGCCGACCGCAACCCCTGAAAGGTCCCGATGCGGACCAATTGCCGAATTGGCTAGGTTTCGCAATAGGTAACGACCTGCCTCAAGCGGCACGAACGCGAGGCAGGCCGACCAAGCCATCCCCCCGAATGGTGGCGCCGTGCTGATAGCGAACAGTTCGCAACGTGCAACGGGTAACGGCCCGCCCCCAGGGTCAGCCAAGAGCGAGCCGGCCAGTCACTTTCCGGGCATCTGGCTGGACGAAAACGCAAAAGCACCCGTGAGGTTCAATGCTAACGGCCCGCCCCGGCGAAATCCGGGGACGGGCCGACCAGCGCGTGTTGGGGTTACACCGGCCAGCTAGTTACGAGCACACCATCGTTACGGTTTCACGACGGTAACGGCCCGCCTCGATAGCCAAGAGAGAACACGAGGCGGGCCGACCGGGACACGTTGGAGAGACCCCCGGCAAGGGGGTGAACGCCCGCAGGCCAAATCAGGTCACATCGAAAGGAATATATATGGCGACGGCATCAAAGCCGGCGACCGCCCCTGCGCGCCCTGCGCACGGGCTGGCGTCTCCGGACAAATTCTTCGCGTCGATACGCCCGCTGTTCGGGACGATGACGAAGGCGCAGGTCGAGGGCATTCAGGCGAAGCTGGCCGCGTTCGCTGCGATCGGCGCGCCGCTGGCGTACGTCGCGTATGGGCTCGCCACCTCGTTCCATGAAACCGCCCAGCGCATGCAGCCGATCCCAGAGATCGGACGCGGCCGAAACTATCCATATGGCAAGCCGGGAAAGCATGGCGGTCAGGTCGCTTATGGGCGCGGTGATGTCCAGCTAACCTGGGACTACAACTACGCCAAAGCCGACGAAGAGCTCGGGCTCAAGGGCGAACTGATCGCCAACTACGATCGCGCGCTCGAGACCGATATCTCCGCGCAGATCATGGTACTCGGCATGACGGAAGGCTGGTTCACCGGGAAGCGGTTTGCCAGCTACCTCCCCGCGAAGGGGCCAGCGACGACGGTGCAGTTCACCTCCGCGCGTCGCATCATCAACGGGATCGACCGCGCCGAGAAGGTTGCCGGGTACGCTATGTCGTTCCAAGTCGCGCTGATCGCTGGCGGTTGGGCTTAGCCGTCCTTCCTCAGCGCATGCATGACCGTAGTATGATGGCGTCCAACGGCGCGAGCGATCGAGCTAGTGCTGAAGCCTTCGTCAAAGAGGCGTTTCCACATGGCCCACCTAGCCTGGACGATCGCGACGGTTCGAGCCGATCCCATGACGTCATCGGGCTCGACATCGTGGGCGGCAGCTACCTCCGCGGCATAACGCTCGATCCGGGAGGCGGATGGTGCGGGGCTGATCATAACGAATCCATGAAACTATGTTCTCGTTGCGTTCCATAGAAGGGCGGAACGAAGAACGCGAGTCCGGCTCGCTATGGCGGTTAGCCTATTGAGGTGTCGCGTCGCTGATCGCGTCGACCGCTGCCGCTATCCGGCGCCAGTCCTCGACCGCCACGTGATCGCCTAGAACGTCGCCCAGCTGCTCGATGATATAGTCTGAGGTCAGGGCACCATGCTCGGCGAGGATAGCGCCTGCCTTCATCATCACGTCGCGGTCGCTCATCATATGTCGAGGTTGCGCCGTTTGATCTCGGCGAGGATTGCGTTGGCGACCATGTCGTTCGAGCGGCCGGTCGTTTGCTCGTACGCCTCCAACAGTTCGGCGTCTGCCATCTCACTTGGCTTCGGTGTCGGATCTTCCATCCGCTCAAACTATGCGCGATGCCCCTGCTCGTACAACGACCATCTTCGTGCTTTGACTCGGAAAACGTCGGTCCGATAGCGACCAATTCCTGTTCCCCGCGCAAACCCGTCCCCGCTGCCTAAAATGACGATCGCGGGCAGCGTTTCATCTGTCGATGTTCACGACCGGGCGCTTTCCTGGATAACCAACAGTCACACCAGCTCGGTCCTCACGATGCTTTAACGCTACCCCCTCCAAAAAAGCGTTTCGTTCGGGGGAGTAGATATATCGATCAGCGGCAGCTGCGCGCATCATATTGAGCTCGGTTACGAAATGCGAAGGAAGTCTCAAGTGCGGCCCAACCAGTGACGCCTTTTCATCTTGGCCGTGCATCAGCAGCATATACTTGGGCGAAAGTGGAATGCTTATTTCGGCTTTCGCATTCTTGAAACCACCGTCCCCATAAAAGCGGGACGTGTGTTCAGGTGCTACGAACCTGAACACCGGGTGGTCCGACGTTATAAAATACCCGTCAACCGCTTCAGCGATATACCAAGAACGATAGTATAATAATGGCGCTAATTCTTCGGCGCTCGAAAGGACGCTCAACCCCCGCTTTTGCGAGATACCTAAGCTGTAACGCTCGGGATCACTCACGAAATCCAACAGCTTCTGACGGTCTCCGATGTCTCCCTCGCCCCCTTCCTTCATTCGGCGCGACAAGCTTTCGAAGGCCTTTTCAGATTGGAGCGTGTGCGCCAACTGAATCTGCATAAGTTCGGCCGAGAGCCGTGCAGCAGCGTTCACCATCGCTGGAGTTCGAAGATACAACGTCGCGACAAACATTGAAAACGCTGCACGGCGATCACCGGTAGGAATTCTTCCTTTGAGAAGTTCATCATAAGCCGGGGTTGCAGCAGTCTCGATTTCGCTCAGAGCGATCTCAAGGTCGTCATTGAAATTACCGTCACCATCCTCTGCTGAATAAAAATTACTCTGCATCGCTGTTTTTTCGACGATCGAATTCCGCCAAGCTTCTCGTACGGTATCGTAGGTCCAGATCATGTTCTTCGGACTTACGCCAACGAAATGCTTTAGGTGCATTCTTGGCACAAAGTGCTGACGTTTCGGCCGAGGCGATTTCTGTTTATTAGCCATGCCCAACCTATCGCGGTCGACTTTCGCGTTTGCAAGCTACGCGATCGCCAGCGCGGAGTGCTACCCGGCCGCCTCGCATGATGTTCCACTCCGTACCACGCGATCTGGTATCGCGCTGGTATCGCAAACCGCCCAAACCGACCGCTGCAAACCACGCCATTGCTGCACACTCCCCTCGTAACAGCGCCAAAAGTGCAGCATCGGGAGCAATCGCACTGCAGAGGTCCGGGGTTCGATTCCCCGTGGCTCCACCACGCGGCATAGCAACAGTAAGTCGACGAGCATCCAACACGTCGCGGGCGTAAGCTTCACGCCGCGTCTGCCATGCGTGCGCCTTTCATGCGCGCAGTTGCCACGCTATCGTGGGGCATGGACGAATTGACGTGCAACGTGGTCGGCATCGACTTCCCCAACGCGGACAAGAGCAAGAGCAACCGCCGCATGGAATTGATGCTCTGCGCTCCCGGCGAACCCGTCGACGTGCGTCGCGAACCGAAGAACCCGCATGATACGAATGCGGTGGCGGTGTTCAGTGGGCGCGGCGTGCAGATGGGCTATCTGTCCGCCGAACGTGCGCCGCTGATCGGACGACGGATGCAGGAGGAGGAGCATGTCGCCATATTCCAGGCTCTGGTCGGCAGCTACGGCTATGTCCGCATCCGCTTCGGCGGCGGCGCACCGAGACTGCCGGATCCCGAAGCGCCCACGCCGTCACAGCCCCGCCCGACGTCGTTCGATCCCGACGCGTTCTACCCCGACCCCGAGGGTCCCGAATGGGGCGCGTGACGCATCCCTCCAATGAGATTAACTAGATACCCTGTGCGGTGACCACGCGACCCGTCGCTTCCAGATCACGCGTCAGGTCCGCGAGGCAGCGATCGACCAGCGCCTCGTCCGAACTCCGCACCACGAAGTTCGCGCCCGTCTTGCCATCGCGAAAGAACGGGTAACTCCCGATCGCGACGCCTTCATGCGTCTTCTCCGCATCGCGCAGGATGTCCGCGACCTCGCTCTCCGCGACCCAGCACCCGATCGTCTTCGACACCACCGGCCGCCCCCCCTCCAGCGTCCCCGTCAGCGCATCGAGCATCCCCGCGGTAATATGCGGCACACCCGCCATGATGAAGATGTTGCCGATCTTGATCCCCGGCGCACCGGACACCTTGTTGTCGATCAGATCCGCCCCGACCGGCACCCGCGCCATCCGCGCCCGCGCTTCGGTCAGCCCGCCACGCGTCGCATAATACGCCTCCAGCACCGCCATCGCCCGCGGATGATGCTCGACCGCGACGCCCAGCGCCTCGGCGATCGCGTCCACCGTGATGTCGTCGTGAGTCGGCCCGATCCCGCCGGTCGTGAACAGGTAATCGTTGCGCATCCGCAAGATGTTGACCGCCTCGACGATCGCCTCGGTCTTGTCGGCGACCACGCGCACCTCGGCGAGGCGGATGCCCTGCACGTTGAGCCAGGCCGCGATCTGCGCGACGTTCTTGTCCTGCGTGCGGCCCGACAGGATCTCGTCGCCGATGATCGTCAGCGCGGCCGTCCAGATGCGTTCCTCTACCATGCCCCTCGCATAGCCTCGCAAAACCGCGCCCGCCACGCTATATCGCGTTGCATGACCGAATATGTAACCGTCACCTCGGACCAGCCCGACGCGCGCACCGGCGCCATCAAGCTGCACGGCCCCGCCGCGTTCGCCGGCATGATGAAGGCGGGCAGACTCGCCGCCGAGACGCTCGACATGATCGTGCCGCACATGGTGCCGGGCGTGACCACCGCCGAGATCGACCGGCTGATCTACGACTTCATCGTCGCCGGCGGCGGCGTCCCAGCGACGCTCGGCTATCGCGGTTACACGCACAGCGTCTGCATCTCGATCAACCACGTCGTCTGCCACGGCATCCCAAGCGAGAAGACGCTGAAATCGGGCGATATCGTCAACGTCGACGTCACGCCTTTGTTGGACGGCTGGCACGGCGACACGAGCCGAATGTACCTGATCGGCGACGTGCCGATCAAGGCGCGCCGCCTCGTCGAAGTCACCTACGAGTGCCTGATGATCGGCATCGAGCACGCCAAGCCCGGCAACCGCATGGGCGACGTCGCCAACGCGATCCAGCGCCACGCCGAAAAGCACCGCTACGGCGTGGTCCGCGATTTCTGCGGCCACGGCGTCGGCCGCCTGTTCCACGACGCCCCCGAAGTCGTCCATGTCGGCAAGCCCGGTACCGGCCCCGAGCTTCGCCCCGGCATGATCTTCACGATCGAGCCCATGATCAACATCGGCCGCCCCGACGTGAAGCTGCTCGACGACGGCTGGACGGCGGTCACGCGCGATCGCTCGCTGTCCGCGCAGTTCGAACATTCGATCGGCATTACGGAAGACGGCTGCGAGATCTTCACGCTCAGCCCCAAGGGCTACACGCAGCCGCCTTACGTATAGCGTCAGCCTGCGGACACGTTCTTCACCGTACAGTCGGTGATGACGTGGCCGCTATATTCGAACGAACCCTTGCCGTTCCAATCCTTGGCCACGGCCAGCGCGGCGCTGAAGTGGGCGAGATACGATCCGATTCCGGGTGGTGGTACCGAAACAACATATTGGCCGGCGACGTGCACGAGCAAGGTGTCGTGCCCGAACCCGGTATGCAGGATCGCACCCGTGACATGGGGAATGACGGTCGTGCCGTAAGGTGGCGGCAATGCTTGCGTGATTTGCGCCGATCCGGAGATTTGTCCGGTCGGGGCATTCACGCCGAGATCGAGATGAAGCGTCGGCGCGCCTGCAAATCCGCCATGCTTGACGTCCAGCTTTACTTGGTAATATCCAACCGGCTCGGTCATGAGTATTTCCTCCTCCGGATCCATCCTGATCCGTTACTGGAGTTCCTCACGGGACGACTGTCGAGTCCAGCGGGATTGGGTCCGAAACGAACCGGTCGAGACGTGTATGGACTGACCCCGAAACCTTTTACGCGGCTCCGCCACAGGAATCTGACGTACAAAGGGTGACGCGGACCGCCGTCACCGCTATCTGCCGCCCCATGACCGAGATCACACCGCAGATCGTCGCCGACCACGGCCTGTCCCCCGAAGAATATGAGCGCGTCCTGCGCGCCATCGGCCGCGAGCCGAACATGGTCGAGCTCGGCATCTTCTCGGTCATGTGGTCCGAGCATTGCAGCTACAAATCCAGCAAGATCCACCTGATGAAGCTGCCCACCAAGGGCCCCCGCGTCATCTGCGGCCCAGGCGAGAATGCCGGCGTCGTCGATATCGGCGACAACCAGGCGGCGATCTTCAAGATGGAGAGCCACAACCACCCGTCCTACATCGAGCCCTATCAGGGCGCAGCAACCGGCGTCGGCGGCATCCTGCGCGACGTCTTCACGATGGGCGCGCGGCCGATCGCCAACCTCAACGCACTCCGCTTCGGCCGCCCCGATCACCCCAAGATGCGCCACCTGATTTCGGGCGTGGTCCACGGCATCGGCGGCTACGGCAATTGCGTCGGCGTTCCGACCGTCGGCGGTGAAGTGAACTTCCACTCGGCATACGACGGCAACATCCTGGTCAACGCGATGACCGTCGGGATCGCCGACCAGGACAAGATCTTCTATTCGGCAGCTTCGGGCATCGGCAATCCGATCGTCTATGTCGGCAGCAAGACCGGCCGCGACGGTATCCACGGCGCGACGATGGCGAGCGCGGACTTCGGCGAGGATTCGGACGCCAAGCGCCCGACCGTGCAGGTCGGCGATCCGTTCACCGAGAAGCTGCTGATCGAAGCGTGTCTCGAACTCATGGCCACCGACGTGATCGTCGCGATCCAGGACATGGGCGCCGCCGGCCTTACCTCGTCCGCGGTCGAGATGGCGTCGAAGGGCGGCGTCGGCATCGAGCTGACGATGGACGACGTGCCGCAGCGCGAGACCGGCATGACGCCGTACGAGATGATGCTCTCGGAATCGCAGGAGCGCATGCTGATGGTCCTCAAGCCCGGCCGCGAAGCCGAGGCCGAGGCGATCTTCAAGAAGTGGGAGCTCGATTTCGCGGTGATCGGCCGAGTCACCGACACCGGCCGCATGGTGCTGAATTTCAAGGGCGAGACCGTCTGCGACATCCCGCTCGGGCCGCTCGCCGACGAGGCGCCGCTGTACGACCGCCCGCACGTCCCGACGCCCAAGCCCGCGCCGCTCGCCAACGCGCCGCACAGCAGCGACATCGCCGCCGACCTGCTCACGTTGATGGGCTCGCCCGATATCGCCTCACGCCGCTGGATCTGGGAGCAGTACGATCACATGGTCGGCGCCGACACGGTGCAGCGCCCGGGTGGCGACGCCGCGGTCGTCCGCGTCCACGGTACGCAGAAGGCGCTGGCGATGACCACCGACTGCACGCCGCGCTACTGTTTCGCCGACCCGGTCGAGGGCGGCAAGCAGGCGGTCGCCGAAGCCTGGCGCAACCTGACCGCGGTCGGCGCGCTGCCGCTCGCCGTCACCAACTGCCTGAACTTCGCCAACCCGCAGCGCCCCGAGATCATGGGCCAGATCGTAGGCTGCCTCGAAGGCATGAGCGACGCCTGCATCGCGCTCGATTTCCCGATCGTCTCGGGCAACGTCTCGCTCTACAATGAATCGAAGGCCACGGGCGGCGGCTCGGCGATCTTGCCGACCCCGGCGATCGGCGCGATCGGGTTGCTCGCCGACTGGCAGAAGAATGCGACGATCGCGTTCAAGGGCTCGGGCGACATCATCCTCGCGGTCGGCACGCGCGGTGGCCATCTCGGCCAGTCGCTGTGGCTGCGCGAGTGCCACGGCCGCGAACAGCTCGACGCCGGCCCGCCGCCGCCGGTCGATCTCGCTGCCGAGCGCCGCGTCGGCGACCTGATCCGCGAAGCGATCGCGTTGGGCCAGCTGACCGCGGTCCACGACGTGTCCGACGGCGGCATCGCGGTGACGCTCGCCGAGATGGCGCTGGCCGGCGGAATCGGCGCGATGATCGACCGGAAGCAGCCATTCGACTGCGCGCGCTCGTTCTTCGCGGAGGACCAGGGCGTCTACATCGTCACCGTCGACGATCATTCGCTGCTCGACTTCCTCGGCGCGGCCCATGCAGCGGACGTCGAGGCCGAACCCCTGGGTCGCACCGGCGGCAAGCGCCTGATCTTCGAACGCCCCGACCGCGACGACGTCATCGCGTTGGATGCGCTGCGGACTGCGCACGAGGGGTTCTTCCCGAAGCTTATGGGGGTCGACGCAGCACTGGCGTGATGGGTTCGGCCGCGGTGGCCTACCGTTCCTAGATCGCCCCCGCCCCGCTCCGCCCCAACGCAAAGCAAAGCAAAGCAAAGCAACCACCCCGGCGGAGGCCGGGGCCCAATTGGGATGGCCGCAGTAACGAAGCGATGCCCGCAGCCATGATCGTCCCCCAATTGGGCCCCGGCCTTCGCCGGGGTGGTCGCCCTTCTGGATGAGGCACGAATACGAACCACAGTATGTTTCCCCGCAAAGGCGGGGACCCAGTCTGGGCTCCGCCTTCGCGGGAGGACAAGGAGCGGAGAGATGTCGTTCGATCAAGCTCAAGTAGGACGCGGCGACCCCCCCCCTCCGTCATCCCAGCGAAAGCTGGGATCTCCCGCACCGGGCTGCAGCGGCAGCAAACGGGGATACCCCAGCGTTCGTTGGGGTGCCGGGGCGGATCGGCTTCAGGGGCGACACCCGAGGAGGACAACAAGCGAGGTATTGCGCAGGGACGACAGGTCAAGCAGATGTCCTACCGGCTGGCCCACGCACCAAGCCGCGAGGCTTCTGACGCCGAGATGCCCCTCAAAGCGGACTGTCCTACACCACCCCGATATGCCAGCGTCGAACCATGACCGAAGCATTCCAAACCTACAGCGCTACCAAGACGCGTCGACCCGGTCCAAGCGTCGATCGAGCACTACCTGTATCGGGCCGGCCCGGCCGAGGCAGCCACGCTTGCAACGCCGCCGAGCGCGATCATGCCGTCTTCCAGCGTGTACGACGGCCTCACGAAAATGCTGCGCGAGCGTCTACACTTCCTATACTTCACTTTTCCCGCAGCCCCCCGCCCCCGCCAGAACCGCCACGCTCGACCTCATCCGTGGCGTCGCCGTCACCAGCAAGCCCGCCGTTAGGATTGCCTCAACCCAAGCGATACGACGCTCTCACGAAACGCCGCGCGAGCGCCTGTACTTCCTATACTTCACTCTGCCCGCATGACCCCCGCGCCCACCAGAATCGCCACGCTCGACCTCATCCGTGGCGTCGCCGTCATGGGCATCCTCGCCTCAAACATCGCCGCATTCGGCTTCCCCGAATTCGCCTACATGACCCCCGCCTCGATGGGCGCGCCGAGCACGCCCGACCTGATCGCCTGGACCACGACCTTCATCGTCATCGACGGCAAGATGCGCGGGTTGTTCTCGTTCCTGTTCGGCGCGTCTATGCTGCTGGTCATCGACCGGGCCGAGGCGAGCGGCGAAGACCCGGCGACCGTCCACCTGCGCCGCATGGCGTGGCTGTTCGTGTTCGGCATCGCACACCTGTACCTGCTGTGGTGGGGCGACATCCTCGCGCACTACGCGCTGGTCGGCGCGCTCGCGTACATGTTCGCGCGGTTGCCGGTCCGCTGGCTGATCGGCGTCGGGCTCGCCTGCATCGCGCTCCAGACGGTCGAGCTGACGACGCTCGTCGCCTACACGTTCGACCTTCACGCCGCCGCGCACCGGCCGGGCGCAACGGCGCGGGTCTTCACGAACTGGCAGCTGTTGGCGGATCAATTCGGCCAGCCCTCCCCCGCCTCCGTCACCCGCGAACTTGCCATCGGACGTGGCGGATGGCGCGATCTGGTCGCGTGGCGTTGGACGCACGGCGCTGGGCCGATCACGTCCCTCACCGCCACTGGTCCGGAGACGCTAGGCTTCATGCTGTTCGGCATGGCGGGGCTGCGATCGGGGTTCCTGACGGGGGAATGGTCGCGGCGACGCTACACCGTGATTGCGGTCGTCGGAATCGGACTCGGCTGGATCTGCTATGCGGCCATCGCGGCGTTCGACATCGCCCACGGGTTCGACGCGCGCTATGTGGCGCTGTCGTGGCTCGCGCTCGCAACCCCGCTTCGGCCACTGACGATCATGGGGTACGCCGCGGCAATCATCCTGCTCGCACGGCCCGGCGGCTGGTTGACGGCCCGAGTCTCGGCGGCAGGTCGAATGGCATTCTCCAACTATCTCGGCACGACCGTCCTCTGCACCACCCTGTTCTACGGGTACGGCTTCGGGCTGTACGGCACATTGTCGCGAGCCCAGCTCTATCTGGTCGTCGTACCGGTTTGCCTGCTGATGCTTCTATGGTCGAAGCCGTGGCTCGACCGGTTCCGCTACGGTCCGCTCGAATGGCTATGGCGCAGCCTCTCCCGCTTCGCGTGGCAGCCGATGCGCGGTTCGGCATTCACGGCCAGCCGATGACGCTATTTGCGAATAAGACGCAAAAGGGCTTGCGAGTGGTTCGCATTATCCGTATCCCGTGCTTACAGCTAGGGAGTTCCCATGGTCGTCTGCGTTTGCAATGCCATACGAGAATCCGACGTTCGCAACTGCGCACGCGGCGGTTGCACTACACCGTGCCAGGCCTTCCGCTCGATGGGTCGGAAACCCAAATGCGGCCAGTGCACGTCGATAGCGCGAGCGATTATCGACGACGAACGCGCCGCTGCATAAGCGTCGCAACAGCTAGAAAAGCCCGGAAAACTGCCATTTTTTGGGGTTGTGCTAATCTGTGTCAGCCCGCTACATGTCTGTCAGAGGTGACGGAGATATGGCCATGCGCGGCGACCCCCAAGTAATCGAATTCCTGAACGAGGCGCTCAAGAACGAGCTGACCGCGGTCAATCAATATTGGCTCCATTACCGGATGCTCGAGCATTGGGGCGTTTACAAGCTCGCCCAGTACGAGCGGATGGAATCGATCGACGAGATGAAGCACGCCGACTGGCTGTCGGAGCGCATCCTGTTCCTCGACGGCCTGCCGAACTTCCAGCTGCTCGGCCGCCTTCGCATCGGCGAGACCGTCGAGGAAGTGCTGAAGTCGGATCTGGCGCTCGAAGTCGAGGCCACCGTCCAGCTCAAGGGCGCGATCTCCTACTGCGAAGAGGTCAAGGACTATATCAGCCGCGACCTGTTCGCCCGCATCCTCGCCAGCGAGGAAGAGCATGTCGATACGCTCGAGCGCCAGTTCGAGATGATCGCGCGGATGGGTATCCACAACTACATCCAGCTCAACTCGATCTCGGAACATGATTCGCCCAAGGCGGGCGCGGCGCCGCATCTGAAGGGCTGATTCACCCCCCTGTCATCTCGCTGAAAGGTGAGATGACAGGGCTGCATTATCCGTCAGTCTGGCGACGAATTATTCCCCTCCGAACCCAGTCGGTACGGCACGACGCCCAAACCCACCGCCCGCAACGGGCTTGCGCACTGCGACCGGGTTGGCCTCGCGCTCCAGCAGCGTCAGCGTCTCGACGAAAAGCGGCCGTAACCGGACGATATGCTCCAGCGCCTCGTCGGGCGTGTCCTGCATTTCCAGGCAATCGCGCGCAATCGTCTCGATTGCCTCCGCCAGATCGGCAAGCGGCTCCGCCCCGAACTGCCGCGCTTCACCCTTCAGCGTATGCGCGGGTATCACCATGGCTGCAGCATTGAGCGTACGCATCGCCGCCTCGATCGCAGCAACCGACTTCACGCCGTCCTCACGAAAATATCCGAGGATGCGGCCAAATCCCGCGCCGAGTTCGTTGCGCGCCTGCACGAACGCGGGCCAATTGATCAGGGTGCTTCCCTCGAACGCCACTGTCGCCTTCTCCCGTTAAGCAAATAGCGCCATGAAGGTCAGAGCCGTATCATACATAACCAAGGTAAACACAGTGTTGAAAAACTAACGACAAGTTACGACAAAGACTGAAATAGATACATCCAAAACGATTTCTATTGTTGCATTGGCGGACGCCGCGACCGCCGCGAGTTCGGTCGGGGCTTGAGGGTCATCCGCTGTCACCTCGACGCGGGTCGCACCATTCCGTAACGCGCGGGCGAGCCGCATCGCAGGCCAAGGACAACGCATGCCCCTGGCGTCGATACGGACCACGCCCGACACCACGCCTAGTGGCCGCCGCCGCCCTTGCCGTCGTCGTACGGATTCTTCGGCGCGCGGAACATCAGGCGCACCGGCACCGCGCCGAAGCCGAGATCCTTGCGCATCGAATTGACCAGATACCGCTCGTAGCTTGCCGGCAGCTGATCGACGCGCGTGCCGAAGATGACGAAGCTGGGCGGTCGCGTCTTGACCTGCGTGACGTAGCGCATCTTGATCCGCTTGCCACCGGGAGCGGGCGGCGGGGTCGCTTCGATCGCGCGCTCGAACCAGCGATTGAGTTCGCCGGTGCCGACACGCTTCGACCACGCGTCGCGCGTGTCGAAGCAGGCCTGGAGCAACTGGTCGATGCCCTTGCCGGTCGCGCCGGACACGGTCATCACGGTAACGCCCTTGACCTGGCTTAAGCCGTCTTCGAGAGCGCGCTTGACGCCGTTGAACAGCGACGATGCGCTCTCGGCGATGTCCCATTTGTTGAGCGCGATGACGAGTGCGCGGCCCTCCTGCAGCACCCTGTCGGCGATGCGGAGATCCTGCGCCTCGAGACCCAGCGTCGCGTCGAGCAGCAGCACCACGACCTCGGCGAAGTCGACCGCATGCAGCGCGTCCTCGACCGACATCTTCTCGAGCTTGTCCTGCACCTTGGCGCGCTTGCGCATGCCCGCGGTGTCGATCAGGCGCACTTTCCGCGCCTCGCCACCGGTCGGATGCCAGTCGTAGTCGACGCTGATCGAATCTCGCGTGATGCCGGCTTCGGGGCCGGTGATCATGCGATCTTCACCGAGAATGCGGTTGACGAGCGTCGACTTGCCCGCGTTCGGGCGGCCGACGATCGCGAGCTTCAGCGGGCCCTCATATTCATTGTCGGGCTGTTCCTCGGGCGGCTCTTCCTTGCCTTCGAGTAGCGGGAGCAGGCCTTCGAACAGGTCGCCCATGCCTTCGCCGTGCTCGGCCGACAGCTGGACCGGGTCGCCGAAGCCTAGCGCGAGCGATTCGAGGATACCGTCTTCGCCCGCGCGACCTTCGGCCTTGTTGGCGACGAGGATCACGGGGACGTCAGCGGTGCGCAGCCAGCGCGCGATCTCTTCGTCGAGCGGCACGATGCCAGCGCGCGCATCGAACAGGAACAGCGCGACATCGGCTTGTTCGACGGCGGCTTCGGTCTGCTGGCGCATCCGGCCGGGCAACGTCTGTGCGTCGTGGTCTTCATAGCCGGCGGTGTCGATGATGCGGAATTCAAGACCGATCAGCGACGCATCGCCTTCACGGCGATCGCGCGTGACGCCAGGCCGGTCGTCGACCAGCGCGAGCTTCTTGCCGACGAGGCGGTTGAAAAGAGTCGACTTGCCGACATTTGGGCGGCCGACGATCGCGACCACGGGGAGTTTGGACATGGCGTGCCCTTAGCGCGTGTCGCGCGAAAGGTCACCTAGTCCCTCGCCCTCCGGGGAGAGGGAGGGAGGAGCCTTAGGCGACGGAAGGGTGAGGGGTAGTTGGGGCAGGTGATCCTAGCCTCACTCCCCTCACCCTTCCCACCGCAAGTGCGGCGGGCCCCTTCCCTCTCCCCGGCGGGGAAAGGGGGTTTCGGTTACCTGTACGCGGTGACCTTGCCCTTCTGGTCGAGCGTGTAGAGCGTCGAGTTCGCGACGATCGGCGGCAGCGAGAACGGGGTCTTCGTCTCAATCGTCGAGCTTACCGTGCCGTCCGTCGGCGAGACGAAATTGATCTCGCCGCGCGAGTTGGTCAGGACGAGGCGGTTGCCAGCCAGGATCGGGCCGAACCAAGTGACGGCGTTGCTACGCTTCTTCTCGTTCTGAAACCGCTTCAACTGGGCGATCCAGCGAGCCTTGCCGTTCGAACGAGACAAGCAGACCAGCTTGGCATCGTCGGTCACCACGAACAGCCACTCGCCCGCGATCCAGGGGGTCGAGATGCCGGCGAAGTTCTGCTCCCACAGACGCTGTCCGGTCGACAGTTCGAGTGCGACCATGCGGCCGCCTTGCCCAACGGCATAGACGCGGCCGCCATCGATGACCGGTGCGGCGTCGATGTCCGACAGGCTCGACACCGACGTCGTGATCGAGGTGCGCGACAGCGCGTCCTGCCACAGGATACGGCCGTTCTCGTAGCGATACGCGCTGAGTTCGCCGCTGGAGAAGCCGGCGACCACGGTGCCCTGGCTCACGGCGGGTGCCGCGACGCCGAACACGCCCTGCGTCTCGAGCGTGCCCGACTGGACCCACTGAACCTTGCCGTCGGCCTGGTTGAGCGAGAAGACCTGATTGTCCTGCGTAAGGACATAGACCGCGCCATTGGCAACCGTCGGCGAGCCGCGGAGCGGCGCGCCGGGCTTGGCGCGCCAGAGAATCTTGCCGTCCGCCGCGCTCATCGCGACGACGTCGCCGACACCGTCGGTGGCGTAAAGCTTGCCGTCGTCATAACTGACGCCGCCGCCGAAGCGTGCCGCCTTGTTGAGCTTGCCCTCGGTGATCCCCGCGCTCCACAGCGCGGCGCCGGTGTCGGCGGTGAAGGCATGGATCGTCGCGGTGACGTCGGTGACGAACAACTTGCCGTCGGCAACGACCGGGGCTGCGCCGAGACGTTCGCGGTTCGAGCCACCGTCGATACCGGCCTGCCAGAGACGCTTGGGCTGGTCGCCGAGCGCGAGCTGACCCATCGACTTGGCGGGGTTGCCGCCGGGCTGGGCCCAGGCGTCGTTGACCGCAGGCGCCGGCAACAGGACCTGGACGTCGGCGATCGTCTTGTCGGTCTCGACCTCGTTCTCCGACACCAGGATCGACACGCGGTCGCCGAGCGTCGGCGTCTTCTTGTTGCCGCCGCCCTTGAAAATCCCGCAACCGCTGAGCGCCACCAGCGCGGCAACGGCCACCGTCACCCGATATGTCTTCATCATTGCGCCTTGGTATCCTCGTTTGATGCAGCCGGAGTGATAACCCTGGCAGTAGCGCCCGTGCTGGCAACAGCGTCCACACCCAGTACGCCAGCCATCTGAACAGCGCGTTGACGGATCGTCTCGGGCACGCCGGTATCGCGCGCGATCTGGCCGAACATAGTCCCCGCCTGCTGGCGCTGGTTCATGCGGAGATAGGAGATCGCAACCATCTCACCCGCGCTACCGAGCCACGGACCGCCGGGCACCGCCAGCGGACGAAGCCGCTCGACGACGACCTGCGGCTTCAGCGTATCGAACTCGGCCGACGTCTGGCGAACCAGCGCGAGATCGCGGAACGGCTTTGCCAGCGACGTATCCGCAGCGATCGAACCGAGCTTGGCAGCAGCCCCCTTCAGGTCATCCTTCTGAAGAAGGACATCGGCCTGCGTGAACAGCGCGAGTGCGCGGTAGCCGTCGCGGTTCGACTTGGCGAGTTCGGCCAGCGGCTTCGACGCAGCCGCGGCGTTGTTCGCACCGAGCGAATCGTAAGCGGCCTGAAGCTGCTCGCCCTCGACACCAGCGGCCTCGCTGTTGTGATGCTGCCAGTACAGGAAGCCAGCGAGTGCGGCGAGTGCGGCGACGACGCCAACCACGACCCATTTGCCCCAGTTCGTCCAGAACCCGGCGAGCTGGTCGCGTCGGAGTTCTTCGTCGACCTCACGCAGGAATGCTTGATCGGTTTTCGGCGGGAGGGCCAAGGAATGCTCCGGAAATAGTGAGGGGGTGGGCGGCGCGGACCTTAGCCGCGCCGGAACCGAAACGGAAGCGGATCAATCCTTGGGCGCGTAGACCTGCTCGGCGCCCGGAAACGCGCGGCTTCGCACATCGTCGGCATAGGTCTGCGTCGCGGACGAGATCGTATCGGCGATATCGGCGAACCGCTTCACGAACTTCGCGGTACGCTCGAACATGCCCAGCATGTCCTCGGTCACCAGCACCTGGCCGTCGCACTGCGCGGATGCACCGATGCCGATCGTCGGGCAGGCGATGGTGTTGGTGATCTCGATCGCGATCGGCTCGACCACGCCCTCGATCACGAGCGAGAATGCGCCCGCCTCGGCGATGCCCTGCGCGTCGGCGACGATCTTGGCGGCTTCCTCGGGCGTTCGACCGCGCGCGCCGTAGCCCCCGAGCACGTTGACCGCCTGCGGGGTGAGGCCGACATGGCCCATCACCGGAATGCCGCGCTCGGTCAGGAACTTGACGGTAGGCGCCATCGCGATACCGCCTTCGAGCTTCACCGCCGCTGCGCCCGTCTGCTTGAGCAGATACGCCGCGCTCTCGAACGCCTTTTCGGGCGAAGCTTCGTAGCTGCCGAACGGCATGTCGATCACCACCACCGCGTGATAGCTGCCGCGTACCACCGCAGCGCCGTGCGCCGCCATCATGTCCAGCTTTACGGGCACGGTCGATGGCAGGCCGTAGATCACCTGCCCCAGGCTGTCGCCGACCAGCAGCATGTCGCAGTGCGGGTCGAGCAACTGCGCTGTCCGCACGGTGTAGGCGGTGAGCATGACGAGCGGCGTCTTGCCCTTCTGGCGGCGGATCGCGGGGATCGTCAGGCGCTTGAGCGGCGCGGGCGTCGGGTTGGCGCGACTCGTCGCGGTGTCGAGGGTGTAGGTCGTGGACATAGCGGCGCTAATAGCGTGCGGCGTCGCGCTCGCCCAGTGTCGTGCGCGTCATACTGCCCAGCCCTTCAGCCGCGCATGGCCGACGAGCCAGAGCGTGAACGCCGCGACCGCGATGATGACGAAGGGCAAGCCCAGCGTCTCACTCGCGCCCTTGTGCGCGACGATGTCGGTCGAGGCGAACAGCCAGCCGAACTGCGCGATCGTCGCCACCAGCGACGCGATCAGGAACGGACGCGCACTGGCGCGGCGCATGAACAGCAACACCGCGCCGACGAGCCCCGTTAGCACCGCGACCGCGAACAGTGGGTCGTACCAGTTGGGCAACGCTGCATAGAGCGCGCGGTCATAAGCGCTCGCCTGCCCCATCGCATCCGCGCCGAGCCTGAGCTGTTGCAGGCACATGAAACATCCGACGAGTCCCCAAAGAACGAGCACGCCTGTCGTCATGCGAAACCACAAGGGCCCCTGTCGTACGAAGAACATGTCGCCGCCCCTGCCTGTTACTGGTCGACAGACTGCGCTCCGCAGAGGCCGTGCGCAAGAGGTCGCCGATACGCGGCAAGATGCCGTAGATCCGGAACCGGAGGGACATCGGGAGCTTCCGACTGCGACGTCCCTCCGGGCCGTATTCGAGAGGTATCGCGCTCAACCTGAACGCGTCGTGACGACAGACGCGCGGCGATCAGAAAGATCGCGACACGGTCAGGCCATAGGTGCGCGGATCCCCGGGCTGTCCCACGACCAGGCCTGTGCTGCCGGACTGGAGCGCGAGCACTTCGTAATAATTATGGTCGAACGCGTTACGCACCCAGCCGAAAACGTTCCAACTGTCCTTCGCCTTGAATCCCAAGCGGAAGTTGCTGAGCGCATAGCCCTTGATGTCGGTGTACAGCGATCGCGACGGGTTGGACGAGAAGGTCGACCGATAGCTGCCGTCATAGCCGAGATACAGCTGGCCATCGACGCCGCCAATCGTGGCTGGCAGATCGTATTCGGCGCCGTAAGAGAAGGCCCATTTCGACACGCCGGGCAGGCGCTGACCGGAGATGTCGCAATTGGCCGGGCTGACCGTCCCCGTCCCTGCCGGACCAGGCAGGCTGGTCGCGGTAGGGGCAGAGCCTCCCGACAGCTCAGGCGGGCACGGCGCATCGACGAACTTCACGTATTTCGCGTCGGTATAGGCTCCGTTGGCGTAGACGCTGAACCGGTCGGTGGGGCGGAAGGCCGAATCGAACTCCAGACCGCGAGTCCGCACCTTGCCGGCATTGGCGAGATAGCCGCGCAACACGCCGAGCTGGCCGTTGGTGACGGTCGCTTGGTAATCGCTGATCTCGGTCCAAAAGCCGGCGAGGTTGAGCGTCAGTCGGCGATCGAGGAACTGCGTCTTCAGGCCCAGCTCGTAGTGATTGACCTTCTCGGGTTTCACCGTGGCGGCCGATAGGATCGGATTGTTGCTGCCGTCGAGCGGCAGGCCGGACAGGTTGATCCCGCCGGATTTGTAGCTCCGCGCATAGGTCGCATAGGCGTGGATGTCGGAAGTCACGGTGTAGGCCGCCGTAATGTCGCCCGAGAGGTTCCAATTGTCGAAATCGGGCTGATAGCTCTGCGGCGCGAGCACACCGCGCTGGTCGTTGAATCTTGCATCGCTGGTGACGAGTTCGCCGGCACCGGTCGTCACGACCGAGACGTAATCACCCTTCTTCTTGTCGTAGTTGAGCCGCAGGCCCGGCGTGATCTGGAACCGGTCGCTAACGTTCCAGGTCAGCTTGCCGAACAGCGCCGCGCTGGTGTTCTTGAAGCCGATCGTGTTGCGCGCGGTCAGGCCGTTCAGCGTCGCCGGATTCTTCCCGCCCGTGCTGGTCGGGTTGAGCAGGAAAGCGCTGGCCGCCGGCCCCTGGACCTGAAGCCCTTGCGTATCGATCGTCTGGTAGAAGTAGAATGCGCCGAGCACGTAATCGAGCGTGTGCTTGCCGTTCGAGGCGATCCGCAACTCCTGGCTGTACTGCGTCTGCTGCGACGGATTGGCAGACACGGTGGTGATCGGCAGGCCGATAAAGTCGCGATCGTTCGACGGATCCCAATGCCAGAACCGCCATGCGCTAACCGACGTGATCGTGGCCGCGCCCAAATCCAGATTGCCGAGCAACGAGACGCCACCCAGTTCCTGCTTTGCACGCAAGGGCGTATCGACATCGGTCACCCGGTCGAACGCGTTGGTCGATGGTACGACATAGCCCTGCGCGGCAGCGAGCGCGGCATATTGCCGGATCAGCGGCCGCTGAGTCGCGCCGGTGCGAACGTAATATTGCACGCAGCAATCGGGGTTCTGCTGGCCGTAATCACCCGACAGGGCGAAATCGAGCGTCTCGGTCGGCTTCCAGTAGAGCTGTCCGCGGACGCTCTTATTGTCCTGCGCGTTGAGGTTCTTGCCGGTCACGACGTTGTGGATCGTGCCGTCGCGCTCGGTCACCGAGGCGGACAACCGGATCGCGAGCTTGTCGGGGATCAGCGGGCCAGACACCGACGCCTTGGCCTGGATGAACTGATAATTGCCGGTCGTGAGCTCGATCCGCGCCTCGGGCGTGAAGCTGGGTTTCCGCGTCGTGATGTTGATCGCGCCAGCGGTGGTGTTCTTGCCGTAGAGCGTGCCCTGCGGCCCGCGAAGGACCTCGATCCGCTCGGTATCGGTAAAGTCGAACGTCGCCGAGGCGATCCGGCTGTAATAGACCTGGTCGACATAGATGCCGACGCCCTGCTCGATCCCGTCGTTGGTCAGGCCGAACGGTGCGCCAAGGCCGCGAATGTTGGCGGCGGAATTGCGCGGGTTCGTGGAGTAGAATTGCAGCGTCGGCTGAAGCTGCGTCAGGCGGCTGACATTGTACGCGCCGGTCTCGGCGAGCGCGGTGCCACCGATGACGGACATCGCGATCGGCACGGTCTGGATCGTTTCGGCGCGACGGCGCGCGGTAACGACGACGTCCCCGCCCCCGCCCTGCTGCTGATTGCCGAGGCGACCGTTGGCCTGTGCGTCAGCCTGCTCGCCGGCGGGCGTCTGCGGCGGAACGGCCGGCGTTGATACGGTAGCGGCCTGACCGGCAAGCAACAGAGCAAGCGTTAGCGACATGAATGTTTCCCCTAAACCTTGCCGCGCAAAGTCTAGTAATTCAGGGGATATTCAATGCGAGCATGTCTTGGGAGGCGGAAAGCGTGACTTGTCCCCCTCCCTCGCCGGGAAAGGAGCGGTGTTCAGACCAACCGGCTCTGCTTGACCGCGGCCTCGATGAAGCTCGCGAACAGGGGATGCGGGTCGAACGGCTTGGACTTCAATTCCGGATGGAACTGAACGCCGACGAACCAGGGATGGTCGGGACGTTCGACGATCTCGGGAAGCGTGCCGTCGGGGGACATGCCCGAGAAGACGAGGCCGCCCTGTTCGAGCGCTTCCTTATAGCCGGTGTTGACCTCGTAGCGGTGACGGTGACGCTCCGAAATTTCGGTGCCGCCGTAGATCGACGCGACGACGCTGTTGCCGTCGAGCTTCGCGTCATACGCGCCGAGCCGCATCGTGCCGCCCATGTCGCCTTCGGCCGCACGGGTTTCGAGGCCTTCGCGGCCCATCCATTCGGTGATCATGCCGACCACGGGTTCGTCGGTCGGGCCGAACTCGGTCGACGACGCATTCGGGATGCCGGCAAGATCGCGGGCACCTTCGACGCAGGCCATCTGCATCCCGAAGCAGATCCCGAAATACGGGATCTTCCGCTCGCGGGCGAACTTCACGGACGCGATCTTGCCTTCCGCGCCGCGTTCGCCGAACGCGCCGGGGACGAGGATCGCGTCGCAGGGCTCGAGCTGGCCGGCGATGTCGCTTTCGGCGTTCTCGAACAGCTCGGCGTCGATCCAGCGGACGTTGACCTTCACGCGATTCGCGATGCCGCCATGGACCAGCGCCTCGTTGAGCGACTTGTACGCATCCTGGAGCCCGACATATTTGCCGACCACGCCGATCGTGACTTCGCCTTGCGGATTGGTCAGGCGGTCCATGATCTCGGTCCAGCGCGACAGGTCGGGCGCCTCGGCGGGCTCGATCCCGAACGCACGGAGCACTTCGATGTCGAGGCCTTCGCCGTGATACTGGAGCGGCACCGCGTAGATGCTCTTCGCGTCCAACGCGGGGATGACCGCGCTGGCGGGGACGTTGCAGAACAGCGCGATCTTGGCGCGTTCCGACGGCGGCAGCGGATGCTCGCAACGGCATACGAGTACGTCGGGCTGAACACCCAGCGCCGCGAGCTCGCGGACCGAATGCTGCGTCGGCTTGGTCTTCAGCTCGCCGGCGGCGGCGATGTACGGGACCAAAGTCACGTGGATGCTGATCGCGTTGCCGCGGCCCTCCTCGTTCTTGAGCTGGCGAATCGCTTCGATGAACGGCAGCGATTCGATATCGCCGACGGTGCCACCGATCTCGCAGAGGATGAAATCTATGCCGTCGGTCTCGGCGCGGGCGAACGCCTTGATCGCGTCGGTGACGTGCGGGATGACCTGCACGGTCGCACCGAGATAATCGCCGCGACGCTCGCGCGTGATGATCTGCTGATAGATTCGACCCGAGGTCACATTGTCCGACTGGCGCGAGGGAACGCCGGTAAAGCGCTCGTAATGACCAAGGTCGAGATCAGTCTCGGCGCCGTCGTCGGTGACGTAGACCTCGCCGTGCTGATACGGCGACATCGTGCCGGGATCGACGTTCAGATACGGATCGAACTTCCGAATCCTGACGGTATACCCGCGTGCCTGGAGGAGAGCGGCAAGCGATGCCGCCATGAGACCTTTACCGAGCGACGAAACCACGCCCCCGGTGATGAAAATGTACCGAGCCATGGGAAGAGTCTCGTAGCGTGTGTTGGGGACGAACGACAAGAGCCCCGCGGATCACGCAGGGGCCTTTTATCGGCGAATGGAGTGTTTAGTTGGCTAGCGGGACCGCGCCGTTGTCGGCCGGCTTGGTCGTGCCGGCTGGTACACCGGCATTCTCGGCGCCACCGGCGAACGGTGCCGCGTCGCCCTTGGGCTGCGCGGTCGGAACGGCCGTTGCCGCCGCCGGGGTGCGGGCGAGCGACGTGTCGATCGTGGTGGTGCGGTGATTCGCCGCGAGGACCGCGAGCAGGATCGAGAACAGCACGAACATCGTCGCGAGAACGCCGGTCGCGCGGGTCAGGAAATCGGCTGCGCCGCGTGCCGACATCAGGCCCGACGGACTGCCGCCCATGCCCAGACCGCCGCCTTCCGAGCGCTGCATGAGGATCACCGTGACGAGGGCGGCCGCGATGATCGCGTGGATGACGAGCAGAAAGGCGAACATTGCGCGGAAAACCCCGGAACTTTTGCGAAGGCGCGCACATAGGCGACGTCGCGGTTTCGATCAACCGGGTGATCGACCGCGGCGCCGGCTCCGCATATCGCAAACCAATCGCAAAGCTACGGAAACATGACGTCCGGGCGGCGTTGAGACCCCGTAATGACGCTCATGACTGGGTATCGTGCACATAAATTCAGATGGCGGATCAACGCTGTGGCATCAATGGCAGCCAATACCTTATCGACCTGGATGACCGCTCTGGTGGATTATGTCCGCTCGGGCGAACCCGATCTGACCAATCGTCAGATGGCGCTTCTTCTGCTCGTATATCTCAAACCGGGGCCGCATACGGTGCGCGGCCTGGCCCGTGCTCTGAACGTATCGAAGCCAGTCGTCACGCGCGCCTTGAACAGATTGGGTGCCCTCGGCTATCTGCGCCGTCAACGCGACGATAGCGACAAGCGCAACATCTTCGTCGCGCGCACGACCGAAGGGGCAGATTTTCTTGAAGAGTTCGGGCAATTCATCGGCGACGGCCCCGCCCCAGCCAGCTCCAATGGGCGCGCAGCCGCTCACGCTTGAGCCGTTCGACGACCAGGCCCGCACGAGCTTTTCGCTGACGGGCCGCTCGGTCGACCTCGACCCGCGCACCCATGCGGTTCGCCGCGATATCGCCGACATTCGTCTCGCCGAATACGTATTCGCTCCACACTATGCCGTGCCGATGATACGGCCCGTCACGCGCACAGCTTTGTTGCGCAGCGGACGAGACGAAGCGAGCGATACGATGGTCGACCTCAACCCTGGCGACAGTTTCGAAGTGCTGGAGATTGCTGGCGTTTCTGCCTGGGGCGTTGCCCGTCCTAGCGGGCTGGTCGGCTATGTCGCAGCCGAAGCGCTCGATCTTTCGGCGACGGACGCGGCATGACCACGGTCTTCATCGATGGCGCGGTCGGCACCACCGGGCTCGAGATCCGCGAGCGGCTTGCCGGGCGGACCGACATCACGCTGGCGCTGCTGCCTGAGGATCGTCGGAAGGATCCGGCGGCACGGCGCGAGGCGCTGAACGATGCCGATTTCGTCATCCTCTGCCTGCCGGACGAGGCGTCGCGCGAAGCCGTCACGCTGATCGACAATGCGCGCACCCGCGTGATCGACGCATCGAGCGCACACCGCGTCGCTGCCGGCTGGACCTACGGCTTCCCCGAACTGCCTGGTCAGGCCGAGAAGGTAGCGACCGCGATGCGCGTGTCGAACCCCGGCTGCTACCCCACCGGTTTCCTCGCGCTCGTCGCGCCTCTGGTCGCGGCCGGTCTCATCCCCGCCGACCTCCCGCTGAGCGTCAACGCGACCTCGGGTTACTCGGGCGGTGGCAAGGCAATGATCGCGGCGTTCGAGAATGGCGAGCCGGCGACGGCCTTTCGCGCCTACGCGCTAGGCCTCGCGCACAAGCATATCGCGGAGATGACGCAGCATGCGGGTCTCGAGCACGCGCCGATCTTCGCGCCCGCTGTCGCCAACACCTACCGCGGCATGGTGGTCGAAGTGCCGTTGCACCTCCACGCCCTGCCCGGCCGGCCTACGCTCGCGGCGATCGAAGACGTACTGCGCGCCGCATTCGATGGCTCGAAGCTCGTCTCGGTTGCCCCCGGCGATAGCGGCTCGGTCGATATCGAGGAGAATGCAGGGACCGATCGACTGACGCTGCGGGTCTGCGGCAACGATGCCGTCGGCCATGCGCGGCTGGTCGCGACGCTCGACAATCTGGGCAAGGGCGCCGGCGGTGCTGCGGTCCAGAACCTCAACATCATGGCCGGGGTCGATCCCGTAGCCGGCCTCGTTTTCTAGGACCGGCGTTTTCCGCCCGGTCCATCGCCAAATCCAGGAGCTTCCATGCACCGTAATCCCGTAGCCAAGCTGCTCCTGTTCGGCGCGACCGGCGATCTCGCGCAGCGCATGCTGCTGCCGTCGCTCTATGGCCTGCACGCCGACGGGTTGCTGCCCGAGGAACTGACGATCACCGGCGCCGCGCGTCACGAGCATGACGACAAGGATTACCGCAAGTTCGCCAAGAAGGCGCTCGACGAGTTCCTGCCCGAGGATCGCAAGGACGAAGGCGCGATCGGGACGTTCCTCGACCGGATCTTCTATCAGCCGACCGACCTATCGGACCCGGCGAGTTTCCAGCCGCTGGCGGACAAGATCGGCGATATCTCGGGCGGTCTCGCGATCTATCTGTCGACCGCGCCCTCGCTGTTCGAAGCGGCAATCGAGGGACTGCACAAGGTTGGGCTTGCTGGCGAGACCGTCCGCGTCGGGCTCGAGAAGCCGCTTGGCTACGACCTGGAGACGAGCCGCGAGATCAACGACTCGGTGGCGAAGGCTTTTCCGGAGGACCGGACCTATCGGATCGATCATTATCTCGGCAAGGAGACCGTCCAGAACATCCTCGCGCTGCGCTTCGGCAATTCGTTCTTCGAGCCCGTCTGGAACGCGCAAGGGATCGACAACGTCCAGATCACGATCTCGGAGACCGTCGGGCTGGAAGAGCGTGCGGGCTATTACGAAACCGCGGGTGCACTGCGCGACATGGTCGCCAACCACATGCTGCAGCTGCTCGCGCTGATCGCGATGGAGCCGCCCGCGCGCTTCGAGGGTACGGACGTCCGCGACGAGAAGTCGAAGGTGTTTCGCTCGCTGCGCATGATCAAGCCCGAGGAAGTTCCGCACGTCACGGTCACCGGCCAGTATGGCGAAGGCGCGGTGAAGGGGAAGTTCGTCAAGAGTTACTCGGACGAACTCGGCCAACCGTCGACCACCGAGACGTTCGTCGCGATCAAGGCGCATGTCGACAACTGGCGCTGGCAGGGCGTGCCGTTCTATCTGCGCACCGGCAAGCGCATGGCGACGCGCCGCAGCGAGATCGCGATCCAGTTCAAGGCGGTGCCGCATTCGATGTTCGCGGGGCGTGGCGGGCTGTTGCAGCCCAACATGCTGATCATCCGCCTGCAGCCGGAGGAATATATCCAGCTGCTGGTGATGGCGAAGGAGCCGGGGCTCGATCGTGAGGGCGTCCGCCTGCGCGAAGTGCCGCTGAACCTCAGCATGGATGCCGAGTTTGCAGGATCGCGTCGGCGGATCGCGTATGAGCGTCTGCTGCTCGACCTGATCGAAGGCGACCAGACTCTGTTCGTGCGGCGTGACGAGGTCGAGGCGCAATGGACCTGGATCGACGCGATCCGCGATGGCTGGAAGGCCAACGCGATGAAGCCCAAGAGCTACGCGTCGGGCAGCTGGGGTCCGTCCGCCGCGATCGCGCTGACCGAACGCGACGGCGTGACCTGGCAGGACGACTGAGTTTTCGGGGAGGGAACACCCCTCCCAAAGGTTTCAAGGAAAGATCGAATGACCGAAATCGAATGGTGGGAATATGACGACGCGGGCGAGCTCGCCAACGCGGTCGCAGGCGATATCCAGTTCGTCATCGAGAGTGCGCTCGACGCGCGCGGCTCGGCGGTGATCGCGCTGGCGGGCGGCAAGACGCCGTTCGTCGCATATGAGAAGCTTGCGCAGGCGAAGCTCGACTGGAAAAAGGTCACGATCATCCCCGGCGACGAGCGGATCGTGAAGCTTGGCGATCCATTGTCGAACGTGACAGCGCTGGCGAAAATCTTCCTCCCCAAGGGCGCGCGCGTGAAGCCGATCGTTCCCGAGGCGATGTCGGACTACAAGGCGGCCGGTCGTTCGGCGGATGCGCTGATGCAGGACCTGCACTGGCCGCTCGACTTCTGCCTGCTCGGCATGGGCGGCGACGGGCACACCGCGTCGATCTTCCCCGGCCCCGATTACGATGAAGCGCTGAGTGGTCCGAAGGAACGTCGCGCGCTTGGCGTGATGCCCGATCCGCTGCCGCCAGAGGCTCCGCTGGCGCGCGTAACGTTGTCGGCGGCGGCGATCGCATCGTCGAAGGCACTGATGATCATGATCACCGGCGACGCGAAAAAGAAGGTCCTCGAAGTGGCGATCGAACAGGGCCCGTCGTCGTCCTACCCGATCGGCCGCGTGCTGGCCGAAGTCGAACTGCCGGTCGACGTGCACTGGGCGCCGTGACGATGCTGAACGCCGTCGTCTCCACGGTTACCGACCGGATCATCGAACGGTCTCGCGACAGCCGTGCCGCCTACCTCGCGCTGATCGAGCGCGAGGCGGCGGCGCAGGTCCGGCGTCCGGGCCTGGGCTGCGCGAACCTCGCGCATGCCTATGCCGGGACCGAGGAAGACCGCGATGCGATGAAGGCCGATGCCGGCATGAACATCGGCATCGTCACCGCGTATAACGACATGCTGTCGGCCCACGCGGTCTATTATCGCTACCCGGAGCTGATGAAGATCTGGGCGCGCGAAGCGGGTGCGACGGCGCAGGTCGCGGGCGGCGTACCGGCGATGTGCGACGGCGTGACGCAGGGCTATCCGGGCATGGAGCTGTCGCTGTTCAGCCGCGATACGATCGCGCTGAGCACGGCAATTGCGCTGTCTCACGGCACGTTCGAAGGCGCTGCGCTGCTCGGCATCTGCGACAAGATCGTGCCGGGTCTGCTGATGGGGGCGCTGCGCTTCGGGCATCTGCCGATGGTGCTGATCCCCGGCGGGCCGATGCCGACCGGCTTGCCCAACAAGGCGAAGGCCGCGGTTCGCGAGAAGTTCGCGGAAGGGTTGGTCGGGCGCGACGAGCTGCTCGAGGCCGAGATCGGCGCGTATCATTCTAAGGGCACGTGCACCTTTTACGGCACCGCAAACACCAACCAGATGATGATGGAGGTCATGGGCCTCCATATGCCGGGCGCGGCGTTCGTCAATCCAGGTACCAAACTGCGGCAGGAACTGACGCGGGCGGCGGTGCACCGGCTGGCGAAGATCGGCGCGCGCGGCGATTCGTATCGACCGCTCGGGCACTGCGTCGACGAGAAGGCGATCGTGAACGCCGCGGTCGGCCTGCTCGCGACGGGGGGCTCGACCAACCATTTGCTCCACGTGCCGGCGATCGCTCGCGCGGCGGGGATCATCATCGACTGGGAGGATTTCGATCGCCTTTCCTGCGCGGTCCCGCTGATCGCTCGGGTCTATCCCAACGGCTCGGCGGACGTGAACGCGTTCGAGGCTGCCGGGGGCATGCCCTATGTGATCCGCGAACTGCTCGGCGAAGGGCTGTTGCACGGCGACATCATGACGATCGGTGGCGAAGACCTGTCGGCCTATGCGAAGACCGCGGTCGTCGAGGGCGACACGCTCGGCTGGCGCGATACGCCGGACAGCGGCGACGAGACGATCCTCCGTCCCGCGACGGCACCGTTCTCGCCGGATGGTGGCATGCGGATTCTCGCGGGCAATATCGGCCGTGCGTGCATCAAGGTGTCCGCGGTCGAGCGCGAGCGGTGGATCGTCGAGGCGCCCGCGATGGTGTTCGACGACCAGCTCGACGTGATCGAGGCGTTCAAGCGCGGCGAGTTGGAGAAGGACGTCGTCGTCGTCGTCCGGTTCCAGGGGCCGCGCGCAAACGGCATGCCGGAGCTGCACAAGCTGACGCCGCCGCTGGGGGTGTTGCAGAATCGTGGATTCAAGGTGGCGCTGGTCACCGATGGCCGAATGTCGGGTGCGAGCGGGAAAGTGCCGTGCGCGATCCATTGCTCGCCCGAGGCGCTGCTCGATGGCGCGATCGGGTTGATCCGTGATGGCGACATGATCCGGGTGGATGCGGTCAACGGTACGCTTGAAGCGCTGGTCGACGCGGACGAGTGGGCGACGCGCCGGATGGTCGCGATACCGCCGCCGGTGAGCGGTATGGGCCGCGAGCTGTTCGGCATGTTCCGTGGGCTTGCCGACGAGGCTGAAAAGGGCGCGTCGGCAATGCTGGCGGGGGCGGGGCTTTAGGATCCTTACCGACCGTTCGTCCTGAGCGAAGTCGAAGGACCGCCCGCTTGGGGCCATGTCCTTCGACTGCGCTCAGGACGAACGGATACTAAGATATCGAGGATCGGGAGAGATGACATGGAAATCGTAGCGGCAGATATCGGCGGGACGCACGCCCGCTTCGCGATTGCCGAGGTCGAGAACGGCCGCGTCGTGTCGCTCGGCGAGCCGGCGACGCTGAAGACCGCGGACCACGCATCGCTCCAGACCGCGTACCAGGCGTTCGAGGCGGGGCTCGGACGCCCCCTCCCCCGCGCGCTCGCGATCGCGGTCGCGTCGCCGGTCGCGAACGACGTCATCCGGCTGACCAACAACCCGTGGATCATCCGCAAGTCGCTGATCACCGAGCGCTTGAAAGCGGACCAATGGGTGGTCGTCAACGATTTCGGCGCGGTCGGCCACGCCGTCGCGCAGGTGCCCAGCAGCGACTTCATCCACCTGTGCGGACCCGATACGCCGCTGCCGTCCGAGGGCATCACGACGATCTGCGGCCCCGGTACCGGGCTCGGCGTCGCGCAATTGCTACGACGCAAGGACGGGTATCAGGTTCTCGAAACCGAGGGCGGTCACATGGACTTCGCCCCGCTCGACGGGATCGAGGATGCGTTGCTCAAGCGGCTGCGCAAGACCTTCACGCGCGTATCCGCCGAGCGCGTCGTCGCCGGGCCAGGCATCGTCGCGATCTACGAGACGCTTGCCGCGCTGGAGGGCCGCGCGGTCCCCAGCCATGACGACAAGACGATCTGGACCGAAGCGATCGACGGCACCGATTCGATCGCGCTCGCCGCGCTCGACCGGTTCTGCCTCGCGCTCGGCGCGGTTGCGGGCGATCTGGCGCTCGCACAGGGCGCCAAGGCGGTCGTGATCGCAGGCGGGCTCGGCTTCCGGATCAAGGATCGCCTGATCCGCTCGGGCTTCGACCAGCGCTTCGTCGCCAAGGGTCGCTTCCAGGGCATGATGGCGGCGATGCCCGTCAAGCTCATCACCCATCCCCAGCCCGGCCTGTTCGGCGCCGCGGCCGCCTTCGCACAGGAACATACCCAATGACCGCAACTATCGCAGACATCATGCAGACCAGCGCCGTCATCCCGGTGCTGGTGATCGAGGACGCGGCGCTTGCTCGCCCGCTCGCGGAAGCGCTGGTCGCCGGCGGCCTGCGCGTGCTCGAAGTGACGTTGCGCACCGGCGCCGCGCTGGAGGCAATCGCCGAGATGAAAAAGGTACCGGGCGCGATCGTCGGTGCCGGTACCGTCGTCAACACGCAGCAGTTCGCGCAGGTCCGCGATGCGGGTGCGGAATTCATCGTGTCGCCGGGGCTAACCGAACGCCTCGCCACGCCGATCATCGAGAGCGGCATTCCGTTCCTGCCGGGAATCGCCAACGCGGCGGATATCATGACCGGGCTCGACCTGGGTCTGTTGCACTTCAAGTTCTTCCCGGCCGAGGCGAATGGCGGGTTGAAGGCGCTCAAGGCTCTGGCCGCGCCGTTCTATCAGTGCAGCTTCTGCCCGACCGGCGGGATCACCGAAGCGAGCGCGCCCGAGTGGCTGGCGTTCAAGCCTGTGCTCTGCGTCGGGGGTAGCTGGGTGACCGGCGGGACGATGGCCGAGATCGAGATCAAGGCGCGGGCGGCTAACGCTTTGCGGGGGTAAATCCTCCCCGGCACGGGGAGGGGGACCGCGACGCGTAGCGGCGGGGTGGAGGGGGAGTGCCACGAGCGTACCGCCAGCCGTAGTCGCCACTCCTGGTACGCTCGCGGTGAGCCCCCTCCACCATCCTGCGGATGGTCCCCCTCCCCGTTCCGGGGAGGATTACATCTCGCCGCGGGCTTTGCGGATGGCGTACCACTTCTTCACGTTGGCGTTGTGTTCGGCCAGCGTGTTCGCGAACACGTGGCCGCCGGTGCCATCCGCGACGAAATACAGCGCCTGGGTCTGCGCCGGGTCCAGCACCGCGTCGATCGAGGCGCGGCCGGGGTTGGCGATCGGGCCGACCGGCAGGCCGGCTTCGGCATAGGTGTTGTAGCCGTTCTTCGCGTGCAGCTCCGAGCGCAGGATGCGGCGACCTAGCGGGCGGCCCTTGGTGATCGGGTAGATCACGGTGGGGTCCGCCTGAAGCGGCATGCCGTTGCGCAGGCGATTGCCGTAGACCGCGGCGACGGTGCGGCGTTCGGATGGCTTGCCGGTTTCCTTCTCGACGATCGAGGCTAGGATGATCACCTGTTCGGGCGTCGTCACCGCTATGCCGGGCTTGCGCGCGGCCCAGGCGGTGGCGAGGTAAGTCTTCATCGCCGTCTGCATCCGCGTGACGACCGACGCGCGGGTGTCGCCGGCCTGGAAGGCGTAGCTGTCGGGGAGTATCGAGCCCTCCGCCGGAACGGGCACCGAGCCGGTCAGACCGTCGGCCTTCCCCAGCGCATCGTGGACGAGGACCGAAGGATAGCCTTCGGGGACGACGACGAGGCGCTGGACGACCTTGCCGCCCTGCATCAGCTTGAGGATGTCGGACTGGCTGGCGTGCGGTGCAATGCGGTATTCGCCCGCCTTGATCGGATCGCCCGAGCCGAAGGCCCGCGCATACAAGCGGAAGCGGCGGGCCGAGGGGATCGCACCGGCCTTTTCGAGTTCGGTGGCAGCGCCGGCCAGCGTGCTGCCTTCGCCGATCTGCACGGTCAGCGTGCGCGGGGCCGGGCCTGCCCCGCCCCAGCCTTGTACGACCAGGAACAGCGCTACGACTGCCGCCAGGCCTAAGACGAGTCCGAAACAGCCGACCTTGCGCATTGGTACTCCTTGGATCCCCGCGAAGGCGGGGACCCAGACTGGGCCCCCGCCTTCGCGGGGGAACAAGGTTTTTAGCGGACCTTCGTCATGACCAGCGACGCATTCGTGCCGCCGAAGCCGAACGAGTTGTTCAGCACCGCGCGGACTTCACGCTTCTTGGCCACGTGCGGGACTAGGTCGACCCCCACGCAGCTGTCGCTCGGATTGTCGAGGTTCAGCGTCGGCGGGACGATCTGGTCGCGCAGCGCGAGGATGCAGAAGATGCTCTCGACCGCGCCGGCACCGCCAAGCAGATGCCCGATCGCGGACTTGGTCGACGACATCGACAGACCCGAGATCGCATCACCGAACAGGCGGCGGACCGCGCCGAGTTCGAGCTCGTCACCCAAAGGCGTCGAGGTACCGTGTGCGTTGATGTAGTCGATGTCCTCGAGCTTGAGGCCCGACTTCTTGATCGCCATCTGCATCGACCGGAACGCGCCATCGCCCTCCGGATGCGGCGCGGTCACATGGTATGCGTCGCCCGACAGACCGTAGCCGATCACCTCGGCATACATCTTCGCGCCACGTGCCTTGGCGTGTTCGTACTCCTCGAGCACCAGCACACCCGCGCCCTCGCCCATCACGAAGCCGTCGCGGTCCTTGTCATAGGGACGCGAAGCCTTTTCGGGCGAGTCGTTGAAGTTGGTCGACAGCGCGCGGGCCTGTGCGAAGCCAGCGATGCCGAGCGGGCAGACCGTGCCCTCCGCGCCGCCCGCGAGCATCACGTCGGCGTCGTCCATCGCGATCATCCGCGCTGCATCGCCAATGGCGTGCGCGCCGGTCGAGCAGGCGGTGACGACCGCGTGATTCGGACCGCGCAGGCCGTATTTGATCGAGACCTGACCGGAGATCAGGTTGATCAGACGACCATGAACGAAGTGCGGCGAGACGCGACGCGGGCCCTTGGTGTGGAGCACGATCGATTCGCTCTCGATGCCCGGCAGTCCGCCGATGCCCGAGCCGATCGAGACGCCAGCACGCCAGCTCTCTTCGAGCGTCATCTCGGTCAGCCCGGCGTCCTCGAGAGCCTGGCCGGCAGCGTCGATGCCGTAGATGATGAACGGATCGACCTGGCGCTGGACCTTGTGATCGACGCGCTTGGCCGGATCGAAGCCATACTCGTGGTCGGCCGGTTTCACCTCGCAGGCGATGCGGCACACCTGGTCCGACGCGTCGAAGCGCGTGATCGGGCCCGCTCCCGACTTGCCGGCGAGAATATTCGCCCAGGCCGTTTCAACATCCGCCCCCAGAGGGGTGACCAGGCCTAGCCCGGTTACGACGACACGCCGCATGGCTTCAAACTCCGTCTGCTCTCAAAACGAAACGGCTCCCCGCCCTCTTTGCCCAAGGACGGGGAGCCGCTCAAATCACACCCTTCAGGGCAGGTCCAAAGGTTTGAACCCTAGACCCTGATCAGGCCTTGTGCTCATCGATGTAGGTGATCGCGTCCTTGACGGTCGCAATCTTCTCGGCGGCATCATCCGGGATCTCGACACCGAACTCTTCCTCGAACGCCATGACGAGTTCGACGATGTCGAGGCTGTCTGCGCCCAGGTCGTCGATGAAGCTCGCGTCCTCGGTCACCTTGTCGGCTTCGACGCCGAGATGCTCGACGACGATCTTCTTCACGCGGTCAGCTGTCTCGCTCATGGTAGTTCCCTCTTCAAATCTGGGGGTTTTCGGTATTTCCTGAACGCACCTAGAACGCGGTAGTTCAGCGCGCAAGTTCAGATCATCGCCATCCCGCCGTTCACGTGCACGGTTTGTCCCGTGACGTACCCGGCTTCGCGGCTAGCGAGGTACACGATCGCCGCGCCGATGTCTGCGCCTTCGCCGAGGCGGCCGGCCGGAATCTTTGCGGTGAGCGCGGTCTTCTGCGCGTCGGGCAGCGCGTCGGTCATCGGCGAGGTGATGAAACCGGGCGCGACGCAGTTGACGGTGATGGCGCGGCTGGCGAGCTCCTGCGCCATCGATTTCGACATGCCGATCAGGCCGGCCTTCGATGCGGCGTAGTTCGCCTGGCCGGGGTTGCCGGTGACGCCGACGATCGAGGTGACCGAGATCATCCGGCCGAAGCGTGCCTTCATCATCGGCTTGGCGGCGGCGCGCATGAGGCGGAACGCGGCTTCGAGATTGACGCGGATGACGCTGTCCCACTCGTCGTCCTTCATCCGCATCGCGAGATTATCGCGGGTGACGCCGGCGTTGTTGACGAGGATGTCGAGCTTGCCGAGCTTCTCCACCGCCTGGGGGACGAGCGCGTCGACGGCAGCGGCGTCGGAGAGGTTGCAGGGGAGCACGACGTGGTCGCCGTTCAGGGTGGCGCGGAAGGCTTCGAGCTTGTCGGCGTTGGAGCCGGATACGGCCAGGCGCGCGCCTTGGGCGGCCAGGGCTCTGGCGATCTCGGATCCGATCCCGCCGGATGCCCCGGTGACGAGGGCGGTCATGCCTGTGAGGTCGAACATTGGTCAGTCTCCAAGAAGGTTGTTCACGCGGAGACGCGGAGCCGCGGAGGGGCGATGATCATTTACGATCCGTCGCACGCCTTCTTTTAGCGTTGCGCCACCGAAGTTGATCAGCAGCCCTACGGGCTGCCTGGTAAGGCGGAGATATGTCAGCAATTGTTTGCCGTGGACTGCGTTCAACTGCTCTACCGATTTGATTTCAACGAGAAGGCGTTCATCGACCAGCAGATCGATCCTGAAGGCAGCTTCGAACCGCATGCCATCGAATTCGATGTCTACCGGTCGCTGCCGCGCCACGTGGTAACCCAGACTGGCAAGCTTACTTGCCAAGACCAACTCGTAGACGCTTTCGAGGAGACCCGGACCCAGCTCGCGGTGGATGCGAAGGGAGAGATCGAGCACATCGCCGCTGATCTGATCGATCTCTCTCAAATTTTCTCTCCGCGGCTCCGCGTCTCCGCGTGATCACATCTTCTTCACGAGTTCCTCGATGTCGTCCATCGTGATGACGCTTGTCGTCTCGACGTCGGGGGTGATGCGCTTGATCATCGGGTTAAGCACCTTTCCGCCGAATTCGACGAAGTGCTCGACGCCCACCGCGTGCATCGCCAACACCGATTCGCGCCAGCGGACCATGCCGGTGACCTGCTGGACCAACAGGTGACGGATCGCACCAGGGTCGGCGACGGCAGTTGCGTCCACGTTGGCGAAAACCGGGACCAGGGGCGCGCGGAGGTCGGCATCCAGGAGGGCTGCTTCCATGGCTTCGGCGGCTGGCTGCATCAGGGGGCAGTGAAAGGGGGCGGAGACGGGGAGCAATACCGCGCGCTTGGCACCAAGGTCCTTGGCCAGCGCGATCGCCTTTTCGATGGCGAGGCGGTGGCCGGAGATGACGACCTGCGACGGGTCGTTGTCGTTGGCGACGGTGCAGATCAGTTCGGGGCCGCCTTCCGCGAGGATAGCGTCGACCGCGGCGCCGGCAATGATCTGCGCCTTTTCGAGGTCGGTGCCGAGCAATGCGGCCATGGCGCCCTCCCCTACCGGGACTGCGGCCTGCATCGCCCGGCCGCGAAGTTTCAGGAGACGCGCGGTGGTCGAGAGGTCGAGCGCACCGGCGGCGCACAACGCGGTATATTCGCCGAGGCTGTGGCCGGCGACATAGTCGGCTTTGTCGGCGAGGCGGAGGCCGCCTTCCTTCTCGGCGACGCGCAGGGTGGCGATCGCGTTCGCCATGATCGCGGGCTGCGCGTTCTCGGTGAGGAGCAGGTCGTCCGCGGGCCCTTCGCTCATCAGGCGGAACAGGTGCTGGCCGAGCGCCTCGTCGACTTCGGCGAACACCTCGCGGGCGGTGGCACTGGCGTCGGCGAGCGCCTTGCCCATGCCGACAGACTGGCTCCCCTGGCCGGGGAAGATGAACGCGCGCATGGCCTCTCCTCTGTGTTGGGTCTTCGTTCGAGCGCGGGGCCTATAAAGGTGCGCGTCGAGTTGCAACCTGAACGAACCCTGCGAGCTTGCGACAATATGCGACCATTTCCCTGGCCTTGCGACAATCGCCTGCGACAATCGGCTCCCAAATTATGGAGGACGCCGCAGCAACGGCGCCGTGTTTCAAACGGGAGATTATCATGAAGAAGTTCATCCTCAGCGCGCTTGCCGCTACGCTCGTCGCCAGCCCGCTGGTCGCCGCAGCCCCTGCCGAAGCGCAGCAGCAGCGTCGCGAAGTGACCACCGTGCGCCACAACGACAATGGCCGCACCGTCGTCACCAAGCGCACCGTCGTCCGCACGCCGCAGTATCGCAACTGGCGCGCCGGCCAGCGCTTCGATCGTCGCCAGGCGCAGAACTACCGGGTGATCACGACGTACCGCAACTATCGTCTCGCACCCCCGCCCCGCGCGCATCAGTGGGTCCGCTCGGGTCGTGACGCGATCCTGATCGACGGTCGCGGCAACGTGGTCCAGGTTCGCGGCGGCGCGTTCCGGTAATACCTACCATTACCTTGCCTTTCCCCGATAAACGGGTAAGGCCCTCTGCAACCGGGGTGAGAGATTCGCGTCTCTCGCCCCTGTTTGCATTCTAGACGACAGCCGGAGGGGTGCACGCATGGGGCGTGTATCAGCGATCGGCCAAGACGAAGGACAAGACATGGCTCTTTACGAGCACGTGTTCCTTGCGCGCCAGGATCTGGCACAAGCGCAGGTGGACGCACTGGCGGAAATCGCCACCAAGATCGTGAACGACAACGAAGGTCGGGTCGTAAAGACCGAGAACTGGGGCCTGCGTTCGCTGGCGTACAAGATCGCCAAGAACCGCAAAGCGCACTATGTCATGCTTGAGATCGATGCCCCGGGCAGCGTGATCGCAGAGCTGGAGCGCCAGACCCAGATCAACGAAGACATCATCCGTTACATGACGGTCAAGGTCGACACCCTCGAAGAGGGCCCGACCGTGATGATGCGCAAGCAGGATCGTGACCGCGAGCGTCGTGGCGACCGTGAAGGTGGCCGTGAGGGCCGTCCCGATCGTGGCGATCGTCCGGACCGTGGTCCCCGTCGTGACCGCGAAGAGGGAGCTGAATAATAATGGCACGTCCATTCTTCCGCCGCCGCAAGAGCTGCCCGTTCTCCGCCAAAGACGCTCCCCGGATCGACTATAAGGACGTCCGGTTGCTGCAGGGCTTCGTGTCCGAGCGTGGCAAGATCGTCCCGTCGCGTATCACTTCGGTGGCCGCAAAGAAGCAGCGCGAACTGGCTCAAGCCATCAAGCGTGCGCGTCATCTGGGCTTGCTGCCCTACATCGTTAAGTAAGGAGCGCCCACATGGACGTCATTCTGCTTGAGCGCGTCGAAAAGCTTGGTGCTATCGGCGACGTGGTGAAGGTCAAGGACGGTTACGCGCGTAACTTCCTGCTTCCCAACAAGAAGGCGCTTCGTTCGAACGAAGCCAACCGCAAGGTGTTCGAGTCGAACCGTGCGAAGATCGAATCGGACAACGCATCGCGTCGCAGCGATGCCGAGACCGAAGCGAAGACCTTCAACGACGCGACCGTGACCCTGATCCGTCAGGCGTCGAACACCGGTCAGCTCTACGGTTCGGTCGCGGTTCGCGATCTGGTCGATGCGCTGGTGGCCGACGGTCACAAGGTCGGCAAGTCGGCGATCGTGCTCGACAAGCCGATCAAGGCGATCGGTGTCTACACCGTCAAGGTATCGCTGCACCCCGAGGTGTCGGTGGCCGTCAAGGTCAACGTCGCCCGTTCGCCTGAAGAGGCCGAGATGCAGGCTTCGGGCGTCGACGTGATGTCGTCGATGTTCGAGCGCGACGAGGCTGGCTTCGTCGAGGATTACGATCCGAACGCAGAGCCCGGCGCGACCGCCGAAGCACCGCGCGATCAGGAGGAAGAAGCGCAGGGTTGATCCCTTCGCTTCCCTTTTAGCCGATACAGAAAGGCCCGCCCGGAGTGATCCGGGCGGGCCTTTTCTTTTGTGCTTTTGCGGTGCGTGTCAGGGGCAGGTTACGCAGGCGCCGATCATTGCCGCGAAGGGGATGAGGGCGCAGAGGATGGGGACTAGGTGTTTCATGACCGGGTGACTCTTGGGGGTGTTATCCGGTTAATGCGCAGGATGTGGAAAGGTTGCCGGGAGGTGAACGAATTTTGTACCGATCGGTTTTCGGTGCGGGAGAACACCAATCCCTACCACCCCGGCGGAGGCCGGGGCCCAGTTGGGAAAGCTAGAGTAACGGATCGCAGCGCCCATCATCCGCGTCCTCCAATTGGGCCCCGGCCTTCGCCGGGGTGGTGGTAGTGGAAGGTCAGCTTTCGACGTTTTCCGGCTTCTCGATCAGGGCAGGCCCCTCGCCTAACGCCAGCGCATCGACCGACGACACATCTTCCAAGTCCCGCGCGCCAGTCTCGATGTTCAGGTCGCGGAACTTGCGCCCCGTCACCATCAGGCGGCCGTTGAACGAGTTGGTGAAGCCGTTGAAGTTCTTCACCGCGCTGTTGAGACCTACGCCGACCTTGCGCAGATCGTCCGCCACCTTTGCGAGGCGATCGTGCATTTCCTTGCCGAGTTCGCCGATCTTTCGTGCTTCGTTGGCGAGCTTTTCCTGGCGCCAGACCGCCGCTACCGTCCGGGCGATCGCGATCAGGTTGGTCGGCGTTGCCAGCAACACGCGCTTTTCGAAGGCGAAGTCCCAGAGCGTCGGGTCGTGTTCGAGCGCGGCGGAGAGGAAGTGTTCGCCGGGGACGAACATGATGACGTAGTCGGGCGTGTCGGCGAACTGGCTCCAATAGGCCTTGTTGCCGAGGCCATTGACGTGCGCGCGCATCGAGGCCGCGTGGGCGGCTAGGCCGATCAGGCGCTCGGCGTCGTCGACCGCGCCGAATGCGTCCTGGTACGCGTTAAGCGAGACCTTTGCGTCGATCACCAACGCGCGGCCGCCGGGGACGCGGATGATCGCGTCTGGACGCAACCTTGCGCCGTCGTCGCCGACCGCGACTGAGACTTCCGTCTGGAAATCCGTATGCTCGCTCAGGCCACAGGTTTCGAGGACGTTCTTGAGCTGCTGCTCGCCCCAGCGGCCGCGCGACTTTGGGGCGTTGCGGAGGGAATTGACGAGCTTGGCGGCTTCGGTCGAGACCTTTTCCTGGCCGAGGCGCATCTGTTCGATCTGGCCCTTGAGATCGCCGAACGCGTCGCGGCGCTCGGCCTCGACCTTTGCGACGCCCTCTTCGTAGCGTTGCAGGCGGTCGCTGACGGGTTGGAGCATCGACTTGAGGTTGAGGCCGGCTGACTCCTCGGACTGGCGGAAGCGGGCGTCGGCGCGTTCGAGGAAGGTCTTCTGCGCGTCGCTCAGCAGCTTGTTGGCGACGTCGCCGAACTGCGCGGCCATGACGTCCTTCGCCTCGCGGAGTTCGAGCAGGCGCGCTTCGAATGCCTCGCCTTGGGCTTTGAGCGTCGCGATTTCGGTGCGGGCGGCGTCTCGGTCGGCGCGGATCGTGGCGAGGTCGAGGCGCAGGCGATCGGTGTCGGTGGCACGTTCGGCGTTCTGCGCGCGGAGCGTGGCGAGGTCCTGCATCGCGGCGTTGCGTTCGCGTTCGACCGCATCGCGCGCGGTGCGGATGAGGTCGGCGTCGGCGACCTTGGTCTGCGCGACGGCGAGTTCGCTGGCTAGGGTGGCGGCTCGGCGGGAGGCCAGGAGCCAGCCGAGGAGGATGCCGGCGGCTAGCGCGAGGACGGCGATTATGGCGAACTCAGCCATTTTGCACCGGCGAATTTAGCTGGAAGTGCACAAAGTGCAGACGCTGGCGCAGCAATTTCTCAGGGGAGAATGTGCGCATCGGCGAGCGGGTTTGGGAAGGATATGGAGCCGTCATGCGTGGAACATACGTCGAACGGCTGATGTAGGACAATCGGAATATGTTGTTCTCCCGCGGAGGCGGGAGTCCAGGGTTACGGGCGGTGGCGCTCGTGGTCCTGGGCCCCCGCCTTCGCGGGGGAACTAGAGGGCGGGCGACACCTTCTCCACCAGCGCCACCCCGGCGGAGGCCGGGGCCCAGTTGGGAGACGTCGCTAACTGAGCGCGGCCCGTAGTTACTGCGAACTTTCCAACTGGGCCCCGGCCTTCGCCGGGGTGGTCGCGTGTTGGGCGAACGAGCCGCACTTTCAGGCGCCCACTCTCGGCACACACAGCGCCGACACCCACGCCCCTCACCCCAGCTTGCGCTGCTTCGCCAGCTTCTTCATGACCATGTCGCGCTTCAGGCGGCTGATGTGGTCGATGAACAGCACGCCGTCGAGATGGTCGATCTCGTGCTGCATGCAGGTCGACAGCAGGCCGTCGAAATCCTCCTCATGCGCCGCGCCGGTCTCGTCGAGCCACTTCACGCGGCACCGCGCCGGGCGCGCCACCTCGGCATATTGCTCCGGGATCGAGAGGCAGCCTTCGTTGTAGGTGGAGACCTCGTCGCTGACCGACAGGATCTCGGCGTTGATGTACGCCTTGGGGTTCTTGATCGGCTTGTCGTCCTCGTCCTTCTCCTCTTGGAGATCGATGACGAGAACTCGCTTCTGCACGCCGACCTGGGTCGCGGCGAGGCCGATGCCGTTGAAGTCGTACATCGTCTCGATCATGTCGGCGACGAGCGTGCGGGTGGAGTCGTCGACCGTCTCCACCGGCTCGGCGACGAGGCGCAGGCGGGGATCGGGGACTTCGAGAACGGTCATGACGGTCATAGCGCGTCCGCTAAGGTACACGTGCCGGGTGCGTCAAGCACCTGGCTCAAGCCATCGGACGTCGTGCGCGCAATGCCTGCGCCAGCGTGCCCTCATCGAGATAGTCGAGTTCGCCCCCTACTGGGAGGCCGTGCGCGAGTTGCGTGACGCGGACCGGGAAGCGTTCGATGCGCTCGGCGATGTAGTGCGCGGTGGTCTGGCCTTCGAGCGTGGCGTTCATCGCGAGGACGACTTCGTCGATGCCGCCGGCTTCGATGCGGCGGACGAGGCTGTCTATGCTCAGGTCTTCGGGGCGGATGCCTTCGAGTGCGGACAGCCGCCCGCCGAGGACGTGGAAGCGGCCGGGGAACAGCCGCGATCGATCGAGCGCCCAGAGGTCCGCGACTTCCTCGACCACGCACAGCGAACGCTGGTCGCGGCGCGGGTCGGCGCAAATTGCGCAGGGGTTGGTGGTGTCGACGTTGCCGCAGGTCGAGCAATTCTCCAGCCGCTCGTCGACCGCGGTCAGCGCCTCGCGCAACGGACCCAGCGCCGCATCGCGCTTCTTGAGCAGATGAAGCACGGCACGACGTGCGGACCGGGGGCCGAGGCCGGGGAGCCGGGCCAGCGCCTGCGTCAGCGCCTCGATCTCGGGGGATGCCATAGGGAACAGATAGGGGGTTGCGCGGCTCCCCGCCAGCGTGTTCGAGAGGGGCCATGCGGATCATCTTCATGGGAACGCCGGACTTCGCAGTGCCGGTGCTGGAGGCCCTCGTCGCGGCGGGGCATGAATTGGTGGCGGCGTATTGCCAGCCGGCTCGGCCGGGCGGGCGGCGTGGGCGAGAGCTAGTGCCGTCGCCGGTGCAGCTTCGGGCCGAGGCGCTGGGGATCGATGTGCGGACGCCGGTGTCGTTCAAGGCGTCTTTGCCGGAGGGGCTGGAAGCTCGCGAGGCGTTTGCGGCCTTGGGCGCGGATGTGGCGGTCGTTGCGGCCTATGGTCTTATTCTGCCGCGCGCGGTGCTGGAGGCGCCGCGGTTCGGGTGTCTGAACGTGCATGGGTCGTTGTTGCCGCGGTGGCGCGGGGCGGCGCCGGTGCAGCGGGCTATCCTCGCGGGCGATGCCGAGACGGGCGTCGGGATCATGCAGATGGAGGCGGGGCTGGATACCGGGCCGGTAAGGCTCGAGGGACGGACGCCGATTGTCGGCAAGACTGCGGGGGATCTGACGTCCGAACTCTCCGCGATGGGAGCTCGGTTGATGGTCGAGGTGCTGGGCGATCTCGACGCCTACCCTGCCCGGCCGCAGCCCGAGGAGGGCGTTACCTATGCGGCGAAGATCGACAAGGCGGAGGCGCGGATCGATTTCGAGCGATCCGCGGTCGAGGTCGAGCGGCTAGTGCGGGCGATGAACCCGGCGCCGGGGGCGTGGTTCGAGCATGCCGGCGAGCGGGTGAAGGTACTGGCCGCGGACGTGTTGCCGTTCTCGTTTCTTGGGTGCGAGGGGCTGACGGTGAATGCCGAGCTGACGATCGGGTGCGGCGACGGGGCGATACGGCCGACCCTGGTGCAGCGGGCGGGGCGCGGCGTCACCTCTGCCACGGAATTGCTCCGGGGGTTTCCGATCCGGTCGGGGACGCAGCTTTGACGCGGTTCGCGTTGACGGTGGAGTTCGACGGGCGGCCGTTCATGGGCTGGCAGCGACAGAAGCACGGGCCGAGCGTGCAGGCGGCGCTGGAGGCCGCGGTGTTGAAGATGACCGGGGAGACCGCGTCGGTGCAGGCGGCGGGGCGGACCGATGCGGGCGTGCACGGGATGGCGATGCGCGCGCACGTCGACATCGCGAAGCCGCTCGCCGCGTTTCGGTTGATGGAGGGGCTGAATGCGCTGGTGAAGCCCGCGCCGGTGTCTGTGCTGGCGTGCGAGGTGGTCGACGACGATTGGCATGCGCGGTTTTCGTGTGTCGGGCGGTCTTATGAGTACCGGATCGTCAACCGGCGATCGCCGTTGACGTTCGAGGCGGGGCTGGCTTGGCAGGTGCCGCAGTTGCTGGATGCAGACGCGATGGCGGAGGCTGCGGGGGCGCTGGTCGGGCGGCATGACTTCACGACGTTCCGGTCGGCGCATTGCCAGGCGGATAGTCCGGTGCGGACTCTCGATCGGCTCGAGGTTGTGCGGGAGGGGGAGCGGCTGTTTGTCTATGCGGCGGCTCGGTCGTTCCTGCATCATCAGGTGCGCTCTATGGTCGGGTGTCTGGCGCTGGTGGGTATGGGGCGATGGGCGGTTGGCGATGTCGCCAAGGCGCTGGCGGCGAAGGATCGGGCGATGTTGGGGCTGAATGCGCCGCCCGATGGGTTGTTCTTCGTGAGTGCGGCTTACCCCTAAGCTTGTTCCCCCGCGAAGGCGGGGGTCCAGTCTGGGCCCCCGCCTTCGCGGGGGAACAAGCTTTTTCGGTTAGCGGACGAACTTTGCGGCTAGCTCGACATGCGTCGACCAGCGGAACTGGCCGACCGGCTGGACCCAGTCGATCCGCCAGCCTGCATCGCACAGCTCCTTGGCATCGCGCGCGAAGCTGGCCGGGTTGCACGAGACATAGGCGATCACTGGCGTCTTGCACTCCGCCAGCGCGGTCGCCTGTTCGCGCGCGCCCGAGCGGGGCGGATCGATCACCACGGCGTCGAAGCGATCGAGTTCGGCCACCGTCAGCGGGCGGCGATAGAGATCGCGGTGCTCCGGGTAGACCGGCCGCTGGGTCCGGTGCGCGGCGGCCTTCAGCGAGCCGAGCGCGTCGCGTGCGCCTTCGGCCGCGTAGACCTTGGCGGGGATTGCCAGTGTGAAGGTGCCGAGGCCGGCGAACAGGTCGGCGACCGTCGCTGGCTTGCCGATCGCTTCCAGGACGGCGGCGGTGAGTGCGGCCTCGCCATCAGGTGTGGCCTGGAGGAACGACGCGGGCGGGAGCGGTACGGGGACGCCGCCCAAGGTGATCGTGACCGCGTCGGGTTCCCAGCGCGTCTCGGGGCCAAGGCCGTCGTCGAAGGCTACGCGGGCGATCTTGTGATCTTCGCAGAATTTGGTGAGCGCTTCGGCGGCGGGGAGGCCTTCGGGGGCGAAGCCGGTGATCAGGATGTCCGCGCCCTGGTCGGCGAGCGTCAGGTGGATGTCCGCGCGGCGGCGGAAGTTGAGGCGCTTGAGCAGCAAACGCAACGGCTGGACGAGCGCGAACAGGCGCGGATCGAGGATCCAGCATTCCTTGATGTCGACGATCGTGTGCGCCTTCTCGGCGGTGAAGCCGAGCGTGATCTTGCCGCCCTTGGCCTCGGCGTGGAGCGTCGCGCGGCGGCGGCTGCGCTCGGGAGAGATGTGCGGGGTGCGGATCGGGGCGGACAGGTCCTGGCCGTCGAGCGCGGAGGCGATGCGGTCGGTGACGAACTCGGCATAGGCCTGGTCGTCGAGATGCTGGAGCTGGCAGCCGCCGCAGGTCGGGAAATGGACGCAGGGGGGAGTCTGGTGGTGTGGGCCGGGGATCACGGTGCCGTCGGCGGCGAGCGTGTCGCCGGGGGCCGAGAAGGCGGCGTGGCGGCCATCGGCGGTCATGCCGTCGCCGCGGGCTGCGACGCGGATGATCGTGTCGATATTCGATTCAGAGGTCGAGTCAGTGGTCATGGGGCCGCTCTGGCCGACCGGAGCGCTTCCGCCAAGTCGTCGGCGATGAAAGCCGCGCCCAATCGGCGGGCAGCGTCACTGTGGAGCCACACTCCGGCACAGGCTGCGTCGAGCGGATCGAGCCTGGCGGCGAGCATCGCGCCGATCGCGCCGGCGAGCACGTCGCCGGTGCCGGCCGTGGAGAGCCAGTCGCTGGACCCTTGCGCGATGCGGACGCGGCCGTCTGGGGCGGCGATGACGGTGTCGGCGCCTTTGAAGACAACGATGGCGTTGGCGCGGGTGGCGGCGTCGCGGGCTCGGGTGATCTTGTCGGCTTCGGATTTGCCGAAGAGCGCGTCGAACTCGCCGGCGTGCGGTGTGAGGATGACGGGGACCTCGAGCGCTTTGATTCGGTCCGGATCGAGCAGGCGGAGGGCGTCGCCGTCGATGATAAGGGGATGGCCTGTGTTTAGCGCCGCTTCAAGAAGCGCCTTGGCCGTATCGTCGCGCCCGAGACCGGGGCCGATGACGAGCGCACCAATCCGGTCGTTGGCGAGTGCATGGTCCGAGAACCGCGTGCGAACGAGCGCATGCGGCGGGCCTTGGCTGTCGCCAAGCAGCGTCACGTAGCCGGCGCCTGCGCGCATCGCAGCGAGGGCTGCAAGGTCGGCGGCGCCAGACATGGTGCCGGCGATGATCGCGACCATGCCTCGGGTGTATTTGTGCGAGTCTGGGCCGGGGGCTGGGAGCGAGGGGGTTTTGAGAACCTCGACTTGGCTGACGGTGGGAACGCCGATGTCAAGGAGACGGATCTGGCCGCAATAACGCGCGGCGGGTTGGAGAAGGTGCGCTGGTTTTACCGCGCCGAGCCCGAGGGTGAGGTTGAAGACGGGCGGCGTGCTGAGCGCCTCCCCTGAGTCGGTGGCGAGGCCGCTGGGGAGGTCGATCGCGATGCTGAGTTGAGCGGCGTTCGCGAGGGAATGGAGACACTCGACCACAGACCGTTCCCCCGCGGACGCGGGGGCCCAGGATAGGCCGCTAGATGAGCCCTTGGGATTTAGCTGGGCCCCCGCGTCCGCGGGGGAACTGCTTGAATACGAAGCGGTGGCGCGCGGTCGCGTAAGGCCGGTGCCGAACAGTGCGTCTACCAGGATCGCCGCGAGTTTCGCCTCCGCCAGCGTCTCGACCGGGCCGGACCACCCTGCCCTCGCCGACTTCGCCGCATCCGTCTTGGGTTCCGACAGCGCCGCGACACGAACCGAAACACCCATTTCCGCCAGCACGCGGGCCGCGACGTAGCCGTCGCCACCGTTGTTGCCGGGGCCGCAGAGGATCAGGACGTCGTTGGCACCGGCCAACCGGCGGACCGCGTGTGCGACCGCGGTGCCCGCGCGCTCCATCAGCGTATCCACCGAGACGCCGGTAGCGATGACCGCGTCCTCCGCTGCGCGCATTTCGGCGGCGGTGAGGACCGGCTGGCCTTCGATCCCAATCATGACGGCTTCGTCGTACCCTTGACGGTGGCCGGGAGGCGATAGCGGTTGCCGCCCAGTGCGACCTCGATGCCGTCCGTGCCCGTGATCGTGACCTTCGCCACCTCCGCGCCGTCCGCCGCGATCACCCCGCGGCCGTCCTGCGTTACCAGCAACCGACGGAAGGCTCCGTCGGGATGGCGGATCGTCAGGATCAGGCCATCCTTGCCTTGCGCCTGCTCAATCGTGCAGGTCGACGCGAACGCGGCTCCACCCTGCGCACAGGCGATACGGCTGTCCCCGGCGGTTTCAGTGCGCTGCTTTGCCGCGACCTGTTCGCTGCTCGGCTGCCCCCGCCCGCACGCTGAGAGCGGGAGCGAGAGAAGCGCGGCAACCGTCAGTAATCGTTTAGATATCCGCGTAGACATGGGTTTCGGCTGCCGCTCCAGGGTGCGTGACGGCACCCTTGTACGCGGGGCCGACGGTCTTCGCATAGCGCCAGAGTGCGCCAGAGCCGTAATCGTTGGTGCGCGGCACCCACGCGGCGCGACGCTCCGCCATGACGTCCTCGGGAACGTCGAGGTCGATCGTGCCGGCCTCGGCGTCGATGTGGATGATGTCGCCGTTCTCGACCAGCGCGATCGGGCCGCCGTCCGCTGCTTCGGGGCCAACATGGCCAATGCAGAAGCCGCGCGTACCGCCCGAGAAGCGCCCGTCGGTGATCAGCGCGACGCTCTCACCCATGCCGAGGCCGTAGAGCGCGGCGGTGGTCGACAGCATCTCGCGCATGCCGGGGCCGCCCTTGGGACCTTCGTAGCGGATGACGATGACTTCGCCCTCGTTGATCTGGCGATTCTCGACCGCGGCGAAGGTGTCCTCCTCGCAATCGAACACGCGCGCCGGGCCCGAAAACTGGAGGCGGTGCATGCCGGCGACCTTCACGATCGCGCCATCGGGGGCGAGGCTGCCGCGCAGGCCCACGACGCCGCCGGTGGGCGTCAGCGGGGTCTTGATGTCGTAGATGACCTTCTGGTCGGGGTTCCACGTCACTTGGTCGATGTTCTCGCCCAGCGACTTGCCCGTCACGGTCAGGCAATCGCCGTTCAAGAAACCACCGGCGAGCATCGTCTTCATCAGCATGTAGACGCCGCCGGCCTCGTACATGTCCTTGGCGACGTACTTCCCACCGGGCTTGAGGTCAGCGATGTACGGCGTTGTCTTGAAGATCTCGGCGACGTCGAACAGGTCGAATTCGATGCCGGCTTCGGACGCCATTGCGGGGAGATGCAGCGCGGCGTTGGTCGAGCCACCGGTCGCAGCGACGACGCGTGCGGCATTGATGAACGCCTCGCGCGTACAGATGTCGCGGGGGCGGATGTTGTCGGCGAGGCACTCCATGACCTGCGCGCCGGCCGCCACGGCGATCTGTTCGCGCGTGGTGTAAGGAGCCGGCACCATGTTGCTGTTCGGGATCGACAAACCGATCGCTTCCGCGACGCAGGCCATCGTGTTGGCGGTGTACTGGCCGCCGCATGCGCCGTGGCCGGGGCACGCGACCTTCTCGATCGCGTGGACTTCGGAGAGCGGGCACGCGCCGGCGGCGTATTTGCCGACGATCTCGAACACGTCGACGACGGTGACGTCGCGGTCTTGATACCGGCCCGGCAGGATCGAGCCGCCATAGACGAACACTGACGGGATGTTGAGGCGGAGCATCGCCATCATCATGCCGGGCAAGGACTTGTCGCAGCCGGCGAACCCGACCAGCGCGTCGTAGCAATGGCCGCGGACTGAGAGTTCGACCGAGTCGGCGATGACTTCGCGGCTCACCAACGAGGCCTTCATGCCCTGATGGCCCATCGCGATGCCGTCGGTAACGGTGATCGTGTTGAACCGGCGCGGCATGCCGCCGCCCTGGATGACGCCGGCCTGCGCGGCATCGGCCTGCGCGTCGAGCGTGGTGTTGCAGGGCGCCGAGTTGTTGCCGGCGGACGCGAGCGCGACGAACGGGCGCGCGATCTGCTCCTCGTCGAGACCCATCGCGTAGTAATAGCTGCGGTGCGGGGCGCGTTCGGGGCCGACGGAGACGTGGCGGCTCGGCAGGCGCGATTTATCGAATGTGCGGGTCATGGCGAACGCCTATGTCGCGGGAGGGGGTATTTACGCAAGAGAGTTGCGTCGATTTTTAGCGGAGGGGGACCGCTTCAATCTCGTCATCCCCGCGCAGGCGGGGATCCAGAACGGCAACGGTTCATGATATTGTTAGTGAGGTCTGCCAGTATGGGTTCCCGCCTTCGCGGGAATGACGAGGCTTAGCGGGATTACTCCCCTCCCTGGAAGGGAGGGGTTGGGGGTGGGTTGGCCTGTTGGCTGACGTCGCCCTGCCCAATCGGCCGACCCACCCCCGGCCCCTCCCTTTCAGGGAGGGGGGCAGAAGGGGGGCGCCTGGCGCTCTATCGATTAGTATCAGAGGCCTTCGAGTGCCTTCGCGACGCCGTCCATCGTGAAGGGCTTCTGCAACCGCGGACGGTCGCGGAATTCCGGGGCGACGCCGTCATCGCCGCCACCGGTGGCGAAGACGAACGGGACGCCTCTTGCCGCCAATGCCTCGGCGACTGCGGTGCTCTTCTCGCCGCCACGCAGGTTCACGTCGAGGATCGCGCCATCGACGCCGCCCTGTTCGATCCGCTTCAAGGCATCGGCGACGGTGTCGACCGAGCCCGCGACTCCCTTGTCCAATACCTCGAGGAAATCCTCCAGCATCATGGCGATCAACGGTTCGTCCTCGACGATGAGGATCTGTTGGGTAGCGGTCATATTTCTCGCATAGTCGGGATTGTTACGACTTGCCAACATCTTGTTCGAGTCAGCGTGCGGCAAGCACGTCTCGTGCCGCTTCGGCTAATTCCTGCACCGAGAACGGCTTGGGCAGGAACGCGACGTTGTCCAGATCGATCGACTTGCGCAGCTGCTCCTCGGCATAGCCCGACATGAACAGGATCGGCAGGTCGGGGAATTTCTCCCGCGCGTGGCGCACCATCGTCGGGCCATCCATCTGCGGCATGACGACGTCGCTGATCAGCAGATCGGGGCGGCCGTGTTTCTCCAGCACTTCCAGCGCGATCTCGCCGTTTTCCGCGGTCAGCACTGTGTATCCTTGCCGCGTGAGCGCGCGCTCGGCGACGGCGCGGACCATGTCCTCGTCCTCGACCAGCAGGATCGTGCCCGTGCCCCACAGGTCGACCGGCTTCGGTGCGGGCTTGATCACCACGGGTCGAGTCGCGGCGGGCGCCGAATGGACCGGCAGGTACATCGAGAAGGTCGCGCCCTGCCCCGGCTTGCTGTCGGCGAAGATGTAGCCGCCGGATTGCTTGACGATGCCGTAGACGGTCGAGAGGCCGAGCCCGGTGCCCTTGCCGAATTCCTTGGTAGTGAAGAACGGCTCGAAGATCTTGGGGAGCACGTCGGGGGGTATGCCGGTGCCGGTGTCCTGGACGATCAGCGCGGTATAGTCGGCGACGGGCAGGATATCGGACGCCATCTCGCGCACTTCGGCTGCGGGGACGGCGCGCGTGGTGATCGTGAGCACGCCGCCGCCGCGCGCGTTCGCCGAGACGATCGCGTCGCGCGCGTTGACCGCGAGATTGACCACCACTTGCTCGAGTTGGCCTGGATCGGCGCGGACGGGCCCCAAATTGCGGCCGTGCGTCATGTCGAGGCGGACGTTCTCGCCCATCAACCGCTTGAGCAGGTTGGACACCTCCGAGACTACGTCGGGGAGCTGGAGGATTTGCGGGCGGAGAGTCTGCTGGCGCGAGAAGGCGAGCAGCTGGCGGGTCAGGCTGGCGGCGCGGTTCGAATTGGTGCGGACCTGCTGGATGTCGTCGTAATCGCTGTCGCCCGGCGAATGGCGCATCAGCATCAGGTCGCAGTGACCGATGATCGCGGTCAGGATGTTGTTGAAATCATGCGCGACGCCGCCCGCGAGCTGGCCGACCGCCTGCATCTTGGTGGCCTGCGCGACCTCGCGCTTGAGGCGGGACTCCTCACTATTGTCCTTGAGGCTGAGCAGCACGGCCGCATCGCCAAGGCCACGCGCGCCGGCGATGGTGAGCGCGACCGGCTCGTCGGGGTGATCCTTGAGGCGGACCGCCATGTCGGCGGAGTGCGTCGCGCCGTTCGCGAACTTGCGGATCGCGTCGGCGACCGCGGCCTTGTCCTCGCGGACGACGAGGTCGCCAGGATAGAGCGGCGGCGCGACCGCGTTGACGCCGGCGGCACGCAGGAACGAGTCGTTCATCTGCAGGAAGCGGCCGTCGCGATCGACCAGCGCCATGCCGAACGGCATCATGCTGACGAGGCTGCGGACGTGGGCGGAGGCGCTGGCGCCGAGTGCGGGGGCGTTCTCCTCCTCGTCGAGCAGCGCGACCAGCACGGGCGCGTCGTCGCCGTCGAGGAACGGGATCTGAAGGACGCGGAGCGGCGTGCCTTCGAGGCCTTCGCGCTCGAAGCGGACGAGGCCGCGGCTGTCGGTAATCAGGAAGCGGGCGAAGTCGCGACCTTCGATCGTATCGTATTCGTCGCCGCACGCCCGCGCGCGGAGGACACGGTTGGCAGTGCGGACGCGACCGTCGGGCGAGAGTAACGCCGCCATGATGCCACTGCCGCCGAGCCGGTCGCCGGTCGGGCCGGTCAGCAGCGCGGCGAGCGTTTCGGCAAGGTCGTGTTCCTGCGCGGTGACGAAGCGCCAGACGAGCATGTCGGCATCGTCGCCGGCGCGCGCGATCTGGGCGGAGAGGCAGACGTTGCGGGCGTTCAGCCGCTCGACCTGCGCGGTGCCGTCGCGCCAGGCGGAGCGGCCGGCGTCGGCGAGTGCTGCGTTGCCGGCTTCGTCGAGCGGGAGGCCGGGGGGTGTCGGGAAGCCTTCGAACAGCGCTTCGTAGGCGTCGTTCGCGCAGACGAGCCGCCCGGCGCGGTCGGTGATCGCGAGTGCGTCGGTGCCGGCTTCGGCGACGGTGCGCGTGAGGTCCCAATCTACCGGCCGCGGCGCGTCCCGGGCGACGGGGTTGAGCAGGCGCCACGCGATCAGCGCGCCGATGACGATGATGGCGGCGGCGAAGAACCCGGCGGCGGCGATCCAGCTGCCGACGAGCAGCAGCACGATCGCGGCGGCGGCGACGCCCGAGGCTATGGCGACGAATGCTGCGTTGCGGGCGGGGGTGGGTAAAGCGAGCGATGCCATTGGGGGGAGTCATCCGCTGTTGCGGGGTTGGGCGTCAAGCGGGTTGCGGGATTGTTGGGGGCGATCACCCTTGATCCCTGCGACGCTCCCAAAAGGAAACATCACCCCGGCGGAGGCCGGGGCCCAGTTGGAAAGGTGGTCGTAACGAAGCGCCGTCCGTCGTCAGTAACGTCCCGCAACTGGGCCCCGGCCTTCGCCGGGGTGGCGGCTATGATAGGTGGGTCACAATCAACATCGCCCCTGCCGTTCCCACGCGGAGGCGGGGGAACCCGAAGTGTGCGATCCGTCCCTTACCAGATCCGGACGCGCTGCTCCGGCGTGAGGTACAGCTTCTGCCCCGGCGTCGGCTTGTATGCCGCGTACCAGGGGTCAAGGTTGCGCACGACCCAAGCGCGCTGCTGCGACGGGGAGTGAGGATCGGTCAGCAAGCGGTTGCGGAGATTGGCTTCGCGGTAGTTGCGGCGCCAGACCTGCGCCCAGCCCAGATAGAAGCGCTGGTCGCCGGTGAAGCCGTCGAGGACCGGTGCGGTCTTGCCGCCGAGCGCGGTGTGGTACGCGTCGTACGCCACCGTCAGGCCGGCGAGATCGGCGATGTTCTCGCCCATCGTGAGCTGGCCCTTCACGTGCATGCCGGGGAGCGGTTCGTACGCGTCATACTGCGCGCCGAGCTTGCCGGTGAGCGCCTTGAAGCCGGCGATGTCCTTGGCCGTCCACCAGTCGGTGAGCTGGCCCTTCGCGTCGTATTTCGAGCCCTGGTCGTCGAAATGATGGCTCAGCTCGTGGCCGATCACCGCGCCGATGCCGCCGTAATTGACCGCGTCGTCGGCCTTCGGGTCGAAGAACGGGGGCTGCAGGATGGCGGCAGGGAAGACGATCTCGACCATGCCGAAATTGGCATAGGCGTTGACCGTCATCGGCGTCATACCCCATTCCCAACGCTGCAACGACTTGCCGAGCTTGGAAATATTATCCTGGTGCTGCCATTCGTTGGCGCGCCATTCGTTGCCGAACGCATCGCCCGACGTGATCGTCAGCCCCGAGAAATCCTTCCACTGGCTCGGATAGCCGATCTTGGGCGTGAACGCGGCGAGCTTGGCGTGCGCCTTCACCTTCGTCTCGGGCGCCATCCATTCGAGCTTGTCGATCCGGCGGCCCATAGCGGCGAGCACGTTCTTGACGAGCTTGTCGGCTGCGGCCTTGGTCTCGGGCGGGAAATACTGCGCGACGTAGAGCTTGCTGACCTCGTCATCGAGCGCGCCCGAGGTGAACTGGACGCCGCGCTTCCAGCGGGCTTCCTGCTCGGGCGTGCCGCCGAGGACGGTGCCGTAGAACGCGAACTGCTCGGCGTCGAACGCCTTGGGGAGGACGTCGGCATAGCCGTCGAGCGAGCGGAGGATCAGCTGGTCCTTGAGGACGCCGATCGGCGCGGTCGAGACGAGCTTGGCGATGCCGGTGATCGCGGAGGGCTGCGCGACGATGACGGTCGGCACGGGCGTGCCGATGCCCTTGAAATACGCGGCGAAATCGAAGCCGGGCGCGCGCTTGGCGAGATCGGCGACGGTCATCTTGTTATAGGTCTTGGTGGCGTCGCGGCTGTCGACGCGGGTCCAGCTCACCTTGGCGATCTCGGTCTCGAACGCGAGCAGCGCAGTGGCACGTGCCTCGGCATTGGGTTCGCCGGCGAGGGTGAGCATCTTGACGATGTGGGCGCGGTAGGCGTTGCGCGCCTCGACCAGTTTGGCGTCGGTGCTGAGGTAGTAATCGCGGTCGGGGAGGCCGAGGCCGGACTGGCCTAGCGAGAGCGCGTATTGCTCGGGCAGCTTGTCGTCCTGGCCGACGCCGCCGCCGAACGGGCCGCCGATGCCGGCGCGGTCTGCCTCGGCGAGGAGGGCCGGATAGCCTGCGCGGTCGTTCAGCGCGGCGATCTTGGACAGCCAGGGCTTGATCGGGGCGAGGCCCTTGCCTTCGATGGTGCCGGTGTCGAGGAACGTCGCATAGGCGCGGCCGATCTTCGAGTTGGGGTCCTTCGCGGCGGTGTCGAGGATGCCGCGGGTGCGCGTCTCCGACAGGTCGGACAGGAGGTTGAACGAGCCGTAGTTCGACTTGTCGGCGGGGATCGGGGTGTTCTTGGACCAGTTGCCGTTGGCAAAGGTGTAGAAGTCGTCGCCGGGCTGGACGGACTTGTCGATGCCCTTCTCGTCGAAGCCGAAACTGCCGTATTGCGCGCCGGTCGGGGCGGGCGCTGGCTTTGGTTCAGAGGTTTGCGAGATGGCGGCGGTGACGCCGCTGATGGCGGTTGCGGCGAGTAGGCCGGCGACGATGAAGGACTTCATGGGGTTCTCCGGGAGTTTCAGATGCGCTGTGTCAAACTCACTCCGTCACCCCGGACTCGTTCCGGGGTCCACCGTTCCACGTAATCACGTCTCTCGATTATGCGGAACCGTGGATGCCGGAACGAGCCCGGCATGACGGAGGGGGTTACCAGATACGGACGCGGTTGGCGGGGGCGAGGTAGCTCTTCTCGCCGGGCTTGGCGCCGAATGCGGCGTACCAGGGATCGAGGTTGCGGACCGTCAGGACGCGCTGGTGGCCCGGCGAGTGCGGGTCGGACAGCAACGTCTGCTGAAGCGCGGCGTCGCGGAACTTGGTGCGCCAGACGCCGGCCCAGCCATAGTAGAAGCGCTGGTCACCGGTCGTGCCGTCGATGATCGGCGCCTGCTTGCCGCCGAGCGACTTGTGGTACGCGTCGTACGCCACCGTCAGGCCGGCGAGATCGGCGATGTTCTCGCCGAGCGTCAGGCCGCCCTGGATGTGCTGGCCGGGGAGCGGTTCGTACGCGTCATACTGCTTCACGAGCGCGTCGGTGAACACCTTGAAGCGCGCGACGTCCTGCGGCGTCCACCAGTCGGTAAGCTTGCCGTTGAGGTCGTATTTGCGGCCCTGGTCGTCGAAATGGTGGCTGATCTCGTGACCGATCACCGCGCCGATGCCGCCGTAATTTACCGCCGGGTCCGCCTTCGGATCGAAAAACGGCGGCTGGAGGATCGCGGCCGGGAAGACCACCTCGTTCATCGTCGGATTGGCGTAGGCGTTGATCGTCATCGGCGTCATGAACCACTCAGCCCGATCGATTGGCTGGCCGAGCTTCTTCAGGTCGCGATCATATTCGAACGCGTTGGCGCGCGACACGTTACCGACGAGATCGCCGCGCTGGATCTGGAGCGCGGAATAATCGCGCCACTTGTCGGGATAGCCGATCTTCGGGGTGAAGGCGGCGAGCTTGGCGAGCGCCTTGGTCTTGGTCTCGGGCGCCATCCATTCGAGGTTCCGGAGACGCTCGCCCATCGCCGCGATGACGTTCTTGACGAGATCGTCGGCGGCGGCCTTCGACGCGGGCGGAAAATACTTTGCCACGTACTGCTGGCCGATCGCCTCGCCCATCGCGCCCGACACGGTCGAGACGCCGCGCTTCCAGCGGACCTGCTGCTCGGGCGTGCCCGACAGCGTGGTGCCGTAGAAGGCGAAGTTGGTCTTGTCGAAATCGCTCGACAGATACGGCGCGTACGAGCGCAGCACCTTCAGCATCGCATAGTCCTGCAGGACGTTGATGGGCGTGTCGGCGAACACCTTCGCCTCGCCGGTCACCGCGCTCGGCTGTGCGACGAGGTAGAACGGACGACCGGTGACGCCCATCGCGGTCATGTACTGCGCCCAGGGGAAGCCCGGCGCCTTTGCCGCGAAGTCGGCGGCGGTCCATTTGTTGTAGGTCTTGTCGGCGTCGCGGCTCTCGATCCGCGTCCAGTGCGCGGTGGCGAGGCCCTTCTCCATGTTGAAGACGGCGGCGGCGCGAGCGGCTGCGTTAGGCTCGCCGGCGAGCGTGAGCATCCGCGTCAGATACGCCTGGTACGCGGTGCGGATCGTGGCGAGCTTGGCGTCGTCCTTGAGGTAGTAATCGCGATCGGGGAGACCGATGCCGCTCTGGCCGAGGCTCACGACATAGGTGGTCGGATCCTTGTCGTCCTGCTGCACGCCGACGCCGACGAGGCCGCCGACGCCCTGGCGCTGGAGCTTGGCGATCTCGGTGACGAGCGCGGTCTTATCCTTGGTCGCCTTGAGCGCGGCGAGCATCGGCTTGACGGGCGTCGCGCCCTTCGCGTTGACCGCGGCCTCGTCCATGAAGCTGGAATAGAAATCGCCGACCTTGTCGCCGGGCGTCTTGGCGGAGACGTCGAGGATCGTGCGGGTGCGTTCGAGCGACAGGTCCTGGAGGACGTGGAACATGCCGTAGGACGAGCGATCGGCGGGGATCGGCGTGGTCTTCACCCAGCCGCCGTTCGCGTAATCGAAGAAGTCGGTGCCTGGCGTCACGCTGGTATCGCGGCCCGCCATGTCGAAGCCGAATTCGCCGATCTGCGGCTTGTTGGCGTCCTTGGCGGCGACGGGGCCCTTCGCAGCTTTGGCGAGGGTCGGCGACGGGGCACTGGTTTGGGCGAAGGCCGATGCGGCGGACGCGAGCAGGATCACGGTAACAATCGACTTACGCATCAAGAACCTCGGAAAAGATCTTCAGGATGCGGTGTGTTCTACGCCGATAGGACGGTCCGTCAATTCCAACCGGTGTCAAATGTTACGAAACATGACCGTGGCGATTGTCGTGGCGGTGCCGCCACTTGCGCGCGATCCACAGCCGCCAGCCGAGCGCGCTGAGCGCGTAACCGCCGACCGAACACACGACCGTGATGACCAGCAGACCGAGCGCGGTAGCGGGCCCCGCCTGCATCAGCCACGGGATCCATTCGGTGCGCGCCGCGGCATCCGCGACGGGCTGGCCGGGGACGTGCGCGTCGAGCCGCAGCAAGGACGAGCCGATCCAATAGGCCGCGATCCAGAGCGGCGGCGTGGTCAGCGGGTTGGTGATGAAGGTGGTCAGCGCAGCGGTCGGCACGTTGGCGCGGAACGGCAGCGCGAAGATCGCCGCGACCGGCGTCTGCGCGACCGGGATCAGGATGCCCGCGACCATCCCGAGCGCGACACCGCGCGGAACGGAACGGCGGGTGAAACGCCAGAGCTCGGGCGCGAGGACGCGGTGCGCGACCGGGCGGAGAAGACGGTTCCGCTCCATCGATTCGCGGGTCGGCAAGTTGCGATGCGACCACGCCGCGAGGCGCCCGAAGATACTGCCCGGCGCCTTCGACACAGGCTATCCGCGATCCCGCATGATCCGGCCCTGCTCCCGCTTCCAGTCCTGTTCCTTCACCGAATCGCGCTTGTCGTGGTTCTGCTTGCCCTTGGCGAGCGCCAGTTCGATCTTCGCGCGGCCCTTTGAATTAAAGTAGATCATCAGAGGCACGAGCGTCATGCCCTGGCGCGCGACCGCGCCGAACATCTTGTTGATCTCACGCTCGTGGAGCAGCAACTTGCGCGGCCGCTTGGGCTCGTGGTTGAAGCGGTTCCCGTGGCTGAATTCGGGGATGTTCGAATTGACCAGAACGACGTTCTTGCCCTTCACCTCGGCATAGGCCTCGGCGATCGAGCCCTCGCCGCCGCGCAGCGCCTTCACCTCGGTGCCGGTGAGCGCGATGCCCGCTTCGAACACCTGCTCGATGTAGTAGTCGTACCGCGCGCGCCGGTTCTCGGCGACGATCTTGGTCTTCTCGAAGGTAGGGGGTTTGGGACGTGCCATGGGACGCGCGATGTAGGAGGTCGCGAGGCTTAGGGGAAGCGGTGGGGTGCTATTGGCGCAAACAAACGCCGTTCTCCTGCGAACGCAGGAGGCCAGGGTTACACGCGGCGGTATTCGTGACCCTGGGCTCCTGCTTTCGCAGGAGAACGGCAGTTAAGGTCAAACCAGACCGGTGTGCGCCAACGCCGCATCGGCCACAGCCCGCAATGCTTGGGGGAAGCGGTGGTGGTGACTTCTAGTTGGTCCTGCCCTCCTCTTCTTCGCCCATCCCTGGAAGGGAGGGGTTGGGGGTGGGTCCGCTTCCTCGTGTCCTAGGGTCAGTGGCTCGAGCTGGCCAACCCACCCCCTGCCCCTCCCTTCCAGGGAGGGGGGACCGTTGCGGCCTGGTCAGATGAGGCGGGCGTGTTCGAGCGCTGCGTCGACGGCCGCGCGCGATGCTTCGCCGGCTGGGGTCATCGGTAGGCGCAGGGTCTCCGGGAAGCCCGCCCGCACCTTCGTCATCGCGTACTTCACCGGGCCGGGCGAGGCGTCGGTGAACAGCGCTTCGTGCAGGGGATAGAGCTGATCCTGATAGGCCAGCGCCTTGACGAAATCGCCCGCCTGGCACGCCGCCTGGAACTCCGCGCACAGCTTCGGCGCGACGTTGGCGGTTACCGAGATGCAGCCGGTGCCGCCCATGACGTTGAACGCCAGCGCGAGGTCGTCATTGCCCGACAGCTGGCAGAAATCCGGGCCGCATGCCGCGCGGTGCTGAGAAACGCGGGCGAGGACGCCGCTGGCATCCTTCACGCCGACGAACACGTTCGGGAACGCTGCCACGATCCGCGCGAGAGTCGCGGGCTGGATGTCCGTTACCGTCCGTGCGGGGACATTGTAGAGGATGATCGGCAGCGGGGTCGACGTCGCCAGCGCCTCGAAGTGGCGGAAAATGCCCTCCTGCCCCGGCCGGTTGTAATAGGGCGGCACCATCAGCGCGGCGTCGGCGCCGGCTTCCTTCGCGGCGCGCAGGTTTGCCGAGGCAACGCGCGTGTCGTTCGAGCCTGCACCGGCGATGACGGGCACGCGGCCCTTCGCCTGATCTACGCAGACGCGGACGACGTGGAAATGCTCGTCATACGACAGGGTGGCCGCCTCACCCGTGGTCCCGCACGCGACCAGCCCCGACGAGCCCTCGACGATCTGCCATTCGATGAAGTCGCGGTAGGCGGGTTCGTCGAAGCTGCCATCGGCGGCGAACGGCGTGACGAGCGCCGGAATAGATCCTGAAAACATGCGGTGGCCTGCGGTCCTGTTGCGCCGGATGTCTTGCAAAATCCGGATTTCGTTCAGGACAGATACGGGTTCGGGGCGTATGCTGTCCACATGGTAGCATCGATGTTTAAAACGAGCCTTCTCCTTGCAGTCGTGGCGGGGACGGTCGCCGCGTCGGGAGGCGGCCAGCAGACGCTGGATCGCTACAGCACGCAATTGGCCAATATGGGGCCCAATGCGCAGCCGATGGCAACGGATGGCGCGATCGCCTCGACCATCGCGCAGTGGCGGGCGTTGCAGCAGACGGATGCTCTGCCGTTCGACAGCTATGCGGGCTTCCTGATGGCGCACGCCGGTTGGCCGAACGAGACAGCCAACCGGCGTGCGGCGGAGCGCAAGGCGGCGACCGGATCGCCGACGAGCGTCGTCGCGTTTTTCCGTCGTTATCCGCCGCAGTCCGCGTCGGGCGGTGTCGCGTATGCGCGGGCTTTGCAGGCTACCGGCGCGCGGGATCAGGCGTATGCTGCGGTGCGGACGGCATGGCGGAGCAGCGGCCTGACGCCGACCGACGAGGCGATGGTGGTGTCGGGCTTTCCGGGTGCGCTGACGCCGGACGATCAGGATGCGCGGATGGATGCGCTATTGTGGGCGGGCCAGACCGGCGCGGCACAGCGGCAACTGGTGTGGACGAGCGCGGCGCGGCGGCCGATCTTCGAGGCGCGGTTGGCGTTCCGGACGAATGCGCCGAACGCGTCGGATATCTCGGCTTCGACGCAGACACTGTATGCGAACGACGCGGGCTATGTCGCGGACCGGGCGCAATGGTTGCGCAATTCGGGCGCCAGCCCTTCGGCGCGGTCGTGGCTGGCGCGGCCTCGGTCATTGGTGACGCGGCCGGGCAATGCCGCCGAGTGGTACGAGGTGCTCGTCACCAACGCCAATGGCGCGGCGAACGACGGGCAATACCAGGTCGCCTACGACATCGCGCGGCAGATCGACGATGCGTATCCGTATGGCGCGGACATCGCGGCAAAATCCTATGCCGAGCGCGACGAATATACCAATCTCGCCTGGCTCGGTGGACGGGTAGCGATGAAGCAGCTCGGCCGGCCGGCGGATGCGATGACGCTGTTCGACCGGTACGCGCGCGGCTCGCGCTCGCCGCAGGTTCGGTCGAAGGGGTATTACTGGGCGGGGCGTGCGGCGGAGGCGGCCGGGTTGGCGCCTCAGGCTGCTGCGTTCTACGGCCAGGCGGCGGGGTACCGCGATCAATATTACGGACAGTTGGCTAACGAGCGGACCGGACGAGCGCTGGTCGCGCCGCCTTCGGTTGCTTCCGTCGCGATCGATCCGGCGACGCGTGCGGCGTTCGATCGGCGCGAGACGGTGCGCGCGGTCAAGTTCCTCGGGCAGATCGGCGACTGGCAGGACCAGACCGCGTTCGTCCGCCAGATCGCAGCGGATGCGACGACCGACACCGATCACTTGCTCGCCGCCGAACTGTCGAAGAGCATCAACCGGCCGGACCTGGGTGTGATGGTCGGGCGGAGTGCGCTGGCGAATGGGCTCAGCGATTATTCCGCGGTCGGTTTTCCGATGGTGTCGGTGCCGGCGGGGTATGAGGACAACTGGACGATTATCCACGCGATCTCGCGGCAGGAGAGCCAGTTCGATCGCGCCGCGGTGAGCCACGCGGGCGCGCGTGGGCTGATGCAGTTGATGCCGGCGACCGCGCGCGAGCAGTCGGGGAAGATCGGCCTCACGTATAACCAGGCTGCACTGACGACCGATCCGAACATGTCGATCATGCTGGGGTCCAGCTATTTCCAGCGCGTGTACGCCAATTACGGCAGTTATCCGCTGGCGGTGGCGGCGTATAATGCGGGCGGCGGCAACGTGAACAAATGGCTCCGCACGAACGGCGATCCGCGGACCGGGGCCGTGGACATGGTCGATTGGGTCGAGGCGATCCCGTACCAGGAGACGCGCAACTATGTGCAGCGCGTGCTGGAAAATGCGGTGGTGTACGATTTGATGAACCCCGCGCGGGCGAAGAGCCGGGGCGCGGCGCGGCTGTCGTGGTATCTGGGGAAGAACCGGCCGGGTTGAGGCTGTTCTCCCGCGAAGGCGGGTGTCCAGACTGGGCTCCTGCCTTCGCGGGAGAACATGGTAGGCAAGCGCATGGATCGCCCCAACTACATAACCCCCGCCGGCTACGCCGTACTCCGCACCGAATACGAGCAACTCCTGTCGACCGAGCGCCCGGCCTTGGTTGAAGTCATCTCGTGGGCGGCAGGCAACGGCGACCGGTCCGAGAACGGCGATTACATCTACGGCCGAAAGCGCCTGCGCGAGATCGACCGTCGGCTCGGCTGGCTGTCGAAGCGGATGAAGGCGGCCAAGGTCGTCGATCCCGCGCAGCAGGAAGACCGTTCGCGCGTGTGGTTCGGCGCGTGCGTGACGGTCGCGGACGAGGATGACGTCGAGCGTGTCCTGACGCTGGTTGGTGACGACGAGACTGACGCGAGCAACGGGCGGATCGGCTGGAACTCGCCGTTTGCGCGCGCCTTGCGCGGCGCCGCGATCGGCGACGTGCGGCGCGTGGATTTGCCAGCTGGCGAACGCGAGTACGAGGTGATCGCGATCTCCTACCCCTGACGTTGCGATCCTCCCCCGCTAGGGGGAGGTGGCTGGCGCTTGCCAGACGGAGAGGGAGGTAAGGGAAACCGCTGTTCCGTTTCCTCCCCCTCCGTCACCTGCGGTGCCACCTCCCCCTTGCGGGGGAGGATCGTGAGAGTGCGCCCGTCAACGATCCGTTTCGATCTACGCGAATTGACCTCGCGCCGCCCCCGTGTGACGTTTCGCCCACGCAACGACACTCGAGGATACCCCATGCCGATACCCGCCACCTGGTCCGCCCGCCTGCTCAGCGTCATGCGCATCGTCGTCGCGCTGGTATTCTTCAGTCACGGCATCTCGAAATTCTTCGGCCTGCCGCCCTTCCCGATGCCGATGAACCCGCTGCTGTACGCCGCGGGCGGTCTCGAAGTCGTCGGCGGCGCGCTGCTGATCATCGGCCTGTTCACGCGGCCGGTTGCGTTCGTGCTGTCGGGCATGTCGGCGGTCGCGTATTTCATGGCGCATATGCCGAAGGGCCCCTTCCCGATCGCCAATGGCGGCGAGGCGGCGGTGCTCTACTGCTTCGTGTTCCTGTACCTCGCCGCAGCCGGTGGCGGTGTCTGGAGCGTGGACGCGCAGCGCGGGCGCGGCTAACCTTGCGCGCATGATCGATACCACAACGCGCAACGTCGCCCTCCTGATCGACGCGGACAATGCGTCCGCGGCGACCCTCGACCCGGTGCTGACCGTCCTTGCCGAGCTCGGCACGGTCAACGTCCGGCGGGTCTATGGCAATTGGTCGAAGCCCGCGCTGAAGGCGTGGAGCGACATGTCGATCAAGCACGGCATCGAGCCGCAGCAGCAGTTCGACCTGACCAAGGGCAAGAACGCGACCGACATGAAGATGACGATCGACGCGATGGACCTGCTGTTCCGCGGGCGCATCGACGGCTTCGGGATCATGTCGTCGGACAGCGATTTCATGCCGCTCGCGACGCGCATCCGCCAGGATGGGATACCGGTGTATGGCTTCGGCACGAGCCGCACGCCGGAAGGGTTTCGGCAGGCGTGCACGCGGTTCATTGACGTCGGCGCGCTGAACGAGACGTCGCAGGCGATGCCCGCGCCAGTGCCTGCTCCGGTGGCTGGCGAAAAGCCCGCTGCCCCGGCGCCAGTCGCTCGGCCGAAGACCGCGCAACCGATCGACGAGCAGGTGATCAAGCTGCTGATCGACGCGTATAACGCGGTGAAGCGCGACGAGAAGGGCTATGCGAGCGTCGCCGAACTCGGCCAGCTCGCCGGCAACCGCTCAAGCTTCGACGCGCGCAATTACGGGTTCAACCGGCTGTCGGACCTGATCGAGACGATTCCGAACTTCCAGCATGAGCGGCGCGAAGGTGGGCGGTCTTTCGTCAAGCGGCTGCGCTAAATCTTCCCCCCCCTCCCTGGAAGGGAGGGGTCGGGGGTGGGTCGGCTTCCGCATAACCGAACCGGGACGACACAAGCCGGCCTACCCACCCCCAGCCCCTCCCTTTCAGGGAGGGGAGCGCGGTTCGCCTCACCCCGTAGGCTGCAACCGCCCGCCCGGCTCGCTCATGCCGTGCGCCTGTTCCTCGCTGTCGTCGGGTACGATCAGCGCGCCTTTCCGCCAGTTGCCGTAGCGATAATACCACGCCGCGATCGCCAGCGTCGCGAGCGATCCCAGCGGGAAGCTCCACCACAACGCATCCGCCCCAAGCCACGGCTTTGCAAGCAACGCAAAGCCGATCCGCACCGGATACAGCGCGACGATCAGCGCGATCAGCGGCGCGATCACTGCGCCGTTCGCGCGGACGGTCGAGAACAGCACCATCGTCGCGCCGAACAGGATGAAGTTCCAACTCGCGATCAGCTGGATATGCCGCGCGATCGGCAGCGCGGGGCTCGCGCCGCCGATGAACAACGTCATCACCGGACGATCAAACAGGAGCACCACGCCGACCATCGCACCGGTCAACGCGACATTGAAGAGCAGGCCGTACTTCGTGATGTCGCCGACCCGGTCCCAGCGACCCGCACCGATATTCTGTGCCGCCATCGAACTGACCGCTGCGCCGATCGCCAGCGCGGGCATCTGGATATAGGTCCACAGTTGCTGCGAGACGGCATAGGCCGCCGCGGTATCGACGCCGAGCCGGTTGACCAGCCCGACCATCGCGAGGCCGGCGGTCGACATGACGAGCATCTGCGCACCCATCGGCAAGCCTTTCCGGACGATCGTGCCGGTCAACGCGCGCTCGGGGATGAGGTAACGGAGTTCGTTGCCGCGTAGCCGCAATGGCAGGTCGCGCTTGTAAATGTAGACGATCAGCCCGAGCAGCGAAACGTGGCTCGCGACCAGCGTCGCCATCGCCGAGCCCGCGATCCCCATCTGCGGGAACGGTCCGATACCGGCGATCAGCAACGGGTTGAGCCCGCTGTCGAGGATCGCGCTGAGCAGCATGAACCAGAGCGGCGTCATCGAATCGCCGGTCCCGCGGAGGCCCATCATCAGCAGCACCATCATCATCGACGCGGGCAGCCCGAGGAAGATCACGCGCAGATAGGCGAGCGCGAGCGGCATCGCGTCGCCGGGGGTGGCGAGCAGATGCAGAATCTCGGGCGCGAACACCCAGCCGAGCGCGGCGATCACGATCGCTCCGCCGAGGACCAAGCCGACCGCGGAGCCGAACGCCCGGCGTGCGCCTTCGAGATCGTGGCGGCCGAAGCTCTGGCCGACCAGGATGGTCGCCGCCATGCCGAACCCGAACACCGCGCCGAACGTCAGGAACATGATGATGTTGGCGTTGGAGGTCGCGGCGAGCGCGCCCTCGCCGAGATACCGTCCGACCCAGATCGCGTTGATCGAGCCGTTGAGCGACTGGAGGATGTTCGAGCCGAGCGTCGGGAGCGCAAACGCTAGGAGCGTGCGGCCGATGTGTCCGGTGGTGAGGTCGCGCTGGCCTGGCTTGCCGCGCGGGCGATCGAGATTTGGGCTTAATGGCGCGCGTGGGTCGGCGCTGGTCTCGACGTCGGGTGGAAGGTCGCTCACACAGTCTCTCCGTCAGGCCGAACTCGGTCCGGCATATACCGGTGAACGGGCAGGCGCCCTGTTATGTCGAGTGCCTAGCCGCGGATTGAACTCCGGAACAAGCCGGTAGGTCCCGAGCCGGGAGCGAAGCGTATTTTGTTTCCCCGCGAAGGCGGGGGCCCAGACTGGGCTCCCGCCTTCGCGGGAGAACAAGATGACAGGGACATACCCTACGCCGTAGAGCCGCCCCTCCCGAACCGTCACCCCAGCGAAAGCTGGGGTATCCCGTTATCGGCCGGCCGGTGTAGTAACTCGCTGGGATACCCTAGCTTTCGCTGGGGTGACGGACTTTGGTTGGAGCGACGAGGTCTTCAAGCACTTATTCCCCTCCCGCCTGCGGGAGGGGTCAGGGGAGGGCGCGACGTACGTACTGGCGTCTGGCTTCTTGGGGCACGCCCCTCCCCCAACCCCTCCCGCGAGCGGGAGGGGAGCAGGTTAGCCCAAGCGGCCGAGTGCAGCCTGCAACCGGGCGGCTTCGGCGGCCTTGTCGGCGTGGTCGGCCTTGGCCTTTTCCACCGCTTCGGGCTTGGCGCGTTCGACGAAGCTCGCATTGCCCAAGCGGCCTGACAGCGCGTCGCGCTCCTTCTCCGCCGCCGCGATCGCCTTGGTCAGGCGGGCGCGTTCGGAGTCGAGGTTGATGACGCCTTCCAGCGGCAGGACGAAGGTCGCTTCGTCGACCACGACCTGCGCCGCGCCACCGGTGGCTTCGCCCTCGGCATGCGTGACGCGGGCGAGACGCGCGAGCGCAGGTGCTTGGCGCTCCAACCGCGCCAACGTCGCCGCATTCGCATCGCGGACGTGGAGCGGCAGGCGCGCGCCCGGTGGCACGTTCAACTCATTCCGCGCGGTGCGGATTTCCTGAACCAGGCGGATCAGCCAGTCGACTTCCTTGCTCGCCTCGGGATCGAGCGACCGCGCGTCCGCCATCGGCCATTTCGCGACGATCAGGTCGTGATCGCGCGGGCCCATCGCGTGCCACAGTTCCTCGGTGATGAACGGCATGAACGGGTGGAGCAGGACCAGGATCTGGTCGAGCACCCAGCCGGCCACGGCCTTCGATTCGTCGTCGATGACACCACGCTCGTCGCCGACCATCTGCGGCTTGATCAGTTCGAGATACCAGTCGCAGAACCGGCTCCACGCGAACTGGTAGATCGCGTTGGCGGCGCCGTCGAAGCGGTAGTCGGCGAGCGCGAGGTCGACCGTCTGGACGGTCGCGATCGTCTCGGCGATGATCCACTTGTTGACCGCCAATTCCGCGCGCGGCGCCTCCAGATTGGTGCTGGCGACGATGCCGTTGGCTTGCGCGAACCGGGCGGCGTTCCACAACTTGGTGGCGAAGTTGCGATAGCCCTCGACGCGCTTCTCATCCATCTTGATGTCGCGGCCCTGGCTCTCCATCGCCGCCATGAAGAAGCGCAGCGCGTCGGCGCCGTAGGTGTCGATCAACCCGAGCGGGTTGACGACGTTGCCCTTCGACTTCGACATCTTCGCGCCGTCCGCCGCGCGGACGAGGCCGTGGAGGTAGAGCGTGCGGAACGGCACGTCCTTCATGAAGTGCAGCCCCTGCATCATCATCCGCGCGTTCCAGAAGAACAGGATGTCGAAGCCGGAAATGAGGACGTCGTTGGGGTAGCGACCGCCTAACTGGCCTCCCCGCCCGCTTGCGGGAGGGGATTGAGGGGTGGGCTCGCGCTCGCCTTCGGGCGTAGCGTTCGAGGTAAGCGCGTGCCCACCCCCGGCCCCTCCCGCTTGCGGGAGGGGGGAAGAACCGTCCCAGCCGAGCGTGGCGAAGGGCCAGAGGGCGGACGAGAACCAGGTGTCGAGCACGTCGGGGTCGCGCGTTAGCGTCACGCCCTCACCCGCAAGAGCCTGCGCTTCGGCCTCGGTCTCGGCCACGTACGGCGTACCGTCCGGACCGAACCACGCCGGAATCTGGTGTCCCCACCAAAGCTGCCGCGACACGCACCAAGGCTGGATGTTGTCCATCCAGTTAAAGAACGTCTTCTCCCAGGTCTTGGGCACGATATCGATCGCGCCGGTCTGGACCGCCTCGATCGCCGGCTGCGCAAGCGTCTTTGCGTCTACATACCATTGGTCGGTCAGCCACGGCTCGATCACCACGCCCGAGCGATCGCCATACGGCGTCTGGATCGTGCGCGGCTCGGCGTCGTGCTCTTCGCCGTCCTTGTCGACGTGCGCGATCAGGAAGCCTTCTTCCTTGAGACGCGCGACCACGGCCTTCCGCGCCTCAGCGGTCGTCAACCCAAGCAGCTCCTCAGGGATCAGCCCGTCGGACACCTGCACGACGCGCGCCTTGGCATCGAGCATGTTGAGCATCGACCCGGCGGCCATCCCTGCCCGCTTGCCGACCTCGAAATCGTTGAAGTCGTGGCCCGGCGTGATTTTGACAGCGCCAGATCCCAACTCAGGATCGGCATGGTCGTCGGCGATGATCGGAATCAGTCGCCCGGTGATCGGCAGCTTCACCTGCTTGCCGATCAGCGCGGTGTAGCGCTCATCCGCGCCGTTCACTGCTACCGCCATGTCGGCGAGCATCGTCTCGGGCCGCGTGGTCGCGACCTCGATGAAGCCCCCCTCTTGTCCAAGGGCGCCGTCTTCGAGCGGATAGCGCAGGTGCCAGAAGCTGCCCTTGATCTCGCGCGTCTCGACCTCGAGGTCGCTGATCGCGGTGCCGAGGCCCGGATCCCAGTTCACGAGGCGCTTGTCGCGATAGAGGAGCCCCTGCTTGTGGAGGTCGACGAACACTTTCAGGACGGCCTTCGAGAAGCCCTCGTCCATCGTGAAGCGCTCGTTCGCCCAGTCCATCGAGCAGCCGAGCCGGCGGAGCTGTTGCGTGATCTCGCCGCCGCTCTCTTCCTTCCACGCCCAGACCTTCGCGACGAACTCCTCGCGAGTCATGTCGGTGCGCTTCTGCGGCGGGGTAAGCGCGCCCATCTGGCGCTCGACCACCATCTGCGTCGCGATGCCGGCGTGATCGGTGCCGACCACCCACAAGGCGTCCTTGCCCTTCAGGCGGGCGTGGCGCGTGAGGATGTCCTGCAGCGTGTTGTCGAGCGCGTGGCCGATGTGCAGCGAGCCCGTGACGTTGGGCGGCGGGTTGACGATCGTCCACGGCTCGGCGTTCGGACGGTCGGGGCGGAACTGGCCGCTTGCCTCCCAATGCGCGTACCAGCGCGATTCGATGGAGGCCGGGTCGAAGGTTTTGGGAAGCTCGCTCATGCCAATGGCCTTAGCGAGCGTGTCGGGGCTAGGCCAGCCTTTGGGGGAGCGTGTGGGATTTGGAATTGGCGTCGGGGCGCGACAATCAGCCTACCCACCCCCGGCCCCTCCCTTTCCGGGAGGGGGGCAGGTTGGTTTAGGGCTGCTGGTTCATGATCTTGGCGATCTCACGCGAGACCATGTCCTCGACCATGTTGGGAAGGTTGGCATCGATCCATTCGCGCAGCATCGGCCGGAGCATCTCGCGCACCAGGCCCTCAAGCGTGCCGTCATTGCCGGTTTCGGGTTTTACCATCATCCGCGTCAACGCCTCGAGCGGCGCGCGCGTTGCAGCGGCGGTGTGGCGCGAGACGATCGGCTCGGCCGCGGCATCGGTGGCCGGCTGCGGCTTGGCACTCGGCGCGGGCTTTGGCGATGTCATCTGGGGGGGCATTTGCGGCGCGACGTGGCGTGGTTCGGGCGGGGTATCAGCGGCGCTGAGCACCGGGGACTTGGGCGGGCGCGGCGTACGATCGGGCATGGGGTCGCTCAGTTCGAGAATCTCATCGTCGTCATGGTCGCCGTCGAAATAGGCCGGATCGAGATCGACCGGCGCGGACGTCGCACGCGCAGGGCGACGCGACCGGCCCGGCGTGTCGCCCTCTTCCGCGATGATGCGTTTGATCGACGAGAGGATTTCCTCCATCGACGGCTCGCCGTTGACATCCCCCATCCGGACCATCCCAAACCCCGTTGCCCCGCGCGCCCCTATTGGCGGCTCGGCGCGTCCTTACCTGTCGTCAAGGCGGGGTTCCTGTCAACCGGCGTATCGAGCAAGGGGTCGGACTGCGCCTGAACCGTGGCGTTCTGCGCGGGCGACTGCGCGGTGCGAGTGGCGACCGGCACGGGCTCGCCGTCGCCGCCGAAATCCCAGATCTTGCGGCGGACGCGGTTGTAGTTCGCGACCGGATCGTAGAGCACGCCGCCGTCGAGCCCCAGGTCTCGCGCCTCGGCCTGGCCCATCGCGGCCAGCAGCGCGAAGCCCGCGACATACGCATCGCGCCGCGCGGTCACGAGCGTGACCTGGCTGTTGAGCAATTCCTGCTCGGCGTTGAGGATGTCGAGGATCGTGCGCGTGCCGACGCTGTTCTCGGCGCGGACGCCTTCGAGGCTCAGCTTGTTGGCGTTGACCGCGGTTTCCGACGACTGGATCACCTGCTCCGACGAGCGCCAGATGGCAAAGGCGGAGCGCGCCTGCGCGATGACGTTGCGCTCGGTCGCGGTGACGTTCTCGATCGCGCGCGACTGGTACGCCTCGGCCTGGCGAACCTGCGCGGCGGGGCGCCCGCCCTGGAACAGCGGCAGCGTCAACGACAGCCCGGCTTGCACCGCCTTATTGGCGTTGGGGATGCGGTTGACGTCGTTGGGCACCGACGCGATCGAGCCAAGATAATTGGTGTAGCTCGCGCCCCCGACCGCACTGATCTGCGGAAGCCGGCTCGCGCGGGCAACGCCGACATCGTAGCGGCTCGCGTCCCGCTCCTTGGCGGCGGCGATCAGCACCGGGTTGTTGTCGATCGCGACGGTCACGGCCGAGGCCGGGCTGTCGGGCAGATGCGGCAGCGTCGGTGGCGTGTCGAGCGTGCCGGGTGGTGTCCCGACGAACTGGATATAGCTTTCGCGGCTGGATATCAGATTGGCTTGTGCGGACTGGAGCTGTGCGCGGGCAAGCGCGAGCCGCGCTTCGGACTGGGCCACGTCGGTGCGGGTCAGGTCGCCGACCTGGAAACGGTCGCGGCTGGCCTGGAGGTTGACGTCGAGAACGCGGACGTTCTGCGTGTTCAAGCCGACGATCGCCTCGTCACGGATCACGTCCATGTACGCTGCGACGACGTTGGTGAACAAATCGGCTTCGGTACTCCGCAACGTCGCGCGGCCACCCTCGACGCGGGTTTTCGCTGCGGCAACCGAATTGCGGACCTGCCCGCCCTGATACAGCGGCACCGACACGTTCGCCCGCGCAACGCCCTGACGCGGCGGCGCGAGAAAGTTGTTTTGGCCGGTGACGAGGAATTCGGTGAGATCGCCAGTCGCGTTAGCCGACGGCAGCCCCGCCGCGCGGGCGATCGGCACGTTCTCATCCGTCGCGCGCAGGGTAGCGCGCTGTGCCGTGATCGTCGGGTTGGTGTTGTACGCCTTGACCAGCGCCTCGCGCAGCGTCTCCGCATGGAGTGGTGCAGCGCTATACGTCAGCGCAACACTCAGGAGCAGACTGCGGAGAAGTGCGGCGCGGGCCATGGTTTTCTGCTCAGAACCGGAAGGGTTTGGGGGCGTCGAAGCCAGGCAAGCTCACGCATTCGACATCGACGAACGCCGACAGCGCAAACCCGCCATCGGTCTTGCGGCCCGATGCGAGCCGGGTCAGTCCGCGCTCGGCGATTCCTGCGGTCACACGGCCACCCGACTTGACCTGCGTGATCAACGCGTCGGGCACGGTCTCGACCGCGCCATCGACGATCAGCACGTCATAGGGCGCGCCGGCGGCGTGGCCGTCCTGCATCGGTGCCTCGACGAGTTCGACATTACCGGTCCCGGCGAGTGCCTCGCGGGCGATCGCCAGCAAGGCAGGATCGCTCTCGACCGCGACGACCGAGCCAACGATCTCGGCCAGCACCGCCGCGGTATAGCCGGTCGCGGCACCGATCAGCAGGACACGGTCGGTCGCGGTCAGATAAGCTTCGGTGAGCAAACGGCCGGTCGCCATCGGCAGGTTGGCATAGCGTCCGCGTCCCAACGGGATCGTCGCGTCGCGGTATGCAAGTGCGCGGACGTCGGCGGGCATGAACGCCTCGCGCGGCACGCGTGCCATCGCCGCGACGACGCGCTGGTCGTTGACTGCGTTGGTGCGCAACTGGCTCGCCACCATCGCGTGACGCATCGTGTCGAACGTTGCGGGAGCCATGGACACGGTAGTCCCGCCGATCTCATGGGTATCGGCTGCGAGCGAAGGAGTATCGAGAGTCGTCGTCGTCATGGCGCATCCTGTCGCACAACTGTTTTAGCCACGCAATACACTAGTTTCGGATCGCTCCGATATCGCGCGGCCGGATATAGTGCGTCTGTTATCGCGTGGGCGCGGCGACGCCAAGCATCGGTTGGTCGGATTTCGCCACGATTCACGCGGGCGTCGGCAGCGCGCCTGCGGGGGACCGGGAGACGCCCCGCCCGCCCGTGTGACACCGAGATGCCGCGAACGGGGCGTCGAGGGCGCACGAGAAATCCCGGCAACACCTCTGCGCCTGTCCTTAGCACCCGATCGCGGAACCGTCCCGCGAAATGACCCGCTGTTGCGTCGCTCGGGTCGAGTCGCGCGGCAGCGCATCGCGCGCCGGCGCCTTTTCGATGTCGTGCAGCACCTGCGTCGGCGATCCCAGCACTGCATTCCGCGCCCGCAGGCTTGCCTTCAGGAACGGCTTGGTCAGCGCCATGAAACGCCGCGGGGTCATTCCCAGGAACGTCGCCGAGTCGCGGAGGAAATGCGACGCATCGAAATAGGAGCGGTCGATCGTCGTATAATCCGCCTCGCCGCCGGCCATCATCAGCCGGACGAACGATCGCAGGAACCGCGCGCGCAAGAGGAGCATCTTGGGCGGAAACCCGAAATGGCGCACCGACAATCGCCGCAACGCGTGCGTCGGTATGTCGAGTTGCGCAGCGGCGGACGCGATGTCGGTCGGGCCATCGGTCGCGAGTATCTCCATCAACTGCCGGATCTGCGGCGCATCGGCATGCGGCGGCCCCAGCCGCGCGAGCAACATCGCATCGAGGATCGGCGCGACGGCGGCATCATCCGGCGCGCCCTGCAAGCCCGCTACCAGATCGCGCGTGAACGCCTTCCCGAGCACGTCTTCCAGCGGCACGATGCGGTTGCGGAAGTCGCCGGCCGATCGCCGGAACAATCGTGCCCATCCCAGCGCGCTGATCCCGAAGCCGATCATCACGCCGCCATGCGTCACCGCCTTCAACGCCTGGTTGGTCGGCCCGAACAGACTGGCCGCAGGCAGCGGGTCGTAGGTCCGCCGGCCAATCGAGACCGCGATCGGCCCCGCATCGATCGCGATCCGCACGTTGGCGGTCGCCGGCAGGAACCAGTCGACCTGCCCCGCTTCGCTACCCGTGTCGGTTCGATAGACGTGATAGCCGGTGATATAGTCGGCGAGCGCGGCGGCGGGCCGGTCATACCGGATTGCCATGCCGGACGGCATCGCGAACACCTCGTCATCGACACCCGTCGTATTCGTGCCGCCCGCAATCCTGTCCGTCTTCAAGCGCCCGCCCCTAAAAGCCATTAACGTCCTTTCACTTAACCCTAAGCAAAGACGCTGACGTGTGCGAGTCACGATACGAGGCCAGGGACGAGGCCGGGGGCGGTAGCGCGTGACGCTCACCGCCTGCGGCGACGTGCGAGTCGAGGAAACCAGATTATTCCGTTGTCGGCGGCAACTGCAGGTTGACCGCAGCGGAAAAACGAAGCATTTGCGCCGCCTTCACGCAATCGGGGCCCGATGGCGGAGTGGTGACGTAGAGGACTGCAAATCCTCGCACCCGGGTTCGATTCCCGGTCGGGCCTCCACCTTCGATATATTATCGAGGTTTTATAATGCGTTGGACTAAGTTAGCCACTCGATCCGTTTTCGGTTAGCCATTGACTGGTTCCGAGCGAGTGCTTTTCCCATGCTGCAATCGCCTTGATCGCATCGTCCGCCATGCGTCGTTGATCAACCGCTCGCGTGTAGGTTGCGACCTCCGCATCGCCGCTGTGGCCAGAGATCGATTTCAGTGACTGGTTGCCGAAATGAAGCTCGGCCATGCGCCGCATCATCGCCTTCCGCAGTCCGTGTGCGGTGCACTGTGGCAGGCCGGCCGCGTCGCACTGGTCACGAAACCAGTTGCCGAAGCCGGGGTTAGAGAACGGCTTGCCGTGAGTCGTCGTCAGGAAGCAGAGATGCCCCTTCGATTCGAGCGGCATCGCGACGATCGCTTCGAGCAGCTGCGGCGCAACGGGAATGCCGAGATCTTTGCCGCCCTTGCTCTGCGAGAACTCGACGCGACCCTTTTGGATGTGCTGCCGCCCCATGCGGATCGCATCAATCCGTCGCTGTCCCGTCCAGAGCATAAGCTCCATCGCCAGCCGCGCCTTCGTACCGAGGCCGTGGAACGCGCGGTACTGCGCGATCTCGTCCTCGGTCCACGTGTGAAAGCCCTTGGAGCGCTCGCCGGCCGCGACCTTCACCCGATCCGCCTGCTTCACCGGGTTGTCCGGCCGCATCCTGATCTTCACCGCGAAATCGAACAAGCGCACCAGTTCTTTGCGCAGCTTGCGCGCGGCCTCGATGCCGCCCTCCATCCGCTTGCCGACCTGGACCTTCTCCATGCGGGAGGCGACAATGATATCGACATGCTCGAAGCTCAGACGAGCGACCGGCTTCGATCCGTGCGCCTCGCGGAAACGGCATAGGATCGCGCGGATCTTCGCCTGCGTCGGCTTGGTCGGCCCGAGCCTAGTTGGCGCCGCGAGATAACGTGTGACGAGATCGTCGATCGTGCCTGGCGCGCACCGGGCGATCGCGGCGTCGGTCGTGCTTTCCGGCATATCCATCAAGGCCCGGTATTCGATCCGGAACTCCTCGGTTCCCACCTTCGACTTCATGTATGTGGTGGCATAGCCCTTGCGACGAAACCGCAGGTGCTCGCCACCGTGCCGATCCTTGAAGCTAGTGACGTAGGGCGGCAGGTACCTAGGCTTTGCCATTCAACAGATCGTTCCATGGGTTCGGATCGACGGGAGGCGCGACCGATTCGCTTAACTCCGCAATCGATCGGATGAAGAACTGTTCGCCGTATTCGCTGATGACCGCCTGGCGCGCGTGATCGCGCCGCTTCGTCGCGCCGGACAGTACGGCCGTCAGATCGGCGACCTTTTCCTCATCGGTCGCCCCCTTGATTGGCGGGAGCTCGATGCGCGCGTAATGGGCCCAGTCGATGGCGATGGCGGTCGAGATCCGCAGGCGTGTGGCGGCGTCCTCAGCGGACAGCTTGCCAGCAGCAACCAGCGCGGGGTCGCCTTCCGCCCGGTTCTTGCGGACGTCCTCGGCGACGATCGCCATCTCGGCATCGGCGTAAAGAAAACGGGGGCGCTCGGTCATGATCCTACCAGATCCCTGAAAAGGATCGGCTGTACCGATCCGTCGCTATACACACTGTCGAGCCACGCCGCGGCGCTGGGCTCATCGCCGTCCCATTTTTGCGGAAAGGTGCCATCCGCGATCAGTTGCCGGATCAGCGCCTCTTCTTCCGCATTGATCAAATCGATCCCGCGCTCGGGATAACCGGCCGCGCAGGCGCCCTCGCAAACGGTACGCTGGATATTCAGGATCCAGTCGAGTGCCTGAAGACGTGCCTCCAGCGTCAGCGGCCCCATGCGCTGCGGGTTCTTGGCGATGGAGCCGTCCTTCAGTCGCTCGACGCCACGCTTGCGCAGTCGTTGGGCGGGCAACCGCATCCACCGATAGATCGGTTTCAGCCAGAGCAACGGCCATAGGTGCCGCCAGCCATCCGTCTCGACAATAACCGCCAGCGCTCCATCGACAGCCGCCAGCGGGCAGCCGACGCAACCGGTCCGGGCGTTCACCTCGGTTGCATTGTCGCCGCCATAGGCGTCCGCGAGGATCTGCGTGGGCCAGCTTCCGAACTCGGGCTGCGGTGCGAAGATGCGTAGCCAGTCCCAGACGGTGCAGACGCCCCAGTGCAGGATCGGTGCGAGAGTGGCGATGCGCCCGCGGATGCCGGGCGAGTTCGGCAAGACCTGCTGATACCAGCCTTGTCCGCACTCGGCGCCGTCCTTCGAACATGACATGCGGATGCGGCCGTCAGCGACATCACCTTCGCAGCCATGACGATCAACGTCAGCACCGCGAAGCTGATCTTCAACAACGGGTCGGTGATGAAGGTGCTCGGGACCGGGTTCGGTGTCGGCAACGAGTTTATCGACTGGTTCGGCCCCTCGATGCCGTTTGCGCAGTGCTCGCGCACCAACGGGATCGTCTGGCAGACGGTAACAGGCGACGCTTATTTCGGTGGTTCGCTGTCTGCCGGCGTGCTCACCAACGGCGGGCAGAGCAGCAGCGTCGGGCCAGACGTCATCGCGGATACCGGCGGTTTTGGATCGAACGGCGGGAAGATCACCGTCGTCATGACCTGGTCGTACAGTTGGAGCCTTGAGGTCACGTACAGTGGCTCGCCGGCTAGCAAGCAATCGTTCGACAATGCGGCTGCTGCGTACGGCGCGACGTCTGAAGATGGTGTCTTCTTTACGGGCGCAAGGACGGAGACCGGCAATCCGACGCTCATCCTGTCACGCGAGATCGGTGGAGCGGCTCGTACCGACGTCGCAATACCAACGATTAGTAAGGGCGTGGGCACCTTTCAGGGCTCGCGACCTCTTGCCGAGGGGGAGCCCGGTCAGGCGTCCTTCACGGCGAACTGGTCGGCGAGCCTCACCTACACCGATCCGGATCAAATCATCGCTGATCGCCGATTCATCGCGACGCTCGCGCGTGGGTTCACCGCCGGCAACGGCGCCGTCTCCCAGCGCGTCACCATCATCACGACCGAGGAATAGCGGCTATGGCAATAGACGATCAGCTGGCCGTTCTGCTGGCGCAGAACGCTGACCTGTTCGCGGTGTACGAGGAATGGTCGAACGGGCAAATCATGCTGCTTGCGGGTTCGATCACCGACCCCGCAAGCTTCAATGCGCAAGGTGGCAAAACGGGCGAGCTCGGATACTACCCTGTCGTCAACGTCAGCGGTCAGACAATCTATGTCCCTTGCATGGACCGCCTGCGCCATGCGGCAATCGACGGCGTCAGCGATGCGCTCGCGGCCGTTTCGATCGTCGGTGACGGACTGCTGAAGAAAGCCGGATCGATCGGCGAGGAGCTTACGCTGTCGGTGCCTTCGGCTATGATCGGCACTGACATTCCGCAGCCCGTGAGCGTGGGCGCATGGCTGCTCTGCCTAGCGTGCCTCTCTCCGGCAGTCTGGCGCATCGCGCGGCGACGCGCGCGGTCACTCGATCCGATCTGGGGCGTGGTCTTCCTGTTGGCCGTGAATCGCCTTTCCTTCCTGTTCCATGTCGAGCCGCTGGTGTCGCATGGGACGGCACTTCTGCTGGCGATCGCAATGGCTGTACTGACGGTCTGGTACCAGCGTCATGACCGATAGCACGCACCTCGCCGGCATGACCTGGGGCTGGGGCGCCGTCTTCGGTCTGGTCAATCTCGTTCTGGGTGGCGGGGCCTTCGCAGCGTGGCTGAAGAACCGGCCCGCCATGCAGAAGAACAAGCAGGATGCGGAGGAAAAGCTGAGGGACGACCTGATAACGCGCGTCCAGAAGCTTGAGGCCGATAAGGCCCTAGAGGATGCCAAGCGCGAAGCCGAGCGGCTCCGACATGACGCGCAGATGGCGATCATGCGGCACCGAGTGAACAACGCAGACGCGTGCCTCGACGCACTGCTGATGCTGCTCAAGACGTCTCCCGACAAGGTCGCAGAGGCGGTGATCCATATCGAACAGATGCGCGCCCGGCAGCAGCAGGAGGTGGCGATCGAGCGCGGCGCGCAAGCGGGCGCGGCCATTGTCACCGCGACCCCGCCTTCCATCCCCCAATAGGAGAATGACGACATGACCGACGTCGACCGCCACTGGCGCTACGTGATCGCCCTGACCCTGATAGTTGGATACGTCGGGCTCGCCGCGATCTCGTTCTTTCACCAGGTCCCCGCGAACAACACCCGTTTCGTCGACGGCTTCTTCACTGGCCTAGGCCCGATCGTCGGCGCCGCAGTCGCCGCGGTCCTCAACGTGGGCAAGGGCAGTGCTCAGCAGGACGCTAACCTCGCGACCGCCCTCGATAAGCTGCCCCCTCAGACCACCGGCACCGGCCCGGCGACGCCGACCGCGTAACGGCCCGCCTCGATAGCCAAGAGAACACGAGGCGGGCCGACCGGGACACGTTGGAGAGACCCCCGGCAAGGGTCTGAACGCCCGCAGGTCAAATCAGGTAACATCGAAAGGAATAATTATGGCGACGGCATCAAAGCCGGCGACCGCCCCTGCGCGCCCTGCGCACGGGTTGGCGTCTCCGGACAAATTCTTCGCGTCGATTCGCCCGCTGTTCGGGACGATGACGAAGGCGCAGGTCGAGGGCATCGAGGCGAAGCTGGCGGCGTTCGCGGCAATCGGCGCGCCGTTGGCGTACGTCGCGTACGGGCTCGCCACCTCGTTCCATGAAACCGCCCAGCGCATGCAGCCGATCCCAGAGATCGGACGCGGCCGAAACTATCCATATGGCAAGCCGGGAAAGCATGGCGGGCAGGTCGCTTATGGGCGTGGTGATGTCCAGCTGACCTGGGACTACAACTACGCCAAAGCGGACGAAGAGCTCGGTCTCAAGGGTGAACTGATCGCCAACTACGATCGCGCGCTCGAGACCGATATCTCCGCGCAGATCATGGTCCTCGGCATGACGGAAGGCTGGTTCACCGGGAGGCGGTTTGCCAGCTACCTCCCCGCTAAAGGCCCAGCGACGACGGTGCAGTTCATCTCAGCGCGGCGCATCATCAACGGGATCGATCGCGCGGAGAAGGTCGCAGGGTACGCGATGTCGTTCCAGGCCGGGCTGATCGCTGGCGGTTGGGCTTAGGCGTCCTTGCTCAGCGCATGCATGACCGTAGTATGATGGCGTCCAACGGCGCGCGCGATCGAGCTAGTGCTGAAGCCCTCCTCAAAGAGGCGCTTCCACATGGCCCATCTAGCCTGGACGATCGCGACGGTTCGAGCCGATCCCATGACGTCCGCGGGTTGGACGTCATGGGCGGCAGCGGCTTCCGCGGCATAGCGCTCGATCCGCGAGGCGGATGGTGCGGGGCTGATCATAATGAATCCATGAAACTGCGTTCTCGTTGCGTTCCGTAAAGGGACGTGCCGAGGAACGCGAGTCCGGTTCGCTATGGCGGTTAGCCTATTGGGGTGTGGCGTCGCTGATCGCGTCGACCGCTGCTGCGACCCGGCGCCAGTCTTCGACTGCGATTTTATCGCCAAGTACATCGCTAAGCTGCTTGATGATGTAGTCGGCGGTGAGGTCGCCATGTTCGGCTACGATCGCGCCAGCCTTCACCCACACGTCGCGGTCGCTCATCATATGTCGAGGTTGCGCCGCTTGATCTCGGCGAGCAGCGCGTTAGCGAGCATGTCGTTCGCGCGCCCGGTAGTGTGCTCGTAGGCCTCCAGCAGTTCGGCGTCTGTCATCTCGCTCGGTTTGGGTATCGGATCTTCCATGAGGTTAAACTATGCGCGATGCCCCTCGCCGTACAACGGTCATCTTCGTGCTTTGACTCGGAAAACCTCGGTCCGATAGCGACCAATTCCTGTTCCCAGCACGAACCCATATCGGCACGCCCGAGCATCGATCGCAATGCCCCCGCCCCTACAAGCTATTGATATCCCTTACGCCGCCTTGTTGACCTGATCGGGCAACAGCCGTTGATATCAAACGGTTTTACGGCTCCACGGCTAAAGCGTCGGTTGAGGCTTTGCTCGCGAGCGATACTGTCGCTAATTCCGTCGAATGACGTCTTCACCGCAGGCTTTACCGATTGAGCGCCAGATCGCAGATCTGACGCACCAAGTTGCTCGGGCACGAATATTCTACGATTTATGGTGGCAGCTTCAGGGTGAACCTCGGGACCAACACATTGACGGTATGAATCTGTACCCGGACTTCTTCAGGTTTAGTCAGCACGCATATCTGTACGCAATGATCGTGCAATCGATGGTGCCATTCGACCAAAGGGCGTCGGTGTTGAGTTTCAAGTCTGTATTCAAGAGGCTGAGAAAAGCTGGAGCGTTATCGCCGGAGCTTGCCAAAGCAGATGCGCGGCTCAACGGATCCGCCCATCTCTGGAAGGGAATGAAGCTAGTCCGGGACGAGTGCTTTGCTCATAGGTCGATGATGGCGACCTACGACGACGTATGGACCCGCGCAAAAGTTAGGCCCCGCGATATCCACGACGCGTTAGCTATTGCGATGGAGGTAGTAGCACTGTTGCGAACGCACGTAGGGCTCGCTGCTCAAGAGTTTCATCCGGCACCCGGCGAGGAGTTTGCGGCCCTGCTGTCGGCGCTGCAAAAGCAGGCAACGGGATAGCAATGGCTTTCTGCCTTGGTATCGCGCTGGTATCGCAAACCGCTCATAGCGAGCTCGCACCTAGGGGTATCGCTTCACCTTCCCCTCGTAAGCGGTGCGAAAGTGCAGCATTGGGAGCAATCGCACTGCAGCCCGCAAAGATAAGACTACTCGGTCCCACGGTTGGCAACGTCTTCCGCATCGTCCAGCTTTCGCAGGGTCTGACCAATACGTTCATTGAGATCGACCATGGCGCGGGTCGCTTCGTCCAAGGACGTTAAAGAGGCTTTCTCACTTTCAGAGGCTAAAGATGCACTGCAAGATCGCTTGATTGTACGAACAAGCTCCCGGATTTCATCGTCTAAAACTCTCGTCTTGAGTAGTTGTGTTCGCCCCTGACCCTTGCGAACCATTTCGCTGAAATCATTGTGATGTTTGCCCTGAGTCCATTCGCCAGCATCACGCGATATCCTGACGTCGTCAAGCTGTGCGTCACACGTGTCTCTCACAAGAGCATGCATCGCTTCTTGTAGTTCCAGCAAAGTGACCCTCTGGAACTCCACACGACGAGCGGCTGCTGCTTCTCGTCGCATTTCCGCACGGGCTTCCCGCTCATCCATAAATTTTTCGGATGCTAGATCGCGGTCGAGCTTATGCCGCTCTGCAGCTAGCCCCTGCTCAAAAATTGACCGTCGCTTTGCTAGCTTGGCGTTAGTTATCGCACTAACGATAACGGTCAGGAGAACGCCGACCAAGGCTATGATGGCGGCGATGGTCGCGGGCTGGCTGGTTAGGCTCGATGTGACCGGCGAAGAGGCTACTATTGGTATCGTTACATGCATGCTGACAGGCTAGCCCGCCCTTCCGCAGAAACACAATCTCGGTTAGCCATTGAACGCGGTACGTCTCAGGCCAGTGCCACCTTCGTGCTTTGCCCCGAAGAACAGGTGTCCGTTAACGACCAAATCCTGTCCCCAGCCCGGACCCGCATCGGCCTAGCCGAAACGTCAGCGCCGATGCACCGCTAAAGCGCGGGTATCCTACTCGCTTCTTGGCATACCAGTATTGAAGCTGACCGCTTCGCGAAGGACATTCCGCATGTACCGTACGCCCAGAGGCGCAAGCGCGGTTACTTTTGAGAGACCAGGAGGTGGCGAATAGCTTTTGGACCTGTTCTCAACAATGGAAGCCTCCACATCGCTGGGAATGAATTCGACGCGAATAGGGTTGCCTGGCGAGCCCTCCCAGCCCTTGAGCCCCGATATACGGCCCTCATGATCATAAACCATATCTTCAATAAATACGTCTCCGTTGTTCCCTCTAATGGCTAACGCGGAGTTAGTAACTGAAGCTATCGACGACCTTCCATGTTCATCAGCGTTTCGTGCCTGATACAAATACAGCATCACAGGATCTTGATTACGCGCAGCTAGCGCTCTCTCGAACCATCCCCTTTCACTGTTCGTCTCTGCGGCATTACCGAGCCGATTAAAAAATCGCTGCTGCTCGGTAAGGAACTCTGACCATATTTCCATTATCTCTGCATTCGACCGACTATGCGAAATTGCGGCGGCCTTCTTGCTCGCAGCAGCCAATCGGTTTTCGGCCTGTTTCAAAATACCTTTATTCATGCCTTCACCATGACGGGCGCTGCTAAATCGGTCTAGCTGCTATCGCGCTGGTATCGCAGACGGCCCATAAGCACTGCCGCAGACGACGCCTACGCTCCTTGTTTCCCTCGTACTCGAACTAAAAGTACAGCATTGGGAGCCATCGCACTGCGGAGGTCAGGGGTGATCAAGGCGGAGCATCTCCCAAGCTTCCAGGCCAACGGCCCGTGCCAGCTTCTCGACCGTGTCTAGGGATGGGTTCGCGCGTCCGTTCTCGATCATTGAGAGGTAGGTTGCCGCAATTCCTGTTCGCTCGGAGATTTGTACTTGCGTCAGCCGAAGCTCCCGGCGTCGCTGCTTCATACGCTTCCCGAACAGTCGCACAGTCGGGGATAAGCAATCGTCCAGGTATATCGCCTTGGTCATATGCCCAGGACCTTTATCAACCCGTTCGCCCCCCACAAGTCGGGTCGTTTCGTGAAACGTAAGCGTAGACCTCGGGTTAGCCATCATGCGCGGGACACCGCAGAACCGCGTGGCCCGATGGCACAGGGTTAGACAAGCTACCTCACTGGTTTTGCTCAGTTGTTTAAGGCCCGGTCGGGCCTCCAAATTGTCTAACCGTTATCTTTTAACGACTTAGCGCTGTCTAACTCGACCTCTTCGCGCATATCGTCGACCATCCACCGATCGAGTGTCTGAAATAGAGAGGATAGCGGACGTAAAAAGAAGAGGTCGCGATTCACATGTTAGGTGACGCACGCGCCCCCGAGAGGAACGCTCTCGACCCGGCACAGAGGTCACCCCTAAATCCGCTTGCCGGCGTCGCCCGAAATATCGTAGCAATTCCGTCACCATTTCGTTGCCGAGTTAAGGCAAGGGTATTGGTGTTCCGCACGAAGCCACCCTGTTCGTACCATATAAACCAAACATCTTCGGTCAAATAGGCACGGATAAATCGCCGCGATGGTACACGACTGTTGTCAATAAAATCAGTGCTATTGAACTCCCCATTCCTGTCAGCCAGCCCTCCTCCTGCCGTAAAGAAGCGCATCACTTCCGACCTCACCTGCGCAGGCAAATCCTTGAGAGAACCGACCTCTTTCGATGGCCGGGAAAAAGCACAGGCTGGAACTTCTAGCGGCTTTGGGAAGTGTCGTTCCTTCCACGCCTCAGTTTGGGGGGGTGGGGTTTGGGCAAGACCCAACAGAAGCACTGTAAAAAGCATTTTTGTTCTCCCGAATGCCAGCGTGCATAATGGAACCGGGAATGCCCACTAATGGGCGGAAGCAGAGTGGCCGATATGCGCAGGAGAGCTCGCAACGCCGACGATCTATCGGTGACGTCCGAATAAAAACCCAAGCCCTGTCGCAAATAGCACGGGAATCAAAACGGCGATCCAGAGGTCAGCGCCCAGCGCCTCCAAACCAAAATAGATCGCGACACTCAACGCTGTAGCGGCATAGCGCCAGCGGTTGGCGCGGAGGTCTCCCATGAATGTGACTTCGCGTCTCCGCACCCTCGGTCTCCAAGCTCTAACCAACATGCTTGTGCGTTCTCATAACCGGAACGGCAATGTCGGCGATAGCGGCTGTCGATAACCATGGATGACGGTTAGCCATCGTACGCGGGACAGGAGGGATATTCGTTGGCGATTCCGACCAAGTTAGACAGACTAAGCTATTGCAATGACTACGTTACTCAAGGCCCGGTCGGGCCTCCAGTGAATTGTCGGTTTTCAACGTAAGCTACTCAATTTTTCAAAATGAGCAGCCAACAATGAACCGCTGAGATCATTCCGTTTTCGAGCGCTGATGGCGTCACCGAGCCCAGGGCCGGCTATCGGGGGCGTCGCCGCCAAACTCCTGCTCGACTTCTTGGAACGCGCCGCACGAGTCTCGCGATCTCAATTGTCAAATTCCCGATCGATCGATGCGGCAAGCCACTTCTCCACAGCGAAGCGAAGTCGGCAGTCTACGAGATTGACCGCCGGAGCAGGACAGATAGGTTGTTCAGAGCGAGACATGCTGAATACGCTCGCCGATCCGGGAGTCCAGTTCGTAGTGCAGATCGACGACCGCAGGCCGCGCTGGGTACGCGACCTCGAGCGATTTCTTCCCTTGAAGAGCCAGTTCGTACTGACGGGCAACGTCCGCGATCTGCAGACCCGCGACGTGGGCGGCAGAGTGATAGCGGCGCCGCTTTCGGACGTGCTGGCCTCCACGTTCCGCGATGCCGGCTACATCGACACGGTCCGCTACGATCCGATCGGCGGCTTCTCCGTCCTCCCCCACCCCGACGGCACGGAAGGCGACGGGGACGGGCTTCTCACTCGACTGGGCCTCACTCCTTCCGAAGGCAAAGCGCCCGGATCGAGCGACCTGCTCGCCGTGACGATCGAACGTCTCATGGCCCTTGAAGGCCCGCCGATCGCGCTCTGCGTCGACTTCGCCTCACGACTCGTCGTCCGCCCGGACGCGCTCAGCGCTTCCGAGCACGCGCTCTTCACCCGTGCCCTCGTACTCAGCCAGAGAGCCGACCCGAGGCCGGTAGGTCCCGAACGGGCACCCCGCTTCAACTGCGTCGTCTGGATCGTCGAGAAGGAAGGCGATCTTCCCGACTGGCTGACGATCGACAATCCCCGCATCCGCCACATCCCCGTCGCACCTCCGGATAGGAACACGCGACGGTCGGTCGCGAGCTCTCTGATACGCGGCATGCCGGGCGCTCGGGAGGCCACTACCGAGACGGTCGCCGAAGCCGAGCGCGAACTAGTGGACGCGACCGAAGGGATGCTGCTCGTGGACCTCAACGCCGTGGCGCAGCTCGCGCGGACCGAAGGAGTAGCCGTCAGCGACGTCGGCGAGGCCGTCCGGCGCTACAAGGTCGGCGTGACGGACGACGCGTGGCGCATGATCGAGCGTCAGAAGATCCGAGACGGCGCCGATATAGTCGCAAGGCAACGCGTCAGGCCGCATATCAGCGCTATGGCGGGGGCGGCCTGAGCGACTTGCCGACCCATATCGGCGCGCTCTGCTGGATAGACAGCACCCCGGTGCCGAAGGCCTTCTTCGTCGACGACGAAACCGGCATCCCCATCGGAGAGGCGACCGTGACGCTTCTGCACGAGCACCGGTCCAAGGTCGTGCCTGGCTGGGACCTGTGTCCGGGCGCCTGCAACTCGTCCGCCGTTCTGCGAACCGTCTTGCGCGCCAACCAAATCAAGGACGTGCCGGAGCACCTGCTCAAGGTCGATCCCAATTTGCCGTACCTACGACTAAGACCCGACAAGATCGGGTTCGACAACGCCACCGAGAACCACGGACGGACGGTCGAACAGAACCTGGACGACGCCTACATCCGCACGGACTTCGTCGGGGCGAACATGCCACGCGACAAGTCGGTCCAAGAGCGGGTGATAGGCACCTTCCAGGACCTGCTGTTCAAGCATCAGGCGGACGCCAACTACGACATCGCGCGGATGCGCCGATACGGATTCGATCCCGATGAGACGGGTCACGTCCTGTGCTCGATCCAGACCGCTCGCCGACTGCTGGCGCTCGCCGTCATGACCCACAACGTCACCCGCCACCGCGGGCTTGACGATCGCCAGCCCGGCCTGATCTGGAAGCAGTTGCTGGGCACCCGCAAACTGAACGTGCTCAAGGACGTCGACGAGTTCAAGCGCGGCATGGGTGTCGTTGCCGAGGCGACGATGTCGTCGGCCGGGTTCGAGAAGTTCAATCGTCGCTACACGCCGGGTGCCCTCGAGATGCGTCGCATCGTCCAGGACTTCGAGCGGGCCGACCGCGTTCCCAAGGGCGACATCGGGCGCAAGCCCCGGACGAACCGCGACGACCGTAAGCGCCCGACCTGGAAGGTGAGGATCAGGTTCGACGAGAACGACATTGGCATCGTGCGCGTCTGGAACCCGCACGCCCTGCCAGCCCCGAAATGGGAGGACTTCAGCTGCATCGAGCGCACGGCACACGGGATGCCGCTGTGGCTGCACAAGCGCTGCCTAGAAGTCGCCGAGCGGGATGCAATGGACTATTTGACCCCCGAGGGTCAGGCGATTGTCCGTGCCAGACTGTTCGAGGAGATCGCCAACGTCGACTCCAGGTCGGCGGAACGCGACAGGCTAGCACTCGGTCGCGCGCTGGCCGACCCGAACGTCAGCCGGATCGCGGCCGGCTACGTCCATGTGGTCGACGAGCCGGTCGTCGCACACTCACAACCGGAACCCGAGGAGTACGCACCCGCGCTGCACGGGATGTCGCGCGGTAACCGCAAGGACGCCGAAATCGACACCCCGCGTTCGCCGCCGCCTCCCCCAACGGAGCCGGTGAGAATGCGCTCGGCGTCAAACGCCGTCTCAGTCGTGCCGACGGTCTCCGCAAAGGCCTCGGCGAGCGCCGTGCCAGCGAAGGCGCCTGAGCTGCGCCACAGGAAGACCACATCGAAATCAACGAATGACGCTCGTCGCGGTGCGACGGCGCCCACGAAGTCGGCCGATCGGCCCGACAAGCAGGCGCCGTCGCGCGCCAGCTCCAACCGCCTAAAGTATGGAGACGAGTTCTAATGAAACCGACCAGCAAGATCGCGACAGCCGCTGCGGCTGCCGCCACCACGTCCACCAATGCGCCCGAAACCGAGAGCCGCGCCACCGCGCGCCGCCGCGCATCGACCGGACCGACACGCGACCGCCGCGATACCAGTCGTCCGATGAACCCCGTCAGCACGGAGACGGTGATCGCCCACGAGCCGACGCGGGGTCCGTCGACCGCCGCCACCCCGGAGCCGACCATCACCGTGGACGACAGTGTTCTAGACGAGACACAATCCCGGGACGCCACGGCGGATGCGGGCGGCGGTCGCCCGGTTGATGCCTCCAAGGGCGGCAATCTGGTCGTCCCGGATGGCGACAAGCCGAAGGAGCAGCTGTCGCCGGACATGAAGGACGCCTTCAAGCGCTTCCGCCACAGCCAGCTTGCCCAGCGCTCGTCCCGCGTCGCACTGGCGCTGTCCCAATTGATGCGCATTCGATTGCCGTACCCACGTCAGATCGAGGCAATGGCGGAGATCGAGGAGCTGCGTCTGCTCGGCCTCGAGATGCGCGGCGAGCAGCAGCTCGCGCTCAACATCTTTAACCGGACCGGCACCGGCAAGTCGACAATCGCGAGCCAGTACAAATTGATGCGCGGAGACGAGGACCTACCCGGCGTCAAGTCGGTCGTCCACGCCCGGCTGGGCACGAGCGGCACTGCGCGCGACCTCTATGTGGCAATCATGTCCGAACTCGGAGACGGTTTTGCTTCGGCCGGAACCGAGCCCACCTTGCGGCGTCGCGCCATGCACGCCATGACCGATGCGGGAGTCGAACTGCTCATCCTCGACGAGACCCAGCACTCCGGACAGAAGTCGGGCTTCAGCCGCGAGGTGACGGCCGAACTGAAGATCATGCTCGACACCGGCCGGGTGCCGATCGTGCTCCTCGGGACGGAGGCGGCGGTCCCGCTCGTCGCAGCCGATCGCGAACTGTCGGGGCGGATGTTCTCGCCGTGCCGGCTGGATCCGCTCGACATGGACGACGATGACGACTTCGAGCTCTGGCAGGGGTTCGTCGGCGGCCTTGACACCCGCATGGTCTCCGACGGCATCGTCAGCGCGCCTGCCGGGCTCGCTGACGAGGAGGTCGCGCTCGCGCTTGGCGAGGTCTGCGATGGCGTCATTGGACAGCTGATGCGGGTCATGACTATGGCGCTGCGCAACACCGTCCGCGACCGCCGCGACGTGGTGAGCATGGGGGACGTCGCGGTCGCTGTCGACGAGTGGTCGCTCGAACACGGCTTCGCCAACTCGAACCCGTTCAGGAACCTTTAAGGCGATGGACGGCGCCGAACGCATTCGCACACCATTCGGCGCCTTCCTGCGCAGCGTCGGAGACGATCTCGCCGACGCTGCGTCCGGCTCGGCCGGATCTTCGCCCCCCCACGACCGATCCACCTGGCGTCAGCTGCTCAAACCTGTAATCCCAAGGAACGGGGAGTCGCTGCGCGGACTTGTCGCGCGGGCCTGCCAGAACAACCATCTGCCCAACAGCTACGGCGTCCTCCAGCATCTCGGTCTCGTGCACCGCAATCGTGTCCTGGTCGCCGAGGACGTCAGCATAGATCCCGCCGAGCTCGCCTTCGCCATCCGGGTGGATGAGGACGAGGTCCGCATCCGCCGGTACGATCCCGTCGGCCCCGGCAAGGTCTCGTTCTTCGGCTTTGGCATCAACCACCGCCGCATCGATACGCGGACGCGAATGTTCTCGCCGGCCGCCTTCCATGGCGACGACAGCGGTCTGCCGCATTATCACCGAGCGATCTGGGAGCTGTCCGACATTCCGTTCTGCCTAGAGGGTTGGGACATGCTCCAGGACCGGTGCGGTTGCGAAACGGGCGGCGTCGTTCAGCGCTGGACGCGCACCACGACGCGGATCGAGGAGTGCGACAAGTGTGGCGATCCATTCGCATGGATCGATCCGATCCTCGTGCCGGAACGGATGCGCCCGTCGCTGGGCATACTGACGGCGCTACTCCCCGAACGCCTCGTAGCGGGCCTAGACGTCGGCGCAGTGCTACCCGAACCGTTGCGGACCATCGACCGCGGCTTCGTTCTCGATACGGTCCTGGCGCTTGCCCGAGCGATCGATCCGAGCTCGTCCGGACACTCATTCGAGGATCCGGAAGCGCGATTGGGGGCGCTGCACGCCGCATGCGCCGCTGTGATCCACTGGCCTCACGGCCTGACCGACGTCAACCTCGATCCCGGCGTCAGCCCGATCACGGCCGAACGATTGTGCGTCGCCTGGCATGGACTTGCGCCTCTCGCCCGTCGAGGAGAGAAAACGCGCAGCCGTCCCGCCGCGGTGGCTTGTTCCAACGGGGCGTTCGCGTTGAAGCCGATTGGCATTCGCCCTGCCACTGAGATAGCGAGGCTGTCTCCGGAGGTGCTAACGGCCGCCTGGGAGCATGGGCTGGTGACCAAGCATAGGCGGGTGCATGGCACTCGTTTGCTTCCAGCTTACGACCCCGGTGAACTCACGGTCCTCGGCGACGCGTGGCGGGCGAGACACGAGCCCTCGGCACTAGCGTACGAACTAGGACTGCCGCTGTACGGTATCGAACAGCTCGCCGCCTTGGGGACGCTGATCGCGGACGCCGTTGCCATTCCGGGCACCGGCCCGCACTTCACACCCGCACAAATAGAAGCCTTCCTGCTGGCGCTGGCCGACGCCCAGCGCCCCGTAGGCAATCCGATGCCGTTGCGACAATTGATGCGACGCGTCGGAGGTCGGCTCAAGGCTTGGGGACCCGTGATCGCCGCTCTACTTTGCGGGGATGTGCCGTTCACCATACTTGGCGATGGTCGGCTGGTAGATTGCATCTCGGTGCCGGAAACCTGCTTTGGCGTACTCGGTGCGCTGCGATTTGACCGATGCGAGGGCACCAACTTCTCGTTCAGCAAGACGATGGTTCAGCGCGATGCGCTGGAACTGCTCAACGCTCCGCTCGACAATGCCAAGATCCTTGATGGGCTAAAGACGACCGGCACTAATCCGAAGCTGTATCGCGTGGACGAGGTGGTTCAACGCTCGCGCGAAATCGTCGCACTACCCGAAGTGGCGGCAATCCTCGGTATGGATCCTGCGTCTGCTTACGAAGACGTCGTTCGACGCGGTTTCTGGGACAAAGTCGTCTACAAGGGCGCTTGGCCACGCGACCTCCTGCCGGAACTGTGCCGCACCCCTTGAGTGCTGTCCCAGAACGTGCGCAGGTTATTTTGAAAATCAGGCCGTTATGCGCAGTTGGAATGAAAACAGCTTAGCTGCTGGTTTTGAAAAAACCGCGTAGAATCAGTACGATAGTTGAGCAGCTTGGCGTGAAAATCGACATGAATGCCGGTTTTGATCTCGGGCTGCCGAAGATTTCATAACGAGAAATGCCGCCCCTCACCCTGGTGCCGGGGGCGATCGTCCAGACAGCGACCTCACGGCCCTTGTCGTTTTAAAATGCCCGCACTCCGGCACCCAGGACCGGCGGCCCCAGCGGAGCGTCGTGCGCAGCGGCGTCTCGACCTGAATGAACCGCAAAGTTTGTCCTGTTGTTCGTGCCGCAGCCTGAGCGACTTTCAGACAGTATGGCTGAGCCCAAAAGCTTGGCCGCGCGTTGAACTGGCAAGGAGATGACCATGATCGACGATCCGAAAACCGACGACTCAACCCCCGCTGACGAGGCAGAGGAGATGGAAAAGGTACAGGAGGACGCCGCCAAGGAGCGTGAGGAAAACGGCGGGTACCAATAGGCTTCGACACACTGCCGGCAATCGCCTTACCCTCCCTGGGCGGCGATTGCCTCTGCCCGATCCGTGCAACTCACAGACGCGATCCTAATCGGCCACCTTTACCGCACCATTCGAAGTTAACGGTCCGCTAACTCTCAATTGCCGGAACGTTAGGCCTTCGATGCGGCTTCTACGCTCATCTACAACCTGTCCCCGACTGGAACTGATGATGAGCACGAACCTGGTGTCCGCGGTTTTCGATAATCATGCAGACGCCGAGCGCGCCGTGGCCGAGCTTCGCGCAGCCGGTATCAACGACAGCGCGATCTCCATCGTTGCCCAGCATGACGGCAAGAACACGACCACGGACGGCAACGGCGACACGCAGGAGTTCGTCGGCAAGGTCGCGGCCGGCGCCGGGATCGGCACGCTGCTCGGCATCGCCGCCCTCGCCATCCCGGGGGTCGGTCCCCTCGTTGCCGCCGGCGCGATTGCATCCGCCGCCATCCCAGGCGCTGCGATCACGGGCGCGGCGCTCGGTGGCGCCGTTGGCGGACTGGAAAAGGTTATGACCGATCACGGTGTCAGCCGCGTCGATGCCAGCTACTATGAAGGCCGCATCAATGAAGGCGGTGTGTTCGTTTCCGTCGATACCAGCGCTGCCGGGATCAATGCTGAAGATGCCGCCGACGTCCTCTATCGCTCGGGTGGGCACACATCCACGCGGACGAAGGTCTCGATGGCGTAATCGCCGACGTCTCAAACACCGATCTAGCCGAAGGGGCGTTCCGATAGCGGGACGCCCCTTCTGTTTTCGCTTGATAGATCGGTCACTCTACCCTGCCCCAGACGCATTCTTGCGCCCTCGGGGCAACTGCTGACGTGCCGAATCGTTGGAACACTCATCGCATCGGATTGATGTTCCTGCAATGTTCTTACGAATCAAACTGGATCAGATTTAGCCAAATACAGGCCACGACCGGCAACCCGATAAGCCCAAAGGAAAGCTGCGGTCGGAGATGCGGTCCCCGGCGCAGGCGACCGACATCTCCCAAGTCACCTCGGCGTGCGCCTAGTTCACACCCTGTTTGCGCGCGCCGACAATCATGCCCTTTGCGATCTTGCGCACGGCTTCGTCGTCCTTAGTACCGTCAGTCGCCGGATCGCCGAGGTGGTCGAGGCTCTGTTCCATGAAGTCGAGGAGCCCGGCGTGCCGCGCTTCGACATATTCCATGAGCTTGAACAGCAGATGCTCCGTGGCAATCTCGCGCTGGCGGGTCTGTGTCGCGTCGTCGGACATCACGACGCCTCCGTTGGCGTTGGCGCGCCTAGTTTCTGCGCGACTCGCGCGACTTCTTCGTCTTTCGGCTCCTCCGGCAGCTCTTCGCCCGGCAAGAGTGCGTCATCGGGAATGCCCGAAGCCGTGCCGGCAATCGGTTCGTCGATGGCGCGCTCGTTCGCACCGTCCGTGATCTTCTCTCTCGCTACCATGTCCGTCTCCTTCGTTGCGCTCAAACGCACAACAGACGGTACGGAGCCACGTCATGACCAAGGAACGTAGATAACGCAGGTTGAGAGATCGATGGCTTGGCGCCGCCGGCGCAGCCCTGAACCGCCGGCATCGGGCGCGTCAGGCGGCGTGCTTCTTGGCGAACTCCGCAAAATATGCGTGCATGGTCGGATCGGCGATCGGCGCGATCAGCCTCGCCACATCGTCTGCAACTGCACCGTCACCGCGCAAGGGTCTGCTAGGCTGATGGCCCATTGCCCAGTCGGGAAAGCTGCGCTCGGCAATCGGGCGATTGTCGAGTGTCACGGCGGCGAAGTGGCGTCCGTCGGCCTTGATACGGTCGTATGTCTGCACAACCGCATCCGCCGGTCCTTCGAGCGCCTGCAGGAACCGACGTCCGCCGACAACCAACAAGCCCGTCACGCCGACCGCCGCATTGTTACGCCGCGACGCGCGCAGCACGCCCTCGAGCTCAACCGCCGACAGCTCGGCGCGGGCGGTACTGATGTAGATGAGACGTATCAACGCGAACTCCTTCGAGTCCGACGTAACCGCCGAATCTAAACGTCAAATTAAACAGGAATTGCTGCGGTGTGTTCGGGATCGATCAGCGCATTTGCCAGTGGAAACACCGCCCCCGCACCCTCATCCAACCCACCGGACATGGTCGCTGGCGATCAAAACCGCGTATCGACGACGCCGCGAATGGATGTTTCTCGGTATCACGCCAAGCTCGAGACGATACGCGTCGCATGGCCTCATCCTTGCTTTTGATGCCGATCTCGGCTGTTGCCCGGCGATGGATATTCCCGCGCTGTATCATTCGGTTATTCTCTGGATCGGAGACGGGACCGGCCTGCCCGACGCGATCCTCCATATCCATGCCGGGCTCATCATCCTCATGCTCGTGCGGCTCGTCAGCGGCCGGTCGTTGGGAACGCTTATCCCCTTGCTGGTCGTCGTCCTGGCGGAACTTGGCAACGAGACGCTCGACTACCTCAACTACGGCATGCGCTGGGCCGACACGCTTTCGGATATCGGCAACACCATATTCTGGCCCCTGATCATCAGCCTGAGCGTGAGATTGCGTCCCATGGTGCGACGAGATCAGACCGTGCAATGAAAACGCGGGGGTCAAATCCGCCGGTGCGTCGCGGTGGTTGGACCAAAGTAGATGCATGGAGCCGGATCGTTCGAGCTCAGTGTTCCGTCATCGACGGAAACGGCTCGCTCGAGAAAAGGGAATAACACGCGCGAGCCGCAGTCCGGATGGCCGGATACGGTCTTGGGACGTAGCCGGCTCGGATTTCATGCGCCTGCAAACGTCCGGGATCAAGCGCTTTTTTGAACTCGGAGTATGCCGACCCGCCTTGGTGACGAGCCAAAGATTAGGACGAGCCGACATACCCGCGCATCAACCAACGGACGGGCATGTCGGGCGCATTGTTCGAGACATCTGAACGCGTTGCGGCGGAGCCCCTTATCGAAGGCGCGACACAATCAGATCAGCGCATCCAAGAGACCGATCAGCGGGCGATCGGCGGGCGGCATCGGCAGGGAGTGCATCTCGTTCGGCCTCACCCAGCGCAGCGCGGTCGCTTCGAGCGCACGCGGCACGCCGGTCCATTTGCGCGTGATGTAGAGCAACAACAGCAAATGGCGATCGCCGAGCGGCGCGCTGGCGAACGTCGCGGGCGCGAGGCAGGCGTGCGGCACGACGATCGCCAACTCCTCCTCGAGTTCGCGAATCAGGGCCGCCTCGGGGGTCTCGCCAGGCTCGATCTTGCCGCCAGGGAACTCCCATAGACCCGCGAGCGACTTGCCTTCCGGACGTTGCTGCAAGAGCACGCGGCCTTCGAGATCGACGAGCGCGGCCGCTACGACGGGCAGCAGCAAAAACGGCGCAGCGGGCATCGGTCCCGATACGGACGGATCGTTGGTCATTCCTTAATTTCCCCGCGATTAAACCGCACCCATGAGCCCTATATCCGTCGCGACGCATGCCGTCATCCGAACGATCGCGCGCGTGCTGCGCGAAAGACGGGGGGCGACCGCGATCGAATACGGGCTCATTATCGCGCTGGTCGTGATCGCGATGATCGCCGGCCTCACCGCGCTTGCCGATACGACGACGGGCATGTGGGGCAACGTCAACTCGAAGGTCGCCAACGCGCGCTGATCCGCAAAAGAAACGGCGCCCACCTTAAACCTTTCTCAACCAACCACTTGTATCCCTCAAATCGCTGATCCGGTCCGTCCGGTGCAGCCGGGTGACACAGACGCAATCGAAACGATGGAGACCGGAATGAAGACGATCCGCAAGTTTTTCAAGAATTCCAAGGGTGCGACCGCAATCGAATACGGCCTGATCGCCGCGCTGATCGCCGTTGCCGCGATCGCCGCGATGCAGGGCCTGGGTTCGAGCCTGACCAAGACGTTCAACAACGTCTCGACCAAGCTGAACACCTCGACCACGTAATCATCGCGCTGGAGAGTGGCGCAACCGCGACCGCTCTCCGGCACGACATGCGAGTCGAAAGGGCGGCGGAACCTCGGTTCCGCCGCCCTTTGTGCGTGGGTCAGAGACGGCCCATCTTGAGGAACTTGGCCTGGCGGTCCTTACGAAGTTCGCTAGGTGTGAGCGGCGCGAGGTCTCTGAGCGCAGACGACAGCGCATCGGCCAGCGACTCGATCGCGGCCGCGCGGTCGCGGTGCGCGCCACCCAGCGGCTCGGGGACGATGTCGTCGATCACGCCGAACGACTTCAGGTCTTGCGCGGTGATGCGCATAGCTTCGGCTGCTTCGGGCGCCTTGTCGGCGGTGCGCCACAGGATCGAGGCGCAGCCTTCGGGGCTGATCACCGAATAGATTGCGTGTTCGAACATCAGCACGCGGTTGCCCGCGGCCAGCGCGACCGCGCCGCCCGAGCCGCCTTCGCCGACGATCGCCGAGACGATCGGTACGCCGGCGTTCAGACACGCTTCGGTCGAGCGGGCGATCGCCTCGGCCTGGCCGCGCTCTTCGGCCTGGATGCCGGGGAACGCGCCGGACGTGTCGACCAACGTGATGATCGGCAGGCCGAATCGGTTGGCGAGTTCGACCAGGCGGATCGCTTTCCGGTAGCCCTCGGGCTTGCCCATGCCGAAATTATGGCGGAGGCGGCTGGCGGTGTCGTCGCCCTTCTCGTGGCCAAGCACCATGATCTTGCGACCCCGGAACGTCGCGAAACCGCCGATGATTGCCTGGTCGTCGCCGAAGGCTCGGTCGCCCGCGAGCGGGACGAACTCGTCGAACAGCGCGGCGACGTAATCCTTAAAGTGCGGGCGCTCGGGATGACGCGCGACCTGCGTCTTCTGCCACGGAGTCAGGCGCGCGAACGTGTCCTTCAGCAGCTTGTCGGACTTCGCCTGCAAGCGGGCGATGTCGGTGGCAAGGTCGACGCTGCCTTCGGCGGCGGTGTCGCGGAGTTCGTCGATCCGGCCCTGGAGTTCGGCGATCGGTTTCTCGAAGTCGAGGAAGCTTGGCATCAGCGGCGGTTACGGCGCGGGATCGCTCGCGTCAACGCGGGGGCATATCCGCGAGCGGGTGACGCGTGTTGACGAGTTCGACGAGGCGGCTCGAATCGACGTGCGTGTAGATTTCCGTGGTGGCGATATCGGCGTGGCCGAGCATCGATTGCAGTGCGCGCAGGTCCGCGCCGCCGGCGAGCAGATGCGTGGCGAAGGCGTGACGCAGCACATGCGGGCTGACGCGGTCGGGGGGGATGCCTGCCTCGGCAGCTATTGCCTTCACGAGTTGATACAGGCGGATGCGTGACAGATGGCCCTTGCCCGAGGGGAACAGCCAGAGTCGGTCGGTCGCGACGTGGGTGCGCCAGATCGCGACGGCGGCGCGCGCTCGGTCGGAGATGGGAACTAGCCGCTCGCGCCCGCCCTTGCCGCGCAGGATCAGGAACGGGCGATCGGGATGGACGGCGTTACGCGGCAGGCTAACCAGTTCGGTCGCGCGCAGGCCCGAGCCGTAGAGAAGCTCGAATAATGCGGAAAGACGGAGGTCGTTGGGGTCTAGCGGATCGCGTGCGGCGCGTTCGGCGATCGCGGCGAAGAGCCGGTCGACATCGGCGTGGCTGAGGATTTTCGGCAAGGTGCGCGCGGTACCGGGTCGGGGCAATGCCTTGCCGGGATCGTCGGCGCGGTGGCCTTCATCGGCGAGGAACGCGAAGAAGCGGCGGAGCGAAGCGGACTTCCGGCCGACGGTTGAGCGGGACAACGCCGACCACTCGTCGGCGAGCCTGCCCAGCGCGTCTGCATCCGCGTCGACCAGTCCACCTTCCAGCGTCTGGGAGGCAAGCGTCAGGTCACTACGATACGCCGCCACCGTGTTCGCCGCGGCACCGACCTCCGCAGTCATCATTTCGAGGAACCGGTCGATCAGCGCGCGATCGCGACCGTGGCTCACGCGCGCGCGATCGCCTCGGCCGCGATCATCCGCGCTTCGCCGTCGAGGCCGACGCCGCGCAGTGCGCCGACGATGCGGTACAACGCTTCCGGGGGGATGTCCTTCCAGCTCACCGCCTGCATGCCGACCGCCGCCAGCAGGACGACCGTCCCGGCCTGGCCGTCGCGCGCAGCGCGATCGAGCGCCCGCGTCCAGGCATTGTCCGCGCCGATCCGAACGCCGAGCGACTGTGCAGCACGCTCGATGTCGCCCTGGTTGAGGCGACCGAGACCTGCCAACCCCGCGAACAACATGCGCTGCTTCAACGCCGAATCGCCCTCGCCACCGGTATAGGACGCAAGGTCGGAATAGCTGAGGCGGCGATACGCGTCGGGATCGCTGAGCATTATCATCGCCCAGGCGTCGCTGCCGGCGGGTACCGAGCCCAGCCAGCGTGCCGCGGTGCGATCAAGCCCGGCGGACAGCATCGATGCGACCAGCAGATCCGCGTCAGCCTTTGCCAGATTGGGGTTCAACCGGGACGCCGCCCGCGCGGTCAGCACCAGCCGCGCATAGTTCGGACGCGCATTCGCACCGCCCCACAGCTGACGCAGTGCGGTGAGCCGCGAATCAGGGTTGCGATCGGCATAGGCGGTCTGGAGATCGTTGGCGGTCGCGGTCGCGCCACTCTGCGTATCGTCGTCGGTCGCCGCCGCCGCGTAGAGATCGACGAGCGCGGCGCTGGACAGCACCCCCTGCCCCGCGGCAGCCTCCGCCGGGGCCAGCCGATCGCCGAGCGCAACGGAGGGCGACAGCGCCTGCCAGTATTTCACCTGCGGGCCCGCAGTACCGTACAACTCGTCCGGCACCGCGACGCCGGTCGCCATCGCGAGCCCGAACCGCCACGCGGTCAGCCGGTCGACGCCGTCCCATTCGATCGTCACGGCCTGGCGCCCCTGCGCGCCGGCGCCGACGACTTTCTGCGCGAGCAGCAGGTCGACGCCGCTGGCGACATTGCGACGCTTGGCGGTCGCGATCAGCGGGCTCGCCTGCGCGGGATTGCCCGACAGCCCGGCGCACATCGCCTGCGCCATCGTCCAGCCGCGCGCCGGGGCGTAGCGCATCGCACCCGTCACCAGCGGGCACAGGCCAGCCGGATCGCCCGTTGCCAACGCGGTATTCATCGCGACCTGATAGAGCTTCGGCGTGTAATTGTCGGTGTCGACGTTCTGCGCGACCGCACGCGCGGCAACCGATTCGCCCATCCGCAGCAACAGCCACGCGCGCTCAGCGGCGAAATCCGCACCGTTGGTGCGGCTGGGCGTATCGACATGCGACACCAGTGCGCGCCGCAACAAAATCGACATCCAGCGTGACGGGAGCGGCGCACTGAGACGGCGCATCAGCGTCTCGACATATTGGCCGTCCGCCTCACCGAAGGCATCGGTATCTAGGCCGCCTTCGCTTGCCGTGACCGGGCCGACTGTCGCAAGCGACCGACGCGCGGACGCCGGCATCTCGTACTGCGCGAGCACGGCCGGATCGACCGGCGCAGGCGTCGCGACAGGTGGCACCAGCGGCGCGTCGCCCGGCGTAGTGGGCGGCAAAGGCTGGATCATCGCGCCCGGCTGTGCGGGTGCGTTCGCCGGAGCGGTCGGTTGCGCGGGATCGGTCGGACGGGTCGGCTGCGTACCGGCAGGCGGCGTGGGTCGCGGTGCGGGCGCAGGCGTCGGCTCGCCGAACCCCGGCGGCAGGATCGATTCGGGCCGATCCTGGCCGGTTGCGGGTGCCAGCGCGACCAAGGCTCCGACGGCAACCGCCGCCGCTACGGATGCCTTAAGAGAGGTTCGCAAGCGTCACGGCCTTTTCGACGTGGCTCTGCGGACGCTCGGTCGCGCGGCCTGCCAGCAGGAACAGGCCGCCGACCACGACCACAAGAACGACGACGACCGAGACGATGAAACGGGACATACGACGTAACCTTGTAGTGGACGGGTGTAGTGGACGATCGGCGAAATATCGCGCGCCAAGAGCTTTTGCCCTCGCGCGGTGCCGCTGTATAGCGCGGGCTACGATGTTGCAAAGCCACAACCCTTCCGGCGGACCCTCGGGCGGTCGCCGCCCTGCCCCGATCAATCGCCCGATCGTGCTCGTCGGGCTGATGGGCGTCGGCAAGACCACCGTCGGCCGCCGCCTCGCGCTGCGCATGAACCTGCCGTTCGTCGATGCCGACCACGAGATCGAGGCCGCATCGGGGATGACCGTCGCCGAGATCTTCGCCAAATACGGCGAGGACTATTTCCGCGATGGCGAACGCCGCGTGATCGCGCGGCTGATCGACGGCACGCCCAAGATCATCGCGACCGGCGGCGGCGCGTTCATCAACGACGACACGCGCGCGCTGATCCTGCGCGATGCGGTGTCGGTGTGGCTCAGCGCGCATCCCGACATCCTGGTCGAACGCGTCGGCCGGCGCGACACCCGCCCGCTGCTCCGCAACCGCGATGCGGGGAAAGTGCTCGCCGAACTGGCGCGCGTGCGCAACCCGATCTACGCGCAGGCGCACATCCATATTGTCAGCAACAAGACGCCGCACGAAGCGACCGTCGCCGCAATCCTGAGAGCGCTTGGCCGATGAAGACCGTTACCGTCGAACTGGGTTCGCGAACCTATCCGATCCATATCGAGGCGGGGATTCTCACGCGGGCGGGCGAGTTCCTTGCGCCGCTTGCTAAGGGCCGTCGCGTGGCGATCGTAACCGACGAGAATTTGTCGGTTCACCTCGCGACGTTGCAGACTTCGCTGACTGCGGCGGGGATCGCGTCGGAGGCGATCGTGCTGGCACCAGGTGAGGGCAGCAAGAGCTGGGCGACGCTGGAGATGCTCTGCGACCGGCTGCTCGAACTCGGTGTCGAGCGCGGCGATCACGTCGTTGCGCTGGGCGGCGGCGTGATGGGCGACCTGATCGGGTTCGCCTGCTCGATCCTGAAGCGCGGGTGCAACTTCGTCCAGATCCCGACGAGCCTGCTTGCGCAGGTCGACAGCTCAGTCGGCGGCAAGACCGCGATCAATACGAAGGCCGGCAAGAATTTGATCGGCGCGTTTCACCAGCCGGTGATGGTGCTGATCGATCCGCAGGTGCTCGACACGCTGCCGATCCGGGAACTGCGCGCGGGTTACGCCGAGGTCGTGAAATACGGCCTGATCGACGACTTCGCGTTCTTCGAGTGGTGCGAGGCGAATGGCGCAGCATTGCTAGGCGGCGACATCGGCCTGCGCGAATACGCGATCGCGCACAGCGTTTCTGCCAAGGCGCGGATCGTCTCGGCGGACGAGCATGAGACGAACGGGACGCGCGCCCTCCTCAATCTTGGTCACACGTTCGGGCATGCGCTGGAGGCCGAGACCGGGTTCTCACAGGCGCTGATCCACGGCGAGGGTGTCGCGGCGGGTTGTTCGCTCGCGTTCGGTTTTGCCGCGGCGCAGGGGATCTGTTCGGGTCAGGATGCGGAGCGCGTTGCCGCACACTGGCGCGACGTCGGGCTGCCCGACGGTCTCGCAGCGGCGAAGATCGGCGCGAGCGGTACGCGGCTCGTCGATCACATGCGGCACGACAAGAAGATGGCGGCGGGCACCCTCCCCTTCCTGCTCGCGCGCGGGATCGGCCAGACGTATCTCGACAAGACGGTCGACCTGGCCGACGTCGAGACCTTCCTCGACGCGCAGCCCCGCTGATGCCCAACGGTGTCGCCAAGCAGAACCTACCAACCAAGATGTGTCCGGCATGCGAGCGGCCGTTCACGTGGCGGAAGAAATGGGCGCGCGACTGGGACAGCGTGATCTACTGCTCGGACGCGTGCCGGAAGAAACGGTAGCGTCCGAAGACCAGCAAGAAGTTTGTTCACCCGCGAAGGCGGGTGCCCAAACTGGGTCCCCGCCTTCGCGGGGAAACAAGCTTTGTTTGTTATCCCCGGGCGCTCCAAGCCAGCCACAACCACCCGCCGATCAGCAACGCGCCGCCGATCGGCGTTATCGCGCCGAACCAGCGCGGCGCGCCTAAGGCCATCGCGTACAACGTCAGCGCGAAGATCGCCGCGCCGACCACGAACAGCCACGCCGGTCCCCGCGCCTCCATCCGGATCGCGACCAGCGCCGCGACGACGTGGACCAGCTGATACTGCGCGCCGGTCCGCAACCACTCCGCCGCCGACCCGCTCGCGCCGTGCGCACCGAACGCCCCCGCGGCAACTGCGATCGCGCCCGACAAGGCCGCAAGAATGGCGATAATCATTGCGTATCATTCCCCCAGGGAAAGCGTTTGGCGGTCTCGGCACGTGCCGCGCGCATGTCACCGGAATCGATCTGCAACTGCAACCGCTCCTTGTCGCGCGACCGGTATTGCTCCTCCGCGCGGTCGATATCGGTCGGCGACACGTCCAGCCCACGCAGCGCCAGCCGCGCCATCTTTACCGCGGACTCCATCACTTCGCGTACCACCGCCGTCGCCGACGTGTTCTTGAGCTTCACCAGCGCACGGCGATCGAACGCGCGGACGTAGATAGCGGCGTCCGGGAATGCCTCGTGCACGCCCTCGATCGTGTCGGGGTCGAGCTGGTCGCCATCCATGCAGAAGCAGATGATCTCCGCCTCCGCCGCGCCCGCCTGCCGCAACAGGTCGAGCCGCGTGCCGTCGCCGTAATAGACCTTGGCGCCGAACTCACCGGCGATGTCGATCATTTCGATATCGGTGTCGATCAGCGTCACCGGAATATCCTGCGCGAGCAGTATCTGGCCGACCGTCTGGCCGAACCGCCCATAGCCGACGATGATCGCATTCGCGCCGTCGACCTTGGGGCCGTCGCGCTCCTGCCCTTCGGCAATCGGTTCGGTGCGGAAACGCCGGGTAATCCCCATCAGGAACGGCGTGGTCGCCATCGACAGCGTGATGATCGCGCCGAACAGGCTGGCCGCCTGCGGTTCGATCAGCAGCCCCGCCTGCGCCTGCGCGAACAGCACGAAGCCGAACTCGCCGCCCTGGCTGAGGAGCAGTCCGAGCGCGAACGCCTGCCGCCACGTCATCTTGAACGCCATGCCGATCAGCATGATGACGCTCGTCTTGGTCGCGATCAGCGCGGCAGCCATCGCCATCACGAACACCGGCCGCTCGGCGATCGCGTTGAGGTCGAGCACCATGCCGACCGCGAGGAAGAACAGCCCAAGCAGGATCGAGCGGAACGGCTCGACATCGGCTTCGAGTTCATGCCGATACGGGCTGTCCGCCAGCATCACGCCAGCGATGAATGCGCCGAGCGCGGTCGACAGCCCGAGCCATTCCATGATTGCCGCGCTGGCGATGACGGTGAAGAGGCCGGCGAACACGAACATTTCGCGCTCGCCGAGATTGCCGATCAGCCGGAAAAACGGGCGCAACAGGAAGCGCCCTGCGACGACGAGTCCGACGACCGCGAGCACCGTGTAGATCGCGAGCAGCCAGCCGGGAGGCGCATTCGCGTCGGCCGGATTACGGCTCATCGCCGCGACGATCGTGATCAAGGGCACGATCGAGAGGTCCTGGAACAGCAGGATCGAGAACGCGCGCTCCCCGAACGGGGTCTTCATCCGCCCCGAAGAGCGCAGCATCGGCAGCACCTGCGCGGTCGACGACAGCGCGAGCGGCAGGCCGAGCGCAAGCGCGGCGGGGAGCGAGAACTTCGCCCCGACCCAGACGATCGCGGTGATCGCCAGGCCGCAAATCGCGACCTGGAGAAGGCCTAGACCGAAGATCTCCTCCTTCATCTTCCAAAGGCGTGACGGGTTCAGTTCGAGCCCGACGATGAACAGCAGCAGCGTGATGCCGAGTTCGGCGAACCCGAGCTTCGACTCCGCATCGCCGACCAGACCCAGCACATGCGGCCCGACGACGGCGCCCGCAACGAGATACCCCAGCGTCGCACCGAGCCCGAGCCGGCGGAACAGCAGCACGAACATCAGCCCGAACCCGAGCAATACGACGCCGTCGCGGAGCAGCGACGGTGCCGTGCCCTCCGCCATCAGACCTTCGCCTTTGCAGCGGTATCGGCAGCCTCGGCCGCGGCTTCGAACGCGAGCCGGATCGAAGGGTGGCGCGCGGTGTAGTCGAGTGCGGGGGTGAAAATATCCATCCCCGGCCAATCGGGCGCATCGCCCTCGCGCGCAAGCCACGCCGTCAGCGCGTCGCGCGCGGCGGCGAGTTCGGCGGGGGTGCGGCCGAGGATATTCGACGCAAGCAACGACGACGACGCCTGGCCGAGCGCGCAGGCACGGACCAGCAGGCCGACCTCGCTAACTTTGCCCTCATCGTCGACCGCGACATCGATCGTCACGCGGCTGCCACAGATCGGCGAGCGTTTCTCCGCGGTCGCCATCGGCTCAGTCAGACGTTCGTGATGCGGGATCGTCGCGGCAAGGCGCAGGATCTCGGCGTTGTAGAGGGGCGCGCTCATGATTTCGGCTCGCTTGCGTTATCGGATCGGGAAGGCGGCGTGGTTGCGCCGAAAACGGGTTTGCCGCGGCGGCGGCGGTCGACGAAATCGGCAATTCCCGCGCTCGTCGCGTTGAGCAGCGGATAGGTGCGCGATGTCGTCATCCAGCCGGGCCGGCGCGACGGTCCGCCGCTCATCGTGTCCATGACGAGCGTCGCGAGCAGGAAGACGAGGCTGGCGAGGATAAGCCCTTTCAACGCGCCGAACCCGAAGCCGAGCGCGCGGTCGACCGGCCCGAGGATCGACGTCCGCGTCCGCGCGCCGATCGCGTTCGCGACGAGACGCCCGCCGATATACGTGACGCCGGTGATGATCGCGAACGCGAGCACCGCGGCGCCACCAACGGTCCCGACCATCGGCGACAGCGCGGCGGCAAGCGGGATGTGGAACAGCTTCAACATCGCCACCATCGCCACCCAGGCGAACATCGACAGCACTTCGGTGACGAACCCGCGCACCAGCCCCAGCACCGCGGACCCGGCGACGGCGATCAGGACGACGATGTCTAGGGCGGTGAGGTTCATGGCTTCTGGAATAGGGACGCGCGGCGCGAACCGCTAGTGCGCGCGGCGATCGACGCGCTCTAGTGGTTCAAACCGAACACACCGTAGCGCTCGCGCCACGCGGCGACTTCGTCCTGCAGATGCGCGGGTGCAGCCTCGCCCGATAGGACGAAGCGGGCGACGTCGGTGTCGGGATGCATCAGCATTTTCTTTGACCCGTCGCTGAACCAGACCGGGACCAGCTGGTCGCACACGCTGTCGAGCACCGCGGCCGCCATGCCGTTCGCGATCGCGTCGCTGCCGGCGAGGACGCGGACATTGATCGAGACGCCTTCGAGGCAGTTCTGCGGTTCCTTGACGAAATTGAGCGACACGAGAAGCCCGGACCGGTCGGGCCGTGCCTCGTCGGGCAGGCTCGCGACCCGGCGCCAGGCGCAAAACCAGGTCCGGCAGATGCGCGGGCGGACGGCGTGGATTCCGCACCCCTTATTGGAGAGGTGGATGCACGGCGTTCCCGCGGGTTTGCCGAACTCGGGGGTGTCCACCGTCAATTCGGTGCAGCACGCGGTGCAATCTCCGCACTCTCGATCGGGGAGAATCGGCCCCAGCAGCGCGGTTTCCACGTCGGTATGGGGTTGCATCCGCGTGCGCGCGTCCGTCGGAGGCGGAGTTTCACGCCGATCCACGGTTCAATTCCCTTCGGAATCTACCGTGAAGACCATCGGCTTGCCCCGCGACATCGGCTCCCACCCCGCGGCCAACGCCGCCCGCACGCCGCGCGCGATCGTCGCGTCGTCGATCTGGAGCCGCCCGCGCGGCAATCCCTTCAACAGGCGTTTCGGCGCGGGGAATTCGAGCAGAGCTTCGCGTTTGGCGTCGTCCTGCAACAGCGAGATCGTCATGCCCTTCCAGCCTTCGGCATCCGTGTGTTGCGGTTCGCGCTGGAGGTGCCAATCGTATCGGGTGCCGTCGACCTCGACGGTACCGGTATTGCTTTTCGTGTTCGCCATGCGGGCGGCCATAGCATGGCTGTCGCGAGAGGCCATGCGTTCGGGGTGGCGGATTTGCAGGATGCAGTGCCGTTGCGTGCGGTTTGATTGACCGGTGATCGGAAACACCCCACCGCCCCACCCCGGCGGAGGCCGGGGTCCAATTGGAAAGGTCGAGGTGGCTACGCGCAACGATTGCCAGCAGCGTTTCCCAATTGGACCCCGGCCTCCGCCGGGGAGGTGACTAGCCGGGACGTTAACAACGAACCGAAGCTATCCCCGTCCTGCAGGTACGCCTGGCCCAGTACCCTCACTAACGCTGCCTTGTTCTCCCGCGAAGGCGGGAGCCCAGTCTGGATCCCCGCCTTCGCGGGGAAACAAGGTTTCGGGTGCCTACCCCCGCCCCATCATGTGATCGACGAAAGAGGCTAGCGTCTTGAACCCCGACAGCTTCATCCCGCTCTTCTCCCCCGTCATCGACGCCGGCACCAATGCGCGTTCGAAGCCGAGCTTGCTTGCCTCCTTCAACCGCAGCGGACCATGTGCGACCGGGCGGATCTCCCCCGACAGCGCGACCTCTCCGAACGCCACCGCGTCGACCGGGACCGGACGCTCCGACATCGCCGAGATCAGCGCCGCCGCCACTGCGAGGTCCGCCGCCGGATCCTGAACTCTGTAACCGCCAGCGATGTTCAAATACACTTCCGCGTTGGAGAAGCTCAGCCCACACCGTGCCTCCAGCACCGCCAGGATCATCGCGAGCCGCCCCGAATCCCAGCCGACCACGGCGCGCCTTGGTGTGGCCCCCGACGCTAGCCGCACGGTCAGCGCCTGAATCTCGACCAGCACCGGCCGCGTACCCTCCAGCGCCGGAAACACCGTCGCCCCCGTCATCGCGTCATCACGGTGCGTCAGGAACAGCGACGACGGATTGCCGACCTCCGCCAACCCCTCGGTCTGCATCGAGAACACGCCGATCTCGTCGGTGCCGCCGAAGCGGTTCTTGATCGCGCGGAGGATGCGGTATTGGTGGCTGCGCTCGCCCTCGAACGACAGCACCGTGTCGACCATATGCTCGAGCACGCGGGGGCCGGCGATCGAGCCGTCCTTGGTGACGTGGCCGACCAGAACAACGGCCGTACCGCGCTCCTTGGCAAACCGGATCAGTTCCTGTGCCGAGGCGCGCACCTGGCTGACCGTGCCGGGCGCACCCTCGATCAAGTCGGAGTGCATCGTCTGGATCGAATCGATCACCAGCATCGCGGGCGGCTTGGTCTGCAACGTCGTCAGGATGTCGCGTGTCGAGGTCGCCGCCGCCAACTGAACCGGCGCGTTGCCCAAGCCCAGCCGCCGCGCGCGCAAGCGCACCTGGTCCGCCGCTTCCTCGCCTGAGACATACGCGACCGACTGCCCCGCCAGCGCCATCTTCGCCGCCGCCTGCAACAACAGAGTCGACTTGCCGATACCCGGATCACCGCCGATCAGCGTTGCCGACCCCTCGACGAACCCGCCCCCCAGCGCACGATCGAGTTCAGCGATACCGGTCGCCATCCGGTCCGGCAGCTTGATCTCCGCATCGAGCCCGACAAGCTGGATCGCGCGGCCGCCGGTCTGGAGATTATGCTTGGAATGGAACGGCGTGGCGGCGGTGTTCGCCTCCTCGACCATCGTATTCCACTCGCTGCAGTCGGCGCATTGCCCCGCCCAGCGGTGCGATACCGATCCGCAGGCCTGACATACGTAACGCTTCTGGGGTTTCGCCATACCGCCGATGTACGAGAACGATACGGGAACATCAATGGCTGGCGGCCGGCCTATGTTGCGGATTTAGTGGCGCTTGGCGGCGCACGGCGTTATCCGCGCGACGATGCACGCCACCGACCTGCGCATCGCCCTGTTCAGCGGCAACTATAATTACGTACGCGATGGCGCAAACCAGGCGCTGAATCTGCTCGTCGGCCATCTGCTGTCGAAGGGAGTGACGGTGCGTGTCTATTCGCCGACGAACGCCAGGCCGGCCTTCCCGCCGACCGGCGATCTGGTCGCGGTGCCCTCGCTGCCGCTGCCGGCCGGGCGTGGCGAATACAAGATGGCGCGCGGGCTGCCCGCTGCGATCCGCCGCGACCTCGATGCGTTCGCACCGAACATCGTCCATGTGTCGGCGCCCGATTTCCTGGGGCATCGCGCGATCAGCTATGGCCGCCGCAACGGCATCGCGACGGTCGCCTCGCTGCACACGCGGTTCGAGACGTATTTCCGCTATTACAGGATGGCGTTCTTCGAGCCGATCATGGTGAATATCCTGACACGCTTCTACAACCGGGTCGACGAAGTGCTGGTGCCGGGGCGCGGCATGGCGGAGATCGTCCGCGACTGGGGCGTGACGACGCCGACCGCAATCTGGTCGCGCGGGGTGAACCACGATCGCTTCACGCCGACGCGCCGCGATCTCGAATGGCGGCGCGCGCGCGGAATTGCCGACGGCGAGGTTGCGGTCGGGTTTCTTGGGCGACTGGTGAAGGAAAAGGGGCTCGACGTCTTCGCCGACGTGATCCGCGAGCTGGAGCAGCGCGGCGTGCCCCACAAGGTGCTGGTAATCGGCAAGGGGCCGGCGCGCGAATGGTTTGCGAGCCGGGTGCCGGGTGCTGTGTTCGCAGGGTTCCAGTCGGGCGACGATCTTGGCCGCGCGGTCGCATCGATGGACGTGTTCTTCAATCCGAGCGTGACCGAGACGTTCGGCAACGTGACGCTCGAGGCCATGGCGGCGGGCGTTCCCGTCGTGGCCGCCCGCGCGTCGGGCGCGGTCGGGCTGGTCGATGACGGCGTCACGGGGTTTCTGGTGCCGCCGACGGATATTGCCGGGTACGCGGATGCGATCGGGCGGATCGTATCGGAACCGGGCCTGCGCGAGACCATGGGCTGGGCCGGGCACGACAAGGCCGCCGGGTATCTTTGGGATACGATCAACCAGACGGTGCTGGACACGTATCTCGAGGTGATGGCGCGGCGGGGTAAGTGATGCCCTGACCTGCCCCCTCCTTGGAAGGGAGGGTTGGGGGTGGGTCGGCTTCCGCATGTTCAGGCGTAGATGGCTCGAACCGGCCTACCCACCCCCGGCCCCTCCCTTTCAGGGAGGGGGGCAGGTTGCGCTATGCTCAGGGCGCCGTGACCCAGTCGAACGTCAACGGCGCCTCGCGGAAGGCGAAGCGGTCGAGGTGGCTCGACACAACCTCGCGCATCCGGTCCACGTCCTCCCCCTCCGGCACCGTCAGCGCGACGTCCAGCGTTTCGCTGTCGGCGCGCATCTCCAGAACGGCACCGTTCGGAAACGCGATGCGGCCCTCTTCCTCCGAGAAGGTGACCTCCATCTTGTGGCTCCAGTGTTTGGCGAGCTGCTGGAGATATTTGCTCGCCGAATGCGTCGGCACTCTTGCGACCGAGACGCTCACTTCAAGCGCTCGATCTTCTGCGCGGCTTCGTCGAGCAACGCCGCGACTTCGTGCAGCGTATCCTCGTTGACGTCCTCTCGCATCAACCGGTGCTGGAGCACCTGCCGCAGATTGCCCATCGCACGCCGGATCGGCGCGCCATCGGTCCGCTCGGACTCCGCCCCGACCGCCGCCAGCCGCGCGAACAGCCCGTCCACCACGGCCGCATTCTCGGCCAGATGCGCGCGACCCTCGTCGCTCGCCGCAAAGCGCTTCTTCGCGCCCTCCGACTGTTGCTCCTCGATCAGCCCCATTTCGTCGAGCATGCTGAGCGTCGGGTAGACGACGCCCGGGCTCGGCGCATAGCCACCCCCGGTCAGCCCCTCGATCTCGCGGATCAGGTCGTAGCCGTGGCGCGGTGCGTCCGCGATCAGCTTCAGCATCACAAGCTTCAGCTCGCCGCCATCGAACAGCCGCCGCCGACCACCGGGGCCGCCGCGTCCGTGTCCATGTCGACCATGACCTTCGTGACCCGGCCGACCCCGACCTTCGCCATCAGCCCGCGGGCCACCGGTCCAGGCTCCATATCCCATACCAAAACGCATTTGAGTGTTCTCCGATATATCTTCATTCATGAGGTGCGATATATCGCAGACTGTTTCTGGTTCAAGTGGTGGGTGAGAAAAATTCGTCACCCCGGACCTGTTCCTGGGTCCACTGGTCGGCAAACTCGCCGTCGAGGAGTATGCGGACCGGTGGATGCCGGAACGAGCCCGGCATGACGGAGAGTAAGTGGCAACGGATGGGCAAACCGGCCGCCCGCCCCTATCTTCTCGGAATGGCCGATCTCTTCGCGGGCTTCGAACCCGCCGCCCCCACTGAAACGCATCCCGAAAACGCGCCGCTTGCCGACCGCCTGCGTCCTCGCACGCTGAACGAGGTGGTCGGGCAGGATCACATCACCGGCCCCGAAGGCGCGATCGGGCGAATGGTGTCGGCGGGGCGATTGTCCTCGATCATCCTGTGGGGCCCGCCCGGCACCGGCAAGACCACCATCGCGCGGCTGCTCGCCGACGCGGTCGACCTGCGGTTCGTCGCGATCTCGGCGGTGTTCTCCGGCGTCGCGGATCTCAAGAAGTCGTTCGCCGAAGCACGCGAGCACGCCAAGATCGGCAAGCGGACCTTGCTGTTCGTGGACGAGATCCACCGCTTCAACCGCGCGCAGCAGGACGGTTTCCTTCCCTATGTCGAGGACGGCACGGTGACGCTGGTCGGCGCGACCACCGAGAACCCCTCGTTCGAACTCAACGCCGCCTTGCTCAGCCGCGCGCAGGTGCTGATCCTCGAACGGCTCGGCCGTGGCGCGCTCGAACAATTGCTCGACCGCGCCGAGACGGAGATGGAGCGCCCCCTCCCCCTCACCCCGCCCGCCAAGGATGCGCTGATCGCCAGCGCCGACGGAGACGGCCGCTTCCTGCTCAACCAGGCGGAGACGCTGTTCTCGGTGAACCTTCCCGAACCGCTTGATCCGGCCGGGCTGTCGAACTTCCTGCAACGCCGCGTCGCGGTGTACGACAAGGATCGCGAGGGGCATTACAACCTGATCTCCGCGCTCCACAAATCGATCCGCGGGTCGGACCCGCAGGCCGCGCTCTATTATCTCGCGCGGATGCTGACCGCGGGCGAGGAACCGCTGTTCCTGCTGCGCCGCCTGACCCGCGCCGCGGTCGAGGATATCGGCCTCGCCGACCCGCAGGCGCTGGTCCAGTGCATCGCCGCCAAGGACACCTACGACTTCCTCGGCAGCCCCGAAGGCGAACTCGCGATCGCGCAGGCCTGCGTCTATCTCGCCACCGCGCCCAAATCGAACGCAGTCTACAAGGCGCAGAAGGCAGCCTGGAAATCGGCGCGCGAAACAGGCTCGCTGATGCCCCCCGCGTCGATCCGCAACGCGCCGACCAAGCTCATGCGCGATATCGGCTACGGCAAGGGCTATGCGTACGATCACGACGCGGAGGATGCGTTCTCGGGCTCGGATTACTGGCCTGACGAGATGAGCGCGCAGACCTTCTATACGCCGACCGAACGCGGGTTCGAGAAGCGCCTGTCGGAACGGCTCGCCTATTGGGATGGCCTGCGCGCGGAAAAGAGGTCGTGAAGGATTGGGCTGCGGTCGCACAGTATGCACTGTCGCTGCCCGAGACCCAGGCATCGACCTCGTACGGCCAGCCCGCGATCAAGACTTGCGGCAAGATGTTCGTCAGCGCCGGCCATGTCGATGGCAGCTTCCACGTCCGCAGCCCGCATGACGAGAAGGCCGTCCTGATCGCGACCGATCCCGACAGTTTCTGGCAGACGGCGCATTACGAGACCTGGCCCGGCCTGCTGGTCCGCTACGGAACGCATGATCCCGAGCGCGTTGCCCACGTGATCGCCCGCGCGTGGTGGGATCAGGCATCGGCCAAGCAGCGAAAGGCGTATGGCGATCGCCCCTGACCGCTTCGGCCATTTCGCCGCGATCGACTGGTCGGGCGCGGTCGGTCCCCGGCAATCGGGGATCGCCGTGGCGATCTGCGCGCGCGGGGCCGCTGCACCGACATTGGTCACAGCCGAAGGCGGCTGGTCGCGCACCGCCGCGCTCGATTGGCTGGCGAACGCGATGCCGCCGGATACGCTGGTCGGGCTCGATCTCGGGCCATCGCTTCCGTTCATCGACCAGGACGCGTTCTTTCCCGGCTGGGCAGAGAGTCCGGCAGATGCGCGCACGTTGTGGGCGCTGGTCGAGCGGATTTGCGCGGACGATCCGCATCTGGGGGCCAGCAGCTTCGTCGATCATGACGAGGTTGCGCGGCATCTGCGTCGCCACGGCGGGCGCAAGGGCGAGTTCTTCGAAGGGTCCGGCCGGCTCCGCGTGACCGAGGAAGCACAGCGGCGGCAGGGATTGAGCCCAACCAGCAACCTCAACCTCGTCGGCGCGGCGCAGGTCGGCAAGTCGAGCCTGACCGGGATGCGCGTGCTGCACAGGCTGGCCGGCCACGTGCCGGTCTGGCCGTTCGATCCCGTACCGTCCGAGGGTTCGGTGATCGTCGAGATCTACACCACGATCGCCGCGCGCGCCGCCGGCATTCGCAAGGGGCTCAGCAAGATCCGCGACGCCGCCGCGCTCGACGTGGCACTGGGCGTGATCGGCAGCGCCTCGCACGCACCCCTCGCCCGCTACGACGACCACGCCACCGACGCGATCCTCACCGCCGCTTGGCTCCGCGCCTACGCCGATCGCCCCGAACTCTGGCACCCGGCAGCGATGACATCGCATATCGCGCAAACCGAGGGCTGGACCTTCGGCGTATCTTGAAGCATGGGGCGATTACGCCTGACGCGAACGGGCCGGTTTAGCTCAGTTGGTAGAGCGCCAGTTTTGTAAACTGGATGTCGCGGGTTCGATTCCTGCAACCGGCACCATTTCCGACTTCTGATCAACGATGTGCAGCCACCTGCGTAGCATCGCTCGGTAGCGCTCGAGCTCGAGCTCCAACACCAGCATCCCCAGACAAAAAAAATCCCCCGCGCCCGAAGGCACGGAGGATCTTCGGCGTCCGTGGCTCGCGTCGACCGACACGAGCCAGCGTTGGATCAGAACCGGACGGTCGCACCCACGGCCAGGTTGCGGCCGAGCGAGTCGTAGCGCTGCGGGATCGTGTTCGTGCGCGCGAGGGCGACGTTGTACGAGTCCGGAACGATCGGCGCGCTCTTGTCGAGCAGGTTGTTCGCGATCAGGCGGAGCGAGAACTGCTTGTCGATCGCGAAGTTGAGCGCGAGGTCGAAGTAGCTCTTCGGCGAAACACGGTAGTAGCTGGTCCGTGCGCGCGCGTCCGTGCCGCCGATCGCCTCGTCGCCCGAATTGTCAGCATTGGTCAGCGAGCCGACATAGCGCCAGTTGAACGAGGCGCTGAAGCCGCGGTCGAGCGTGGTGTAGGTCGCGCGCAGGCCGTGCGACCATTTCGGGATCAGCTGGCCACAACCGTTGCCGTAATACCCGGCGCAGTTGCGCTCCGGCTGGACCGGCGAGTCCTGGCCGCCCGCGAACGTCGTCAGCGACCCGTTGAAGTTCCAGTCGATCTTGCCGGCGCTGGCGAGGTCGAGCGTGTACTGCGCCTGGAAGTCGTAACCGCGGGCGATCGACGTGTAATAGTTCGTCGTGCCCTGGCGAATGAAGCCGGTGGTCGGGTTGCTCCCGGCCGTCGAATACAGCGTACCCGTACCCGGATTGCGGACGATACCCTGGCAGAAGAACGCGTCGCCGTTCGAACGCTGGCAGCCATCGGTGTAGTAGCTGTAGTCGTTGTAGCCGAGCGAATCGTTGATCTTGATCTGGTAGCGATCGACCGAGAACACCAAGCCCTTCACGAACCGCGGCTTCACGATCAGGCCGTAGGTCTGCGTGTAGGCGGTCTCCGGATCGGCGGTGTAGCCACCCGAGCGCACGGTGCATGCCGCCGAGCCGTTAGGCGCGGTGCCGTTGCTGCACAGCAGGGTCTGGCTGCCGTAGAGCGCATCGGACAGGCCGGTTGCACGGCACACTTCGCGCGACGCGATCGGCGCGCCGTAGGTCACGCCATTGGCGCCGTTGACGACCGTCGGTGCGCAGAAATCGTTGAACGTGCCAGCGCCGCCCGACGCGAAATCGACGTTGGTCGCCTGGCGGATTTCGGTCACCGTCGGCGCGCGCTGCGCCTTGTTGAACGAGGCGCGGAACGTCAGGTCGCTGACGGGGGCGTAGATGCCCTCGACCTTCCAGGTGTTGAACGTGCTCGGGTTGCTGCTGTACTTCGACACGCGGTAGCCGCCGTTCACCTGCAACAGGTCGGCGAAGCGCTTGTGCTCGACCAGCGGCGCCTGGACCTCGATATTGGCCTCCCAGACGTCCTGCTTCAGGTAGCTGTCGGTGCCGCCCAGGCCTGCGCGATACACGCTGTCGGCGGTCGATTTGAGCGTATCCTTGCGATATTCCGTGCCCAGCGCGATCGCGACGCCCTGCTCGGCGAACGGCGAGGTGATGCCGTATTTGCCGAGGTCGCCGGTGACGTTGGCCTGTACGTCGTACAGCGTACCGGTGGTCGCCGCCGTGCCCTGGTCATACAGATAGTCGATGAGGGCCGGATTGGTATTGCCCGCGCTGAACGCGTCGAAGGGAACGCAGGCAGGATCCGTGGTCGTTGCGCAGGTCGGTGCGGCGCGCGTGCCACCGACGTTGATCGAGTTTCGCAGGTTGGTCGCGTTGACGAAGCTCGGCGTGTAATCCTGGTGGTTGCGGGCATAGACGCCGCCGACGTCATAGGTCCACGCGCTGCCGACCTTGCCGCGGACGCCGCCGGTCAGGCGAACACCGGTGTTCAGATACGCGTCGGGCTGATCGTTGCCCTCACCAAGACGATAGCGAAGATCGATCGGTGCCGTCGCCACCGTGCCAGCCGCAGCACCGCAGATCGCGGTCGCCTGCGCACCCGACAGGAACGGGTTGTTGCAGTTCACCTGGACGGAGCCACCGGCGATCGCCGGATAGTTGTTGTACGACTTGTCGCGGAACCAGATGCCCGACGCATACAGCTCGGCGTCGGGTGCGATGTCGAGGCTGACGAAGCCACCGGCGTTCACGCGCTCGGATGGGCGCTGATACGCATAATTGCTGAAATAGTTCGAGGCGTTGCCGGCACCCGGACCGAACGGCACAAAAGTACGTGTGACGTTCGGGTTGTTGACGAGCTGCGCGTTGGCGTTCGCACCGCTGAGCGGCGTGATGAGGCCGCTTGTCGAGCTGCTCGGCGTGAGGCCGCACGACAGCGGCGCGTTCAGGCTGGTCTGCGTCAGGTAGCAGCCCGAGTTGGACCGAGCCGACAACAGCACCTCGTCGGTGTGCTTGTAGTTGACGAAGCCGTTGATACGCAGCGCGCCGTCGAACAGCTTCTTGCCTGCGGTCAGCGTGACGTCGGCACGACCGCCATCGTTGGTCAGGCCGCGCGGGCTGCTGAAGCCTGACGAACGCGCCAGCGACGACACGACGGTGTCCTTGTTGTTGTGGTTGTAGAAATTATAGTTGCCGTCGAGCTGGATGCCTTCGAAATCCTTTTTCAGGACGAAGTTGACGACGCCCGCGACTGCGTCCGAGCCGTAGACCGACGATGCGCCGCCGGTCAGCACGTCGACCCGCTCGAGCAGCGACGGCGGGATGATACCGACGTCCTGGCCGTTCTGCGTGCCGAGGCGCTTGCCGTCGATCAGGACCAGCGTGCGCTCGAACCCGAGGCTGCGCAGCTTGATGCGCTGGCGACCGTCGGAGTCGTTATAGGTCTGCTGGCTGTCCGGCGCGATCTGCGGCAAGCGGTTCAGCACGTCCTCGACGTTGACCGCCGCCTGTGCGCGGATGTCCTGCGCGGTGACCGAGGTGATCGGGGCGGCCGACGTCATGTTCGGACGCTGGATGCGCGATCCGGTGACGACGATCGTGTCGTCCTTCGTGTCGGGATCGACGGCAGTGGTTGCGGTGGTGGCATCCGCCTCGACCTTGGCTTCGGCGGGCGTGCTCGCGGCAGCCTGGGCGGGCGTCACGGCCTGCGCGGGCACGTCCTGTGCGAATGCCGTGGTAGCGGAAAACACGAGAGATCCGACGAGCGCGATCCGCGAAACAGAATGGCCGAAGTTCATACCTACCCCTAAAAAAGCCCGGTTGCGTGATAGCGCTATACCGGTTGCCCGTACTGGTTTGGTCAAAACACGTCGTCAGTCAATGCCGAAGCAATACCGGTCTAGAACATTTGCGTTGGAATGTTGCAAATCGGCGTCACTACTGGCGGTCGACATCTCGTTGCGATAGCGTGCACACAAGAACGCAAGGGGGATCTGATGGAGAACACGCGACGGTCGTTGCTCGCCGGCTTGGGCGGCCTGGGCATGATACCATTCGTAGCGACTCGGGCCTCTGCCCGATCGGGTGCCGCGACGGACGCTTCGGCGACCGGGGCCATGGTCCTGTCGACCTGGGACTTCGGCGCCGCCGCCAACACGGTGGCCTTCGCGGAACTCGCCAAGGGTGGCTCCCTGATCGACGCGGTCGAGGCCGGCGCGATGGTACCCGAGGCGGACCCTACCAATCATAGCGTCGGCTATTCCGGCTATCCCGATCGCGACGGCCACGTCACGCTGGACGCCGTCATCATGGACGATGTCGGCGGCGTCGGGGCCGTCGCCGCGCTGGAGAACACGGTGCATGCGATTTCCGTCGCGCGCCGCGTCATGGAGCGAACGCCGCATACCTTCCTCGTCGGCGAGGGCGCGACGCGGTTCGCGCGTGACCAGGGATTTCCGCAACAGTCGCTGCTCACCCCGGAATCGGAAAAGGCATGGCGCGACTGGCTGAAGACCGCGAAATACCAACCCGAAGCCAATAGCGAGAACCGCATCACCCGGACGCCCGGCGGCGCGCTCGACCATGACACGATCGGCCTGCTCGCACGGACGGCCGACGGGCGGATGGCGGGCGCCTGCACGACCTCCGGCATGGCGTTCAAGATGCGTGGCCGGGTCGGCGACTCGCCACAAGTCGGGTCGGGACTGTACGTCGAGGCAGGCGTCGGCGGTGCCACCTCGACCGGGCTCGGCGAGGAAGTGACCCGCGTCGCTGGCTCGGCACGCGTCGTCGCGTCGATGCGCGGCGGGTCGACGCCGCAACAGGCATGCGAAGAGGTGGTCCGGCATATCGCCAAGCTGCGCGGCGACGCGATCCGCGGCGTCCAGGTCGGCTTCCTCGCGCTCGACACGAAGGGCAATGTCGGCGCGTTCTGCCTGCTGCCGGGCTTTACCTATGCAGTCACCGACGCGCGCGGCAAGACGACGGTGCTGAAGGCGCGGTCGCTGTTCCAGGCGTGAGCGTGCCGAAAGACATGGTGCGTGGTACCCGAACGATGCTCGAAGTCTGCGTCGAGGATCTGCACGGTATCGACACGGCGATCGCTGGCGGTGCCAATCGCATCGAACTGTGCGCGGCGCTCGGCGTCGGTGGGCTTACACCGCCCGCGTCGCTGATCCGGGCAGCGGCGGCGTCATCGGAGGTCTCCGGCGTACCCGTCCACCTCCTGGCCCGGCCACGCGAAGGCGGCTTCGTCTATACCCCGCGTGAGCAGGCGTTGATCGCGGACGACATTCGCACCGCGGCCGAAGCCGGATTGGCGGGAATCGTCATCGGCGCGCTCGATGCCGACCACCGGCTCAACCTGCCTGCGCTTGCCGCCTGGGTCGCCCACGCCAAGTCGTTGGGAGTAGCCCGCGGACGTCCACTCTCGCTGACGCTGCACCGCGCCTTCGATCTGTGCCGCGACATGCCCGACGCGATCGAGTCCGCCGTCACGCTCGGCTTCGACCGGATCCTGACCTCGGGCGGCGCCCCCAAGGCGATCGACGGCGTCACGATGCTGGCGGCACTGCACCAGCAAGCCGCAGGACGGATCATCGTGCTAGCAGGAAGCGGGGTCTCGCCAGAGACGTTGCCCGCGATCCTCGCGACCGGTGTCCGCGAAGTCCACGCCTCGTGTCGCACGGCCATGACGACCGCCGCCGATCCCGCCGAACTACGCTTCGGCTTCGCCTCGCCGGGGCGCGCAGCGACGAACCGCGACGCGGTAGAGCGACTGGCGAACATGGTGGCTGGACATCCGGCGCTTGAATAATACCAATCCATAACTTACTCAAACCGGTCTGGGTCGGGGGGCCTCTCGCTCCTCGCCGAACGCCAATCGAAGCGAGCCGCCATGCACGACGCCACTCCGCCTCCGCTAACACCCCCGCCGATTGCGGAAACCGCGACGCTGATGTTCCGCGAGGCTGCGGAATCGTCCGAGGCCGTCGCGCGGATGCTCGCGACCAACGCCGCGGCGTTCGCGGCGCTCGGTGCGCGTCTTCGTAGCGCCCCGCCCGCCGTCGTCGTGACCTGCGCGCGCGGCTCGTCGGATCACTCGGCGGTGTACGGCAAGTATCTGATCTGGACGAAGACCGGTATCCCCGTCGCCGCCGCGGCGCCTTCGATCGTGTCGATCTACGACGCACCGCTCGGCGCGCGGAACACGCTGTGCATCGCGGTATCGCAGAGCGGTCGCAGCCCAGACCTGCTCGCCGCAGTCGCCGCGCAGAAGGCGGCCGGCGCGCATGTCGTCGCGTTCGTCAACGACGAGACCTCGCCACTCGCCGAAACCGCCGATACGCTGATCCCGCTGTATGCCGGACCGGAAAAGTCGGTCGCGGCGACCAAGTCCTATATCTGCTCGCTCGCCGCCTTCGCCGCTTTGACCGCGGAATGGGCGGACGACGATGCGTTGCGTAGCGCGGTTGCAGCGCTCCCCGCAGACCTCGCACGCGCCTGGGCGCTCGACTGGTCGGCCGCCGTCGCACCGCTGCGTACGGCGACCAATCTGTTCGTAATCGCCCGCGGCATGGGCTTCGGCATCGCCAACGAGGCGGCGCTGAAGATGAAGGAAACCTGCGCGCTACACGCCGAATCGTTCAGTTCGGCCGAGGTCCGCCACGGCCCGATGCAGCTGGTCGAGGACGGCTTCCCGTTGTTGGCTCTCGCGACCTCCGATGCGGCCGGGGACGGCGTGCGCGATGCGGCGCGCGAGTTCGCCGAGCGTGGCGCAGGCGTGTTGCTCGCCGACGCCGGGCTCGACGGCAGCAGTGACGACGGCGTCCTGCCCGCGCTAAAAGCGCATCCGGCGATCGAGCCGATCCTGATGATCCAGAGCTTTTATCGCATGGTCAACGCCCTCTCGCTTGCTCGCGGGTTCAACCCCGACGCACCGTCGCATCTCAGCAAGGTGACGCGCACGTTATGACGATCTTCCGGTTTTCGAATGGCCATGTGGTCACCCCCGCGGGCGTCCTGAACGACGCGACGATCGTCGTCGAGGACGGGCGGATCGCCCGGATCGACAACGCAACCTCTGACCAGGCCGTGGATCACGCAGTCGATCTCGACGGTGGCTGGCTCATGCCCGGCTTCGTCGATACGCAGGTCAACGGCGGCGGCGGCGTGCTGTTCAACGATACGCCCACGGTCGAGGGCATCGCCGCGATCGGCGCGGCGCATCGGCCGTTCGGCACCACCGCGTTCCTGCCGACGCTGATCAGCGACACGCCCGACGTGATCGCGCTCGCGCTCGACGCGGTCGACGCGGCGATCCTCGCAGGCGTGCCCGGTGTGCTCGGCATCCATATCGAGGGCCCGGTGATCAGCCCGGCACGCAAGGGCATCCACGACCCCACGCGCTTCCAGGACCTCGATGACGCGCTGCTCGCGCTGCTGACTCGCCCCCGTCTCGGCCGGGTCATGGTGACGCTCGCACCCGAGCGCGTAACCGCGGCACAGATCGCGACGCTGACCGCCGCCGGCGTGCTGATCAGCATCGGCCATAGCGATGCGGACCACGCCACCGCGAGTGCCGGGATGGCTGCCGGGATCACCGGCGTGACGCATCTGTTCAACGCGATGTCGCCGCTGGTCCATCGTGCCCCAGGCGTGGTCGGCGCGGTGCTCGACGACCAGGCGGTGTATTGCGGGATCATCGTCGACGGCTTCCATGTCGACGACGCAGTGCTGCGGATCGCGTTGCGCGCACGGCCGCACGACCGGTTCATGCTGGTATCCGACGCGATGCCCTGCGTCGGTGCGGCCGAGAAGTCTTTCGTGCTGCAAGGCCGCGAGATCCATGTCGAGAATGGCCGCTGCGTCGGCGCCGACGGCACGCTGGCAGGCTCCGATCTCGACATGGCGGGCGCGGTCCGCAACACCGTAGACCGCCTAGGCGTCGCACCCGAGGTCGCCGCGGCGATGGCGGCGACCTATCCGGCGGCGTTCCTGCGGCTGTCGCAGGAGCGCGGCACGTTGCAGGTCGGCCGTACCGCCGACTGGGTCGTGCTCACCCGCGACCTCCATCCAGTCGGCACATGGATCGGCGGGGCAAGCGCGGCCTGACCGCTTCTACCCCGCTTTTGCCCCCCTCCCTTTCCGGCATCGAGCCCTCCCCTTCTGGCATCGAGAACGCACCCATGGCCTCCATCCTCCTGACCGCGCCGATGCAGGGCTGGGCAACGCCGATCGACGAAGTCCCCGACGCCGTGTTCTCGGAGCGGATGCTGGGGGACGGCGTCGCGATCGATCCGACCGGCGACTGCCTCTACGCTCCTTGCGCCGGCACCGTGCTGACGCTGCTGCCGAGCGGCCACGCGATCACGCTCGCCACGCCCGAGGGTGCGGAGATCCTGATCCACATCGGGCTCGACACGGTCGCGCTCGGCGGACGCGGGTTCAGCCCGTGCGTCGCGGTCGGCGACACGGTCGAGCGCGGCGCGCCGCTGATTCGCTTCGACCTAGACCTGCTGGTGCGCGAGGCCCGCGCGGTCGTCACGCCGATCGTTGTCGTGAACCCTGACCGGTTCAGCATCGTCCACGCCGTCTCCAGCGAACTGGTCGCGGTCGGCGATCCGCTGATGACGCTCGAACCCAGCGACGCGGTCGCACGTCGCGAAACGAACCGAGACGGCGCGACGCACGAGCGCACGGTCGTCGTGCCCCTCCCCCACGGTATCCACGCTCGCCCCGCCGCCCGCCTAGCGGCCACCGCCAAGCGCTTCGACGCCGACGTGACGCTCGCATCCGGCGACAAGACCGCCAACGTCCGCAGCCCGATAGCCCTGCTCGCCCTGGCAATCCGCCACAACGAGACGATCATCGTGACGGCAGCCGGCGCCGATGCCTCTGCGGCACTCGCTGCCATCTGCGACCTGATCGAGAGCGGCATGGACGAGCCGGCCGAAGCCCCCGTCCGCACGCCCGCCGTCGCCGCCTCGCCATCCCGCCCCGCAGTCGACGGCGCGCTGACCGGCGTCACCGCGGCACCCGGCCTGGCAATCGCCCGCGCCCGCTGGTTCCGTCCCGCCGACATCGTCGTCCCCGAACACGGCGAAGGCATCGCCGTCGAAGAGGCACGCTTCGATGCGGCGGTCACAACGCTATCGACCCGGTTCGCCGAGCGCGCCCGCAGCGCAACCGGTCCCGAACGCGCGATCGTCGAGGCGCATGCGGCCATGCTCGACGATCCCATGCTCCACGAAACGACGCGCAGCGGCATCGCGCGCGGCGAGGGCGCCGGTCATGCCTGGCGTAACGCGATCCGCCCGCAGGCCGACGCGTTGCGCACCAGCACCGACCCGCGGCTCGCCGAGCGCGCCGACGACATGCTCGATCTCGAACGCCAGTTGCTCGCGCTAATCGCCGGCGTCGAGACCATGCCGCTGTCGTTCCCGCCGGACACGATCCTGCTCGCGGACGACCTGCTGCCGTCGCACGTCCTGTCGCTCGACCGCGCGAACATCGTCGGTTTCTGCGTCGAGCGCGGGGGCCCGACCTCGCACGTCGCGATCCTCGCCGCGACGATGGGCCTCCCCGCGCTGGTCGCGATCGGCGCGCAGTTGAACGCCGTCACCGACGATACGCCCGTGATCCTCGACGCCAGCGAAGGCCTGTTGCGGATCGATCCCGACGCCGACACGCTCGTCGCCACGCAGGTGCGGATCGTCCAGGCGCAGGTCCGCCGCACCGAAGCCCTCGCGCGGGCGAGCGAACCCTGCCGCATGGCCGACGGCACCCGGATCGAGGCGTTCGCCAATCTCGGCGCGCTCGGCGATGCGCACCTCGCGGTCGATAACGGCGCGGAAGGTTCGGGCCTGTTGCGCACCGAATTCCTGTTCCTCGAACGCGATGCCGCGCCGACGGTCGCCGAGCAGACCGCCGATTACCAGGCGATCGCCGACGCGCTCGACGGCCGTCCGCTGATCGTCCGACTGCTCGACATCGGTGGCGACAAGCCCGCGCCGTATCTGCCGATGGCGCCGGAAGAGAACCCCGCGCTAGGCCTGCGCGGCATCCGCGTCGGCCTTGCGCACCCGCAGATCCTGGAGGACCAGGTTCGCGCGATCCTGTCGGTAAAGCCCGCCGGGCAATGCCGCATCATGGTGCCGATGATCGCCAGCCTCGACGAACTGCGCGCCGTCCGCGCGGTGGTCGACCGCGTCGCCGCCGAGATCGGCATCGGCGATCGCGTGCCGGTCGGCGTGATGATCGAGACTCCCGCCGCCGCCGTCACCGCCGACCTGATTGCTGCGGAGGCCGATTTCCTGTCGGTCGGCACCAACGACCTCACCCAATACACGCTGGCGATGGACCGCGGCAACGCGGCCGTCGCGAGCGGGATCGACGGGCTGCACCCCGCCGTCCTCCGGCTGATCGCGCAGACCTGCAAGGGCGGCGTGGTACATGGCCGCTGGACTGGGGTATGCGGAGGGCTCGCGTCCGACCCGCTCGCCGTCCCCATCCTGATCGGGCTCGGTGTTACCGAACTCTCGTCCGCACCGGCGCTGGTGCCCGAGATCAAGGCGCTGGTCGCCACGCTGACGATGGAGGCGTGCCGCACGCATGCCGCCGCCGCGCTGCAATGCGGGTCCGCCGCCGACGTCCGCTCGCTCGCCCGGGAGTTCACCGCATGAAATCGATCCTCGAAGCCCTCCAGCCGCTCGGCCGCGCGCTGATGCTGCCGATCGCGGTGCTGCCGATCGCCGGCCTGCTGCTCCGCCTCGGTCAGCCCGACCTGCTCGACATCGCCTTCATCAGCGCGGCGGGCGACGCGATCTTCTCGCACCTCGGCCTATTGTTCGCGATCGGCGTCGCCACCGGGTTCGCGCGCGATGGCAATGGTGCCGCGTGTCTCGCCGGCGTCGTCTGCTTCCTGGTTGCGACCGAAGCGGGCAAAGTCCTGATCACCGTCGCACCCGATGTGTCCGCAGGGCTGACCGGCGTCTCCGCCGACCTCGCGATCGCGGCGTGGAAGGCCAAGGCGATGGCGCGGCTCGACGTGCCGATCGGCATCCTGTCGGGGCTCGCGGGCGGGACGCTCTACAATCGCTATTCGACGATCAAGCTGCCCGAATATCTCGCCTTCTTCGGTGGACGCCGGTTCGTGCCGATCGTCAGCGGCGTGGCCGGCCTCGTGCTCGCGGCGGTATTCGGCTTCGGTTTCTCGCTGCTGAGCCAGGGCGTCGACCAGTTGAGCGTCGCGATCACCGGCAGCGGCGCGATCGGCGTGTTCGTGTTCGGGCTGCTCAACCGCCTGCTGCTCGTCACCGGGCTACACCATTTGCTCAACAACATCGTCTGGTTCGTCGCCGGCGATTATCACGGCACCTCGGGCGATCTGCGCCGCTTCTTCGCAGGCGATCCGTCGGCGGGAATCTTCATGGCCGGCTTCTTCCCGGTGATGATGTTCGGCCTGCCCGCCGCGTGCCTCGCCATGTACCATTCCGCCAAGCCCGAGCGCCGGAAAGCGGTCGGCGGCATGCTGCTCAGCCTCGCGCTCACCTCGGCGCTGACCGGCGTCACCGAGCCGATCGAGTTCAGCTTCATGTTCCTCGCGCCCGTGCTCTACGCGGTGCACGCGGTGCTGACCGGCCTGTCGATGGCGTTGATGGACCTGCTCGGCGTCAAGATGGGCTTCGGCTTCTCGGCGGGGCTGCTCGATTACGTGCTCAACTTCGGCAAGGCGACGCGACCGCTCGTCCTGCTCCCGGTCGGCGCGGTGTATTTCGTGCTGTATTACGGGCTGTTCCGCTTCTTCATCCGCAAGTTCGACCTCGCGACGCCCGGACGTGAAGCCGAAACCGTCGCCGCGGTGGCCCCCCCCACGGCAGGCGGGCGCGGTGCGGCGTTCGCGCAGGCGCTCGGCGGCGGGGCGAACCTGACCACGGTGAGCGCGTGCACGACGCGATTGCGGCTGATCGTCGTGGACCAGTCCGCGGTCGACGATGCCGCGCTGAAGGCACTCGGCGCCCGCGGTATCCTGCGCCCGTCGAACTCCGCACTCCAGGTCGTACTCGGGCCGATCGCCGACGTCGTCTCGATGGAAATTCGCGATGCGCTGGCGCTGGGTGGCGATGTGGCGATCAAGCCTGCCGCGCTCATCGTGTCGGACTCGATCGCCCTCTCATCCGTAACCGAGCGCGCACTCGGTGGGGCAGCAAACGTCTTGGCCACCAGCCGTCACACCGGGCGACTGCGGGTCCAACTGGGCGATCTCGCGCTTGTGGACGATGCGGCACTGGCAAAGCTCGGTATCCGCGCGATCGCCCGCCCCGCGCCAGGCCAACTTCACGTACTCGCGACCGACGCAGTACTGACGACGCTGGCCTGCTAGACCACTGATCCTCCCCCGCCAGGGGGAGGTGGCTGGCACTTGACAGACGGAGGGGGAGGTAAGGGAAACGCCTGTTCCGTGTCCTCCCCCTCCGTCACCTTCGGCGACACCTCCCCCTGGCGGGGGAGGATTTAGCCGCATCAGCGCGCCCGCGGTTCCAGCGACACCGGACCGACGACACCCGAAACGCCATCCGCAGCCGCTTCCACCACCAGCACGATCTGGCGCACGCCGCCGCCCGCCGGCAACGCCGCCTCGAGCGGCCCCGCCTCTGCGCCGGTCTTCGACGCTAGCCGCCGGCCATCGACCCACAGCTCGGCCTTCCCCGCGATCGCGGCGAACCGGATCGTGCCGCCCTCCGCACCGATCCGCCGCCACGGCGTCACGCTCGCACGGTAGAGCCGCCAGCGACCCTCCGCCGCAGCCTGGACCGGCGTGCCGCTACGCACGAACGCCCAGCTATTATTGTCCCCATCGATCGGCGCCAGCGCAGGATCGGGGCGCGCGGCGAACGCCGGCGAGCGACGCCACTCGCGGATAGCCTGCCCACCATAGGTCGCGGCCATTTGTGCGCGCGGTGCGATCGCCGCCCGGTCGATCACCAGCCGCGCCGGCTTCAATCCTGGTGCAGTCGCGGTCATCACGATCCGCCCTCGGCCCGTTCCCGCCTGCACGATGACTTGCGCCAGCCCGTTGAACAACGACCGCGCATTGCCCTTCTCCGGCTCATGGCTGTTCGGATCACCATTACCGACACCGATGATCGCCGCGCCATCGACCGAGAACTGCGTCGGCAGGTTCGCGGTAGGTACGTGGCGCCCGGCGGCATCGACCGCATCGATCGTCACCGGCTGCGTATCCTCGTCGTCGCCCGCCATCACGGTCCGCGCCGGGGTCAAGCGCAGCGCAACCGGCTTGCCGACGGTCTCGTGCGCGGCTGTCGAGACGACCTTGCCGCCGCGCAACGCGATCACCTCGATCCGCCCCGGCGCATAGGGCACGCTGAACTCGTTGCCCATGATCCGGTCGACCGCCTGCTCGCCGAACTTCCGCCCGTTAAGCCGCAACGCGACGCGCTCGGCGTTGCTCATCACCAGCACCACGACCGGCTGCCCCTCGCGTCCCGGCCACGTCCAGTGCGGCGTCAGGCCGACGACCGGCACGTCATCGACCCAGTGCGCGCGGTGGATGTCGAACGCAGTCTTCGGGAACCCGCACAGATCGAGAATGCCGAAGAAACTGGAGATCGTCGGCCATTCGTGCGGCGTCGGTTCGCCGTGATAATCGAACCCGGTCCACACGAACCCGCCCGCGACGAACGGGCGATCGGCGATTTTCTTCCACGTCGCGCGGTGCGTATCGCCCCAGCTCGCCGCCTCGACGTCGTAGGACGACTGGACATGCGCGGCCGGATCGCTCGCGAAGGCGCCGCGCGTTTCATAGGCGCTGGTATCCTCCGAGCTCGTCATCGGCTTGGTCGGGTTGAGCTGGTGGAACCGGTCGTAGTCGCCCTGGTAATAGTTGAAGCCGACCACGTCGAAAATGCTCGACACGTTGATCGGATCGAAGAACGCGCCGTTCATCGCGCCCGTCACCGGTCGGCTGTCGTCGAGCGCATGCGCCGCGTGCGCCATCCGCCGCAGCATCTCGACGCCCGCCTCGGTGCCCTGCATCGGCTCCTCGTTGAACACCGACCACAGGATGACGCTCGGATGGTTGCGATCGCGGCGGACCATCCATTCGAGCTGCGCCATGTAATCGGGCGCGGGATTGAACTGGCGGTTCTCGTCCATCACGACGAAGCCCATCGCGTCGCACAGGTCGAGCAGTTCGGCGGCCGGCGCGTTGTGCGAACAGCGGATCGCGTTGCAGCCCATCGCCTTCAGCCGCTCCAGCCGCCAGCGCAACAGCGCATCGGGGATCGCGGTCCCGACGCCGGCGTGATCCTGGTGCAGGCACACGCCCTTCAATTTCACCGACCGGTCGTTGAGCAGGAAGCCGCGGTCCGCATCGAACCGGATCGTGCGGAAGCCGACCGGGATACGCCGCTCATCGACGATCGCCCCGTCGCGCAGGACGTGCGTCACGACGGTATAGAGCGTCGGCGCCTCGATCGACCAAAGGCGCGGCGCAGCCATGGCCAGCGTCAATGCCGCAGTCGCGCGCTCCAGCGGCAGCACCGTCGCAGCCGCCTGCGCCCCCGCCACGCGCTTGCCCTCGGGATCGAGCAGCGCGACATCCACCGTCACGCCGACCGCCACGCGATCGATGCTGCCGAGCTTCACTTCAACCGGCACGCTCCAGGCGTCACCCGTGCCGCGCCTCGGATCGCAGTGAACGCCGTCGGTCACGATCGCCACTGATGCGCGGCGGATCAGCCACGCATGGCGATAGATCCCCGCGCCTTCGTACCACCAGCCCTCCATCGCCTGCGCATCGACGCGCACCGCGATGACGTTGAGGTCGTCGCCGAACCGCGCGAACGGCGTCAGGTCGATCTCGACGCTGTTATAGGCCGACCAGTTGTGCGCGACGACGCTGCCATTGACCCAGACCGTGGCGTTGGTCGCGATCCCGTCGAACTGCAGCCCGATCGTCTTGCCGCGGTCCGCCGGATCGAGCCGCAGCGTCCGCCGGTACCAGCCGATTCCCCGCGCGCGGAAGCCCTGCGACACGCTTGCGGTCTTCACGAACGGCTGCGCGGAGGCCCAGTCATGCGGCAAGCGGACCGACTGCCAGTCGGAATCGTCATACGCCATCGCCGCAGCACCGAGTGCGTTGCCCGCCTTCACGCTCAGATACGTCGCGTTGTGGCCTTCGGGCGGTGGCGCGATCACATCGCCCTCGTGGAACAGCCACCCGCGCTCGATCAGCGTCCGCGACGGATCCTGCACCAGCGCGGGCGACGGCAAGGTCCGCGTCGGCTGCGGCATGGGCAGCGCGCCGGCACTGCCCTGCGCCTTGACGCTAGCCGCAAACCCGGCCTCGATCGGCCCCACGACCAGAGAGGCACCGGCGCCCGCCGTGCCAACAAGAAGCTCACGTCGGTTCATCGAATGCTCTCGGTAAAGGTCAGATATCGGCGAGTTCGGCGACGAAGTCGTACGCATCGCCGCGGTAATAAGAGCGCGTGAACTCCGCGGCCCGGCCATCGCGCAGGAAGCCCCGTCGCTCGATCAGCAGCCCGGCATGGCCCGCATCGACGCCCAGCATCCGTGCATGCTCGCCCCCGAACGGCACCGCACGCAGGCGTTGCAGCGCGCGCACCGGCCGGCTCCCGGCGTTCTCGAGCGCGGTGTAGAGCGAGTCATCGACCACCTCGACCGACGGCAGGCAATATCCCGCGATCGTCGAGAATTCGAGCGCCATCGCCTCGTCGTCGGCATAGCGTATGCGGTTGAAGCGGAACACTGCCGCCCCCGGCGACAACCCCAACGCCATCGCCTCCTCCGGGTTCACCTGCCCCGCCGAGCGCGAGATCCAGCTGCTGCTCGACGTGCGGCCCCGCGCCGCCATGTCCTCGCTGAACGACGACAGCTTCGAGAAGCTCTTCTCGACGCGCCCGGCGACGAACGTCCCCGCGCCCCGCCTGCGCGTGAGAAGCCCCTCCTCGACCAGTCCGCCGATCGCTTTGCGCACGGTGATCCGCGATACGTCGTACTCGATCGCGAGATCGCGCTCGGCCGGGATCGCATTGCCTTGCACCAACAGCTTCTCGCCGATCGCGTTGCGGATCAGTTCCTGCAACTGGAGGTAGAGCGGCGATGGATTTCCCTTGCGAAAGCGTCCGATGTCATCGGAAAACGCCATGTATTCCCCCTCCGACCGGCAGCTCAAAGCGAGCCTTGCCGCGTCCCTTATGGTAGCGTAGCCAAGGACCGTGTGGTCGGCAACCAGACTAAATCCATGGGCCATATTGGTATGTCCCCCGACCGCCCCACGTCCGATCTCCTGTCAGAGCAGGACAAGCTTGCTGTCAAATGACGGGGTTGTGTCTGGACTTATATTGGTTACATTCCTCGACCAGCGGCCGTTAGGAGCCGATACAGGGAGCAGTCGACATGCGTGCAACCGCGAACCGAAATGCCGGGCGCTGGCTGACGGCGACGGCGCTGCTTCCTGCCGTTCTCTGCGCGATCCCGGCCCAGGCGCAGGACCGCCTGCCACTGGTACCGCAACCTTCCGCAATCACGCGTACCGCCGGCAGCTTCACGATCGCCAACGGTGCGACGATCGCAGCCGATCCTTCCGACACCGGTGCCGCCGCCGCAGCGCGCCTGCTCATCGCGCACGTGAAGACCGAGCGCGGGCTCACTCTCCAGACGTCGCCGAACGGCAATATCCGCTTCGTCCGCGACGCCGCGATCAAGGGCGTCGAAGCGTACCGGCTGATCGTCGACGCTTCGGGCGCGAAGATCACTGCGTCGGGCGACGCTGGCCTCCTCTACGGCGCGATGACGCTGGCCCAGCTCATCAGCCCCGATCGCGCGTTCGGCCAGCCCGTGCGCATCCCGGCGGTGACGATCGACGACGCCCCCCGCTTCGGCTGGCGTGGGCTAATGGTCGACACCGCGCGGCATTTCCAGTCGCTGCCGTCGATCTACGCGATCGTCGACCAGATGGCGTCGGTGAAGCTTAACACGCTCCACCTCCATCTGTCGGACGATCAGGGCTGGCGCTTCGAGGTGAAGGCCTATCCCAAGCTCACCGAGATCGGCAGCATCCGTACCAGCCCCTCGACCGGCGAAGCACCCGGCACGCGCGTCGGCGGTTTCTACACGCAGGACGAACTGCGCAAGCTGGTCGCCTATGCCGCCGAGCGCGGCATCGTGATCGTCCCCGAGATCGACCTGCCCGGCCATGCGCAGGCACTCGTCGCGGCCTATCCCGAGCTCGGCGTGATCGGCGACACGCCTGAGGTCAGCAACGCATGGGGCGTCAACCCTTACCTCTTCAACCCCGGCCCCAAGGGCATCGCCTTCGTCAAGACGGTGCTCGACGAACTCATGGCGGTGTTCCCCGGCACCTATATACATCTCGGCGGCGACGAGGCGGTCAAGGACCAGTGGGAACGCAGCCCCGAAGTGCAGGCGCAGATGGCGAAGCTCGGCATCAAGGACGAGAACGGCCTGCAAAGCTGGATGATCGACCAGTTCGGCACCTATCTGGCCAGCAAGAAGCGCCGCCTGATCGGCTGGGACGAGATCCTCGAGGGCGGCCTGCCCGCGTCGGCTTCGGTGATGTCGTGGCGCGGCGAGAAGGGCGCGGTCGATGCCGCCAACCAGAACCACGACGTCGTGCTGTCGCCCGCACCGACGCTGTATTTCGACAATTTGCAAAGCGACCGGCGCGACGAACCGCCCGGCCGCCTCGCAATCCAGTCGCTCGCAACCGTTTACAATTACGAGCCGATGCCGGCGGGCATCTCGGCGGACAAGGCGCAGCACGTGCTCGGCGCGCAGGCCAATCTGTGGAGCGAGTACATCGTCACCCCGTATCAGATGCAGCACCTGATCTTCCCGCGCGCCGCCGCGCTCGCGGAGATCACCTGGTCGGGCAAGGACAAGCGCGATTTCGCCGGCTTCCTCGACCGGGTCCAGCCGCAGATCCGGCGCTGGCGCAAGTCGGGGCTGGAGGTCGCGGACAGTGCGTTCGCGGTCGGCTACACGCTCGACGGCACGCGCGGCGATGCGCTCCGCACCAACCGCGCGAAAGTCGTGCTCGCCACGCAGGCGCCGTACGGCACGATCCGCTACACGCTCGACGGCAAGGTGCCGACCGCGCGGTCGCCTGCCTACACCGCGCCGCTTTCGATTAAGCCCGGCGTGTCGATCCGCGCCGCCGCCTTCGATGCGAGCGGCCAGTCGGTCGCCGAGCCGCGGCTGTTCGAGACCGGGCGCCAGGCGCTGCTGACGCGCACCGCGTCCGACATGATCGCCTGCCCTGCCGGTTCGCTCATCCTCCGCCTACCGCTGACCTCCGAGGCACAGACCAACGCGCCGGTGTTCAACGCCGACATCTTCGATACCTGCACCGCCTATCCCGCCGCGCCGATGGATGTCGCCAAGAGGTTCACGATCGATATCGCTCGCCTGCCGCGCAACTGGGGCCTCGCGCACGACGTCACCAAGGTCCGCCAGCATTACAACGTGACGCCGCACGGCGAGCTGATGGTGCTGGTCGGCTGCACCGTAAAGGGCGCAAAACCGGTGATCGCCGGCACCTTCCCGCTGCCCGATCCGAAGACCGCGCCGACCCGCTTCAGCGTGAAGGGGACGTTGCCGACGATCACCGGAGACCGCGACATCTGCCTCCAATTCACCGCCCCCACGTCCGACCCGTTCTACGCGGTCGAGCGCATGACCCTGTCGGAGACACGCTGATGCGTCGCTGGTTCGTTCTTCCCCTGATCGCGCTCGCCGCGCCGGCCATCGCCTCGCCCAAGACCGTCGTGCCGCTCGACGGTGCGTGGCAGGTGCGGATCGATCCGACCGACACCGCCGCGACCGCCGCGCACAAGCGCGAGGCCACGTGGCTGCCAGCGGCCGTCCCCGGATCGGTGCAGCAGGACCTGATCGCGGCGCATCGCGTGCCCGATCCGTTCAAGGGCACAAACGAGGCGGCGATCCAGTGGGCCGGGCTGACCAAATGGCAGTTCCGCCGCGTGTTCGACGTCACCCCGGCGATGATGCAGCGCAATCACCTCGACCTTGTATTCGACGGTCTCGACACGTTCGCGACGGTCAGCGTCAACGGCACGGTGCTGCTGACCACCGACAACGCGCACCGGCGCTGGCGCGTGGATGCGCAGCCCGTGCTGAAGGTGGGTCGCAACGAAGTGCTGGTGACGATCGCCTCGCCGATCCGCACGCTCCAGCCGATGGTGCTCGCCGAGAAGAACCCACTGCCGGGCGAATATGACAGTGCGTTCGGCGACGAACCGAAGGGCAAGCAGACCTCGCCCTATATTCGCAAACCCAAATATAATTACGGCTGGGACTGGAGTCCCCGCATCGTCAACACCGGTATCTGGCGGCCGGTGCGACTGGAGATCTGGGACGACGCGCGGATCGACACGCTCCGCGTCGACCAGGAGGCGCTGACGCCGACTGAGGCGCGGCTGTCGGCCAAGCTCGACCTCGCCGTCGAGACGCCCGGTGTCGCGACGATCCGCGCCGCGGTCACCGGGCCGGACGGCAAGACGGTCTCGGTCGACCGGACGGTGACGCTCGTCAAGGGCACCAACGCGGTCTCGATCCCGCTGGCGATCGCCGACCCCAAGCGTTGGCAGCCGGTCGGTTACGGTGCGCAGCCGCTCTACACCGTCACCGCATCGCTGGGCGGCGCGGAGCCGACGCCCGAGGACAGCGTGACCAAGCGGATCGGCCTCCGCACGGTCGAGCTGATCCGCAAGGACGGCAGTTTCGGGTTCAAGGTCAACGGCACGCCGATCTTCGCCAAGGGCGCGAACATCATCCCGTTCGATAGTTTCCCGGCGCGCGTCACGCCCGCCTACATGGAAACGATCCTGAAGGGCGCGCGCGACGCCAACATGAACATGGTCCGCATCTGGGGCGGCGGGACCTATCTGGACGACGCGTTCTACGACATCGCCGACCGCATGGGCCTGATGGTGTGGCAGGACTTCATGTTCGGCGGCAGCGTCACGCCGCCCGACGCCGCCTTCCGCGAGAACGTCCGGATCGAGGCCGAGGAACAGGTCGCGCGGATCGGATCGCATCCCTCCGTCGTGCTGTGGGCCGGTGGCAACGAGGTCCTGTCGGGTTGGGAAAACTGGTCCGACCGGAAAGCGTTCAAGAAGGCGGTCGGCGCCGACGAGCAGGAGCGCATCGGCGCCGGCATGGCCGTGCTGTTCGACCGCGTCCTGCGTGAAGCCGTGACGCGCAACGCCCCCGGCACACCCTATTGGCCCGGCTCGCCCTCGACCAATTACGAGGGTCCCGTGGATACCGACAAGGACGGCGACCGCCATTTCTGGGACGTCTGGTCGGGCTCCAAGCCGGTCGAGAACTATCTCGACAGCTGCCCGCGCTTCATGTCCGAATACGGCTTCCAGGCGATGCCGGACCTGTCGACGATCCGCGAGTTCGCCGGCAAAGGCACGCTCACCGCCGACAGCCCGGTGATGAAGGCGCACCAGAAGTTCCTCGCCGGCGAAGGCAATGAGCGGCTGATGATGTACCTGCGCGATCGGTTGCGCCCCGCGCGCGATTTCGCCGATCTCGTCTACCTTACACAGGTCAACCAAGCCGAGGCGATCCGCATCGCCGCCTCGCACCACCGCGCCTGTCGCCCGGTGACGATGGGCTCGCTCTACTGGCAGCTCAACGACGTCTGGCCTTCGATCAGCTGGGCGAGCATCGATCATGCCGGCCGGTGGAAGCTGCTCAACTACGCCGCCCGGCGGTTCTTCGCGCCGCAAGCGATCGTCGCCGAGCGGAAAGATGGCGCGACGCGCATCTCGCTGATCTCCGACGCGACCACGCTGGTCGACTCACGCTGGCGAGTGCGGACGATGACGATGGACGGCAAGGTGTTGAAGGACACCACCGCCGCACTGATGCTCGAGCCGCTCTCGTCGAGACTGGTCGCAACGCTGTCCGACGACGCGCTGTTCGGGGCTGCGGCCCCCACCGGCAGCTACGCGGTCGCCGATCTGCAGCTCGATAACGGCAGCACGAGCCGGGCGATCATCGAACGCGCCCTGCCCAAGGACATGGCGTACCCCGACCCCGGCCTCAGCGTTCGCTGGACCGGCACCGACGTCAAGATCACCGCCACCAACCTCGCTCGCGCGGTGATGCTCGATTTCGGCGCGGTCGCGGCCCAGCCCTCCGACGACGGCTTCGACCTGTTGCCGGGCGAGAGCATCACCATCCATGTCGTCTCCGACGCCTCCGCCGCAACGTTGCGAAAAGCGCTTACCCTGAGGACCCTCGCCCGATGATCTGGCTCCTGCTCGCCTCCGCCGATCCGGTGGCCACTGCCGTCGCGCAAATGTCGCTCGAACAGAAAGCGGCGCAGTTGCAGAGCACCGTCCCCGCCGATCCGAAGGCCGGCCTGCCCGCGTACGACTGGTTAAACGAGGGTCTCCACGGTCTCGCGCGCAACGGCCACGCGACCGTCTTCCCACAGGCGATCGGCATGGCCGCGACCTGGGACACCGCGCTGGTCGCGAAGATCGGCGACGTCGTCGCGACCGAGGCACGCGCACGCTTCAACGCGCAGGACGTCGGCGCGAACCGCAAGATCTACGAGGGGCTCACGATCTGGTCGCCCAACATCAACATCTTCCGCGATCCACGCTGGGGCCGCGGCCAGGAAACTTACGGCGAGGACCCGTATCTCACCGGTCGCCTCGGCGTCGCGTTCATCGGTGGGTTGCAGGGTCCCGACCCACTCCACCCCAAGGTCATCGCCACCCCCAAGCATTTCGCGGTCCACAGCGGCCCCGAAGCTGGACGCGACAGCTTCGACGTCGATCCCAGCCCCTACGATCTGGAAGCGACCTACTTCCCCGCGTTCCGCCTCGCCGTCACCGAGGGCAAGGCGCAGTCGCTGATGTGCGCGTACAACTCGATCCACGGCGTCCCCGCCTGCGCATCGTCGGCGTTGATGATCGACCGGCTGCGGCGCGACTGGGGGTTCAAGGGCTTCACCGTGTCGGACTGCGACGCGGTGTCGAACATCAGCCTCTACCACCATTACCGCCTCGACGCCGCGGGTGCCGCCGCCGCCGCGATCCGAGGCGGCACCGACCTCAATTGCGGCAGCGCCTACGCCGCCCTCCCCGCCGCGGTGCGCCAGGGTCTCGTCACCGAAGCCGAGGTCGACACCGCGCTGATCCGCTCACTCGAAGCCCGCCGCGCGCTCGGCACCGTATTCGGCGCCGCCAACCCGTGGCGCAGCATCGGCACCGACCAGGTCGACACCCCCGCCCACCGTGCGCTCGCGCTCGACGCGGCGCGCAAATCTATCGTCCTGCTGAAGAACGACGCCAACCGCCTCCCGTTGAAGCCCGGTATCCGGATCGCGGTGATCGGCGCGGACGCCGACGATCTCGGCGTGCTGCAAGGCAATTACCACGGCACCGCGGTCGCCCCCGTCACCCCGCTGGAAGGCATCCGCAAGCAGTTCGGCGCCGCCAACGTCCGCTACGCGCAAGGCTCGTCGCTCGCCGATGGTGCAGCCGTACCCGTCCCCGAAACCGTCTTCGCCCGCGGCCTGAAAACCGAATATTTCGCCGCCCAAGCCGGCGTCGGCGCGCCGACCCTGACGCGCACCGATCGCCACATCGACATCGACCACAACCGCGCGAGCCCCGCGCCCGGCCTCGCCAAGACGTTCGGCGTCCGCTGGACCGGAACCTTCACGCCCCCCGCCGCCGGTACCTATCCGCTGGTCGTCGACGTCCCCGCCTGCTGGAAGGATTGCTCGACACACGACGCGGTCCGGCTCTGGATCGGTGATCGCCAGCTCTCGGCGGGCGAGGTCAAGAAGGGCCGCGTCGAGGTCACGTTGACCAGCGACGGCAAGCCCGTCCCGTTCCGCCTCGAACTCGATCACCGCAGCGACGACGAAGGCGTCCGCCTGCTCTGGAGCCCACCCTCACAGCCATTGCTCGACCAAGCCGTCGCCACCGCTCGTGACGCCGATGTCGTGGTCGCGGTGATGGGCCTGTCGCCCGATCTGGAAGGCGAGGCACTCTCGGTCAGCGTCCCCGGCTTCGTCGGCGGCGACCGCACCGACATCGGCCTGCCTCCAGCGCAGGTCCGCCTGCTCGAAGCGCTGAAGGCGACCGGCAAGCCCATCGTCCTCGTCCTCACCAGCGGCAGCGCGGTCTCGGTCGATCCGGCATCGGCCGACGCGATCCTCGCCGCCTGGTATCCGGGCCAGGCCGGCGGCACCGCGATCGCCGAGACGCTGGCGGGGCTCAACAACCCGTCGGGCCGCCTGCCCGTCACCTTCTACAAGACCACTGGCGACCTGCCCGCGTTCACCGACTACACGATGAAGGAGCGCACCTATCGCTACTTCACCGGCACGCCGCTCTGGGGTTTCGGTCACGGCCTGAGCTACACCAACTTCGCCTACGCCGCGACCAAGCCCGCCCTCAGCGTCGTCGCCGGCCAACCGCTGACCGTCACCGCCAAGCTGTCGAACGCCGGTAGTCGCGCCGGTGAAGAAGTGGTCCAGGCCTATCTCGTAGCACCCGCCGCCAAGGCCGACGGTCCGACCACGCCCGTCCTCCAGCGCCAGCTCGTCGGCTTCGGCCGCGTCGCGCTGAAGCCCGGCCAGTCGCGTACCGTACCGATCACGATCGATCCGCGCTCGATGAGCAGCGTCGCGCGCGACGGCACGCGGACGATCGTCCCCGGCGCCTACCGTCTTTATATCGGTGGCGGCCAGCCCGGCGACGGCGCGGGCCAGTGGAGCGACCTGACGATCACCGGCGCCACGGTGGAGTTGCCCAAGTGACCGCCACGAGCATGGACCGCCGCACCGTGATGGCCGGCGGTGTGGTCGGTGGCCTCGCGCTCGTGGGCACGCCCGCCTTCGCCGCCCGCCCCTCGCTCCCAAGCAAGCGCCCCGCGCTCGCTGACCGCAACTTCACCAGCCGCTCGGTCGAACGCGAGATCGCGCGCGTCTCCGCCCGGATCGGCGACCCGAAGCTCCGCTGGATGTTCGGCAACTGCTATCCGAACACGCTCGACACCACCGTCCGCATGTCGACCATAGGCGGCGCCCCAGACGCGTTCGTCATCACCGGCGACATCCCCTGCCTGTGGCTCCGCGATAGCTCAGCGCAGCTTCGCCCGTACCTTCATCTCGTCCGCGAAGACCCTGCCCTGCGCACGCTCTTCCGCGGGCTCATCGCACGCCAGTCGCGCTCGATCCTGATCGACCCCTACGCCAATGCGTTCATGGAAAGCCCCACCGCGAAGACCGACCTGAGTTGGGCGCTGAAGGACCAGACCGAGATGAAACCCGGCGTCGCGGAGCGCAAATGGGAGATCGACTCGCTCTGCTATCCGATGCGCCTCGCTTACGGCTATTGGCAGGCGACGCGCGACGCGACGCCGTTCGACGCAATTTGGGCCGAGGCCGCCCGCGCGAGCATCCGCACCTACCGCGAGCAACAGCGCAAGGACGATCGCGGCCCCTACAGCTTCCTGCGATCCTCGAACCGCAACACCGAGACGATGGCGCTCGAAGGCTGGGGCAATCCCGCCAAGCCCAACGGCCTGATCCAGTGCGGCTTCCGCCCCTCGGACGATTCCTGCGTCTACCCGTATCTGATCCCGTCCAACCTCTTCGCGGTCGCCACCCTGCGCGAACTCGCGGTCGTCGCGAACGAAGCGCGTCAGGACACCGCGCTCGCCGCCGACGCGACCGCGCTGGCGAACGAAGTCGAGGCGGCCCTCGTCGCGCACGGCCGGATGCGCCTGCGCGACGGCAACGAGGTCTGGGCTTTCGAAGTCGACGGCTTCGGCAACGCGGTCTTCATGGACGACGCCAACGTGCCGTCGCTCTCCGCGCTCGCCTATATGGGCTGCGTCCCCGCCACCGATCCGCTCTGGCGCCGCACGGCCGATGCAGCCTGGAGCGACGCCAACCCCTATTTCTTCAAGGGCACCAAGGCCGAGGGCATCGGCGGACCGCATGTCGGGCTCGGCCAGATCTGGCCGATGTCGCTGATCGTCCGTGCGCTGGCGGGCGCAGACGACTCGACTGTCCGCGCGTGCCTGCGGATGCTGCGCGACACCGACGCCGACACCGGCTTCACCCACGAGGCGTTCGACAAGGACGATCCCGCCAAGTTCACCCGCTCCTGGTTCGCCTGGGCCAACGGGCTGTTCGGCGAACTGATCGTTCAGCTTGCGAACACCCGCCCCGCACTATTGGCGAGCGCCCTATGAAGATCACACGACGCGCCCTGCTCGGCTCCAGCGGTGCGCTGGCGATCACCGGCGCGATCCCCGCCATTGCACGATCTCCAAAAGCAGCGCCCAACCTCTGGATCGGCACCGGCGGCGACGGCCATACCTATCCCGGCGCGACGATGCCGTTCGGAATGGTTCAGGTCAGCCCCGACACCGATACCGAGAAATGGGCCAACTGCTCGGGCTACCATCACGGCGACCCCACCATGATGGGCTTCTCGCACACGCATCTGTCGGGCACCGGCATCGCCGACCTGATGGACGTGCTGGTCGTCCCCAGTCGCGGCGTGGTCAAGCTGCTGCCCGGCGCACCCGACAAGCCCGGCGAAGGCTATCGCCAGACTTACACGCAGGAGATCACGGAGCCCGGCTATTACGCCGTCACGCTCGGCAACGGCGTCCGCTCAGAACTGACCGCCGAGACTCGCGTCGGGTGGCAGCGTCATCACTTCCCCGCCGGCCCCGGCCACCTCCTCGTCGATCTCGGCAACTACCGCGACAGCCGCCCCGGCGAAGGTCCGCTGATCGACGAGAGCCGGATCGAGCTCGACACCGACGGCACGCTCACCGGCAGCCGCCGCACGTTCCGCTGGGCGAAGGGCCGCCGCATCCATTTCGCGATGCACGTGTCGCCAAAGCCCGACCGGATCACGCTCTACGCCGACACGCAGAGCGTCAACGGCGCGATCGTCACCGCCGACCGCGTCCGCGCGGTGCTCCACTACGACAATGCGGGTGCCGCACCGATCGTCGTTCGCACCGCCGTCTCCGCGGTCGACATGGCCGGCGCGCGCACCAACCTCGCCGCATCCTATTTCCGCGAGTTCGACGTCGCGCGACGCCAGGCGATCCGGAACTGGGCGGACACGCTGAAGGTCGTGAAGGTCGAGGGCGGCACCGAGGATGCGCGTGTCATCATGACCACCGCGCTCTACCACGCGATGATCGCGCCGACGCTCTTCTCCGATGTCGACGGCCGCTATGTCGGGCTCGATCGCGAGGTCCACAGCGTCCCCGCCGGCGAGCAGGCGTACAGCACCTATTCGACCTGGGACACGTATCGCACGCTCCACCCGCTGCTGACGCTGGTCGCACCCGATCGCGCGAAGTCGCTGGTCCGCGACCTGATTCGCCAGACGCAGCAAAGCGCGTACGGCCCGCCGTGCTGGCCGCTCCAGGGAGTCGAGACCGGCACGATGATCGGCTGGCACTCGGTCGCGATCATGGCCGAGGCCGCGGCAAAGGGCATCGACGCCGACTATGCCGCCGCATGGCCCGCGATCCGAACCCGCGCGTTCGATCCCGCCGCGCCAGATCTCATCAACAGCCGCGGGCGGGGCACGTATATCGAGCGCGGTTATTTGCCCGCGGACACGGTCGACGAGTCGGTCAGCCGAACGCAGGAATATGCCTATGACGACTGGGCAATGGCGACGCTCGCGCGGAAAGCCGGCGCGAAGGAAGACGCCGATCGCCTGCGCCTCCGCAGCCGCAACTACCGCAACGTGCTCGATCCCACGATCGGCCTCGCGCGGCCCAAGCTCGCCGACGGCAACTGGCTGACGCCCTACGACCCGATCCAGCTCGGCCACACCAAGCGCTATCGCGATTTCACCGAAGCGAATGGCTGGCAGACGACGTTCCTGAACCAGCACGACCTCTACGGCCAGATCGCGCATTTCGGCGGCGACGCGAAGTTCGCCGCCAGGCTCGATGCGCTCTTCGCCGCTCCGTCGACCATGCCCAAAGACGCGCCGCCCGACATCTCCGGGCTGCTCGGCCAATATGCGCACGGCAACGAGCCCGACCAGCACGTGCCCTATCTCTACGCCTATGTCGGGCAGCCGTGGAAGACGCAGGCGCTGGTCCGCAAGCTACTCGACACGATGTACCGCAACGCGCCGGACGGGATCATCGGCAACGACGATTGCGGCCAGATGAGCGCGTGGTTCGTGATGTCCGCGCTCGGCTTCTACCCGGTCGATCCGGTCGCGGCGGTGTACGTGTTCGGCTCGCCGCTGTTCACCCACGCCGAGGTCCGCGTCGGCAAGGGTCGCAAGCTGGTCGTCGACGCCCCCGGCAACCGCGCCGACACGCCCTACGTCGCGGCGGTCCAGTGGAACGGCAAGCCGTGGACCAAGAGCTGGATATCGCATGCCGATCTCGCGGCCGGCGGCACGCTCCGCTTCACCATGTCCGCCACGCCGAACCCTGCATTCGGCGCGAAGCTCGCCGACCGACCGCCCTCGTTCGGCCAGCCCGCTGCCTGATACCTCCCGGAGACGATGATGACCGAAGTTTCTCGCCGCCTGCTGCTCGCCTCGGGTCTAGCCGCCACCGCCACGCCTGCGATCGGTGCCGGTCGTGACACCGCGCCGAAGCCTTGGGGTGCGACGCCCTCGAAGCGCCAACTCGCTTGGCACGCGCGCGAGCAATACGCGTTCGTTCATTTCTCGATCAACACCTTCACCGATCGCGAATGGGGCTATGGCGACGAGGATCCGAAGCTCTTCGACCCGACCGATTTCTCGCCAGACCAGATCGTCGCCGCGGCTAAGGCAGGCGGCATGCGCGGCATCATCCTGACCGCCAAGCATCATGACGGTTTCTGTTTGTGGCCAACGATGCTGACCGAACACTGCATCCGCAACAGCCCCTACAAGGACGGCAAGGGCGACATCGTCGGCGAGATGGAGCGCGCCACGCGCCGTGCCGGGCTCGATTTCGGCCTGTATCTCTCGCCCTGGGATCGCAATCACGCCGAATATGGCCGCCCGGCCTATGTCGAGTATTTCCGCAAGCAGGTCGTCGAGCTCTGCACGCGTTACGGCACGCTGTTCGAATTCTGGTTCGACGGCGCGAACGGCGGCGACGGCTATTACGGCGGCGCGCGCGACACGCGGAAGATCGACGCGCCGAAATACTATAACTGGCCGTCGATCGTCGCGCTGGTTCACGAGCATCAGCCGATGGCCTGCACCTTCGACCCGCTCGGCGCGGACCTGCGCTGGGTCGGGAACGAGGACGGCGTCGCCGGCGATCCGTGCTGGCCGACCATGCCGAACCATCCCTATGTCCAGTCCGAGGGCAATTCGGGCGTGCGCGGTGCGCCCCTTTGGTGGCCCGCCGAGACCGACGTCTCGATCCGGCCCGGCTGGTTCTACCACGCCGACGAGGATTCGAAGGTCAAGACACCCGCGCGCCTGATCAAGCTGCACGACGAATCGGTCGGTCGCGGCACCAACCTCAACCTCAACCTGCCGCCCGACCGCCGCGGTCGCCTCGCCGACATCGACGTCGAGACGCTGAAGTCGTTCGGCAAGGCGCAGGCCGCGACCTTCGCCACCGATCTCGCCAAGACCGCGGTCGCATCGGCCAGCCACGTCCGCGGGAAGACCTATGCGGCCAGCACGGTGCTAGACGGCAACCGCGACACCTATTGGTCGACGCCCGACGCGATCATCACGCCGACACTGACGCTGGACCTCCCGCCGGGCCGATCGTTCGACCTCATCCGCCTCCGCGAGTATCTCCCACTCGGCATTCGCGTCACCCGCTTCGCTATTGATGCGGAGATCAACGGGCGATGGGAAAAACTCGCCGAGCATTCGGGCATCGGCCCGCAACGCATCGTCCGCCTGGACACGCCGATCGCCCCCCGCCGCCTCCGCCTGCGCATCCTCGAAGGCACCGCCTGCCCCGCGATCAGCGAAGTCGCGCTGTTCCGCCAGGTCGCGCCCGCTCCCGTCGCCCCGGTCCGGAACACCAACACCACCACCGTCGTCACCAGTCGCTGGTCGATCGTCACCGCGACCGCGCCGGGTGCCAAGGCGCTGCTCGACGACGACAGCGCGACCGCCTGGACCCTGCCCGCGCCTGCGCCCGGGACGCCCGCTTCGGTCACGATCGACCTCGCCGCGACCGAGACGCTCGCCGGCTTCGTCCTGATCCCGTCGCGCGCGGTGATGGCGAACACCGCCCCGCCCAAGGGCTACAAGGTCGAGGCAAGCACCGACGGCAGGACCTGGCAGGATATCGCCAAGGGCGAGCTCCCCAACATCGCCTACGCGCTCGCCGCCCAGCGTATCGCCTTCGCCCGACCGACCACCGCGCGCTACCTGCGATTCTCGTTCGCCGAGACCGCGATCCCCGCACAACGGCTGGCGATCGCGGGCCTCGGCGCGTTCAGGCCGAAACCAGGCGCATATTGACGGGCATAGGTATATTCGCTGCCACCCTGCCGCCGCAGAAGGAGAATCTAGATGACCGCCTATGTCGTATTCGTGCGCAACGAAGTCACCGATGCCGAAGAGATGAAGCAGTACCAGGCAAAAGCACCGCTGGCCCGCGAAGGCCGCACGCTGAAGCCACTGGCGTTCTACGGTGCCGTCGAGACGCTCGAAGGTCAGGCTGTCGAGGGCGCCGTGATCCTCGAATTCCCGGACATGGCCGAGGCGCACGCCTGGTATGACAGCCCGGCCTATCAGGACGCGTTGCAGCACCGTCTCAAGGGCGCCGACTACCGCGTGTTCGTGATCGAGGGGCTCCCCGGCTAACATAGGGCTAACCGATCCCCGGCTGGCGCGTCCAACCTGTACGCCAGCCAACAACCCCGTTCAGGAACGATGTCTCTCGATAGCCGTATCAACGGCGCATCCCGATTGTCGGGTTCGAGAGGACATCTCATGAAGTTTACGCATCTCATCGCTGCCGGGTTGGCCTTCGCGACACTCGGCCTCGGTGCCGCCGCTCCCGCAGAGGCACAGCGCGGGTACAGCCAGCAGTATCGCGACAACGATCATCGCGGCGACCACCGTGGCGACCGCGGCGACCGCCGCGATTATCGCCACAACGACCATCGCGGCGATCGTCACGACGACCGCCGCTATCGTGGCCGCGATCATGATCGTCGCAACTGGAACAACAACCGCCGCTGCCGCACCGAATGGCGCCACAACCGCCGCGTGCAGATCTGCCGCTGATACGACTTGAAATCGAGGGGGCGGTGGCGCGATGCTGCCGCCCACTCTCGTTGTGACCTTTTAGAAGGATCCGGATCATGAAGCGTTTTCTCGGTACGGCTGCACTGATCGCCGCTACCTGCCTTTCCGTTGCAACGCCGGCGCTAGCGCAATCGCAGGCCGACGATGCGCGCTTTGCCGCCGCCCAGGCACGGCTCGACAGCGAATTGCAGATCTTCCGCACGGAATTCGATCGCTACCAGTCGGTACGCGGCAACCGTGGCGGCTATGCGCCACAGGGTGGCTATCGCACCGCACCGGATCGCAGTGGCGGCTATCAGGAAGCGTATCCGGACGAGCGCGACGAGGGCAATTACGACCCCTCGCGCTATTACCGCGCAGGCCCGAACTACCAGGAGCGCACGCTGGCGACCAACGACCGCGTCTATGCCGGCCAGGACGGCAAATATTACTGCAAGCGCAACGACGGCACGACCGGGCTGATCATCGGCGCGGCGGGCGGCGGCATCCTCGGCAACGTGATCGACGGTGGCCGTTCGCGGATCGTCGGCTCGCTGCTCGGTGCAGCAGCCGGTGGCTTGGCCGGGCGTGCAGTGGAGCAGAGCAACAGCCAGGTCCGCTGCCGCTGATCGACGGTCGATCCTCCCCCGCCAGGGGGAGGTGTCGCCGAAGGTGACGGAGGGGGAGGACACGGAACCGAGGTTTCCCCTTCCTCCCCCTCCGTCAGGCGATGCCTGCCACCTCCCCCTTGGCGGGGGAGGATCACAGGTTTTACTTCGCCACCCCGACCAGCTTCTGCGTAAAATACGTCATCTGCAACGCCTGCAACCGAGCCCCCTGCTCGATATCCGCATCACCCGAATGGCCACCCGCCGTATCCTCATAATACAAATACGGCAGCCCATATTCCTTCAGCCGCGCCGCGAACTTGCGCGCATGCTGCGGCCCGACCCGGTCGTCCTTGGTCGTCGTCCAGATATACGGCTCCGGATACGCCACGCCCTTCTTGATGTTCTGATACGGCGAGATCGTCTCGAGAAACGCCTTCTCCTCTGGCACGCTCACCGAGCCATATTCGTCGACCCACGACGCCCCAGCCGCGATCCCTTCGTACCGGATCATGTCGAGCAACGGCACCTGGATCGTCACAGCCTTCCACAAATCGGGATGCTGGTTGAACTCGACGCCCATCAGCAAACCGCCATTCGACCCGCCATAAATGCCGAGCTTGGCCGGGCTCGTCAGTTTCCGCGCGAACAGGTCCTTCGCCACAGCCGCAAAGTCGTCGTAGATCACCTGCCGCTTGGTCTTCCGCCCGGCATCATGCCACTTGGGCCCGAACTCGCCGCCGCCACGGATGTTGGCGAGCACATACGAACCGCCCCGCTCCAGCCAAAGCTTGCCCGTGCTTCCCGAATAGCTCGGCGTCATCGACACCTGGAAACCGCCATATGCGGTCATGATCGTCGGCGTGGTCCCGTCGAGCGTGATGCCCTTCTTGTGGACCACGAAATACGGCACCTTCGTCCCGTCGGTGGACGTCGCCTCGAACTGCTCGACCACATCGTTCGACGCATCGAACTTCGCCGGCAGAGTCTTGATGGGCTTCGGCGCAGCCCCCGTCGCGGCATCCAGCGAATAGAGCGAGGTCGGCGTCAGGAACCCGGTCGACGTCAGATACGCGTCGTCGCTACGATCCGTCGTGCTCGCGACGTCGATCGAGGCATTGTCCGGCAGCACGATCGGCTTGGCAATCCAGCCATTCGCGCCATGCGTATAGACCGACGCACGACCACGGACGTTGTCCGACACCACCAGCAAAAGCTTCGACTTGGTCAACGCCATCCCGTCGACCGACTGGCGCGGCCCCGGTGCGAACACGATCGTCGGGTTGATCGTCCCCTTCTCCACCTCGGCAAGCGGCGCGGAGGCAACCGCCCCCTCCGGGATCTTGCCCCATGGGTCACTGGTTGAGAAGATCACCTGTCCGTCGATCATCCCCGCCGGAAACGTGCGATCGGGCAGCGCGAGCGGCCGCGTACCCGTCGGCGTCCACACCAGCTTGTCCGCACCGAAGAACGTCTTCCGCCGCTGGATCACCACCAGCCGGTTGCCCCTCTCGTCGGTCAGCACGTCCGCGCCGGTCGGCCCCTGGTCGGTCGCCGCGCCGCGATACACCTCGGTCGCGGCGGTCAGCGGCTGGCCGCGCTTCACCTGCTTCAACACGAACGCATAGCCCGACTGCGTCGTCGTCCCCGCGCCCCAGTCGCGCGCGACCAGCAGCGTATCCTTGTCGACCCAGCTCGCATCCTGCTTCGACTTCGGCAGCATGAAGCCGCCCTCGACGAACGCACCGGTCGACAGGTCGAACTCGCGGTACGTCACCGCATCCTCGCCGCCCTCAGACAGCGCGACCAGGCACAGCCGCTCCTCGGGCTGGAGGCAGGTAGACCCTTTCCAGACCCACTGCTTGCCCTCGGCCTTGCCCAACGCATCGAGGTCGAGCGCGGTGGTCCATTTCGGCGTCGCGCTCGCGTAATCGGCGGCACTCGTCCAGCGCCAAAGCCCATGCGGATGCTCGGCATCGCGCCAGAAATTATAGATCCGCCCGAACATCTGGTTCGGCATCGGAATGCGATCCTTCGCCGACGCGATCGCCAGCGCCTCTGCGTAGAAGGTCTTGTAGCGCGGATCGTTCTGGAGCCGCGGAAGGGTCTTCGCATTCTCGACCTCGACCCAGGCCAGCGGCTTTGCGCCATCCTTGTCCTCGAGCCAGACATACGGATCGGCGGCGGTGTTCGTTGTGGTCATCGGTGCGACTTGGGCAATGGCTGCAGTCCCCGCAAGCAGTGTCGCCGCCGTCGCAAACAAGATACCACGCATATACAACTCCCTACCGTCACCCCGGGCTTGTTCCGGGGTCCACCGATCCGCATAACAAATCCTGTCGATTGTGCGGCACGGTGGTCCCCGGAACAAGGCTCTCCTGAGGAAAGTTGAAGGATCCGGGGTAACGAAGCGAGTTCAAGAAAATGCAGGACGGCCTGCCCAAGCCCCGCCGCTTCGTCGCCATCGCCGCGATCTCGGCGGGCACGGCGCTCACGATCATCGACGGCGGCATCGCCACCGTCGCGCTCCCGACGATCGCGCGCGATCTGAACGTCGGCAGCAGCGCGGTGGTGACCGTAGTCACGGTGTACCAGCTGATCCTCGCGATGGCGCTGCTCCCCTTCTCCGGGCTCGGCGACCGGATCGGCCTGAAGCGGATGTACCAATACGGCCAACTGCTGTTCACGGTCGCGACGTTGCTCTGCTTCTTCGCTAAGAGCCTCCCGTTCCTGCTAGTCGTCCGCGCCGCGCAAGCCTTGGGTGCCGCAGCGGCGCTAAGCGTCTCGTCGGCGCTGATTCGCTCGATCTATCCGACAAAGCAACTCGGACGCGGGCTCGGCATCAACTCGGTCGTCGTCTCGAGTTCGGCAGCACTCGCCCCGACGATCGGCGGTCTAGTCCTCGCCATCGCCCCCTGGCCCTGGGTGTTCGCCAGCGCCGTACCGTTCGCGATCGCGTCGCTCCTACTCGGACGCGCGCTACCCGAACCGCGGAAACACGACGAACCCTTCGACGTGCTCGGCGCAGTAATGTGCGCAGCGATGATCGGGCTCGTCATCGGCGGCGCGGAAAGCGCGGTCCACGGCGACAGCCCGATCGTCTCCGCCGCGATCGTCCTGACCGGCGTGGTGATCGGCTGGTTCTTCGTAAAGCGCGAACAGGGCGAGACCAAGCCGATCCTGCCGATCGACCTGCTCGCGCGACCGGTGCTCGCGCTGTCGGCGATCGGTGCCTACACCGCGTTCATCGCGCAGATGACGCTGCTGCTCTCGACCCCGTTCCGCCTGACGCACGCCTACGGTTTTAGCGCGGCGGAAGTCGGCGCGGCGATCGCACCATGGCCGCTCGCCAACATGTTCGTCGCGCCGCTCTCCGGCTGGTTGTCCGATCGCTACCCGGCCGGACTGCTCGGCGGGATCGGCATGGGGGTGTCGATCTGCGCGCTGCTGCTGATCGCGTACATGCCCGCAGACCCCGGCTATTTCGATATCGCATGGCGGATGGCGTTGTGCGGCTCGGGCTTCGGGATGTTCATGGCGCCGAACGCGCGCCTCATCATCGGCTCCGCCCCCCGCGAACGCGCCGCAGCAGCAGGCGGCCTCGTCTCCACGGTCCGCCTGGTAGGCCAGACCACCGGCGCCACCCTGGTCGCGGCCCTCCTGGCGATGGGCGTAGGCGCCGGCATGACCCCGCCGCTCGTAGCTGCCGGCCTCGCGCTGGTAGCAGGCCTATGCAGCCTAAGCCGCCTCCGCCCCTCGATCCGCAACCCACCGACCGAAGAAACCCAAGACGTCCAACCGGCCTCCCAAGCAAGGTGACCTACTCCCTCTCCCCTCCGGGGAGAGGGTCGGGGTGAGGGGCTGCCCCAAACGCTGCACTGCTTGGCTCCCCCTCACCCCAGCCCTCTCCCCGGAAGGGGGAGAGGGAGCACGAGAAGAAGAAGAATGTTCACCCGCGAAGGCGGGTGCCCAGTCTGGGTCCCCGCCTTCGCGGGGACACATGCTTTTGGGAGGACCCAACAATCTCACCCAAGGGATACCACCCCGGCGGAGGCCGGGGCCCAATTGGAAAGGTCGGCGTAACGGAGGACTGCGCTTCGTTAGCGACGCTCCCCAATTGGGCCCCGGCCTTCGCCGGGGTGGATGGGAGAACGATCGCGATCCTCCCAAATCAAAACGCCGCCGTCGCCTTAGCCTTCCCCATCATCGCCTTCCGAACCAAAGGGATCGGCGGCCCCCCAAAACTCAAGAACTCGTCATGAAACGCCTTCCAAGCCTTCCTGCCACCCCGCGTCGCCGTCCAGTCCGCCCGCAGCTTCCGGATCATCAACTTACCCATCGTATAATTCAGATACGCCGGATCATACGTCCCCCGCGCCGCCTGCTGCTTGGCGTTCCCCTCGTCCTGGTAACACTCGTCGACGAACATCCGGAACGACTGCTCCTGCGTCATCCCCTTCGCATGCATGCGGATCGCCGAAAGATACCGGCAATCGCGCAACAACGCGTTCGAAATTTGCCCGACATGCGTCTCGGGATCGCCGTTGTTGAGCCCCGCTTCCCACATCATCTCCTCCGCATAATGCGCCCACCCCTCGGCAAACGCATACCCCACGAACAATCGCCCGAAGAGCGACGGCGAGCGGTTTGCATGCAGGAACTGGACGAAATGCCCCGGCATCACCTCGTGCACCGACGTGAACAGCAGGTCGTTCCTGCCCGGTACGAACGCGTCCTGCACCGCCTTGGTCCAGCTCGGGTCGGGCGGCGAGATGTAGTAGATCGACGGCACACCCTTATCGAACGGCCCCGGCGGATCGATATACGCCGAGTTCTGCCTGTTATACGGCGGCGACTCCTCGACCAGCGCCTGCTCCGTCCCCGGGATCGTCAGCAGGTCGTGATCCACGACGAATTTCCGCAAAATCGGAATCTGGCGCCGCGCCTCCGCCACCGGCCCGCCGACCGGCTTGTTCGCGTTCATCTTGTCCATGCACGCGAGGATCGTCTGCCCCTTGGCGAACACCCCGCACGCCTGCGCCAGCGCCGCCTGGTTGCGCTTCAGGTCGGCGACACCCGCCGCCTCGAGCTGGTCGAGCGGCGTATCGACGCCCTCGGTCATCGCCACCATCCGCGAAAACTTGTCCGCCCCCAGCGCAAAATCCTGCGTCGCCGTCGCGCGCTGGCCTCCTGTCCACGTTCCCAGATCGCGCATCGCCTTCGACGCCGCCTGCGCCGCATCGGTGAGCTGCTTCTGCGCCGCCGCGTCCTTCACGCCGGCAAACGCCTTCACCGCGTCGCCCGCATAATAGTCGGCAAAGCCGTTGAACGCCGCCGTCCCGTAATTGACGTAGCTCAACGGCATCGGCGTCTTGAGGTTCGCCTTGATGTTCCCCGCCGCCGCCGGGATCTTCTGCAGGAACGCGGTCAGCGCCTTCATCCGCGTCGGCGCATCGGCATAATTGCGCGCGATATACGTGTTCGGATCGAGCCCCGCGCTCACATACCAAGCCGGATTTTGATGCGGCTGGTCGGCATCCTCCAGCCAAAACAGCTTCCCCTTGGCGACCTGCACCAGATAGTCGCGCTCGAACGCCTCGGCGGGCTTCAGATCCTTGAACGCCCCCGCCTTGTCGATCGCGCCATGCAGGAAGTCCGCCTGCCGCTTCAGCCCCGCCGCGCTCCAGTCGCCCAAGCCGCCGTCATATTCGTGCTTGCCCTGATAGACCGCATTGGCCGGATCGATGTTGAACCAGCCGTCGATGAAGCCATCGCGGAACCCCGCCCAGTCGCCCGTCGCAGCGGTGGTCGGCGCGGCAGGAGCCTGCGTGTTCGCGGTCGTCTGCGCGGGGCCGCACGCGCTCAAGGCGAGGACTGCGCCGAGCGCCGTCGTCAAAAGTCCGATCCGCATCCTGTCTCCGATTCCGATTCGTCTGGCGCCATGCTGCCAGTCGAAGTCTTGGTACGCCAGCGTGCGGAACGGCGCGCGCGATGAGCCGTTGAACGTGCATCTGCAAAGACAGACCGGAGACTTGCATGCCCTACGTAAAAACCCGCGACGGTACAGACATTTACGTCAAGGACTGGGGCACGGGTCGCCCGGTGATCCTGACGCACGGCTGGCCGCTCAACGCCGACAGCTGGGACGCGCAGGCGATGGCGCTCGCCAACGCCGGCTTCCGCGCGATCGCGTATGACCGCCGCGGGTTCGGTCGCTCGGGCCAGCCCTGGACCGGCTATAATTACGACACGCTGACCGACGATCTGGCCGACGTGATGGAAGCCACCGGCGCGAACACCGACGCGACGATCGTCGGCTTCTCGATGGGTGGCGGCGAGATCGCGCGCTACATGAGCCGCTACGAGGGCAAGGGCGTGGTCGCCGCCGGGCTGATCTCGTCGGTCGTGCCGTACATGCTCAAGACCGATGACAATCCCGACGGCGTTCCCGAAGAGACGCTCGCCAGCATCGGCGCGGGTATCGAGGACGACCGCCCGGCGTTCTTCAAGACCTTCCTCCAGCAATTCCTCGGCGTCGGGTTCATCACCTCGCCGGTCAGCGACGAGGTCGTCGACTGGGTCTGGAGCCTCGCGATGCAGGCGGGCCTTCACCCGACACTGGAGTGCGCCAAGGCGTTCGGCCACACCGACTTCCGTCAGGATCTGGCGGCTTTCCGCGTACCGACGCTGGTCGTCCACGGGACAAGCGACAAGACCGTGCCGATCGACGCGACCGGCCGCGCCGCCGCCAAGGGCATCGCGGACTCGCAACTGGTCGAATATGACGGCGCCCCGCACGGCCTGACGATCACCGACAGCGATCGCTTCACCAACGACCTGCTGACGTTCCTGGGTCGGTAAACCCTGAAGCCGACCCCACTTCTTGCCCCTCCCTGAAAGGGAGGGGTCGGGGGTGGGTCGGCTTCCGCGTGTTCGATCGGTGGCGGCTCAAGCCAGCCAACCCACCCCCAGCCCCTCCCTTTCAGGGAGGGGAGCAGAAGATCAGTTCCCCAGCGGGACGATAACCTCGTCCGGATGCGCGACGTTCAGTTCCTTACGGACCATCTCGTCGACCATATCCGGGTTCGCATGATCCGGGTTCAGCAACGCCACCCGGTTCTTCAGCACCTCGCGCTTGCGATCGAGCGCGGCATAGTCCTGCTCACGCTTCGCCAACTGGCGCTTATAGTCGCCATACGCGAACATCCCGTTCGGCCCGAGCACGGCATACGCGCCGAAGAACGCCATCAGCGTCAGCCCCAGCGCCGGCCACGCGGCCTTGCGCATCGTCTTCCGCAACTTGCTGGTCTTCGTCGTCACGCGTGCCATGTCGTCCTCCGGTTTCCGAACCTATCAGCCCCCGATCAGGATGTCGCGACCCGCATAGCGCGCCGCGTCGCCCAGCTCTTCCTCGATCCGGATCAGCTGGTTGTACTTCGCCAACCGGTCCGACCGCGCGAGACTGCCCGTCTTGATCTGACCGCAATTGGTAGCGACCGCCAGATCGGCGATCGTCGAGTCCTCGGTCTCGCCCGACCGATGCGACATCACCGCGGTATACTTCGCGCGCTGCGCCATCGACACCGCCTCCAGCGTCTCGGTCAGCGTGCCGATCTGGTTGACCTTCACCAGCAGCGAGTTGGCGATACCCTGGTCGATGCCACGCTTCAGACGCTTCGGGTTGGTCACGAACAGATCGTCGCCGACCAGCTGGACCTTGTCGCCGATCAGGTCGGACAGCGTCTTCCAGCCCTCCCAATCGTCCTCGCCCATGCCGTCCTCGATCGAGAAGATCGGGTAGCGGCGCGTCAAATCCGCGAGATACTCCGCCATCTCCGCGCTCTCGAGGATCCGGCCCTCGCCCGAGATGTCGTACTTGCCGTTCTTGTAGAACTCGGTCGCCGCGCAATCGAGCGCGAGCATCACGTCCTCGCCGGGCTTGTACCCTGCCTTCTCGATGCTCGACATGATGAAGTCGAGCGCCTCGGTGGTGCTGCCGATGTTCGGTGCGAAGCCGCCCTCGTCGCCGACGCTGGTCGACAGGCCCTTCTCGCTCAGGCCCTTCTTCAGCGTGTGGAAGATCTCCGAGCCGCAGCGGACCGCCTCGAGGATGTTCGACGCGCCGACCGGCACGACCATGAATTCCTGGAAGTCGATCGGGTTGTCGGCATGCTCGCCGCCGTTGATGATGTTCATCATCGGCACCGGCAGCAGATGCGCTTGCACGCCACCGACATAGCGGTACAGCGGCAGGCCGCGCGCTTCGGCCGCGGCCTTGGCGACGGCGAGGCTGACGCCGAGGATCGCGTTCGCGCCCAGCCGGCCCTTGTTCTCGGTGCCGTCGAGTTCGATCATCGCGCGATCGAGGTCCGACTGGTCCTCCGCGTCCATGCCGAGCACGGTGTCGGTGATCTCGTCGTTGACCGCATCGACCGCGCCATCGACGCCCTTGCCGCCCCAGCGGGTCTTGTCGCCATCGCGGCGCTCGACCGCCTCGTGCGCGCCGGTCGAGGCGCCCGACGGCACGGCCGCGCGGCCGAAGCTGCCGTCTTCGAGCAGCACGTCGACCTCGACGGTCGGATTGCCGCGGCTGTCGAGGATCTGGCGTGCATGAAGGTCGATGATTGCGGTCACGTAACGATGCTCCTACAAATCCCGGTGCCGGGTCGTTCGCGCCGCCTCTACCGTCTCACGCCATATCGGGCAATCGCGCGGACATCCGAGAATAGTGTCGTGCAATCGCGCGACGGTTCGGGAACCGTGCTCCAACGACGGTGTTGAGGGCGTAACAATTCTGAAAGGGACCGTCATGGCCGACTCCAGCGTAAACGACACCGTCAACGACCTGAAAACGACCGCGAACGAGGTCGGGACCGAGCTCAGCAAGACGATCGAAAACGGCGATGTCTCGGCCAAGGCCGGCGACGCCAAGCAGGCGATCAAGGACGGTGCCAACAAGTATACCGCGCAGGCGACCGACAAGGTCCGCACCTTCGCCGAGGACGGCAAGGCACGTGCAAGCGGCGCCCTGGAGCAGGTCGCCCAGTTGCTGACCGACGCCGCAGGCCAGGTCGATGAGAAGCTCGGTTCGCAATATGGCGGTTATGCCCGCAGCGCGGCCGACAGCGTCTCGGGCTTCGCCGACCAAGTGAAGGCCAAGGACATCGACGAGCTGTTCGACGACGCGCGCGAGCTCGTGCGGAAGTCGCCAGCCATCGCGGTGGGTGCAGCAGCGGCCATCGGCTTCGTCGTCGCGCGACTGGTGCAGTCGGGCGTCGATGCCAATTCGAAGGTCTGACGTCTTGTCCGACCCACTGACGTTCGCGACCGGCGAGGACGAGAGTCTTGCATCCATCGTCGGTCGCCTGGCGACCGAGACGAAGAGTCTCGCGACCGCGGAAGTCGCTGTCTACAAGGCGAAGTTCGGCGAGACGGCGAGCGCGTACAAGTCGGCCGCGATGTTCTTCGCGGTCGCCGGCGTGCTGGCTTTGGCCGCGCTGATCGCACTGCTGGTCGGTGCGATCTTGACGGTGGCGACGCTGGTGGGGCCAGGATGGGCGACCGCCATCGTCGTGGTGGCCGTCCTCGCAGTGGCGGCGATCCTGGCGATGATCGGCAAGTCGAAGCTTCAGACGAAGAGCGAGCCCGTATCATGACATCCGCCAAAGTCGCCGCCGCAGAGATCGAATCGGCCCTCGCCCGCCAGCGCGTCATGATGACGATCGGGCAGTTGCAGGACCGGCTCAATCCGCGAAAGCTCGCGCTGAACGCCAGCCGCGACGTCGCCGATGCCGGCACCGCCGCGCTCAGCGCCAGCGTCGAGACCGTGAAGCGCAATCCGGGACCGACCGCGGGGTTCGCGGCGGTCGCCGGACTGTTCCTCGCGCGCCACCGGATCGTCGGACTGTTCCGCCGCGGGCGGTGACCGCCCCGACCACGGTCACCATATTGAAACCTAGAAGTCCCGGCTCGCGTTGAACCCTCATTGCATTGAACGGCGAGCAGCTTGCCACCAGAAGGACATTTTCCATGACCGACGCAAAGACCACCGCCAACGAAGCCGCCCACGAGACCGAGAGCCGTCTGCGCGAAGGCCTCGACACCGTCCGCGAGACCGCGTCGAAGGTCTATCACGACGCCGGCGACAAGGCCTCCGAGGTCCTCGAAGTCTCGCGCGAGAAGACCAAGCGCGTCGTCAACACCCTCGAATCCAACCCGCTCGGCATCCTCGTCGGCGGTCTGGCTGTTGGCGCGCTCGCCGGCGCGCTGCTCCCGCGTTCTGCACGTGAGAAGGAATTGCTCGCCCCCGTCGGCAAGCGCCTTAGCGAAACGCTCGTCGCAGCGACCGCGGCGGCAAAGGACGCAGGTCGTTCGGAACTCGGCGAACTCGGCCTGACCAAGGACAATGCACGCGACCAGGCCAGGGGCTTGCTCGAGGGTATCGTCAAGGCGGTCACGACGGCCGGTACCGCAGGTGCGAAGGCGGTTTCGCAGAAGCCTGCCGTCTAAGGGTTCAAACCGCGGGTCGAACACGCTAGGGAGGCGGCAACCCCCTCCCTAGGAAAGCAAGCGCATGAGCAAGCTCCACCTCGTATTCGGCGGCCGCGTCAGCGACCCGCGCACCCTGGATTTCAACGATCTGAGCAAGATCGAGTTCGTCGGAGTATTCCCGGATTATGCCAGCGCCGAGAAGGCTTGGCGTGCTGCGGCGCAGCGTACCGTCGACGATGCCGAGATGAAGTTTGTGGTGGTGCACTTGCACCGCATGCTCGAGCCGAACCTCGGCGCGACCGTAGCACAACGGCCGCCAACGACCGTCATTCCCGCGGAGGCGGGAACCCATACTGGCTGACGTAGCGATCTGATCGCAACGACATAGGCTATGGATCCCCGCCTCCGCGGGGATGACGGTTTGGCAATACCTGGCCGACAATCAGTTTCTAGTAAGGCCACGGGCTCCGTCCCTCTCCCGTTCGAAAGAAGGAAAGACGCCAAAGGCGGCGCACTCCTCTCCGTTCGTGCTGAGTAGAGACCGAGTAGGCTCGCAGAGCCGTATCGAGGGCTCGTATCGAAGCACAGGTCCCGAGCGCCAACCTGTCCTTCGATACGCCGCTTCGACAAGCTCAGCAGCTACTCGGGACGAACGGGGTGTGCGTGTATAGAGTGGCGGTAGGTAGGAGCCGGCAGGCTCAAGCAGCCCGGTAATGCCAGAGCAACAAAGGCCGAGCCAGCAGCAGCCCCGCCAAGAACCCACCGATATGCGCGCCAATAGCAATCGGCCCACTAGCCCCAACCGAAGCCCCAAACCCGGCCAGCCCCATCAGCAGCTGGATCCCGATCCACGCCGCAGCCAGCCAAACGACATGCACGACCCCAGCCGGCACCGGCCCGATCGCCTGAGCCCGCCGCTCGCCATACAAAAGCGCATAAGCCCCAACGACCGCCGAGATCGCACCGCTGGCGCCAATCATCGGCGCAGTGGAGTCAGGCCCGAACGCCCAATGCCCCGCCGCGGCGGCATACGCGCCCAGCACGTACAGCACGACCAATCCGACCGTCCCCAGCGCCTTCTCGACGAACTGCCCGCAATACACCAGCATCACGAGGTTCAGCGCGATATGCGCCCACCCACCATGGATCAACGTCGCAGTCAGCGGCGTCGCCCAGGACGGCACGACGAACATATGTTCGCTAGGAATACCGAGATCGGTCATCCGCAACGGGATGAACCCGGCGTTCACCGCCCAGTAGCCAAGCGACCCGCTCAGCACCAAGAATCCCGAGACGATGACCGTCACGATCGTGATGATCGCCGTCGCCCGCGTCTCGAAGAATTGCATAAGGCTCAGATGAACTCGATCTTGGAGACGACGTAGTAACGCTCGCCGGCCGGCACCGTGACCTCGACCTCTTCATCGAGCTTGCGCCCGATCAGCCCGCGACCCAGCGGCGAATTGTACGAGATCCGCCCCGTCTTCGCGTTAGCCTCGGTCTGGCCGACGATCTGATACTTCACCGGCTTGTCGTTCTCGTCGAGCAACGTCACCGTCGCGCCGAACACGACCTTGTCGCCCGACAAATCCTTCGGATCGATGATCTGCGCGCGGCTCAGCTTGTCCTCGATGTCGGAGATCGATGCCTCGACCTGGCCCTGACGCTCCTTCGCGGCATGATATTCCGCGTTCTCGCTCAGGTCACCGTGTGCGCGCGCCTCTTCGATCGCGTCGACGATCGTCGGACGTTCGGCTTTCAGGCGCTTCAGATCCGCGCTCAGCGTCTCATAGCCTTCCTGCAGCATCGGCATCTTTTCGACGGTCGCCATCATCTCGTCCCCAAATCCATTTCCCCGCGCGAGGCCCTGTACCAGCCCCGCCCACACATCATTCTCATGTCGGGATCAGTCGTGCGACTGCGAATAATAGGATTGCAGCGGCCGTACTTCAAGGCTGTGCGTCGAAAGCTTGGCGATCGCCTTCGCCGCTTCGAGCGAAGCCGGCGCGGTCGTGAAGTACGGAATGCGCTGGCCGAGCGCGGAAGCACGAATCGGCTGCGAGTCCTTCAGGCTCTGCCACCCCTCGGTGGTGTTGAAGATCAGCGCGATATCGCCGTCCTTGATCCGGTCGACGATATGCGGCCGACCCTGGGCGACCTTGTTGACCTTTTCGACCGGCAACCCGGCGCGCGCCAGATGATCCGCGGTCCCGCCGGTCGCGACGATCGAGAAGCCGGTGTCGACCAGCGCCTTCACCGCCTCGACGATCATCGCCTTGTCGCCGTCCTTCACGCTGACGAAGACATTGCCCTTGGTCGGCAGGATCGTCCCCGCACCCAACTGCGCCTTGGCGAATGCGATCGTGAAATCGGGATCGATTCCCATGACTTCGCCGGTCGACTTCATTTCCGGTGACAGCACCGGATCGACGCCGGGGAATTTGTTGAAGGGGAACACCGCCTCCTTCACCGCATAATAGTCGATGTGCCGGTCGATCTTCGGCAAGTTGACCAGCTTCTCGCCCGCCATCACGCGTGCGGCGATCTTGGCGATCGGCGCACCGATCGCCTTGGCGACGAACGGCACGGTCCGCGATGCGCGCGGGTTGACCTCGATGAGGTAGACCAGGCCATCCTTCACCGCGAACTGGATGTTCATCAGGCCGACCACCGACAAGGCATGCGCAAGCGCCACCGTCTGCCGCTCGATCTCGGCGATGATCTCCGCCGACAGCGAGTAAGGTGGGATCGAGCAAGCCGAGTCACCCGAATGGACGCCCGCTTCCTCGATATGCTGCAACACGCCCGCAACCACCACGTCGGTGCCATCGCAGATCGCATCGACATCGACCTCGATCGCGTCGCGCAGATACTGGTCGATCAACACCGGCGAGTCGCCCGACACCTGCACCGCGGTCGCGATATAATGCTCGAGCTGCCCGATCGTATCGACGATCTCCATCGCCCGCCCGCCGAGCACGTACGAAGGCCGCATCAGTACCGGATAGCCGATCCGCTCCGCCGCCGCGACCGCCTCGTCCCGGCTCCGCGCGAGGCCATTGGCCGGCTGCAACAGCCCGAGCTTGGTGATCAGCGCCGCGAACCGCTCACGGTCCTCCGCCAGATCGATCGCGTCCGGCGTCGTCCCCAGGATCGGAATGCCCGCCGCTTCAAGCGCCCGCGCAAGGTTCAGCGGCGTCTGCCCGCCGAACTGCACGATCACGCCCACCAAAGTGCCGTTCTGCTGCTCGACATGCAGGATCTCCAGCACGTCCTCGGCGGTCAGCGGTTCGAAATACAGCCTGTCCGACGTGTCGTAGTCGGTCGACACCGTTTCCGGGTTGCAGTTGACCATGATCGTCTCATAGCCCGCATCCGCCAGCGCGAAGCACGCATGGCAGCAGCAATAATCGAACTCGATCCCCTGCCCGATCCGGTTCGGCCCGCCGCCCAGAATCACGATCTTCTTGGCGGAGGTCGGCTCGGACTCGTTCTCGGGCTCGCCGAAGCTCGGCGCCTCGTAGGTCGAATACATATACGGCGTCTTCGCATCGAATTCGGCCGCGCACGTATCGATCCGCTTGAACACCGGCCGCACGCCGAGCTTCAGGCGATGCTGGCGCACCTCCTCCTCGGTCACGCCGCCGGTCATCGCCTTGACGACCTCGTGGATCAGCCCCGAGCCGCGCGCGATCCCGCGGTTCATGCCCCGCAGATTGGCGGATTGCAGCGCCAGCCACGCGAGCCGCTTGTCGCTGAACCCCATGCTCTTCAGACGCCGCATACCGGCCGCGTCGATCGGCAGGCCGTCCTTCATCACCTCGGCCTCGGCCGCGATTATCTCGGCGATCCGCTCCAGGAACCACGGATCATATTTGGCGATCGCATGCACCTCGGCGACCGTGAAGCCCTCGCGCAAAGCCTGCGCCGCGACCAGCAGCCGATCCGGCGTCGCGACGGCCAGCGCCGCCTCGATTTCCGCGCGCGGCGCACCGACCAAATGATCGACCTGGTTGAACCCCGACAAGCCAGTCTCGAGCCCGCGCAACGCCTTCTGCATCGATTCGTGGATGTTGCGACCGATCGCCATCACCTCGCCGACCGACTTCATCGCGGTGCCGAGCGTGTTCGACGCGCCCTTGAACTTCTCGAACGCGAACCGCGGAATCTTCGTCACGACGTAATCGATTGTCGGCTCGAACGCGGCAGGCGTTGCCCCCGTGATGTCGTTCTCGATCTCGTCAAGCGTGTAGCCGACCGCCAGCTTCGCCGCGACCTTCGCGATCGGGAAGCCGGTCGCCTTCGACGCCAGCGCCGACGAGCGCGAAACCCGCGGATTCATCTCGATGACGACCAGCCGGCCGTCCTTCGGATTGACCGCGAACTGGACGTTCGAACCGCCTGTTTCGACACCGATTTCACGCAACACCGCGATCGATGCGTTGCGCATGATCTGGTATTCCTTGTCGGTCAGCGTCAGCGCCGGCGCGACGGTGATCGAGTCGCCGGTGTGGACGCCCATCGGATCGACGTTCTCGATCGAGCAGATGATGATCGCGTTGTCGTTGCGATCGCGCACCACCTCCATCTCGTATTCTTTCCAGCCGAGCAGCGATTCCTCGATCAGCACCTCGGTGGTCGGCGACAGATCGAGCCCGTTGCGGACGATCGCGATGAATTCCTCGCGATTATACGCGATGCCGCCGCCCGAGCCGCCCATCGTGAAGCTCGGCCGGATGATCGACGGAAGCCCCGTCTTCTCAAGGCCTTCCAAGGCTTCTTCGACAGTATGTGCGATCGCCGAGCGCGCGCTTTCCAGCCCGATCCGGTCCATCGCATCGCGGAACTTCAGTCGGTCCTCCGCCATGTCGATCGCATCGGCATCCGCGCCGATCATCGTCACGCCAAACTTCTCGAGCGTACCGTCATGGAAAAGCGCCAGCGCGGTATTCAGCGCGGTCTGCCCGCCCATCGTCGGCAGGATCGCGTCAGGACGCTCCTTCTCGATGATCTTGGCGACGATCGCCGGCGTGATCGGCTCGACATAGGTCGCGTCGGCCAGCTCGGGATCGGTCATGATCGTGGCGGGATTCGAATTGACGAGGACGATACGATAGCCCTCCTCCTTCAACGCCTTGATCGCCTGCGTGCCCGAATAATCGAACTCGCACGCCTGGCCGATGACGATAGGTCCTGCGCCGATGACGAGGATCGAGGAGATGTCGGTGCGTTTTGGCATTACTGTCCTTGCGCGAAATGCGCGGTCCCGAGTTTCATAAGTTGCTCGAAGGCTTCCTTAGAAAGCCTCAAGCTCTGAGATCGCTTTCCGACAAACTTACGATCTTTCGATCCGTAGGTGTCGATCTGAACGAATTTCTCGCCTTCGAAATCTAGCAATATGATGGAGGCATCCACGTCGCCCTGCGGAGAGGAGCGCTCCGGCTCGTAAATTTTAAGCGCGCGGACAGTTGCCATCGGTCAGCTTCCCTCAATTTTCCGCAAAGAGCTCACAAAGCGCTCGAACAGATATAGGCTGTCCTGCGGCCCTGGGCTTGCCTCCGGATGATACTGCACGCTGAACGCGTTCCGGTCGGTCAGTTCCAGCCCCGCATTCGACCCATCGAACAGCGACACATGCGTCTCGCGGACGTTGGCCGGCAGGCTGTCGCGCTCGACCGCGAAGCCGTGGTTCATGCTGGTGATCTCGACCGCGCCGTCGGACAGGCGCTTGACCGGGTGGTTGGCGCCGCGGTGGCCCTGGAACATCTTGGTCGTGGTCGCGCCGACCGCGAGGCCGAGCAGCTGGTGGCCGAGGCAGATGCCGAACAGCGGCTTGCCCGTCTCCAGCAGCTGGCGGATCACCGGCACCGCGTATTCGGCGGTCGCGGCGGGATCGCCGGGACCGTTCGACAGGAAGATGCCGTCGGGGGCGAGCGCCATCACGTCGTCGAAGCTGGCGGTGGCGGAGACGACGGAAACCTTGGCGCCTGCCTCGACGAGGTTGCGGAAGATGTTGCGCTTCGAGCCATAATCGATCGCGACGACGTGCGGGCGCACCTTCTGCTCCCCTTCCGCGGAGCGGGAGGGGTCGGGGGAGGGCATGGCCTCAGGCGGGGTCGGCGCTGATTGGTCAGCCCCTCCCCCGACCCCTCCCGCAAGCGGTAGGGGAGCAGAAGCGCCCTCTCCTGCTGGCGAGCTGTTCCCGTAGCCGAAGCCCAGCTTCCAGACACCGCCGGGAGCATCCTCACCCCAGCCATAATGCATCTCGGTCGAGACGTCTTTGGCGAGGTCCATGCCCTCCAGCCCCGGCCACGCGCGCGCCATCGCCAGCAGCGCCGGCACGTCGAACTCGCCACTAGCCGAATGCGCGATCACGCCATTAGGCGCACCCGCCACCCGGATCCGCCGCGTCAGCGCACGCGTGTCGACCCCCGAAAGGCCGATCCGCGCATGCCGCTTCATCCAGCCATCGAGCCCCTCGACCGCGCGGAAGCTCGACGGCTGCGTCAGGTCCTCGCGGACGATGATGCCGAGCGCATGCGGGTCGTCCGCCTCGACGTCGTCGGGGTTCGCGCCGACATTGCCGATGTGCGGGAAGGTGAAGCAGATCATCTGCCCGGCGAAGGACGGGTCGGTCAGCACCTCCTGATAGCCGGTCATCGCGGTGTGGAAGCACACTTCGCCGACCGCACTGCCCTCTGCGCCGAACCCGCGACCCCAGATCACGTCGCCATTGGCGAGGATCAGGACGCCTGTTGCACCGGCAGGCATGGCTATAGGCTGGGCGTCGGCCATCAGGCTGGGCACTCTCTTTACGTTGACGATGTCGCTAAGTGGTGTCCGCTAAGGCCGGCGTGCCGCAGCGTCAATCTGTTAAACGGGCGGCGGACGCGCTATCCCGCCTGGCTACGCACGAACCACCTGAAAGACCAGTACATGATTCGCGACGACATCAAGGCTGCGCAGCTGACCGCCATGAAGGCCGGCGACAAGCAGAGCCGCAACGCTATCTCGTTGATCCAGGCCGCGATCAAGAACCGCGACATCGAAGCGCGTGCCCCTCAGTCCAAAGACGGCAAGGCCCCCGAGAGCGACGACGCGCTGGTGGTCGAAGTGCTGCAGAAGATGGTCAAGCAGCGCCGCGAGTCGATCGAGATGTTCTCGAAGGGCGGCCGCCAGGAGCTCGCCGATGCGGAAACGGCCGAGGTCGCAGTGATCGAGCGCTTCCTGCCGCAGCAGATGAGCGAGGCGGAAACGACCGCGGCGATCCTGGCGATCAAGGACGAACTCGGCGCGACCGGCATGAAGGACATGGGCCGCGTGATGGCGGAGCTGAAAGCACGCCACGCAAGCGAGCTGGACATGAGTAAGGCAAGCGGCCTCGTAAAGGCGGCGCTGAGCTAACTGCTCCCCTCCCGCTCGCGGGAGGGGTCGGGGGAGGGCAGTGCCCAAAAGGAGACGGAGCATTGGAACAACGCACCCGCATCCGAGACCTCCGCGCTCACCCGACGCGTGCAGAGAGCGCGCTGTGGCAGCACCTCGCCGCTCGCAGGACTTCGGGCGTGAGGTTCAACCGCCAAGTGCCGATCGGCCCGTTCATCTGCGATTTTGTCTCTCGCGGGTCCAAGCTCGTAATCGAGGTCGATGGCGGCCAGCATGACTGGCAATCCGACGAAGATGCGCGGCGAACGCGCTTCATCGAACACCAAGGCTACCGTGTGATCCGGTTCTGGAACAACGACGTGCTGGAGCGGATGGAGGGCGTGGTGGCCGAGATCGGGCGCGTGCTCGCGGAACGCCCCTCCCCTAACCCCTCCCGCAAGCGGAAGGGGGACTCTGTTACGCTCGCCGCAAACGCCGCCCCCCTTCTGCTCCCCTCCCGCCTGCGGGAGGGGTCGGGGGAGGGCTTGGCCGCGCAAACCACCCCCACCAAAGTCACCCCATGGCGCTAACCCCACAATTCCTCGACGAACTCCGTGCCCGCACCTCGCTCTCGGCCCTCGTCGGCAAGACCACCAAACTCACCAAGGCCGGTCGCGAGCACAAGGGCTGCTGCCCGTTCCACAACGAGAAGACCCCCTCCTTCTACGTTAATGACGACAAAGGCTTCTACCACTGCTTCGGCTGCTCGGCGCACGGCGACGCGATCAAGTGGATGACCGACCAGCGCGGCCTCCCCTTCATGGACGCGGTGAAGGAACTCGCGCAGGCCGCCGGGATGGACATGCCCGCGATGGACCGCCAGTCCGCCGCCAAGGCCGAGCGCGCCAAGGGCCTGCACGAGGTCATGTCCGACGCCGCCGACTGGTTCACGGAACAACTCAACGGCCTCCCCGGCACCGAAGCCCGCGCGCTCCTCGACCGCCGTGGCATCAGGCCCGAGACGGCGCGCGCGTTCGGCATGGGGTTCGCCCCCGACAGCCGCGGCAAGCTCAAGGCCGCGCTGAAGGACTATGGCGACCCGATGCTGGTCGAGTCCGGCATGCTCATCTCGGTAGAGGGCAAGGACCCGTACGACCGGTTCCGCGGCCGCCTGATGATCCCGATCCGCGACCCGCGCGGCCGGACGATCGCGTTCGGCGGGCGCGTGCTCGACGGCGGCGAGCCGAAATACCTAAACTCCCCCGACACCCCGCTCTTCGACAAGGGCCGCACGCTCTACAATCTCGACAAGGCCGCCCCCGCCTCGCGCAAGTCCGGCCGCGTGCTCGTGGTCGAGGGCTATATGGACGTCATCGCGCTAGCCCAGGCCGGCTTCGGCGAAGCGGTCGCGCCACTGGGCACCGCGCTCACCGAAGCGCAGCTCGAACGGCTGTGGCGCATGGTCGACGTCCCCCTGCTCTGCTTCGACGGCGACGGCGCCGGCCAGAAGGCGTCGCTCAGGGCCGCACACCGCGCGCTCCCGATGCTAGCCCCCGGCCGCAGCCTAGCCTTCGTCACGCTCCCACAAGGCCAGGACCCCGACGATCTGGTCCGCGCAGGCGGCCCCGCCGCGTTCGAGGCGTTGCTCAAAACCCCCGAACAACTCGTCGACCGGCTCTGGGCCTCCGAAGTCGCCGCCGAGGCGCTCGACACTCCCGAACAGCGCGCCGGCCTCAAGCGCCGCCTCCACGAACTCGCGGAGGGCATCGCCGACCCGTCGGTGAAGCAGCAATACCACGCCGAGTTCAAGAACCGCTTCTACGAGCATTTCAAACCGGTGCGCGCGCCCTTCGTGCCCCGCGGCGAGCGCCCCAAGGGAGGCTGGAAGCCCCCCGCCGCGCCCGTCACCGAAGACGCGAAGGCCTTCCTCGCGACCGGCATCGACCGGGTATTGGCCAAGGCCGTGCTCGCCGGCCTGATCCGCCACCCGGTCGAGATCGCGCGCCACATGGAGGTGCTCGGCTCGCTGCAAATGATCGACGGCGCGCTCGGGCGATTGTTCGAAGCGGTCGTAGATGTTGCACTTGAGGACCAGAAGCTTGATAGCGGGCGCTTGCTCACCATATTGGCGAGGTCCGGTTTCAATTCAGTCGCGAGTGACCTGTTGAGAGCCGATACGATGCCCTATTCGTTCACGCAGACCACGGCCGATCCAGCCCGCGTCCGTGCCGACCTCGACGAGGCGATCGCGATCATGGTCGCCCGCCCTGAGGTAGACGCGGCACTCAAGCAGGCGACCGCGGCGATGCAGACGCACTTCACCGAAGATGCGTTCGAACGACAAGTGGCTATGGTAAGAGAGAAACAGGCGTTGGAAGTCCGACTTGCAAATCTTGTACAGTCGAACGAAGACGCCCGAGCGTTGGGTACCGAGGGCGATTGATGGCTAAGGCGAACATGGCGGAACCCGCCGAGACGAACGAAACCGGCGATGCGCCGCTGATCGACATGAACGATGCGTCGATCAAGAAGGTCATCGCGCGCGCCAAGAAGCGCGGCTACATCACCTATGAGCAGCTCAACGAAGCGCTGCCGCAGGGCGAGATGTCGTCCGACCAGATCGAGGACATCAGCGCCGCGCTGAGCGAGATGGGCATCAACATCGTCGAGAACGACGAAGCCGGCGAGGACGGCGAGACCGAGCCCGCCAAGGACGACGAGGACGAGCCGGAGGCCGCCGACGCGGATGCCGACACAGGCCCCGCGATCGAGAAGAAGAAAGAGACCATCGATCGCACCGACGATCCGGTCCGCATGTACCTGCGCGAGATGGGCGCGGTCGAGCTGCTCAGCCGCGAGGGCGAGATCGCGATCGCCAAGCGGATCGAGGCGGGTCGCGACACGATGATCCTCGGCCTGTGCGAATCGCCGATCACCTTCAACGCGATCATCGACTGGTCGACCGCGCTGAACGAGGGCACGATGCAGCTGCGCGAGATCATGGATCTCGACGCGATGCTGTCGAAGGACCCCGCCCCCGAAGCGATGGCCGAGGACGGCGAAGCCGACGACGGCGAGATCAGCGAGAAGAACGCCGGCCCCTCGTTCAAGGAAGAGGCCGAGCCCGAAGAGCCGTCCGCCGACGAGGACGAGGACGGCGAGCGCCGTGCCCCGCGCGCATCGGACGACGAGGAGGAGGACAACACCCTCAGCCTCGCGCAGATGGAGGAACAGCTCAAGCCGATTGCGCTCGAGCGGTTCGCCAGCATCACCGCACTCTACAAGAAGTTCAGCAAGATCCAGCAGTCGCGCGTCGACGCGATGGGCATCGGCGGCGATTTCTCCGCGGCCGACGAGCGCAAGTACCAGAAGCTGCGCGAGGAACTCACGGCGGAGGTCGAGAGCGTCCAGTTCCACAACGCCAAGATCGAATATCTGGTCGATCAGCTCTATGCCTATAACCGTCGCCTCACCGCGCTGGGCGGCCAGATGCTGCGCCTTGCCGAGCGCCACAAGGTGCCGCGCAAGGACTTCCTCGATCGCTATATCGGTCACGAGATCGACGAGAACTGGCTGGCGACGGTCAACAAGGTCGACAAGAAGTGGACCGCGTTCGTCGCCAACGAGGGCGAGGCGGTCGAGCGCATCCGCGCCGAAATCGCCGACATCACGCAGCAGACCGGCATGGCGCTCACCGAGTTCCGCCGGATCGTCAACATGGTCCAGAAGGGCGAGCGCGAGGCGCGGATCGCCAAGAAGGAGATGGTCGAGGCGAACCTGCGGCTGGTGATCTCGATCGCCAAGAAATACACGAACCGCGGCCTGCAGTTCCTGGATCTCATCCAGGAGGGCAATATCGGCCTGATGAAGGCGGTCGACAAATTCGAGTATCGCCGCGGCTACAAGTTCAGCACCTACGCGACCTGGTGGATCCGCCAGGCGATCACCCGCTCGATCGCGGACCAGGCGCGGACGATCCGTATCCCGGTCCACATGATCGAGACGATCAACAAGCTGGTCCGCACCAGCCGCCAGTTCCTCCACGAGCAGGGCCGCGAGCCGACCCCGGAGGAGATGGCCGAGCGCCTCTCCATGCCGCTCGAGAAGGTGCGCAAGGTGATGAAGATCGCCAAGGAGCCGATCAGCCTCGAGACGCCGATCGGCGACGAGGAAGATTCGCATCTCGGCGACTTCATCGAGGACAAGAACGCGATCATCCCGGTGGATGCCGCGATCCAGGCGAACCTCAAGGAGACGGTCACGCGGGTGCTGGCGTCGCTCACGCCGCGCGAAGAGCGCGTGCTGCGCATGCGTTTCGGCATCGGCATGAACACCGATCACACGCTCGAGGAAGTCGGCCAGCAGTTCTCGGTTACGCGAGAGCGCATCCGCCAGATCGAGGCTAAGGCGCTGCGGAAGCTGAAGCATCCGTCGCGTAGCCGGAAGATGCGGAGCTTCCTCGACCAGTAAGGGTTGGGAATTGCTGATTGGACGAACGGGCCGCGGTGGAAACACTGCGGCCTTTTTTATATCTAGTAATCAGACCGTAGTTGCCTTGCTCCCTCCGAATGAATGCCCTCTAATAATTGTTGCGGGCTGAGCAATTGGGGGCGGTGTGAATAAAATTTACCAGTCGTTTGAGATTGGATTCAGGCGGCGATGGGCGCGCGGTCTTACGGCTGCGCTGAGCGTCCTCGGTACAGTCTGGCTCCTAACGGAGGTAGTCACCAGAGTATCAAAGGATACGAGTACCTGGCTCGACAGTAATGGTGCATTTTATTTAACTATTGCGGCATCGTATCCGTCGCGGGCTTCTTAGTAGCGGTTTATGAGCGCAGAGAAGTCAGTTTTACTATCCCTACCACAGGGACAACCTTAAGCCTTAAATTCGGAAATATATTTGATGAAGCGACAGACTGGATTGTCGCGGTTAATGAATACTTCGATAGCACTCTCGGCGACATCGTAGCATCGACCTCTCTGCACGGGCAGGTAATATCGCGAGTCTACGGCGGGAATGAGCAGAGTTTCCGGGCTGACGTAGACAAAGCGTTAGATGGCTATCAGGGCGTAACAGAGGCTAGAGCCAAAGGGCATCCGATCCGCTATCCACTGGGAACTGTCGCAGTCATCAAGAACGGCCCTCACAAGATTTATCTTATGGCGCTAACTAGGACCGACGCGGTGACGCACCGGGCAAATTCGACTGTACCTATCCTTTGGGATGCCTTAGGCGCCGCTCTTGCTGCGGTTGATCGAGCCGGTAACGGCGCTCCGCTCGCCATGCCCCTGATAGGCAATGGTCGTGCTAGCTTGAATATCGCGCCTCAGCATCTTCTCAGGCTTATCGCATTGAAGATCGTCGATGCATCAAGGTCGCACGATTTGCCACGGAAGATGACAGTCAACCTGTCCGATGATTGCTTTGAACATCTCGATATTGTCGAAATCAAGCGCGGCTGGAGCGTCGTCTAATGGGTTATCGGAACGGAACCTACATCGCCTTCCATGCTGAGGGTAAAGCCGATCCTACCGCTTCGGATATCAAGTACTATCGCATGTTGAAGGCTTGGCATCAGCACGATGATGTCGATTTTAAGTTTGTAAATAGCCATGATAAGGTTGCCGCTGTGCGAGACACAAGTTCTAGCCAAACTATCATGCGAAGCCTGCGTGCTAGGCTCGACAACTCCAAGAACATGGTTCTTATCGTCGGCCGCACCACCAAAAATGATACCGATTTTGTACCATACGAGATACAGTATGCTGCCGATACGTGCGGCATCCCAATCATAGTTGCCTATACCGGGTACGAGACAATTATGAACCCCGATGGTATGCGTTCAACTTGGCCCAAAGCTCTCGCTCTTCGGATTGATGCCGCCACTGTTCGCGCCGTCCATATACCCTTTAAGCGTCGCTTCATTGATACCGCGATCAAGCAATTTACTCTTTCGAGCCCTCCGGGTGACGGGCTAACCTATTATACTCGGCAAGCCCATATTAACATGGGTGCAACAATTTGAGAGCAAACGACATTTTGTGCCCCGGATAATCCTGTTCAACAAACCGTACGACGTCCTCAGCCAGTTCACTGACGTGAACAGTCCGACCCCGCGTGCGACGCTGTCGCAGTTCGTCGATGTGCCGGGCGTCTATCCGGCGGGGCGGCTCGACCGCGATAGCGAAGGGCTGTTGCTGCTGACCGACGACGGCCGCCTCCAGGCGCGGATCGCGGACCCGAAGTTCAAGCTGGCCAAGACCTATCTCGTGCAGGTCGAGGGCGATGCCGGCGAGGACGCGCTCGATCGGTTGCGGAGCGGCGTCCTGCTGAAGGACGGCGCTGCCCGCGCCGACGTCGAGCGGATCGCCGCGCCCGACCTCTGGCCGCGTGTGCCGCCGATCCGGGTCCGCGCGAGCATCCCCGATTGCTGGCTGAAAATCACGATCCGCGAAGGCCGCAACCGCCAAGTCCGCCGCATGACCGCCGCGATAGACCACCCCACGCTGCGGCTGGTCCGGTGGAGCATCGGCGACTGGACCGTGGCGGGTCTGGCGCCCGGCACGTGGCGCGACGTCTGACGGGCGCTTGAGGCGGGCTCACGGGTGCGTGGGGGGCGTACCTGTGGCGCGTACGCCCCACAGGTACGCCCATCAGGCGGGCAGCGTTCATTATTGCGGGCTGAGGGCCTCCTCACCCACGCCGTCATCCTGACGAAAGTCAGGACCCAGGATCACGAACGCCGCGCTACTTGGCTCTGGGTCCTGACTTTCGTCAGGATGACGGGACGGCGTTGGTTACGTCACGCCCGCCCAAGCCTCGTCATTCCCGCGGAGGCGGGAACCCAGACTGGCTGGCCTCGCACCATGATTACTGGCCCCCGAGGATATGGATCCCCGCCTGCGCGGGGATGACGATGCGTTGCGTGACGCGCGGGGTTTGCGTGATGGCGACGAAGGCGATGATGCCGATGGCAGCGCACGACGAAAACTCCCTCCCCTTCAGGGGAGGGTCGGGGTGGGGCATGCCACGCGAGCGCGCTCAATGTGGCAAGGCCTCGTGCGGTCCATACAGAGACCATCCCAATCCGCCAGCAAGACGTGTTTCCCCGCGAAGGCGGGGACCCAGACTGGGCTCCCGCCTTCGCGGGAGAACAAGGAAGCGGGCGCGCAAGAACAAGGAAGCGGCAATAGGCCTGCGAAGGAACGCGCGCGCCTGTCCGACCCGACAACCACCTCCGACGCCCAGGGCGGAGAGATCGCAGACACCACCGCCGTCGCCGCCGCCGGTCGACGTGCTAATCCGCTGTCCTACACGCGCCTCGGAGCGCACCCTCAGCGGATGCCCAACTCCGCCTATCCCGCATGCATCACCTCGGCCCAAAACGCCCCTATCGGCCCCCATATCGGGCCATGTGCAGAACGCTGTGAGACTGTGAACTTCGTGCACTTCCGCACTGCAGCATCCGCGCAAGACACTGATTTTACGCGCACAACGAAAAAGGGCGCGGGGACCATCGCCCCCGCGCCCCTCTTCAACGCAAACAGTCTCCGATTACTCGGCGGCTGCGGTGCCCTTGGCAGGGCGCATGTCGCGACGCTCGGCGATACGCGCTGCCTTGCCGGTGCGGCCACGCAGGTAATACAGCTTGGCGCGACGCACGGCGCCCTTGCGGACGACTTCGATCGAATCGACGTTCGGCGAGTAGAGCGGGAAGACGCGCTCGACGCCCTCGCCGAAGCTCATCTTACGCACGGTGAAGTTCGAGCCCATGCCCTTGTTCGAGCGCGCGATGCACACGCCCTCGTAGTTCTGAATACGCGTGCGCTCGCCTTCGACGACCTTCACGCCGACCTTCAGCGTGTCGCCGGGGCGGAAATCGGGGATCGTCTTGTTGGCCAGGAACTTCGCGATGTTCTCGGCTTCGATCGTCTGCAACAGGTTCATGTCTCGTCCTCGTGTCGCTGCGCGCCAGAGGGCGACTGGACCCGAACGCCCTCATGGCGCTCCCAAAGGTCCGGTCGCCGTGACCGTGTATCGATCTCCGCGCGGCGTTTGCGCCATGCAGCGATCTTCGCATGATCCCCCGATCGCAGCACCTGCGGGATCGCGCGCCCTTCCCATATCTGAGGTCGGGTATAGTGTGGATATTCGAGCAGCCCCGTTTCGAAGCTCTCGTCATCCCCACTAGAAGCCGCGCCCATTACGCCGGGGAGCAGCCGAATGCAAGCATCGAGCAGCACCAGCGCGCCCATCTCGCCCCCCGAAAGGATGTAGTCGCCGATCGAGACCTCCTCGATCTCCCGCGCCTCGAACAGCCGTTCGTCGAACCCCTCGAACCGGCCGCAGAGAATGGTGACGCCGGGGCCTTGCGCGAGTTCGCGAACCCGCTCCTGCGTGAGAGGCTTCCCCCGAGGAGTCATGGCCAGCACCGGCCGCCCATCGGCAACGCTATCGATCGCCGAGGCCACCACGTCGGCCCGGAGCACCATCCCAGCCCCGCCCCCCGCCGGCGTATCGTCCACCGACTTGTGCTTGTCCGTCGCAAAGTCCCGGATCTGCACCGGCGAACAGGACCACCGCCCCTCCCCAAGCGCCCGCCCAGCGAGCGACGTCCCCAGCGGCCCCGGAAACATCTCCGGATACAGCGTCAATATCGTGGCAGCGAAAGTCACAGCGTCCAGTTCTCTATACGTTTGCGCCAGCGTGCGGCGCCGAATGCGCCCAGCACCTATACGGATCGGCGCAGTGGAACAATTACGCTGGCGAAACGCTCGCGGCCAATGGACGATTGCATCATCATCGGCGCCGGCCCGGCGGGCCTGACCGCAGCCATCTATCTTGCGCGGTTCCACCTCTCGATCCGCCTGTTCGATTGCGGCAGCAGCCGCGCCGCGCTCATCCCCTGCACGCACAACCATGCCGGCTATCCCGAAGGCATCCGCGGCACGGACCTGCTCGCGCGGATGCTGGCGCAGGCGGAGAACTACGGCGCCGTGCGCGAGGGCGTGAGAGTCGATGCGATCGAGGTGGACGACGACGGCTTCACCGTACGGCTCGGCGATCGCCGCGCGCGAGCCCGGAGCGTGCTGCTCGCCACCGGGGTCGTGAACAACCGCCCCAACATGCCCGACGCCATCCACGACGAAGCGCTTGAGGCGGGGCTACTGCGCTACTGCCCGATCTGCGACGGCTACGAAGTCACCGACAAGTGCGTCGGCATCATCGGCACCGGCGACCACGGCATGCGCGAGGCGCTATTCCTGCGCGGTTACACAAAGGACGTGACGCTGATCGCGCCCGAGGGCGGCCACGATCTCGATCCGACATGCGAAGCGGCGCTAGACGATGCCGGGGTCGTCCGCGTCGGAGGCCCATGCGGCAACTACGCAATCGAGGCCGACAAGCTCGCACTCGACACAGTCGAGGGACGGTTGTCGTTCGACAGCATCTATCCGGCCCTCGGATCGGTAATCCGTTCGGAACTCGCCGTCGCAGCAGGCGCGCGCGCATCCGAGGACGGGTGCCTGGAAGTCGACTCCCACCAGCGAACCTCAATCCCCGGCCTGTTCGCAGCCGGCGACGTCGTGAAGGGGCTCGACCAGATCAGCCACGCAATGGGGGAAGCCGGCGTCGCCGCGACGACCATCCGCAACATGCTCGCCGAACAGCGACCACTTCGACGGTAATCGCTACTCAACTTGGGAGAACAAGGCTTACTCAGCCGCGAACGAAGCCTCGACAATGAGCCGGTCGGTATCCCATTCAGGAACGGCCTCGGGCCGCATCGGTATCATGAACCGCTTGCCGGGCTTGTCGTCCACCGGAAGGCGTTCGATCTCGATCACGTCGCCCGCACCGAAATTATCGATCGCAACGACCCTTCCTATCGCCTCGCCATCGGTCGAGACGACATCGAGCCCGATCACATCCGTGTGATAATATTCGCCATCTTCCAGCGGCGGCAGCGAAGACCGCGGTACCGTCAGTTCGGTTCCGCGCATCGCCTCGGCGGCGTTCCGATCGGCGACCTCGGCGAAGCGCGCGATCATGCCGTTGTTGCCGTTGCGGGCGGACTTCAGCGACAGCGCGCCGTTGTTGAAGCTCTTATAGCTGCCGAAATTCTCGGCGAAGACCTTCAGCCGCACCTCGCCACCGATGCCGTGCGCACCGATGACGACGGCGAGCGTCACGTCAGCCTTGCGCGGAGCCTTCGTCACGGCCGGGGGTGTCGTCGGAGCCTTCGGCGGGGTCGTCGGCGGAGACGCCTTGGTTGGTGGCATCTTCGATGTCCTCGGGTGCGGGGGCTGTGCGGGGGTCGGTTTCGGGGGCCATCATGCGCTCCTGTTCAGGGTTACCGACTGGAGAACGCATGAAGTCCGGTTCGGGTGCGGTTACGCACGCGTAGATGGAGGGGACACTCAGGCCCCGCTCCCTCACCGTCATCCTGGGCTCGACCCAGGATCCAGAGCAACGGAACGCTTTCGTCCGTGGCTCTGGATCCCAGCTTTCGCTGGGATGACGAGCAAAGAATGGATCGGCCCTATCGGAACCGATCCATCCGCTATCTTACGAAGCGGCTTCTTCGGTCTCGGCAGCGGCAGGAGCCTCTGCCTCGGCAGCAGGTGCTGCCTTCGCAGCTGCCTCAGCCTCGGCAGCTTCAGCCGCCTTGGTCGCACGCTCTTCGGCGCGCTCGGTGGCCTTTTCGCCGGGCTTGCCCTTGTTCGGGTTGTTGCGCGCCGAACGCTCGAGCACGCCAGCCTGGTCGAGGAAGCGCGCGACGCGGTCGGTCGGCTGCGCGCCGACGCTCAGCCAATGCTTCGCGCGATCGGCGTCGAGCTGCACGCGCTGCTCGTTGTCCTTGGCGAGGAGCGGGTTGTAGTTGCCGATCTTCTCGATGAAGCGGCCATCACGGGGCGAACGCGCATCGGCAACGACGATCTTGTAGTAAGGACGCTTCTTGGAGCCACCGCGCGCGAGGCGAATGTTGATTGCCATGATATTTTCCTTCGTTTTCTAATGGATTCTCCGGCGCGAGCCGAAGTGTCGTGGTTGGATAAGGAGGTTATTTCTTCTTCAGAAAATCGTCGAAACCGGCAGGCATCTGCGGCATCTTGGGGCCACCCAGCCCCGGCAGACCACCGCCGCCGCCCGGCAGGCCACCGGCGCCAGCCTTGTTGAGCATGTCGCCCATCTGCGGCCCGCCGATCGCATTGCCGATGCCGCCAAGACCGCCGCCCAGGCCGCCCTTGCCGAGCATCGCCATCATGCCCTTCATGCCGCCCATCTTCTTGATCTTCTTCATGGCGGTCGACATTTCGAGGTGCATCTTGAGCAGCTTGTTGACCTCTTGGACGGTCGTCCCGGAGCCCTTGGCGATGCGGATCTTGCGCTTGGCGTTGATCAGTTCGGGCTTGTTGCGCTCCTTGATCGTCATCGATCCGATCATGGCGTCCATGTGCACCAGCACCTTTTCGCCCCCGACCGACGCGACCGCGCCCTGCGCCTTCTTCATGCCGGGGATCATTCCCGCCAGCGCACCGAGTCCGCCCATCCGCTGCATCTGCGCCAGCTGAGCACGCAGGTCGTTCATGTCGAACTGACCCTTGGCCATCTTCGCGGCCATGCGCTCGGCGTCTTCGGCCTGGATCGACTCCGCGGCGCGTTCGACCAGGCTGACGACATCGCCCATGCCGAGGATGCGACCAGCGACGCGTTCCGGATGGAACGCCTCGAGCGCATCGAGCTTCTCGCCGGTGCCGGCGAACTTGATCGGCTTGCCGGTGACCGCGCGCATCGACAGCGCCGCGCCGCCGCGAGCATCGCCGTCCATACGGGTCAGTACGATACCCGTCAGCGGCACCTGGTCGCTGAAGTTCTGCGCGACGTTGACCGCGTCCTGACCGGTCAGCGAGTCGACGACGAGCAGGATCTCGGCCGGGTTCGCGACGTCGGCGACCGCCTTCATCTCGTCCATCAACGCCTGGTCGACATGCAGTCGACCCGCGGTATCGAGCATCAGGACGTCATAGCCCTGGAGCTTTGCCGCCTGCATCGCGCGACGGGCGATATCGACCGGCTGCTGACCCTGCACGATCGGCAGGGTCGCAACGTCGATCTGCGTGCCGAGCGTCGCCAGCTGCTCCTGCGCGTTCGGGCGATTGACGTCGAGCGACGCCATCAGCACCTTCTTGCGCTCGCGACCGGCCTGGCCGAAATTGGCCTGTCCCGCCGCCAGCCGCTTGGCGATCTTGGCGGTGGTGGTCGTCTTGCCCGAGCCCTGAAGACCGACCATCATGATGACGGCCGGCGGCGTGACGCCTAGTTCGAGCTCGACGGCATCCGAGCCGAGCGTCTCGACCAGCGCATCGCTGACGATCTTGACGACCTGCTGCCCCGGCGTGACCGAGCGCAGGACGTTCTGGCCGATCGCCTTCTCGGTCGCTTTCTCGACGAACTCGCGCGCGACGGGCAGCGCGACGTCGGCTTCGAGCAGCGCGACGCGCACCTCGCGCATCGCCGCGCGCACGTCCGCTTCGGTCAGCGCACCCCGGCCGCGAAGGCGGTCGAAGACGCCGCCAAGTCGATCGCTCAGGCTTTCGAACATCGAAATACTCCCATACACCGTTACCAAACGCAAAAGCGCCGGCGGGCGAAACCTCGCCGGCCAGCGTGCATCCTTGGATGCTCGTCCAATGCGCCCCGTAACGGAACGTGGCTGGTCCACTACTGGAAACCGGGTGGAAGTGCAAGACCGGTGCCGGCTTGCCCTGATTCCTCCTTCACCCCGGACTTGTTCCGGCATGACGAATGCCCGCAGTCAATCGCGCCCGTGGCTCGCCCCGTCCCGCCTATACGGCTTCTTAACATATCCTACACGTGTCGCATGCCACACCGCCACCCAAGCAAGAGACCGAACAGGCCAACCCCATGACCGTAAAGTCGGCGGCGACATTTTCGCTCCGCAACATCAGTCGGGAATTCATGACCGGCGCCGTCACGGGCGCCGCGCTCCTTCTGTTCGTCGGCACCGCCGGCACCGCTGTCGTCAAGGCGCTAGCACATTGGCACGGCAGCGATGCGGTGATCAATCACGGCTTGGTCGCTGCGCTGTTGTTGAATGCGGCGCTGATCCTGTTCGGCTGGTTCCGATACCGGGCCCTATCGGAAGAGCTGAACACCCTGTCCGACGCCGGCCGCCACGCCCACGCGCTGGCGCAGCGCGATCCGCTCACCGGCTTCCTCAATCGCCGCAGCTTGTCTGAAGACGGCGCGGCACTGTTCGCCAGTACCCGCCGCCGCGGCAAGGCTATGGCCATGCTGACGATCGACATCGATCACTTCAAGAGCGTCAACGATCTGCACGGCTATGCGGTAGGCGACCTGTTGCTCGCTCATGTCGCGGAAACGATCGCAGCGATCGCGCCCGGTACCAGCCTGCTCGCTCGGCTGGGCGCAGATGAGTTCGCCTGCGCATTCGTCTTCGACTCCGCGCACGAGAACGTCGCCGACCGGATCGCGGAGCGCATGGTCGCTGGCCTCGCCTTGCCGTTCCGCACCAACGGCGTCGATATCCATACCAGCGTCTCGATCGGCATCGCCCGGTCCGATCGCGACTGCGCGTCGGTCGACGCCTTGCTGCGCAACGCCGACATCGCGCTCCACGCGGCCAAGACTGCCGGGCGCAGTCGCCATGCGTGGTTCGACACCTCGATGGAGCGATCGCTGCAACTCCGTGGCGAGCTCGAAGCAGGTCTCCGCAGCGCGATCCCGGCGCAGGAGGTCGTTCCGTATTTCGAGCAGCAGGTCGACCTGACCACCGGCCTCATCACCGGTTTCGAGGTGCTGGCGCGCTGGGAACATCCGACGCGCGGCATGATCGCGCCCGACGTGTTCATCCCGATCGCAGAGGAAACCGGGCTGATTGGCGACCTGTCGCTATCGATCATGCGCCAGGCGTTTGCCGCCGCGCGGGATTGGGACGCCGGGCTCACCTTGTCGGTCAACGTTTCGCCGCTGCAGTTGCGCGATGCGTGGCTAGCACAGAAGATCATCAAGACGTTGGTCGAGACGGGCTTCCCCGCCAGCCGGCTCGAGATCGAGATCACCGAGAGCGCGCTGTTCGACAACCTGCCACTCGCGCAATCGATCGTCGGCAGCCTGAAAAACCAGGGCATCCGCCTCGCACTCGACGACTTCGGCACCGGCTATTCGAGCTTGGCGCATCTGAGGGCGTTGCCGTTCGACCGGATCAAGATCGACAGAAGTTTCGTCTCGTCGATCCTCGATAATCCGGAGAGCATGGCGATCGTGAACACGATCGTGCGGCTGGGGGACAGTCTCAACCTGCCGACGACCGCGGAAGGGATCGAGGACGCGGCGATCGAGGAGCGGTTGCGCGGCATGGGATGCGCCAAGGGCCAGGGGTATCTGTACGGGCGACCAATGGGTGCGGCGCAGGTCCGGCGCTTGCTGGCGGAGAAACGCTTGCTGGCCCAGCGCCCCGACCGGAGCGTGCCACCGCCGCGCGGCATTGCGCCACGTTTGGCGGGCTAAGGCCCATTCACAAAACACCACCCCGGCGAAGGCCGGGGCCCAGTTGGGAAGGTTGCAGTTACAACGCACCGTCCTTCCCAATGATCGTTTCCCAATTGGGCCCCGGCCTCCGCCGGGGTGGAATAGGTAAATGGTCGCTCCCCGATCTGTTCTCCTGCGAACGCAGGAGCCCAGGACCAAGCAGCGCTCCGTCCGGTACCCTAGGCTCCTGCGTTCGCAGGAGAACACGATGTCGGCCGCCCCCCCACGAGCAAACCGTGGACTTCCCCCCCCGCCCCTCCTAAATCGCGCCGCATGCCATCTGCCCCGCAGCCAGAGGTCATCAGCCTCGGCTGCCGCCTCAACATCGCCGAAAGCGAGACCATCCGCGCGCTCGTCGCGGGGCGGGACATGGTCGTCGTCAACAGCTGCGCCGTCACCAACGCCGCGGTGAAGGCTACGCGCGTCGCGATCCGCCGGGCCAAACGCGATCGGCCGGACGCGCAGATCGTCGTCACCGGCTGCGCTGCTCAGATCGACCCCGCGAGCTTTGCGGCCATGCCCGAAGTGGATCGCGTTATCGGCAATGCAGACAAGCTGACGTATTCAGCTTGGAAGGCTGATGACGCAGTGGTGGTCTCCGACATCATGCAGGTCCGCGAGACCGCACCCCACCTGGCCGCCAGCTTCTCCGCGCACGCCCGCGCCTTCGTCGAGGTCCAGAACGGCTGCGACCACCGCTGCACCTTCTGCGCGATCCCTTTCGGCCGCGGCCCCAGCCGCTCGGTCCCCGCGGGCGCGGTCGTCGACCGGATCGCCGGCCTCGTCGACGCAGGCCACCGCGAGATCGTCCTCACCGGCGTCGACCTCACCAGCTACGGTCCCGACCTCCCGGGCGCGCCCACGCTTGGTCACCTCGTCGAACGCATCCTGCATCACGTGCCCGCGCTCGAACGCCTGCGTCTCTCCTCGCTGGACGGCATCGAGATCGACGACCGCCTCTTCGCGCTGCTGACGACGGAGCAGCGAATAATGCCGCACGTCCACCTGTCATTGCAGGCCGGCGACGACATGATCCTCAAGCGCATGAAGCGCCGCCATTCACGCGCCGAAAGCGTCGCGCTGGTCGATCGCCTCAAAACCGCCCGCCTCGACATCGCGATCGGCGCGGACCTGATCGCCGGCTTCCCGACCGAGGACGCGGCGATGTTCGCCAACACGCGCGCGCTGATCGACGACTGCCACATCGTCCACCCGCACATCTTCCCCTATTCGCCCCGCGCCGGCACCCCCGCCGCGCGGATGCCGCAGATCGAACCCGAAGTCCGCCGCCAGCGCGCCGCCCTCCTGCGCGAGGCCGGCGAAACATCGCGAGCGAACTGGCTGCAAACGCTGGTGGGAACATCGCAGGACCTGCTCGTCGAACGCCCCGGCGACCGCGGCCATATCGGCAATTTCGCAGAAGTCCTGCTGGACGAGCCCGCCATACCCGGCGACATCGTCCGCATCACGATCACCGGCGCCACGTCCGACCGCCTCAGCGCAACACGAGAACCAACATGAGCACCACCCCCACCTGGCACGACAAGCTGATCGGCGGCTTCAAGCGCACCTCCGACCGCCTCGTCGGCAACCTCGCCGGTCTCGGCGGCGCGCGGCTCGACGATTCGACGCTCGACGACATCGAGGAGGCGCTGATCGCCTCCGATCTCGGCCCAGAGACCGCCGGCCGCATCCGTCGCCGCCTGTCCGAAGGCAGCTTCGAGCGCAACATGGAGGAGCTCGGCATCCGCGTGATCGTCGCGGAGGAAGTCGAGAAGGTGCTCGCCACGGTCGCCAAGCCGATCGAGATCGACGCCTTCCCGCGCCCTCAGGTCATTCTCGTCATCGGCGTGAACGGCTCGGGCAAGACCACCACCATCGCAAAGCTCGCGCATTTGTTGATGGAGCAGGATTACGGCGTGATGCTCGCCGCCGGCGACACCTTCCGCGCCGCCGCGATCGGCCAACTTCGCACCTGGGCCGAGCGGGTCGGCGTACCCATCGTGACCGGCCCCGAGGGCGGCGACGCGGCGGGCGTGGTGTGGGACGCAGTCAAGAAGGCGACCGAGACCGGCATCGACGTGCTGATCGTCGACACCGCCGGCCGACTGCAGAACAAGCGTGAGCTAATGGACGAGCTGGCCAAGATCCGCCGCGTGCTCGGGCGGATCAACCCGGAGAGTCCGCACGACATCGTCCTGGTACTCGACGCGACGACCGGCCAGAACGCGCTCCAGCAGATCGAGGTCTTCAAGGAAGTCGCCGGCGTCACTGGCCTCGTGATGACCAAGCTCGACGGTACCGCGCGCGGCGGCGTTCTCGTGGCGGCGGCAGAGAAATACGGCCTGCCGATCCATGCGATCGGGATCGGCGAGGGGATGACCGACCTCCGCCCCTTCGATGCGAACGAGGTGAGCCGGGTCATCGCGGGCGTGGAAAGCGTTCGGAAGTAACACTCGGAACTGTCCTTCGATACGCCATCTCGACAAGATCGACGGCTACTCGGGACGAACGGCATGAGCTGATAAACGCCCTCCCGAACCACTCCGTTCGTGCCGAGTAAGGATCGAGCTTGTCGAGAGCCTGTATCGAGGTACATGCCCGCACGCACCCGCCCCCAGGAAGCGAAAACCCAGTGACCCCAACCAAGCCCCCCCTATCCCCCGGCCTCCGCATGGCGGTCGACTACGGCCCGCTCGCAGTCTTCTTCGCGGTGAACTTCCTCACCCCCGGCCTGCCGATCGTCCGCGTCGTCGCCGCGACCACCGCGTTCATCATCGCCACGATCGCCGCGATGATCGTGTCGAAGGTCAAGACCGGCCACATCTCGCCGATGCTGTGGCTGTCGGGTGCGCTGATCGTCGTGTTCGGCGGGCTGACGATCTATTTCCACGACCAGCGCTTCATCCAGATGAAGCCGACGATCATCTACGCGATGTTCGCGGCGATCCTGACGTTCGGGCTCGTCACCGGGCGCCCGCTGCTCCAGTCGCTGCTCGCCACCGCTTACCCCGGTCTGTCCGCGGATGGCTGGCGCAAGCTGACGCGCAACTGGGCGGTGTTCTTCGTGTTCATGGCGGTGCTGAACGAGGCGGTGTGGCGCAACACGACCTGGGACTTCTGGGTCGGCTTCAAGCTCTGGGGTGCGATCCCGCTGACGTTGCTCTTCGCGTTCGCAAACATTCCGATGCTGCTGAAGCACGGATTGCAAACGGGCGACAAAGCCGTGACCGACCTGCCGCCCGAAGGGTGACCTACTCCCCTCCCGTTCACGGGAGGGGTCGGGGGAGGGCCTGACCAAACGAACCGGACGCCGGTACGTACGTCGCGCCCTCACCTAGCCCCTCCCGCAAGCGGGAGGGGAATTCAGGTCAGCCCGCAACCTTCGCGTAGCGCTCGCCGACGACGTCCCAGTTCACGATGTCCCACCAGGCCTTCAGATAGCCCGGACGATCGTTCTTGTACGTCAGGTAGTACGCGTGCTCCCAAACGTCGTTACCGAGCAACGGCGTGCCGGGTTCCTTGGCGTCGTCCATCAGCGGGTTGTCCTGGTTCGGCGTGCTCGTCACCTTCAGCTTGCCGCTCGCATCCGCGATCAGCCACGCCCAGCCCGAGCCGAACTGCCCCGCACCCTTGGTATTGAACTCTTCCTTCAGCTTGTCGAGGCTGCCGAAGTCGCGATCGATCGCCTCGGCGAGCTTGCCCGACGGTGCTTGGCCGTTCTTGGCCGCCATCGTCTTCCAGAAGAAGTCGTGGTTCCAGAAACCACCGCCATTGTTGCGGACCAGCGGCGGCTGCGACGAGATCATGCCGAGGATGTCCTCGATCGACTTGCCCGCCAGCGCAGAGTCCTTCTCGACGCCTTCGTTCAGCTTCGCGGTGTACGCCGCGTGATGCTTGTCGTGATGAAACTTCATCGTTTCCTGGTCGATCACCGGCTCGAGCGCGTCATAGGCGTATGGCAGCGGTGGGAGTTCGAAAGCCATGGGGGTTCTCCTTTATGGGGTCGGACGCTCAACGCCCGCGGGCTCCAAATGCTCCCCGTGAAGTCGTTACGCAAGCGTACCCGGCGTGTTCCGACGCAGGATCAGGCGGCGGTCCTGCCGTATTCCTGCCGTGTCACCGGGTGGCTCGACGAAAGACCGCCATCGACCGCGATGGCCTGGCCGTTGACGTAACTCGCGTCGTCGGAGGCGAGGAACAGTGCGACCTTGGCGAGCTCCTCGGGCTGCGCGCCACGGTGGAGCGGGTTGAGGCGACCGACGCGGTCCATCTTGTTCGCCTCACGTGCGTAATCGAACACGGGCTTCGTCATGCCGGTTTCGGTCAGGCCGGGGCAGATCGCGTTGACGCGGACGTTCGAGCCGGTGAGTTGTTGCGCGGATACCGCGGCGAGGTTGATGACGCCGGCCTTTGACGCAGAGTATGCGGGCGAGCCGGCGCCGGAGCGGATGCCGGCGACGCTGGCGGTGAGGACGATCGCGCCCTTCCCTCGCTCGGCGATGCGCGGCGCGGCATGCTTGATCGCGAGGAAGGGGCCAATCAGGTTGACGCGCAATACCTCGGTGATCAGCGCGACGTCGGTGTCGAACAGGTTCGCCATGCCGCCCGAGATCCCCGCGTTGGCGAACATCACGTCGAGCCCGCCGAAGCTGTCGCAGGCGAGCGCGATCGTGCGGATCACGTCGTCTTCGAGCCCGGCGTCGATGCGGATCGCCTTGGCTGTACCGCCGGCTTGCGTGATCAGGTGCGCGGTTTCGTCCGCGCCCTCGGTCTTGTCGGCGACGACGACCCTGCCCCCTTCGCTCGCGAACAGGAGCGCGGCGGCCCGGCCGATGCCCGAGCCTGCGCCGGTGACGATGATCGACTTGTTCTCGAAACGCATGCGAGTTTCTCCCTTAGATCGTGACGCCGCCGTCGATGACCATCGTCTGGCCGGTCATGAAATTGCTTGCCGACGACGCCAGGAAGACGACTGCCCCGGCGATCTCCTCGGGTTCGCCGATCCGGCGGAGGGGCACGCTGGTGCTTGCTGCCTCGATCCGCTGCGGGTCTTCCCACAAGGCGCGGGCGAAATCGGTCTTGATCAAGCCCGGCGCGATACAGTTCACGCGGACGTTGGACGGACCGAACTCGACGGCGAGGTTGCGCGCGAGCTGCATGTCGGCGGCCTTACTGATGCAGTAGGCGCCGATCACCGGTGAACCGCGCAGCCCGCCGATCGACGAGATGATGATTATGCTGCCGCTGCGCCGCTCCAGCATCTCGGGCGCGACCATCTGGATCAGCCAGTGGTTGGAAACGATGTTGTTGTCGAGAATCTTGCGGAACTGGTCGTCGGCGATGCCGGCTTGGGGGCCGTAATAGGGGTTCGAGGCGGCGTTGCAGACGAGGATGTCGATCCGGCCGAACTTGGCTCGCGTTTGGTCGACGAGGTGCTGGAGGCCGGCCTTGTCGGAGATGTTGGCGGCGATGGCGATCGCGGTGCCGTCGCCGTATGTGGCGTTGAGTTCTGCCGCGACGGTGTCGCAAGCGTCCTGCTTGCGACTGGAGATCACGATCTTCGCGCCGTGTTCCGCCAGTTCGCGTGCGGACGCCAAGCCGATGCCGCGAGACGATCCCGTGACGATGGCGACCATGCCGGTCAGGTCGAATGGCGACATTGTCTTCTGCTCCCCTTCCGCTTGCGGGAGGGGTCGGGGGAGGGCCCGATCTTTCCGCAACGTTTCATGCCGGGGAAGGTCAGCCCCTCCCCTAACCCCTCCCGCAAGCGGGAGGGGAATCAGGCCCCCGCCCTCACCGCGAACCCCCAGGCAGCATCCGCCAACCCGTGGATCTTCGCGACCGTCTTCTCCGCCTGAGCGCTAGAAGCAGTGCCGTCGATGATGCGCTTCTTGATGCCCTGGACGATGCCGGTCAGCCGGAAGAGGTTGTAGGCGAAATACCAGTTCAGATCAGGCACGCCGTCACGGCCAGTGGCGGCGCAATAGCGGTCTACAACCTGCTCGATCGTCGGAATGCCCGTCTCCGGCCCGGTCATCCCGAGTACGCCCGAGCGCCCCTCGGGTTCGGTCACCCAACTCATCAACAGATACGAGAAGTCCGCCAGCGGGTCGCCGAGCGTCGACAACTCCCAGTCGAGCACCGCGATAACCCTCGGCTCGGACGGCGCGAAGACCATGTTGTCGATGCGGTAGTCGCCGTGGACAATCGAGGTGCGCGTCTGCTCGGGCAGCGTACGCGGCAGCCATTCGATCAGGCGTTCGACCGAGTCCATATGCTCGGTCTCGGCAGCGCGATATTGCTTGGTCCAGCGGCCGACCTGGCGTTCGAAGTAATTGCCGGGCTTGCCGTATTCGCCGAGCCCGGCCGCCGCGTAATCGGTGTTGTGGAGCGCGGCGAGCGTGTCGACCATCGCTTCGTAATGCGCAGTGCGCTCGGGCGGGGTCGCGCCGGGCATCGCGCCGTCCCAGATCGTCCGCCCTTCGACCATCTCCATGACGTAGAAGGCCGAACCGATGACCGCCGCGTCCTCGCAGAGACCATAGGGCCGAGGCACCGGGAAGCCGGTGGGATGGAGACCCGCGATGACGCGGTATTCGCGGTCGACGGCGTGTGCGCTCGGCAGGATCGGGCCGAACGGTTTCCGGCGCAGCACGTAGGCGCGATCCGGCGTGTCGAGGCGGTAGGTCGGGTTCGACTGGCCGCCGGCGAACTTCGCGTAGGTCAGCGGGCCGGCATAGCCGGGCACGTTGGCGGTCATCCATGTGCCGAGCGTGTCGAGGTCGAGACGGTCCTTGTCGCCGACTTCGATCGTGCCGACCATGCTGGTCGATGCATCGCTCACGAGAAGGTGATCACGCTGCGTGTCGTGTCGCCGCGGCGGAGTTCGTCGAACGCGTCGTTGATGCGCTCCAGCGGCATCCGGTCGGCGATGATCGTGTCGAGATCGAGCAAACCGCGCATGTAGAAATCGACCAGCCGCGGGATGTCGACCGGGAAGCGGTTCGAGCCCATGAAGCCGCCCTGCAACCGCTTGCCCGACAGCAGGTCCATCGCCGATAGCCCGACCTTCTCGCCGAGCGGCATCATCCCGAGGATCGTCGCGGTGCCGCCACGACGCAGGACCTTGACTGCGGTCGCCGCCGATTGCGCACGCCCGACCGCCTCGATCGCGTGGTGCACGCCGCCCTTGGTGATCGCGACGACCTCGTCCGCCGCGGTGTCGGACAGCGCATCGATGCTGTGCGTCGCGCCGAGTTTTTCCGCCATCGCGCGCTTCTCGGGGACCGGATCGAGCGCGATGATCTTCCCAGCGCCGGCGATCTTGGCCGCGTTGACCGCCGCGAGGCCGATGCCGCCGCAGCCGACCACGCATACCGTCTCGCCCGGCGTCACGTCGGTGGTATTGAACACCGCCCCTGCCCCGGTGGTAATCGCGCAGCCGAGCAGCGCCGCACGGTCCATCGGCATGTCGCGGTCGATCGCGACGCACGCGTGTTCGTGGACCAGCATCATCTCGGCATAGGCGCTGAGGTTGAGCATCTGCGCGATCGGTCGGTCGCCGAGCATGAGGCGGGGGGCCGCACCCTTGGGACGGCGAACGCTGGCGTCGATACACAGCGACATCCGGCCGGTGACGCAGAATTCGCACTGACCGCAGAAGGCCGAGAGACAGGTCACGACATGGTCGCCGACCTTCACGCCGCGCACTTCGTCGCCGATCGCCTCGACCACACCGCAAGCCTCATGCCCCGGAATCGTCGGCATCGCGTGCGGATAGGCGCCGTCGACAAAATGCAGGTCGGACCGGCACACGCCAACCGCGACCGTGCGGATCAGGACTTCGTGCGCGGTCGGCTTCGAGATGGTTACATCCTCGATGCTGAGCAGGGTGTTGGCTTCGAAAAGGACTGCGGCTTTCATGGGTAGGGCGCTCCGAAACGAGACCGTCATCCTGACGAAAGTCAGGACCCAGAGCCAAGAGCGCTGCCCTTGTGGCTCTGGGTCCTGGGTCGAGCCCAGGATGACGAAGAAAGAAGGACGAACGAGGGTTTACCGGCTCACCCCGACATCCCCACTCGACACGCCGCCCTTGCGGAAGTCGCCGTATTTCCCGAACTCGTTGCGCGCGATCGAGCGATTGTGGACCTCGTCCGGACCGTCCGCGAACCGCAGCGTCCGCATCGCCGCCCAGTCGTGCGCCAACCGGAAATCGCCCGACACCCCGCCGCCGCCATGCGCCTGGATCGCGTCGTCGAGTATCCGCAGCGCCATGTTCGGCGCGGCGACCTTGATCATCGAGATCTCGATCTGCGCGGACTTGTTGCCCGCCTTGTCCATCATGTCCGCCGCCTTGAGGCACAGCAGACGAGTCATCTCGATGTCGATGCGCGCGGTCGCAATGCGCTCTTCCCACACCGAGAAGTCCGCGATCCGCTTGCCGAACGCGACCCGGTCGAGCAGTCGCCGCGCCATCGCCTCGATCGCGGTTTCGGCCACGCCGATGGTGCGCATGCAGTGATGGATACGACCCGGCCCAAGCCGCCCCTGCGCGATCTCGAATCCGCGGCCCTCACCGAGCAGCACGTTCTCGACCGGCACGCGGACGTTCTCGAGCACCACCTCGCCGTGCCCGTGCGGCGCGTGATCATAGCCGTAGACCGACAGCATGCGCTTGATCGTCACGCCGGGCGTATCCATCGGCACGAGGATCTGGCTCTGCTGCTGATGCCGCGAACCCTCGAACGACGTCTTACCCATCACGATCGCGATCTTGCAGCGCGGATCGCCGACGCCGCTCGACCACCATTTGGTGCCGTTGATGACGTAGTGATCGCCGTCGCGCACCATCGACGTCTCGATGTTGGTCGCGTCCGACGACGCCACCGCGGGCTCGGTCATCAGGAACGCCGAGCGGATTTCGCCGCGCATTAGCGGGCCGAGATAGGCCTCCTTCTGGTCGCGCGTGCCATAGCGGTGAAACACCTCCATGTTGCCGGTATCGGGCGCCGAACAGTTGAAGCACTCGCTCGCCCAGCCGATCTTGCCCATCTCTTCCGCACATAACGCATATTCGAGATTGGTGAGCTGCGTGCCTTCGAATTCGAACGAATCGTCGACGTGCCTCTGGCCCGAATGCGGCGGCATGAAGAAATTCCAGAGCCCGGCAGCCTTGGCCTTCTCCTTCATCTCCTCGATCACCGGAATCACCTTCCAGCGCTCGCCTTCATGCGCCTGCTGGTCGTAATCGGCCTGTCGCGGGCGAATATTCTGGTCGATGAAATCCCGGACCCGATCCCGGAAATACGTCTCTCGTTCGCTAAAGCTGAAATCCATGCGGGCTCTCCAATCGTCATCGCTTTGAAGGCGAGGTAGACCATACCGCACATTCGGTAAAGCGTGTGGAGGGGCCTGGAAAGCATGTTTTCAAGTCCGCCCTGAAAGCGCCTAAAAAGCACTGTATCTTCAAATCGAAGCTGTTAGGGTGTTTCGATGAAGGTTCCGGCAGAGGCCAGCGACGAGAGCGAACAGGGGACCAAGCGCTTCCGTGCGAAGCGTGACGCGATCCTCGCCGCGGCGGCAGAAGCGATCAACGAACAGAGTGCCAAGGGCATGACGTTCGCGGACGTCGCGCGGCGCGTCGGGCTCAACACGACGAGCGTTACCTATTATTTCAAGCGCAAGGAAGACCTCGCGGCGGCGGCGTTCGAGAACACGCTCGAATCGCTGATCGCGATGCTCGACGTCGCGGCGGAAGAAGCGACGCCGGAGGAACGCGTTCGGCGCTATCTCGCGCTCAACATGGACCGGCTCGGGCGGATCCAGCGCGGCGAGGAGAAGGCGTTTGCCGTCCTTTCCGATCTGCGCGCAACCGAAGAGCCGATGCGCGGCCGCCTGATGGCGGGCTGGCGCGAAGTGTTCCGTCGCACGCGGCTGTTGTGGGGGCCGACTTCGTCGCGCGCGCAGACCGATCTCAACGGCGCACGCGCGCACGTGCTTCTGGAAAACACGTTCTGGCTGCCGATCTGGCTCACGCGCTACGAGCCCGATCAGTACGGCCGGGTCGAGGAACGGCTGATGGACGTGTTCGCGCACGGCATAGCGGGCAAGAACGCCAAATGGTCCCCTACCCTGCTCGACCTAAGCCATGACGAGGCAGAGCCGGGCCGCGAGGCGTTCCTGCTCGCCGCGACGCGCCTGATCAACGAACTCGGCTATCGCGGTGCGTCGGTGCAGAAGATCGCGTCCGAGCTGAACGTGACCAAGGGCAGTTTCTACCACCATCTCGATGCGAAGGACGATCTCGTCATCGCGTGCTACCGCCGCAGCTTCGACACGATCGCCGATGCGCAGAGCCGCGGCGAGGCGGAGGGCGGCAGCTACTGGCACAAGCTGTCGAGTACCGTCGCGACCTTGCTCGACGTGCAGTTCGCCGAACGCGGGCCGTTGCTGCGCACCACCGCGCTGAGCGGCCTGCCGGTCGGCGTGCGCAACGCGATGGTCGATCGCTCGAACGGCATCGCGCGACGCTATGCCGGCATGATGATGGACGGGATCGGCGAAGGCTCGATTCGCGCGGTCGATGCGCTGATCGCGGCGCAAGCGTTGATGGCGCTACAGAACGCGGCGTTCGACATGCGGAAATGGGCCTCGACGATGCCGCGCGAACGGGCGATCGCGATGTACGCCTCGACGCTGATGTACGGCTTGTTCGACGATCGGATCGCGAAGGCCTAAGCGCGCTCCCCAGATCCGTGCGGGATGCAGCAGGAACGGTTTGATCACGCCGCGTTAACCGCCGACCGTCGATCCTAAGCCTCTACGGAGGCGGCATGCACACCATCACGACCGATCTGGCGACGGGAATCATCAAGGTCGACGCGTGCGGGTTCTGGACGATCGCGCGTGTCGAGGATTTCCTGCGTGACCTGGAGCGCTAGGGACTGCGCATGCTGGCGACGGGCAAGCGCCACATGCTGCTCTGCAATTTCTCCAAGTCCGCGATCCAGCCGCAAGAGGTGATCGCGATGCTGCAACGCGTCGCTGTGTCGATGCGGCTGAAATCGCGCAAGGTGGCGCTGTATACCGACGGCAAGCTCGCGCGGCTGCAGGTCAAGCGGATCGCATCGGTGCGCGACGACATGGCGGTGTTCGACGACCGCGAAACGACGCTGGCGTGGATGTTGGAGCAGGGTCGGTCCACCCGACGCAACCGCCGCCCTCCGTCATCCTGACGGACGTCAGGACCCAGAGTTACAAACGCCGTCCCTTGTGACCCTGGGTCCTGACTTTCGTCAGGATGACGAGGGAAGGGACAGTTACCTCGCAGCGTCCTCGGCACGCTTGAGCAGGACCCCGGCGCGCCAGTAGTGGAACAACGCCCACGGCGTCATCAACACGATGATAATCAGCGCATAACGTAATGAATCCTCTCCGAATCCGGGCTTCAACAGATCACTGAGCCAGCCGACCAACGTCGGCCCGAGCCCCAACCCGACGAGGTTGATCACCAGCAACGTGATCGCCGCCCACATCGCGCGAATCTGCAGCGGCGCGAGATGCTGGATCAGTGCAAAGCTTGGCCCGAGATACGAATTGGCGAAGATCAGCGAGACGAAATAGCTGCCGATCGCGACTACCGGCGCGTCGATCAGGTAGAAGGCGAGCGCGAACGGGAGCGACAAGCCCTTCATCACCAGAACCACCCAGGCCTGGACGTGGAGCCCGTGACGCTTGGCGAGCACGTCCGCGATCTTGCCGCCCGCCAACGCGGAGATTGCCCCGAACAGTGCGCCGGGCAACGCAATGTAGCGCGAAATGTCGAGCATCGAGATGCCGAGAGAGCGCTGAATGTAGCTAGGTCCCCAGCCGGTCAGCGCGTAGCCAATCATCGACGTCAGCGTGACGCCGACCACCAGATGACGCGCCGGGGCACTCGCCCACATCGACGCGAACCCTTGCGCCACGCTCGGCATCGGCATCGCCACCGCGCGCGCCGCATCGGAAAGGCCGCGGCGAGGTTCGACCATGAACAGACGGACGAGAACGGCTAGGACGATCCCCGGCAGTCCGACGGTCATCATCGCGATCCGCCAGCCATAGCTGTGCGCGACGACCCCGCCTATCAGCGTACCGAACCCTGCACCGAGCACCACGCCGAGCGAATACACCGCCATCGCACTCGCGCGCTTCTCGGGCGGGTACAGGTCGGCGATGATCGAATGGCTGGGCGGACTTGACCCCGCCTCGCCGATGCCGACGCCGATCCGGAACAGCATCAGCTGCGTGAAGTTCTGCGCAAGCCCGCACAACGCGGTCATCGCGCTCCAGATCGTGAGGCTGGCGGCAATGATGTTACGGCGGCTGGTCCGATCAGCCAGCCGTGCGACCGGAATGCCCAACGTCGCATAGAAGATCGCGAACACGAGTCCGGACAGCAGCCCGAGCTGCGTATCGGTCAGCAGCAGGTCCGCCTTGATCCGCTCGAGCAGAATCGCGAGGATCTGGCGGTCCATGTAACTGAAGAAATAGGTGAAGGTGAGCAGCGCGAGCGTCAGGCCCCGTCGCTTCATCGCCAATGCGTCGGCGATCTCGGGATGGGACTGATACGCTGCGGCCATCGGCAATACCTCAAAATCTAAACAGGCCTTAGGCTAGGTCAATTGAGGCGTACCAGACAAGCTAAAGCTGCATTCCTGGCCGACCTGCGACGAGCCAACGGCATGTGTATGACGAGCGACATTACCGCTACGAAGCAATGTCTTATGGGTTTGAAGGCGTTACCGGTGTTTCGTGAGAAGGACGGCGGAAGATGCGTCCTCGTTTGGGTCGCTCTTCCGCCTTATCCCCTCTCCAACGTCGTGGCCGGGCTCGTCTCCGCGTCACCAGTGGAGCGGAGCGTCCGGGCAATCTGAATACCGGGTATGCGGCTCCCCTCGCATAGATTCGCGACGTTGCAAAGCGTATTTTCCTTATCGCTCCCGCTAGGAATGGAATCCCTCGTGGCGTCCAGCTTGCCCGCCACCGCCCCTGCCTCGCCACCCACGCAACACGATCGCTGGAGCATTCCGAAGACTGACTTATTTAATCGGCCCCCGCCAAACGCGGCGAGATCCCACTGCTTCTAGAAGAAGCCGGGCCCGACCTCACGATCGCGGCGATTGCGGCGATTGCGGCTCGGCCGGCGGCGATCGCCGCGTACGAGATGGCAAGGCAATCGACGACAGCATCAAGCCCAGCGCCGACGAAGCGAAGAATCCGCTGCTCGGGCAGACGGCGGTGCAGGCCGGACGTTAGTCGCTGATCGTCCATCCCAGCCGCGGATCGCCACCGCGGACGGGTTGGGCGGCAGCCAATTTTTGGGCGAGACTGCCATCGGCTACGTAGGCTGGTGGAATGGCCATCGCGGTCGGTGGACTATAGGCCACGGTCGCGGAGGATGGCGACACTAAGGCCGGGCCTCGGGTAAAGGACATTGCCGGTGGCGTGTACCGGGCCATGCGTATCGCCGGGCGCGCGATACGGGTCGCCTCGCCGGTGAACGCGGTGAACTGGCGCCCTTCCTCGAACACGGCGTTGTGCCCAGTGACGAACGCCCCCGCGACGACGCCGCCGACGATGATGGTGCCGATCGTCTCGCCGGTCCGGCCATCTCCGGCGGCGTGATAGCGACCAACGACGGGCACGCTGCGACCAGCAACTTCGACCGAGCGCAGTTCGATATCGAGCTTGCCGGATTTGCCGAACGCGCCCTTGCCGGTCCTGAAGGTCACCGCACCAACGCCGGGGGCCCCGCGCGGGATCAACACCGCGCCATCGACGATCACGTCCCGCGCAACGGATACCGCGACGGGTTGTCCGACTCGTGCGCGATCCGACGCGATCTCCTCGTCCAGACGCAATACCATCTCGGTATGCGCCGGCACGACGATCGCCGCATCCGTCGGCGCATCCGTCGGCGCATCCTGCGCGGCTATGGCGGTGGGTAGCGTGCACAATGCCGCAAAGACGATCAGCTTGTGCACTCAATTTCTCCCCTGCGGGCACGGCCTGTCCCGCGCCGGAGATAGCAGAGGAAGGACTTCTATCGTGTGAAACGAGTTGGTTAACTGCGCCGGTTACGCTTGGGCACTCGGTCGGGCGGAAGCACGGGCATGCCATGCCCTCAGATGTTCGAGATCGTCGGGTATCGCGATGCCGACGAACTTGGCGAAGTCGATCGTCGTGAGCAGGACGATATCGGCGATCGTGTAGCGCTCGCCATCGAGCCAGTCGCGACCGGCGAGCGCGCGGTCGAACTCCGCCATTGCGGCGAGAACGCGCGGGCGCTGGCTTTCACCGAACTCGGTATATTGCGGCTGGACGATCCGTGCGGTCCAGGGATGCGTATGCAGCCAGACCATCGACAACGGCGTCATCAGCCGCAGTTCGATCCGCCGTGTCCACATGTCGATCTCCGCAATGTTGTGCGCGCCGTGGCCGAACATTGGCGGGTCGGGATGGAGAATCTCGAAGTAGCGACAGATCGCGACGCTCTCGGTCAGCACGCGGCCGTCGTCGAACGTCAGCGCAGGCGTCTGGCCGAGCGGATTGACCGCCAGGAACGGCTCGGCCTTGTGCTCAGCCTTGGGAATCGAGATTTGTGCCATGGGCACGCGGACATGCTTTTCGGCGAGGAAGATGCGGACGCGGCGCGGGTTGGGCGCGGGCAGTGCGCTATCGTAGAACAGCAAGAGCGTCTCCTCGGCATCTGTTTTCGAATATACCGTATGGCATTGCCGGACGCGTTCGCCTAGCGATGCGTCGCATGACGACCGCCGCAGACATGCTCGCCACGGGCTTCGCCACCCTCCCCGATTTGATCCGTGCGCACGCGCTGGAACGGGGAGATCGTGTCGCCGTTTCCGATGCGCAGGGTAGCATCGACTATAGAACGCTCGACGCGATGATGGACCGGATAGCGGCGGCGTTGCAGCGCGACGGGGTTGCGGCGGGTACGGCGGTGGCGATCGTTGCCGCGCCGACGACCGAGTATGCGGCGATATTCCTTGGTGCGGTACGCACGGGGTGCGTCGCGACACCGATCGCGCCGTCCGCTACGCCAGCGGCGATCACGGCGATGATTGCGGATAGTGGCGCGCCGGTCGTCTTCCTCGATGCGGAGAATGCTCGGGCTTTGAACGGGCAACCACTGTCGGCTCACGCTGTCGTGTTCTCCCGCGAAGGCGGGAGCCCAGGCTGGGCTCCCGCCTTCGCGGGAGAACAATCTTTTGATGCGTGGCTCACTCCTCCAGAGACCAAGCCAAACCCCGTCACAATCGCTCCCGAAGACCCGTTCAATATCATCTACTCGTCCGGTACGACCGGCATGCCGAAAGGCATCGTCCAGAGCCACGCCATGCGCTGGGCGCATATCGCGCGCAACACTGCCGCAGGGTTCGACACCGCCGTGACAATGATCGCGACGCCGCTCTATTCGAACACCACGCTGGTGAGCTTCCTGCCGACGCTCGGCTGGGGCGGCACCGTCGTGCTGATGGGGAAGTTCGAGGCGCGCGCGTATCTTGAACTCGCCCAGCGCTACCATGCGACGCATACAATGCTGGTTCCGGTGCAGTATCAGCGGATCATGGCGCTGCCCGACTTCGACGACTTCGACCTGTCGGCATTCCGCTTCAAGACCAGCACCAGCGCGCCCTTCTCGGCAGCACTGAAGGCCGATGTCGTCGCACGCTGGCCGGGGGTGCTCGTCGAATTCTACGGCATGACCGAGGGCGGTGCGAGTTGCGCGCTCAACGCAACCGCCAACCCGACCAAGCTGCACACCGTCGGCCAGCCGATGCCGGGCCACGAGATCCGGCTGATCGACGATGACGGCGTCGAGGTCGCGCCTGGCGAGATGGGCGAAGTCGTCGGTCGCAGCCCGGCGATGATGAACGGCTATCACGGCCGATCGGAGGCGACGCGCGACGCCGAATGGCATGACGCCGACGGCAACCGCTACATTCGCCACGGCGACGTCGGGCGGTTCGACGCGGACGGTTTCCTCACGCTGATGGACCGGAAGAAGGACCTTATCATCTCGGGCGGATTCAATATCTATCCTTCGGATCTGGAGGCGGTGCTCGCCCAGCACCCTGCGGTCGCGGACTGCGCCGTGATCGGCGTGTCATCCGAGGCATGGGGTGAGACGCCGGTAGGCTTCTACGTGCGACGGGATGGCGTAATCGAGGATGCCCCCGCGATCCTCGCTTGGGTGAACGGCCAGCTCGGCAAGACGCAACGCCTGTCCGCGCTCCATGTCGCCGACGAGCTACCTCGCAGCGCGATCGGCAAGGTGCTCAAGCGCGAACTTCGCGACAGGCTGGGAGCGGCCGCCGCATGACCAGTCTGAAACAGGCGATCGACGCACTGGAGCCGATCGAGGGCGGCTGGCGCGGGACGGTGCCCGAGAACTGGTTGCAGGGCCGCACCGCTTATGGGGGCTTCTCCGCCGCACTCGCGCTGCATGCCGCGCAGAAATCGGACGTCGATCTGCCGCCGCTGCGATCCGCGCAGGTATCCTTCATCGGGCCCCTCTCCGGTGACATCGTCATCCGCGCGACCCGGTTGCGGCGCGGGCGCAACGCCGCGTTCGTCCAGGCGGATGTCGAGAGCGAGGCCGGGCTCGGGCTACGCGCCACGTTCGTGTTCATGGGGGCGGTCGCCTCGCGCGTGGATCACCAGACCGGCAGCGCGCCCGACTTCCCGATGCCAGGCCCGGATACGCGGACGTTTCGCGGCACGAGTGCGGTCGCGTTCTCGCGGAACTTCGACCTGCTCGATCGGCGGGATGACGGCGTCGGGCCGGCGGAGTGGCTGCGGTGGGTGCGGCTGGCCGAGCGTGACGGGCTCGATCCGATGGTCGAGCTCGTCGCGGTGGCAGATTGCCTGCCGCCGTCCGCGCTGAAACTGCTCGGTGGCCCTGCCCCGCTCAGTTCGATGACGTGGCTGCTCAATATCCTGGGTCCCCAGCCGGTGACACGCGAGGGCTGGTGGCTGCTCCGCGCGACCACCGATTACGTGCGCGAGGGCAGTTCCAGCCAGCAGATGGCGATCTGGAACGCGGACGGCACGCCGGTCGCCGAACAGATGCAGAACGTCGCGATCTTCGCCTAGTCCGACTAGCACGCGCCTGACATATCTTACGACACATTGGTGAAGGGGCGGCAAAACCCTGCGACAACCGGGGTTTAGAACGACGGTCATTCGATGGGAATTCGTCCCACTCCGCCGGAGACCGACATGCGCAAGACCGTCCTCACCTTGATGCTCGCCGCCAGCGCGATCACGTCCGCCGCCGGCGCGCAAACCGCCCCCGCGACACCGCGCCTACCGATGCGTCAGGATGCGAACCACGACGGCCTCGCCACGCGCGCGGAAGCGATCGCGCAGGCCGACGCCCGCTTCGCACAGATGGATACCGATCATGACGGCCGCGTGACCGGCGGCGAGATGCGCGCCTATCGCGAAGCGCTGCACGACCGGATGGTCGCCAGCGGTCGCGACGTCCCCGTGCCGCCGCCGGGCGGTCGCAAGCATGACGGCATGGGGCGCCGGATGGACCCGAACGGCGACGGCAGCGTGACGCGCGACGAATTCGAGGCGCGCGCGCTCAAGCGGTTCGACCGGATGGACGCCAATCACGACGGCACGATCGACGCGACCGAGCGCGCCAACGCCGCCGAGATGCGCCACGTCGACCGGCGCGAACGCCGCGACGGCGTGACCCCGCCCGCACCTGCACCTGCTCAATAATTGGATGAGGGGAAGCATCGGGCGTCGGTGCTTCCCCTGGACAGCCGCTATGCTAGACACTGCCCCGATGGGGGATATGCCGCACCTGCTGCTCGTCGACGACGAGCGCTCGATCCGCGAGCCGCTGGCCGTGTACCTCACCAAGCAGGGGTTTCGTGTCACGCAGGCGGGCGATGCTGAGGCAGCGCGGACTAGGCTGACGGCGTATGCGATCGATCTCGTCATCCTCGACATCATGATGCCGGGCGAGGACGGGCTGTCGCTGTGCCGCCACATCGCCGCGACCAGCGACGTACCGGTGATCCTGCTGACCGCGCGCGCGGAGGAGACGGACCGGATCGTCGGACTGGAAATGGGCGCGGACGATTACGTCGTGAAGCCGTTTTCGCCGCGCGAACTGGCGACGCGCGTGAAGGTTGTGCTGCGGCGCGCGACCGCGGGCGGATCGCGCCAGCATGCGCCAGAGAGCAGTTCCTACGGGTTCGCCGGCTGGGTCCTGAAATCGGGCGAGCGCGCTCTAATCGATCGCGAGGGCGTCTCGGTGCCGCTGTCGACCGGCGAGTACAACCTGCTGCTCGCACTCGTCACGCGACCGCGCCAGGTGCTGACCCGCGACCAGTTGCTCGACCTGACTCAGGGGCGTGAGGCGGCCGCGTTCGATCGCGCGGTCGACAATCAGGTCAGCCGGTTGCGACGCAAGATCGAGACCGATGCCAAGACGCCCGAGTTAATCAAGACGGTCTGGGGCGGCGGCTATACGCTGGCCGCCGAAGTGACCCGCCTGTGATCGCGCGCCCGTGATCCTACGCTCATGACCCGCCCGTGGCCGCGCAATCTGGCCGGGCAGATGGCGTTGCTGATCGCGCTCGCGCTGTTCGTCGCGCAGGCGATCAACTTCGGTCTGGTCCTGCGCGATCGGATCGAGTTTCGCCTTTCGCAGGCGACCCGCCCGGTCGCGACCCGGATCGCCGATGCGCTCGACCGCGAGGCGCATGGCGGGCGTCCCCTGACCGCGGATCGCGGCCGCGTCCGCCGTCTTCCCGCCGATCCGATCCGACGGATCGGAGACGAGCGCCATCCCGAGGTCGCCGCCGAACTTCGCCGCCAGCTCGCGGATCAGGGCGTGACGGTCGGGCGGATCGATACCGGGCTCCAGCCCTCGACGCTCGACGACGACAGCGACCGCGACAATCGCCGCCGTGCGGGGATCCGCCGCGGCGAGCGCGATGGCGCCACGCTGTTGATCGCGGTCGAACAACCCGGCCGCGGCTGGCTGACGATCACCGCGCCGTGGCCGCAACCCGGCGCGCGTCTGCTGTTCGCGTTGCTGAGCCAGACCGCGATCCTCTACATCATCGTCCTGTTGCCGGTGCTGTGGATCGTCCGCCGACTGTCGCGACCGCTACGCGACCTGCGCGTCGCGGCGGAGCGGTTCCGACCCGGCGAACCCGGCGCGCCGATGCCGGCGGAAGGGCCCGACGACGTCGCCGCACTGATCACCGCGTTCAACGCGCTCAGGCTTCGTGTGACGGGCATGCTCGACGAAAAGGACCGCATGCTCGGCGCGATCGGGCATGATCTGCGCACGCCACTCGCCGCGCTGCGGGTGCGGATCGAGTCTGTCGAGGACGACACCGATCGCGCGAAGATGATCGATACGGTGGCGGAAATGAACCGGACGCTCGACGACATCCTGTCGCTGGCGCGGCTGGGACGGCCGAGCGAACCGCCGACCGATGTCGATCTGGCGGCGCTGGTCGATGCAGTGGTCGAGGATTTTCGCGACATCGGCAGCGAGGTGAGCTTCGTCGAGGCGGACCGCTTGCGGATGCGATTGCGGCCGTCGCTGATGCGCCGCGCGGTGCGCAACCTGATCGAGAATGCGGTGAAGTATGGCGTCTCGGCGGAGGTGCGGGTTGAGGCTGGAGCGCGGTCCGTCGCCATCGTGGTGGCCGATCAAGGCCCGGGCATTCCCGAGGACCGGATGGGCGACGTGTTCGACGCCTTCACGCGGCTTGAGAGCTCGCGCAACCGGGAGACGGGGGGAATCGGGCTGGGGCTGGCGCTGGCCCGCGCGATCGTGCGCGAGGCCGGTGGAGAGATTCGCCTGGTGAACCGCGCCCCGTCAGACCAGGCTGGCGGCGGCCTCGACGCGATCATCGAACTACCACGCTAACTCCTTCTACTCCCTCTCCCCTCCGGGGAGAGGGTCGGGGTGAGGGGCAGCCAAGCAGCGGTGCGCCTAGAGCAGCCCCTCACCCCAGCCCTCTCCCCGCAGGGGAGAGGGGGCAGTAAGTTCAATCCTCGACGATCTGGCTATGCATGCGCGTGTCCTTCATGCGGAGGTACACGATCAGCGAAACGCCGATCATCGCGGTCACGTACCAGTAGAAGCCGCGCTCCATGCCCTCGTTCTTAAGCCACAGCGCGACATACTCGGCGGTGCCGCCGAACATCGTGTTCGCCAGCGCGTACGGCAACGCCACGCCCAGCGCACGGACATGTGCGGGGAAGAGTTCCGCCTTCACCACCGCGTTGATCGCGGTGTAGCCCGTCACGATGAACAGCGAGGCCACGACCAAGCCGAACGCAAGATACGGATTGGTCGCCGTCTCCAGCACGGTGAAGATCGGCACCGTGCACAGCACGCCGGCAATGCCGAAGCCGACCATCAGCGGTTTCCGCCCGATCCGATCCGACAGCGCGCCCGCAGCAGGCTGGAACGCCGCATACAAGGCCAGCGCCGCGGTCATGATCAGCGTCGCGGACTCGCGGCTGAACCCGCTCGTATTGACCAGGAACTTCTGCATGTACGTGGTGTACGCATAGAAGGCGAGCGTGCCGCCGGCGGTGAGCAGCAGCACGGTGAACGCCTCGCGCGGATATTTGCTGAACAGCAGCCAGCCACTCGATTTCGGCGCGCCGTCCGACTTGGCGTTCTGATAGCTCTCGGTCTCGAGCAGCCCGCGACGGATGCGGAACACCACCAGCGCGAGCACACCGCCGATCGCGAACGGAATACGCCAGCCCCACGCGTCGAGCTGCGCCGTGTCGAGCGTCGACTGCAGCAGCAACAACACACCGAGCGCGAGCAACTGCCCCGCGATCAGCGTGACGTACTGGAAGCTGGAAAAGAAGCCGCGCCGCGACTTGCCCGCCATCTCCGACAGATACACCGCGCTTGCGCCATATTCGCCGCCGACGCTGAGCCCCTGCATCAGGCGTGCAAGGATCAGCAACGCCGGCGCGATCCAGCCGATCGTCGCAAATCCGGGCGTGATCGCGATGAGGAACGAGCCTGCGCACATCAGCGTCACCGACAGCGTCAGCCCCGATTTGCGCCCGTGGCGATCGGCGTAGATGCCCATCACCCACGCGCCGATCGGCCGCATCAGGAAGCCGACCGCGAACACCGCGGCGACACTCATCAGCTGCGCGGTCGCATTGCCCTTGGGGAAGAACACCGGTGCAAAATACAGCCCGAATGCCGAATAGACGTACCAGTCGAACCATTCGACGAGGTTACCCGCCGACCCGCCGAGGATCGATTTGAGGCGGTGGTTCTTCTCGGGCGCAATCGTCGTGCTCGCCATCACTGGGTTCCTCCCTTTGCGGGCTGCTGCGTTGCAAAGCCGCGCTTCTTGAGCAGCGCGTTCACGTCGGGATCACGCCCGCGGAACGCGCGATACGCCTCGGCGCGGTCGGTCTCGTTGCCGGTCGACAACAGGATCTTCGCGAACTTGTCCGCAGTCGGCTTGTCCCACGGACTGCCCGCCTCCTCGAATGCCGCGAAGGTGTCGGCGTCCATCGTCTCGGACCAGAGGTAGCTGTAATAGCCTGCCGAATAGCTGTCCGACGCGAACAGATGCTGGAACTGCGGCACGCGGTGACGCATCACCAGCTGCTTCGGCATGCCGATCTCGGCGAGCGTCGCGGCCTCGAACTTGTCGGGGTCGATCACGCCGTCGGGGACGGTGTGGATCTTCATGTCGACGATCGCCGACGACAGATATTCCGCGGTCTTGAAGCCTTCGTTGAACTTGCTCGACTGCTCGATCTTGTCGAGCAACGCCTGCGGCATCGCCGCCTTGGTCTGGTAGTGCCGCGCATATTTGTCGAGCACGTCGCGGGTCAGCAACCAATGCTCGTTCACCTGGCTCGGATATTCGACGAAGTCGCGCGGCGTGCCGGCGAGCCCCGAATAATAGACGTTCTGGAGCATCGCGTGGATCGCGTGGCCGAACTCGTGGAACAGCGTCTGCGCATCGTCGAGGCTGATCAGGATAGGCTCGCCTGGCGCGCCCTTGGCGAAATTGTTGTTGTTCGACGACAGCACAAGCTGCGCCGGGGCGAGGCCCCGCTGCCCACGATACGTGTTCGCCCACGCACCCGAGCGCTTGCCGGTCCGCGCGAAATCGTCGCGGTAGAACAGCCCGACATCCTTGCCGTTCTTGTCGGTCACGCTCCACACGCGCATGTTCGGCTCGAACACGGGAACGGTGCCGGTGATCTCCTTGAAGTTCAGCCCGTACAGCCGGTTGGCGGCGTACAGCGAACCCTGGATGATGTTGCCGAGCTCGAAATACGGCTTCAGCTGCGCCTGATCGAGGTCGTACCGGGCCTTGCGCACCTTCTCCTGGTAGAACCGGTAATCCCACGGCTCGATCGTCAGCGAGGTGCCGGCAACCTTCTGCATGTCCGCGACTTCCTCGGCCACGCGCGCCTTCGCGGCAGGCCAGACGCGCATCATCAGGTACATCGCCGCGGCGGGCGTCTTCGCCATCGTGTCCTGCATCCGCCAGTCGGCATGCGTCTTGAACCCGAGCAGATGCGCGCGGTCGGCGCGGAGTTTCACGATCTGCGCGATCGTCGCGTTCGTGTCGTTTGCATCGCCATTGTCGCCGCGGTTGACGAACGCGCGCCATACCTTCTCGCGCAGCGCGCGGTCGGTGGCGTAGGTCAGCACGGGATCGACCGCCGACCGCGTGTTGACGATCGCAAAGCCCGGCAGCTTCCGCTCCGCAGCGGCGGCCTTGGCGACCGCCTTCACGCTATCGGGCAAGCCGGCGAGCTGTGCTTCATCGCCGACCGCAATGGCGGTGCTCTCGTCGGCGAGCAGTTTCTCGCCGAACGTCGAGAACGCCGTCGCGAGCTGCTGGTTATACTGCGAAAGCTGCGTCTTCTGCGCGTCGGTCAGCTTGGCGCCCTGCCGCACATAGCTGTCGTAGATCCGCGTCACGAGCCGGATCTGCTGTGCATTCAATCCGCTGGAGTTGCGGCCTGCGTAGATTGCCTGGATCCGCGCGAACAGCGGCTTGTCGAACGTGATCGCGTCCGACGCCGCGGAGAATTTGGGCGACCATTCGCGGTCGAGCTTCTGATAGGCCGGGGTGTTCATGTTGCCGGTCATCACGCCGAACAGCGTCATCACCTGACCGTAGCGCTTGCCGGCCAGCTGCATCGGCACGATCGTGTTGGCGAAGGTCGGCTTGGCCGCATTGTCGGCGATCTTGCGATATTCGGCGGTCCGTTCGGCAAGCGTCGTCTCGAACGCCTGCGGGAACAGTTCGGGGCGAACCTTGTCCCACGGCGGCACTCCGCCCAGCGGACCGGTCCAGTCGGCCAGCAAGGGGTTCGCGGCGGGTGTCGTGGACGTCGCACCCGTCTGCGCGACGATCGACGTAGACGCCATCAGCGCAACGGCGCTGGCGGCGAGGTATAGAAACTGCACATGGATCTCCCGGTCAATGTACCGGGTAGCATAGTGATAAAGTTACGTAGCGGAAGGCGTACGCATTGATCAGCGTGTAGCGCAGGTCGCACGGGCCGTAAGATCAGTCGCCGGATCGATCGTCGCGAGGCTGGCTCGCAGCGACTTCCGCGGCCGCAATAAGCCTGCGTCCCGTCTCCGCGGCGGCCTCTGGTGTGAAGGTGATTGCCAAGCCATCGACGCCGTCCAGCGTCACCAGCCCATTCTCGGCGGCGGCGATGCCTGCGAGGGTTTCCGGCGTCATCATGGTCTCACTCCCCCGACCGTTGATCCTGCCAGGGGTCATGCGCCGGGTACCCGTCACTCGCCCCTGGAACCGTAAAGATATTGTGGTTCGAATTCAGCAACGGCTGCAAGTGCTTTACGATCCACGATATTTACCTCGCCTGCCTTGAACGTCAGCAGGTTTTTCTCGCGAAGCGCTCTCAACACGCGGTTTACATGAACGCCGGTCAACCCGGTCGCCTCGGCCAGATCTGGCTGCGTCATAGGCAGTATAAAGCGTCCCTCCTCCGCCATCCCGATCATTTCCAGCCGCGCGTTCAATTCGCAGAACAGATGCGCGATCCGCCCTTCCGCGCCGAGCCGCCCGAGCCGGAAAATCCACTCGCGGTGCATTGCCGCATCGAGCAACGTGCTGAACCACAGTTTCTGCGTCAAATGCGGATAGCGCTCGGTGATGGACTGCAACGTACGATGTTCGAAGCAGGCGATCTTTACGGGCCCGAGCGTCGCGATATCGTGATCGAGCCGCTTCATCGGGAATGCGTGGAGATCGACGAAATCGCCCGGGACGTGCACGGCGACCAACTGACGCTGCCCCTCCCGGTCGTCCATGTAGCGGCACACGAACCCCTCGATCAGCAGCGTGCTCGTCTCGATGAGGTCGCCCGCACGGACGATCTGCTTGCGCCCAGGCACCTGCCGCACGGATTCGATGCCGTCCTCCAGCACCTGCTTTTCTTCGTTGCTCAACTCATGGCGACCACGGCCCATGAGGAATTTTTGCGAGATCATCGACACCCCTTCATCACCCGGCCTCGTACCGCCCTCCGCGATAGAAGAACAGATCGGGATTCGTACTGATCAATATCAAAGGTTATGTCGGACGCGAAACATTGCAGCGGTTCGCGGGTTCCTCCCCGACCATGTACCAGCCAATTTTCCAAAACGATCACCCACTCGCGCGCAAGTTCATCGAGACTGTGCAGGCGCCGCAATTTCCCTGCGTCGGTGCAAAATCGGCGCTCGCCAAGGGGCAGATGGACATTCTCGTCGCCCGCGACGTGCGATCCGCTTGGGATGACATGAGAATTTCTCCGGCGCTTGGCGAGACCGTCCGCAAATACCGCGAGGATCGCGCGATCTTCCGGACGCTTATCATATTGTTCGAAGCGCCTGCTTTGCTGTCGGAGGAGGAATTCGAGGCGCATCTTTGGGCGAGGGCTCAGTCCCTTAGCGACAAGGACGAGTGGCTCGGCTACCGCCCCGATCCGTCGGTGAGCAGCGATCCGGACGATCCGCATTTCTCGCTGAGCTTTGCTGGCGAGGCGTTTTTCGTCGTCGGCTTACATCCCAATGCGAGCCGTCCTGCGCGCAAGTTCGAATCGCCGGCGATGGTGTTCAACCTGCACGACCAGTTCGAGGTGCTGCGCGACCAGCAGCGCTACGACAAGTTGCGCTCGTCGATCCTGGCGCGCGACCTCGAATATGCCGGCTCTATGAACCCGATGCTGGCGCGGCACGGCGAATCGAGTGAAGCACGCCAATATAGCGGGCGCGTCGTCGACGAATCCTGGAAATGCCCTTTCAAGCGAGGCGAAGCCCGTGGCTGACATCAAGACGATCCCGCCGCGTTCGGGAGCCGGGTTCACGCTCGACAAGGGGCAGATGCTCACTGTGATCGATCCCGAGGGCTGCCAGGTATCGGACTTGCTCGCCTACAACCGCGCCGACGTGCGCGAGGCGATTTCGTCGGGGCGCACGCTCGATTATGCGAGCCGGTTGTACCTGACGACCGGCGACCTGCTCTATTCGAACCGCAGCAACGTGATGCTGGAGATCGTCTCGGACGATGTCGGACGGCATGATTTCCTGCTGACGCCGTGTTCGAAGGAGACGTTCTCGATCATCTACGGCGATACCGATCCGCATCGCGGCTGCTTCGGCAACCTTGCTGAGGCGCTCGCGCCTTGGGACATCGAGCCGGACCAGATCCCGGTCGCGTTCAACTGCTTCATGAACGTGCCGATCAATGGCGAGACGGGCACGTTCACGGTCGAACCGCCGCTAAGCAAGGCTGGCGACACGATCGTCTTCCGCGCCGCGATGGACCTCGTGATCGGCATGACCGCGTGTTCGGCGCTGCAATCGAACGGGGGCAGCTTCAAGCCGATCCAGTACCGGATCGGCTGAGCGCTCAGCGGCGCTGGTAGAAGATGTGCGACTCGACGGTCGCCACCTTGACTAGCGAACTGCGCCAGTACGGTACCAGCCAGTCGGTGTGGTAATGCGTCGCGCGGCCGACCGGCGTATAGACGTAGCCGTTCATCGCCCGCCGTGCCGCGTGTCGTGCCTGTTCCCAGCCGTCATGCTCGGGCCGCCGTGTCTGCGAGCCGTCGCAGGTGAAGGAGAACTGGCACCCGGTCTTCCGGTTCGCGCCTTGGTAGACTACCCCGCAGACCGTCTTGGGGAAGCCACGCGCGCCGACCCGGTTGAGCACGACCTGAATGACGGCCCGCTGTCCGTCGCGATCGGTGCCGGCTTCGTAAAGAGCGACGGTAGCTAGGCACTCGGTTGCCTGAAGGCGAGAGGCCGGACCACCGCGGAAGCGGAACGGCTCTGCTCTTTTGCGCTTTTCGACCACAATCGGGACCAGGGCGTTCGATGCTCGTGCCTGAGCCATTGTCAGCCGGGGCTTGCGGTGATCTGTGGTAGTTTCGGTCGGCCAGGGCAGATCGGTCAGCGCCCCGAAGATCGCCGCGAACGCGACCACTGCGCCGAGCAGGAGAAGCCAATGCTCGGACGATGGTCTCAGCCCGGATCGATTGCGCCGCCGCGATGAGACATATTGGGCCGGTCGCTTCGCCATCCCGCGTCCTTACCGGCGAAATTTTCGCAAGGAAACGATCACTGTGCCGCTCGCCCCGAGGGTCGACGCGCGATCGTTGGAAAGAGATGGTGCCCCTGGCCGGAATCGAACCAGCATGCCTTGCGGCAACCGATTTTGAGTCGGTCGCGTCTACCAATTTCGCCACAGGGGCAGCGGCGGGTTGGCTAGACGAAGCTTTCGTTTGCCGCAAGCTGTCTTGATCGGAAAACGTGTCAGTTCAGTTTCTGGGCGGTTGGCGACGATAGCTGAGCGCTTCGGCGATATGGATGCGGCCCACGGTTTCGCTGCCGGCGAGGTCGGCGATGGTGCGGGCGACGCGGAGGATGCGCGTGTAGCCGCGCGCGGTCAGGCGCATCGCTTCGGCGGCCTGGGCGAGGAGCTTGCGACCGGCTTCGTCGGGCGTGGCAACGGAGTCGAGCAATGCGCCATCCGCCTCTGCGTTGGTGCGAACCGGGTGGTCGCGGTAGCGCTCAGTCTGGATTGCACGGGCGACGGCAACGCGTGCGGAAACCTCTGCCGAGCCTTCGGTCGGCGGCGGGAGAATCAGGTCGGCGGCACTGACCGCCTGTACGTCGATGTGAAGGTCGATCCTGTCCAACAGCGGACCCGACACCTTCGCCTGGTAATCCGCGGCGCATTTCGGGGCTCTCGCGCAGGCCAGGCTTGCGTCCCCGAGGTGGCCGCATCGACATGGGTTCATCGCGGCGATCAACTGTACGCGCGCAGGAAAGGTGACATGTGCGTTGGCACGGGCGACGCTTACCGTACCAGTCTCGAGCGGCTGGCGAAGCGAATCGAGCACGGCGCGTTGGAACTCTGGGAGTTCGTCGAGGAAGAGCACGCCGAGATGCGCGAGGCTTACCTCCCCCGGCTTCACCTTCAGCCCGCCCCCGGTGAGTGCAGCCATCGACGCGGAATGGTGTGGCGCTCTGAAGGGTCGCGTGCGGGTCAGGCGCCCCCCTGTCAGCGTACCAGCGACCGACTGGACCATCGACACCTCGAGCGCCTCGGCGGGGTCGAGCGGCGGCAGGATGCCGGGCAGGCACGAAGCCATCAGCGACTTGCCGGAACCCGGCGGGCCTACCATCAGCAAATTATGAGATCCGGCAGCTGCGATCTCCAGCGCGCGCTTGGCGGTTTCCTGCCCCTTCACCTGCCGCAGGTCCGGACCGTGGTCGGCGTGCTCGGCTATGCCGGGCTTGGGTGGGCTGAGCAGGCCGTGGCCCTTGAAGTGATTGAGCAATGACAGCAGGTCGGGTGCGGCGATGACCTCGATCTCGCCTGCCCATGCCGCTTCAGATCCTTGCGCCGCCGGACAGACGAGCCCCTTCCCCACTTCCGATGCATGCAGCGCCGCCAGCAGAACACCCGGCGATGCGGTGATCCGCGCATCGAGGCCAAGCTCGCCGACGATCACATAATCCGCCAGCGCTTCGGCATCGACGACGCCCATCGCCGCCAGCAATGCCAACGCGATCGGTAGATCGAAATGCGATCCTTCTTTCGGCAGATCGGCGGGCGACAGGTTCACCGCGATGCGCTTCGGCGGCAGCGACAGCCCCATCCCGGCGATCGCACCGCGTACGCGTTCGCGGCTTTCACCGACCGCCTTATCCGCCAGCCCAACCACGTTGAACGCAGGAAGTCCCGGAATCAGTTGGGCTTGCACCTCGACCGCGCGCGCTTCCAGCCCAAGATATGCCACCGTCGCTACGATCGCCGCCATGCCCGCTCCCCCCGCGACACGACGTCACGCCTTATTCATACCCGATTTGCCATGTCTGCAAGGATGGACGCCCCGGAATACTCTAGGGTTGCCGTCTTGCGAACCTAATACACCGGACCCACATGCCCTCCGTGAAAGCAGTCCGCTCCCCCATTTTTCGCTTCGGCCAGTTGCTGCTCGGGGTCATCCTGATCCTGGGTGCGCCACTACTCGCGCCGCTGCCGGGGCCTGCGGGGATATTCCTGTTCGCGGGAGGTATGGTTCTCGTCCTGCGCAATTCGCGCTGGGCGCGACTCAAATGGGCGCGGCTGAAACGCCGTTGGCCACGGACAGGGCATTTCGTCGACCGGATGATGCGGCGGCAGAGCGCGATGCGCCGGCACGAGCGGGCCAAGGCTGCCAAAAACACGCCCGTCGCGACGGGTGCGAATTGACTTACCGCCGCCCTTTCCGTAAGCGCCCAGCCATCAAGGCCGTCCCCGTGGCGGCCGTTTTCTATTTGATGACCTAGGGAATGACCAATGAAGCGGACCTTTCAGCCGAGCAACCTGGTACGCGCACGCCGTCACGGCTTCCGCGCACGGATGGCGACGGTCGGCGGCCGGGCAGTGATCCACGCACGCCGCGCACGCGGTCGCAAGAAGCTGTCGGCCTAACCATTCTGGACAAACGCCGCGATTTTCTCGCGGCGAATGCGGGGAAGCGCGCACCGATGCCGGGATTCGTCCTGCTCATGCGCCCCCGCGATGACGGTGACGAGACGATGCGAATCGGCTTCACCGTCACCAAGAAGATCGGCAACGCCGTCGTCCGGAACCGCATGAAACGGCGGTTGCGGGCGTTGGCGCGTGAGCTGCTGGCGGAGCGCGGCGTTGCCGGGGCCGATCATGTGCTGATCGGGCGGAACGGTGGGGTCGAGCGGGATTACGCTTTGTTGCGGACCGAGCTCGGCAAGGCGTTCCGCAAGGTTACGCCTCAATTGCCTGCTACCTCGGTAGCGAACACCACCAGTGCTGCGAACCCCTCCACCCCGGCGAAGGCCGGGGCCCAGGTGGGAACGCGGCCGTGATGCAGGACCGCCCTTCGTTAGCTACGCTCCCCAACTGGGCCCCGGCCTTCGCCGGGGTGGTAGCAAGCGTGGGACAGCGCGGTTGCGAGTTCCAACTTACCGTTATCCCCTGCTCCTTGTTCTCCCGCGTAGGCGGGAGCCCAGACTGGGTCCCCGCCTTCGCGGGGAAACAATCTTGCGGCGTGGGTGAGCGTCAGTTTTGACATGCTAGCACGCCTCCTCATCCTCCTCGCACGCGGCTGGCAACTCGGCCCCTCGCTCGTCCTGCCGTCGAGTTGCCGCTACGATCCTTCGTGTTCCGCCTATGCAATCGAGGCCGTTGGGCGCTATGGCGCGCTCAAGGGGGGCTGGTTGGCGGCGAAGCGTATCGCGCGTTGCCATCCGTGGGGCGGGTACGGCCCCGATCCGGTCCCAGATATCGACAAGAAACTGAAAGACGCCGCCCTGTGAAAGACGACAAGCAGAATTTCGTGCTGTTCGCGGTGATCGCGGCGCTGATCCTGTTCGGATGGCCGCTGATCCAGGGCAAGTTCTTCCCGACCGCGAATCCGCCGGTCACGCGGATCGAGGGCGGCAAGACCAAGGCCGTCGCGAACCCCGCGGCCGATCCCGCCGCGGATGGTGCCGCCGCGATCGGCGATCGCAACGCAGTGATCGCCAGCACCCCGCGAATCCGCGTCGAGACCCCCCGCGTATCGGGTTCGATCAACCTCAAGGGCGCGCGGATCGATGATCTCGTGCTCAAGGGTTATGACGAGACCGTCGCGAAAAATTCGCCGCCGATCCGCCTGCTCTCGCCCGCCGGCGCACCCGACGCGTATTTCGCGAGCTTCGGCTGGCGTGCGCAGGGCCTGACCCCGCCCGCCGCCGACGCCGTCTGGACGCCCTCGGGCGCGACCACGCTCACGCCGACCACGCCGGTCACGCTCGACGCGACCAACGCCACCGGCCAGCGCTTCCGAATCCAGATCGCGGTCGACCAGGATTACATGTTCACGGTCCGCCAGACCGTCCTCAACGCCGGCAACGCGCCCGTCCCCGTCGCCACCTATGGCCTCGTCAACCGTGTCGGCATCTCGAAGGATCCATCGTCGATGACGATCCATGTCGGGCCAATGTCGGTCGACAATGGCGGCGCGCATTACCGTCCGAACTACAAGGACATCGACGAGGCCGCGCAGAAGTTCACGACGACCGGCGGCTGGCTCGGCTTCACCGATAAATACTGGCTGACCGCGATCATCCCCGACCAGGGTCAGGCGTTCGACGGCCAGTTCCGCGCCGGCGCCAACAAGGCGTACCAGGCCGACTACGCGCTCCAGCCCAAGCAGGTCGCACCGGGCCAGTCGATCACGCAGGTCTCGCGCTTCTTCGCTGGCGCGAAGGAAGTCCGCCTGCTCGATCGCTACACCGACCAGGCCGGCGGCGTCGCCAAGCTCGATTATGCGATCGACTGGGGCTGGTTCCGGATCGTCGAGAAGCCGATCTTCTATTATCTCGACTGGCTGTTCCGCATGGTTGGCAACTTCGGCGTCGCGATCATCCTGCTGACCGTGACGATCCGCGGCTTGCTGTTCCCGATCGCCCAGCGCCAGTTCAAGTCGATGGCGGCGATGCGCGCCGTCCAGCCGAAGATGAAGCTGCTGCAGGAGAAGTATAAGGACGACAAGGTCCGTATGCAGCAGGAAGTGATGGCGCTGTACAAGGCGGAGAAGGTCAATCCGCTCGCGGGTTGCGCGCCGACGCTGCTCCAGATCCCGATCATGTATGCGCTGTACAAGGTGCTGATGCTGACGATCGAGATGCGTCACCAGCCGTTCGTCGCGTGGATCAAGGATCTGTCCGCGCCCGATCCGCTGACGCCGCTCAACCTGTTCGGACTGCTGCCGTTCACGCCGCCGCACATGATCGCGATCGGCGTCGTGCCGATCATCCTGGGCATCAGCATGTACTTCCAGTTCAAGCTGAACCCGACGCCGATGGACGACACGCAGAAGCAGGTCTTCAAGCTGTTGCCATGGGTGCTGATGTTCGTGATGGCGCCGTTCGCGGTCGGCCTCCAGGTGTACTGGATCACGTCGAACTGCCTGACCATCATCCAGCAGAAGCTGTTGTATGCCCGCCATCCGGGCCTGAAAGTGCCGGTGACCAAGTGAACGACGTTCCCAACTTAGGTCCCGACCTCGAGCAGACCGACGCGCCGTTCACGCCGGAAATGCTGGAGCATGCGCGAAAGCTTTTCGCGGGGCATGTGGGCTTCCTGAAGTCGGCGCCGACGCTTGAGTTCCTGCCCGACGCGTCGGTGCCGGAAGTGGCGTTCGCCGGTCGCTCGAACGTCGGCAAGTCGTCGCTGTTGAACGCACTCACCGGACGCAACTCGATGGCGCGCACGTCGAACACGCCGGGCCGGACGCAGGAGCTGAACTTCTTCGACGTCGGCGCGCCGCTCGCGTTCCGCCTCGTCGACATGCCCGGCTACGGGTTCGCCAAGGCGCCCAAGGACGTCGTCAAGAAATGGCGCTTCCTGATCAACGACTTCTTGCGCGGGCGTGACGTTCTCAAGCGCGCGCTCGTGCTGATCGACTCGCGCCACGGCATCAAGGACGTCGATCGCGAGATCCTCGAGATGCTCGACAAGGCCGCGGTCAGCTACCGCATGGTCCTGACCAAGGCGGACAAGATCAAGGCGTCCGAGTTGGTCGAGGTCACCGAGCGCACCGCGATCGAGGCGCGCAAGCGTCCGGCTGCACATCCCGACATCCTCGTCACGTCGAGCGAATACGGCATGGGCATTCCCGAGCTCCGCGCGGCGGTGGTCGAAGCGGTTAGCTAGCGGTCTGAGCCTTAACAGGTGCGCCCTTCCTACCCCGTCATCCTGACGATGCCGGGTTAGGCTGAGGGGTATACTGCCATCCGCCCCCTCAAAATTCGCCGATATTGGATCAGACCTCGATTTGCTGCTGGCATCGCCCGACTAATTCCGTAACCTTCGGGAAACGGGGGAGATGACGCGGTGCGGGTACGGTTCGGGACAATGCTGGCGATGGCTGCGATGCTGTCGGGCTGCGGAGGTAGCGACGGCAACACGAACTCGACCGGTGGTGGTGCCGGTGGCGCCATTGGCGTTACGCCGACACCCACGCCGACCGCAACCGCGGGCTGTTCGTTGCGCGAACGCCAGGACTGGGCTTCGGCGCAGCTTCGCGAATGGTATCTGTTCCCCGATACGCTGCCTGCGACCTTGAGCCCTGCGGGGTACACGACGGTCGATAGCTATATCGACGCGCTGACCGCGACCGCGCGAGCGCAGCGCAAGGATCGGTTCTTCACCTACCTGACGTCGATCAAGGAAGAGAACGCCTATTACGCCTCGGGATCGAGTGCTGGTTTCGGCATCCGGTTCGCGCTCGACCAGACCGGCCAGCGCCTGTTCGCAGCCGAGTCGTTCGAAGGCGCGCCCGCTCTTGCCGCCGGGATCGACCGCGGTGCCGAGATCCTCGCGATCGGTACCACATCGAGCAACCTGCGGACCGTCAGCGCCATCATCAGTGCCGAGGGCACTGCCGGGCTGACCACCGCATTCGGTCCCGACACGACCGGTACGGCGCGCGTGTTCCGTGTCTCGGACGCTGCCGGTACGCGGGACGTCACCGTCGCCAAGGCCGACTTCTCGCTGCTGCCGGTCTCGTCGCGGTACGGCGCGAAGATCATCGAGGATAGCGGTCAGCGCGTTGGTTACATCAACTTGCGTACGTTCATCTCCACAGCCGAACCCGCGCTGAAAACAGCGTTCGCGAATTTCCGCGCGCAGGGCGTAACGAAGGTCATCATCGACCTACGCTACAATGGCGGTGGCCTCGTCGCGACGTCGGAGTATCTCGGCGACCTCCTTGGCGGGGGGCGATCAACGTCCGAGGTGTTCGACTATACGACGTTCCGCACGGAGAAAGCCTCGAACAACGAGACGCGCTTCTTCGCACCGCAACCCGAGTCGATCGCGCCGACGCGGATCGCATTCATCGGCAGCGGCGGTACCGCATCGGCGAGCGAACTTTTGATCAATGCGTTCACCCCATATCTTCACGGCAATTCTGCGCTGATCGGAACCAACACCTACGGCAAGCCCGTCGGCCAGATCGCGCTCGACAAGCCCGCATGCGACGATCGCCTCCGCGTGATCGCGTTCGCGACGCAGAACGCCGCGCGCAACGGCAATTACTTCGATGGCCTCGCGTCGACCGTGGAGGCTACCTGTCGCGCGACCGATGATATCGGCTTCCCGCTCGGCGACGCGCGCGAGGCGTCCACGCGTCGCGCGCTCGACTTCCTGGCGGGCCGCACCTGCTCGGCGATCACCAGCGATGTCAGTGCGCAGTCGGCACGAACCACCGCGAGCACCCGTCAGGACCTGCTGATCCCCGCAGCGCCGACCACCGCGCAACGGATGGTCCCCGGTTCGTTCTAGAGCCGTAGGGTGCAAGTCGACGGCGCCTGTAGAGAAGCAGGCGTCGTCCTTGACGGGTCTTCGTTCGATACCGTTCAGCCAAGCGAAAGCTGATCCGGCCGACGGAGGTCGCTTGTTTCCCCGGATGTGATACGCGTTCGCCAACCATGAATGACGTTTCGATTACCGCCCCCCTGCCGCTCACCGATGATTACCGCGGGCCGCTCTCTGCAAACGTCAGGGTGCCCGATTACGGTTGGTGGATCGGCGGCGGGATGATCCTCAGCCTGGCGATGTTGACGGTGATGATGCACGTCGCCGGCCTGTCGATCGATCCGTACGACGCAGACAATATCCCGTTCTACTTTAGCGGAATCGTCCTCCTGGGGCTGCGCTTCGGACTCCGCGACCGACCTTGGCGACATGCACGTGCAGTCGCCGACTGCGCCGAGTATTACGGCGTCTTCACCCTGCTGGCACTGATGGGCGCGGTGGCGAGCTATCCGGTCGCGGCGCTGACACATGGGTTCCACGACGCCGCACTCCAACGGATCGACGCTGTGCTGCATTTCGACTGGCTCGCTTGGTATCGGCTCGTCGCCGCAACACCGATCCTGCAATCGCTTGGCCTTGCCGCGTATCGCAGCATTTACCTGACGCCCACGATCCTGTTCGCGACCTTCGCGTTGACCGGCGACCGGGTGGCGGCGCACCGGTTCCTCGCGACGTTCTGGCTGACCGCGATCGGCACGCTGATCCTCTACGCCTTCATGCCGGCGATAGGTCCATTTTCGTATCTGTGGCATCAACCAATCGCCTATATGCCCGAGAGCGAGCAATGGCAGCATGGGCTGATACCTGCACTACGCGATCACAGCGTGCGGGTGGTCGACCTCGGCCATTTGCGCGGCATCGTTTCGGCACCAAGCTTCCATGCCGCCGCCGCGACGCTCTACATCAATGCGGCGTGGCGCATGCCGCGGCTGCGCTGGCCGGTGCTTGCCCTGAACGCGGCTATGCTGCTGTCGACGCCCGTCGAGGGTACGCACTATTTGATCGACATCCTGCTTGGCACGATCGTCGCGATGGCGGCGATCGCGACACTGCATCACCTCATGCCGCGTAGCACCGCACGTCGAACCAACGCCAATGGCGTTGCCGCGCCCCGCCCGCCCCGCTAGTCCACACCCCATGAAACTGATCATCGGCAACAAGGCCTATTCGTCCTGGTCGCTTCGCGGCTGGCTCGCCTGCAAACAATCCGGGCTACCGTTCGAAGAGGTGGTCGTGCCGATGTACGACTCGGACTGGGAAAAGCGCCGCTCGGGTGACGAGTTCGCGCCGTCGTCGGGCAAGGTGCCGATCCTGTGGGATGGTGATGCGGTGGTGTGGGACAGTCTCGCGATCGTCGACTATCTGGCCGACAAGGTCGGGCGCGAGCGGTTCTGGCCCGAGGACAATGCCGCACGTGCGATGGCGCGGTCGATGGCTGCCGAGATGCATTCGAGCTTTGCCGCGCTGCGTCGCAAGCACAGCATGAACGTGCGCCAGGTGTTTCCGGCAAGCACGCCGGACGACGACGTGCTTCTCGAGTTGCAGCGGGTCATGGAGATCTGGGCACAGGCTCGCGCACGATTCGGTGGCGGCGGCGATTTCCTGTTCGGCCAGTTTGGGGCGGCAGATATAATGTTCGCGCCGCTGGTGACGCGGATCGTCACGTACCAGCTGCCGATAGCGCGGTTTGCGGCGGGGTATATGCAGGCGATGTTCGAGCATCCGTTCATGCAGGACTGGATCGCGGCGGCGCAGGAAGAGGAATGGGTGCTCGAGCAATTCGAGCAGCCGGTGCCCGCGACCGCATGATCGACCCGGTTGCGCTCGCGCAGGCGCTGCTCCGCGCGGATAGCGTCACGCCTGCGCGGGGCGCGGTGTTCGATGTGCTGGAGACGGCGCTACTCCCGCTCGGATTCGCGGTCGATCGGTTCACGGTCGGCGAGGCACCCGACGGCCCGGTCGAGAATCTGCTGGCCGTGCGCGGCGATGGACCGCGGCATCTGGCATTCGCCGGGCATGTCGACGTCGTCCCCCCCGGCAAAGGCTGGACCGGGTCGCCCTGGTCCGGCGAGGTTCGCGACGGGTTGCTCTACGGACGCGGCGCGGTCGACATGAAGGGCGCCGTCGCCGCGTTCGTCGCAGCCGCAAGCCGTAGCGATGCCGGGACGCTGTCACTCATCATCACCGGTGACGAAGAGGGACCTGCAACCTACGGCACCGTCGCGCTGATGGAGCGGATGGCAGCGCGGGCGATCGTGCCCGACCTGTGCCTGGTCGGCGAACCGACCTCGACCGCGCGGCTGGGGGATATGGTGAAGATCGGACGGCGCGGTTCGGTCAACATCTGGATCGACGTGCCGGGGCGGCAGGGGCATGTCGCCTATCCCCATCTGGCCGACAATCCGATCCCGCGGCTGATCGCGATCCTGGCCGAGATCGAAAGCGTGGTGCTCGATAAAGGCACCGACTGGTTCCAGCCGTCGAACATCGAGGTCACCGACATCACCGTCGGCAACCCGGCGCACAACATCATTCCCGCCAAGGCTTCCGCGCGGTTGAGCATCCGGTTCAACGATCGCCACCGCGGGGCGAACTTGATCGAGCATATCCGCGCGATCGCCGAGCGTCATGCACCGGGCGTGGTGGTGACCGGCAAAGTGTCGGGCGAAGCGTTCCTGACCGAGCCGGGTGCCTTCTCGGCGCTGTTGTCGGACGCCATCGTGGGTGCGACTGGGGTCACGCCGGAGCTGTCGACCACCGGGGGCACGTCCGACGCGCGCTTCCTGTCGAAGCTCTGCCCTGTGGTGGAGTTCGGGTTGATCAATGCGACGATGCACAAGGTCGATGAAGCGGTTGCGGTCGAGGATTTGGGTACGCTGACGGACATCTATGCGGACGTGATCAGGCGGGCGGTCGACTAGCGCCCCTCCCTGAAAGGGAGGGGTTGGGGGTGGGTAGGCCCGCTTGAGCCGCACCGTAAGCATTCGCGGACGCCGACCCACCCCCGGCCTCACCCTTCCAGGGAGGGGGGAAGTAGATGTGCTGCGAAGTGCTCAAACTCATTGGCCTTGCGATCAGCCTGCAATTACCGAACTGAGGTAAGGATCGTGAGGCCCGGACCTCGCGAACCCGAACCCAGAGCTAGTCCCGTCCGCGGCGCAAGACGATATACAGCGCGCCCTGCCCGCCGTGTCGCGGATGCGCCCCGCGTACCGCAGCGATCGAGTCCGCGTGGCGCGAGCCGGCCAGCCAGTCGGTGACCGCCGACCGGATGGCGCCTCGCGCATGCGGGCGTTCGCTTTCGGGGCGGGGCGGCTTGCCCGTGACCAGCAGCAACACGCGGTCGCCGCGCGCTATCGCCCGGCCCAAGCCGACGTCGAGCAGTGCATGGGCGGACGCCAGCGTGTGGCCATGCAGGTCGATCGAGCTGTCGGGACTCACCACACCCCGCGTGAGCCTCTTGTCCCAGCCGCCATCGAGCGTGTTGGCCGTGATGGGTTTGGCTACAGGCCGCGCAACCACGGGCTTTGCCCCCGCGCGCGCCGCGTACGGCGTGACCACGGTACGGACGAGCGGCTTTACCCGCCCCATCGGCGCAGGCGGTGCGGGCACGATCTTGCCGTTGGGACCGATGATCGGCTTGGGTGGAGGCGGCAGCGGCGGCGCGCGCTCCGGGATACGCACGGCGACCACACGCATCGGACGCACGCTCGCCATCACGCGCGCCCAGAGCTGCGCCTCATCAGGGTTGAGCGGACGACCCGCCATATCGCGCCCCATTCGCTTGGCCGTTCAGGCGCGCCACGGTGCCGATCGGGAGCAGCAGATACGCGGTGCCGCGCCCGGCCATGCCGCCGGCGGTCGCTTCGGCCGCCGCGCCCGCACCCCAGAACGTGTCGAAACGATTGCTGCCCTTAATCGCGCCGCCGGTATCCTGCGCGATCCACAGACCGCTCGCGTCCTGCCGGTCGAGCGACAGGAACACAGGCGCGCCGAGCGGCACGAACTTGACGTCGGCGGCGGCGCTCACCTGCCCGGTGACCGGCAGGCCAAGTGCCCCCAGGGGTGCACCCTCGAGTTCACGGAAGAACACGAAGCTCTTGTTCTCGCGCATGATCGCCTGGCCCTCGGCCGGGTGCGCGTGGAGCCATGCGACGATGCCCTGCATCGAGGTCTGACCCGGCTGGAGCAGCCCCCGCGACTTCATCAGCGCGCCGATACCGGTATAGTCGCGGCCGTTCTGCGTCGCATAGCCGATCCGCAGGATCTCGCCGTCGGGCAACCGCAGCCGCCCCGAACCCTGGATTTGGAGGAAGAACAGCTCGACCGGATCACGCGCCCAAGCGAGGATCGGCGCCTTGCCCGATAGCGCGCCCTGCTCGATCGCAGTACGATCGTAATAGGGCACCAGGTTACTGCGATCGACGCGACCGCGAATCTTCTTGCCCTTGAGGCTGGTCGAGAATGCGCCGAGATCGACGTCGATAAGGTCGTTCGGACGCGCATAGATCGGCGCATAGCCATCACGTCGCTCCAGCGAACCGGCGATCTCTGGCTCGTAATAGCCCGTCGCGAACGCCTTGCCGTCACCGATCTGTGCGGCTTCAAACCACTGCGCGAAGAATGTCCGAGCATTACGGCGATCGGTCGATGCCGCTGCGGTACAGGCCGGCTGCCAATCCGCGCCGCGCGTCAGCCCGGACGTGTCGTTACGACGCAACAGCGAAGGACAGCTCGTGACGAACGCCGCGAAAGCCGCTTGCGCCTGTACATCGTCGATCGGAAGGCTCGCGATCGGTGGACCGGAGATTACGCCCGCAGCGGCGGCATTCACAGGTTCGACCGCCGGGACGACCGGTGATGCTAGCATCGGCACCGCGCCGACGATCCGCGCCGGCGACTGGATACCGCGAATGTTCGGGGATGCACCGGTTTCACGCGACGGATGCACGCGAACGGGTTCGTTTGGTCGAGCATCCGACCGATCATCTGTTCGATCGACCGGTGGCGGACCCGACTGTGGCGGTTCGACACCACCGACGCACGCGCTCAACAGCGTCGCCATCAGCATCGGCAGTCCCAGACCGCCGAGCCTTCCCACCATGCCCCGACCCATCAGGCTTCGTCGGTGTCCGCAAGCTTCCAGTTCGGATCGCTGCTTTTCAGCGTCCGAGCGAATGTCCAGACGTCATGCGTCTCGACCGCATCGGTCAGCGACCCCGCAAGGACATTGCCCTCCGCATCGCGCGTGACGGCCGCGATGTCCGCGTCGAACCGGACCGTGATACGCGCCTCTCGCCCCGTAAGGCTGGCGTCTGCGATCAGCGCGCGCTCGATCGACACGAGACGGTTGTCGAGCACCTCGCCGGCTTCGCGCCGCGCTTCGATCGCCTCGACGAACGCCGCACGGACATCGTCGACGGCGAGATCGGCCAGCGCGTCCTCGTCACCCTTCCAGAAGGCTTCGAGCACCATGCGGTACGCGGCCTGCGCGCCTTCGAGAAAGCGCGCGACATCGAAGCCGGGCTCGCCGGCAACGATCGCCCGCAGACCGGGCTCGGCCTTAGGCTCCAGGTTGCGACTGGCGACCTCGCGCGCATCGGAAACCGCCTCGACGGTTCTCGGCACGGCGGCGAGCGCAGGACGGTCCTCGGCCGCACGCGGCAAGGGCTGCTCATGCCCCGTCCGCTTGCCGAGCACGCTGTAGAGTCGCATCGCCAAGAAGCCTGCAACCATCGCGAGAAGAACTACGTAAAACAACCGTGCCTCCGATCTTCGCTTCAACATAGGGCAAACCCGCAGCTATTCAAACCCGCGCCCGTTGAAACGCCCCTTCGGCACTGCTACTCGCACCACCTCGATCGAACAGAACGCGCAAGCGGTCCGCTTCGGTCCCAATTTTCCGCTTATTCTCTAAGGACACGACGAATGGATGATCAGGACAACGGCTTCACCATGCCCGACCAGGCTCTCGCGAACGGTGAAGACACGGTCCCCGCTGCCGGGCTGATCTCGCAATACGTCAAGGACCTGTCGTTCGAGAACCCGAACGCACCGGCCGTCTACCAGAACCAGACCCCGCCGGCGATCGACGTGCAGTTCAATATCGGCGCGGCGCAGGTCGGCGACGAGGTGCATGAGGTCGTGCTGAAGATCGACGTCCGCGCCGAGAGCGAGGGCCAGGTCGCGTTCATCGTCGATCTTTCGTACGCGGGCCTGTTCGGGCTGCGCAACATCCCGGCCGAGCATGTCCAGCCGTTCCTGCTGGGCGAAGCACCACGCCTGCTGTTCCCGTTCGCCCGCCGCGTGCTGTCGGATGCGGTGCGTGACGGTGGCTTCCCACCGCTGCTGCTCGAGCCGATCGATTTCTCGCAGCTGTATCTCCAGCAGTCCGAGCAGCAGGGTATCCAGCCCAACGTTGGCGATTTCGGGCAGGCCTGATCGAACCGGGGGCGGAGCGCGCTTAGATGAATCTGACCAAGGCGCTGGGATCGGTCGGCGGGCTGACGCTTGCCAGCCGTATCCTGGGTCTCGTGCGCGACTCGCTGTTCGCGCGGTTCGTCGGCGCCGGCTTCGCGTCGGACGCGTTCCTGATCGCGTTCCGCCTCCCGAACATGTTCCGCGCCCTCTTCGCGGAGGGCGCGTTCTCCGCTGCGTTCATCCCGATGTTCAATCGGAAGGTCGGTGACAAAAACGGTCGTGGATTGCCGGACGGGATCGCGTTCGCCGAGGACGCGCTGTCCGTGCTGTTACCGACGCTGATCCTGATGACGGTGCTGTTCGAGCTCGCGGCGTGGCCGATGACGTGGCTGCTGACCTTCGGGTTCAATGGCGCGAGCGCTGAGCGGTTCGACTATGTCGTCCACCTGTCACGGATCATGCTGCCCTATCTGCCCCTGATCAGTCTTGTCTCGCTGCTCGGCGGCATCCTCAATTCGCTGCACAAGTTCTGGATCAACGCGGCCGCGCCGATCCTGCTGAACGCGACTCTGATCGCCGCGCTGCTGCTGTTCCACGAACACCAGCCGCTGCTCACCGCGCGCAACCAGGCGATTGCGGTGACGATATCGGGGGCGTTGCAGCTCGGATGGCTGATTTGGGCGTGCCGGGCGTCGGGCGTGAAGCTCCGGCTCAAGCGTCCGCAGCTCAACCCCGACGTGAAGAAGCTCATGTCGCTGATCTGGCCAGCCGCCGCGGGTGCCGGCGCGGTGCAGATCAACCTCGTTGTTTCGACCGCGCTTGCCGCTGCGCTGCTACCGGCCGGCTCCGTCTCGTACATCTATTTCGCTGATCGGCTGAATCAGCTCCCGCTGGGCCTGATCGGCATCGGCCTCGGCACCGTCCTGCTCCCTACCATTTCGCGTCAGCTCGGTCGCGGCGAGGACGCCGAGGCAATGGCGACGCAGAACCGCGGCATGGAACTCGCGCTGTTCCTGACGCTGCCCGCGACGGTCGCGCTGATCGTCTGCGGCACGCCGATCGTCGGCGCGCTGTTCCAGCACGGCAAGTTCGCGCTGCACGACAGCGTGCTGACCGCGCAGGCGCTCGCCGCCTTCTCGATCGGGCTGCCGTCGTACATCCTTGTGAAGGTTCTCACGCCCGGCTATTACGCGCGCTCCGACACCCGCACGCCGGTGCGGTATGCGACGATGTCGATGGTCGTGAACCTCGTCCTCAACCTCGCCTTCATCAAGCCGCTGGGCCATATGGGCCCGCCGCTCGCCACCGCGATCGCCAGCACGGTGAACGTCGCGATGCTGTACCGAACGCTGGTCCGGCGCGGGCACTTCACCCCCGACGCACGACTGCGGCGGCGGACCTGGCGGCTGCTCGTCGCGGCGCTGATCATGGGCGTCGTGATGTATTTCCTGAACGACCTGTTCCAGCCGTTCGTGACGGGTGCCAGCGTCGAGCGCTGGGGGGCGATGCTCGTGCTGGTCGCGACCGGCGGCGTCGTCTATGCGATCGCGACATTGCTCACCGGCGCGTTCCGGCTGGGCGACATCTCCACGCTTCTGCGTCGTTCCAAGTAAGGTTTTTCCATGCGCGTCGTCTCCGGCATCAAGCCCACCGGTAATCTCCATCTCGGCAATTACCTGGGGGCGGTGAAGCAGTGGGTGACGCTGCAGGACGACGTCGCCGCACAGGGCGGCGAGTCGATGTTCTTCATCGCCGATCTCCACGCGCCGACCGAATGGATCGCGCCGGCGGAGTTGTCGGCGCACACGATCGAGGTCGCAGCCAGTATGATCGCAGCCGGGATCGATCCGGCGAAGTCGATCTTGTTCAACCAGGCGCGCGTGCCCGCGCATAGCGAGATGGCGTGGCTGCTCAACACGGTCGCCCGCGTCGGCTGGTTGAACCGGATGACGCAGTTCAAGGACAAGGCGGGCAAGAACCGCGAGGGCGCGAGCGTCGGGCTGTACGATTACCCGGTGCTGATGGCCGCCGACGTGCTGCTCTACAATGCGACGCACGTACCGGTCGGCGAGGACCAGAAGCAGCACCTCGAACTCGCGCGCGACATCGCCACCAAGTTCAACGGCGACTACGGTGTCGACCTGTTCACGCTCCCCGCGCCGCTGATCAGCAAGGCCGCGCCGCGGATCATGTCTCTGCGCGATGCTAGCGCGAAGATGTCGAAGTCGAACCCGTCCGAGCAGTCGGTGGTCAAGCTGATCGACAGCGACGACACAATCGCGGACAAGTTCCGTAAGGCGAAGACCGACCCGGACGTGTTGCCCGCGACGGTCGAGGAGCTCGGCGACCGGGCCGAAGCGCGCAACCTGCTGACGATCTACGCGGCGCTGGCGGATAGCGACGTGGCGACCGTGCTCGGCGAGTTCGGCGGCAAGGGCTTCGGCGCGTTCAAGCCTGCGCTTGCGGATCTGGCGGTGGCTAAGCTCGGGCCAATCCGCGACGAGATGGTGCGGTTGCTCGACGATCGCAGCGCGGTGACGGCGGTGTTGCAGGCGGGCGCGGAGAAGGCACGTGTGCTGGCGGCTCCGGTGTTGAAGGCGACTCAGGACGCGATGGGGTTGCAGGTTTAATCCCTATTCCGTCATCCTGACGAAAGTCAGGACCCAGAGTTACGGACGCCGCATTTTGTGGCTCTGGATCCTGACTATCGTCAGGATGACGGGGAAATCCGGGCATACGGCTACGTGTCGGAATACCGCATGCAGCTTGTTCCCTCGCGAAGGCGGGGGTCCAGACTGGTCTCCCGCCTTCGCGGGAGACCATGAAAGCGTAGGCTGGCTTAGCCTTCGAGCTCGCGCATAAGCACGCGCACCGCGGCGTCTATATCGCGATCCGAATCCCGCAGTTCCTCGATCTTCCGCACCGCATGGATCACCGTCGAGTGATCGCGTCCGCCGAACTTCCGCCCGATCTCCGGCAGCGACCGCGTCGTCAGCCGCTTCGCCAGGTACATCGCGATCTGCCGCGGCCGCGCCACCGCCCGCGCGCGCCGCGCCGAAATCAGGTCGAGCGGCTTCAGTTCGAAATGCGCCGACACGAGCTTCTGGATTTCATCGATCGTCACGCGCTTCTGCGCGCCGCGGAGAACCTCGCCGAGCGTCGCGACCGCAAAGTCGAGGTCGATCGTGTCGCCGGTCAGCTGCGCATACGCCACGACTCGGTTCAGCGCGCCTTCCAGCTCGCGGATGTTCGCATGAATGCGGGCCGCCAGCAGGTCGAGCACGTCGGTCGGCACGCGCATGTCGGGCAGGTCGACCAGCTTGCGGTCCAGGATCGTCCGGCGCAGCGTCAGGTCGGGCGCCTTGATGTCTGCGACGAGGCCGACCGACATGCGGCTGACGATCCGCGCCTCGACGCCTTCCAGCGCCTGCGGGCAGCGATCGGCGGAAATCACCAACCGCTTGCCCGCCGCCATGATCTCGTTGACCGTATGGAAGAATTCTTCCTGCGTCGCGTCCTTGCCGGCAATGAACTGGAGGTCGTCGATCAGCAGCAGGTCGGCACCGCGCAGCCGCTGCTTGAACGCATGCGTATCGCGCGCGCGCATCGACGCGACGAAGTCGTACATGAACCGCTCGGCGGACATGCACAGCACGATCGCGTGCGGATTATGCTCGAGGAACGCGTGACCGATCGCGTGCATGAGGTGGGTCTTGCCCTGCCCCGTACCGCTGTGGAGGAACAACGGGCTGAATCGAACCGGGCCAGGCTCGGCGAGCACCTTGGCCGCGTTGAACGCGACCTTGTTGGACGGATCGACGACGAATCGCGCGAAGGTGTAGCGCGGGTCGAGCGGCGGACGTTCAGCGGGCACGCCGACCGGGGCCAACGTCACGACGGGCGCCGGCGCCGGCTGCAGCGACGGATCGACGCCGAACTTCATCGTTGCCTGCACAGGGTCGGCGACCGGCTTGGGAGCCGGCTTGGCTTCGACCGGTAGCGGATCGGCAACGGGCTTCGCGGGAATGGCGTCAGCGACCGGTTCGATCGCCAGCACGACGGCTGCGCGACCCGGTGCCCGGGTCTCGATCTGGACGGTACGGATGTTGGGCAGGATCTGCTTGAATTCGAGCACCAGCCGGTCGGCATAGTGATTGCGGACCCAGTTGGTCATGAACGCAGACGGCAGCGCGAGCCGGATCGTGTCGCGATCCTCGCCGGGGATCAGCTCGATCGGCTTCAGCCACTGCTCGAACAGCCGCACGCCGGCCGACTCACGCAAGGACGTACGAACGCGGGCCCAGGCCTTTTCAGCCTCGCTCGCATGCGTCACAGATCCTTGCCACTTCGTCACGCGCGCACTTCTCCGACCCCGCGAGATTGCTCGCGCGGGTGATATAGTCCCGACAGAAAATGGTCCCCCTGACGACCCCAAGGGTCATCCGGCATCTTCGCCCTGTTTGTTGATGCAGCGGTGGAAACCACCGTCGCTGTGAGCCCCGTTATGAAGCGATCGACGATCCTAGCAAGGCCCCGACGCGTCACATTTTCGAAATAAAGCGGGTTGACTTGACCAAGCCGCGGAAATGCGTCGATATTTTTATAAGTCGCTGTCTTTACGCATTTTTTGCAATTTCCGCGATTGCGTGACGTGATTCTCGATCACACGAATCGTGGCGAATCCTAGGGTTATGCGGACTCCCCGCCGGTTCCCTTCGCAGACGCAAAAAACCCGCCGGGAAGGTCCCGACGGGTGATCAGCTTCGCCAATGATCTGGCAATGATCGGTCGCTCAGGCGAGCCCGGTCACGGCCTTGGTCAGACGCGCGAACTTGCGGCTCGCGGTGTTCTTGTGCAGCACGCCCTTGGCGACGCCACGCTGGAGCTCAGGCTGTGCGGCCGCGAGTGCGGTGGTCGCTGCGCCCTTGTCGCCCGATGCCAGTGCGGCCTCGACCTTCTTGATGAAGGTACGGATACGGCCAACGCGGTTGCCGTTCACTTCCGCGCGACGGTCGTTGCGACGGATACGCTTTTTCGCCTGCGGCGTGTTCGCCATGAAGCCCTCTAGATGTTCGAATGAATAAAAAGGGGCGCCGGATTGCTCCTACGCCCTCTCGAAGCCGCGGCCCTACCCACTTTGTTCTAGATCGTCAACCGCGTTGGCACTTCGGACACCAGAACGTCGAGCGCCCGCCTTCGGTGCGGCGCTTGACGGTAGCGCCGCATTCGCACGGCTCGCCCTCGCGCCCATAGACGCGCCATTGCTTGGAGAAATAGCCGAGTTCGCCGTCCGGCCGGACGTAATCACGCAGCGATGAGCCGCCCGCGAGGATCGCGGCCGTCAGCACCGTCCGAATCGCCTCGACGAGTCGCTCGAGTCGAAACAGTGAGATACGCCCCGCCGCGCGTGACGGCGCGATCTTCGCCATGTGCAGCGCCTCGCACACATAGATGTTGCCGAGACCCGCGACGATTCGCTGGTCGAGCAGCATCGCCTTGATCGACGCCCCCCGCCCTTCGAGCGCCTCCAGTAGGTAGGCCGCGGTCAGGTCGGGGCCGAGCGGCTCCGGCCCCATGCTGAGGAACGGCGGATAATTGGCGATGTCATCGGTGGCCCACAGATCGAGAAAGCCGAATCGCCGCGGATCGTTTAGCGCGACCGTCCGCCCCGCCTCGGTGCCGATCAGCAGGTGATCGTGCGCAAGCAGTTCGCTCGGATCAACTCGCCAGCGCCCCGACATGCCGAGATGGAAGACGAGTGTGTCGCCGCGATCGGTATCGATCAGCCCGTATTTGGCGCGGCGGCCCAAGTGCGTCACGGTCGCGCCCGTCATCCGCTGGCGCAGGTCGATCGGGATCGCTTTGCGCAGGTCGGCGCGGCGCGGCTCGACCGAGGTCAGGCGCTGGCCCTTCAGCACGGGCTCCAGCCCGCGCACGGTGGTTTCGACTTCTGGTAATTCTGGCACGGTTTGCAGCTAGGTTGCGTTTGCTCGCGCCACAAGGCGCGGCTAGAGCGCAGGATATGAACGACTTGATCGCGCCCGCGCCCGCACTCACGCCCGATACCGTCTCCTTCGGCTACGAAGACATCCCCGCCACCGAGAAGACCGCCCGCGTCGGCGGCGTCTTCTCGAACGTCGCAGGGAAATACGATTTGATGAACGATGCGATGTCGGGCGGCATGCACCGGCTGTGGAAAGACCGCTTCGTCCGCCGCGTTAAACCGCGCGAAGGCGAGCAGATCCTCGACATGGCCGGCGGCACGGGCGACATCGCGTTCCGCATGGAGCCGTCGGGCGCGTCGATCACGGTCGCCGACATCAACCCGCAGATGCTCGAAGTCGGCATGCAGCGCGCGCACAAGCGCGGCATCGACGGCCTCGTCTGGACCGAAGCCAACGCGGAGACGCTGACCTTCCCGGACAAGTTCTTTGACGCCTACACGATCGCGTTCGGCATCCGGAACGTGACCGACATCCCCAAGGCCCTGCGCGAAGCCCACCGCGTCCTGCGCCGTGGCGGACGCTTCTACTGCCTCGAATTCTCGACCACCGTGTGGCCCGGGTTCGCCGAGGTATATGACGCGTACTCGCACAAGATGGTCCCGAAGCTCGGCCAGCTTCTGGCGCAGGACGCCGACAGCTACCGCTACCTGATCGAATCGATCCGCCGCTTCCCGGACATGCCCAAGTTCAAGGGCATGATCGCGGATGCCGGCTTCGTGCAGACGAAGGTCGAGCCTCTTCTGGGTGGGCTCGTTGCGATCCACAGCGGCTGGAAGATTTGATCCAACTGTGACGGCTTCAACCACGCACGTCTGGCGCCTCCTGAAATGGGGTCGCATTCTCGCACGCCACGGCGCGCTGCGCGGGATCGAGCGCGACCCGAACACGCCCGCGCCTGTCCGCCGCCTCGCACGGATCGCGCGGTTCGGCGCGCGCGTCCCCGCCGTGCCGCGCTATGCGGATGCATTCCAGGCAATCGGGCCTGCGGCGATCAAGCTGGGGCAGACGCTCGCCACGCGGCCGGATCTCGTCGGCGAGGACGCCGCACATGACCTGCTCAGGCTCCAGGACCAGCTCTCCCCCGTCCCCTACGAGACGATCGAGGCGGCGATGCTGGCGAGCTTCGGCAAACCGCTGGAGACGCTGTTCTCGCGGATCGAGCCGATCCCGGTCGGCGCCGCTTCGATCGCCCAGGTCCACCGCGCGGTCACCACCGACGGCCGCCAGGTCGCGGTGAAAGTCCTCCGCCCCGGCGTCGAGGACGATTTCGCGCGCGCGATCGACACCTACAGCTGGGCCGCCGCACAACTCGAGGCGCTCAGCCCCGAGGCGATGCGCCTCCGCCCCCGCCTCACGATCGAGACGTTCAAGCGCTGGACGCTCAGGGAACTGAATTTCCGCCGCGAGGCAGCGTCGGCGTCGGAACTCGCGGAGGGCATGACCGCCGAGCCCGATTTCGTCATCCCCGCGATCGACTGGGCGCGCTCGACCGCGAAGGTCATGACGATCGAGTGGATCGACGGCATCAAGCTGTCGGACCGCCCCGCGCTGGTCGCCGCCGGCTACGACCTCCCCGCGCTCGCCCAGACCCTAGTCCGCGCGTTTCTGCGCCAGGCGATCGCCGACGGGTTCTTTCACGCCGACATGCACCAGGGCAACCTGTTCGCGCTGCCCGGCAACCGCATCGCCGCGATCGACTTCGGCATCATGGGCCGGATAGACCGCCGCGCGCGCGTCTGGCTCGCCGAGATCCTCTACGGCCTGATCACCGGCAATTATAAGCGCGTCGCCGAGATCCACTTCGAGGCGGGCTACGTCCCCGCGCACCACGACGTCGCCGAGTTCGCTACCGCCTTGCGGGCGGTCGGCGAGCCGATGCGGGGGCTGCCGGTCAAGGACATGTCGATCGGCATGATGCTCGACAGCCTGTTCTCAATCACGCGCGATTTCGACATGGTGACGCAGCCTCATCTGCTGCTGCTCCAGAAGACGATGGTGATGGTCGAGGGCGTCGCGACCAGCCTCAACCCCGACATCAACTTGTGGGAAGCCGCCGAGCCGTTCGTCCGCGACTGGATCCGCGGCGAGCTAGGGCCCGAGGCGATGATCGCCGACCGCCTGATCGAGGATTTCCGCACCCTCACGCGACTCCCAGAACTGGTCCGCAGGATCGAGGCGCATTACCCCGCCCCCGGTGGGGCTCCGCCGACGATGCCGTTGCGCGAGATCGAAGTGATTCGGATCGGTGGGGGGTGGCGTTACGGCCTGGTCGCGGTGCTCGCGGCCGCCGCCGGGGTCGTGACGACGCTGCTGTTTGGTTGAGGGCATGAAAACGCGTCGCGGCGCTCCGTTATGGACGACCCGCGCGACCCGGTTCGCGGGCATGCCGTCGGCGCAGGCTCGGATCGGCCTCGTGCTGTTCCTGGTATTCCTGGCGGCCTGCCTCAGCGCGATCGTCTCGCCCGGCCCGCGACCGAGCGTCGACGCGGACGCCTCGGCCTCCATTGCATACGATGCCCCGCCACCCGGACGGACCGACCTGCTGCTCTACGATACGATCGTCGCCGGGGTGCGTGGCGGCTCGCCCTATTACGCCGTCGCCGCCGAAACGCAGCGCATGGGACATTATCCGCTGAAGCCGTTCTTCGCGGTTCGGCTGCCAACCTTGGCGGTCGTTCAAGCAGCGTTGCCCTCGATACTGGTGAACCTGTTGCTGTTGGCGTTGTGCGTCGGAACGATCCTCGCCTGGGTCGCGCGACTTCGTCCGGAAATGACTGGCCTAGTGCCGCTCGGTGTGGCTGGCTTGCTGGTCGTTGCCGGACTTTCGGTGAACCTCGATCCCAGCTTCGTGGTGTTCCACGAGGTTTGGGCGGGGCCGCTTATCGCGCTGTCGCTGGCGCTTCGCCGCCCCGGCCAGTGGCTGCCCGCAGTTGCGTTCGGGCTATCGGCGATGCTGATCCGCGAGACGGCATTGCTGTACGTCGCGATCATGGCGGTGTTCGCGTGGGTCGAGGGCGAGCGGCGCGAGACGCTGGGGTGGCTCGGGGCGATCGGGGTCTTCGCCGTGGTGCTTGCCGCCCATGCGCACGCGGTGTCGCTGGTCAGCAGTCCGCTCGACCGCGTGTCGCAGGGGTGGAGCGGGCTCGAGGGGTTCGGGTTCTACGTCAGGCTTGCGACGATCTCGTCGGGCCTCGACATCCTGCCGCAGTGGCTCGCCTCGCTCGTTCTTGGCACCGCGCTGTTCGGCTGGCTCGCGTGGCGCGATGCGGTCGCGACGCGCGCGCTGGTCGTGTTCGCCGCCTATGCCGCGCTGATCTCGCTGTTCGCACGGAGCGACAATTTCTACTGGGCGCTGATGACCACGCCGGTGCTGCTGGTCGGCCTGGTGTTCGCGGTCGACGGCCTGCGCGACATGATCGCTGCCGCCAGCGATACGCGGCGCATTACGGTTACGCGCGTTATCCGCTAGAGCTGCGAGCATGAAACGCATCCTCCTGATCGTCGGTGGCGGGATCGCCGCCTACAAGGCCGCCGAACTGATCCGCCTACTGAAGACGCGCGGGTACGCGGTGCGGTGCGTGATGACCGAGGCCGCGCATCATTTCGTGACGCCGATGACGCTCGCAGCGCTCAGCGAGGACAAGGTCTATACGACGCTCTGGGACCTCAAGGACGAGGCCGAGATGGGCCATATCCAGCTTAGTCGCGAAGCCGACCTGATCGTCGTCGCGCCCGCCACCGCGGACCTGATGGCGCGGATGACGGCAGGTCTCGCGAACGATCTCGCGACGACGCTGCTGCTGGCGACCGATAAGCCGGTCCTGGTAGCACCCGCGATGAACGTTCGCATGTGGGGCCATGCGGCAACCATCCGCAACGTCGCGCAGCTCCGTACCGATGGCGTGACGGTGATGACGCCGGACGAGGGGATCATGGCGTGCGGTGAATATGGTCCCGGCCGCCTGCCTGAACCGCCGGCGATCGTCGCCGCGATCGAAGCAATGCTCGTCCCTGCCCCGCCGAAGCGGCTGGCAGGACGTCACATCCTCGTCACCGCCGGCCCGACGCACGAGCCGATCGATCCGGTGCGTTACATCGCCAACCGCTCGTCGGGCAAACAGGGCTTCGCGATCGCCGCGGCACTGGCACGGCTCGGCGCGCGCGTGACGCTGGTCGCTGGCCCCGTGACGCTGCCGACCCCGCACGGCGTCGACCGGATCGACGTCGAGACGGCGCGGGAGATGGCCGACGCAGTCGACCGCGCGCTGCCGGCCGACGCCGCCGTCATGGTCGCCGCGGTGGCGGACTGGCACGTCGAGTCCGTCCCGCAAAAGATCAAGAAAGGCGATGCAACGCCGACGCTGACGCTAGCGGAGAACCCCGATATTCTGGCGACCCTGGCGCGCAGCCCGCACCGGCCTCACCTGCTGGTCGGCTTCGCGGCCGAGACCGAGCGGGTCATCGAGCATGCCACCGCCAAGCGTATTCGCAAGACCACGGACTGGATCGTCGCCAACGACGTCTCGGGCGACGTGATGGGCGGCGCGGACAACAGCGTCCACCTTGTCACCGAAGCCGGCGTCGAGCGCTGGGAGCGCCTGCCCAAGGACGCGGTCGCCGCACGACTGGCGGACCGCATCGCCGATGCGCTACAAGCCGTGTCATGATCCGTATCGAACTGAAGCGCCTGCCGCACGGCGAGGGCCTGCCGTTGCCTGCCTACGCGACCGAGGGTGCCGCCGGGATGGACGTCGTCTCCGCCGAAGCACTCACGCTCGCCCCCGGCGCGCGCGCCGCCGTCGCGACCGGCTTTGCGATCGCCATTCCCGCTGGCCATGAGGTCCAGGTCCGACCGCGCTCCGGCCTCGCGCTCAAGCACGGCGTCACCTGCCTCAACACGCCGGGCACGATCGACAGCGACTATCGCGGCGAAGTGAAGGTGATCCTCGCCAACCTCGGCCAGGAACCGTTCGCGATCGCGCGTGGCGACCGGATCGCGCAACTCGTCCCCGCAGTCGTGCTCCGCGCGACGCTCGACGAAGTCGCGACGCTCGACGACACCTCGCGCGGCGCAGGCGGCTTCGGATCGACCGGCCGATGATCGCCGCTCTTCTCCTCCTGCTCCAGACCGCTGCGCCGCCACCCCCGGTTCCCACCGCGCCGACGCCGCCGGTGGCCAGCACGCTGCCGCCACAGGACTGGAGCACGCTTCCGGTACTCCGCATCCGGGGGCAGGCTACCACGCTCGCCAACACCTCAGCCTATGTCCACGGCGAGGTCGTCGCCGGTCGCTGCGCCCACGTCGTACGCACAACGCAGGGTTGGGCGCTGACCGTCGATCTCGCCGTGCTGATCACCCCCGACGGTCGGGTCCGCCGGGTGACGCCCCGCGCGATCGACTGCCCGACGGTCGAGCAATACGCAGCCGGGGTAATTCTGGGCGCGCGCGATTCGATCGATGTCGCCGATGCGGACGCCGACACTTGGTACCGTACCAGCCTGACGTTCGCCTGGGGCGCATGATCCTCTCCGACGACGAACTCACCCGGTATGCGCGGCATATCGTCCTCAAGGAATTCGGCGGCACGGGACAGGCGCGGTTGAAGGCGGCTACCGTCGCGATCGTCGGCGCCGGTGGAATCGGCTCGCCCGCGATCCAGTATCTCGGTGCAGCCGGCGTCGGTCGGATGATCCTGATCGACGACGACAGCGTCGAACCGTCCAATCTTCAGCGCCAGACAATCTTCACGACCGCGGATACCGGTATCGCCAAGGTCGACGCAGCGGCAGCCGCCGTAAACCGGATCAATCCGCACGTTTTGGTCGATACGTACCGCCAACGCATCGATGCCGACAACGTCGCCGCGCTGCTAGCCGGAGCGGACGTGGTGCTCGATGGCTGCGACAATTTCACGACGCGCTTTCGGGTCGCGGATGCCGCGCATGCCATGAAAGTTCCGCTCGTGTCGGCTGCGGTCGGGCAGTTCGAGGGACAGCTCGCAACCTATCGCGGCTGGGAAGCGGACAAGCCGTGCTACCGCTGCTTCGTCGGCGAAGACCCCGAGCGCGCAGAGACCAGTTGCGCGGAGGACGGCGTCCTCGGCCCTGTCACCGGCGTGATCGGCAGCTTGGCTGCACTCGAGGTACTCCGGGCGATCGCGCCGTTCGGCGACGACCCTGCCGGCAAATTGCTGCTGATCGACCTGCTCGAGCTACGTTTTCGTACGATTCGCCTGCCCAAGGATCCGGGGTGTACGGCGTGCGGCAAAAGCGGGGCTTCGCGGTGAGTTAGTAGCAGTTCTGCTTTTCGACGCTGACCAAATTGGAAAAATAACAACTAAAGGTTTGTGCCCGGCGAACAGTAGTTCTTTTGCATTGCGGCATTTCGCGGTATCGCTTTGCGCAGGGGGGACTGCGCGTGCGTCCGACAAGTTCATGAATGTAGAGGGCGGCGTTCTGAGCCGTGCTGTGGCGCCGTCGCGCGGCAAGAAGCCTGCCCGGACTTGGCGCCCGAGCGCGTCCTCGCTACGCGTTCGCCTGATCCTCGGCATGCTGACGGTAGATACCGGCTGCATTATTGCGAGTTATCTGGCGGCGGCTGGTCTGCGCGGGGTATTCGCGAACGACACGGCCTGGATCGTAATCCTGGCGATGTTGATCCCGGTCTTCGTTATTACGACGCTAAATAACGACAGCTATGCAGCCGCAAATCTTCGCGACCCCTTCCGCTCGATAGCTCGAGGATTGCAGGCCTATGCGCTCGCGATCTCCGCAGTCATCTTCATCGCGTTCTGTCTGAAGGCCAGCGATACCTTCCCGCGTCTTGTCGTCGCGATGGGTTCGGCATTTGCCATTGTTTCCTTGGCATTAGGACGGTTCCTGTTCGTCCGGCACATGCCTGCGATCATCGGCGGGAATCCGTTCAGCATCGTCCTGCTGTACGATTCCGGTCAGCCGATTCCGCGCGGGGACTTCTCGGTCGTTATCGCCGCGGACTCCTATTTCGATCCCGATCATCATGATCCCGTGATGTATGACCGCCTCGCGCAATCGCTGTCGGGCGCCGACCGAGTGATCGTCGCGTGCAGCCCGGAGCGTCGGATCGCCTGGGCGCAGGCTTTGAAGGGCGCGAACATCCAGAGCGAGATCTTCATGCCGGAACTGAACGTGCTGGCGCCGCTCGGCATCAGCGCGCACGGCGACACGCCGACCGTAATCATCGCCAATGGTCCGTTAGTCCTGTTCGACCGCTTCGTAAAACGCAGCTTCGACGTGATACTCGCTAGCTGCGCGCTGGTGACGCTGATGCCGATCTGGATCCTGATCGCGCTGTCGGTGAAGGTCGATTCGCGCGGGCCGATCTTCTTCAGCCAGATCCGGATCGGTCGCAGCAACCAGATGTTCCGCCTGATGAAGTTCCGCAGCATGCGCGTCGACCACAGCGACGGCGCAGGTGCGCGCTCGACGTCGCGCGACGACGATCGGATCACGCGCGTCGGCAAGATCATCCGCAGTACCAGCATCGACGAACTACCGCAGTTGCTGAACGTCCTGAAGGGCGACATGAGCATCGTCGGCCCGCGCCCGCACGCACTCGGCTCGCGCGCGGCGGACAAATTATTCTGGGAAGTCGACCAGCGATACTGGCATCGCCATGCCGCCAAGCCCGGCCTGACCGGCCTTGCACAGGTTCGCGGCTATCGCGGTGCGACGTTGTACGAGGACGATCTGCGCAACCGGCTCCAGGCGGATCTCGAGTATCTCGAGCATTGGTCGATCTGGCGCGACATCAAGATCATCCTCCTGACCTTCCGCGTCCTGCTACACCGGAACGCCTTCTGACGTTCCGGTGAGCGGGCTGATCGTTCAGCCTGCCAGCAGACCCTTGGCGAACTCACGAACCACCGGTCCGATGTCGTCGCGGGCCAGTGCGATCGCCAGGTTGGCCTGGATGTAGCCAGCCTTGTCGCCGCAGTCATATCGCTGGCCATCGAAGGTGAAGCCGTGGAACGGCTGGTTTCCAATCAACTGCGCCATCGCGTCGGTCAGCTGGATCTCGTCGCCCGCGCCCTTTTCCTGCGTCTCCAGGATCCGCATCACCTCGGGCTGCAGGATGTAACGCCCCGGGATCATCAGGTTCGACGGTGCGGTGCCCCGCTTGGGTTTTTCGACGAGCGCGGTCACTTCGGTCAGCCGACCATCGATCGCCCCCGGCGAAATGATGCCGTATTTGTCGGTTTCCGAATCGGGCACTTCGAGCGCGCCGATCACATTGCCGCCGACCTGGTTATACGCCTCGACCATTTGTTTCATGAAGCCGGGCTTGCCGACCATCAACTCGTCGGGGAGCAGGACCGCGAACGGCTCGTCGCCGACGATCTCGCGCGCACACCAGACCGCATGGCCCAAGCCGAGCGGCTCCTGTTGGCGGACATAGACCGGCGAACCGGGCTTCATCCGGATATTGCTGATCGCGTCCAGCGACTTGCCGCGCGACCGCATCGTATCCTCGAGCTCGTACGAGATGTCGAAATGATCCTCGAGCGCGCCCTTGCCGCGCCCGGTCACGAAGATGATCTGCTCGATCCCGGCCTCGAGTGCTTCCTCGACCGCATATTGAATCAGCGGCTTGTCGACGACGGTGAGCATTTCCTTCGGCATGGCCTTGGTGGCCGGAAGGAAGCGCGTACCCAGTCCTGCGACCGGAAACACGGCCTTGCGCAGCGGCTTTATGGTCATTCGATGCTCCCTTTGATCTCGCGGGACCGTCTACCGATCGTTACGCCTGCGCGCAAATTGTCGCATTGAATTAGCGCGTCGTTAAAGACGTTGATCTAGGGACTGCATCATGCCCAAAGTTCTCGTCATCTTCGGCACGCGTCCCGAAGCGATCAAACTCTTCCCGGTGATCCGGGCGCTGGCTGCGATCCCCGGCCTGACCGTCCGCACCTGCGTCACCGCGCAGCACCGCGGACTGCTCGATCAGGTCCTCGCGATCGCCGATCTCGCGCCGGATATCGATCTCGACCTGATGGAGCCGGGGCAGACGCTCGATCGCCTCACCGCGCGGCTGCTGGTCGGGCTCGGCGACGTGATGGATGCGGAGCAGCCCGACCTCGTCATCGTGCAGGGCGATACCGCCACCGCGATGACGGGGGCGCTTGCCGCCTATTACCGCAAGGTCCCGGTCGCGCATGTCGAGGCGGGGCTGCGGTCGGGCGACATCTACCATCCTTGGCCCGAAGAGGTGAACCGCCGCATCGTCGCGCCGATCGCCATGCTGCATTTCGCGCCGACCGACACCGCCGCGGAGGCACTGCGGCGCGAGACGATCGCCGAGGACACGATCCACGTCACCGGCAACACCGTGATCGACGCTCTGCACTGGACCGCGGACCGCGTCGCGTCGGACCCGTCGCTGGCGGCCGGGCTCAACGCTATCGCCGCGCGCTTTGCCGGCAAGCGGATCATCCTCGTCACGACGCATCGGCGCGAGAATTTCGGCGACGGCATGACCGCGATCGCGCGGGCGATCGGCCGGATCGCGGAGCGCGACGACGTCGCGGTGCTGTTCCCGGTCCACCCCAACCCGAACGTCGTATCGGTGATGGACGACATCCTCGGTACCCGCGCCAACGTCGCGCGGATCGAGCCGCTCGATTACCCGCACTTCGTCCGCGCGCTCGGCATGGCGGACATCGTCCTGACCGACTCAGGCGGCGTGCAGGAGGAGGCACCCGCGCTCGGCAAGCCGGTCCTGGTGATGCGGGAGACCACCGAGCGTCCGGAAGGCGTCGCGGCCGGCACCGCCAAGCTGATCGGCACTGACGAGGACCGCATCGTTTCCGAAATCTTCACCCTGCTCGACGACACGTCGCGCTACTCCGCGATGGCCCGCGCCCATAACCCGTTCGGGGATGGCCATGCCGCCGCCAAAATCGCAAAGGTCGTTGCGCATGCTGTCGGACTCTAACCTCAATGTCGTCGTCCTCGGGCTCGGCTATATCGGCCTTCCCACCGCGGCGATCATCGCCCGGACGGGGGCGCAGGTGCTTGGCGTCGACGTGACCGAATCGGTCGTGGAGACGGTCAATTCCGGCCGCGTGCACATCGAGGAGGTCGATTTGGACGGCCTCGTCTCGGGAGTGGTCGCGCGCGGCACGTTGCGCGCCTCGACCGCGATCGAGCCCGCTGACGTTTTCGTGATCGCGGTACCAACCCCGTTCGACGCCGATCACGCACCCAATATCCGCTATGTCCTCGACGCCGCGACGACGATCGCGAGCGTGCTGAAGGCGGGCGATACGATCATCCTCGAATCGACCTCGCCGGTGGGCACCACCGAGAAGGTTCGCGACCTGCTGGCAAGCCTGCGCCCCGACCTGCGCGTACCGGGGAAGACCGGCGACCAGGCGGATATCGCGATCGCCTATTGCCCGGAGCGCGTGCTGCCGGGCCGCATCTTGGTCGAGTTGATCGACAACGACCGAGTCATTGGCGGGATCACGCCGCGGTGTGCGCGTAAGGCCCTCACTTTCTACCGTCGCTTCGTCCGCGGCGCCTGCGTGACCACGACCGCGCGCGCGGCGGAGATGACGAAGCTCACCGAGAACGCGTTTCGCGACGTGAACATCGCGTTCGCCAACGAACTGTCGCTGATCGCCGACACGATGGGCGTTGACGTATGGGAAGTGATCCGCCTCGCCAACCGTCACCCGCGCGTCAACATCCTGCAGCCCGGCCCCGGCGTCGGCGGGCATTGCATCGCGGTCGATCCGTGGTTCCTGGTCCACGCCGCCCCGGATCAGACTCCGCTGATCCGGACCGCGCGCGAGGTCAACGACGGCAAGACCGACCACGTCATCGCGCAGGTCGCCGCTCTCGTCGAGGCGTCACCCGACGCTACGGTCGCGTGCCTGGGTCTGGCGTTCAAGGCGAACATCGACGACTTCCGCGAGAGCCCTGCCCTCAAGGTCGCCGAAGCCGTGGCGCGCCAGTTCGGCGACCGGGTGCGGATCGTCGAGCCTTATGCGCAGACGCTGCCGGCCGTGCTGGCGGACACCGGCGCGACGCTGATCGACGTCGATACCGCGATCGAGACGTGTTCGATCATGATCGTGCTGGTCGACCACGACGTGTTCAAATCGATCCCGCTCGAGGAGCGCGCCGACAAAGCGGTGCTCGACACGCGCGGTATCTGGCCGGACCAGCCACGCGCGTCGCTGCCCGCGGTCAGCGCAACGGCACGTTTCGAGTCGCAACGACTGGCGGGATGATCGGTCGCGTCGAGGTCGCCGCGATGTCGCGCGCGGCGGCTTCCAGCGCTTCGGCGCGCGCCTTGGAAGAGGCGTGCGTGCGGCTGCGGAACAGCCCGCCGTCGATTGCGCCGCCCTTGCTTCGCCAGAATTTAGGGGCCGACATCGGATCGTAACCGGCGTTCGCGAGCAGATAAATGCCGAGCAGATCCGCCTGATCCTCGGTCTCGCGGATCAGGCGGCCGTTGCGACCGAGTTCCGCCAGCAGGCCGCGATTGATCTTCGCCGCATCGAGCCGCGCACGATGACGCAGGATGTTGTGCGAGAGCTCGTGCGCGACGACGACGGCGATCTCCTCGTCGGTATAGCCTTCGAAGAACCGCTCACCGAGTTGCACGATCGCCCCGTCCGCGCTGGCATCGAGGCCACTGCCCAGCAGGATCTCGAATCGCGACCGGCATCCGGTCACCGGCGTGATCGTGATCGGCACGCGCTTGCCGTCGCGCAGCACCGTCAGTCGCAACGGCTTTCCGACCGGCGCCTCGGTGATGACCGCTTCCGCAGCATCGCGCACTGCCGCGCTTTCCGGCGTATCGGCGGACGGCAGGCCGGGTTGCGGGCGATCGTCGATCGCGACGATCGAATCGTTGGGACGAACTCCCGCGCGGTCAGCTGGACCGCCAGCGACGACCGCCTCGACACCGATCGTTGATTCGAACCCGAAGGTGGCCGCTGCAGCCTTGCGCGCGCCGGGGCCATATTGCGTCAGCGCATGGATCGGCATGCCGATCTGCGGCTGGAGGCGGTCGCACAATGCGGCGTTCGCGGTGGTCAGCCGATACGCGATCGTCGCCAGCCGGAGATCGGCGGCGCGCAACGTGTCGAAGAACGCAGCCGTTGGTGCCGCATCCGCCACGGGCATCGGTGCGGCAGGCAAAGCCGTGGGCGTGGCGGCCGTGAGCATCAGGAACGGCGCGAGGCGGGAAATCATCGACATGGCGTTCCCATAGCCGTCGTGCGCCCCTGCGTCATGCTGCACGACCGCAAGCCCCGCGCGCCCTGTCGCCGCAATGCGTCACACCCCGTCGCGGCGATGCGTTGCGACGCCCGCCGGAACATCCTATGCGATCGCACGCGCCCGCGCGTTCGAGTGACGCGTTCGATCAGGTGCCGTACATCTTCCTCCCCACATCGATTGCAGCATGATTTCAAAGCTTTTCAAGTCCCGTAGCGTTGCCAAGCCGACTCAACCGCAGGTTCCTTCCGGTCGCCGCGTTTATGCCGTCGGCGACATTCACGGCCGCGCCGACCTGCTCGACGAACTGATCGGGTTGATCGAGGCGGATGAACGCGAACGCGGTGCAGCGGAAACGACCTTGATATTCCTCGGCGACATCGTCGACCGGGGCCCCGCCTCGGCGGCAGTGATCGATCGGTTGCGCGGGCTGGCCCATGCTCGCCCCGACCGCCCCGACGTCCGCTTCCTGCTCGGCAATCACGAGGAAATCTTCCTCGGTGCACTCGACGGCGAACCCAAGGCGCTCCGGTTGTTCTGCCGCATCGGCGGGCGCGAGACCGTGCTGAGCTACGGCATGGAGGCCGCGGAATATGAGCGGCTCGACTATGAAGAGCTGGTGCAACGCCTCGAAACGCTCGTTCCAGACGAACACCGCGAGTTCTTGCGCAAGTTCGAGGACATGATCGTGATCGGCGACTACGCGTTCGTCCATGCTGGCGTACGCCCTGACACGCCGCTCGATCTGCAGCGCACGTCGGACCTGCGGTGGATTCGCGATCCCTTCCTCGATCATCGCTCGACGTTGGAAAAGACGATCGTCCACGGCCACACCATGACCGACGAGATCGAACGACGCGGACACCGAATCGGCATCGACACCGGCGCCTATGCATCGGGCCGGCTGACCGCGCTGGGCATGGAAGGCGCGGAAACTTGGGCGCTCCAGACCGGCACCGCGATCGGACCGAAGACGAACTGACGCGTCTCACCGCGAATATCATGTGGTTTGCACGCGAACGCTTTCTTCGTGGCGCGCCTCCGCTATAGAGAAACAGCGGAAGTGTGTGTTGCACTGCCGCAACAGTGCGATCCTCTTCGCGTTGTTACAAAGGGCCTTAGTTGCGTTGGGTAAGGTTATATGCCATTGCCTGCCGCGACGAGCACAAAGGGAGTTCATCATGCGTCTTGGGAAGTATCTCCTGACCGCAGCAGCAGCCACGATGGCAGTTGCTCCGGCCATGGCAGCACCGGCAAATCTGTCGGTTGCACATTCGGTCCGTTCGGGTTCGGTTTCGGCTGACAAGAACGAGCTCGCTGGCGGCGGCATCATCGTTGCGGTTCTCGCAGCAGCTGCAGTTATCGCCGGTATCGTTATCGTTGCAGACAACGACGACGATTCGGACAGCAACTAAGTCTTACGACTTTAGTTCGAGAAATAGCGGTCTTCGGGCCGCTATTTTTTTGCCTGCCGTTCTGAGGACAGGCGGGCCAACGCGTGCCGAAGCACAATGCGTTGCCGTCTCATGCTTAGAACTCAGCCCCCGATCTGCTCCAGACCGTCGATGGCCAAAGGCGTGCGGTAGGCTCCAGCTACGCTATTCCGTGCAAGGCGGACTAGAACCGCACTTTCTCCGGGCGGCTGAGCATGAGGCCCTAGCGTCGGGCGCCTAAACAATACCTGCAATAGCGTATCGCCGCGCAAGTTATCCGAAGGACGGCTGAACTCACCGACCTTGTAACACGCGACTGCCGGGCTCATCAGCCCGAGGCCCTCTGCGCCCCCTCCCCTGCGGAAGCCTCGCACCCCTAGAGAAGCCGATCCTCTACGGAATCAGGCCAGCCATCTTGTCGGCAGACGGATTGTCCCGCTGGCCGACCGAGTAAGCTAACGCATAATCGGCGCGACGCATCGCCTCAACGCAAAACGCGCCCCACAATTAAGCGAGACGCGTTGCAAATCCGATATTCTATCGCGGTACGGGTTCGCCCATACCCCGCATCGCTTACTGAGACGGCGGCGTCTGCGCGCCACCGGGCATGCCGCCCGGCGCACCGCCTGGCATACCACCAGGAGCGCCGCGACCCATCTGCGCCTGCGCCTGCATCTGCTGGACCACGCTCTGTGGCAAAAAGTCGAGCAACTCGACGTCGAACACCAGCGTCGAATTCGCCGGGATCGGACCGTTCGCCTTGTCGCCATAGCCAAGCGCTGGCTTCATCCAGAAGCGGTACTTTGACCCCTTCGGCATCAGCTTCAGCGCCTCGGAGAAACCGGGGACCACGCCGGTGACGGGCATCGGCGTCGGCTGCTGCGACTTGTCGAAGGTGGTGCCGTTGAGCAGCTTACCCTCGTAATTCACCAGCGCGACGTCGGCGTCGGTAGGCTTGGCCGCACCGGGCTTGCCGGGGGCGACCACCTTGTATTGCAGGCCCGATGCGGTAACGACCACGCCCCGCGCGCGCGCATTGCGCGCCAGGGGATCATCACCCTGACGCGCCAGCGCGACTGCGGCGATCAGCGCGAGCGCGATACCGACCCATAGATAGACGAGGTAGCTGCGCTTGGTTGGCTGCAGCGGCACTGCGGTGACGGTCGACATCGGATCAGGCCCCGGTCATCTGGTCACGCCGGAGCGCCGCGCGTGCCGTTGGAAAGCAATTGGGGTGCCGATCACGACACCCCGAACTATCGACCCACCCGCTCGCCGGGTACGGCCGACAAAATCTTAGCGTGCGCCGTCGCGCTCTGCGCGCTTGCGGTCGAGCTTTCGCGAGCGACGGATCGCTGCTGCACGCTCACGTGCGCGCTTCTCGGACGGCTTTTCGTAATGCCGGCGCAGCTTCATCTCGCGATACACGCCCTCGCGCTGCAGCTTCTTCTTAAGCGCGCGAAGGGCCTGGTCGACGTTGTTGTCGCGTACGATGATCTGCATAAACCCGATAAGCTCCGGACGAATAGATTTTTGCCGTCGCGAACAGGTCCGCGCCGCATGAACTGGGCCCCCTATCAGCGGAGCGCCGTCGTTTCAAGCCAAACCACGTATTCCGGCGGGTCTGCCCGACATGTGAGCGCCTTTGCGGGAGGGCGCATGCAGCGCTAAGAGCAGGCCATGACCCGTATCCCCCTGACACTGTATAACAGCCTCTCGCGCCAGCTCGAGACGTTCCAGCCGATCGATCCGACCGATGTCGGGCTCTACACCTGCGGGCCGACCGTCTATAATTACCAGCATATCGGCAACATGCGCGCGTTCCTGTTCGCTGATACGCTGGGTCGCGTGCTCCGGTGGAAGGGGTGGCCGACGACCCACATCATCAACATCACCGATGTCGGCCACCTGACCTCCGACGCCGATGTCGGTGACGACAAGATGGAGAAGGCCGCCGCCGCGCAAGGGCGCTCGATCTGGGAGATCGCTGCCTATTACACCGACGTGTTCAAGCGCGACGTCGCGCGTCTCAACATCGCACCGCCGGCACGTTGGGCGGTTGCGACGGATCATATCGCCGAGATGATCGCGTTCGCCGAGCAGATCGCACCGAAGCATTGCTACACGCTCGACAGCGGGCTGTATTTCGACGTAGCGACGGTGCCGGACTATGGCCGCCTCGCGCGGGCCGGCAACGATGATATCGAGAGCCGGATCGAGCCGGTCGAGGGCAAGCGCAACCCGCAGGACTTCGCGATCTGGCGTACCTCCGCGCCCGGCGAGAACCGCCAGATGGAATGGGATTCGCCCTGGGGTCGCGGGGCGCCCGGCTGGCATCTCGAATGCTCGGTGATGAGCAAACATTACCTAGGCGCGCATTTCGACATCCACACCGGCGGGATCGACCACCGCGAGATCCACCACCCCAACGAGATCGCGCAGAACCAGGCGCATTGCGATTGCGCGGATACCGGCGCGAGCGTCTGGATGCACAACAACTTCCTGGTCGAGCGCGCGGGCAAGATGTCGAAGTCGACCGGCCAGTTCACGACGATGCAGACGATCGTCGACCGCGGCTTCCACCCCCTCGCCTACCGGCTGATGTGTCTCCAGGCGCATTATCGGAGCGAGCTGGAATTTTCGTGGGAGAACCTCGCCGCGGCGGCGATCCGCCTGAAGCGCATGGTGCAAGCGGTCGAGACGTTGCGCGCTCGCGAGCCCGGCGGCCCGTCGGGTAGCGCGCATGCCTATGCCGACCGACTGGAGGAGGCGGTCTCGGACGATCTCGCCACGCCGCGCGCGCTGCCGATTCTCGACGAACTGCTTGCGGACAAGCGGGTCGCGCCTGCGGACCGTGTCGCTGCGCTGGACGATTTCGACGCGGTACTGGGGCTGGACCTGGCGACGATCAGCCGCGAGGACCTGCGGATCCGGCCGATCACGGCGACGATCGACGAGGATGCGATCGCCGCACGGCTGGAGGATCGCCGCGATGCGCGCGCTGCGAAGGACTTCGGGCGATCGGATGCGATCCGCGACGAACTCGCCGCCGCAGGTGTCGAGGTGATGGATGGCGATTCGCTAGGTTGGGACTGGAAGATCGCGGTGGTGTGAACACTCCGTACAGGTCCAAGAACTAAGGCCGCAGGGAAAATCTGATCGTCATTCCCGCGGAGGCGGGAACCCATACTGGCAAGCCTCACGGTTAAGTCGCGAGCCTTTGAGCATATGGAACCTCGCCTGCGCGGGGATGACGAGACCATTGTGGCACCGTGTTACTGCAGGGAACGCGGAACCGATCCGTCGCTGACCCCGGCACAACTTGACATGCCTCGCGGTACGCCGATGTTCTCCGGATGAAAGCCGTTCTCCCAGCCGCCGCTCGCCCGATCCTCGAACCGCATTTGCCTGGGGACCTAGACGTCGCCTGGTTCGCCAAGCCGAACGAAGCCAACGCGATGATCGCAGACGCGGATATCGCCTGGGTGGACATGCAGCCGACCGAACTCGTCGCCGACGCGATCCGCCACGCCGGGCCGAACCTCAAATGGGTCTCGACGATCTATGCCGGGCTCGACGCGTTCCCGCTCGACACTCTGCGGGAGAACGCCGTTACTTTGACCAATGGTGCCGGCATCAACGCCGTTGCGGTCGCGGAATATGCGGTGATGGCGGTGCTCGTCGCCGCCAAGCGCTTCGATACCGTCGTCCGCGCGCAGGACCGTCATGAGTGGCTGAAGGACGCGCCCGGCAAGATCGAACTCGCCGGAACCAAGGCACTTGTCATTGGCTATGGCACGATCGGCAAGATGATCGGCGATCGCTTGACCGCGTTCGGGGTCGAGGTCACCGGCGTAACGCGCACCGGCCGCGATGGCACGGTCACGCCCGACGCTTGGCGGGATCGGCTCGACGCGTTCGACTGGGTAGTTCTCGCCGCGCCCTCGACCGACGCGACGCACGCGATGATCGGCCGCGAAGAGTTGCACCGGATGAAGCCGTCCGCCTGGCTGATCAACATCGCGCGCGGCGACATGATCGACGACGATGCGCTGATCGCGGCATTGACCGACGGGACGATTGCCGGCGCCGTACTCGATCCGACCAGCCCGGAGCCCCTGCCCGCGGATCATCCGCTTTGGTCGACGCCTAACGCGATCGTCACGATGCACCTGTCGGGCCGTAGCCAGACGACGATGTTCGCTCGCGGGGCGACGCTGTTCCTCGACAACCTCGCGGCATTCATCGCCGGTCGCCCGATGAAGAACGTTGCCGATCTCGACGTGGGTTACTGACCGGTCTGGGTCGTGGCCGGGCGGGGGCTGCGATTGTAGCTCTTGATTCCGCGGCGACGAAGTTTGTCGGCGCGACGACGACGCGAGTACATGATCAGGATCGGTACGCCGACCAAGATGCCCCCGCCGATAATCGAAAGTGCGATGATGATACGCATTGGCATGTCCATGTGGGGACCATGCCGATTGGACAGCGAAGACGCCATATATTTTTTAATCCAGGATGAATGGATTTAGCGCCCACATCCGGTTGAACTGGCCTGCGCAGCATTTCGCCGCTGCCGGCCAAGCTTTACTTCGTTGCGCAAAAAGGCGTTTTCGCGCATTGCCATCGTCACAATTCACCAATCGGACGACATGATATGGCCGCGAACTGGGCCCCCGACAGCTGGACGCGTCACGAGGCACGACAGCTCCCCACCTATCCCGACGCCGCAGCGCTGACCGCCGCGACCGATCAGCTGGCGACCTTCCCGCCGCTGGTCTTCGCCGGTGAAGCCCGCAACCTGACCGCGTCGCTCGCCGAAGTCGCGGCCGGCAGGGCGTTCCTGCTGCAGGGCGGCGACTGCGCCGAGTCCTTTGCCGAGCATAGCGCAAACAACATTCGCGACACCTTCCGCGTCATCCTGCAGATGGCGGTCGTCCTGACCTTCGCGTCGAAGCTCCCGGTCGTGAAGCTCGGTCGCATGGCGGGGCAGTTCGCTAAGCCGCGCTCGACCGATACCGAGACGATCGGCGGCGTAGAGCTGCCCTCGTACCGCGGCGACAACGTCAACGACATCGCCTTCACCGCGGAATCGCGCGCGCCCGATCCGCAGCGGATGATCCGCGCCTATTCGCAGTCGGCCGCCACGCTCAACCTGCTCCGTGCGTTCGCGCAAGGTGGCTATGCGAACCTGCACCAGGTCCATCGCTGGACGCACGACTTCATGGGCCGCAGCCCGTGGTCGAAGAAATACGCCGAGACGGCGGACCGGATCGGCGAGGCGCTCGAGTTCATGGCAGCCTGCGGGATCGACCCCGAGACCGTGCCGCAACTCGCGCAGACGCATTTCTACACCAGCCACGAGGCGCTGCTGCTTCAGTACGAGCAGGCACTGACGCGGCAGGATTCGCTGACCGGCGACTGGTACGACACCAGCGCGCATTTCCTGTGGATCGGCGATCGCACGCGCTTCGAGGGCTCCAGCCATGTCGAATACCTCCGCGGCATCGGTAACCCGATCGGCATCAAGTGCGGCCCGAGCCTCGAACCCGATGCGCTCTTGCGAATGCTGGATACGCTCAACCCCGGCCGTATCCCCGGCCGGATGACGCTGATCACGCGCTATGGCTATGACAAGATCGAGGCGAACCTGCCCCGCCTGGTCCGTGCCGTCACGCGCGAGGGCCACCCGGTGGTCTGGAGCTGCGACCCGATGCACGGCAACGTCGTCAAGGCCGCCAACGGCTACAAGACGCGGCCGTTCGATCGCATCCTCGCCGAAGTCCGCGGCTTCTTCGCGGTCCACCGCGCGGAAGGCACGCACGCCGGCGGTATCCACGCCGAGATGACCGGTCAGAACGTAACGGAGTGCACCGGCGGCGCGGTCGACGTGACCGAGCAATCGCTGGCGGATCGCTACCACACGCACTGCGATCCCCGCCTCAACGCCAGCCAGAGCCTGGAGCTCGCCTTTCTGCTGGCGGAGATGCTCAACGAGGAAATGGCCGAGCGCAAGAAGGTCGCCGCCTGATAAAATGCGTGGGCGTCGCAGGAAAAGTCGGCAGGTGTCTTGACGCCTGCCACCCCATTCCGTAGACGCCCGCTTCTGCTAACGGCCCCTTCGTCTAGCGGTTAGGACGACGCCCTCTCACGGCGTAAGCACGAGTTCGATTCTCGTAGGGGTCACCAGCTTCCGCTTCGTGACGGAAGCGATCAGCGACATTCATTCTCCGCGCGAGCATCAGGGTTTTCCCCTTTCCCGTCGATACTTGTCGACGCGCATTTCCAAACGAAACGTTTTTGTGTCGAGTGGGGAAACCGATCGATCGATGGCCTGCGTCTCACCGCTGCAACAATCCAGACCGGCCGCCTGCGCGCCATCATTGAACGCTACACCGCCGCGGCGATCGAGGGCGACGTCTGACCCGCGCGGCACGTCGTTCAGGGCACGGCAGACGGCTAAGCAAGCCGACCCGAATCGATGCCGGGGGAGGCATCGATTCGGGTCGAGCTGAGTGCGTCTCATAGGCGGTGACCTCGTATCGACCGCTCAGCGCCTCTGTGGAAGCGTTACCTCGCCGCGTTGTCAGCCGCTGCGGCGTCGAGCTTGTCCTGCGTCCGCGCATCGAAATCGCCAGCGTCATGGCGCTCGGGTAGCTGACTGGAAGGATCACCCATTACGCGGTTGACCATCCTCCCACGCGCCACTGCGGGCCGTGCGGCGATCAGGTCGGTCCAGCGGATGACGTTCTTGTAGTCGTTTACCTGAAGGAACTCCGCGGCCTCGTAGACCAGCCCCTTCACCAGAGCACCGTACCAAGGCCACACCGCCATGTCGGCGATCGAATACTCGTCGCCGCCAAGATACTCGCTCTCGCCCAAGCGCCGGTCGAGAACGTCGAGCTGCCGCTTCACCTCCATCGCGAAGCGGTCGATCGCATATTCGATCTTTACCGGCGCGTACGCGTAGAAATGCCCGAACCCGCCGCCGAGCATCGGCCCCGCCCCCATCTGCCAGAACAGCCACGAGAGCACCTCCGCGCGCTTGGCGACATCGGTGGGCAGGAACGCACCGAATTTCTCGGCGAGATAGACGAGGATCGAGCCGGACTCGAAGACCCGGATCAAGCTTTCACCACTGCGATCGACGAGTGCCGGAATTTTCGAGTTCGGGTTGGCCTCGACGAAGCCGCTGCCGAACTGGTCACCGTCCATGATCTTGATGAGCCAGGCGTCATATTCGGCACCCGTATGGCCAGCAGCGAGAAGCTCCTCGAGCATCACCGTCACCTTCACCCCGTTGGGCGTCGCCAGCGAATATAGCTGCAGCGGATGCTTACCCACCGGCAGCTCCTTGTCGTGCGTGGCGCCGGCGATCGGCCGGTTGATGCTGGCGAACCGACCCCCGCTCTCCTTGTTCCAAGTCCAGATCTTCGGCGGCGTGTAATCGGCGGTCTCGGTCATTAGGATTCTCCGCGTGGGGGTTATTCCTTGTCGGCGCCGTGAGCCGTTGCGGAATATGACGCAAGTGCGGAGTACGCCTATCGAGTTGCTTTGCGCTCCGCCGCTGACGCAACAAGGGACGCCCCGTAAGACCGGGGCACCCCAAGGAAGTATATTAGGCCCACCAGATAGTCGGCCGGTTTTTCGCCTTACTTGATCGCGACGCGGATCGAGAAGGTGAAGCGGCGATCGTTGATGAACCAGTTGCGAGGCCGCGTCAGCAGGTCGTCGTTGATCACGTACGAAGTCCGCGTGATCGAGTTCGTCAGGTTCACGCCCTGGAAGCCCATACGTACCGAGGGTGTCACCGAGTAGAAGATCGAGGCATCGACCTGACCATAGGCTTCTGCGAACACCGGTGAGTTCGGCACGATCACGTCACGAATGGTGAGCAAATTCCTCGAACGCCAATTATAGGCGGCGCGTATTTCCAATCCATTGCGCTGATAGAACGGCCCGGCGTTGACTTGGTATTTCGACAGACCTTGCAACGGCAGACCGGCGGTATCGATATTGGAAATTATGCCTGCGGTAACGTTCGGATCATTCGGGTCGAGGGTCTGCTGTGGCACGCCGGACGATTCGATGTACGTAAAGTTTCCGGAGAAGCCGAACCCGGCCAGAAACCCGGGCAGGAAATCGTACGTCTGCTGGTACCCGAGTTCGAGTCCCTTCAAGCGACCGGTATCGGTGGAGTTGAGCGGCGTTGTCACGATACCGTCGAAGCTTACACCGTTGTTTGTGAAGGCCTGACGCTGCAAACTGTTGGTCTGCACGCCAAACAGATTCTTCTTGAACAGCGACAGCGTCAGCTGGCCAACGTTCGAGAAATACCATTCGGCGGTCAGATCATAATTGTCGGCACGCACGGGCTTTAGATACGGATTGCCCACGGTAAAGTTCGCTATCGGCCCGCCGTTGAACAGAATGTTCTGGTCGCTTGTGTTAAGGCCGACGTTGTAGAACGCCCGGGTCTGGTCGAAGTTCGGTGGCGCGACGCTCTTGGTGAAGGCCGCACGGAACTGAAGACCACTGCCGACCGCCAGCTTGACGTTGAAGCTTGGCAGAAAATAGTCATAGCTCAGCTTGGCGGCGATTGGCGACAACGCACCATTCTGGAATGCGGCCGCAGCCGCTTGTGTGGCGCCGGGCAAGGCGCAGAAACGGGATACCGTCGCACCGGTTGCGATCTGCTCCGGCGTCAAGGTCGGACAGCTGAAGGACTGTTGCGGGAACGAGTAGAAGCCAGACGAGATTCGGCGTGTCTTCGTGTAGCGCACGCCGACATTGCCACTCAGGTTCCACCCGTTCGACAGGTCATTGCCGAATCGCACGGAAAGATACGCCGCATTGTTGCGCTCGCTGACCGGGTTGATCTCGCCGGGCAGGAACGGCGTTCCAGCGACTGCGCCAGCCCGCCCAGCCAGCGGGACCCAGCCATTGGCACCCGACAGATTGCTCGTGAAAGTCCGCCATTCCTGGGCAATCTGCGTGATCGCCTGGGTCGCTGCGCCGTAATCCTGGAGGAAACCTCCCGGTACGAACACGCGCCCGCCATTGGACGCATCGTTCGCCTGACCCCGGAAGAAGTTGTCGTAGAGGAACGCTTGCTGCGGGCCGAGTTGGCCCGCGTCGCGGGTCGCCGGATTGCCATCGATCGGCCGATCGAACCAGACCGGGCCGCCCGGACCGACCGATGCCGTCGCGGCAGGATCGGCGGCGGTCGGCGCCGGGACGGTACCGCCGCCCCAGATTTCGCTGAGCACGCCCCAGTTGTACGCCGTCGAACGCGCATCGTTCTGACGGTCGGAGAATCGATAGCCACCCCGGATCGAGGTTAGCCAGCTGTCCTCAGGAAACGAGTAATCCAGGTCGATACGCGCCGAATCCTCATTACCCTTGCTGTCCTCGATGTGATCCATCGCAGCACGGTAGAAGTTGTTATAGGGGTCCGTGTAGCTGGGGTGCGCGGCGTTTTGGTAGTTATTAGGTCCATTGGCGACCGGCACGAAGTTCACATAGGCAGGATCGCTACCATTCAGACGTATGTCCGCGTTCTGATAGCTCGTGCCCCACACAGTCAGGTCGGTTACCTTCACCTGCGACCAGACATGCTGATAGTCTACGTTGACGCCGAGCCGGCTTGTCGCCTGCCATTTGAAGTTGAAGCTCGCGTCGTTGGTGCGGAACCGCGATTCGTTGCCGCGCGCGATATTGTTGCTCTGCAGACCATTCGTCGGCGTACGCATATCGGCAGGCGCGCTCTGGTCGGCGCGGTAGCCGTTGGGGCCAGTGATCAGGCCGCCGGTAAAGACGTTGTCGTCGTCAAAGGTAAAGCTCGTGCCCGGGAAAGGCTGCGTATCGCCCGCCGCCAGCACGTTGTCCGTCGCCACTTCGATTGAATTCTCGGTCCAGGCCTCGCGCGAGTCCGTGCGGAGAAACTGTGCCGTCGCGGTCATCGACCTGTCGGGGCTCCGCCACTGACCGGCGGCCGAATAGCCATAGCGCGTGCGATCGAATTCCTGGCTCCGGATCGCGGCACCCCGCGGGAGATAGGTCGTGCGGGCGAACGGCACCGTCACCGCCGCCGACGTCGCCGTTGCGGGAGTCGCGATGATCGAGTTGGGATTGTTCGGATCTATGTTGCTTGGCTGATAAAAGACGCCGTTCGTACCCTCCGGACGCTCGCCCCAATTCGAGATCTGCACGCTGTCAGCGCGGCTGCGGACCTGCGAGCGGACGAAGCTGCCGAGCAGACCGAAATCGCCTATGCCGGTTTCCCAGCGGTCGCTGGCGAGGACCGAGACGGTCGGCGCCGACTTCTTAACGAAGTCACCGTAGTTGTTCTCCAGCGTGCCACCAATGGCAAACCCGACGGAGTCGAACGGCAGACGCGTCCGCAGATTGACCGTGCCGCCGATACCGCCTTCGATCATGTCGGCCGATGGGCTCTTGAACACATCGACCCCGCCCAGAAGCTCGGACGGCACGTCGGCAAACGACAAGCCGCGACCGTTGTTCGCGCTGAACGAGTCGCGTCCGTTGATCTCCGAGCGCGTATAGCTCAGGCCGCGAACCGTGACGCCCGATCCTTCGGTCGAGAAATGGTCTGGGTCGACGCCGGCCGAGAAGTGGCTGATCGACACGCCCGGAACGCGCTGCAATGCTTCGGTGACCGAACGGTCCGGCAGTGCACCGATATCCTCGGCCGAAATCGAGTCTACGACGACTTCTGAATTCTTCTTGATCGCCTGCGCGCTCTGCAGGCTGCGACGAATGCCGGTGACCACGATGTCCTGGTTGGCGGCCTCGTCCTGCGGGGTCGCAGTCGACTGCTCGGCCTGCGTCGGCACGGCGCCACCCGACGGAACCTGCGCGTTTGCGGAGGGCTGTGCCTGCCCGGACGAGGAGGCGTCGACGCTCGCCGCTGCAGCCCGATCTGAAGGTGCGGTACGGCCAAGCGCCGCCGGGGTCGGCGTGCTCTGCGAAGGAAGTGTATCTGCTTGCTGGGCATGCAGCATCTGCGGCGACGCGGCCAGGCACAGCGCGATCAACGATGCCCCGCCCTTCAGCGCACCAATACGAGTCGACGCAACTAAGATATTCGCAGTGACCATGACGTTCTGCATCCCCTTTATAGATAGCGCTATCATTCTTTGGCGCGCTTTATCTGTCTGGCGAGGTAGCGTCACACGAATGTAACAGCTACATAAAAGGTTAAGAACGCTCGGAAATGAGTGGGTAGTTGCCAAGATGCAACACAGAGAGGATGACGATTGGCCATGGGCGCCCGGATACAAGTCGTGATCGTTGGTGGCGGTACCGCTGGTTGGATGACCGCGGCAACATTGGCCATGAGCTTTGCCGGCCGGCTTGCCGACGTAACCCTGATCGAGTCAGAGGAGATCGGCACAGTCGGCGTCGGCGAAGCGACGGTTCCTCACATCCGATTCTTTAATCAAAGATTGGGTATCGACGAAGCCGACTTTATTCGTCGTACAAATGCGACGTTCAAGCTTGGCATCGAATTTCGCGATTGGGGCCGTATCGGCGACAGCTACATCCATCCCTTTGGCGATTTCGGGCACGACATCGATGGCCTGCCTTTCCACCAGTATTGGGCCCACGCGTCGCGTGGTGGCGCTGACGGCTTACCGACGCTGGAAGACTGCTCGCTGCCGATCGTCGCCGCACGGGACAATCGTTTTACGCCGCCACTCGAGGACCCGCGCTCGATCCGGTCGACCTATTCCTACGCCTATCAGTTCGATGCGACGCTCTACGCGGCCTATCTGCGCGACTATGCCGAAGCGCGCGGCGTCCTCCGGATCGAAGGACGCGTCGATGCGGTCGAGCAAAGCGCGGGTGGTATAGATGCCGTTCGCCTTGCCGATGGTCGGAGGATCGCGGGTGACCTTTTCATCGACTGTTCCGGCTTTCGCGCTCTCCTGATCGATGGCGCACTCAAGGTTAAATATGAGGATTGGTCGCACTGGTTGCCGTGCGATGCCGCATGGGCCGTTCCCACCGCCAATACCGGCGCATTGACACCGTACACCCGGGCAACCGCGCGTGAAGCAGGATGGCAATGGCGCATCCCGCTGCAGCATCGAACGGGGAACGGCCATGTCTTCTCGACACGGTTCACCGACCCGGAAACCGCACGCGCGGTGTTGATGGATAACCTGGAGGCCGAGGCGCTTGCCGAACCGCGCATGCTGCGCTTTCGTACGGGCCGGCGAGATCGGCAATGGGTTGGGAATTGCGTCGCGATCGGCCTGTCCGCGGGGTTTCTCGAACCACTCGAATCGACCAGCATCCACCTGATCCAGCTCGCGATCGGCAAGCTCATCGAACTGTTTCCATCCGGTGGCGTATTCGACCCAGCCGATGAGGCGGAGTTCAACCGCGCGATGGCATTGGAATATGACCGGGTCCGTGACTTCCTGGTGCTGCACTACTGTGCCACGGAACGCGACGATACGCCGTTCTGGCGCTACATGCGAACCATGACCCTGCCCTCGTCGCTGACCGAGAAGATCGCCGAATTCCGCGAGCGGGGCATCGTCGCATCCTATCGAGAGGGCATGTTCCTGCCGGCGAGTTGGCTTGCCGTCTATTACGGCCAGCGCATCATGCCGGACCGCGTGAATCCGCTGATTGCCGGTATTCCGTCAGCGACTTCGCGCGCTCACGTCGCCAGGGTCGCCGCCGCCTGTGCGAGTGCAGCCAAAGTGATGCCCTTGCACGAGGACTATATTGCGCGGATCAAGGCCGCGGCATGAGCCGGGTCGTCGCAATCCTCGGCGCGAACCTGTGCGGCTGGATGGCCGCAGCCGCGCTCGCCCGTCGCCTGCCTCGTGACGCCTATCGTGTCGTCGTGATCGACGATGGCACGAGTGGCGATGGACTGGGGGATTTCGCGCCGGTGATCGCGGTGCCGCCGGCGCTCGGCGGGTTTCATGCCGATCTCGGCATCGAGCCGACGGCGCTTGTCCGCGCAACCGGCGGAGGCCATGCGCTCGGGGTCGCGTTCGGGGGCTGGCGCAACGACGGTGCCGCGGCGTTCCTGTCCTACGGCGGAACGGGCGCGCCGCTTCAGGGTATCGCGTTCCACCAGCTTGCCGGGTGGCTGCGCAAGGACGGGATGCATGTCCGTCTGGCCGACTATGCCTTGTCGGCGGTTGCCGCACAGGCCGGCCGGTTCGCTCTCGAAGCCCCGATTGCGCATGCGTTGCATCTGCCGGTCGAACCCTACACCGCGGTGCTGCGCGCGGCCGCGATGAACTTCGGTGCTTCGTGCGCGAACGCACCGTTGGCCGACGCTCGGATCGACGCAGGCGGCATCGTCGAGATGCTGAAATTGACGGACGGCACCGAAATTGTTCCGCTGCTCGTGCTGGACTGTTCCGGCAGCAGCGCGCGCATCGCGAGCTGGACGGCGCCGGCATTCGAAGATTGGTCGGCATGGCTGCCGTGTGACCGGACGCATACGCAAACGCTGTCAGCAGCGGGCACACCGCCACCCTATACGCAAGTCGACGCGCAGGGTTCGGGTTGGACCGCAACCTGGCCGCTCGGTGGCGCCGACGTGCGCTTGACCTGCGCCGCGGGTGGCGAGGGCACGCCGTTCCGCGCCGGTCGCCGCGTCGAGGCCTGGCGCGGCAACTGCATTGCCCTAGGCGCCGCCGCAGGGCTTATCGAGCCACTGCATCCAACCGCGCTGACCGTACTGCTGCGGTCGCTTGCGCAACTCATCCAGCTTTGGCCCACTGAACGCCGCGCACCCATCGAAGCCAGGGCATTCAATCGATTTACGGCAAACGCCATGACGGGCGCCCGCAACTTCGTCGTCGCGCAGAAGGCCGCAGGCCTTGGCACCGGTGCATTCGGAGACGAGCCCGGCGACACGATGCTTCCCGATGCCGTCAAGGCGAAACGCACCCTGTTTACCGCTCGCGGACGTCTGCCGATGTTCGACGACGAACCGTTCGAAGAGGAGGACTGGGCCGCGATGTTCGACGCGATGGGTCTCGTGCCACGGCGGTACGACGCGCGTGCCGATGCGCTGCCCCTGGCAACGATCCAACAGCATTTCGCCGATCATCGCGCGCGGATCATCGCGCAGGTCCGTGCGCTTCCGCCTTACGCGCACGCCATGGCCGAACTGGCTGCCGCATGACGCTGGGTTCACCTGTCCGTCGCATCGTCATCGTCGGCGGCGGCACCGCGGGCTGGATGGCGGCCGCGGCGCTAGCACGACTGATCCCGACGGGGGCCAGCGTGACGCTGATCGAGTCCGATACGATCGGCACCGTCGGTGTCGGCGAAGCGACTATCCCACCGATCCGGGCCTTCAACGCGATGCTCGGCATCGACGAAGCGGCGTTTCTGGCGGCGACGGCAGGCAGCTTCAAGCTCGGCATCGAGTTTGTCGACTGGGGTGCGATCGGCGAACGCTATCTCCACCCGTTTGGCGGGTTCGGCTTCGATATCGAGGGCGTCCGCTTCCACCAACATTGGCGACGTCGCCGAGCCGCAGGCGTGGTCGAGGACATCGACGCCTACTCGCTGTGCGCGGTCGCCGCGCGGGCCGGGCGGTTCGCCCCCCCCTCGCCCGACCCGGCATCCATATTGTCACAGATGGCGCATGCCTATCATTTCGACGCCGGCCTTTACGCCCGATTCCTGCGAAGTCGTGCAGAACGCGACGGCGTCACGAGGATCGAGGGCGAGATCGGCGATGTCGTTCTCGACGGCGATACCGGGCACGTCCGTCATGTCACGCTCGCCGGCGACCGCCGGATCGAAGGCGACCTGTTCCTCGACTGCTCGGGCTTCCGCGGTTTGCTGATCGAGCAGGCGCTCGGTGCCGGTTACGAAGACTGGACGCGCTGGTTGCCCTGCGACCGCGCCGTTGCGATGCCGACCGCCAATACCGGCACAGCGATCACGCCCTACACCCGCTCGACCGCGCAAGCGAGCGGCTGGCAATGGCGCATCCCGCTGCAACATCGCACCGGTAACGGCTATGTCTACAGCAGCGCGCATTGCTCGGACGACGAGGCCGCCGCGACCTTGCTCGATGGCGTCGATGGACCGCCGCTTGCCGACCCTCGAGTCCTGCGTTTCACAGCAGGGAAACGTCGAAAACAGTGGATAGGCAACGTCGTCGCGCTTGGCCTAGCCTCCGGCTTCACCGAGCCGCTCGAATCGACCAGTATCCATATGGTGCAGACCGGCATCTCGAAGCTGCTGGCGTTGTTCCCCGACCAGGGTTTCTCGCCGGTCGAGATCGATACCTATAATCGTCTTGCCGAGACCCAGTTCGACCAGGTTCGCGACTTCCTGGTGCTTCACTATCACGCAACCCGCCGGACCGACTCCCCCTTCTGGCGCGAAGCGGGTGCGCGGGCGATCCCCGATAGTCTGGCCGAGAAGATCGCCCTGTGGCGACGTCGCGGACGACTGTTCCGATGGGAGGACGATCTGTTCGCCGAAGCAAGCTGGGTCGCAGTGTTGCTTGGGCAAGGCATCGTTCCCGAGGGCTGGGATCGCCTCGCCGATGCGGTCGATCCACGCGACGTAGACGCACGGTTTGATCGTTTGCGCGCGATGTTCGCCGACGCCGCAGCGCGGATGCCGCGCCACGAAGACTATCTCGCCCGCACCAGCCCGACGCGTATGCGCGCATGACCGACGCGCTACGATCTGTAACGATCGTCGGTGGCGGCACCGCGGGTTGGATGGCCGCGGTCGCGTTAGGGCGACTGCTCGGCCCCGCCGGCACGCGCGTGACGCTGATCGAGTCCGACGACATCCCCACGGTCGGCGTGGGCGAAGCAACGATCCCGCCGATTCGTACCTTCCACGCGATGCTCGGGATCGACGAGGTCGCCTTCCTCCGCGCGACCGGCGGTAGCTATAAGCTCGGCATCCGCTTCGAAGGCTGGACGCGTCCAGGCGAGTCCTATGTCCATCCGTTTGGCCAGATCGGTACCGACATCGCCGGCGTGCCGTTCGCCGCGCAATGGCTGCGTGCGCGCCAGGCAGGCGCGGCAGAACCACTGGGCGCCTATTCGCTTGAGGCATGCGCAGCGGAGGCCGGCCGTTTCTCGCGGCCGATCGCGAATGGAAACTCACCCCTGTCGCGGATCGGCTATGCCTATCATTTCGACGCCGGGCGCTACGCCGCGTTCTTGCGCGTGCAGGCCGAGGCATACGGCGTCGTCCGCCATGAAGGGCTGGTCAAACGCGTCGAGCGCGGCCCAGCGGGTATCGCGGCTGTACATCTCGCCGATGGCAGCCGCATCGCCGGCGACCTGTTCCTCGACTGCTCCGGCTTTCGCGCACTTTTGATCGAAGGCGCAATGGAGGCAGGATGGACCGACTGGTCCGAATGGCTGCCCTGCGACCGTGCCGTCGCAGTGGCTTCGGTTGCCGACGCCGCACCGCTGCCGCTCACTCGGGCGATCGCCGAACGCGCCGGCTGGCGCTGGCGTATCCCGCTGCAGCACCGCACCGGCAACGGCCATGTCTTTTCCAGCCGCCACATGAGCGAGGACGAGGCGACCGCAACGTTGCTGGCCGGGGTGGAAGGAGAGACCCTTGCCGAACCTCGCGTGATCCGCTTCGCAACGGGCCACCGCAACTGCTTCTGGGTCGGTAATTGCATCGCTCTTGGTCTGGCGGCGGGGTTCATGGAGCCGCTTGAATCCACCAGCATTCATCTGGTGCAAAGCGGATTGCAGCATCTGCTCAGGATGTTGCCGACGGGCGCCCCTCCCGCCCCGGCAGTGGTCGAGCGCTACAACCGCATCATGACCGCGGAATATACTCGCATCCGAGACTTCCTCGTCGCACATTACCATTTGAATGCGCGCGCAGAACCGTTTTGGCGCGACCGCGCAGCTGCAGCGATCCCTGAAGGCCTGGCCGAAAAGCTCGCATTGTTTCGCGCCGGCGGCCGCATCTTTCGAGAGGCCGACGAACTGTTTAATGAAACTAGCTGGCTTGCTGTGTTGACCGGACAGAACGCCCCCGTCTCAGGCTACGATCCGATCTGCGACGGCATACCGATCGAGACCGCCGCCAATCGGTTGGCTCAGGTCGAACGCGTAGTCGCTACTTCACTGACGCATATGCCATCCCATGCCCATGCAGTCGCCAGATTGGCGTAAACCAGCATCGGCTAATACTCGTGCCGCTCACCGTGGTTGCGGCCGCGGCCCGCCGCCTGCCTGGGCCGCCTTCATCGACGGCACTCGGTCAGCGTCGCTGGAGCGCTTTCAACAGATAGTTGCGGATCCGCTCGGTACGATCTGGCGAGGCTGGGCCGAGCACGCCCCGCGCTGCCATGGGGAGATGATCGCCGGCTGCCGCAGCATCGTCGCCGAACACATAATGCTCGAACCAGGCCCGCCACCCTGCCTTCTCCGCCGGCGGGCGATCGCGCACCGCCATCATGGCATGAACCATCGCGTGAAACGCCGAGACCGTCGGGTCGAACGCCCACCAGTAATTGCACAATACGTTGAGCGTCCCGAACGCCTGGACGTGATGCCACCAGATCGCTGGGATGAACAACGCATCGCCCGGCCCTAGATCGGCGACCAGTGCATGACGCAGCGCCTCGGCATATCGCGGAAACTGGTGCAGGTCCGGCGCCAACGGATCGACCATGCTGGACGGCGGGCCGGCCAGCGTCCGGTCGAGTGGTCCGATATACAGATTGCCGACCTGGTCCGGCGGGAACAGCGTGAAGCGGCGTCGGCCGGCAACTACGCATGCGAGGTTCGTCGAGCCGTCATAATGTGTCGCGGTCTGCGATCCGTTGCCGATCCACAGCCTTGGCGTCGCTCCGCCCAGCGGAAGGTTGATCGGATTGGCTGCCAACCATCCCGGCAAATGCTCAGGCGCGGTTGCCGCGTTGGCGTAGAGGAAATGCCGCTTTTCCTCGGGCACGCCGGACAGCCGCAACAATTCGCTCAGCAAGACCGCCAACGGGGCCTTCTCGCGGTGAAAGTTGAAACCTTCTAGATTATCGCCGCGATAGAAGAAGCGGCCACCGAATTCGGGACCGCCGATCAGCACGTCCATCGGCTTGCCGCCATCACCGAGGCCGGCCAGATACGTTGCGGTCGCGTCGTCGCCACCTTCCGCCGCCCGCACGCTGGCCCAGTGGGCAACCTGCCCTCGCAACACCACCGGGGTAGAGCGTCCCGCTACTTCGGTAGCAAAGGTCTGAGCGTCGACAACGGCGCGCTCTTCGACGCGAACGTCCGTTACGGCGGAATGAATACTCTCCATAGTCCTGCAATAGCAGTAAGATGCGCCTCACCAAATCCTGTTTGAGGCACGGATCGGCAAAACGCATTCACCGTATTTTTCGTGCTGCCGCAGAACCGCAGCGGTCGTCGACATGGCCCGTTGGTCGCGGTTTTATCCAGAAGCAGCGCGTGTGCCTACCAGAGATCCCGCGCAACCAACCCCCGCCCCACCCGTTCTCAGTGGCAATCCAAGCCAATAGGAGAATGACGATGGCCGACAAGGATACCCCGCAGGAAGTCGCAGCGAAGTTCATCGAGAAGCTGAAGGCCAGCCCGTTCGTGATGATCGGCCTCAACGACGGTCAGCATTCCGAGCCTATGACTGCGCAGATCGACGACGATCAGCCCAACACGCTGTTCTTCTTCGCCGGTCGCGACAACCGTATCGCCAAGGGCGGAGCGGCGATGGCGCAGTTCGTCGGCAAGGGCCATGATTTCTTCGCTTGCATGTCGGGCGACGTCTCGACTTCGAACGACCGCATGCAGATCGACAAGCTCTGGAACAACCAGGTCGAGGCATGGTTTCCGGGCGGCAAGGAAGATCCCAACCTGACGCTGCTGCGCTTCGACATCGATAGCGCCGAGCTGTGGGAAACCGATATCTCGGTCGGCGGCCGCCTCAAGATGCTGTTCGGCGGCACGATCCGTTCGGACGAGTCGAGCAGCCATGCGGTGGTAAACTCGATCGCCTGAACCAAATATGGGCGGCCGGTAAAAGGCCGCCCATTTCTCTTACCCGTGCGCGGTGATGAACTCTTCCACCACCGGCGCGATCTTGTCCCGCCAGCGCGACCCGTTGAAAATGCCGTAATGACCGGCCCCTTCCGCCATCAGATAGCGCTTCTTCTCGTCGGGTAGCGCGGTTGCCAACGTCAACGCAGCCTTGGTCTGGCCCAGCCCCGAAATATCGTCGCGCTCACCCTCGACCGCGAGCAGGCCGATGTCGGTGATCGCCGCAGGATCGACCAGCCGACCACGATGCGTCATGATCCCCCGCGGCAGGGCGTGGTTCTGGAATACGACGTCGATCGTCTGGAGATAGAACTCCGCGGTCATGTCGCAGACCGACCGGTATTCCTCGTAGAAATCCTGGCTCTGCGACGCGCTTTCTCCATCGCCCTGGACGAGATGCTTATACATCTCCCAATGCGAGACCATGTGGTTGCCCAGGTTCATTGACATGAACCCGGCGAGTTGCAGGAAGCCGGGATATACCTTCCGCCCCGCACCCGGATAATTCCCCGGGACGGTCGCGATCACGTTCTGCTCGAACCACGCATGCGGCCGCTCGGTCGCTAGCGTGTTCACTGCGGTCGGTGCCTCGCGCGTGTCGACGGGACCACCCATCATCGTCAGCGTCTTCGGACGGCACGGGTTCTTGTCCGCGCTCATCAGCGCGACGGCCGCATAACACGGCACCGAGGGCTGGCAGACGGCCAGCATATGCGTGCCCCCCTGCCCCTCATTCGCGCCGATCGTCTCCAGATATTCGATCAGATAATCGATGTAGTCGTCGAGATCGAACCGCCCTGCCGACAGCGGCACGCTGCGCGCGTCGCGCCAATCGGTGATGTAGACGTCGGCGAACGGCAGCATCCGCTCGACGGTGCCGCGCAGCAGCGTCGCGTAATGGCCGGACATCGGCGCGACGATCAGCAGCTTCGGACCGCCCTCGACGCCCTCGCGCACGAAGCGCTTTAACTGCCCGAAGTCCTTCCGGAGCACGATCTCCTCGCGCACCGCGACCTCGCGACCGTCGATCGTCGTCGTATCGAGGCCGAAGGCAGGCTTTCCCCGCGTTGCATTCGCGTGTGCGAACACTTCGAGTGCCGACGCGACCACCGTGCCGCCGCCCAAATAGGCGAACGGGTTTGCCGGATTGTTGAGCATATCCGCGCCGAAGCTCGCCATCTTGCTGGCGCCGGCCATCATCGAACGCTGGAATTCATAGGCATCGTAGAGCATGCGGTATCCTCTCGCCTCATCGGGCTTTGCACGGTGGTAACGCAATTTTGCCGCAGTGCAACGCGCGATCGACCGCCGCTCCGTCCCGCGCGACCGGATCACCGCTTTCGGCGACGCCCGGTTCTCGTTGAGCGCCACCCCCGCCACTGCTAGGCACCGCGCATGGCCAAGCCGATACCCGAAGAGAAGACGTCCCGCCGGATCGGCGATCTCGCGATGGTGTGGCGTCACGCCTCCCAATACCCCCGCCAGATCGCATTCGCGGGGCTCGCGCTGATGATGACGTCGGCGGCGACGATCGGCATTCCGTACGGGTTCAAGCGCGTCATCGACCGCGGCTTCGGCCCCGGCGCGGGCGGGTCGGTCGCGAACTCGTTCCACTATTTGCTGATGATCGTCGTGGTGCTCGCGCTCGCAACCGCAGTGCGCTTCTACTACGTGTCGTGGCTAGGCGAGCGCGTCGTCGCGGATATTCGCACCAACGTGCAGCGCCACCTCCTCCGGCTGACGCCGCGCTTCTTCGAGGAGAACCGCCCGTCAGAGATCGCCTCGCGTCTCACATCGGATACGGCGCTGATCGAACAGGTCGTCGGCAGCACGGTGTCGATCGCGCTGCGCAACACGTTCACCGGCATCGGCGGGCTGATCTACCTGTTCGCGATCTCGCCGAAGCTAGCGGGCATGCTGATGATCGGCATCCCGCTGATCATCCTGCCGATCGCGCTGCTCGGCAAACGCGTGCGTAATTACTCGCGCACGTCGCAGGACCGCGTCGCCGACGTCGGCTCGATCGCCACCGAGACGCTCGGCGCGATGAAGGTCGTGCAGGCATTCGGGCAGGAAGACCGCGAGGCGATCCGCTTCTCCGACGCGGTCAGCGCGACCTTCGCCGCGGCTCGCGCCCGGATCATGCTCCGCGCGGTGATGACGGCAATCGTCATCGGCCTCGTCTTCGGATCGATCACATTGGTCCTGTGGGAAGGCGCAATCGACGTCGCCGCCGGCCGCATCAGCGGTGGCGCGATCGCTGCGTTCGTGCTGACCGGAGGGATCGTCGCCGGCGCGTTCGGCGCGTTGACCGAAGTTTACGGCGACCTGTTGCGCGGCGCCGGTGCGGCCGGACGCCTGTCCGAGTTGCTCCGCGAAAAGCCCGAGATCGCCGCGCCCGCCAACCCGGTCGCCCTGCCCCAACCGCCACGCGGCGCGCTCGCGTTCGAGGGCGTGCAGTTCCACTACCCGACGCGGCGCGATGTCGCCGCGCTCAACGGCTTCTCGCTCGACGTGAAGCCGGGCGAGACGGTCGCCGTCGTCGGCCCCTCCGGCGCAGGCAAGACGACCCTCTTCCAGCTGGTCCAGCGCTTCTACGATCCCGACGCCGGCCGCGTGACGCTGGACGGCATAGACCTGCGCGACGCCGACCCGGCGGAAGTCCGCGCCCGCATCGCTATGGTCCCGCAGGAGACGATCATCTTCGGGGCCTCGGCGCGCGACAACCTCCGCTACGGCGACTGGACCGCGACCGACGACCAGCTCTGGGCCGCCGCCGAAGCCGCCAACGCCGCCGAATTCCTCCGCAAACTACCCGAGGGCCTCGACACGTTCCTAGGCGAAGGCGGCGCACGGCTGTCGGGCGGCCAGCGCCAGCGCGTGACGATCGCCCGCGCGCTCCTCCGCGATGCGCCGATCCTGCTGCTCGACGAGGCCACCAGTGCGCTCGATGCCGAAAGCGAGCGGCTCGTGCAGGAAGCGCTAGAGCGGCTCATGGCGAACCGTACCACACTGGTCATCGCGCACCGCCTAGCGACCGTACGCGCGGCAGAGCGGATCATCGTGATGAGCGACGGTCAGATCGTCGAGGAAGGCTCGCACGCGTCGCTGATGACCAACAGCGGACTCTACGCGCGGCTCGCCAGCCTGCAGTTCAACGAGGCCGCCTAGACTTTCTTGGGCTTGGGCTTTTTCGGTTTCGGCATTGGCAGTTCCGCGGTCGAGATGCGGACGAGTTCGGCCAACCAGTCGGCATCGTCCCAGCGATCGGCATCGACCAGCAGGCACGGTTTCGCGCCGGGATAGGGCGGCGCTTCGTCGATCGCCCCAACGAACGCGCGGCCGCCCGGTGTCGGTTTGACGAAGAGCTGCTCGTCACAGATCAGCGCGACCATCCTGCCGTCGCAATAGACGCCGTATTCGCCGAACATGGGCTTTGCGGAGACATCCCCAGCCGCGGCGAGCTGTTCGACGATAAACGCGACGGTTTTTGGATCGCATGCCATCGGGCGATACTCGCAGATCGATGCGCGCATGGCGAGCCGCGCAACGGCGTTTCTCTTGCGACGGCGCGCACACACGCGCAGAACTGCCGTCAAACAGGAGATGGATATGCGCGACTTCGACATCATCATCTACGGCGCGACCGGGTTCACCGGCCGGCTTGTGGCGGAGTATCTCGTCCAGACCTACCCGACCGGCGTTCGCTGGGCGATGGCCGGGCGATCGCTCGCCAAACTGCAGGAGGTCCGCGACCTGATCGGTGCCCCCGCCGACACGCCGCTGATCACCGCCGACTCGGACGATCCCGCCAGCCTCCGCGCGATGGCCGAACGCGCCACCGTCGTCATCTCTACGGTCGGACCGTACCAGCTGTACGGCTCCAACCTCGTCGCCGCGTGCGCCGCGACCGGCACCGGGTATGTCGACCTATGCGGCGAGCCAGCCTGGATGCGCCACATGATCGACGCGCATGAGGGCGAAGCGACGCGGACCGGCGCACGGATCGTGTTCTCCTGCGGGTTCGACTCGATCCCTTTCGATCTCGGCGTGCTCACCTTGCAGGAAGCGGCGAAGGCGAAATACGGCATCCCAGCGCCTCGCGTAAAAGGCCGCGTGCGCAAAATGCAAGGCACTTTCTCCGGCGGCACCGCAGCCAGCCTCAAGGCAACGCTTGCTGCCGCCGCGCGCGATCCCGGCATCGTCAAGCTGCTGACCAGTCCGTTCGCACTGACCCCCGGCTTCCAGGGGCCGCATCAGCCGACCGGGTTGCTCCCCGAATACGATACGACCATCTCGGCCTGGGTCGCGCCGTTCGTGATGGCGCCGATCAACACCAAGAACGTCCACCGCACCAATTTTCTGCTCGGCGAGGCCTATGGTGCGGACTTCGTCTATGACGAGATGATGGTCGCGGGACTGGGCGATCTCGGCAAGGTCGCTGCCGAGGCGATCGCCAAGTTCAATCCCTTCTCGGGCGACAAGGGGCCGAAACCGGGCGAAGGCCCGTCGAAGGAAGAGCGCGATGCCGGCCATTACGACCTGCTGTTCGCGGGCATCATGCCCGATGGCGAGCGGATCGACGCGGTCGTCACCGGCGACCGCGATCCGGGCTATGGCTCGACCAGCAAGATGATCGCCGAGGCGGCACTGTGCCTAGTCCAGGACGTGCAGGGCGATGGCGGCATCTGGACGCCGGGTGCGCTGATGGGCACGAAACTGCGCGACCGGTTGGTAGCGAAGGCAGGGCTGACCTTCACGGTCGGGTGATCAACCGCGAAAGAACCGCGTGGCGATCCAGGCGATCAGCACCGACACGATGATGGCGATCGGCACAGCGAGACGTCGGCGTCGCTCGACGGCAGCATAATGCGCGTCGAGATCGAAATAGAAGCGACCTGGCGCGGTTTCGCGGACGATGCCGTTGGTGCGCAGCCGATCGAACGTCGCCTGCTCCGGAGCGTCACGAGGTTGGAATGCGATCGCATCGTCGGGTCCGATTGCGTGTCGTGCCAGAAACAGTGCCGGGATGACTCCGCGAATCCGATGCGGACGCGACGCCATCGGCATGCCGGATGGGCTCGGATTTACCGGCGAGAGCTTATTCGGCAAGCGTGAAGACCGTCGCCGCCGCCGCAACGCTTGCAGCCACGCCCGACACCCCGACGATCGCTGCTGCACGTAGTCGTACCGAAGCGCGAAATGCGCCGAGCTTTCGCGCATCGAGATGATAGCGCCCGGCCCCGTCTTCGACGATCGCGCCAAAGACCCGAAGTTGGCGGAACATCCGCGCGTCCTTCGCTACATAGGCGATCGCACGATCAGCCGACGTGGCCCGTGCCGCGACGAAATCCTTGACGATCCGTCGGCGCGATCGGCCTAGAATAAGTCCCCGCATACTTCTTCCCCCCGCGCCGATCTCGCATAGCGCGAGGGGTTTGCGCAAATTCTAACGCCGCTTGCCCTGATGGCGGATGTTCGTTGGGCGACCGCGTCGCTTGATCTCGCGCACAGGCTTGCGCCCACCACGCGGAGGTTGCGCCGCGCCTTTCCCCTCGGGCATCTCGAAGCGTAGCGCGCCCGACACCGGGTTCGCTTCCGCAAGCCGTAGCTCCAGCGTCTGGCCCTGCGCAAAGACGTCGCCACTATGCTCGCCGGTCAGCGTCCGCGCGCCCTCGTCGAAGCGGAAATATTCGCCGCCCAGATCGCGCACCGGCATCAGGCCGTCTCCACCGATTCCCTCGACTGTCGCGAAGAAGCCGAAGTTGGTGACGCCGGTGATCCGCACGTCCATCACCTGCCCGACGCGCTCCGACAGGAACGCCGCGACATAGCGATCGGTGGTGTCGCGCTCGGCCTCCATCGCACGACGTTCAAGCCGGCTGATGATCTCGCCGACTGACTCCATGTTGGCCGCATCGTCCGCTGGCAACCCGCCCTCGCCAAGCCCATAGGCGGACACCAGCGAGCGGTGGACGAGCAGATCGGCATAGCGCCGGATCGGCGATGTAAAATGCGCATAGCTGCCGAGGCTAAGGCCGAAATGCCCGTGATTGCCGGGCGCGTAATAGGCCTGGGTCTGGGTACGCAGGATCTGCTCCATTACCTGCGGACGGAAATCAGCGTCACCGATCCGCTCGATGATATGGTTGAACGTTGCTGGCCGCACGACCTGCCCGAGCGCGAACGGCACGTCGAACGTCTCGAGATACTCCTTGAGCGCCGCCAGCTTCTCACGGCTGGGCGGTTCGTGAATGCGGTACATCACCGGCGCCTTCTTCGCTTCCAGCGCCTTGGCGGCGGCGACGTTGGCGGCGATCATGTAATCTTCGATCAGCCGGTGCGAGTCGAGGCGCTCACGTGGGGAAACGGACATGATCCGCCCCTGCTCGTCGAGCACCACGCGACGCTCCGGCAAATCGAGATCGAGCGGCGCCCGCGCATCCCGCGCCTTGGCCAGCGCATGCCAGCAAGCCCAGAGCGGCTGCAATACGCTCAGCATATCGCCGCGCTCGTCCTCCATCGGCGATGCGGCGTCGATGATCGCCTGCGCTTCCTCATACGCAAGGTTCGCCGCGATCCGCACCACCGCGCGCGTAAAGCGCCACGACTTGAGCGAGCCATCCTTGCCGATCCGCAAATGGCACGCGAGCGCGGCACGGTCGGCACCCTCCTTCAGCGAACACACCTCCGCCGACAGGATTTCCGGCAGCATCGGCACGACGCGGTCGGGAAAATACACCGAGTTGCCGCGCCGCCGAGCCTCGCGGTCGACCTCGGACTTCGGTCGAACGTAGAAGCTGACGTCCGCGATTGCGACGATCGCCTTCCACCCGCCGGCATTCGCGGGATCGTCGTCCGCTTCCGCCCAGACGGCGTCGTCGTGATCGCGCGCATCTTCTGGGTCTATCGCGACGATCGGCAGGTTGCGCAGATCTTCACGCCCCTCCCCCAACGGCAGCTTCGAGACCCGCTCCGCTTCGTCGAGCGCTTCCTGCGAGAAAACATCGGGAATACCGAGCTTGTGGATTGCGATCAGCGAGAAACTACGTGCTGCGAACGGATCGCCGAGCTTCTGCACGACACGGGCGGCGATCTTGGGCGGCTTGCCCGCAAGTTCCGCCAGCACGAGATCGCCCGGCGCCGCACCGCCCGCATCCGCCACCGCGAACTCACGCCGTTCGCGCTTGTCGACACCCGTCAGCCAGAGGCGTCCGGCCTCTTCGCGCAACACGCCGAGCACCTGCTCGGATGCCGGCGCAAGCACCTTCATCGGATGCGCGATCCAGCCGTTCCCAGCCTCCTCCGTTCGCGCAAGAATTCGCTCACCGACCCCAAGCGCACCACGCTTGCGTTCGCGCACGCGCAACCGCGGCGGTGGCACACCTTCCGCCTCCCAGCGCTCGGGAACCGCCCAGACGTTGCCGCCGTCGTCGACGTCCGCGATCCGCAGCACCGTCACCTTCGGGATGCCGCCCATCTTGTGGAACGCGCGGCCAGGCGCGCTGTCGATCAGCCCCTCATCGGCCATGTCCTTGAGCAAAGCCTTGAGCCCGATCTTGTCCTGCGCGCTGAGCCCGAAGCCCTTGGCGATCTCGCGCTTGCCTGCGGGCACGTCGGAAGTGGCGATGAAGTCGAGGATCTGCTCGCGCGTCGGAAGACCGGCTTTTGGTTTGTACATGGTACAGAGATAGTCGGTAGGCCCGCCATTACCAAACGGCTAAGCTACGGGCATGACGCAAAGTTACGACATCCTCATCGTCGGCGGCGGCATCAACGGCGCCGCGATCGCCCGCGAGGCGGCACTGAACGGCTTGTCGGTCCTGCTCGTCGAGAAGGGCGACCTCGCCGGCGCGACCTCGTCGGCCTCGACCAAGCTGATCCACGGCGGACTGCGCTATCTCGAATATTACGACTTCAAGCTCGTCGCCGAGGCGCTGCGGGAGCGCGAACGCCTGGTGAAGGCCGCGCCGCACATCATCCGCCCGATGCGCTTCGTCCTGCCGCACGAGAATGCGGTACGGCCCTGGTGGATGGTCCGTCTCGGCCTGTACCTCTACGATTGGCTTGGCGGCCGGATGACATTGAAACGCTCTCGCGGCCTGCGCAGGAGCGACGCCGCCTACACCGCACCGCTAAAGAACGGCGCGCGCGGCTTTGTCTATTCCGACGCATTCGTCGATGATTCCCGCCTTACCGTGCTGAACGCGATGGACGCGCACGCCAACGGCGCGGAGATCGCGGTTCGCACCGAACTCGTCACCGCTCGCCGTGACGGCGCACTATGGCGCGCAACCCTATCGGACAGCCGCGACGTCACCGCGCGCGCACTCGTCAACGCTGCCGGCCCGTGGGTCGCCGAATTGCTGGGCCGGCTCGGCATCAATGCCAGCGCCGGCGTCCGGTTGGTCAAGGGCAGCCACATCGTCGTGCCCCGACTGTACGAAGGCGACCACGCCTATATCCTGCAACTCGCCGACCGCCGCATCGTCTTCGCGATCCCGTATCAGGGCCAGACCGAGATCGGCACGACCGACATTCCCGTCGACCGGCCCGAAGACGCGGTAATCGACGCGGGCGAGATCGCGTATCTCTGCGACGCCGCGAACCAGCACTTCACGCGTCAGATCACCCCTGCCGACGTCACCTCGACGTGGTCCGGCGTGCGCCCGCTCTACGACGACGGCGCCAGCGAGGCGAAGGCGGTCACGCGCGACTATGTCCTCGAATTCGACACGCTCGGCGATACGGGCGCGGCGCCTCTGTTGTCCGTGTTCGGCGGCAAGATCACGACTGCGCGCCATCTCGCCGAGGAAGCGCTCGCAAAGATTGCCCCCGCGCTGGGTACGACCGTCCGCCAGATCACTCGCGACCGTGCTTTCCCTGGGGGCGCCATCCCACCTTTTGCCACCTATCTCGCGCAGGTCCGCGCGCGATGGCCGTTTCTCGGCAATGCCCGAAGCGAACGGATGGCGCATGCTTACGGGGCTTTACTCGACGGCATGCTCGCGGGTGTCACCGACGCAGCAGGCCTCGGCGCGGACCTTGGCGGTGGCCTGACCGAGATCGAAGCACGCTGGATGCACGATCGCGAATGGGCGAGGATACCCGAAGATGCATTGATGCGTCGTAGCAAGATCGGACTGACCTTGGATCAGGCGGAGACGGACGCATTCGGGACATGGTGGACCACGACATTCCCCTCGTGAGCGTAGGGACTTGCATGTTTTAGGATTGAGCATATCCTCGCGGCATATCCATCGAGGAAACCTCCAATGGCCACATACCCGGACCTCCAAACCGATCCCGAAGACAAGAACCTGGTGATCCTGCAAAGCCTGATCTGTCTGTTGCGCGAGAAGAATATCCTGTCGCGCGCGGACATCGAGGAGCTTTGCGACACGGTGAAACGCCGCGCGAGCGATCATGCGAGCGATCCGCTTCCCTGCCAGATGAACGGCGCACAAGCAGCCGCTACCGAAGTTGCGCAGATTGGCGATTATATCGGCCGCAAGTACGGCGGAAAGCACCGCCGCTCGATCTGAGTCCATGCGCGAGTTGGACGGCGAAATGGTCGTATTGCGCGGTTTGCGTTGAAGGAAGTGTGGATCTGACGAACCAAGCTGGAACGTTAGCCTCGCAATGCCGAGGGCAGCACGGCTTGGTCTGTAACCCTCGGCGTTGACCTCTGATGGAGAGCGACCCGCGAGATGCAGCGACGCGATAGTCTGCTGTTCTCGATTCTAGTACCCGAAGGGCCGTAGGATGAGAGCGGTTGCTGAAGAACCGTTCGACGCCGTGGTTGTAGGGGTCGCTACGTCACTTCACCAAAAGTGCTGATTGCCGCCGCCGTTACTACCGTTACGCGCGCATTTCCAAGAAGCAGTCGGTGCAGCCACCATCGTCGCTCTCTATCCCGGTGTCGGCCACCGCCGTCCCGGTAAGTCTGCGATAGCTAACTGTCGACGTGATAGGCTCCATGAACTGGCCCCCGTCTCACGCCAAAATTGTGGCCTTACTCCTAGTAGCGCTCCCTCTCTCGAGGGCGCTGTTCGTCGGAGTTAATCGCCCCGCGCCATTCAAGGTCGCGAGGCGCGTAGGCCACCGACCGGTGCACTAACAAACGAAGTATCAACGAGGCGCAAAGCAGGCGAGCAGTCCCTAGCGCGATTGCTGCGTGCCTCGCCCTCGCTCTACCGCTTCGCGATCAGCTCGCGACGAAGCACGTCTCGCCGGCTACGCGCAACCGACCGCAGATATCCGCCGCCTGATTCGCGCTGCCCGCGTTCACGCGGAGACGATACAGGGTACGGCCACCGGCTGCGACCGGCTGGACCGACTTCCCTAGCGCGCCGACATACGCGAACCGCTTCGAGAAGTTCGCCCAGGCGGCGTTGGCGACGGCCTCGCTGGGATAGGCACCAAGCTGAACCAGCGACCCACCGGTAGCCGTGCCAGTACCATTGGGCTTCGATGGCGCCAGGGGTGCCGCAGCAACCAGTCGACCACCCGAGGCCGGAACCTGCGCGACCGCATTGCGACCCGCGGCGTCATCGGGCTTAGCCGCAACCGCACGCTTGCCTGCAACCGGTGCTTCCGGCACGCCGCGCAGGTCGATCGCGCCGTTGCCCGATTTGCCCGCGCTGGTCGCGATCGCCGAGTCGCCCTCGCCCTTGACCTTCAGGCCACCGGCGTCGTCGGGCTTGACCTTGTAGTCGCCCTCCTGCGCGGCGATCATCTGGCCGTCGCCGGTCGGCGCGCGCTGCTGCAGCTTGTAGATACCGAAGATGATCGCGGCGAGCACCGCCAGGCCGAGCACGACCAGCGCGATGACGCGGCCGATGCCGACCGTATCCTGCTCGTCCGGCTCGACGGTTTCGAGCCAGGGGAGCCGGTCTTCCTCACGCAGATCCATGTCTTCGGCCATTACTTCATCTCCGAAACCGCTTCGACACCCATGATGGCGAGGCCATTATGAATAATCTGCCCTATAGCGGACGCCAAGAAAAGCCGTGCCGCGGTGGCCTGCGGATCCTCGACGACCAGGAAGCGACGATCGGGGCGATCGTTGCCGACATTCCACAGCGCATGGAAGGCCGCGGCCAAGTCGTAGAGATAGAACGCAATTCTATGCGGCTCGCGCGCCGTCGACGCGATCTCGACAAGCCGCGGGAACTGCGCCGCGAGCTGTACGAGCGCCAGTTCGTCCGTATCAAGCCGGGACAAATCGGCAGACATCGGCGTAATTCCCGCCTCTGCCGCGCGCCGATGCAGCGATGCGATCCGCGCATGCGCGTACTGGACGTAGAAAACCGGGTTGTCCTTCGACGCCTCGACCACCTTGGCGAAGTCGAAATCCATCTGCGCATCCGACCGCCGCGTCAGCATCGTGAAGCGCACGACATCCTTGCCGACCTCGCGCACGACGTCGGCCAGCGTGACGAAATTGCCCGACCGCTTCGACATCTTGACCGGCTCGCCGTTGCGCAACAGCCGAACCATCTGGACGAGCTTGACGTCGAACCGCGTCTTGCCGCCGGTCAGCGCCGCCACTGCCGCGACGATCCGCTTGACCGTGCCGCCATGATCCGCCCCCCAGATGTCGATCAGCTGGTCGGCGCTCTGGCTCTTCTGGAAATGATAGGCGAGATCGGCGCCGAAATAGGTCCAGGACCCGTTCGACTTCTTGATCGGGCGATCCTGGTCGTCGCCGAACTGCGACGAGCGGAACAGCGGCAGCTCGACCGGCTCCCAATCGTCGGGCGTCTCGCCCTTCGGCGCCTCGAGCACGCCGTCATAGACCAGGTCGCGCGCACGCAGTTCCGCCTCGGCCGCTTCCGGCTTCTTCGCAGCCTGAAGTTCGGCCTCGGATGCGAACACCTCGTGCTCGATCCCAAGCAGCGCAAGGTCGGCGCGGATCATCACCATCATCGCCGCGACCGCCTGCGTCCGGAAGATCGCCAGCCACTCGCTCTCGGGCGCGCCGACATAGCGGTCGCCGAACTCCTTCGCGAGCGACTGGCCGACGGGGACGAGATAGTCGCCCGGATACAGGCCCTCGGGGATCTCGACGGTCTCGCCGAGCGCTTCGCGGTAACGGAGGTGGACGGACCGCGCGAGCACGTCGACCTGCCCGCCGGCATCGTTGACGTAATATTCGCGGATCACCTTGTGACCGGCGAACTCCAGCAGGCTGGCGAGCGCATCGCCGACCACCGCGCCGCGGCAATGGCCCATGTGCATCGGGCCCGTCGGGTTGGCCGACACATACTCGATGTTGACCGTGATCCCGTCGCCCTGCTTCGACCGGCCATAGTCGGCACCAGCCTCGGGGATCGCGGCCAGTTCGGCGCGCCAGGCGTCGTCGGTCAGCTTCATGTTGATGAAGCCAGGGCCCGCCACGCTCGCCGAAGCGACGTCCTCGAGCTTCGACAGTTCGGCGACCAGCGCATCGGCGAGAACGCGCGGATTGGTCTTGGCAGGCTTGGCGAGGACCATCGCGGCGTTGGTTGCGAGATCGCCGTGGCTGGTGTCGCGCGGCGGTTCGACCGTGACGTTCTTGCGATCGAGACCAGCCGGCAGCGTTCCCGCTTCGGTCAGGGTGTCGAGCGCCGCATCAATATGCGCGGCGAAACGGGTGTAGAGCGTCATGGCAGTCCCGGTACGTCAAGGAAACGCGCGCTCTAGACCATCGCGGCGCGGCGCTCAATTTTAATCCCGTCGGAGGGGCGGCCGCCAGCACCGCCCGGCTAGATCCGCCACATCGGAAAGCCATCCCCGTTCCCCCGCGGACGCGGGGCCCCAGCTAAACCACGATCACCGCCCGAGATCCTGTGCCCCCGCGTTCGCGAGGGAACAGAAGTGGCGTCAGGCAGTAGGAAAGGATCTCAGACCCGCACCAACCCCTCGATCGCCGCGGTCTTCGCGCTCGCAGGAAACAGCGCGGCCATCGCCCGCTCCGGCTCGACGCCAAAATGCGACGAGACCGCTCCGCCGATAAACGCATCGAGCTGCATCGTCGGCTTCAAATCGCGTGCCTCGTACAGCGCAGCAGGGGCGAGGCTCGGCCAATCCGACACCACCCTGCCCCCCTTCACGGCGCCGCCAAACAGCATCGCAGACGTGCCCGTCCCGTGATCCGTCCCCCCGGTGCCATTGACCGCGACGGTCCGTCCGAACTCGGTCGCGACCAGCACCATCGTGTCTGCCCATAATGGCCCGAGCCCCGCCTGCAACGACGCGACCATCGCATCGAGGCCCTTCAACTGCGCGGTGAGGCGGCCACGCTGGCCGGTGTGCGTGTCCCAGCCGCCGGTCTCGATCATCGCGATCCGCGCGCCGGTGTCGGGCTTGAGCAACCGCGCGGCGAGCGCACCGGTCGCGGCGGCATTACGCCCGCCGTCCTGCGCGAGATCGCTGGTGAGTTGCCGTGTCGCCATCGCCTCGTTCCACAAGCCGTGGAGTTGCTGGTCGCCCTCGTACAGCATCGCCACGCGTTGCAGCAGGTCGTCGGACGCGTCGGGCAAGCTCGACGGCGCATAAGACGCCACCTCGCGCCGCCCTCGCAACGCCATCGGCACGGTCGCCGCGACCGCAATCGCACGTGCCTCGTCCGCAGGCAGCACGCCAAGCAGCCGGTTCAGCCAGCCGTCGCGGACCTGATACGCACTCGCGCCCCCCGTCTCGAGCACGTTCTGGCCGTCAAAATGCGAGCGATCCCGGTAGGGCGAGGCGATCGCGTGCGCGAACAACGCCTGGCCTTGCGTGTAGAGCCCGGCACTCGCGGTCATCGCCGGATGCAGCGTGAACATGCCGTCGAGCTTGGCGCCCGTCGCAAAGTCCGCCGCGAGATCGCCACGCACGCCTGCAAACGCCGGGTCGCCGACCGCCCCGATCGTCCCGAGACCATCGGCCGCGCCGCGCTGGATGATGAACACGAACCTTTTGTCGGTCGCCGCACGCGCGAAGGCGATGCGCGGTGCAAAGGCCGACGCCAGCACGCCGAGCGTACCGGTCGAGAGGAAGGAACGACGGTCAAGCATGACTATCTCCGCAGCGATTCTGGAGCGACGAGCAACAGCGCGAGCGCCTGTGCCGGGCTTTCCGCGCGCGACAGACCCTGCGCGGTAGTGGGGCTGAGCGAGGCAGGAAACAGCCTCGGCGCCAACGCTCGCGCATCGACCGGTCCGGCGCGCGCCGCGAACCGCTCCGCCGCCTCGACCCGTCGCATGATCGCATCGGGCCCGGCCCAGGCTGCGGCGACGTCGTCATACCCGATCGGCTGCCCCGGCTGCCAGATCGGCTGGCCGAGCTGGTTCATCATCCCCACCGTGACGCCGGGCTGGACCGTCGTCGTGCCGAGCGCGCGCTGGGTCGAGACATACCATTCCCAGGGCGACTTGAACTTCACCGGCCGGGTCACCCAAGCCTCGGGCGACGCAACCAGCGCGCGGTACACCGTCGGCAGGTCACCGCCCGATTTCAGGAACGCCGTCTTTAGCCGTGCGACCATCGCCGGGGGCGGCGCATCGCCGGCAAAATGCCGCGCGAGCTTGGTCGCCATGTGCGTCGCGGTCGCCGGGTGGACGGCCAGGTCGGAGAGCACCGCCTGCGCCTGCGCCTCCCCCGCCGCGGGATAGAGCTTGCCCATCACGGTGCGATCGCCGGGCTGATGAACGTCGTCGAGAAACAGGAACGCGCCCGCGCGCGAGTCGTCCTGCATGCGCGCGCCGGGACCACGACCGATCCCCGCGACCGTCCAGCCGGTCATCGCGCGCGCGAACTCGGTGACGTCGGCCTGACTGTAACCGCTGCGGACGCCGAGCGTGTGCAACTCCATGATCTCGCGCGCGAGATTTTCGTTCAGCCCGGTGCGGCGTCTGGTCTTCCGAACGGCGAACGCACTGTCCGGGCCGATCGACACCGCCTGATCGAGATACAGCAGCATCGCCGGATGGCGCTCGACCGCGTTCAGCATGTCGGCGAACTTGCCGAGCACATGCGGGCGGATCGCCTCGAACTCCATCGGCCCGGCAAGCGCCATCACCTCGAACTTCTCCGTCGAGACCGCGAAATGGTTCGCCCAGAAATGCACGAGACGCTCGACGAACGGTACGTCGCCGGTCAGCGCCGCCATCGTCCGCGCCGCGACCGCCGCGCCATAATCGTTGCGGCTCTGCTTGCCGATGACTTGTCGCGCTTCCTGTCGTGCGGCCGCGCCTGGATCGATCGCCCCCGGCGCCATGGGGGCCTGAGCCATGCTTGAGGGTGCAACGCCCGGCGACACGGGTGCGGGGCTCATCGCGCCGGACATCGTTGGAGCGGCGACCACGGGTTTCCCGTCCATGCCGATCGCGGCTTTCGGCGTGCGCGGACCGAATTGCGCCCTGATCGCCTTTTCCTGCGCATAATAAGCGACGAGACCTGTTGAGATGCCCGCCGTCGTAGGCGCGCTCGAGATGACAGGTGGCCGCGGCTCGAACCGTTCGCACTGCGCTAGCACCCACTTCGCCGGATCGCCGACGATAGCATCACCCGGCCTCGCGCCGAGGCCGAACCGATTGAGCGCGATACTGGAAGCAGACACGACATTTCTCCTTCGCGTTCGAGTGTACGCGGCAATTGTCGTGGAAGTATGTCACCCGCCGCGCTGGTCGCATGCAGGGGGCCGTTCATCGTTGCAGTTGATGCAATCGCGACGGATCGGTTTGCAATTGCAACTCATGCTGCACCGCAATATTTCACTGACTCGAGAGTTGGGTGAAAGACCTGATCCGGCTCGACGCACTTCGGGAGATACGATCATGCGCACGACCATCAAGATCATCGCAGCAGCAGCGGCCGCCCTCACCTCGACGATCGGCATGGCCGCCGACGGCAAGCAGAGCTTCGTCCATGAGGGCAGCACGTACGTCTATACCTCGACGCAGGACCATGGCCGCCAGGTCATCGACGGCCGTCGCTATCCGTCGGGCCAGAAGTTCCACCTGATCGTTCGCGGTGACCGCGTATCGGGTGTCTCGGCCGGCGTCCCGGTCGCGTTCAAGACCAACGAAGCCAACGGCGCGGCTGGCGGGATCGCTTCGGTCACGCGCTGAGCCGACTGGGTTTTAGTGATTGCAGCGGCGGTCGGACTTCGGTCCGGCCGCCGTTTTGCGTTTGGTGCGATTTACTGTTTCGATCCTCCCCCGCCAGGGGGAGGTGGCTGGCACTTGCCGGACGGAGGGGGAGGTAAGCGCCGACATCGGTTGCGCGTCCTCCCCCTCCGTCACCTTCGGCGCCACCTCCCCCTGGCGGGGGAGGATCAGTCGCTCAGAACCCCTCGGGCAAGTCGATCGGGCCGACCAGTTCGCGGTAGCGCGATACCGCATACCGATCCGTCATCCCTGCGATGAAGTCCGCGATATGCCGGCTGCGATGGGGGTCTTCGGTCGGCAGCCGTTCGCGCCATTCCTCGGGGATCGTCGCCGGATCGTCACGGTACACCGCGATCAGCCCCGACACGATCCCATGCGCCGCATCCGCCGCCGCGAGCTGGCGCGGGTGGTGATAGAGGTTGGCGTACATGAACCGCTTCAGGTCGCGCTCCGCCTCGCGCATTTCGGGCGAGAAGCCCACCAGGCACTGCCCCGCATCGCGGACGTCGTCGACGCTGGTGACGCCGCTCGCCGCGATCCGCTGGCGCGTCTCGGCGATCAGGTCGTTGACCATCGTCCCGATCTGCGTGCGGACGAGCTCGCCGACCAGGCGCTTCGGGTCGATATCTGGGAAGCGCCGCCGCACGTCGTCCCAGCCGCGCGTGACCAGCGGTACGGCGAGCATCTGGTCGAGCGTCAGCAGCCCTGCGCGCAGGCCATCGTCGATGTCGTGATTGTCGTAGGCGATATCGTCGGCGATCGCCGCGACCTGCGCTTCGAGGCTCGAGAAACTGGTCAGAGCGAGTGGGTATTCCGCGTCCGCCGTCGCCAGCGCCCAGCCCGGATGCCGCACCGGGCCGTTATGCTTGGCGAGGCCTTCGAGCGTTTCCCATGTCAGGTTCAGCCCGTTCCACAACGGGTAAGGCCGCTCGATCGTCATCAACGTGCGCAGCGTGTGGCCGTTGTGATCGAAGCCGCCTTGGCCGGTCAGCGCCGCCTTCAGCGCATCCTCGCCGGCATGGCCGAACGGCGGATGGCCGATGTCGTGTGCTAGACAGAGCGCCTCGGTCAGGTCCTCGTTCAGCGCCAGCGTCCGCGCGATCGTACGGCCGATCTGCGCGACCTCAAGGCTGTGCGTCAGGCGGACGCGGAAATGATCGCCATCGGGCGCCATGAACACCTGCGTCTTGTGGCGCAGACGACGGAAGCTGATCGAGTGGATGATGCGGTCGCGGTCGCGCTGGAAGGCGTCGCGCGGCCCGCGCGTGGACCCGTTCTGTTCCTCGTGAAGCCGTCCTTTGCTGCGCGCCGGGTCCGATGCCCAGGGCGCGCGGTAGCTCACTTGGCCGGCAGCTTCGTGATGATTTCGCCCGGATCGCTGGTGAAGGTGAACGTCGGGACGCCTTCCTTGGCGAGCTGATTGACGAACGTGCGTGCCTCGGCATCGGTCTTGAACGGGCCGGCGAGCACGCGGTTGGTCGCCTTCCACGGCGCAGTCCAGCCGCCGCGAGCGCCGAACACGGTCGGGGCCTTGGCCTTCGCCTTCTTCCACGCCTTGGGCAGATCGCCCTCGGTCGCGCCGGTCGACACCTGAACCCAGGTCCGCGCAGGATTGGCACGCGCAATCCGCTTTTCCTCGGCCGCAGCCTTGTCGGCGGCAAGCTTCTCGGCGGCGGCGGCCTTCTTCTCGGCAAGCGCCTTCTTGTCGGCGATCGCCTTTTTCGCCGCGGCCTTCTTGTCGAGCGCCGCCTTCTTGTCGGCGGCGAGCTTGTCCGCAGCCAGCGTCTTCGCCGCGATCGCCTTGGCTGCAGCGTCGCGCTCGGTCTTGGCCTTTGCCTCGGCGAGCACACGCTCGGAGTCATCGGAGACCGGGATAGCGGCGGGGGTCACGACCGGCGCGGGATGCATCGGCGCGACGTCGAGCTCGGACGCGGGGATCGACAGGCCCGCGACGATCCGCGCGAGGATCGAGTCCTCGCTCGCGGCGACCGCGTGGGTGCGTGGCGACGATGTGGCGGCTACCGGCGCGGGCGTGGACGAACTGGTGAAACCGGGCGCCGGCGTCTCGGCGCTGGCACTCTGCGTTGGGGCGACCTGCTGAACAGGTGCCTGCTGTATCGGAGTCGGTAGCGGCGAAACCGACGGCGCCGCTGCTGCCGACGCTGCGAGCGCATTCGCCGCGCGGGTCGGATCGAGTTTTGCCTGTCCCAGCGGGATCGCCGCCATCTGCGTGGCTACGCTCTGCGGAAGCGTTCCCGTCGTCGATGGCGCCGGGACGGTACGAGCGACAGACGATGGGCTAGGCTGGATAGTGGCCGAGACTACCGAGTTCGTTTCCGCAGCCGGATTGGTACGAATGCCCTGAGCCACAACGTTCGGTGCTGAATAGCTTGGTTGCGAAGGCTGAACGGTCCGCGCCGGAAGCGGCTGGACCGTCTGCATCGGCGCTGCTGCGAGCTGGACGGGGGCGGCGTCCGGGGTCCGAGCTGGAACCGTGGTGAGCGTACGCGGCGCGGTGATCGTCGGCGGGACCGGTGCCGACGTCGTCACGGGTACTGGTGTTGACGACGGTCGAGTCACCGCTGCCATCTGGACTCGATCGCGGCTCGACCGGCGATCGCGTTTGTCCTTCTTGCCGGTGCTTGCCGTGACCACCGGCTGTGGCGTTACGGCTGCCATCATTACCGGCGCGGTCGGATCTGCGGCTAGAATGCCCAACGGTGGCGCCATCCGTGCATCCGCGAGGCGGGCTGGCGTCGCATGGACCTCACCGAAATGGACCGCGAAGGCGCGGTCGCTTGCCGGTAGGTTGGGCAGGCGTTGAAAGAAGGGTTGCAGGCCTTGCGCGGTGCCCGATGGCATCATCGTGGTCGCGATCTTCTCGGCCCCGGCGACATCCCCGTTCATCGCGAGGATGAAGGCGCGGGATCGCCATGCGCCGCGATCGCTCTTCAGCAGAAGCGGATTGAGCTGCTGGACCGCCAGTTCGGGCTTGCCCGAGATACCGAGCGACAACGCATAGCGCCGCGTCGTCTCGTCGTCGGGGGCATCGCGGAGTGCCACGCGGTAGTCGCGCTGTGCCCGATCCTGCTGGCCGATCAGGTCGTAGGCGAGGCCGCGGTCGGCGGCGAAGTTGCGCGGATCGAGGCCGAGGCCCTCCGCCTGCGCATAATAGCGAAGCGCTTCGCCCGGACGCTCGGACCGGACGAGGATCGACGCCATTCCCGCCTTCGCTCGACCGTCGCGCGGGTTCACTTTTTCGGCGCGCGCGAACAATGCCGCGGCACCGCTGAGATCGCCAAGGCCCATCGACAGATCGCCCGCCTTGATCAGCGCGTCGATGTTGCGCGGGTTGCTCGCGAGCTGGCGCATCACGTCGCCAAGCTTGTCCGCGTCGGTGGTGCCGGGGATCGCCTGCACGACGGCTTGCGCGGACGCGACAGCTGGCACGGCCGCGAGCACGAGGGCCAGCGCAGCGGTCAGGAGATGATGGGAGGACCGGGTCATGAGGATCATCTGTCTAGACGCCAGCCCGACCGAACCGGCAATGTCTTGCACGCATGCGCGCGGCGAACTGGGCTGGAGCGACGACGAATGCAGGGTTTTGCGTACGCAAGCGCGGTAGCCCTGGTTGGCATGCCCTCACCCTTCGCCGCCTCTGGCGTGTCCCCCTCTCCCGATGGGAGAGGGGAGGTCAGGGCTGGATCGTGCAAGATATTGATAAGTCGAGATGTTCCCGACTTACTGGTTGTTCTGACGATGCAGGAAGCGGGGGATGTCGAGCGGGTCCTGGGGAGCCGCTTCGCCGTCTTCCTTCGCAGCACCGCGTGCCGCATTCGACATGCGCTCGAACAACGTACCGCCAAGCTTCACGCGCGGTGCAGCCGGAACCGCCTCGGGGGCAGCCTCAGCGCCTGGAGCTAGCCAGCGGCGACGTGCACCACCTTCGTCCGCAGCCGGCGTCGGCACCGGAACAGCCGGCGCGACCGGCGCGCGAGCCGCCGGTACGGACGATGCCGACGCCGGACGCGCGATCGGACCGCGGCCGTAGGGCTCTTCGCCGTAGGTGCGCGGGGCGGGTGCCGGCTGCGGCGCAGGAGCAACCGGCGCAGGCGCGGCCTGCGGCACGATCGTCTCGGTACCGAGCACGAGTTCGTCATTCGACTTGGACGACGACGGCTCGACTTCCGACGACGCGTTCAGGTCGAGCGGCTCTTCGTCGGCGGACGACGCGGCGGGTGCAGCCGACGACGCGGCAGGCTCGCTCGGACGGAACGAGGTGTTCTCGTCGGTCTTGCGCGATCCGAAGCTGAACGAGCGGGTCGGCTCGGGCGCAACTTCCGGAGGGCGCGCATCGGCGTCGATCCCGGTCGCGACGACCGAGACGCGAATCTTGCCTTCGAGCTCCTGGTTGAACGCCGAACCCCAGATGATGTTGGCATCGGGATCGACCAGGTCGCGGATATGATTCGCGGCTTCGTCGACTTCGAGCAGACGCATGTCGTCGCCGCCGGTGATCGAGATGATGACGCCCTTCGCGCCGCGCATGCTGACGCCTTCAAGCAACGGGTTCGAGATCGCCTTCTGAGCAGCCTCAAGCGCGCGGTTGTCGCCGCTAGCCTCGCCGGTGCCCATCATCGCCTTGCCCATCTCTTGCATCACCGAGCGGACGTCGGCGAAATCGAGGTTGATGAGGCCCGGCATCACCATCAGGTCGGTGATGCTGCGGACGCCCTGCTGGAGCACCTCGTCCGCCATCGTGAACGCTTCCTTGAAGGTCGTGTTCGCGTTGGCGATGAGGAACAGATTCTGGTTCGGGATGACGATCAGCGTGTCGACATACTTCTGCAGCTCGTCGATGCCGCCCTCGGCCGACTTGGCGCGACGGTTGCCCTCGAACGCGAACGGCTTGGTCACCACGCCCACGGTCAGGATGCCCATGTCGCGCGCCGCCTTGGCGATGACCGGTGCCGCGCCCGTACCCGTACCGCCGCCCATGCCGGCGGTGATGAAGCACATGTGCGCGCCTTCGAGCATCTTGGCGAGCTGATCGATCGTCTCTTCGGCGGCTGCGCGACCGATCTCGGGACGCGAGCCGGCGCCGAGACCCTGTGTGATCTTGGTGCCGAGCTGGATCCGCTGCGGTGCGGTCGACTGCTTCAACGCCTGCGCGTCGGTGTTCGCCACAAGGAAGTCGACGCCCTGGACGTCGGCCCGCATCATGTTGGCGATCGCGTTGCCGCCCGCGCCGCCGACGCCGATCACCGCGATGCGGGGGGCCAGATCGTCCACTTCGGGACTAAGGAATTCGATGCTCATCGCCGTTCTCCGCACAACCCGGTAGATACGCTACGGCCGGGCCCCTGATTAATCTGTGTGCACCAACGTCACGGCCTGTTCCAGCCGAAATAACGCCAGCGCCCTCGAAACTCTTAATAATTCGCGCGTGCCGCCTGAATCAACTTGCGCATCATGCCCATACCCTTTGGCCGATGCACCGTCGTCCGCTGCGGCGCGAGCCCGCGAAGGTCGATCGGGTTGGTCGCCGCATAGAAGGCCAACCCCGCTAGCGTCGCGAACGCCGGTCCGCCATGCGCTTCCGGCAGCGCGGTCAGGCCACGCGGTCGACCGATCCGCACCGACCGCCCGAGCGCCTGTTGCGCATAGTCGGCGATGCCCTTCAGCTCGGCACCACCGCCGGTCAGCACGACCTGACGCCCGACCGGCCCCTCGAACTTCAGCTTGGTGAGCGCGTTTCGCACTTCGCCCATCTGATGCTCGAGCCGCTGGCGGATCACGCCGATCAACTGCGCCTTGGTGATCTGAGCCCCCTCGCCCGCGCCGTCCTCGGCGGATATCGGCATGACCGGGATCATGTCGTGATTATCGCGAGGGCTGGCGTTGGCCGATCCGTGGAAGCACTTCATCCGCTCGGCATTCTGCCGCCGTGTGCCGAATGCGCTGGCGATATCGTCGGTAATGTCCTGCGCGCCGATGGGGATCGAGGTCAGCCCGACCAGCATGCCGCCGGCGAACAGCGACACGTTGGTGATCCCCGCCCCCATCTCGACCAGCGCGACGCCAAGCTCGCGCTCCTCGTCGCTGAGACACGCGAGCCCGGTCGCGACCGGCGAGGCGATGATCGACTTCACTTCGAGATGCGCCGATCGCACGCACAGATCGAGGTTGCGCACCGGCGAACCGTCCGCCGCGACGACATGGATATGCACACCAAGCCGATCCGCGTGCAGACCGAGCGGCGTCTTCACCCCCGTCAGCCCGTCGAGCGTATAGAGTGCCGGCTGCGCGTGCAGCACCATGCGGCCCTGCGGATCGATCGAGTTGCGCCCCGCAGCGAGCAACGCATCGATATCCTGCTGTTCGACGCGGTGGCCGCCAAGCTCGAACTCGACCTCGGCGACGTCGGACACGAGCCCGCCGGCCGAGAAACCGACCCAGACATTCTCGATGTTGATCCCCGCGATCCGCTCGGCCTGCTCGACCGCCTCGCGCACTGCCGCTTCGGTCGTCGCCATGTCGGCGATATAGCCGCGCTTGACGCCACGGCTCTCGCGCTGGCCGGTGCCGAGCACGATCAGCTCGCCGCCGTCCCCCTTCTGCGCGATCATCGCCGAAACCTTCGACGACCCGATATCGAGCGCCGTGATCAGCCCTTCCGGTGCCACCTTCGCCATATCATCCCTCCCCGCCCGTTACGTTCGCGCCCGCCGTTTGCGACGGAGTATTCGTAGTCTCGCCCGTTGCCGGCACGCTTGCCCCCGCGCTGGCAGGTGCCGGCACGTCGACGCTGTGCGCCAGGCTCGCACCCGGTTTGCGCGCGACCAGCTTGGTCGGATCGCGCATGTCGAACCGGATCCATCCGCGCCCGAGCAGCGGCCGCGCGCCGTCCAGTTCGGCGAACTTCACCAGCGCGCGCGGCGCACCGTCTTCCGGCAGCGCCAACGTCTCGCCGCTCTCGAACGTCAAATCCCAGCGTCGATTGCCGACCCAGGTCGCTGCCTTCACGCGCGGCTTGAGCGCAGGCGCGGCGGCGAGCAGCGTCTGGTACGACGCCTCCTGCCGATCCGCGCCGGGCCCGATCACCAACGGCAAATTCGGGATCGCGTCGGGCTGGACCGGCTCCAGCAGCACGCCCGAAGAATCGATCAGCGTGAGCTGGCCGTTGTCCTGCCACACCGCGGCGGGGGTCCGCTCGACGATATCGACCAGCATCGTGTTCGGCAGCCGCCGCGACACATGCGCGTCCGCGATCCAGCCATAGCGCAGCAGCTTCTGCCGCACCGCCTCCAGGTCGACCGACAGCATCGACGTCTGGTTCTGCTTGTCCTCCAGCGCGACCGCATAGACCGACATTCGGTCCATCCGCTTGAGGCCGGTGACCTCGATCTGCTCGACCTTGAAGCCCGCGCGCCCGGCGCCCTCGGCCACCGCCGCGCCGATCATGCCGGGAATGCCGACCCACGTCGCCGCCGCGATCGCGACCGCACCACCCGCGCCGAGGATCGACCACGTCGCGATCTTGCGCAGCGTGTCCTCGCTGACCGGGAGCATCCCGACCAGCCGGTCCATCACCGACACCTTCTTGACCGCGACCTTCCGGCGCGGGGCGGGCCGCTTGGGCGGCGGACCTCGCTTGATCGTGCGGCTCATGGGGAGGGGTGATCCGCGATCGCCTCGTCGACGATCGCCTGGACCAGTTCGGCATAGCTCATGCCGATGTGCCGCGCCTGTTCGGGGACTAGGCTCAGCGGGGTCATGCCCGGCTGCGTGTTCACTTCGAGCAGGAACAGCCCGTCGACCCCGCGCTCGTCATCCCAGCGGAAGTCCGACCGCGACGCGCCCTTGCAGCCAAGCAAACGGTGCGCTTCGAGCGCGAGGCTCTTGCAGGCGTCGGTGATCTCGTCGGGAATCTCCGCCGGGCAGACGTGCACCGTCATCCCGTCGGTGTATTTCGCGTCGTAGTCGTACCAGCCGCTCTTGGGCTTCAACTCGGTCACGCCGAGCGCCTTGCCGCCGAGCACCGCGGTCGTCAGTTCGCGCCCACGGATATACGGCTCAGCGAGCAGTTCCTCGAACTCGCCCCACGGCCCAACGCTATCGCGCGCGATCGGATTGCCGTAATTGCCACTGTCGGTGACGATCGCCACCCCGACCGACGAGCCCTCGTTGACCGGCTTCAAAACATAAGGCCGAGCCATCGGATCGCCCTCGAACAGGTCCGCCGACTTGACGATCCGCCCACCTGGCATCGGCACGCCCGCGGGGACCAGCAACAGCTTGGTTAGCACCTTGTCGATCGCGATCACCGACGTCGCGAGCCCCGAATGCGTGTACCGCAGGCCCATCAGGTCGAGCAGACCCTGCACCGAACCGTCCTCGCCGGGAGTGCCGTGGAGCGCGTTGAACACGAGATCGGGCTTTGCCTCGGCGAGCTTGGCGGCAACATCCCGCCCCATATCGATGCGCGTGACCCGGTGGCCGAGCGACTCAAGCGCATCCGCACAGCCATTGCCCGACATCAGCGAAACCTCACGCTCCGCCGACCACCCGCCCATGAGCACCGCGATATGAAGAGCCGCACTCACTTCGCGACCCCTACCCGCTGGATTTCCCATTCCAACGTCACCCCCGAATGCACCTTCACTCTGTTCCGTACCTCTTCACCCAGCGCCTCGATCTCGGCGCTCGACGCGGACCCGAGGTTCAGCAGGAAATTGCAATGCTTCTCGCTGACCTGCGCATCACCGCGAGTCAGCCCCCGACACCCGGCCGCGTCGATCAACGCCCACGCCTTGTGCCCCGCGGGATTCTTGAACGTCGACCCGCCCGTCCGCGAACGGAGAGGCTGCGAAGCCTCACGCTCGGCGGCGATCCGGTCCATCTCCGCACCGATCACGGCTGGTTCGCCGGGCGTGCCGGAGAATACGGCTTCGACCACGACGGCTCCCGCGGGCAGGTCCGAATGACGATAGGTGAACCCGAGTTTCTCAGCGGACCAAGTCTCGACCGAACCGTCGCGCGTGACCACGGTAGCCTCAACCAGGATATCGCTGACATCCCGTCCATAAGCGCCCGCATTCATCCGCACAGCGCCACCAACAGTCCCCGGGATTCCGCGAAGAAACTCAAGCCCGGCAATTCCAGAATCGCGCGCGGCGCTGGCGACGGTGATGCCCATCGCACCAGCCCCAGCCCGAACGCGCCCGTCCTGCAAAGAAACCTTCGCCATCGCCTTGGGAAGACGCACCACGACCCCCGGCACGCCGCCATCGCGCACGATCAGGTTTGAGCCGACCCCGACCGGCAGCACGGGCATGGAGGGATCGAGATCGCGCAAATATGCCGCTAGATCGGCCGCCGTATCGGGTCGCACCAGGGTCTCTGCTGGCCCACCAGTCCGAAACCAAATGAAGGCCGCCAGCGAAGCCCCAGCCTCGACCTTGATTCCCCTCCCGCTTGCGGGAGGGGTTAGGGGAGGGAGTGACATAGCCGAGCCCGGGCCGTCGGAGGAGGCCGAAGCCCCTCCCCCGCCCCCTCCCGCAAGCGGAGCAGAAGCGCGAGCACTCACGCCAGCACCTTCGCACGTTCGGCAGCGATCGCGTCGGCGAGGCCAGCCGCCCACTTCGTGATGTCGCCAGCGCCGAGGCACACGACCATGTCATCCGCCTCGATCGTCGCCGCCAGTTCCACCGCCAGCGCGTCAGCGTCAGCAACCACACCCGCGAACCGGTGCCCGCGCCGCTTCAACCCCTCGACCAGAGCCGCCGCATCGACACCCTCCACAGGCGCCTCGCCCGCCGCGTAGACCGGCGTCACCAGCACCCGATCCGCGTCGTTGAACGCAGTCTGGAAGTCCTCCATCAGATTGCCAAGTCGCGAATACCGATGCGGCTGCACGACCGCGATCACACGACCCTTCACGCCCTCGCGAGCCGCCGCCAGCACGGCGCGAATCTCGACCGGATGATGCCCGTAATCGTCGATGATCGTGACACCAGCCACTTCGCCGACCTTGGTGAACCGCCGCTTCACGCCGCCGAACTTGGCAAACCCCTGCTGGATCGTCGCATCCGCAATTCCCAGTTCCAGAGCCACCCCGATCGCCGCCAGCGCGTTCTGCACGTTATGACGACCCGGCATCGGCATCTCGATTCCCATGATCGTCCGCGTCGCCCCATCACGCTCGCGCACCACGCAATCGAAGCGGTTGCCGCCCGGGACCGGCGTAACCTCGACGCCGCGGACATCCGCCTGCGCCGAGAAACCGTACGTCACCACGCGACGATCGCGCACCCGCGGCAGGATCCCCTGCACCTCCGGATGATCGAGACACAGCAACGCCGCGCCATAGAACGGCACGTTCTCGACGAACTCGACGAACGCATCCTTCACTGCGTCGAACGAGCCGTAATGATCGAGATGCTCCGGATCGATGTTGGTAACGACCGCGATCGTGCCGTCGAGCCGCAGGAAGCTGCCATCGCTCTCGTCCGCCTCGACGACCATCCAGTCGCTCGCGCCCAGCCGCGCGTTCGAGCCGTACGAGTTGATGATCCCGCCATTGATGACCGTCGGATCGACCCCGCCCGCATCGAGCAATGCTGCAACCATGCTGGTCGTCGTCGTCTTGCCATGTGTGCCCGCGACCGCGACGGTCGACTTCAACCGCATCAATTCGGCCAGCATTTCAGCGCGCCGCACCACTGGTACGCGCGCGTTCAATGCCGCCTCGACCTCGGGGTTCGAGCGCACGATCGCGGTCGAGACGACCACCACCGCGGCATCGCCGATGTTAGACGCGGCATGGCCGATCGCCACCGGAATGCCCTTGTCGCGCAACCCCTGCACGACATAGCCCTCGGCCACGTCCGACCCCTGCACGCGGTAGCCGAGGTTCTTCATCACCTCGGCGATGCCCGACATGCCGATCCCACCGATGCCGACGAAGTGGATCGTGCCGATATCCGTTGCGACACCCTTCATGCGAACTGCGCCTTGGGCTTCGAGGGCGCGCCGACCGGAATCCGCGACAACGGTGCATCCAGGCTCTCGACCAGATCGGCCAGATCGCTCGCCGCATTCGGCCGCCCGCAACTCCGCGCGCGGCCCGCCGCATTCTGCAACGCCGCTGGATCGAGCCCGAGTTTCTGCATCTGCTTGGCCAGTTCCACTGCGGTAAAGTCTCCCTGCGCGATCGTCCGCGCGCCGCCCGCCCGCGTGATCTCGCGCGCGTTCACGGTCTGATGATCGTCGGTCGCACCTGGCAGAGGCACCAGGATCGCCGGACGCCCCGCCGCGGTCAGTTCCGAAATCGTCGAAGCGCCTGCACGCGCAATCACTAGATGCGCCCAGGCCAGTTGCTCGGGCATATCGGGTAGATACGTTGCCAGCTCGGCCGGAATATGATGCTCGGCATACTTGGCGCGGACCGCGTCGATATCCTCGATCCGCGCCTGATGCGTCACCTGCAACCGCCGCCGAAACGTCACCGGCAGCATCGCCAGACCGTCGGGCACGACTTGGCTCAGGATGCTCGCACCCTGGCTGCCACCCGTCACGAGCACGCGAAAAATCCCGTCTTCCTCCAGCAACGGATACGGCCGCGAGCGCAGCGCCAGCACTGCCTCGCGCACCGGGTTGCCGACCAGATGCGCCTTGCCCAGCAGCTTCGGCGCGAGGCGCTCGGTCGGCTCGGACGAGGTCGCGATCGCATCGACGCGCCCCGCGACGAAACGGTTCACGCGACCCAGCACCGCGTTCTGCTCATGCACCGCGGTCGGAATCTTGTCCGCGAACGCCGCCAGCAACGCCGGCAACGCAGGATAGCCGCCAAAGCCGATCACCGCGGCGGGCTTGAAGGTCCGGTACAGCTCGCGCGCCATTGCCCGCCCGCGCCACATCTCCCGCGTGGCCCGGGCCCAACCGAGCGGCCCGCCGGTAAAGCGCCCAGCCGGCAGGACATGCGTCTGGATGTCCTCGAACAGCCCCGGAAAGCGCACGCCGCGCGCATCGCTGACCAGCGCGACGCGGTGGCCGCGCTTGGTCAGCTCGGCCGCGAGCGCCGCAGCCGGGACCATGTGTCCGCCGGTGCCACCGGCTGCTAGGACATAATGCTTACTCATTCACCACTCCAGCGGACGACATAGGGGCTCCGCGTGAGAAACGGATTGCGTCGGGTAAACGCCAGCAGCAACCCCATGCCGACCGACAACGCGATCATCGACGACCCGCCATAGCTGATGAACGGTAGCGTCATACCCTTCGAGGGCGCGAGACCGGTGTTCACCGCCATGCTCACCAGCGCCTGCGCACCGAACTGTGTCGCCAACCCGGCGGAGGCGAGCAGCTTGAATTCGTCTTGCTCGTCCAGCAGCTTGACGAACACGCGCACGACGATCGCGAGGAAGATCACGGCGATCACCGAGCACGCGATCAGCCCGAACTCCTCGCCGATCACCGAGAAGATATAGTCGGTATGCGCCTCGGGCAGCCCAAATTTCGCCGCACCCGCGCCGGGGCCTGTGCCGGTCCAGCCGCCCGCGGTCAGCGTATTATGCGCCGCATTCGTCTGAAAATGGTCGCCCGCGCCCTCGCCCTCGACACCCGGAAACAGGAACGCATCGATCCGCGACCGCGCCACGCCGTAGAAGACATAGGCGGCAATCAGCCCCGCCGGCGCCATCGCGACAAGGCCGAGCATAACCTTGGCCGGCGTCCCCGCGATCATCAGCAGCGCCATCCACACCGAGCAGAAGATAATCGTCTGGCCGAAATCGGGTTGCAACATCAACAGCACCGCGACGCCCGCGGTCATCGCGCCGGTGATCAGCACAGTCGGCAGCTCGGCATCCTTCGCGCGCAGCGACAACAGCCACGCGACCGTGACGATGAACAGCGGCTTCAGGAACTCGGAAGGCTGGAACTGCGCGAAACCGACGCCGAGCCAGCGCCGTGCGCCATTCGCCTCGACCCCGATAAACGGCGTCACCATCAGCATCAGCACGAACAGCGCGCACCCGCCGATCGCCATCCGCCGCGCCATCGAGACGGGCATCATCGACACGCCGAACAGCACGGGCAAGGACACGCCGACCCACATCAACTGCCGCCAGAAATAGTAGAGCGGCGCGATCTTGTGATGCTCGCCCGAATAGCGAACCGCGCTCGCCGGCGATGCGGCGGCGACCGCAATCAGGCCGATCGCGATCAGGAACAGCGTCAGCAGCAGGAGCATCCGGTCGATATCCCAGAACCACGTGCCGAGCGGCGACTGATCGCCCCGCCCGCCGCGCCGCTTCATCTTGGCGACGATGCTGGTCTTCGGTGTGCCCATGTCAATGGTTCCAGCGCGGATATCGGTCATGCCAGCGACTCCACCGCGGCGCGGAACGCGGCCCCGCGCGCTTCGTAATCGCGAAACTGGTCGAAGCTAGCACAGGCGGGGGATAACAAAACAGTGTCGCCGGGCTTGGCGTTTGCGGCGGCAGTGCGGACCGCTGCGTCGAGCGTACCGACGTTCTCGACGGGCATGGAATCTTTCAGGATTTCGGCGAACTTCGGGCCAGCCTCGCCGATCGTGTAGGCGTGGACGACGTGGCCGAAGGCGGGCTTGCAGGCGTCGAGGTCGTCGCCCTTCGCGCGCCCACCGACGATCCAGTGAACCCGGTCGAACGCGGCAAGTGCAGGCGCGGTACTCTCGGGATTGGTCGCCTTGCTGTCGTCGACATAGGCAACGCCGTCATATGAGGCGATCTGCTCCATGCGGTGGGGAAGGCCGGTGAAGCTCGTGAGGCCACGGTCGATATCGACTTCGCTTACACCCAGCGCCTTGACCACGGCGATCGCGGCGAGTGCGTTCTGAGCGTTGTGCGGGCCCTGGAGCGTCGGCCAGTTGCCCTGATCCATGCACACGCCCGGGGCGATCTTGGTCAGGTGCTCGCCCTTCGACGACAGCCCACGCGCGATCTCGGCGGACGGCGCATCGGCGATGCCGATGACCGCGTCATGCTCGGCAGACTGCATCGCGAACAGCCTCGCCTTGGAGGCCGCATAACCCTCGAAGCCGTCATAGCGGTCGAGATGGTCCGGCGTGATGTTCAGCAGCACCGCGACGTCGCAATCGAGCGTCTGCGTCAGGTCGATCTGGTAGCTCGACAGTTCGAGCACATAGACGCCGCCCTCCGGGAGCGCTTCCTGTTCGAGGATCGGCAGGCCGATGTTGCCGCCCATCAGCGTGGGGATGCCGGCGGTCTTGAGGATGTGGTGGACGAGCGCGGTGGTGGTCGACTTGCCGTTGGTGCCGGTGATGCCGACGACCTTGTGCGGGGGGAGGTCTGCGCGGGCCTGCGCGAAGAGCTCGATGTCGCCGATTACGGGGACGCCTGCCGCGCGCGCCGCGGCGGCAAGCGGATGCGTGTTCAACGGCACTCCCGGCGACACGACCAAAGCGTCGAATCCCGAAAGATCATCGAGCGGCGCGACTTCTAAGAGCCCTCTCCCCGCAGGGGAGAGGGAGCAAAGACGGCACGCTTCGACTCGTCCGAGTCCCACGCGACGACCTGCGCCCCACCAGCCACCAACGCCCGCACAGTCGCAGCCCCGGACCGCGCCAGCCCCAGCACCGCATAGCGTTTCCCGCGCCAGGCCTGCGCAACAATCACCGCAGCTTCAACGTCGAAAGGCCGACCAGCGCCAGCACCAGCGCGATGATCCAGAAGCGGATCACGACGGTCGCCTCGGCCCAGCCGAGCTGTTCGAAATGATGGTGGATCGGCGCCATCCGGAACACACGCTTGCCGGTGCGCTTGTAGAAGAACACCTGGATGATCACCGACAGCGCCTCGATCACGAACAGGCCGCCGATGATCCCCAGCACGATCTCATGGTGCGCGACGACCGCGATCGTCCCCAGCGCACCTCCCAGAGCCAGCGACCCGGTATCGCCCATGAACACCGCGGCCGGCGGCGCATTGAACCACAGGAACGCCAAGCCAGCCCCAACGATTGCCCCACAGAAGATCGCCAGTTCACCCGCGCGAGGCACATGCGGAATGCCGAGGTAATCGGCGAACTTCACGTTTCCGACGAGGTACACGATCACCATGAACGCGACGCTGGCGATGATCACCGGCATCGTCGCCAGCCCGTCGAGCCCGTCCGTCAGGTTCACCGCATTACCGAACGACACGATCGTGAACGCCGCGAACACCGGGAAGAACCAGCCCAGATCCAGATACATGCGCGAGGTGAACGGCAGATACAGATGCGGACCGTTCTGCGACATGATGATCGTCGCGGCGACACCGGCGATGATGAACTCGAGCAATAGACGCGTGCGCCCGCTAATCCCCGCGGTGCTCGCCTTGCGCACCTTGTCATAGTCGTCGAGGAACCCGATCGTCCCGAAGCCGAGCGTCACGAACAGGCAAGCCCAGACATACGGGTTGCTCAGGTCCATCCACAGGAAGATGGCGAGGCACATCGAGGTCAGGATCATCAGCCCGCCCATCGTCGGCGTGCCGCGCTTCGACAGGTGCGACTGCGGGCCGTCGGCGCGGATCGGCTGGCCCTTGCCCTGCCGCACGCGCAACCAGCCGATGAACTTCGGCCCGATGATCAGGCCGATGATCAACGCGGTCGCGACCGCACCCCCGGTCCGCACCGTCTGATAGCGGATGAGGTTCAGCAGGCCGGGAAACCCCAGATGCTCGGCGAGCCAGTACAACATTCAGTTAATCCCGCCTTTGAGGCCAGCCTGGAGACCCGCTACGACGCGCGCGAGGCCAACCCCGTTCGATCCCTTGACGAGCACGACATCGCCCGGCGCCAGGATCGTCCGTAACGACGCGAGCGCGGCCGCAGCGTCGCCCACATGGACGGTTTCGATCTGTCCCTCAAGCACCTGTGCTAGCGGCGCCATCGCTTCACCGGCGAGCAGCGCCATTTCGACGCGCGCGGCGAGGATCGGCTCGGCCAGAGCCGCGTGATAGTCATCGGAGCTCTCGCCCAGTTCGCGCATCTCGCCGAGCACCGCGATGTGGCGGCCGAGTTCATGCCCGAGGACGCTGAGCGTCGCGCGCATCGAGGCTGGGTTGGCGTTGTAGCTTTCGTCGATCACAAGCGCCTGGCCTTCGCCAACGGTAACCAGCGACCGCGCGCCACGGCCTTGCAGCCCACCGAGTTCGGCAAGTGCCAGCCCGGCCAATCCAAGATCACTGCCGGCCGCCTGCACGCACGCCAGCACGCCGAGCGCGTTCGATACCCAATGCGCGCCGGGCTGCGCGATCGTGAAGCTCAGCTCGTGCTCCGCCCCCTGCCCCATCCGCGCGGTGACGAACGTCCCCCCGGTCGGCAGCCGCATCGCCTCGATCGCGCGGACATCGGCGCCCTTTTCGCTGCCGAACGTCACGATGTGCGCGGCGTGTGGTGCGGCGTGTCCGAGCAGTCGGTCGCGGTGCGGGCTGTCATAGGGCACGATCGCAGTCCCGCCCGGTTCGAGCCCGGCAAAGATCTCCCCCTTGGCATCAGCGATCGCACTTTCGTCTGGGAAGAACGCGGTATGCGCGGGCGCAATCGCGGTGATCATAGCGATGTGTGGCCGGACGAGCTGCGTCAGTTCGGCGAGTTCGCCGGCATGGTTCATCCCCATCTCGAACACGCCGAACTTCGCGTCGCGCGGCATGCGCGCGAGGCTGAGCGGGACGCCGGTGTGGTTGTTGTAGCTTTTGACCGAGCGGTGCACGTCGCCGGGTGCGGCGCGGTCGAGGCAGGCGAACAGCGCTTCCTTGGCGCTGGTCTTGCCGACGGAGCCGGTGACGCCGATGATCTTCGCTCCGCTCCGAGCCCGGCTCGCCCGCCCAAGCGCCTGGAGGGCGACGAAGCTGTCGGCGACTAGAACGTGCGGATGGTCGCAGGGTTCGGACACGATCGCCCCAGCTGCGCCTTGGATAAAGGCTTGGTCGAGGAAGCGGTGGCCATCGCTGGCCTCGCCCTTCATCGCGATGAAGAGGTCGCCCGGGCCAACCTCGCGCGAGTCGAACGCAACGCCGCTGACGGAGAAGTCGCCTGACGCCATGCCACCGGTAGCGGTCGCGATCTCGAGTGAAGTCCAAAGACTCACTGCTCCCCTCCCGCCTGCGGGAGGGGTCGGGGGAGGGGCTGACCAAACAGACCGGACGCCAGTACATACGTGGCGCCCTCCCCTAGCCCCTCCCGCAGGCGGGAGGGGAATGCCGATGTCGTGCCCTTCACGCCGCGCACTCCCGTACCACGGTCACGTCGTCGAACGGCAGGACCATGTCGCCGACGATCTGTCCCTGCTCGTGGCCCTTCCCCGCGATCAGCACGATGTCCTCCGGGCCAGCGTCGCACACCGCAGCGCCAATCGCCGCCCGCCGGTCGCCAATTTCCTCAGCCCCGCGCGCACCCTTCAGCACATCGCACCGGATCGCTCGAGCGTCCTCGGTCCGCGGATTATCGTCGGTCACGATGACACGGTCCGCATGCTGCACCGCGACCTGCCCCATCGTCTCGCGCTTGCCCGTATCCCGGTCGCCACCTGCCCCGAACACCACGATCAGTTTCCCGCCAGCATGCGGCTTGAGCGCAGCGATCGCAGCTTCCAGCGCATCGGGAGTATGCGCGTAATCCACGTACACCGGCGCACCCGACTTCGCGATCACTGCGCGTTCGAGCCGCCCGCGCACGGGCTGCAACCGCGCGAGATTGGCGATCGTCGCGGCCACTTCGCCGCCGGTCGCGATTACCAGCCCAGCTGAGACCAAGGCATTCGCTGCCTGATAGGCTCCGATCAGCGGCAAGGTGACCTTGTACGTCTGACCCTCCGCCTCGATCGTCAGCCCCTGCCCCAGCAAGGTCGGATCGCGCCCGACCAGCCGCAACGTCTCGCCCTGCGTACCGACCGTGACCAGCCGGTTGCCACGCTCGCGTGCTAGGTCGATCACCCGCGCCGACTGCGGATCGTCCGCCCACACCACCGCCGCACCGTCCGTCGAAAGCACTTCGGAGAACAACCGGATCTTGGCCGTAAAATACGCCGCCATGTCGCCGTGATAATCGAGATGATCGCGGCTGAGGTTCGTGAACGCCGCAGCGGCCACCTTCAGCCCCTCGGTCCGATACTGTGTCAGCCCGTGGCTAGATGCCTCGAACGCCAGATGCGTCACGCCCTCACGTGCAAGCCCAGCCACGTTCGACAGGAACGTCACAACATCCGGCGTGGTCAGCCCGGTCGTAACCCGCTCGTCGGCCGTCGTCACGCCAAGCGTGCCGATCGAAGCCGCATGAAAACCGGCCATCCGCCACAACTGCCGCGTCATCTCGACGCACGACGTCTTCCCGTTCGTGCCGGTAATCGCCACCGACGTCTCAGGGAACGGCGCGAAGAACTTCGCGGCCAGTTGCGCGAACCGCTCGCGCGGGTTGTCGTCGGTGATGTAGGTGGCACCCTCGACCGTCAGCCCATGTCGCGCCACCACCGCGATCGCGCCCGAGCGGATCGCGTCGTCGATATAGTCCTCGCCATTCACGCGCGCGCCTTCGAACGCGCCGAACACCGTGCCCGGCGCGACCTTGCGGTGATCGATCGCGAACCCCGTCACCTGCGCCTCTTCCGTCCCGTCGGTCAGCGCTGCGAGTTTCATGCAATAGTCCTCATTGCCCGGTCGGCTGTGTACGCGACGGGTCCTGCCACAAAGTCGGCAGGATGTCAGACACGTCGATGTCGCGGTGCGCGTCGGGCACCACGCCCAGAATTGCCCCGACACGCGAGATCGTGCGGCCGACCACCGGCGCGGTATTCCACGCCGCGGTCTTCCATCCGGCGGTTTCCTTGGTCCCGAGCGGCGAATCGAGCATCGCCAGCACGACATAGCGCGGCGCATCCATCGGGAACGCCGCGGCAAACGTCGCCACGTTGCGCGAATGATCGTAGCCGCCGGACACCGCCGCCTCGGCCGTCCCGGTCTTGCCGCCGACGCGGTAGCCCGGCGCATCGCCCTTGCGACCCGTCCCGCGCTGCACGATCAGCCGCAGCATCTGCCGCATCCGCGCGCTGGTCTGCTCGCTGATGACGCGACGACCCGCAACCGCATGACCCGGCGCGACCTTCAGCAGCGTCGCCGGCCGCCAGATCCCACCGTTGACCAACGCGGCATAGGCGCTTGCCAGATGCAGCGGGGTCACCGCGATGCCGTGGCCGTAGGCGGTGGTCATCGTCGTCGTGCGCGCCCAGTATTTCGGCCACAACGGACGGCCCTTCTCGCGCAGTTCGATATCGGGCTTGGTATCGAAGCCCAATTTCTTGAACATCGCCTGCATCTTCGCGGGCCCGACCTCGTCGGCCACGCGTGCGGTGGCGATGTTGGACGAGTAGATCAGCGTCTCGGCCATGTTCAGCCACCGCTTCGGATCGCCGCGCTCGTCGTGGATCGTGAAGCGGCCGACCTGAAGCGGATGCGTCGCGTCGAACCGCCGCGCGAACGATGTGACGACACCCGTATCCATCGCCGTCGCCATCGTGATCGGCTTGAACGTCGAGCCAAGCTCGAACACGCTCTGCGTCGTGATGTTGCGGAGCTGTTCGCTGCCCGACATGCCGACGCGGTTGGGGTTGAACGTCGGCAGCGAGACCATCGCGATCACTTCGCCGGTCGCGACGTCGAGGACGATGCCGCCAGCGCCGCGGGCGGAAAACGTCGTCATCGCGCGGCCGAGTTCGCTTTCCATCGCCGCCTGGACGCGGTTGTCGAGCGACAGCGCGACGGGCGTACCGTTGAGCGCAGGATTGGTCAGCCGCTCGTCGAGCACGCGCTCCATCCCGCTCATGCCGTGACCCGCGGTCGACAGGAAGCCGAGTGCGTGCGCCGCCATCGTCGACTGTGGGTACAGTCGTTGCGTATCGCGGTCGAACACGATCGCGGGCTCACCGATCGCGTTGACCTGCTCGACCAGCGCCGGCGACGCGCGCCGCTGAAGATAGATGAAGCTCTTCCCCGACGTCAGCAGCGCATAATAATGCGCCTGGTCACCCGCTTCGGGCATCAGCGCGGCGAGCTTGCTGGCGATCTCGGTCGGATCGCCGATCAGCTTCTTCGGGTGGACCGCGATCGTCCACGCATCGATCGTCCGCGCGAGCGGCGCGCCGTTGCGATCGACGATGTCGCCGCGCGCCGCGATCGCCGCCGAGCGCGCCTGCGGATCGGCGAGCGACGCCTGCACCGCCAGCATTCCGAGCCGACCGACCACCACCAGCACCGCTGCTCCGAACAGGAACATCAGCATCATCAGGCGCGTGTGCGCCGTCGCCACCAGTGCATGACGCTGGTTGGCGCTACGTTGCTGCGAGACGGGCCGGGCGACCAAGGCGGTCACCGCCGCTTACGGCTCTCGGAGCGGGCGCCGCTCATGATGTCACCCAGCGTCGTGTCGGACAACAGCTTCCGGTCGAGCATCGCCACTGCCTGCGGACGGACCTTCGCGACGGCGGCGAGGCGTTCGGTCTTGGCGGCACGGACAAGTGCGGCCTCGGCGGAGCGCGGCGTCGATACCGACGCGCGGATCACGACCGGCTTCAGCGCGGTCTTGGACGCAGCCTGGATCGCGACGTTCATCGCACGCGGCGCGGTAACCTGCGCCATCTGGACCGGGGCGACGGGCGCAAGCTTCACGACGGGCGGAGCAGCGGTAACCGGGACGATCGAGGTGGAAACGACGGACCCCGCCCCCGACGGCACCAGCAGCGCGGCGGTCTGGACCCCGTCCGCGCGCAGGCTGTTGACGTCGAGCGCCGCAAGCGCGGCCTCGCTCACGACGAACTGCCCCGCGGTCGGGGCCGACAGCGCCAGCGTGTCACCGTTCCAGCGCTCAAGCTGGGCCAGATTGCCCCGCGTGTCGAACTCGGTTTCCAGCGCGCGGATGTCGCGCTGCGCGGAGCGGATCTGACCATTGACCGCCTCCAGCTTCTTGCGCTCGGCGGCGACCTGCAGCGACACGAGGTAGAAACCGAGCACGACGGCCACGCAGCCCCCGAACCAGCCCACACCCTTCATCCGATACGCCGCCGTCATGTCGTCACCTCTTCCGTCCAGGGTTGCGCGGAGGTCCGCCGCGCCGTCCGTAATGTCGCCGAGCGCGCGCGCGGGTTGCGTGCGATCTCGGCCTCGCCGGCGCGAACACCGCGGCCGACATGAGAAAAACTAGGTTCCGCAACGGCTTTCACCTGCGGAAGATGACGCGAACCTGAAGGAGAGCCCCCGGAACGCGTGCGCAGGAAGCGCTTCACCATCCGGTCCTCGAGGCTGTGGAACGTCACGATGGCCAGGCGTCCGCCGGGCTTCAGCACGCGTTCGGCCGCCAGCAATCCGTCGGCTAGCTCGCCCAGTTCACGGTTCACGTGGATCCGGATCGCCTGGAACGCGCGCGTCGCGGGGTCCTTCTTGTCGTGCGCCTTGTAGCCGAGCGCGCGGCGGACGATGTGCGCCAGCTCGCCGGTCCGCGTCAGCGGGCGCGCCGCGACGATCGCGCGGGCGACACGCCGCGACTTGGGCTCGTCGCCATATTGATACAGCACGTCGGCGATCTCGTTCTCGTCCGCCTCGTTGACGAAGTCCGCCGCCGACATGCCGGCCTGCGCCATCCGCATGTCGAGCGGGCCATCCGACTGGAACGAGAAGCCGCGCTCGGCTTGGTCGAGCTGCATCGACGACACGCCGATATCGAGCGTCACGCCGTCCACCGGCGCGAGGCCGCGCGCTTCGAGTTCGGACGCCATTGCCGAGAAGTCCGCGGCGATCAGCGTCAGGCCTTCTTCGGCCTCTTCCATCGCGCGACCATTGGCGATCGCGTCTGGATCGCGGTCGAACGCGACGATCCGCGCGCCCGACTTGAGCAACGCCAGCGTATAGCCGCCCGCACCGAACGTGCCGTCGACCATCGTCTCGCCGAGCTCAGGGGAAAGCGCGGCAAGGACTTCGTCGAGCAGGACGGGAATATGCGGAGCGTCGGGGGAACTCACAGCTGCACCCCCTTCTCGGCCATGTAGAAGCGCGCCATCTCCTTGACGACGGGGGGCATGCCGTCGGTGGCGATCAGCGTCGCGGGGTCCCAGATCTCGATGTAATCGAGCACGCCATAGAAGAACGCATGGCCCTTGATGCCCGCATAGAAGCGCGGGAACGCGGGCATGATGAAGCGACCGGAGCCGTCGAACGGCACCGCTTCGCCGGACGCGGCGGCGCGCTTGATGTTGTAGTCGTACTCGCCGTTCTCGGACGTGTTCTCGGATTCGCGGCGATCGAGGCGCTCGGCGAGAATGTCGACGTAACCGGGATCGTACGCGACCAGGCAGCGATTCTTCTGATGCGCGCCGATGATGATGGTCCCGCCGTCCTTGCCGTTCGCCTTGGGCGCATTTGCCGAGAGCATCGTGCGGAGTGCCGAGGGGATGGCTACCCGGCCCTTGTCGTCGACAAGGCCGATACCGTCTCCTTGATAGCGACCCCGTACCGACACGCCAAAACCCTTCGAACTGGCGCGCACGCTTCACCGCTTCGAAAAGCAGCCATCGCTACGTTTCGAACGCGTTTTCAGCGAACGATGAAAATGCCCCTGTATTAACCTCCATCTACCATAGCGCTTCGGGGACGCAACGGGATTTTTGGGGATTGGACGGATTTCACCGCAATTGCGATGCTCAGTCTGGGGGAATATGCGGGTAGACCGGATGTGAAAGTGCTGACGACTGTTTTGACTACTGGGGATATCCGGGGATGAAGTGCGGAAGCTCCTCAGATGGTCGAAGCCAACGCACGCCAGACGTTACCAAGGGGTAACGCTCTCCCCTCCCTGGAAGAGAGGGGTCGGGGGTGGGTCGGCCCGATCGAGCCACTCGCGTTCAGGTATGCGGAAACCAACCCACCCCCAGCCCCTCCCTTCCAGGGAGGGGAGCAAGAAGGCAGCAATTACTGCGCGGGCGCCTGCGCGTTGGCGCTCGGCGCCACGCCCATTTCCGCGAGCGGCTCGCCCGCTCCGGCGGCTTCGGTAACGTTCGAAACGCCCATGTTCGCCACCACGTCGGCTTGCGCGGTCCCCGCGGTCGCGACCGGCCGCTCGCGATTCGTCGAACCGATAATCGCGCTCGCGAGACCGATCAGCAGCACGACCGCGGCGAGGCCGATCATGCCGACCTTGATGCGCTGCATGGTCTGGGAAGGTTCGTGGGGTAACTTCATCTTGCCCTACCTCGATACCCGACTACCGCGCTTCTGTCGATTCTCGGGAACCATCCCGCTCAGACCAGACCCTTCGCCTGACGCCATTCAGGGTCGTACAGCGTCGAAAGATAGCGGAATCCGGTGTCGCACAGGATCGTCGCGATCCGCTTGCCGGGTCCCAGGTGCTTCGCCAGCGCCACCGCACCGGCGACGTTAATCCCCGACGACAGCCCGAGGCAGAGCCCTTCCTCGTCGAGTAACCGTCGGACCCACGCATACCCCTCCTGATCGGAAATCCGGAACTGCGTATCGATCGGTGCCCCCTCCAGATTGGCGGTGATGCGCCCCTGCCCGATACCCTCCGCGACCGAAGAGCCCTCTGCCCTCAACTCGCCGTGTGCGTAGTAGTTATATAGCGCAGCGCCATGCGGATCGCTGAGCGCGATGCAGACACTTTCGTCCTTCGCCTTGAGCCCGAGCCCGACCCCGGCGATCGTCCCACCGGTGCCCGCCGCGCAGGTGAAGCCGTCGATCCGCCCGTCCATCTGTGCCCAGATCTCCTCTGCGGTCCCGACAATATGCGCACGGCGATTGGCTGTGTTGTCGAACTGGTTCGCCCAGATCGCGCCCGGCGTCTCGTCGGCGATCCGGCGCGAGGTATGGACGAAATGGCATGGCGACGAAAATGCCGCGGCGGGGACCAATACCAGTTCGGCACCTAGAGCCCGCAACGTGTCCATCTTCTCGCGGCTCTGTGTCTCGGGCATGACGATGATCGTCTTGTAGCCTTTGGCGTTCGCTACCAGCGCGAGGCCGATCCCGGTATTGCCCGCGGTGCCCTCGACGATCGTCCCGCCGGGCTGGAGCAGTCCGCGCTGCTCCGCATCCTCGACGATGAACAGCGCTGCGCGATCTTTCACCGACGCGCCGGGGTTCGTGTATTCGCACTTGCCGAAGATATCGCAGCCGGTGGCCTCGCTGGGACCTCTCAGACGAACAAGCGGCGTGTTGCCAATCAGGGCGAGCGTGTCGGGTGTCGTATGCATGCGCGCTATGTGGCGTGGTGCCCCGCCTAGAGCAAGCGAGCGAAAGTTTGCAGGATTAAACGCCGCCAACGCGAACATCCCAAGCGGATGACATGCTTTTCATGTCGTGTTCATTACAACCAATATATGATCTATGTTAGTAAGTTCGAAACTGGCGGGAGCGGGATGATGGAACAGTATCGGCAAGCTCTGGCCTTGTTGTCGAAAGCGTCAGACCTGATGGAAGCGCTCGGCGACACCTTGATCGCCGCGCATATCGCGACTCCGTTGGCAATGGTCGAAGAACGACTTCAGTCGCAGGATGACGTAGCCAAGCAGGACCGTCCGCTGCACGACTGAGCGCGGACATCTTACCCGTCATACATACTGCCCTATTCGCCGCTATGCGATGGTACCGCAAACCATAGCCCTTGACGCTCCATGCTGCATGCGCGAAGCGAGGTCCCGCTATGAAAATCCTCCCCATGACCGCCGTCGCCGCGCTGCTCGTGCTGGCAGCCTGCAACTCCAAGCCCGCCTCGCCAGAGGTGCTGGACAGCAATCCCGATCCGATGGCGAACACGCTCGCCAACGCCGCGCCGGTCGAACTGCCGCCCGCGATCAAGTCCGAGAAGACGCTGCGCTGCAAGGACAACAGCCTGCTCTACGTGACGTTCTTCCAGGGCGACAAGCAAGCCGTGGTCAAGACTAAGAAGGACGGCCCCGCGACGACGTTGAAGTCGGACGTTGCCGGTTCGCCGAAGACCGCCGAGGGCGGCTGGTCGATGACCGGCGACGAATCGAGCGTCACGCTGACCGCACCGGGCAAGTCGGCGCAGATTTGCCACGCGTAAGTTTCTACGTTTACGAATGACGAAACGGCCGGCGGATCATCCGCCGGCCGTTTTTCTTTGCGCTGCACACCCTTGCCCTCACCGCCTTGGACCGGCACGCTAGTCTGATGGCAACCGTTGCGATCTACAGCCTCAAGGGCGGCGTCGGGAAGACGACGCTTTCGGTGAACCTGGCGTGGTGCGCCGCGACATTGTCGGCGCGCCGGACGCTCCTTTGGGATCTGGATCCGCAGGCGGCGTCGACCTGGGTGCTCGGGGGACCCCATGGAGCCGGGGGTAAAGTCGATCAAGCGCAGGCGATGTTTTCGAAGGACGTCGCGGTCGCCAAGCAGGCGCGGCCGACCGCCTACCCGCATCTCGACCTGATCGCGGCGGACGCATCGCTACGCGGGCTCGACCAGCTATTCCACGTGATGGACAAGAAGAAGCGGCTCGCCAGGCTGCTGGCCGAACTCGCCGGCTATGACCGCGTGATCCTCGACTGTCCGCCGGGGCTGACCGAAACCGCGGACCAGGTGATGCGCGCGGCCGATCTTATCGTCATTCCCGTCATTCCCTCGCCGCTGTCGACCCGCGCATACGACGCGGTGGTCCAGCACCTGGGCGGCCGCACGCCGCTGCTGCCGGTCCACGTGATGGTCGACAAGCGTCGTGCGCTGCATGCGGAGGCGCTGGCCCGCCACCCCGACTGGCCGGTCATCCCGATGGCGAGCAACATCGAGTCGATGGCGGTCAAGCGCGCGCCGGTCGGCGTGTTCGCACCGAAGTCCGCCGCGGCGCAGGCGTTTGCGGACCTCTGGCGCCGGATCGAACACCGGCTCACCGCATGAGCGACGTTTTAGACCCTCAACTCGTGCTTGGGGCCTATTCGGTCGGCGTGTTCCCGATGGCGGACAGCCGCGACGCCGCCAGCGTGTACTGGGTCGAGCCGCGCCGTCGCGCGGTCCTGCCGCTCGACGGGTTCCAGCTCTCGCGCTCGCTGAGAAAGACGATCGCCGCGGACCGGTTCCAGGTCACCGTCGACACCGCGTTCGAACGCGTCGTGCAGCTCTGCGCCGAGAGCGTCGAAGGTCGCCCCGAGACGTGGATCAACGACGGCATAGAGCGGGTCTTCCAGACGCTGCATGCGATGGGGTTCGCGCATTCGGTCGAATGCTGGGACGGCGGCAAGCTGGTCGGTGGGCTCTACGGCCTGTCGCTCGGCCGCGCATTCTTCGGCGAAAGCATGGTCAGCCGCGCCACCGACGCCTCGAAGGTCGCGCTCGCGCACCTCGTCGCGCGGCTGCGGACCGGCGGGTTCACGCTGCTCGACTGCCAGTTCCAGACCTCGCATCTCGCCTCGCTCGGCGCGATCGAGATCGAGCGCGCGGATTACGTCGCGTTGCTAGGCGCGGCACTCGAGGGTGCGCTCAAGCCATCCTCCGGCGCCGGGGCATCCTTCGCAGCCGGCGATTTCCGCGCGCTCGATCGCTTGGCCGGCAAGGCTTCGGCGGGCGGCGCGGTATCGGGGCCGGTCTCCGGGAAGGTCATCGCGCAGCTCTTGGTCCAGACGTCGTAGACCGGATGCTGGACCGCGTTCAGCGCGGGGCGTTCCTTGTACAGCCATCCGGAGAAGGTCCGGCGCCAATGCGCGTCTACGCCGCGCACCAGCACCTGTACGAACGCGCCGGTCAGTTGCTCCTGCTCCCACGGCGCAGTCTGTTCGCACGCACGCAATCGCAGCACGACGTCGCCCATGCGCGTCGCCTGGCCGGGCTTGAGGCGCACTTCGCGGGTTTCGCCATTACGCTTGTTGAGCAGGCCTAGCACCGCGACACGCTGCGCCATCGGTGTGCCGCCATTGGCGATCGCCGCAGCACCGGTATCGATCGTCTCGATCGAGGAATTGCCTTGCTCGTCAGCGCCCGGCAGGTCCTGCTGGACCGCGGTAACTTTCGTCGCGGGCGTGGTGAGGGCGCGATATCCGAACCAGCCGCCGACCGCCAACGCCACGACCAACCCGGCCGCGGCGAGCCAGCGCATGATCACCCTTCGGGCGTCCAGGCTTCGTAATCGCCCGTCGCGGCGGCGCGGTGGCCACCCTTTTCGAGCGCACCGGCAGGACGATAGGCGAGCGCGGTACCGGTCATGTTCGGCACGGCGGGCTTCTGCCAGGCACGGATCGGCGGCAATGCGCGATCGGGTACGTCGTCGACCTGGTGATGCAGCCAGCTGAACCACGCCGGCGGCACGCGGCTCGCGTCGGTCGCGCCCTGGTAGATCACCCAGCGGCGCGGGTTGCCGGCGGTGTCCTTGCCGCCTTCGTAATAGACGTTGCCGAGCGCGTCCTCGCCCTTCTTCGCCATGCTGCGCAAGCCGAATTTGGTGCCGAGGGTGGCGCCGTTCCACCACGTGAAAGTCGATGCGAGAAAGCCCATGACTGGCGCTTACCGCGAGTGGGGGCGGGCTTCAACCTTGATGATGGGGAAGGCGTCGCGCGACCCTTTAAACGATCCTTACCCTGGCGGGGGACGATCGTGGAGTTCGCCGTTTTTACGCTTCTGCCTACAACGGTTCCGCTTCCTTGTTCTCCCGCGAAGGCGGGAGCTCAGTCTGGGTCCCCGCCTTCGCGGGGAAACACGTGGCTGGAATCGTCGCCTAGTCAGATGTCCCACCCCGGCGGAGGCCGGGGCCCAATTGGGTAACGTCGCTAACGAAGCGCTGTCCGACATTACAGCGACCTTCCCAATTGGGCCCCGGCCTTCGCCGGGGTGGTGCCATTGGTCGAACGGTTCGCGCGCCTACTTCGCGCTCTTGTCCCACGTCACCAGATCACCCTCGGCAATCCCCAGTTCCGAAGCGCGGCCGCCCAACAGCTCCAGCACGGCCCCCACCGGCTCCCCTGACGGGATCGGCGCTTCGGAAAACGGCACCGCATTCTCGGCGATCCTCGCGATCGTCCCGTCCGCACGGATGTAGATGATATCCAGTGAGCTCGGCGTGTTCTTCATCCAGAAGTTCGCCACCACCGGCTCGCCACCCTTGGCGGGATACGGCCAGAACAGCATACCGCCGTCGGGCTTCAGGTCGGTGCGGAACATAAGGCCCCGCGCCTGGTCGGCCTCCGTCTTCGCGCTCTCGACCTTGAACGCATGCGTCCCGTTCGCACTCTTGATCGTCAGCGGCAGCATAGCGACCGCGGCCACGTCCGAGTCCGCGCGGCTATTCATGTACGCGACACCCCCGGCGCCGACGCCCAGCGCCAGCACCGCGGCCAACACGGCCTTCGTAACGAACATCATCCCAGATCCTCTTCGACCGCGACGGCAAGCGGCCCCTTACGTCCTTCGACCACGCGCGCGCGGAGCGGCTGGTCGGGCTCGACCGTCTCGATCCCGGCGCGGCGCAGCGTTTCCATGTGGATGAAGATGTCGCTGCCATCGGCACCCCGTACCAGAAAGCCATAGCCCTTCAACCGGTTGAACCACTTCACCGACGCTGCCTCGAACGGCCCCGCCGCGTCGATCATCGCGATCGGATCGATTCGATCGGGCGAAATCGGCGCCCGAACCTGCTCCTCGACCGCGTTGGTCAGATCGATCGAGAGGATCTCACGCGCCTGGAACCCGCGACCGCGTTGGACCGACAGCGTCTCGACGCGCGCACCCTCGGGGAGGCTACGGCGGCCATGCGCCTGCAGGACGGAAAAGTGCACGAGGATATCGCCGACGGTCTCGTCGTCCGCCACCGCGAAGCCAAAACCGCGCGTGACGTCGAACCATTTGATGACGCCGCCGATCGCGCGCGTTTCGGCCGCGCCGACACCCTCGCCGACACCCCCGAGCGTCGTCGTTCCCGCTTCCACTGGCCCCACCTCTACCGGCATGTCAGCACCTGCTGCGTGTCGTTACGCATTGTTACACCCCTGGACGCCTTGCTAGCACGGTTCGTCGCAGTCGCAATGAATCCGTTGCGACGGTCAGTCGAAATCCATCGATTCGGGGCTGTCGGACGGCGGTGCAGCAACAATTTTGCGTGCAAGATCGAACCGGTGCCCCGCCCGCAGCATCGCCGCGAGCTGTTTTTCATGAAGTTTGCGGTCGCCGTCCCCCGTGCCGTAGGGGCCGATTCGCTTGCGTCGTGCGAAGGCAAGTGCCGATTCGACGGCGCGGTCGGCGATCGCGGGCGCGACCGACTCCGCATCGCCCTCATCGATACCGGCCTCGCGGAACGCGCCCGCGACTCGGCGAGCGCCCAGCCCGCGTCGCTGCATCGCAGCAGCGCGTTGCTCGGCAAAGGCCCGGTCATCGACATAGCCGAGATCGGCCATCCGCTGCGCCAGTTCGCCAGGCTCGGCCAGCGCCGCGCTGGTGCCCCCGTCCCAGCCGCGTTCACGGATTTTCCGCATCAGGTAATCGGTCAGGCGGCCCCGCGTGGTCGCGAACCGCTCGACATAGCGGAGGGCCATCTGTTCCAGCGCCGCGGCATCGAGCGGTTTCGGCGCAGGACGCTCGCGCGCCCGCTCCTTGCCGCCGCCCTTCCCGCCGCCTCTGCCCCAGCTCTTGCCGCCGCGCCGCTTCGTGCCGCCGCTATCGTCGAACGCGCCGTTTTCCTGGTCGCCGGCATCCAGCGACGGGGGAAACGCGTTGCTTTCGCTGTGGCTATCATTGGTCACGCCATCATTGTGCCACACTGGCACCCGAAGTTGAACGGCTAGACTGAAGATAGGCGGGGTGTGTTCGAGCGCCGCGACGAACCAAGGAACTGCGATGACGACCGACACGGCTAACAAGGACGGCATGACCGTAGCGTCAATCGTTGCGACGCCGACCCAAGACGCCCTGCCGCGCCGTTTCGCCGATTTCGGTACCTTGGGCGAAGCGCTCGATTACGCAGCCAGCGGTAACCGCGGGCTTAACTTCCACGACGCTCGCGGCACTTTGTCCCAGCCCTACCCCTATTCGCAACTCCGGGACGACGCGCGTGCGATGGCGGACCGCCTGATCGCCGCCGGCGTCGCGCCTGCCGATCGCATCGCGCTGGTCGCGGAGACCGGCCCCGAGTTCGCGGCGCTGTTCTTCGGCGTCGTCTATGCCGGCGCATGGCCCGTGCCGCTACCGCTGCCGACCTCGTTCGGCGGTCGGGATTCGTACATCGAACAGCTCCGCGTCCAGCTTGCGAGCTGCGACCCGAAGATGCTGATCTTCCCGCCCGAGCTCGCGCAGATGGCGGGCGAGGCTGCCCGCCTGTCGGGTACCGTCGGCATCGACTGGTCCGAGTTCGCGACGCGCGAGGCACCGGTCGCGACGCTGCCCGAGGCAAAACCCGACGACATCGCGTATCTGCAATATTCGAGCGGCTCGACGCGCTTCCCGCATGGTGTCGTCATCACGCATGCCGCGCTTCTGAACAACCTCGCAGCGCATAGCCACGGCATGGAAGTCTGCGACACCGATCGCTGCGCTTCCTGGCTGCCCTGGTATCACGACATGGGGCTGGTCGGCTGCTTCCTGTCGCCGATCGCCAACCAGGTCTCGACCGACTACCTCAAGACCGAGGATTTCGCGCGCCGTCCGCTCGCGTGGCTCGATCTCATCAGCCGGAACGAAGGCACGACGCTCAGCTATTCGCCGACCTTCGGCTACGATATCTGCGCTCGCCGCATGTCGAGCCAGACCAAGGCGAGCGATCGGTTTGACCTGTCGCGCTGGCGCGTGGCGGGCAATGGCGCCGACATGATCCGTCCCGACGTGATGCAGTCGTTCGTCGACGCGTTCGCCGATGCCGGCTTCAAGGCGAGTGCGTTCCTGCCGAGCTACGGCTTGGCCGAGGCGACGCTCGCGGTCTCGCTGATGCCGCCGGGCGAAGGCATCCGCGTCGAACTGGTCGAGGAAACGCAGCTTTCGGGTGGCTCGCGCGGCGGTGACCGTCCCCAGCGCTACCGGGCGATCGTCAACTGCGGCAAGCCGGTCCGCGACATGCGAATCGAAATCCGCGAAGAGGACGGCACGCCCCTCCCCGATCGCGCGATCGGCAAGGTCTGGTGCAGCGGCAAGTCGGTGATGGTCGGCTATTTCCGCGACGATGCGGCGACCGAGGCGTGCATGGCCGACGGTTGGCTCGATACCGGCGACATGGGCTATATGTCGGACGGCTACATCTACATCGTCGGCCGCGCCAAGGACATGATCATCGTCAACGGCAAGAACCATTGGCCGCAGGACATCGAGTGGGCGGTGGAGCAGCTCCCCGGCTTCAAGGCCGGCGACATCGCCGCGTTCGCGATCACGACGCCCGGCGGCGAGGAAACCCCCGCCGTGCTGGTCCAGTGCCGGAGCTCGGACGAAGCCGAACGCCTGCGCCTGCGCGACGAGATCCGCGAGCGCGTGCGGTCGGTGACGGGCATGAACTGCCTGATCGAACTGATCCCGCCGCGCACCCTGCCGCGCACCTCGTCGGGCAAGCTCAGCCGGGCCAAGGCGCGCAACCTGTACCTCAGCGGCGATATCAAGCCGTACGACATCGCAGCCTGAGACCGCCCTGCCTGAGACCGGCGGCGGGTCACGCGGCCACCGCTGACACGCGAATGAAACTATGCAAGGACGTCCACGACGGCGTGGATTGATCCAGATCGAACTAAATTACAGTCACGCTGGTCGATAAGAACGATCTGATAACCAAGCGGACCTATGACCGACGCCGTGAGCCCTGCACCGCCTTCTCCGTCACGCCGCGTGGCCGTCGATCTCTTCAGATTGATGGGGCTTCGCGGTGGCGGGGCGGACCATGTCGAATGGAGCCGCATCCGTGCCGCGCAGTTGTTCGCCGGGCGCAAGATGGCACTGGTCCTGCTCTCGACCAATCTGGCGGCGGTACTGGCGACCGGGTTCCTGGTCAGCGCGACCGTCCCTGCGTGGCAGGTCACGACATGGTCCGCGTTGCTCGTCGCGATCGCCGTCGCGGTCGCGTTCCGGCGTCTCGCCGTTCCGCACACTGGTGAAAGCCAGGCGAGCGTCCACGACCTGCGCAAGACCGGGTGGGAGGGCCTGGCGCTTGGCCTCGGCTGGTCGTGCGTACCGATCCTGTTCTGTACGCATGCTCCCTCGGGCACGACCGCCGGGCTTGGCATCACGCTGACGCTATTGATGACGGCCGCGGCATTCGTGATGGCGCCGCTGACGCTCGCGACGCTGATCTTCCTTGGATATCTCGGCGCGTCGATGGTCATCCAGTTGCTGATCGCCGGGACGACGTCGGCAGCGATCGGGATCCTGGGCTTCACGCTGGTGCTGATGGCGGGATGCGTCAGCCGTGCCCGCGCCCTCGTCCTGATCCGCGCCAACGAGATCGCTTTGAACGAACGCGACGAGACCGTGAGTCTGCTCCTTCGCGAGTTCGAGGATACCGGCGCTGACTGGCTGTGGGAGACCGACGCGATGCGGCGAATCGTTCGCGCGTCGTCGCGGTTCGCGGTCGCGTGCGGGCTCGATCCCGGTGAGATCGACGGGATGCCGTTGCTGCAATTGCTGGCCGGCCCGAGCTGGGACAGTGGGGAGTTCGCACCAGAACTGCGGACGCTTGCCGAGAAATTGCGCCGTCGCGACAGCTTTCGCGATGTCCGCCTGCCGGTGACGATCAACGGTGACCTGCGATGGTGGGAAATCGCCGCCTCCCCCCGGTTCGGAGACGATGGCGAATTCTACGGATTTCGCGGCGTCACGTCGGACATCACCGAGCTGCGCGCGTCGGAAGACCGTATCAACCGGATGGCGCGGTTCGACGTACTGACCGGGCTGCCCAACCGGCTGATGATCAACGAGACACTCGTCAGGACGATGGCCGAAGCCGACAGCTGGGGTGGCCGCTACGCGTTCATGATGCTCGATCTCGATCGGTTCAAGGCGGTCAACGATACGCTCGGCCATCCGATCGGCGATCGCCTGCTCGGCTGCGTGTCCGAACGGCTCGAGGGCTTGATGGGGGACGGCAGCCTGTGCGGGCGGCTCGGCGGCGACGAGTTCGCGGTCATCGTGCGGGGCGCGAGCGACGCTGGAGCGATCGACGACCTTGCGCGACAGATCATTGAGACGCTGTCGCGACCCTATGAGATCGACGCGCACACGCTGTATATCGGTGCCAGCGTCGGCATCGCGATCGGCCCGCGCGACGGCCGCACCGCGGAAATGCTCGTCCGCTCCGCCGACCTCGCGCTCTACCGTGCCAAGGACGCCGGCCGCGGGGTGTACCGCACCTACGAGCCGGAGCTGCACGTGAAGGCGGAGGAGCGGCGTGTCCTCGAAATGGCGCTTCGCACCGCGCTCGAGAATGGCGAAATGCACCTCGACTACCAGCCGGTCGTCGATGCTCGCGGCGAGACGCTGGTCGCGTTCGAAGCCCTGCTGCGCTGGACCAGTCCACGCTTCGGTATCATCGCGCCCGAAAAGTTCATTCCGCTTGCCGAGGACGCGCGCCTGATCGCGCCGATCGGGGCGTGGGCGCTGAGGACGGCGTGCGAAGAGGTTGCGAAATGGCCGTCCGACATTCGCGTTGCGGTCAACGTGTCCGCCGACCAGCTCCAGAATCCCAATTTCGTGACGACGGTCACCTCCGCGCTGGCGAACACCGGCCTGTCCGCGGATCGCCTCGAACTCGAGGTTACCGAGAGCGTATTCCTGACCGAGGCGTTGGGCGCGACCAAGGTCCTGGAGCGACTGCTCGACATGGGCGTGCGGCTTAGTCTCGATGATTTTGGCGTCGGCCATTCCTCGCTCGGTTATCTCAGCCGTACGCGGTTCTCGTCTATCAAGATCGACCGAAGCTTCGTCCGCGACGCCGCCGCCGGGACGCGGGAAGCGGTTGCGATCGTCCACGCTGTGATCGCGCTCGCCCGGAGCCTCGACATCGACACGACCGCGGAGGGCGTCGAAACCGAAGCCGAGCACCGCATGGCGCAGGCGTTCGGTTGCACCAACGTCCAGGGTTTCTATTTCGGCCGCCCGATGCCCGTCGAACAGGCGCGCGCGCTGGCACATGGTCGCTGGAAAGCATCGGCCGCCGCCTAGGCAACCGATGTGCGCCTCGACGGGCAGTTACCGGGTCGGTCGGCGGTCGCGTCCGGCGAAGCTGACGAGGCTTTCCGCGCCCGTCGCCGACAAAGCGGACACGCCGACGAAATTGTCGTCCACCGGCACCTGCGTCAGGACCGTGCCAGTCCCGGTAACGTCGCGTGTCTCCGCCCAGCTCTGCGCATCGTTGCGACGCCACCGCACGCGGTAGCCCGCAGCGCCCGGTACCGCAGTCCACTTTACCGTCGTATCGCGGGACAATGCCCCGGCGATCGACACGTCTTCAGGGGCCGCGGGGGCGCTGGCAATCCGCGACAACGTCGCGACGTTGATCGCGGTCACCTTGGCGAGATACGGAAAGTCCATGCCCTCGATCGTGTCGCCGTAGACCACGCCCTTTTCGGTGCGCAGGTCCTGATGCTGGCGATCCCAGTTCTCGGCTGCGACCGAGAACCGCACCGCGGGGTAGCCGAGCTTCAGGAACGGCTCGTGATCGCCGCCACGGCCGAACCGGTCCGGCCGGCGATCGATCATCACGTCGAGGCCGCCGGGAATGTCGCGCGCGATACCGTCGATCGCCTTGGCTAGCGCACGGCTGGGGCCGTCATCCTCGCCGCCCTCGGCGCGGCGGCCCTGCTGGGCGACCAGATCCTCGGATGCGCGAATGCCTTCGGAGAACACCCGGACCTTGTCGGCGACGCGTACGCCGCCCTGCCCGACCGTGTTGCCGACGATATCGTTGTTGAGCATCGCCGAGACCTGCCAGCCGCGCGCCTTGGCGGTATCGGCGAGCAGTTCGGCGCCCCACAGGCCCTGCTCCTCTCCCGAAAACACAGCGTAGACGATCGTCGCGTCGAACTGGCGTTGCGACAACAGCCGTGCGGCCTCCAGCACCAGTGCGACGCCCGACGCATTGTCGTTCGCGCCGGGCGCGTCGGAGGTGACGTTCATCACGTCAGTCACGCGGCTATCGATATGCGCGCCGACGATCACCACTCGGTTCGGATCGCGGCCCTTCTGAATCCCGAGCACATCCTCGACCACCACGCCGGTCGGTGCGCGTGGTCCGGTGAAGCGGCGCGAGATGCGATCGACAGTGATGCAACCGCCACACGTCGCCGCAATTTCCTGGAACCGGCTCGCGGCCCAGTTTCGGGCGGCACCGATACCGCGTTTCGGGTCGGTGGTGATCGACGCAGTGTGACGCGTACCGAAGCCAACCATCGCGGTGACGTCCGCCTTCAGGCGAACCGAAGACGGAGCAGGGTAAGGGGCGGCGGCGGCAAGTAGCAGCGGGACGGCAAAAATAGGCATGAGCCGATCGTGGCCCGATCTCGCGCCACGCTCAAGAGGGTAGCGTCACAATCGTTCCCGGCGGGCAATTTTGTGTGCCGACAAGATGTTATGCAAAATGGACCGATCAAATGTTTGAGACTTTTTAAGCCAACCGCTATTATATGATCAAGAGCGCGAGGACCTAAGATGATCATTGGCCATTCTGTTTCAGACGGCGACGGCGTTATCCTCGCGATAGACGAACCGGTCGCGGCGGTGCTGCAACGCACGCAGAAACAGCTTGTGGGCCTTTCCTACCTTTCGATAACGCACCCCGACGACGTCGCGCGTAACCTGAGCCACGTTGCGGCATTGCAACCCAATGGCAATTCAGCCCGAATCCGGAAACGTTACATCGGCGGCGAAGGCGATATCATCACGCTGGAAGTCCAGGTTTCGCGACTGGGCAACGGCAAGCCGGGTAGACTAATCGGCACCCTGTGCACCGCTCCTACGCTCGCCGACACAATCAGTGGCGATGCCATGCCGCATCATCTTTGGCGCCGGGCCAAGGACTTGCTGGGAATTATCCGTGCGCGCGACGCGGTACTCGGGTCCGATCTTTTCGCCGATCATGCGTGGACGACGCTGCTGATCGTGTACGTCGCAGAAGCCGAGAGCCGAATCGCAAGCGTCGACATGGTTGCCGACCAGCTACGCCTGTCACGGTCGACGCTCGGTCGCTGGATTCGCGTGCTCCAGGCAAAGTCGCTCATTGAACCGCCAGACAGCAATCTCGATGCGTTGCAACTCACGCAGACTGGCATCAACAGCGTGGAGCGCCTGCTGGCCACGCATTCGGCAATGGCTGTCAGTTGAGGTACGCCCCACTCAACTGAGCCGGTCGATTGCCTCGCGCGTGAGCGATCCGGGAATGATCATGACCGGCACCGGCAGCGAACCCGCGTCGGTCCCCGCGAAATGCGCGATCAGTTCGCCTGGAGCACCAGTCGCCGCGGCGCCGAGGACCAGCGCCGCGATATCGGGATTTGCCGCGATCATTTCGCGGATGATCTTGGCGCTTTCCCCCTCGCGCACCGTGATCGACGGACGCAAGCCGGACTCCTCAAGCAACGTACCCGCAGCCCCCGCTACCAACCCCTCGGCATGCAGGCGCGCTTCTTCCTCGATCGTCGCTTGGACGCCGCCGAACGCGATGAACTCCTGCGGCGGGATCACCGTGAGGATCTCGACCCCACCGCCGGTCTTCACCGCACGCCGGGCCGCGAAACGCAACGCGATCCCAGCTTCCGGACTGTCGTCGATAACCACCAGATAAATGCGCATTTTTGCCCCCGTTATCGCCGGTAATTGGGCCGCAGCGGGTCGATACGCAAGTGCGTCGGGGTTGACCCGAGCGGACGAGGGCGCGAGTAGGCATGCCGTTACGTCACGCCCTGGGGAAATCCATGTCGATCGAGATCAAGATGCCTGCGCTGTCCCCGACCATGGAGGAGGGTACCCTCGCCAAATGGTTGATCAAGGAGGGCGACGTCGTGAAATCCGGCGACCTGATGGCCGAGATCGAGACCGACAAGGCGACGATGGAGTTCGAAGCCGTCGACGAAGGCACTGTGGTCAAGATCCTCGTCGCCGAGGGTACCGACAATGTGAAGGTCGGCACGGTCATCGCGATCATCGCCGAAGAGGGCGAGGATGCATCTTCGGTCTCATCTGCGCCGATCAAGAGCGAGACACCCGAGCCTGCCGCGAAGGAATCGGAAGCCAAGCCCGATCCGACGGACCCGAACAAGACCGGCACCGAGGCCAAGCCGGTCGAGCGGACCGAGGCTTCGGCCGAGGATCACGGTCGGCCGGATGACGCCGGTGCAGCCCAGCCTGCCGCCAGCGGCGTCCGCGTGAAGGCGAGCCCGCTCGCGCGCCGTCTCGCCGCCGACAAGGGGATCGATCTCGGCGCCGTATCCGGCTCCGGCCCCAAGGGTCGTATTGTCAAGGCCGACGTCGAGAGCGCAAAGCCGGGTGCCGCACCCGCTGCTGCGAAAACCGAAGCTGCTGCGCCAACTGCCGCTGCGGCTCCAGCGCCCGCCGCAAAGCCTGCGACCGTGCCGGATATCCCGCACGAGGCGACAAAGCTCAGCAACGTGCGGAAAACGATCGCGCGTCGCCTGACAGAGTCGAAGCAGACCGTCCCGCACATCTACCTGACCGTGAACATCCGTCTCGACGCGCTGCTCAAGCTGCGCGGCGAGTTGAACAAGAGCCTCGAATCGCGCAGCGTGAAGCTGTCGGTCAACGATCTGTTGATCAAGGCGCAGGCCGTCGCGCTCATGCAGGTGCCGAGCTGCAACGTGATGTTCACGCCGGACCAGCTGATCACCTTCCAGCGCGCCGACATCTCGGTCGCGGTGAGCACGCCGTCGGGGCTGATCACGCCGATCATCGTCGGTGCGGACACCGCATCGCTGTCGTCGATCTCGACGCAGATGAAGGATCTTGCGGGACGTGCGCGCGACGGCAAGCTGAAGCCCGAGGAATACCAGGGCGGCACCGCCTCGATCAGCAACATGGGCATGTTCGGCATCACGCAGTTCGATGCGGTCATCAATCCGCCGCAGGCGATGATCCTCGCGGTCGGCGCGGGCGAGAAGCGCCCGGTCGTGATCGGTGACGAACTGGCGGTCGCGACGGTCATGTCGGCCACCGGCAGCTTCGATCACCGCGCGATCGACGGGGCCGACGGCGCGCAGTTCATGAAGGCGTTCAAGCACCTCGTCGAGAACCCGCTGGGCATGCTCGCCTGAGATGGGTCTGGTGTCATCGTTCAGGTCGCTTTCGGGCACCACCATCGAGATCCTGCACATCCTCGGCGGGCTCGTGGCGGCGGTGGCGATGACCTGGGCGGCGGCATGGTCCTACCCGCTTGGGCAGGACGTGATCTGGTCTTGCGGGGCCGCGGCGATGCTCGCGACCGTGCTGATGGGCGTGGGCCCGTTGCGGCGCGCCCGCCGGCTCGACCGAACGACCCGCAGGAGTGAAGCGTGACCGACCTGCCCCCCAACAAAGCGCCGACGATCCGCGTCACTGCCATGCCCGCCGATGCCAATCCGTATGGCGACATTTTCGGCGGCTGGCTGATGGGCCAGATGGATTTGGCCGCCGGTTCGGTCGCCTCGCGGCGTAGCGGCGGCCGTGCCGTCACGATTGCGGCGGACGCGATGAAGTTCCACATGCCGGTCGTCGTCGGTGACGAAGTGTCGGTCTATGCCGAGCTGATCGCGGTCGGTCGCACCTCGATGACGATCGAAATCGAGGCTTGGCGCCGTGCGCGTCACAGCAACGACAGCTGCAAGGTGACCCAGGCTCGCTTCATCTTCGTGGCGGTCGGCGACGATCGCAAACCGCGGCCCGTGCCGCCCGAAACCAACTGATTTTCAAAGGACTCTACCGTGGCTGATACCTATGATCTCGTCATCCTCGGCTCGGGCCCCGGCGGCTACGTCGCCGCGATCCGTGCGTCGCAGCTCGGCCTGAAGGTCGCGATCGTCGAGCGCGAGCGCTTGGGCGGCATCTGCCTCAACTGGGGCTGCATCCCGACCAAGGCGCTGCTCCGCACGTCGGAAATCTATCACTACATGCAGAACGCAGAGAGCTACGGGCTCAAGGCGGACAATGTCGGTTTCGATCTCGCCAAGATCGTCGACCGCTCGCGGAAAGTGGCGGGTCAGCTGAACGCGGGCGTGAAGGGCCTGATGAAGAAGAACAAGGTGACCGTGGTCGAGGGCGTCGGCACGGTAACTGCGAAGGGCAAGCTCAGCGTCAAGCAGGGCGACAAGACGGTCGAGCTCGAAGCTAAGAACATCATCGTCGCGACCGGCGCGCGCGCGCGCGACCTGCCGTTCGCCAAGGCCGACGGCGAGCGGATCTGGACCTATCGCCATGCGATGGTGCCGACCGAGATGCCGACCAAGCTGCTCGTCATCGGATCGGGCGCGATCGGCGTCGAGTTCGCCAGCTTCTACAATGACATGGGCGCCGACGTGACGATCGTCGAGATGCTCCCGCGAATCCTCCCCGTCGAGGACGAGGAAGTCTCCGCGTTCATGGACAAGGCGCTGTCGAAGCAGGGCATCAAGCTGCTGACCCAGACCGGTCTCGAAGGGCTCGTCCCCTCGGCGAACGGCGTCACCGCCAAGATCAAGGCGAAGGACGGTAAGGTTTCGGAAGAGACCTTCAGCCACGCGATCACCGCGATCGGCATCGTCCCCAACACCGAGAACATCGGGCTCGAGGCGCTCGGCGTCGAGACCGATCGCGGCCACATCAAGACCGACGGTTACGGCCGCACCAACGTCGACGGCATCTGGGCGATCGGCGACGTCACCGGCGCGCCGTGGCTCGCGCACAAGGCCAGCCATGAGGGCATCATCGCGGTCGAGAAGATCGCCGGCGGTTCGCCGCACCAGATGGACAAGGCCAACATCCCCGGCTGCACCTATTCGCGCCCGCAGGTGGCGAGCGTCGGCATGACCGAGGCGAAGGCGAAGGAAGCGGGCTACGAGCTGAAGGTCGGCAAATTCCCCTTCATCGGCAACGGCAAGGCGATCGCGCTGGGCGAGGCCGAGGGCTTCGTGAAGACGGTGTTCGACGCGAAGACCGGCGAACTGCTCGGCGCGCACATGGTCGGCGCGGAAGTCACCGAGCTGATCCAGGGGTATGTGGTCGCGCGCCAGCTCGAGACGACCGAGGCCGAACTTATGGAGACGGTGTTCGCGCATCCGACGCTGAGCGAGATGATGCACGAGAGCGTGCTGGCGGCCTATGGTCGCGCAATCCACTACTAAAAGTGATCGATCCTCCCCCGCCAGGGGGAGGTGGCGCCGAAGGTGACGGAGGGGGAGGATACGAAGCAGGCGTGGTCGCTTACCTCCCCCTCCGTCTGGCAAGCGCCAGCCACCTCCCCCTGGCGGGGGAGGATTCTGGTTAGGTGTCGCATCCCGCAGTTACCCGTCATCATGACGAAAGTCAGGATCCAGGATACCGCCCGCAGCCCGTTGTGACTCTGGATCCTGACTGTCGTCAGGATGACGAGGTATGATGGCAGGCGTGCTAGCGGCCCTGTACCAGCGATATCCAGCCGACCGACCGATCCGGGCAAACCATCCCGTTTCGGCCCTATCTCTCTTGACCGCCGCGCATAACGCACCGAAAGGTCGCGCCAGCCATCAGGTCCGGCTGGAAGGATCTCGCGGCTAAAACCTCAACGTGCAGGACCCGCGAATGTCGATCGAACCTGCCGCTCGCCCCCAACAGCGCTACATCGCCATAGCCGCCGCGGCGCTGTGCATCGCCTCGCTAGCACTATTCTGGCCGGGTACCGCGATGTACGACACCGTCGCGCAATACCGGCAGGTCCTGTCGGGCGTGTACGACGACTGGCACCCGCCGGCGATGGCGCGCGTCTGGGCGCTGCTCGCGGCGTTCGGCCCCGGTGCGACGCCGATGCTGGTCCTGCAACTCGTCACCTATTGGCTGGGCCTTGGCATGATCGCGGCCGCGTTAGGCCGAGTCGGGCGTTCGCGTAGCGCTGTCGCCATCCTCGCGATCGGCTTGCTGCCGCCCTTCCTCGGTTGGCAGGGCGTCGTTCTCAAGGACGCGCAACTCGCCGGGGCACTCCTCGCTGCGGTCGGGATTATCGGCTGGTGGCAGCTCGCGGGTCGTCCGCTGCCCGGCGCGACGTGGGTTCCTCTCGCGCTGCTGCTCGCCTACGCCGTGCTCGTCCGCGCGAACGCCGTCTTCATCGTCGTCCCCCTGCTCGTGACTCTCGCCCCGCGCCCAATCTACCCTGTAGCAAAGCTTGCAACCGGCCTCATTGCGGTGGTGCTCGTGCTCGGCATCGCGCCTGTCGTGAACCACCGTCTGCTCCGCGCACAACCGAGCGGCGTCGAGGCGACCCAGGCGCTCTACGACCTCGCCGGCATTGCCGCGCGCGTCCCGACCAGCGACACCACCGGCCTCACGCAGTCAGAGGTGGCGACCGTGATCGCCCGGGGTTGTGCGAAACCGTTCTTTTGGGATCCGCTCGGCGACGAGGCGCATTGCGGGACGACGATGGCGCGGCTGCGCGCGTTGCCGACGGCGACGCTGTACGTCACGCTGGCGTCGGCGGCGCTGCATCATCCGATCGCCTATGCCGGACACCGCCTTGCGCACCTGAACTCGACCGACCGCTGGCTGGTCCCGTTCCACTGGCCGAGCGCTGCGCCACCTGCCGCGTCCGAGCCGAACACGCTCGGGCTCGCCAATCCCGGTGCCGGCGCGCGCGCGTGGGAGGCGCTGACCGCGGTCGTCGTCGAGACGCCGCTCGGCTGGCCAATCGCCTGGATCGTCGTCGCGCTCATCGGGCTTGCCATGAGCGTGTCACGAGCGCGCGATTCGGTCCGCGATCTTGCCACTGCGCTGCTCGTGTCCGCGCTGGCGCTCGAGGCGAGCTTCGCGGTGCTGAGCATCGCGTCCGACCTGCGCTATCACCTGTGGCCGATGATCGCGACCGCGGTGGCGGCCGTGCTGCTCGCCGATCGCGCGCCGCCGAGAAAGATACTCGCGGTCGGCCTGAGCGTACTCGTTCTAGTCGTCGCCAGCGGCACTGCCGCACGCGTCATACTGCCCCAGCCGCCGCAGACTTATGCAGGCATGCTCGGCTGAGGCCTCTCAAGCCGCAGGTCAGCGCCGCCGGCGCACCGTGCTGCGCGGACGGGACACGGTGTCGTAATATTCGGTCGTGGTAGTCGTCGTGGTCACCGGCACGGACTGCACGATCACGGTCGTCGAACCGGCAGGATACGCCTGGCCACTGGTCGTCGTCACCGTCGTAACGCCGTCGGGCGATGTCCAGATGCCGCCCGGTGCCACGGTATCGCGACCGGGTTGCCGGTATTCGGGGGCATAGGAAGGCTGTCGCGGTGGGTAGTCGGCCGCATAGGACGGCGGTGCATACTCACGGGCATAGTCGGGGGCATAATCGACCGCATCCGCTGCATAGGCAGGCGGTTGTGCATAGCCGGCGCCATAATCACGGACCGGCGGCGGCGGTGCTCGGCGACCGCGATCCTCAGCCTTGTCGATCGCATAGCCGGTCGCAGCACCGACTCCTGTACCGATCAACGTCCCGCCAAGCCGATTGCCGCGACCACCGATGACGTTGCCGGCGACGCCGCCCGCGACTGCGCCAATGGCGGCGCCACCCACACCGGTATCACGGCGGGGCGCCGGGCGATTTGCGTAGGGCTGGACGTAGCCGCGGTCGCTCGGGCTGGCATAGACGGTGTCGTTGCGCGCATAGGCGCGTGGGTCTGCTGCGACATAGCCGCCACCGCCGGCACGATCCCAGTCGATGTCGCTTGTCGTATCGTAGACCGACCCGCGCGCGTCGATTAGCACCGCATCGTCGTAGTAGCGCGTCCAGTTATAGCCCTGCGGCGGCTGCGCGAGGCCGTAGTTCGACCAGTCGCCGACGTAGAAACGCGGTGCGTTCCAATAGGCGGGCACGGCCCAACCCCGATGCGGGCGGCGATAGCCCGCCCAGCCACCGGGGGCGTTGGCACCTGCCCACCAGCGCCCGCCGATCTTGCTGCCCCAGCGCGAGGACCGCGGCGCAGCGACCGGCCGTGTCGGCGCCTGCACCACGGGCATCTGCGCGGCGATCGGACCGGGGCGTTTTGGACGGGCCATCGGCGCCTGCATCGCAGTGTCAGGGGCGGTCCCAGGCGCGGGATAGCTTGCGCCGGGACGTTGCGCGTCCGCGACACCGCTTGCCAACACCAGCCCCGCGCTCGCGATCAAAAGCCTCCGCATGTCCGTCTCCCTGGTTTGCCACCCGATCCAGCGCAAACGCCGGATTTCTTAACGCGTTGCTTACCAAGTGTGCGGGGGAGTCGCCAGAAGGCGTGCTGTCCCGAAACGGGGCGCGTCGGGCGCGTGCTAGCCTAGCCGATCGGCGAGCAATGCCGCCAGCGCCTCGCACCCTGCCGCGTCCTCGGCATCGAACCGCGCGGGTTCGGGGCTGTCGAGGTCGAGCACGGCGATCAGCATGCCGTCCTTGGTCACCGGCACCACCAGTTCGGAGCGGCTGGCGGCATCGCACGCGATGTGGCCGGGGAAGGCGTGGACGTCATCGACCAGTTGCGTCTTCAGCGTCGCGGCGGCGGCTCCGCAGACGCCCTTGCCGACCGGGATGCGGATGCAGGCGACCTTGCCCTGGAACGGGCCGAGCACGAGTTCGCCTTCCACCAGCCGGTAGAACCCCGCCCAGTTCAGGTCAGGGAGATATTCCCACACGAGCGCCGCCGCATTCGCCATGTTGGCGATCGGATCGGTCTCGTCCTTCGTCAGAGCATCAAGCGCGGCAAGCAGGTCGCGGTAGAGATCGGCCTTGGTGCCGGCGGAGATATCGAACTTGTACATGGTGTCTTCCTTGATTGAGAGGCAGCTAACGCTCCCCCAAATCCGTCACCCAGCAAAAGCTGGGGTGACGCTGCGGCAATGTAGCGATCCTCCCCCGCCAGGGGGAGGTGGCGCCGCAGGCGACGGAGGGGGAGGACACGGAACATCCGACATCGCGGGCCTCCCCCTCCGTCTGGCTAGCGCCAGCCACCTCCCCCTGGCGGGGGAGGATTGCGAGGTCGTGCGCTTGGCTGGCCGACGGACGTTAGCGAGATGCCCATAGGCATGGCCCGCTCAATCGTCGCGAACCTTGCCGCGGCCCGCCTTGACGCCGCTCCGCACCTTCTTCGTGTCGACCCGCCGCGCCTTCGCCGCCTTGGACGGCTTGGTCGCGCGGCGTGCTTTCGGGACGATCGTCGCTTCCTTGATCAGTGCGACTAGGCGTTCGCGGACTTCCTGGCGGTTGAGCAGTTGCGACCGCGAGCCCTCGCTGCGTAGTACCAGCACGCCGTCGCGCGTGAGGCGCGATCCGGCGAGCACGGCGATGCGGTTCTTCACCGCCAGTGGCAGCCCGGGCGAGAGGCCGACGTCGAAGCGCAGGATGACCGCGCTGTCGGTGGTGTTGACATGCTGACCGCCGGGGCCGCCCGAGCGCGTCGTGCTTTCGATCAGCTCGCTGTCGTCGATCGAGATCGATCGGGTGATCGGGATCGCGACCATAAGCCCCTGCCCTCAGCCCGCTCAGTCGTCGGTGGAGTCGGGCGTCGTAACTTCGGCAACCGGTGTGGCATTGGCAACCGGAGCCGCCTCATCGGCGAACCCAGCCTTGGCGAACCGCTCGGGCAGCGGCGCTTCGGCGAGCACGTCGGGCTTGCCCGGGCGCGGCACGATCAGCCGTTGCGCATGGAGCATCATGCCAAGCCCATCCGCCTTGCCGTAGACGCCGTCGCCGACCACCGGCGCACCGAGGCCGCTCGCGGCGTGGACGCGGATCTGGTGCGTGCGGCCGGTCTCGGGCAGGAACTCGACGAGCGAACGCCCGTCCTTGATCTCCAGTACGCGCCAGTTGGTCCGCGACTTCTTGCCGTCGGGATCCTCGACCATCCGCCAGCCGGTTTCGGCGGTGCTGACCTTGCCGAGCGCCATCTCGATCAGCCCCGACGTGCCCTCGACAACGCCGTCGAGCAGCGCGACGTAGCGTTTCGAGACGAGGCCCTGCTCGAACGCCTGCTGCAACCGGGCATGCGCCTTCGGGTTGCGCGACAACAAGAGGCAGCCGCTCGTGTCGCGGTCAAGCCGGTGCACCGCCTTCGGCCAGCGCTGGAAGCCGAACTTCAGGCTTTCGAGATGATTTTCGAGGCTCAGCGAGCCATCGCGGGGCGGATCGACCGGCAGCCCTGCGGGCTTGTCGATCACCAGGGCCTCGCCGTCGAGGAAGAGTACGCGTTCACCATGCATGGCGCCGCCCTTGCCATCATTAGCGCCTGCGTGCCAGAGCCCGCGTCGATGTTGCACCGCACGCTGGCCCTCGCGCTCCTGTTCGCCCCGACCGTCGCGGAAGCACAATTGTGCGAGGGGCAGAGCGCGGTGATCGCGCCCGACGGTCGCGCGTTCGGGCATTTGCCGTATGGCGATGCGCCCGAGAGCGAGCTGGTGACGCTGCCGTCGGCGTATTCGGTCGGCAATCCGTGCGTGGTGCGCGCCGACATATTGCCCGACCTGTTGCGGCTGTTCGCGGCGGCGCAGGGCGATCCTTCGGTGATGGGTCAGCTCCGCGCGCTGTCGTGCCAGCGGTCGATCGCTCGGCAACGCAACGTCTTCTGTCGCGGCGAGACGAGCAGTCCGGCGGATCGCGCGATTTCGGTCGCGCCGCCGGGGTATAGCGAGCATTCGACCGGCTATGCGCTGGACTTCGCGGTGCGTCCGGCGAACGGGTGTCCCGATGCGGAGGCTTGCATGGCCGCTACGCCTGCGGCGCGCTGGCTGCGGATGAACGCGCCGCGGTTCGGGTTCGAGCAGAGCTTTCCCGGTGGGAACAAGCAGCATGTGAAGTGGGAGCCGTGGCACTGGCGCTGGGTCGGCGCGAGCGAGAGTGCGCCTGGGGCAGCAAAGGCCCGGTTCGTATTTGCGCGGGCTCGGCGGGAGTATCCGGCGGATCCGGGGGTGTTGCCGCTGGTAGTGAAGGTTACGGTGCAACCGCCGGTGCCGGTGGCGCCGGTGGTGGTCGTGCCTTCGAAGAAGAAGCGGCGGTAGTTAGCGCCAACGCCTTTTAAGCAATTTACTTTCCCAGCGACGGCACCACCCCGGCGAAGGCCGGGGCCCAATTGGGGGACCCCGGTGATGTAGCGCGGCGCTTCGTTTCCACCACCTCACCAATTGGGCCCCGGCCTTCGCCGGGGTGGTGCTATCTGGTAGACTTGCCCTGCTAAGCAGTGCCGGTCCCATGATCAATTAGTGCAGCACCAGCCCACCCGGGCGTACCACACCATCACGCAACGCGTGATCGTACAGCAACTCAGTCTCCAGCTTCACCTGATGCGACAACCGATCGAGCATCGACTCCGCCTGCACCCCGAACGCGGCCCAGTCCTTCGGCGAGATCGTCGGCAGCCAACGGCCGATGAACGCCTTCCAATCCGAACGGAGGATGTCGAGGTCCTCCTCCATCATCGCGATCGTATCGGCCGAGCAATGCGCCTCCATCGCCACGACGGTGCGATCGATGACCTCGTCCTCGACGCCGAGATGATCGGCGACCGTGACGGCAAGTTCGATCAGCTTGCGCGAGGCGAGCGCGCTCTGGGTGCTAGGCTGCCGCGCGAGCAGGACGAGGTCGGCGCACTGCCCGGCGATCTTCTCGTGATCGTCGATCAGCCGTGTCCAGTTCGCGCGATCCTGGTCGGATACTGTCCGCACTGCGATCCTGTCGTTCATGACGCCGCCTACTCCTTGCGAGGGCCACCCGGTGATACTGGAAATACGCATTACATCGTGTCAGGGATGCAGATAGCGTCGCCCAGCACCTGGTATCTATAGTATTTCCGGCAGTGCGACCGTGTCGAAACGACCGTTTGATGCGGGCCCCTTTGACATCACGCCGTGCCACGCCTATATCCGCCTCTCACCACAGCATCCGGGAAATGACATGCCGTCGCGCAGCGTGTCGATCGTATTGGATACCGAGGTTTCATACGCTGAGAGCCGCCGCACCTGATGCGCGCGGCCTTTTTGCGTGAACGTGCGTCTCGCTCGGGGGTTCCCGAGCACGAATTTTCGGCTGACGAGGCAAAATAAACCTATGGCATCCAAGGCGATCGAACACGGCACTGCAAAGCGCCGTATCCGCAAGGTTTTCGGCAACATCCACGAAGTCGTGCAGATGCCGAACCTGATCGAAGTCCAGCGCGAGAGCTACGAGCAGTTCCTCCGCTCCGACAAGTCGATCGGCCACGTCTCGGGTCTCGAGAAGACGCTGCGCAGCGTGTTCCCGATCCAGGATTTCGCCGGCACCGCCTATCTCGATTTCGACGACTACGTCCTTGAGCCGCCGAAGTTCGACGTCGAGGAATGCCGCCAGCGCGGGATCACTTACGCCGCGCCGATGCGCGTCACCCTCCGTTTGACCGCATTCGAGGTCGATCCCGATACCGAGGCCAAGTCGGTTATCGATATCAAGGAGCAGGACGTGTACATGGGCGACATGCCGCTCATGACCGAGAACGGCACGTTCTTCATCAACGGCACCGAGCGCGTCATCGTCAGCCAGATGCACCGTTCGCCGGGTGTCCTGTTCGATCATGATCGCGGCAAGACGCACGCATCGGGCAAGTACCTCTTCGCAGCGCGCGTGATCCCGTATCGCGGTTCGTGGCTCGATTTCGAGTTCGACGCGAAGGACATCGTCAACGTCCGCATCGATCGCAAGCGCAAGCTGCCCGTCACGGCGCTGCTCTACGCGCTCGGCATGACGTCGGAAGAGATCCTCAACTATTTCTACAACCGCGTGACGTTCGTCCGCGGCCAGGGTGGCTGGATCGTTCCGTTCCAGGTCGAGAACTGGCGTGGCCAGAAGCCGATGTTCGACATCGTCGATGCGAAGACCGGCGAAGTCGTGTTCCCGAACGGCCAGAAGATCAGCCCGCGCGCTGCCAATAAGGCGTTCAAAGACGGCCTGACCGACCTGCTGATTCCGACCGAGGAAATCTTCGGCCGCTATTCGGCATACGATCTGATCGACGAGTCGACGGGCCGTATCTACATCGAAGCCGGTGACGAAGTTACGTCCGAGAACCTCGAACTGCTCGACCAGGCAGGCATCGAGCGTCTCGACCTGCTCGACATCGATCACGTCGCGACCGGTCCGTGGATCCGCAACACGCTCAAGGTCGACAAGGCCGAGGAGCGTGAGCAGGCACTGTCCGACATCTACCGCGTGATGCGCCCTGGCGAGCCGCCGACGCTGGAGACCGCCGAGGCATTGTTCTCGGGTCTGTTCTTCGATCCGGATCGCTACGACCTGTCGGCCGTCGGCCGCGTCAAGCTCAACATGCGTCTCGACCTCGACGTCGAGGACACCGTGACGACGCTGCGCACCGAGGACATTCTCGAGGTCATCAAGACGCTCGTGAACCTCAAGGACGGCAAGGGCGAAATCGACGATATCGACAACCTCGGCAACCGTCGTGTCCGTTCGGTCGGCGAGCTGCTCGAGAACCAGTACCGCGTCGGCCTGCTCCGCATGGAGCGCGCCGTGAAGGAGCGCATGTCGTCGGTCGACGTCTCGACCGTCATGCCGAACGACCTGATCAACGCGAAGCCTGCGGTTGCCGCGGTCCGCGAATTCTTCGGCTCGTCGCAGCTGTCGCAGTTCATGGATCAGACCAACCCGCTGTCGGAAGTCACCCACAAGCGCCGCGTGTCGGCACTTGGACCAGGTGGTCTGACGCGTGAGCGCGCTGGCTTCGAAGTCCGCGACGTTCATCCGACGCATTACGGCCGCATCTGCCCGATCGAGACGCCGGAAGGCCCGAACATCGGTCTGATCAACTCGCTCGCCAGCTTCTCGCGAGTGAACAAGTACGGCTTCATCGAGACTCCGTACCGCAAGGTCGTTGACCACAAGGTCACCGACGACGTCGTCTACCTGTCGGCAATGGAAGAGGCCAAGCACACGATCGCGCAGGCCAACGCCGAGCTCGATTCGTCGAACGGCTTCGTCGAGGAGCTGGTGTCGTCGCGTCAGGCTGGCGAATTCCTGATGGCGCTGCCCGACAACATCACGTTGATGGACGTCAGCCCCAAGCAGCTCGTCTCGGTCGCCGCATCGCTCATTCCGTTCCTGGAAAACGATGACGCCAACCGCGCGCTGATGGGCTCGAACATGCAGCGTCAGGCTGTGCCGCTCGTCCAGGCCGAGGCGCCGTTCGTCGGCACCGGCATGGAAGAGACGGTTGCACGTGACTCCGGCGCCGCGATCTCGGCAAAGCGTGCGGGCATCGTCGACCAGGTCGACGCGGCGCGTATCGTGATCCGGGCGACCGGCGAGATCGATGCCGGCAAGTCGGGCGTCGACATCTACACGCTGATGAAGTTCCAACGTTCGAACCAGTCGACCTGCATCAACCAGCGTCCGCTGGTGAAGGTGGGCGATGCGGTTCGTGCAGGCGACGTGCTCGCCGACGGCCCGTCGACCGAGTTCGGCGAGCTGGCGCTGGGTCGCAACAGCCTCGTCGCGTTCATGCCGTGGAACGGCTACAACTACGAGGATTCGATCCTGATCTCCGAGCGGATCGTGAAGGACGACGTGTTCACGTCGATCCATATCGACGAGTTCGAGGTGATGGCTCGCGATACCAAGCTCGGGCCTGAGGACATCACGCGCGACATCCCGAACGTCGGCGAGGAAGCGCTTCGCAACCTCGACGAGGCGGGCATCGTCTACATCGGTGCAGAGGTCGAGCCGGGCGATATTCTCGCCGGCAAGATTACGCCGAAGGGTGAATCGCCGATGACGCCGGAGGAGAAGCTTCTCCGTGCGATCTTCGGCGAGAAGGCCAGCGACGTGCGCGATACGTCGCTTCGCCTGCCGCCAGGCGTGTCGGGTACGGTCGTCGACGTTCGCGTCTTCAACCGCCACGGCATCGACAAGGACGAGCGCGCGATGGCGATCGAGCGCGAGGAGATCGAGCGCCTGAAGAAGGATTCGGACGACGAGCGTTCGATCCTGAACCGTGCGACCTGGTCGCGTCTTCGCGAGATGCTGCTCGACCAGACCGCCACCTCGGCGCCGAAGGGCGTCAAGAAGGGCGTCGTGATCGACATGGATCTGCTCGACAGCGTCGACCGCCACGAGTGGTGGAAGTTCGCGGTCGCCGACGACAAGGTCCAGAGCGATCTGGAAGCGGTCAAGATCCAGTATGACGACGCAGCCAAGCTGATCACGGACAAGTTCCACGATCGTCGCGAGAAGCTGGAGCGTGGTGACGAGCTGTCGCCGGGCGTGCTGAAGATGGTCAAGGTGTTCGTCGCGGTGAAGCGCAAGCTGCAGCCGGGCGACAAGATGGCCGGCCGTCACGGCAACAAGGGCGTTATCAGCCGCATCCTGCCGGCGGAGGACATGCCGTTCCTCGCCGACGGTACGCCGGTCGATATCGTGCTCAACCCACTGGGCGTGCCGTCGCGCATGAACGTCGGGCAGATCTTCGAGACGCATCTGGGCTGGGCCGCACGTGGCCTGGGTCAGTCGATCACCGCGGCTCTCGAGACGTGGCGTGAAGAGAATCCGGACGCCAAGCCGGGTGCGATGCCGGAGGCGGTCCGCGATCGCCTTAAGACGGTGTACGGCGAGCAGTATCACGCCGAGATCGACGCCCGCACGGGTGACGAGATCGTCGAGCTCGCCAAGAACCTGAAGGGCGGCGTGCCGATGGCGACGCCGGTGTTCGATGGTGCCCGCGAAGCCGATGTCTCGGCGATGCTGGCGCTGGCGGGCCTCGACACGTCGGGTCAGTCGGACCTGTTCGACGGCCGCACCGGCGATCAGTTCGATCGCAAGGTGACGGTGGGCTACATCTACATGCTGAAGCTCCACCATCTGGTCGACGACAAGATCCACGCACGGTCGATCGGGCCGTACTCGCTGGTCACGCAGCAGCCGCTGGGTGGTAAGGCGCAGTTCGGTGGGCAGCGCTTCGGCGAGATGGAGGTCTGGGCACTCCAGGCCTACGGCGCGGCGTACACCCTGCAGGAAATGCTGACGGTGAAGTCGGACGACGTTGTCGGCCGCACCAAGGTCTACGAGGCGATCGTCAAGGGCGACGACACGTTCGAGGCCGGCATCCCGGAGAGCTTCAACGTGCTCGTCAAGGAAATGCGCTCGCTCGGCCTGAATGTGGACCTGAAGCAGTCGGAGCCCGGCTTCGACAGCGACGGCATCCAGATCGCGGCGGAGTAAGCCTCGCTCCTCCCCTCCCGCTTGCGGGAGGGGTCGGGGGAGGGCCTGTCCCCACAGGCACCACCCCGAGAGGCTACGACATCCCCTCCCCTAGCCCCTCCCGCCATGCGGGAGGGGAATGGAGAATAAAATGAACGAGATGACCCCCTTCGCCAATCCGGTCGCCAAGACCGAGACGTTCGACCAGATCCAGATCGGCATCGCGTCCCCGGACAAGATCCGTTCGTGGTCGTTCGGCGAGATCAAGAAGCCCGAGACCATCAACTACCGCACGTTTAAGCCCGAGCGTGACGGCCTGTTCTGCGCGCGCATCTTCGGTCCGATCAAGGACTACGAGTGCCTGTGCGGCAAGTACAAGCGCATGAAGTACAAGGGCATCGTCTGCGAGAAGTGCGGCGTCGAGGTTACCGTCTCGAAGGTCCGCCGCGAGCGGATGGGCCATATCGAGCTCGCCGCGCCGGTCGCGCACATCTGGTTCCTGAAGTCGCTGCCGTCGCGCATCGGCCTGCTGCTCGACATGCAGCTGAAGCAGCTCGAGCGCGTGCTGTACTTCGAGGCGTACATCGTGATCGAGCCGGGCCTGACCCCGCTCGAGAAGTATCAGCTGATGACCGAGGACGAGCTCCTCGACGCCCAAGACCAGTATGGCGAGGACGCGTTCTCGGCCGGTATCGGTGCCGAAGCGGTCCGCATCATGCTCGAATCGCTCGACCTCGTCGGTGAGCGTACCGCGCTGCTCGAAGAGCTCGCGGTCACCAAGTCCGAGCTGAAGCCCAAGAAGATCATCAAGCGCCTGAAGGTCGTCGAGAGCTTCATCGATTCGGGCAACCGCCCCGAGTGGATGATCCTCGAGGTCGTTCCGGTCATCCCGCCCGAGCTGCGCCCGCTGGTGCCGCTGGACGGTGGTCGTTTCGCGACGTCGGATCTGAACGATCTGTATCGCCGCGTGATCAACCGCAACAATCGTCTCAAGCGCCTGATGGAGCTTCGCGCGCCGGACATCATCGTCCGCAACGAGAAGCGCATGCTCCAGGAGGCCGTCGACGCATTGTTCGACAATGGTCGCCGCGGTCGCACGATCACGGGCGCCAACAAGCGTCCGCTGAAGTCGCTGTCCGACATGCTCAAGGGCAAGCAGGGCCGCTTCCGTCAGAACCTTCTCGGCAAGCGCGTCGACTATTCGGGTCGTTCGGTCATCGTCACCGGGCCTGAGCTGAAGCTGCACCAGTGCGGCCTGCCGAAGAAGATGGCGCTAGAGCTGTTCAAGCCGTTCATCTACGCGCGTCTCGATGCGAAGGGTCTGTCGATGACCCTGAAGCAGGCGAAGAAGTGGGTCGAGAAGGAGCGCAAGGAAGTCTGGGATATCCTGGACGAGGTGATCCGCGAGCATCCGGTCATGCTGAACCGTGCGCCGACGCTTCACCGTCTTGGCATCCAGGCGTTCGAGCCGGTTCTGATCGAGGGCAAGGCGATCCAGCTTCACCCGCTGGTCTGCTCCGCGTTCAACGCCGATTTCGACGGCGATCAGATGGCTGTGCACGTCCCGCTGAGCCTCGAGGCCCAGCTCGAAGCGCGCGTCCTGATGATGTCGACGAACAACATCCTGTCGCCGGCCAACGGCAAGCCGATCATCGTTCCGTCGCAGGACATGGTCCTTGGTCTCTATTATCTGTCGATGATGAAGGAGAACGAGCCGGGCCAGGGGATGCTGCTCGGTGACATGGCCGAAGTGCACCAGGCGCTGAACGCTCAGGCGGTCACGCTGCACACCAAGGTCATCAGCCGCGTTCCGCAGACCGACGAGAAGGGCAAGCAGTACCTCAAGCGGTACGAGACTACCCCGGGCCGCATGCTGCTGGGCGAGTGCCTGCCGCACAGCCACAAGGTGCCGTTCGATACCGTCAACCGCCTCCTCACCAAGAAGGACGTGGGCGACGTGATCGACGAGGTCTATCGTCACACCGGCCAGAAGGAGACCGTGCTGTTCGCCGACGCGATCATGTCGCTCGGCTTCCGCCACGCATTCCGTGCCGGCATCTCGTTCGGCAAGGACGACATGATCATCCCGGACGCCAAGGTTGGTCTCGTCGACGACACCAAGGCGCTCGTGAAGGACTTCGAGCAGCAGTATCAGGACGGCCTGATCACGCAGCAGGAGAAGTACAACAAGGTGATCGACGCCTGGAGCCGTTGCGGCGACCAGGTCGCGAACGCCATGATGGACGAGATCCGTGCGGTGAAGGTCGACGAGGAGACCGGCCGTGAAAAGCCGATCAACTCGATCTACATGATGGCCCACTCGGGTGCGCGTGGTTCGCAGGCGCAGATCAAGCAGCTTGCCGGCATGCGCGGCCTGATGGCCAAGCCGTCGGGCGAGATCATCGAAACGCCGATCATCTCGAACTTCAAGGAAGGCCTGACCGTCCTCGAATACTTCAACTCGACCCACGGCGCTCGCAAGGGCCTCGCGGATACGGCGTTGAAGACCGCGAACTCGGGCTACCTGACGCGTCGTCTGGTCGACGTCTCACAGGATTGCGTCATCATCGAACCGGATTGCGGTACGACCCGCGCGCTGGAGATGAAGGCCATTCTTCAGGGTGGTTCGACCATCGCATCGCTCGGCGAGCGCATCCTCGGTCGTACGACCGCGGAGGATATCGTCGATCCGAAGACCGGCAAGGTCGTCATCCCGTCGGGCACGCTGCTCGACGAGCCGATGATCACGACGATCGAAGGCCTCGGCACGCAGTCGTGCAAGATCCGCAGCCCACTGGTCTGCGAATCGAAGATCGGCGTCTGCGGCAAGTGCTACGGGCGCGATCTCGCCCGCGGTACGCCGGTCAACATCGGTGAAGCTGTCGGCGTCATTGCCGCGCAGTCGATCGGTGAGCCGGGCACGCAGCTGACGATGCGTACGTTCCACATCGGTGGTGCGGCGCAGCTCAACGAAACGTCGAACCTCGAGGCGCATGCCGACGGTACGGTGCAGTTCCGCGATCTGCGTATCATCGTCGACCAGCGTGGCCGTCGCGTGGTGCTCAGCCGCTCGGGTGAAATCGCGATCGTCGACATGGACGGCCGCGAGCTCTCGGTCGATCGCATCCCCTACGGTGCATACGTGCTGTTCGACGATGGTCACATCGTGTCGCGCGGCGACCGGATGGCCGAGTGGGATCCGTTCACCATGCCGGTGATCACGGAGAACCCGGGCACGATCAAGTATGTCGACCTGATCGAGGGCAAGACGCTCACCGAGCAGACCGACGAAGCCACGGGCATCGCCCAGCGCGTCGTGATCGAATATCGTGCGGCAACCAAGTCGAAGGAGGATCTGCGTCCGCGCATGACCCTGCTCGACGAGACGTCGGGCGAGACCGGTCGTTACATGCTGGCGATCGGCGCGACCCTGTCGGTCGAGGATGGCGCACAGGTGTTCGGCGGCGACGTCGTGGCCCGTGTCAGCCGCGAGAGCGCCAAGACGCGCGACATCACCGGTGGTCTGCCGCGTGTTGCCGAGCTGTTCGAGGCGCGTATCCCCAAGGACTCGGCGATCATCGCCAAGATCTCGGGCCGCGTCGTGTTCGGCAAGGACTATAAGGCGAAGCGCAAGATCGGCATCCAGCCCGAGGATGGCGGCGACGTCGTCGAGTATCTGGTGCCGAAGTCGAAGGTCATCGACGTCCAGGAAGGCGATTACGTCAAGCGCGGCGATAACCTGATCGGCGGTTCGCCCGATCCGCACGACATCCTCGAGACGATGGGCATCGAACCCCTCGCCGAGTATCTCGTATCGGAAATCCAGGAGGTCTATCGTCTCCAGGGCGTGAAGATCAACGACAAGCACATCGAGACGATCGTTCGTCAGATGCTGCAGAAGGTCGAGATCACCGACGGCGGCGACACCACGCTGCTGAAGGGCGAGCAGGTCGATCGCGAGGAAATGGACGCGACCAACGAGAAGCTTGAGAAGAAGCAGACCCGCGCACAGGGTAAGCCCATCCTGCTCGGGATCACCAAGGCGTCGCTGCAGACCCGCAGCTTCATCTCGGCGGCATCGTTCCAGGAGACCACCCGCGTCCTCACCGAGGCAGCGGTCCAGGGTAAGCAGGACATGCTGATGGGCCTGAAGGAGAACGTGATCGTCGGCCGGCTCATCCCGGCAGGCACCGGTGCAGGCCTCAACCGCCTGCGTGTCGTGGCCAACAGCCGCGACGCCGCGATGCGCGTCCAGCAGCGCAAGATGGCGGAGGTGTCGATCGTGGCACCGATGTCGGCTGCCGACGAGCATGCCGCCGAGCTGGCACGTTCGCCGCGTGATGCAGGCGGCACGGGTGAGGATCCGCTCGCAGCGGTCGTCACCTCGGGCACCGGCACCGACGCGGATGCCGGCGAGTATCTGAACGAGACCGAATAATTGGTTTCGTCAGACGCCTTCCGCGCTGACTAAAAGAATGGCCGCCGTCCGGGACACCGGGCGGCGGCCTTTTTCGTTTTCAGGCGCAGATGCAGAGAAGGACTGATCGACCTTCAAAACTTTGGAAGAGCTTCAGTCCAAATCTTCCCGGCCGGTTTGATGGGTTCGATGGGTGCAGCTGTCAGGCAAGCTGTTTCCCCGCGAAGGCGGGGATCCAGACTGAGCTCCCGCCTTCGCGGGAGAACAAGAGTGTGCCGCCGTCGAATTGCGAGCCGGCTCTTACTCAAGAGGGATACCGACGCGGTCCGGCGTTCACCTCCGCAAGACAAAGTCTTTTGGTTTTGCGCCACCGTGGGTGCCGGAACTTGTTCGGCATGACGGGAAAATATGATCTTGCGGTTCGAACTGACCGTAGATCGGCCCTACCCCCAGCGCATCTGGCTTCATGCCCCGCGCCACGGCACCGGCAATTCCCCGCAACAAAGGAGTCGCATTCCCGCTGTACGGCTTCGGCGGGTGCCGTGGAAATTCGCGACCGGGAAGGACAACACAGAGCCGATGCGAAAGATCGTCCTCGCCACGATCGGCTCGCTCGGCGACCTGCATCCCTTCATTGCGATCGGCCTCGCTCTTAAGGCTCGTGGGTTCACGGTCGTGCTGGCGGTACCGGCTGACCACGTCGCCAAGGTCGAAGCCGCAGGCCTCACCGGCGTGGCCATCGTCGGCGGGTTCGACGCGCTGACCGAGACGTTGGGCATGCCGCCCGACCAGGTCGCAAAGCGGATCATGTCGGATCAGACGTATCTGATGAACCGGATCCTGATGCCGTGGCTGGCCGACAGCACGACGGCTCTCGACGACGCGATGGAGGGGGCAGTCGCGCTGGTCGCCTCGCTGTTCGTGTTCGCCGCGCCGATCGTCGCGGAGACGCGCGGCGTGCCGCTGGTCAACGTCCTGCTCCAGCCGATGGCTACCTTCTCCGCCTATGCGCCCCCCCGCACGCCCGACTTCGCGATGATGGCCCACGCACCGACCGGGCCGATCGGTCGTGCCTGGAACCGGTCGGTGTACCGGGTCATGCGCGGCGTGCTGCGACATCGATATGGACGCCCCGTCGACGCGGTTCGCAAGACACGCGGCCTGCCGCCGTCACGCCAGGCGTTGCTGCTCGAGACGCCCGCGAGCGCCGACCTGACCTTGTGCTGCTATTCGCCGGCCATCGCGCCGCGCCAGCCCGATCTTCCCGACATCGCGCGCGTCACCGGCTTTGCGATCTTCGACAGCGACTCCGGAGCGCCCGAAACGCTTGAGCCAGCGCTAGAGGCGTTTCTTGCTGCCGGCCCATCACCGCTGATCTTCACGCTGGGATCCTTCGCGACGTTTGCGCCGGGCAACTTCTACGCCGCTGCAGCCTCGACCGCGCGAACGCTCGGGCTGCGCGCGGTACTGCTGACCGGTAGCGACGATCAGGCAGCAGCGAGCGAACACGTGCATGTCTGCCGCTATGCGCGGCACTCACTGCTGTTCCCGCGGGCCTGCGCGATCGTCCATCACGGCGGCGCGGGCTCCACCGGCCAGGCGCTACGGGCAGGCAAGCCGCAACTTGTCGTCCCGCACATGGGCGATCAGTACGACAACGGGCACCGCATCCAATCGATCGGCGTCGGCAAGACGCTGTCGTCGAGGCACTTCACGATCGCGCATGATGGTGCCGCGATCACCGCCATCCTGACCGACCGGATACGCGAGAAGGCCGCGCATGTCGGCGCGCAGGTTGCACTGGAGAACGGTGCAGAGGCCGCCGCGGACGCGATCGCGGCGCTCGTCGATGAGCGCGGCTGACTTCGTCGACAGTTTTCAGTGACCATGGTGACAAAAAGATCATCGACGCCGGGCGTTGCCGTCGCGCCTTGGCGGGGCTAGGCGGACTGCCGATGCGGTCGGCGTACCATCCTTCGTCGATCGAGACACGCGGTTCGACCCGACGGCGCAGCGGCGCGTTCGTGCTGACCGTCATCGCGCACGTCCTGATCCTCCTGCTGCTGTTACGATTGGCGCCCTCGGTTACCTCGAAGCCCGAGGAGCGCCGCGAACCGGTCACGTTCCAGATCGCCCCGGATCAGACTGCGCCTACGCCCGAGAAGCGCACGCCGTCGCCGACCAAAGCAAAGCGTGCGAGCGGCGGATCGCCGCAGCGTGCCGCACCCAGGGTCCCCTCCGCACAGGCACCCCCTGCCCCGCCGACATCGCCGCCACCGCTGCCGATCAAGATGCTTGGTGGGATGGAGATGTTCGATGCTGCCGATATCTCGAAGATGCCGTCGCACCCCGACGACCAGCTCGCCGGCGGGGACGGTGGCAGCGGGTCGGGCAAGGGTAAGGACATTGGTGCCGCCTATGGCCCCGGCGAAGGTCCGGGTGGCGAGCGGCTATACAAGGTCGAATGGTATCGCCGACCGACCGATGCGGAGCTTAACGGCTATCTGAAGAGCCCGCCTCCGCCGAACAGCTGGGCCAAGATCGCCTGCCGGATGATCGCGAATTACCAGGTCGAGAATTGCCGTGCGCTCAGCGAGTCGCCGGTCGGGTCGGGTCTCGCGCGGGCAATGCGCCAAGCCGCGTGGCAGTTCCGCGTCCGTCCCCCGCGTGTCGGCGGGAAACAAATTCTCGGCGGCTGGGTGGAGATCGATATCGAGTTCAATTCCGGGAAAGCACCGGACTAGGCAAGCTCCTGATCCTCCCCTGCAAGGGGGAGGTGGCTGGCGCTTGCCAGACGGAGGGGGAGGTAAGGGACAAACTTGGTTGCGTGTTCCTCCCCCTCCGCCGCTTCGCGCCACCTCCCCCTGGCGGGGGAGGATCGAAACTCTCGTCAGACTTCGCTCGTGATCGAGTGCTTCGCCTCGTCGGACAATGTCCGCGCCAACGTCTCGAACCGCCCGTTCTCCACGCGAATCTCGTTGAACGCAGGCGGGCTACCCCGCGTCCGCTTCGACAGCGTGCCCGCACCAATCATCCGAATGATCCGCCCTGCCCGCTCGACCGGCACGTCGAACGGGTCGTGGACGTGCCCCGACAACACGGCATGCGCCCCCGCTTCAGCCAATGCCGTCAGCGCCTCGTCGCCATTACGCGTCTTCGCAGTCCCGGTGGTACCGCCTTCGATCAGCGGATGATGAGCACCGATGAGGATCAAATTACCCTTCGGCACGTCCGCGATCATTGCCAGAGCACGCTTGAGCGACCCGGGACTAACGCGCCCCTTCGACCAGTTCCACCGCCACTGCGCCCGCGCCGTCGTCTTAAGCGGCACGACGGTAACGCCGGGAAGCTCCAGCGGCTTCTCGATCATCTGCTCGACCGCCGCGTAGCGCTGGTACGGCGCGAACAGCCGGCGGAACGGATCCCAGTAATAGGGGATGTCGTGATTGCCGACCTCCAGCGTCACTGGCACGCCCAACGAGCGCAACCAGTCGCCCCCCTGCTGAAACTCCTCCTTCGTCGCGCGCATCGTCAGGTCGCCGGTCATGATGACCGCGTCCGGCTTCTCGTCGGCGACGCGTTCGGAGAACCAGGCGATCGCCGCCGGGTCCTCCGCACCAAAATGCACGTCGCTGACGTGGAACAGCTTAAGTGTACCGCCCCCCATCGTCGTGTCAGGCGAGTTCGGACAGCTTGGCGGGCTCATGCATCGGACAACCGTTGAATTTGCCGCGGAAATCCGCCGACTGTTTGTACGTGTCCTTGCGCGTGCGATTGACGCCGCCGAGCGGCTGATGCGCGGTGATGCCGTGCCAGATGCTGTACGACAACGCGTCGTCGGTATGGTCGGTAACGCCCTGTTCCCAGGAAAGCTGCGCCGGCACTTCGAGCGTCGCGACCGTCGCGAACGGGCTCTCCGCCTCGTCCCAGACCACCGAAGCGTTCTCGATCGGCATCTTTTCGAGATCGGTGTTCAGCTGCACGCGGAACTCCCACTTGCCGCCATGCTCGATGAGTTCCTCGCGCACGACTTCGCGCAGCGCATCCGGGCGCGCGGTGATGTCGACGAGATCGCCGGTCAGCCGCGTCAGCTCGGGCGAGACGGGGAACAGCGCGACCTTCGCGATATAATCGCCGAAGCGGAACGGCGTCTGCGAGTAATAGGTCTCGCCGAGCGGATGGACGGGCTTGGCACCGCCGAGCGTGGTCAGCGTCGCCGACTGGCCGCCGACCGCCTCGAGCGCGGACTCGACGACGCGGAAGGTGGCCGACATTGCCTTCTTCACGCCCTCGAAGCGGTCGGTCGTCTTCGCGAGCAGCTTCAGGTTCTTGGCGAAGGCCTTGGGGTCGGACGCGGAGAAGGCCGGGCCGTTGACCATGATGAAGTCCTGCGTCGTGTCGCCTTCCGACCCCGGCAGGCGGGCGCCATCGACATCGAGGATCTTTAGCGCGAGCCCACGCGGCAGGCTGATGCTGTCGTCGAGGATATCGCCGGCGTTAGTGGAGATCCGGATGATCGCCTCGTGGCGGCCGGGCGTTGCGAAGATACCCTGTGCGAGCTCGGGCGGCAGATTGTCGGCGATCGTGAACGTACCGCGCGCGATGCCGTGCGCCTTGGCATGGACCGAGCGGACCGCATGGCCGTAATCCTGCGAGGTCGTTTCCAAAATCTCCTGGAACGAGTCCTTCATGCCCTGCAAAGTCTCCTGCTCGTCGGGAGCGATCGTTTCGACGGACGGATCGAAACGGACGGGCTGGTTGCTGGGCATTGGGGTATCTCCGGTTAGTGCCTAGCCGTAACCCGTTGAGTCGGCAGACGTTCCGCTTCGTTGCTGCGAGCGGCCGTTGCAAAGCATGCGTCTGCGGTCGATGAGAGCGCGCGAAGGAGCCATCATGCACATCCCCACGATCACTGCGCCGACCGTCGCTATCGCCGGCACGACCGACCGCTTCCCCGTCCGCCGGATTTACTGCGTCGGCCAGAACTATGCCGACCACGCCCGCGAGATGGGCTCGGATCCCGATCGGCAGGAGCCGTTCTTCTTCTCCAAGCCCGCCGATGCGGTCGTCGCGGACGGCAGCACGCTCCCCTTCCCGCCGCAGACGGAAGACCTGCACCACGAAGTCGAGCTGGTGATCGCGCTCGGCACGGGCGGCAAGGATATCGCGGTCGAGGACGCCGCTGCGACGATCTTCGGTGCAGGCGTCGGCATCGACCTGACGCGGCGCGATCTCCAGGCGGCGGCGAAGAAGACCGGGCGCCCGTGGGACATGGCGAAGGGCTTCGATCGCTCCGCCCCCGTCGGCGCACTGACGCCAGGCGTGCCCGCAACTAAGGGCAGCATCGCACTCGCGATCGACGGCGAGACGCGCCAGTCCGGCGACCTGTCGATGATGATCTGGAGCGTGCCCGAGATCATCGCGACGCTGTCGACCTTCGTCGAGCTGGCACCGGGCGACCTGATCTTCACCGGCACCCCCGCCGGCGTCGGCCCGATCCGGCGCGGACAGACAGTGCACGCTACGATCGACGGGTTCGAAACACTGGAGGTGACATTCGCGGCGTGATCGCCCATCGTCCGGTGCATAAACAAAGCTAAACAGGGGGTTGCATGCCGGACACGAGAGACCTGGGCGCGGAGGGCTTTCTCAGCCGGGCGCGCACGGTTGCAGGCCCAGGCTTCAACCGGTGGCTCGTGCCGCCCTGTGCGCTCGCGATCCACCTGTGCATCGGCATGGCGTACGGGTTCAGCGTGTTCTGGTTGCCGCTGTCGCGCGCGATCGGGATCACGGATCCGGTCGCCTGCCCCAACCTTACGCTACTCGGCGCGCTGACCACCACGACCTGCGACTGGCGGGTGAGCGATCTCGTCTGGACGTACACGCTGTTCTTCGTGGTACTCGGTGCCGCCGCCGCGATCTGGGGCGGCTGGCTCGAACGCGCCGGCCCGCGGAAGGCCGGCGTGGTCGCCGCATTCTGCTGGTGCGGCGGCATGGGCATTGCCGCGATCGGCATCGCGACGCATCAGCTCTGGCTGATCTGGCTCGGGTCGGGCGTGATCGGCGGTATCGGGCTTGGCCTTGGGTACATCTCGCCCGTCTCGACGCTGATCAAATGGTTTCCCGATCGCCGCGGCATGGCGACCGGCATGGCGATCATGGGCTTTGGCGGCGGCGCGATGATCGGCGGGCCGCTCGCCGACCTGTTGATGAAGCATTTCGCTAGCCCCGCAGGCGTCGGCGTCTGGCAGACGTTCCTCGTCCTGGCCTGCATCTATTTCGTGTTCATGATGGCCGGCGCGATCGGCTACCGCGTGCCTGCCGAGGGTTGGGCGCCCGCCGGCTGGACCGCGCCGACCAGCGCCAAGGCATCAATCAGCCGCTTCAACGTCGCGCTGTCGGATGCGCACCGCACGCCGCAATTCTGGCTGGTGTGGCTGGTGCTCTTCTTCAACGTCTCCGCCTCGATCGGGATCATCGGTATCGCCTCGCCGATGTTGCAGGAGCTGTTTGGCGGACGCCTGATTGATGCGCCGAGCGTGTTGTTCACCGCGTTCGACGACGACCAGAAGAAGGCGGCAGCAGCGGTCGGCGCTGGGTTCGTGGGTGCGATCAGCCTGTTCAACATCGGCGGGCGGTTCTTCTGGGCTTGGCTGTCCGATCGCATCGGGCGCAAACCCCTGTTCGCGACGATCCTCGCGGCGGGCGCGGTGCTCTACGGTTTCGCCGCACCGGCGCTGGCGGGCACGACCTTGGGCCTGTTCATCCTGGTCTTCTGCATCCTCGCCTCGATGTACGGCGGCGGGTTCGCGACTGCGCCGGCGTATCTCGCCGACCTGTTCGGGACGAAATATGTCGGTGCGATCCATGGCCGGTTGCTGACCGCCTGGTCAACCGCAGGCGTGGTCGGGCCGCTCCTCGTCGCCAACATGCGTGACCGCGCGATCGCGGCGGGCGTGCCCCGCAGCGATATCTATCCGCCGATCTTCCTCGTGCTGGCGGCGATGCTCGTCGCGGGGTTCGTCGCGAACCTGTTCGTCCGGCCGGTCGCGGCCAAGTTCCACATGGCGGCGGACGACCGGCCGATCGCGGTCGACACGGTGGCCGGTGGTACGGCTACTGCGGCAACCGGGACGTCGCCACTTGTCGTGTTCGCATGGCTGGCAGTCGGACTGCCGATCCTCTGGGGGATCTACATGACGCTGTCGAAGGCGTTGATCCTGCTCAAATAGGGCGCAACCTATCCGCGCCGGCATGGGTTGCTCCTGTTCATTCGACACAGGAGCACCCCATGGACGACCGGCTCACGATGCAGGATCCGCGCACGCAATATCCGCAGCCCCCCTTCCCGCAGCAGCCGCAGGAAGCGCCGGGGATCGCGTCGAAGATGGATCCGAAACCCAATCACGGCGAGACCAGCTACAAGGGTTCGGGCAAGCTCGCGGGGCGCAAAGCGCTCATCACCGGCGGCGACAGCGGTATCGGCCGTGCCGCGGCGATCGCCTATGCCCGCGAAGGTGCCGACGTCGCGATCGTCTACCTCCCCGCCGAAGAGTCCGACGCGAAGGAAGTCGTCGCGCTGATCGAGGCAGAGGGGCGCAAGGCGCTCGCGCTGCTGGGCGATGTGAAGGACGAGTCGTTCTGTCGCGCCGCAGTCCAGCAGACGGTCGATGCATTCGGCGGACTCGACGTGCTGGTCGTCAACGCGGGCCGCCAACAGACGCGACCGACCGTCGCCGAAATCTCGACCGACGATTTCGACCAGACGATGAAGACCAATGTCTATGCGTTGCACTGGTTCGTGCAGGCCGCCGTCCCGCATCTCCCCGTCGGCGCGGCCGTGATCACGACCGCGTCGGTGCAGGGCTATGACCCGTCCGACAATCTGCTCGACTATGCGACCACCAAGGCCGCGATCGTCGCCTACACCAAGGGTCTAGCCAAGCAGCTGATCGAGAAGGGCATCCGCGCCAACGTCGTCGCGCCGGGCCCGTTCTGGACGGTGCTCCAGCCCAGCGGTGGCCAGCCGCAAGAAACGCTCGAGACGTTCGGTTCGAAAAGCCATTTCGGCCGTCCGGGCCAGCCGGTTGAGATCGCCCCGGTGTACGTGCTGCTCGCCTCGCAAGAAGGCAGCTACATCACGGGTGAAGTCTACGGCGTAACCGGCGGCGCAGGGGTCGCTTGACTGCTGATCCTCCCCCGCCAGGGGGAGGTGGCTGGCACTTGCGAGACGGAGGGGGAGGTAAGGATTACCGTCGTTGCGCGTTCCTCCCCCTCCGTCACCTGCGGTGCCACCTCCCCCTGGCGGGGGAGGATCAGCTAGTAAGGCCCTAGCACCAACGTCGCTATTGCACATCGTTATCAAATCTGTACCTGTGCGCTGGTGACCGCTCAGCAGATCATACCCCTCATCGAAACCACTCCCCGCGCATGACCCGCGGTACGATCAAGACCTGGTATCTCGTCCACAAATGGACGAGCCTGATCTGCACCGCGTTCCTGCTGATGCTGTGCGTGACCGGCCTGCCGCTGATCTTCGACGAGGAGATCGACGGCTGGCTCGACCCGCCCGCGCCGATGGCCACGCTTCCGGCAAACACGCCATCGCTGTCGCTCGACGCCATTCTCAGCCGCGCTGCGAAGGCGGCGTCCGGCGAGGTCCCCCTCTACATCAGCTTCGATGACGAGCGCCCGATCGTCTACGTGACGACCGGCCCAACGCCCGATGCCGCGCCCGCAGCGATGCATTTCCTTGCGTTCGACGCGCGCACCGGGGCAAAGATGCCGCCCTATGTCCCCGGCGTGATGGCGTTCATCCTGAAGCTCCACACCGACATGTTCCTCGGTTTCTGGGCAGAAATCTTCCTGGGCGTGATGGGCCTGCTCTTCTTCGCCGCGATCGTCTCGGGTGTCGTGCTCTACGCACCGTTCATGGCCAAGCTCGACTTCGGCACATTACGTCGCGGGCGCAGCAAGCGTCTCGGCTGGCTCGATCGCCACAATCTCCTCGGCATCGTCACGCTCACCTGGGCGAGCGTCGTCGGCGTGACGGGCACGATCAACACCTTCGTCGTGCCGATCACCGGTATCTGGAAGGCTAACGGCCTTGCAGAGATCATCGCCAGCGAGGCACGCACGCCACTGCCGGCCCAGCGCGCCTCGGTCCAGGCCGCGCTCGACGCGGTGCAGCGCGAGGCGCCCGAGATGAAGCCGCAGTTCATCGCCTTCCCCGGCGTCGTCTTCAGCAGTCACCATCACTACGCCGTCTTCCTGAAAGGCGCGACGCCGCTGACGTCGAAGATGTTGCTGCCCGGCTTCGTCGATGCCGCGACCGGACGGCTCGACGCGGTCGTGCCGATGCCCTGGTACATGCAGGCGATGCTGCTCGCGCAACCGCTGCATTTCGGGAATTACGGCGGCCTCGCGATGAAGATCGTCTGGGCGATCTTCGACATATTGACGATCATCGTGCTCGGTAGCGGGCTGTATCTTTGGCTGCGTCGTCGCGGTGGTCCGAGCGACCAACGCGTCCGCGAAGTCGTGATGGCGGGAGAAATGGCATGACACACAAGACCAACGGCCAGATCTTCGCATTGCCGATCCTGCTTGGCGTGTCGACCGTCGCCGGGCTCGGCGCAGGCCTGATCGGCGACGGCGTCTGGGATGTCGGTGCAGGCCTGCTGCTTGCGTTGCCGCTGGTCGTGACCGGCCGCTACTGGGTCCGCCCGCCCGAGCCGGCACAGCGCCGTCAACATCTCCAGCCCGCACCGATACGGCGATAACGCGGAGCCGGCATAATACCGGCCCCGCGCTGGTGTTGTGACCGTCAGGCGGCCGGCATCAGGTCGCCGGCGTACCCTGCCGGGCCGGCGCGGTCGTTGGCACCCCGACCGGAGGGGCAACGGGTGCGGGCGCGACTGCACCGTTAGCCATTGGCGGCGGCGGGGGCGCCATACCCACCGGCGGCGGCGGAGGGGCACCCGGACCGCCGGGAACCCCAGGACCTTCCGGCCCACCGGGGCCATCACGCCCCGGACCGTCGCGTCCCGGGCCACCAGGACCATGCGGGCCACGCGGCGGGCCGCCGACCGGGCCGAGCGCCATTACCTTGCCACCGGGTGCCACCAGGAACGAAGCGTGGACGAAGCCATCCTCGAACCGACCCTGGATCGTCACGGGCTGACCCGCCGCGATCAAGTTGCTGCCATCGCCTTCCCGACCGAGATCGACCAGCGCGCGACCGGTGCGGTCGGCCATCACGAACTTGTTGCCGTAGGTCTCCGCGACCGTGCCGCGGATCGTGACGATGCCGTCGGACTGGAGCGAACGGATCGCGGTTGGCGTGGCGGGCGCCATCGTCACGCTCGGGCGCGTGGCGGCAACCGTGACGGCACCCGCTGCACCGCCGACCACCAGCAAACCAGCCGCGGCGAGTGCCAGGCGATTGCGGCGGAGATTGAAGCGCTTGTTCGGCGCGATATGGGAATGTTCGGTCACGTGCGTCGTTCCTCTCATTGGTTGACGAATCACCGTCTAGGCGCGCGCTGCCGACGCCCGCTGAACCAAGCCGTTCAGTTTCCGTTGGGGTCTCAGGCATAGGGACAGGCGAATGCGGGTATTATTGGTCGAGGACGATGCGGCGATCGCCGACGGGTTGGCGCGAGCGTTGCGCGCGGAGCATTTCGCGGTCGACGTCGCGACCAACGGTGAGGACGGCGGTCATCTTGGCGCGACCGAAATGTACGACGCGGCGGTCCTCGATCTCGGCTTGCCCAAGCGCGACGGGCTGTCGGTCTTGCGTGACTGGCGTGCGGCGGGACGCGACCTGCCCGTCCTGATCCTCACCGCCCGCGACGGCTGGTCGGAAAAGGTCGAGGGCTTCAAGGCCGGTGCCGACGATTATGTCGTGAAGCCGTTCCGCGTCGAGGAGGTGGTCATGCGGCTGCGGGCGCTTGTCCGTCGTGCAGCCGGTCATGCGGCGGCGCGCGTCACGTGCGGACCGCTGACCTTCGACGCGCAGCTCGGCACGTTCGAGCTGAACGGCCTGCCGCTGAAACTCACCGCGTTCGAATGGCGCGTGCTCTCCGCCCTGATGCTCCGCCGCGAAGTCGTCATCGAGCGCGCCGACCTGATCGAGCGCGTTTACGAGGGCGATGCGGATGTCGACTCGAACTCGATCGAGGTCATCATCGGCCGGTTGCGGCGGAAGATCGGTGCGCAGATGATCGAGACGGTGCGCGGACGCGGGTATCGGCTGACGGCGGATGGGTCGTGATGACCGGACAAACGATTCGCCACAACAAAGACACCACCCCGGCGAAGGCCGGGGCCCAATTGGAAATGAATAGTAATGGCGCGTCGTCCATCATAATCGAAACCTCTCCAATTGGTCCCCGGCCTTCGCCGGGGTGGTATGTGACGGGCGGTTCACTCGACACCAGCGCGCGAAGCCGGCGATGACCCGCCTCCGCCTCATCCCCCGCTCGCTCTTCGGCCGCATGCTCGCGATCGCCGCGCTTTCGACCGGGATCGCGCTGCTGTTCGCCGGCATCACGATCGGCCACGTCCTCGAACGCTTCGTCACGCGCGGGCTCGACGAACGCCTCGATGCGCAAGTCGCGGTGTTGGCGCGGGCTGTCCGCCCGGACGGTTCGCTAGACCGGATGCGCGCGATCGACCTGCCCGAGTTCGGCGAACCCGGGTCCGACTGGTCATGGCAGGTCGAAGGTCCCGCCGGTCGCTTCGATAGCGGCACGACCCCGCCCCCAACCATTTCAAAGCCAGCCTCAACCATTCCACCGCCGCCGCCCGTTCTACCTCGCAGTGAAGAGCGCCCGCTTCCACCCGGCCCCGGCGGGCAGGAAGACCGACAGGTTCACCCTGGCGAAGCGCGCGACCAAAGCGGCGAGCGGCTGCACTCGCGCAGCCTGGACGTCACCACCCCACGCGGCACGGTGACCATCACCGCGATCGGCCCCCGCCGGATCGTCGAGGAGCCGTTGCGCGAGGCGATGATCCCGCTGCTCGGCTCGCTCGCCTTACTCGGCGTCGGCCTTGCGCTGGCGACGCTGGTGCAGTTGCGCTTTGGCCTGCGCCCCCTGCGCGATCTCCGCACCTCGCTCGCAGCCGTTCGCGCCGGCACCGAGCGCCACGTCCCCGACGACCAGCCCGGGGAATTGCAACCGCTCGTCGCGGAACTCAATGCACTGATCGACCAGAACGCGGCCGGGCTCGCGCACGCCCGCCAACACGTCGCCAACCTAGCGCACGGGTTGAAGACCCCCCTCGCCGCGCTCTCGCTGAAACTGGCCGAAGCGAACGCCGACGCAGACGTCCGCGACATGGTCGACCAGATCGATCGTCGAGTCCGCCATCACCTCGGTCGCGCTCGCGCGGATGCGACCGGCGGCGCGCGCACCCGGACGCCGATCGCCCCCGCCGTTGCCGATCTCATCGCGGTCTTGCGCCGCATTCACGCCGATCGCCCGATGACGATCGACATCGCGATTCCCGACGACCTAGCCGTCGCAATCGACCCGCAGGACTTGGACGAGATGATCGGCAACCTCCTCGACAACGCATGGCGTCACGCGCGCGCCGCGGTTTCGATCACTGCGAACTCGGTCGACGGCACCGTCACGCTTGAGATTGCCGACGACGGTCAAGGTCTCGACGACACGGCGATGGCGCAAGCGGTCCTGCCCGGCCGTCGTCTCGACGAACGCGGCGACGGTCACGGCTTCGGACTGTCGATCACGCGCGAGCTCGCCGAACTGAACGGGGGCACGGTGACGCTCGACCGTTCCCCCGTCCTCGGCGGCTTGTTAGTCCGCCTGACGCTACCTCAGCGCGGCTGATTTCACAGTGCGCGGACGACGACCGGCGACGGCGAGGCCTTGGCCAGCGTGTTGCGCAACGGCAGCGTGAACGGCGGCGCCTCGATCTCGAAAACGTCGCCCTCCCGCGTCGTCACGCCTTCGCTGAATGACAACGTTGCCGTCCCGAAGAAATGGACGTGAACGTCGCCCGGCCGGCGAAACAGATCGTATTTGAAGTGATGCGCCTCGAGGTTGGCGATCGTGTGCGACATGTTCGCCTCGCCCGAGAGGAACGGCTTTTCCCAAAGCAACGCACCGTCGCGGTGGATGCGGCTCATGCCCTCGACATGGTCGGGAATTGGGCCGGTCAGCAATTCCGGACCGAGCGCCGCCTGCCGCAGCTTGGAATGCGCGAGCCAGAGGTAATTGTGCCGCTCGGTCACGTGATCGCTGAACTCGTTGGCAAGACAGAGGCCAAGGCGGAACGGCGTACCGTCCGGGCCGATCAGGTAGATGCCGGCGAGTTCGGGCTCCTCGCCGCCGTCCTGCGCGAAGGCCGGGCTGGTGAGTGCGCCGCCAGGCCCGACCAAACCCGATCCATCACCCTTGTAGAACCATTCGGGCTGCTGGCCCGTCTCGCCCACCGCCGGCTTGCCGCCCGCGACTCCGTCGAGAAACATGCGCATCGAATCCGTCAGCGTTTCGGCTGCAGCCGCAGCGCGGTGCATCTTGTCGCGCCCTTCCGCGGAACCGAGATGCGTCAGTCCGGTGCCGGTCATGATGAGATGAGCGGGATCGCCATGATCGATCGGTGACAGCAGGCGGCCGGCGGCAAGTTCGGCGGCGATTTCAACCGTCGCGCCGGTCCCACACGCCCGAACCGCCGTCGCAAGATCGGTGCCCGCTGCGATCGCGCGCGTCGCAAGTTCACGGACGCTGTCCACGCCCAGGACGAGGCTCGCGCCCTCGTCGGAAGCGGCGATCACCGACCGCGTGCCGTTCGCTGCGCGATGCTGCAATAGGCGCAAACTGCTCACTTCTAATTCTCCTGCTAACGAGCGAAGGGCATACCCTATTACTCGGACTGATTACAGCCGCTAGCGATGCCGATCGTGCTACTTTGAACCTTACTCAACTACGCAAGAGACACTAACCGGTCGGCTAATTGTCAGACCAAGAGGATCTGAGAGTGTTGGTCCTTTAGCGCACCGCTTGTTCCGGCAACGCGTTGGTCGTCCGCGATCCCCACACGGCGTAGAACAACACGTAGAGTTCGCACGCCGCGGTCAGCAGGAACGAGTTCTGGAGACCGTAGGTATCTGCGAGCCAGCCCTGGACGATGACTAGCGCGCCGCCTGCGATCGCCATGATGAGCAGGCCCGACCCTTCCTCGGTGAGCGGCCCAAGCCCCTTGATGCCGAGCGTGAAGATCGTCGGGAACATGATCGAGTGGAACAGACCGACGGAGATCAGCGCCCACATCGCGACGTGCCCTGTGGTGAAAGTAGCGATAAGCATCACGACGCAGGCGCCGATGCTCGCAAACGCCAGCACGCGCTCGGCAGGGATCGTGCGCATCACCACGCTGCCGATCAGGCGGCCGACCATCATCCCGCCCCACAGGATGAACAGGTAATGCGATGCCTGCTCGTGCGTCAGGTTGCCGATGTTCGGTTGGCTGACGAAATTGATGAACAGGTTGGCGACACCAATTTCGGCTATCAGATAAATGAAGATCGCCGGGATGCCGAATACGAGGTTGCGATGCGACCAGAGCGACTGGCCCTTGCGATCCGCCTTCGCCGAACGCTGCGTCGCAGACCCCATCGCGGGCAGCGGGAAGCGCGCGATCACGATCGCCAGCACGACCAGCACGGCCGCGACGATCAGATAGGGCAGCACCACTGACTGCGCGTCGGCAATCCGCTCGGCCTGCGTCAGCACCGCGGTTGAACCGGCGGCGGCCGTGCCGGAGGTCGAACGACCCAGGATCAGGTAGCCACCGAACAGCGGCGCGAGTGTTGCGCCCGCCGAATTGAACGCCTGCACGAGGTTCAGCCGCGACGACGCTGTCTCGGGCGGACCAACGACGGCGACGTAGGGATTCGCCGCAACCTGCAGCAGCGTGATGCCACTCGCGATCACGAACAGCGCGACCAGCGTCACGCCGTACGACGGCAGCCGCGCGGCGGGCACCATCATCAATGCGCCGACCGCCATCAGGCCGAGCCCGAACACCATTGCGCGCTGATACCCGACACGCTCGATCAGCTTGGCCGACGGGATCGAGGCGAAGAAATACGCGATGAACCAGACGCTCTCGATCAGTGTCGTCTGCGTATAGCTGAGGTCGAACACGCTGCGCAGGTGCGGCAGCAGCGTGTTGTTGATGACCGTGATGAAGCCCCACATGAAGAACAGGCTGGCGAGCAACGTGAGCGCGGATCGATAGCTCGGCGCGCCTCCCGCGGCATGCACCGCCCCGGCCTCAACGGGCTTTTGCGTCTGTATCGGCATCGCCATAGTCGTTTCATCCTCCGTGCCCTGTCGGTGACTGCAACAGTCTTTTCCCGCAAGGCTTGCCCAGAAATATATTGTCCGACTATATAGCCACACAAGGCGCGTCAACGGCGTCAGACGAATAAGGAGGGGAACCGGAATGCGCGCAATCACAAAGTCGGGGATCATCGTGGCAACCTTGCTGGCAGCGCTTTCGGCGCACGCAGCCGACGCGGCAGAGGCGAAGCGCACGCCTGCCGGTACGCTTAAGGACGGTACCACGATCGAGGCCGTGACGCTCAGCAACGCGCATGGCGTCTCCGCGCGCATCCTGTCGTACGGTGCCACGCTGCAATCGTTGATGGGCCCGGACCGCAACGGCAAGATCGCCGACGTCATGCTCGGCTATGACGACCTCGCCTCCTACGTCGAGCATCCCAATTTCTTCGGCGTGACGGTCGGCCGTTTCGCCAATCGCATCGCCGGTGGCCGCTTCACGCTCGACGGCAAGGCGTACCAGTTGCCGCTCAACGACAAGGTCAATTCGCTGCACGGCGGCGGCAAGGGCTTCGACAAGGTCGCGTGGAAGATCGTCTCGGCGACGAACGGCCCGACCGCGACGCTCGTGCTGGGCTACCGCAGCCCGGACGGCGATTCCGGCTATCCCGGCAATCTGGACGTCACCGTCACCTATACGCTCGACGAAGCCGGCAATCTCGGCATCGCGTATGACGCGAAGACCGACAAGCCGACGATCGTGAACATGACCAATCACGGCATCTTCGATCTCGGCGGCGAAGGCTCGGCGATGGGCGCGTATGGCCACCGGCTGACGATCCCCGCCAAAGCGATCACGCCGGTCGACGACAAGCTGATCCCGACCGGTACGCTGCAGCCCGTCGCCGGCACGGTGTTCGATTTCCGAAACGGCCGCATCGTCGGCGAGGGCATCCGCGATGGTCGCGACCAGCAGATCCGCTACGGCCATGGCTACGACCATAATTTCGCGCTCGACAAGGGTCTGACCGCCAAGCCCGAACTGGCCGCGCGGCTGGAGGATCCTGTCTCGGGCCGCGTGCTCGAAGTCCTGACGACCGAGCCCGGCGTGCAGTTCTACACCGGCAATTTCCTCGACGGCACGTTCATCGGCAAGAAGGGTCATCTGTACCGCATGGGCGACGGCATCGCGCTCGAACCGCAGAAATTCCCCGATGCGCCGAACAAGCCGAACTTCGTCTCCGCACGCGTCGATCCGGGCAAGCCGTATCATCACGCCATGATCTACCGCATTTCCGTCGCCCGCTGATATTTGATCTCCAGAAAGCTCCTCATGACCGACATGCCTAAGCTCCGCTCGCGCGCGTGGTTCGACAACCCCGAGAATATCGACATGACCGCGCTCTATCTGGAGCGCTATCTGAACTTCGGGCTGAGCCTAGAGGAACTGCGCTCGGGCAAGCCGATCATCGGGATTGCGCAGACCGGCAGCGACCTGTCGCCGTGCAATCGCCACCACCTCGTGCTCGCCGAACGCCTGCGCGAGGGCATCCGGGAAGCCGGCGGCATCGCGCTCGAATTCCCGGTCCACCCGATCCAGGAAACCGGCAAGCGCCCGACCGCCGGGCTCGACCGCAACCTCGCCTATCTGGCATTGGTCGAGGTGCTCTACGGGTATCCGCTCGACGGCGTCGTGCTGACGATCGGTTGCGACAAGACCACGCCCGCCTGCCTGATGGCGGCGGCGACCGTGAATATTCCGGCGATCGCGCTATCGGTGGGGCCGATGCTCAACGGCTGGCACAAGGGCGAGCGGACCGGTTCGGGGACGATCGTGTGGAAGGCGCGCGAACTGCTCGCGACCGGTGCGCTCGACGACGAGGGCTTCATCAAGCTCGTCGCGTCGTCGGCGCCGTCGACCGGCTATTGCAACACGATGGGCACCGCGACGACGATGAATTCGCTCGCCGAGGCGCTCGGCATGCAGTTGCCCGGCTCGGCTGCGATCCCCGCGCCGTACCGTGATCGCCAGGAGGTCGCCTATCGCACCGGCAAGCGGATCGTCGACATGGTTTCGGAAGATCTGAAGCCGTCGGAGATTCTGACCAAGGAGGCGTTCCACAACGCGATCGTCGTTAATTCGGCGATCGGTGGCTCGACCAACGCACCGATCCATCTCGCCGCGATCGCGCGCCACATCGGCGTCGACCTGCCGATCGACGACTGGCAGACGCACGGTCACAAAGTGCCGCTGATGGTCAACCTCCAGCCCGCGGGCGAGTATCTCGGCGAAGATTACTACCATGCCGGCGGCGTCCCCGCGGTGGTCGCCGAGCTGATGAAGCAGGGCCTGATCCACGAGGACGCGATGACCGCGAACGGCAAGTCGATCGGCGACAATTGCCGGACCGCGACGATCGAGGACGAGCGCGTCATCCGCCCGTTCGCGACGCCGCTGCTCGAGGATGCCGGCTTCATCGTGCTGCGCGGCAATTTGTTCGACTCGGCGATCATGAAGACCAGCGTGATCTCGCCCGAGTTCCGCGAGCGGTATTTGAGCAACCCGGACGATCTCGAGGCGTTCGAGGGCCCCGCGGTCGTGTTCGACGGGCCGGAGGATTACCACCACCGGATCGACGATCCGTCGCTCGGGATCACCACCGATACGTTGCTGTTCATGCGTGGCGCGGGGCCGATCGGCTATCCGGGTGCGGCGGAAGTCGTGAACATGCGGCCGCCGGCGTATCTGATCCGGGAGGGGGTGCATGCCCTCCCCTGCATCGGCGACGGTCGCCAGTCGGGGACGTCGGGGTCGCCGTCGATCCTCAACGCCTCGCCTGAGGCGGCGGCGATGGGGGGGCTTGCGTTGATCCGGACTGGCGACCGAGTTCGCATCGACCTCGCCAAGGGCAGCGCTAACGTGCTGATCTCGGACGAGGATCTCGCCGAACGTCGCCGTGCGCTGACCGAAGCGGGTGGCTATGCCTATCCGCGTTCGCAGACGCCGTGGCAGGAAATCCAGCGCGCCACGGTCGGCCAGATGGAGACGGGTGCGATCCTCGAAGGCGCCGAGAAGTACCAGCGGATCGCGCAGACGATGGGCCTACCGCGCGATAATCACTGAGGAGGACTTGCGCGCCGCTCGATCAGGGCGGTGCGCAGGCATTGGCACACGATCTCGTCGCGCTGGTTGATGAGCCGGTGCGTGAAGGTGACGATGCCCGCGTTGGGGCGCGACTTGCTGGGCTTGAGCTCGGTCACTTCGGTTTCGCAGCGCATCGTGTCGCCGATGAACACGGGCTTCGGATGCACCAGCTTATCGTAGCCGAGATTGGCGACGAGCGTGCCGAGCGTCGTCTCGCCGACCGACAGCCCGACCATCAGTGCGAAGGTGAAGGTGCCGTTGACGAGGATTTGGCCGAACTCGCTCGCCTTGGCGGCCTCGATATCGAGATGCAGCGGCTGCGGATTGTGCGTCATCGTCGAGAACAGCAGGTTGTCCGTCTCGGTCACCGTGCGACGGATCTCGTGCTCGATCCGGTCGCCGATGCTCCAGTCGTCGAAATAGCGGCCGGCCATTAGCTATCCTTCTCGATGCGGACGAGCATGGTGCCCTCGGTCACCTGCCCGCCCTCGATGGCGTTGAGGTCCGCGACTATGCCGTCGAACGGCGCTGTCAGCGAATGCTCCATCTTCATCGCCTCGAGCGTGACGAGCTTCTGGCCCTTCGCGACGGTGTCGCCCGCTGCCACGTCGACCGCGATGATGCGGCCCGGCATGGGCGACAGGATAGCGCCGTCCGCTGCTCCGCCCGCAGCGACACCCGACGCACGCCAAGGCTTGAGCTGCCAGGTCTGGCCAGCTTCGGAGATCAGGACGTCTTCGAACGCCGACGTCGTTCCGGCCTGTCCGTCGAGTTCGACCTCGACCGGTTCGCCGTCGAGCAGGAACGTCGCGCTGCGGCGGGGGGCGGCATTGAGACGGAAGCCGGCGATTGGATCGGCTGATACGAGCGCCCCGGCGGCGTCGGCCAACGCCTCTTCGGTCGGGTGCGTCGGCGGCATGAGCGTGTCGCCTTCGCGCGCGATCAGACCGGTGTCGAGCGTGCCCGCCACGAAGTCGGGATGGTCGAGCGCCTCGACGAGGAACCCCGCGTTTGAGCGTACCGGCCAGACGACCGCACCATTGAGCGCATACGCCAGGGCTTCGCGCGCAGTCTCTCTGTCTTCGCCCCAAGCGATGACCTTGGCGATCATCGGGTCGTAGAACGGCGAGATTTCAGCGCCCTGCTCTACCCCGGTATCGACGCGCGCGGTGGTGCCGAGATCGAAGCGTTGGAGCGTTCCGATCGACGGCAGGAACCCCTTGGCGGGATCTTCGGCATAGAGCCGTGCTTCCATCGCCCAGCCGTCTATAGCCAGTTCGTCCTGACGCTTCGGCAAGGGCTCGCCGGACGCGACGCGGAGTTGCCATTCGACGAGGTCCTGGCCGGTGATCTCTTCGGTCACCGGGTGCTCGACCTGCAGCCGCGTGTTCATTTCCATGAACCAGATGCGGTCGGCGCGGAGGCCTTCGCTGGCGTCGGCGATGAACTCGATCGTACCGGCGCCGACGTACTCGACTGCCGTGGCGGCCTTTACCGCGGCGGCGCAGATCGCTTCGCGGGTGGCGGCGTCCATACCGGGTGCGGGCGCTTCCTCGATCACCTTCTGGTGGCGGCGCTGGAGCGAGCAGTCGCGTTCGAACAGGTGGACGACGTTGCCGTGGCTGTCGCCGAAGACCTGCACCTCGATATGGCGCGGCGAGAGGATGTATTTCTCGATCAGCACGTCGGTGTTGCCGAACGACGACGCCGCCTCGCGCTGGCACGAGACGAGCGCGTCGGCGAACTCGGCGGCCGTATCGACGCGACGCATACCCTTGCCGCCGCCGCCGGCGACTGCCTTGATGAGGACGGGATAGCCGATCGCATCGGCCTCCGCCTTCAGACGCTCGGGAGACTGGTCCTCGCCGAGATAGCCCGGCGTGACGGGCACGCCGGCAGCGATCATGCGCTGTTTCGCGGCGTCCTTGAGGCCCATTGCGCGGATGCTATCGGGGTTGGGGCCGACCCAGATCAGTCCGGCGTCTAGCACGGCTTGGGCGAAGTCGGCATTCTCGGACAGGAAGCCGTAGCCGGGGTGGATCGCCTGGGCGCCGGTCTCCTTCGCGGCGGCAATGATGCGGCCGCCGACGAGGTAGCTTTCGCGTGCCGGGGACGCACCGATATGGACGGCTTCGTCCGCCTGGCGGACGTGGAGCGCGTTCGCGTCAGCGTCCGAATAGACCGCTATCGTGCGGATGCCGAGTGCCCTTGCGGTGCGGATGATGCGGCAGGCGATCTCGCCGCGATTGGCGATCAGGAGGGACTCGATCATCGATTCGCTCCGCGGAAGTGCACAAAGTGCAGACGCTCCAGCGATGTGCACATCGGGCTCGAAAGCCGCTCGACGGCAGGAAGATCGGCGGAAAGGGTCGACTGGTTCATCATGGTCATTCCGGCATAAGCCGATGCGGGCGGTGTAGGACAGGCCATGTCAGTTCGCACATCCGGTGGTGCGCTTGGACCAGGTGATGTTGGCGATCTTCCAGCGGCCGGCGTCGCGGACCATGTCGAAATGGTCGGTGCCGCAATGCGAGACCTTGCCGTCGATCGTGAAGACGTAGGGCGACCAGACCATCGCGATGTCGCCGTCGATGTCGACTGCGGGATCGGTCAGGCGCTCGGCGTAGCGCTCGGGGCCGGGCTTGATCGATGCGGCGAACTCGGGCCAGCTCGTGCGGCGGACCGAGCGCGTGCCGTCTGGCTTTTCCTCCGCGACGGTGGCGCCTCCGTCGGAGCGGACCTGCGCGAGGATCGCCTGGCCGTCGCGGGCGGCGAGCGCGGCGAAGAGCGCATCGATCGGGACCATGACGCCCGCCTCTTCGGTCACTACCGCGGGCGGCAGGCCGGTGCCTTTGACGATCGGCTGGACCGGGGTGATCTGACCGGCGGCGAGGAGAAGTGACAGCAGGATCATCGGGTTACATCCTGAACACGCCGAACGCGGGGCGTTCGGGGATGGGAGCGTTGAGCGTCGCGGCGAAGGCCAGGCCAAGCACGTCTCGCGTTTGGGCGGGATCAATGATGCCGTCGTCCCAGAGGCGCGCGGTGGCGTACCAGGGGTTGCCCTCGTCCTCGTATTTCTGGCGGACCGGCGCCTTGAAGGCTTCGGCCTGCTCGGGCGTCCAGCCGTCCGCGTCGCGGTGGACGGTGGCTAGGACGGAGGCCGCTTGCTCGCCGCCCATCACGCTGATCCGGCTGTTGGGCCAGGTGAACAGGAAGCGCGGCGAATAGGCGCGGCCGCACATGCCGTAATTGCCCGCGCCGAAGCTGCCGCCGATCAGCACGGTGATCTTCGGGACGGTCGCGGTGGCCACGGCGGTGACGAGCTTTGCGCCATGTTTCGCAATGCCTTCCGCCTCGTATTTGCCGCCGACCATGAAGCCCGAGATGTTCTGGAGGAACAGCAGCGGGATTCTGCGCTGGCAGGCGAGCTCGATGAAGTGCGCGCCCTTCTGTGCGCTCTCGCTGAATAGCACGCCGTTGTTGGCGAGGATCGCGACCGGGATGCCCCAGATGTGCGCGAACCCGCAGACGAGCGAGGTGCCGTAGAGCGCCTTGAACTCGTGGAACTCGCTGCCGTCGACGAGGCGCGCGATCACTTCGTGGACGTCGTAGGGCGCGCGGACGTCGCTAGGGACGATGCCGTACAGTTCTTCGGGGGCGAACTTCGGCGGCCTGGGCTGCTGGAGGTTCACCGCGGTCTGCGCCTGCGGTTGCAGCGTCGAGACGATGTCGCGGACGATCGTTAGCGCGTGCTCGTCGTTCTCGGCGACGTGATCGACCACGCCCGAGCGGCGGCCATGCGTGTCGGCGCCGCCCAGTTCCTCGGCCGAAATGACTTCGCCGGTCGCGGCCTTCACCAGCGGTGGGCCGGCGAGGAAGATCGTGCCCTGCCCGCGGACGATGATCGTCTCGTCGGACATGGCGGGGACGTACGCGCCGCCCGCGGTGCAGCTGCCCATGACGCAGGCGATCTGCGGGATGCCGAGCGCCGACATCTGCGCCTGGTTGAAGAAGATGCGGCCGAAGTGATCGCGGTCTGGGAAGACCTCCGCCTGGTGCGGCAGGTTGGCGCCGCCGCTGTCGACGAGGTAGATGCAGGGGAGCCGGTTCTCCTGCGCGATTTCCTGCGCGCGGAGGTGTTTCTTGACGGTGAGCGGGTAGTAGGTGCCGCCCTTCACCGTCGCGTCGTTGCACAGGATCATGCACTGGCGACCCGACACGCGGCCGATCCCGGCGATCACGCCGGCGCCGGGGACCTCATCGTCATAGAGGCCGTTGGCGACGAGCTGGCCTATTTCGAGGAACGGCGAGCCGGGGTCGAGCAGACGTTCGACGCGATCGCGTGGGAGGAGTTTTCCGCGCGCGGCGTGGCGCTCGCGGGATTTCGCGTTGCCGCCTAGCGCGGTGCGGGCGACGTTTTCGCGGAGGGTTTCGGCAAGCGCGCGGTTGTGGGTCGCGTTGGCGCGGAAGGTCTCGCTGTCGGGCGACAGTGCGGAGCTGAGGACGGGCGCGGTCACGCAAATCCTCCCCGACACGGGGAGGGGGACCGTTCGACCGCTTGGGCGAAGGGTGGAGGGGGGGCTTCTGCCAGCGTTACGTGCGGGGTGAGCCCCCTCCACCGCTACGCGGTCCCCCTCCCCGTTCCGGGGAGGATTTGCGGGGGCCATCACTGCGCCACCTTGGGGGCGGCTCCGATGAGTTCTCTGCCGATCAGCATGCGGCGAATCTCGTTCGTCCCAGCGCCGATGTCGAGCAACTTCGCATCCCGCATGAACCGCTCGACCGGCCAGTCCTTGGTGTAGCCTGCCCCGCCGAGCGCCTGGATCGATTCGAGCGACACTTTCACCGCGCTCTCGCTCGCCAGCAGGATCGCGCCCGCCGCATCGAACCGCGTGGTCTTGCCCGCATCGCACGATTTCGCCACCGCATAGACGTACGCGCGCGCCGAACTCAGCGCGACGTACATGTCGGCGACCTTTGCCTGGATCAGCTGGAACTGGCCGATCGCCGTCCCGAACTGCTTCCGCTCACGGACGTACGGGATCACCACGTCCAAGCACGCCTGCATGATGCCGAGCTGGATGCCCGCGAGCACCGCGCGCTCGTAGTCGAGGCCCGACATTAGTACGCCGACGCCGCCATTCTCGGGTCCCATCACGTTCTCGAACGGGACCTCACAATCGGTGAACACGAGTTCCGCCGTGGGAGACCCACGCATACCCATCTTGTCGATCTTCTGGCCGATCGAGAAGCCCGGCATGTCCTTCTCGATCAAGAACGCGGTGATCCCGCGCGAGCCCTCGCCGGTCTTCGCATAGACGACCAACGTGTCTGCATAGGCCGCATTGGTGATCCAGAACTTCGTGCCGTTGAGGACGTAGCCGGTGTCGGTCTTCACCGCCTTGAGCTTCATCGAGACGACGTCGGAGCCCGCGCCCGCCTCGGACATGGCGAGGCTGCCGACATGCTCGCCCGACACGAGCTTGGGGAGGTACTTCGCCTTCTGCTCGGGATTGCCCCACCGGCGGATCTGGTTGACGCACAGGTTCGAATGCGCGCCGTAGCTCAAGCCGATCGAGGCGGACGCGCGCGAGACTTCCTCGACCGCGACGACGTGCTCCAGATAGCCGAGGCCGAGGCCGCCAAACTCCTCCTCGACGGTGATGCCGTGGAGGCCGAGTTCGCCCATCGCCGGCCACAGCTCGCGCGGGAACCAGTCGTCGGCGTCGATCTTGGCGGCCAGCGGCGCGATCTTGTCGGTGGCGAAGCGGTGCGTGCTCTCGCGGATCATGTCCGCGGATTCGCCGAGCGCGAAATCGAAATCGGGTATCATGCAGCCTCTCCAGACCTTGTGTTGCTGGCATGATACCCGGTCGCGGCGTCCAAGAGAAATTGATACGACCGAACACATGCGATAGATCGTGTCTATGGTCGTATCGCTATGATCGAACGCGCATGATCGAACGCTATGTATTGCGCTATTTCCTGGCGGTCGTGGACCAAGGCAATTTCACGCGCGCCGCCGCGCAGTGCCGGATCTCGCAACCGACGCTGTCGGTCGGGATCGCCAAGCTCGAGGCGTCGCTCGGACAGACGCTGTTCCTGCGGACCAACCGGCGTATCGAACTCACGCCCTCGGGTACGCGGTTCGCGGTGCATGCGCGCCGGATCGAAGCCGAGTTCGCCGCCGCCGAGCGGGATTTGCAGGACACGGCTCCGACCAAGCTTGTCCGGCTCGGGATCGCTACGACGTTACCGCCGTCCTGGATAGCGGCCGCGCTAGGCCGGGCGCGACGCGCCTCCACCACCGAACGCCTCGAAGTCGTCGAGGGACGGAGCAGCGAACTCGTCGCGTTGCTCGATCGCGGGCGGATCGACGTTATGCTCGGCGCGATCGGCGACGATGCGCGCGGTCGCGTGCTGCTCGAGGAGGGTTTCGCGGTCGCGGTGGCGAACGACCACCGACTGGCCGGACGTGCCACGCTCGCGGTCGCCGACGTCGCCGAGGAAACGATGATCGTCCGCCGCCACTGCGAAGCGCTGGCCGAAACGAGCCGCTTCTTCACCGCGCGCGGCGTGCGACCGTTCATGGCCGCCCGCACCGTCAGCGACGACCGCGCGCTGACCTATGTCCGTGCAGGGCTGGGTATGACGGTCATGCCGCTGAGCTTTGCCAGCGAAGGCATCGCGATGATTCGGTTGACGGGCTTCGATCCGACGCGGCGCGTAGGCGTGCTGGTGGCGAACGATTCTGCCTCGCGCATCGAGGGAAGCGCCGTGGTCGCGGCGATCGAGGAGACGTTCAGGGACCTGCACGCGGCGCGGGCCGGCGCCGACGATCTCGACTGACGCTATGTAAAAAGCTGTCCCGGCGGACCAGTCATCAACGGAAATGGTGGAGCCGAGGGGGATCGAACCCCTGACCTTTCGCATGCCATGCGAACGCTCTCCCAGCTGAGCTACGGCCCCATTCCCGTTGGGAGGCGGGTCACTAACCGGACCCGCCCGGGTTGGCAAGCGGCGTAAATGCCGCCTGCCAAATTTATTCAAACTTAACGCTCGTGCTCGTCCTGCGGCGTCTCGACGCCGAGGTCGTCGTCGCCGCCGAGATCGACTTCGTCGTCCGCCGACGGCTCTTCGTCCTCGCCGGTGATCGAGGCGATGTCCTCTTCCTCGTCACCCTCGAGATCCGCGTCGGGCTTCTTGGTGTCGGGCTTGGCGACCTCGAACGGCAGCGGCTGCTTCGACTTCAGGATGGGCTCGGGCTCCCACGCATACCCGCATTCGATGCAGGTCACGGGGTCGGCTTTTTCGAGGTCGTAGAAACGCGTCGCGCATTTCGGGCACGAACGCTTCGTGCCCCATTCCGGCTTGATCATGCCGATAGAACCTTTCGGATGAATGGATTGCGGGGGGATACCCTCGCAAAGTGGGCGCGCCTTGCCATAGCGCAAGGCCACTGTCAAAAGCCCGGCCCCATGGCACACCCCCTCCCCACTTCGATGGACGTCGTCGCACGCGGTCCACTGACCGGTTCGATCGCGGTCCCCGGCGACAAGTCGATCAGCCACCGCGCGCTGATGTTCGCGAGCCTGGCGGTCGGCACCAGCCGGATCGAGGGGTTGCTGGAGGGCGAGGACGTGCTTGCCACTGCGGCTGCGATGCGCGCGATGGGCGCGACGATCGAGCGGGGCGAGGACGGGATCTGGGTGGTGGACGGCGTTGGCGTCGGCGGATTGCTCCAGCCCGAGACGGCGCTGGAGATGGGCAATTCGGGGACGTCGACGCGGCTGCTGATGGGGCTGGTGTCGAGCCATCCGATCACCTGCACCTTTACCGGCGACGCGTCGCTGTCGGGGCGACCGATGGGACGCGTGATCGAGCCGCTGTCGCAGATGGGGGCGGACATTACCTCTTCGCCGGGCGGGCGGCTGCCGTTGATGGTGCGCGGGATGTGTCCGGCGGTGCCGATCGAATACACGCTGCCGGTCGCTTCGGCTCAGGTGAAGTCGGCGATCCTGCTGGCGGGGCTCAACACGCCGGGGATCACGCGGGTCATCGAGCCGGTCGCGACGCGCGATCATAGCGAGCGGATGCTGACCGGGTTCGGCGCGAAGCTGACCGTCGAGGAGACGAACCAGGGCCGTATCATTTCGATCACTGGCGAAGCCGAGCTGAAGCCGCAGGACATCGTCGTGCCGGGCGATCCTTCGTCTTCGGCGTTCTGGCTGGTCGCGGCGTCGATCGTGCCGGGGTCGGATATCGTCGTACGCAACGTCGGGCTGAACCCGACGCGGATCGGGATCGTCACGGCTTTGCGGATGATGGGCGCGGATATTACCGAGCTCGACCCGCGAACCGTCGGCGGCGAGCCGGTCGCCGACCTGCGCGTCCGGCATGCGCCGCTGACCGCGATTGAAGTGCCAGCCGATCTCGCGCCGAGCATGATCGACGAATATCCGGTGCTGTTCGTCGCCGCCGCGTTCGCGACCGGAACGACCGTCGCGCGCGGCGCGCATGAGTTGCGGGTCAAGGAATCGGACCGGATCACGACGATGCGGATCGCGCTCGAAGCGTGCGGGGTTCCTTGCGAGGAGTATGAGGATGGCATGGCGATCACCGGGTCGGGCGGCGCGGCGATTCGCGGTGGCGCTCGGGTCGCCTCGAAACTCGACCACCGCATCGCAATGAGCATGGTCGTGGCTGGACTTGGCGCCGTCGAGCCCGTCACGATTGACGATGTATCGCCGGTGGCGACGAGCTATCCCGTGTTCTTCCGGTCGCTCGATGCGCTTACCGGCCGGGGGAATTAAGATGATCATCGCAGTCGACGGTCCGGCGGCATCGGGCAAGGGCACGATCGCGCGTGCCTTGGCCAAGCATTACAAGCTGCCGTATCTCGATACCGGGCTGCTCTACCGCGCGGTCGCGTTGAGCGTGGCGCGGATGGGACTCGATCCGGAGACCGAGGCCGACGCGGTCGCGGCATGCGATTTCAGCGATGCGCTGTTGAGCGATCCGGCGTTGCGCGATGACGATATCGGCGCGCTGGCGTCGGTGGTGTCGGCGCATCCGCTGGTGCGGGCGGCGTTGCTGCACCGGCAGAAGCGGTTCGCGGCGCAGGATGGTGGCGCGATTCTGGACGGGCGCGACATCGGCACGGTGATTGCGCCGGATGCGGATGCGAAGCTGTTCGTGAAGGCCACGCCGAATATCCGGGCGCAGCGGCGGCATGCGGAGTTGCAGGCGCGCGGTGGGACGGCGAGCAAGGATCGGGTGCTGGCGGATATTCGGGCGCGGGATGCTCGGGATAGCGGGCGGTCGACTGCGCCGTTGGTGATGGCGGCGGATGCTGCGTTGCTGGATACGAGCTTTTTGTCGATTGAGGCTTCTGTGCAGCGGGCGGTTGCGTTGGTGGAGGCGCAGCGGGCGAAGAGGGCGGCTTCGGTTTAAGCCACTCCCCTGTCCTCAGGGGCCACCACCCCGGCGGAGGCCGGGGCCCAATTGGAACGTCGCAGTAACGAAGGACGGTCCTCAGTTAGCGACGTCCCCCAACTGGGCCCCGGCCTTCGCCGGGGTGGTTGCCCTGTTGGGGTGAGCTACCGCGACCCAACATTGTTTCCCCGCGAAGGCGGGGACCCAGACTGGGCTCCCGCCTTCGCGGGAGAACAAGGAAGCAGGCGCTATCGCCAGTTGTGACCCCCGCCGCGTACAGCGCCGCTTCCCCCTCCCCTAAAGCGCAGTAACCAGCGCGACCGCTCCGAACACCACCCCCGGAAAATTCGCCACGACGATCGGCCAGTCCCGCTTGTCCTTCAGAAACCCGTACCCGACCCACAGCGCGCAATTCACCATCGTCGCGAACGGCTGGACCACCGATCCTTTCTGACCCGCAAGGTTCAGCATGATCTAGTCGATGTACGACAGGTACATCACGATCGCCGTCACGGTGGCGACCCAGCCCAGCACGAGAATGCCGCGTTCGTTCAAATCTTCGCCCCTGTTGTGAGCGGCCCCTAACGAAGCAGCGGCGAACTTGCTCCGAGACGGGGTTTCGGCTATACGGAACCGTCCGGCGAGCGATGCTCGTGGAGGAAGGCGCGGAGACCCTCGAGTCTCACGCGCCGTTTTCGCATTCAGCGTCTACGTCCTCCGCGCTTCGTGCCGTCCGGATGCTGCGCCGGCGTTCGGTCGTCGCGGCAACGAAGGCCAAGACCAGCGGACCCAACCGCTTGGCCGGAAACAGACTAGGATTACTGAATTCTATGGCAACCCAGGTAATGCCGACCCGCGACGATTTCGCGGCGATGCTGAACGAAACGCTCGGCGACGCCGACAGCTTCGAGGGCCGCGTGGTGCATGGCACCGTGACCGGCATCGAGAACGACATGGCCGTCATCGACGTCGGCCTGAAGTCGGAAGGCCGCGTGCCGCTTCGCGAATTCGCAGCGCCGGGCCAGAAGGCTGACCTCAAGGTCGGCGACGAAGTCGAAGTCTATGTCGATCGCGTCGAGAACGTCCACGGCGAAGCGATGCTTAGCCGCGATCGCGCCCGTCGCGAAGCCGCATGGGACAAGCTGGAAACCGAATTCTCCAAGACGACCCGCGTCGAAGGCGTGATCTTCGGCCGCGTGAAGGGTGGCTTCACCGTCGACCTGAACGGCGCCGTTGCCTTCCTGCCCGGTTCGCAGGTCGATATCCGCCCCGTGCGCGATGTCACCCCGCTGATGGACATCCCCCAGCCGTTCCAGATCCTGAAGATGGACCGCAAGCGCGGCAACATCGTCGTGTCGCGTCGCGCCGTTCTCGAAGAGACGCGCGCAGAGCAGCGTTCGGGCCTCATCCTCAGCCTGGCCGAGGGCCAGATCATCGACGGCGTCGTCAAGAACATCACCGATTACGGTGCGTTCGTTGATCTCGGCGGCATCGATGGCCTGCTGCACGTCACCGATCTCAGCTACAAGCGCGTCGGTCACCCGAGCGAAGTCCTGAACATCGGCGACACCGTCAAGGTGCAGATCATCCGCATCAACAAGGACACCCAGCGCATCAGCCTCGGCATGAAGCAGCTGGAAAGCGATCCCTGGGATGGCGCGATGGTCAAGTATCCGGTCGGCGCGAAGCTCACCGGCCGCGTCACGAACATCACCGAATATGGTGCGTTCGTCGAGCTGGAAGCGGGCATCGAAGGCCTCGTCCACGTGTCGGAAATGTCCTGGACCAAGAAGAACGTCCATCCCGGCAAGATCGTGTCGACCTCGCAGGAAGTCGACGTCATGGTCCTCGAAGTCGATTCCGAGAAGCGTCGCATCTCGCTCGGCCTCAAGCAGGCTCAGGCCAATCCCTGGGAGGCATTCGCTGCCGCTCATCCGATCGGTTCGACCGTCGAAGGCGAAGTCAAGAACGCGACCGAGTTCGGTCTGTTCATCGGCCTCGACAACGACGTCGACGGCATGGTCCACATGTCCGACATCGCTTGGGGTGTTTCGGGCGAGGACGCGCTCAACCTGCATCGCAAGGGTGAGACCGTCGAGGCCGTCGTGCTCGACATCGACGCCGAGAAGGAGCGTATCTCGCTCGGCATGAAGCAGCTCGAGCGTGGCGGGCCATCGGCCGGCGGCATCGCAGCAGCAGGCGACAAGCTGAACAAGAACGCGATCGTTACCGTGACCGTTCTCGAAGTCCGCGATGCGGGCCTCGAAGTGCAGCAGGGCGACGATGGCGCGACCGGCTTCATCAAGCGCACGGATCTGGGTCGCGATCGCGACGAGCAGCGTCCGGAGCGTTTCCAGGTCGGCCAGAAGTTCGACGCGATGGTCACCGGCTTCGATCGTTCGAAGAAGCCGACCTTCTCGATCAAGGCCATGCAGATCTCGGAAGAGAAGCAGGCTGTGGCGCAGTATGGTTCGTCGGACTCCGGCGCGACCCTCGGCAACATCCTGGGCGAGGCTCTCAAGGCTCGCACGGACGCCGAGAAGAAGTAAGTGTTAAGAAAAGCCTAACGGCTTATCGATGAAAACGCCCGGCATGTCTCGAACATGTCGGGCTTTTTATTGTCAGATCCACTTTGGTTTTTGACTGTTCGGTAATAAGTGCTAATGCCTCGCAGGTTGACCTGTATCAATCTGTACGCGTTTTTTTAGATGGGCGGGGGCTCGAATGATCCGATCTGAACTGGTCCTTAAGATCGCCGAGGCGCATCCGGACCTACAGCCTAACGAAGTGGAGCTGATCGTCAGCACCTTCTTCGACGAGATATCCAAGCGACTGGCCGCCGACGGTCGAGTCGAACTGCGCGGTTTCGGTGCATTCTCCACGCGTGCGCGCGATGCGCGGACCGGCCGCAACCCGCGTACCGGCGAAGTCGTCGAGGTCGAGGCCAAGCGCGTGCCGTATTTCAAGCCGGGCAAGGAAATGCGCTCACGCCTGAACGTGTGAGCGGTACCACTGCGCGGGACCGTAGACAGTCGGAGAATATGCTGCCGGCCTGGCAAGATGGGTTGACGCTGCGCGCGACCTCGTCTTGTTGGGCGCGTGTGCGGACGTGGCGAAACCGGTAGACGCAGGAGACTTAAAATCTCCCTCCCTAGGAGTGCGGGTTCGAGTCCCGCCGTCCGCACCAATCCTATTTATCTCACCGGACCTGCCTGACCACTCAACGGTCGACGCCGCTGGGTCGCCGGCAGTCTAGCGTGGCGATGTTGAAGCCAGGAACGCCGATCGCCAGCGTTCCGGCCTTTACGCCTTCGACGGCCAGCATCCCGGCGCGACGGCCTGCCGACCAGCGCTGTTCGATCGTGGGGCCTGAGAAATCCAGCGCCTTGCCGGCGACTTCATCGGCCTGCTCGGTGTAGGCGAGTCGGACCAGCGCCAGCGCGAAGTCCTGGCAGCCGGCGTGCGCGGCTTGCCACCGTTCGATCGTGCGGCGGGATTGCGCGGCGAAGATCAGGTCCTGCATGCGGCTCGTCGCCTCGCCCAACGTCGTCGGGCGCGGGCCGTGGAGCGGCAACAGGTCGACCGCGATGCAGAATGTCGGTCGCAGTGGTGGCTCGCTGAGAACCGGGTCGAGCGGTAGGTTTGCGGACAAGCCGCCGTCGACCAGCCAGCGGCCGTCGATCTCCACTGGGGGGAACGCGACCGGCAGTGCGGCGCTGGCACGGACATGATCGGGTCCGATCTGCATCGCGGCGCTGTCGAATACGACGTCGTCGCCGGTTTCGAGGTCTACCGCAGTCGCGGTGTAGCGGCACGGGCCGGCATTGAGGCGCTCGAAGTCGACCAGCTTTTCCAGTGTCGTGCCAAGCTGATTGGTTTCGAAGATCGACGGCCGGCTGTCGGTCCACGGTGCCAAGGTGGAGAGCATGGGGCCGAAGATGCCGGGGCGACCCAGCGTTGCGGACCAGCCGACTGCGTTCGTGCGACGGCTGGTTTCGAGCGCACCTAGCCACGGAAGCGCCGGGGCGCCGGACGGTGCGGGTCGCCAGAACGTTCGCAACGTCTCGATCCGGCGATCGGTAGGGGAACCGGTGATGAGGGCCCCGTTGATCGCGCCGATTGAGGCGCCGATGATCCAGTCCGGTTGGAGATCGTGCTCATGCAGTGCTTCGTAGACACCCGCTTCGAATGCGCCGAGCGCGTTGCCGCCGCTGAGGACGAGCACGACGTCGAAGTCGCGCGCGGCCCCTGCCCGTTCGGCGTCCGGTGTCACCGGCTGGTATCCTTCGGCCGGCTGAGGGCAACCGCGATCCCGGCTCCGACGACACCGAGCACCAAGATGGCGGGGTGGAGTTTCTGGGCCTGCAACACGGCGCTCGATCTCCGCGCGTGGACGTCCTGGCTTCCGCGCAATGCATCGACGCGCGGCTCATAGAGGTTGTCGCGGCGTGTCGGGTCGCCGGGATCTTGCGGCTTCTGCTGCGCGACGGTGCCGACCAGTTCCATGATCTTGTCGCTCAACCGTGGCGCGGCGCGCGATAGGAGCGAGGACAACAGCCCCCCGCCCCCCGCATACAGTGTGCGTCGCGGCGTCTCGCAGGCGAACAACACCGCGTCGGCAACGACCGACGGTGCGTAGAGCGGCGGCGGCAGGCGGGGCGGCTCGTCCATGAAGTTGCGCGCATGCTCGGGAAACGGCGTGTCGATCGCGCCGGCCTTGATCAGCGTCACCGAGATCGCGGCCCCCTCCTGCTCCAATTCCATCCGCAGCGTGTCGGTCAGCGCCTGCACCGCATGCTTGGTCGCGCAATACGGTCCCTGCTCGACGATCGCGCGGTCGCTGAGGATCGAGCCGACGTTGATTATCGCCCCGCCACCGCGGCCGCGCAGATGGCGCGCGGCGACCAGCGATCCGTGCAGCACGCCGAAATAATTGACGTCGAATACGCGGCGGTGATCGGCGACCGGCACCTGCTCGAGCGTGCCGTAGGTCCCGGTGCCGGCGTTGTTGACCCAGCTGTCGAACCCGCCGAACGCTTCGATCGCGACGGCGGCGACACGCTCGACTGCCGCCATGTCGCTAACGTCGGCGGCGCAGATCGCTATGCGTCCGCCGTCGGCCGACAGGCGGTCGCGAAGGGCCTCAAGTGCCGCTTCGTTCCGCGCGGTCGCGACGACGGCGGCACCGCGACGCACGGCTTCCTCGACGATCGCGAGACCGTTGCCGCTGGTTGCGCCGGTGACGATGATGATCTGATCGCGGAGGGGTTTCAGGGTGATGGCCATGTCGATCAGCGTCCCAGCGGCGAGGTTGCGTAGTCGGCAAGCAAGGCCGCCACGTCGTCGTAGATCGCGATCGCACCTGCCGACTTGAGTTGCTCGTCCTTGAACTTGCCCGATCGGACGGCGACCGCAGCGATGCTGCATTTGGCCGCGGCCTCGATGTCATAGGGCGTGTCGCCGACGACGATCACCTCGGTGGGATCGATGTTCGGCAGCTTCTTGAGCGCGGTCGCGAAGATGTCGGGCGCGGGCTTGGTCTTCTCGACGTCGTCGCTGCTCGTCGTCGCGACGATCAGGTCGCGTGCGTCGAGCAGGTCTATGTAATGGTCGAGTTCTGCCTCGGACGCAGACGATGCCAATACGACCTGCTGCCCGAGACCATGCGCGTGGGCCAGCAGGTCGTGCGCCTGCGCGAACGGCTTGGCGGTCTCCAGGTATTTCGCCTTGAAGATCGCGCCGTGCGTGTCGCCGAGCTTTTCCTGCTGCGCCTCGTCCGCGTCGGGCAGCAGAGCCGGCACGAGCATGTCGGTCCCCTTGCCGATCTGGTCGTGGATCACCCGGCGGTCGAACGACGCGCCGACAGTCGCGAACGCCGCCTCCCAGGCGAGGACGTGCATGTCGTTGGTGTCGACCAGCGTACCGTCGATGTCGAAGAGAATGGCTTTGATCTGCATGAGGCTATCCCGGATCTTAAATCGTGCACCCGCCCGTCGGAACGCCGCAGCGCCGTGCAAGGCGTGGCGGGCGAACGGCGTCGGCAGACTGCGATAGCGTCCTAACGGTCCACACTCAGAATTGGCCCCGGCGTCCGCGAACTTGGTAGGGCGATCGCCGTTGCGCAGAGCAAGCCGCAGCATCAATGTCGCAACCGCAACGATGTCGCAGAGCGACCAAGCTCGACAAGTCCTTACGATCTATGGACTTTCATTGGGGTATCTCGATTTAGTTTAAGTTCATCGATATTGATCGCAATCAACATAAAATTTTAACTGCGGATATTGGCGTGACGCAGGAACGATGACGCCACTTTGATCGCTATACTCCCCAGAATATGTTCACGCTGACGGCGGTGACGCGGAAACGTCGCGGCCGAGACTTCGTGGCGATAGTGCATAGTTTTGATGATGATCAGGCGGCGTTTGCGCCATTGCCGAGTCATGTCTGAAGGGATGTCGTGTCGTGCGTGAGCACTAGGCTGTAATTCTATGACGGAGATCTTCTGATGCGCGCACTTGTTTGGCATGGAAAAGGCGATGTTCGGGTCGATACTGTTACAGATCCCGAGATCAAGCATCCGCGCGATGCGATCATCAAGGTGTCGGCCTGCGCGATCTGCGGGTCCGATCTTCACTTGCTTGATGGCTACCAACCGACGATGCAGGCGGGCGACATCCTGGGTCATGAGAACATGGGCGTCGTCGTCGCACTCGGCTCCGAAGTCACCAATCTGAAGATCGGCGACCGCGTCGTGGTGCCGTTCACGATCAGCTGCGGCGATTGCTTCTTCTGTCGCAAGGGGCTGTTCTCGGCGTGCGAGCGGACCAATCCGAATGCGGAGATGGCGATCAAGGCGATGGGCCATTCGCCCGCCGGCCTGTTCGGGTTCAGCCACATGCTGGGCGGTTATTGCGGTGGCCAGGCCGAGTATCTGCGCGTGCCGATGGCCGATATCGGTCCGATCAAGGTTCCCGACAGCGTCACCGACGAACAGGCGCTGTTCCTCTCCGACATCTTCCCGACCGGCTACATGGCCGCGGAGAATGCGCAGATCGAGCCGGGCGACACCGTGGCGATCTGGGGCTGCGGTCCGGTCGGCCAGTTCGCGATCCGCTCGGCGCTGATGCTCGGCGCGGGCCGCGTGATCGCGATCGACGAGGTGCCCGAGCGTCTCGCGATGGCCGAGGCAGGCGGCGCGGAGACTATCAACTTCGCCGAGGTCGACAGCGTCTATGACGAGCTCCAGTTCCGCACCAAGGGCCGTGGCCCCGACAGCTGCATCGATGCGGTCGGCGCAGAGGCTTCGGGGCATGGCGCGATGGATGCGGTGATCGACAAGGTGAAGGCGGCGACGTTCCTCGCCACCGACCGCGTACACGTACTGCGCGAGGCGATCATGAGCTGCCGGATGGGCGGCACGGTGTCGATCCCCGGCGTCTATGTCGGGATGGGCGACAAGATCCCGATCGGCGCGATGATGAACAAGGGGCTGACGATCAAGACCGGCCAGACGCACGTCCAGGCCTATACCAAGCCATTGCTCGCTCGGATCGAGGCCGGCGACATCGACCCGAGCTTCGTCGTGACGCACCCGGCCAGCCTCGAGGATGCGCCCGAGATGTACCAGAAGTTCCGCGACAAGCAGGACGGCGTCATCAAGGTCGTGCTCCGGCCGTAACCCCTTCCCCGACCCGGTCCGCTTTTAATGAGCGGCCCGGGTCGGTCTGTTTTTGACCGCTACATTCAGAAGGACATACCGATGAGTGACAAGGTTCAGACCCCTGTGCCCGGCAACTCTGGGAGCAAGGGCGCGCCGGACGGCGTTTCGGACTCGCCCCGCGGCAACGACGATGTTCACGGTCGCAGCGAAGGCGGCGAAAGTGGCGGTGGGTCCTATCCCAACCCGCATGCCGGCAAGACCGAGACGAACACCGGCTTCATGGCGCATGGCGGCCAGACCGACATCGCCTATCACGGTGGCGGTCAGGCCGGCGAAGACGGCGGCAGTGCGGCCAACGGCGTCGCCGGTTCGGGCGGCAGTGACGGCACGACGATCGCCGCCGACCCGGATGCGGACCGCGAGCCGCATGCGATCGCGGCCGAAGGTCGCACGATTGAGGTCGTCGAGACATCGGGCATCGCCGAAGCCGAGGCCAACGGCAAGATCGGCACCGATGCGGACTATGAGGACGAGCAGAAGCAGCCAGGCGCCGGCTGAGGTCGCCGCGCTTCGATCCGCGTTTCCCAAGTTTCAAAACCAGTCGCCGCGCATTCCGCCGGTGAGCCCATAAGGATGGCCCCATGTCTGCACCCGAAGATCTCCAGGAAATCTACACCGACGAGCTGAAGGATCTGTGGTCCGCAAACGACCAGATGAAGAAGGTCCTGAAGAAGATCACGTCCAAGGCAAGCGACGCATCGCTGAAGGAGATGCTGACCAAGTCGCAGGCGGATATCGAGACGCATACCGACCTGCTCAAGGACCTGATCGCGTCGAACGACGAAAAGGTTTCGAAGGAGCATTGCAAGGGCATGGAAGGCCTCGTCGCCGAAGCCACCAAGCATGTGCTCGAAGAAGGTCCCGAAAAGGGTCCGCTGCTCGATGTGATGATCATCGCGCAGTATCAGCGGATGACGCATTACGGGATTGCCGGGTTCGGCACGGCGACGGTGTACGCCAAGGCGCTAGGTCTCAAGGACGACCACAAGAAGCTGAGCGCGGCCACCAAGGACATCTACGGTGGTGATGAATATATGACGAAGCTCGCCGAGACGACCGTCAACATCGACGCCGAAGACGAAGACGAGTGATCTCGAATGCCCGCCGGCATGCAGTCGGCGGGCATCCGCATCCCATACAATGTTGGACGGAAGAGATGAGATCCATGACGACCTATCCGCTGAGTGAGCCAGCCACGATCTACCGCACCGACAAATCGGGCGAGGAGCGGAAGAGCGTTGCACGCGGGTCCTTGGCCGATTGTGCCGACATCCTCGCCGGTTGGTCGTCGGAGGATCGCGCTACGGTCGAGATCGAAGTGGACGACATGACACTGCGCTATGAATCGGATGAGATCGAGGAGCTTCTCCAGTTCCTGCGCGAGGAAGACGCCGATCGGAAGTCTGCCGCCGGATGACGCGTTTGCGGCTATGCGGTCGCATTGGCCTCGGTGGACCAGGTCTACGCGTGCGCGTCAGGCGGAAATGGATCGCTGCACGTGATCCGGCGCGGCGCATCGACGCGACCGGATACGCGACGCCGAAAATGGGGAGCCGTCGCAGTGGTAACCGTGATGTCGTACCAGCCGAAATTGTCGCGGAGAGGCCAGCGATAGCGTGTTTCGGCCAATGGTATCACCTTGGGCGGCATGCCGATCGCCGCAACGCTCGCCACCAGACCATGATCGCGCTGGCTGCCAGGCAGTCGCATAACGAGATCGTCCGCGGTGGTGATCCACTGCATCCGGTACAGGTGCGCTGGATCGTTTCCGCTGCCGGCGAAATGGCGGTGGAAGCCGTTCGGGCCGAGCACCCACAGATCGTAAAGGCCAGCGTCGTCGAACGGCCAGTGCCCGTCCAACGCGTGCCCGGGCTCGACGGTGAAGCGGCGCGGCGCTTGGGCCAGGTCGGCGCGGTCGTAGACGTGGAACACCGCCGCCTGCGTCCCTTCCGCAGTGAATCGTAGATGGATCGCGCGATCCGCGATTCTCTCGCTGACGGCCAAGGCATAGGGTAGCGGACGAGCGCGGCGAATGCCGGGTTCCTGCCATGGGTGCAGCGACCCGGCTGGTGCCTGGGGGCTTATCTGCTTGGGGATCGCCGCGGCCCGGACGGCATCGGGCCGTGGACCGGGCATCGCGGCGAACGGCGCAGGGTCGGCCGCGGTGAAGTCGAACGCGGACGTCAGGTCGCCGCAGACCGCGCGGCGCCACGGCGCGATGTTGGGTTCGTGAAAGTCGAACCGGCGTTCAAGGAAGCGGATTACCGAAGTGTGATCGAACACCTGCGAGTTGACCCACCCGCCCCGGCTCCACGGCGAGACGACGTACATCGGCACGCGCGGGCCCAGCCCATACGCCCGGCCGCGATACGCGGGCAGATCAAGCGCGGCATCGCTCTTGCTCGGGTGGAGGTGATAGCTGCCATCGAGATCGACCGTCGATCCCCCGAGCAGCGTGCCGTCGGCGGCGTGCAAGGGTGGCGCCGGCGGCGGGACGTGATCGAAGAAGCCGTCATTCTCGTCGAACATCACGAGCAGCACGGTCCGCGCCCAGACCTTGGGGTCCGCGGTCAGCGCGTCGAGCACGTCGGCGGTATAGGCAGCGCCTTGCGCGGGGCTCGAAGGGCCGGGATGCTCGGAGCCTTTCGCGGTGGCGATGACGTACGACACTTGTGGCAGCCGCCCGCCGAGCACGTCCGCGCGCAAGACGTCGAGCCCGCGGGTCGTCAGCGCGCGCTCTCGTAATGCAGGATCCCCATCACCCCGGTGCGCGTCCCGGAACGCGGCGAAGCCGACCAGCGGGTTGTCGGTGAAATTGTCGGCCATGTCCTGGTAGATGCGCCAGTCGACACCCTTCGCCTGCAACCGCTCGACCACCGTCGTCCAGCGATACGGATCGGCAGCGCCGCCGTCCGCGGGAAAACTGTCGTGCGAATTGCCGATCGCCGGACCGCCCAGCGTGCCGCCGGGATCGTTGGTGCCGCTCCACAGGAACAGGCGGTTGGTGTTGGTCCCGGTCTGGACCGAGCAATGATAGGCGTCGCAGACGGTGAACGCCTCCGCGAGCGCGAACTGGAACGGGATGTCCTCGCGCCGATAATGCCCCATCGCGCGCTGGCTCTTCGCCTCTGGCCAGTGCGCCATCCGACCGTCGTCCCAACTGCGTTGCGCATCGGGCCAGCTATGCGGCGTGCCCTCCATCCGCATCAGGTCGAAATTCGTCCGCGTGGCGAGGTGGAACGGCAGGACCGTGCGTGCGCCGCCGGGGGCGGTTCGATCGCCCTGGTACCAGACCGGCGCCGGCTTCGTCGCATTGGCCTCGGACGGGACGGGGATCGGCAACCGGTCCGCAAACCCGCGGACACCGCGCAGCGACCCGAAATAATGATCGAAGCCGCGATTCTCCTGCATCAGGATGACGACGTGCTCGACATCCATGATCGAGCCCGTCTTCACGTCGGGTGCGATCGCCGCCGCCCGCGCGATCGCCGCGGGAAACGCGGACAGCGTCGCACCGAACAGGCCGGCGGCGAGCAGCGTGCGACGAGAAACTTCTGTCATGGCCACGATCCGAATAATGAACGCGCACGATCCGCAAAAGCGTGGGATCGCACAAGATACTGCGCGCCTGCTCCGTATTCCCGATGCGTGTCAGGTCCGTGACACGAGGCGTCGCGCGGGGCGGAGCGTACGTACCGATGATTGGCCCGACGATCGCATCGCTCCGGTTGAGCCTGTGGACCCGCTGCCATATGCTGTGATCGCCGTGCCGGGCGACCCCGGCATTTCGCTCGATCGATCCGGCGATTGCCACGTACGATCCCTCGATCACGTCTTGGGTCTTACCGCGGCGACGATCGACGACGACATGACCGTTCAGCCGAACGCGACGCCAACAACGGAGACGATTATGACCACCGCCTATGACACCAAGCTCGGGCTCTACATCGCCGGCGAATGGCTGAGCGGCGACGGTCGCGAGACTCGCGACGTGCTGAACCCGGCGACCGGTGCGGGACAGGCGGCGTTGCCGCTCGCCAATGCCGCCGACCTCGATCGTGCGCTGGAGGCGGCGCAGCGCGGCTTTATCGCATGGCGTGCGACCCCGCCGGAAAAGCGTGCCGCGATCCTGGTCCGGACCGCGCAGCTGCTGCGCGAACGCGGCGATCACATCGCGCGTATCGCAACGCTCGAGCAGGGCAAGATTCAGGCCGAGGCGAAGGGCGAGGTCGCGTTTGCCGCCGCGCTGCTCGATTTCCACGCCGCCGAGGGCCTGCGCGTCTATGGCCGCGTGCTGCCCCGCCCATCGGGTACGCGCAGCCTGGTCCTGCACCAGCCGGTCGGCCCGGTGGCGGCGTTCTGCGCGTGGAACTTCCCGATCATGAACGTCGTGCGGAAGATCGCGCCAGCGGTCGCGGCCGGCTGCTCGATCATCATCAAGCCGTCGGAGGAAACCGCGGGTAGCGCGGTCGAGGTCATGCGCTGCTTCCAGGACGCGGGGTTGCCCGGGGATGTCGCGCAGTGCGTGTTCGGCGTCCCCGACATGGTGTCGCGCCATCTGCTCGCCTCGCCGATCACGCGGAAACTGAGCTTCACCGGATCGGTGCCGGTCGGCAAGGCGCTGATGAAGCTGGCCGCCGATACGATGATGCGGACGACGATGGAGCTGGGCGGGCACGGCCCGGTGCTGGTGTTCGACGATTGCGATCTCGAGAAGACGCTCGATACGCTGGTCGCGCACAAGTTTCGCAACGCCGGCCAGGTCTGCGTCGCGCCGACGCGCTTCCACGTGCAGGACGGCATCTACGACCAGTTTGCCGCCGGTTTCGCCGAGCGGACGCGCGCGCTGAAGATCGGCGACGGCATGGATGCGGCGAGCCAGATGGGCCCGATGGCCAACGCCCGCCGGCCCGATGCAATCGCCGAGCTGGTCGGCGACGCGACGGGGCACGGCGCCAAGCTGCTCGCGGGTGGCGACTATGGCGGCCAAGGCGGGTTCTTCTTCCAACCGACCGTGCTGGCCGACGTCCCCCTGTCGGCGCGCGCGATGAACGAGGAGCCGTTCGGTCCGGTCGCGTTGCTCAGCCGGTTCGCGACGGACGAGGACGCGGTGACCGAAGCCAACCGCCTGCCGTTCGGGCTGGCAGCATATTGCTTCACCGAGAATTGCCGTCGCCAGAACATGCTCGGCGACGCAATCGAGGCGGGGATGATCGCGATCAACAACGTCCGGCTGAGCTATCCCGACAGCCCGTTCGGCGGCGTGAAGGAGAGCGGGCACGGTTCCGAGGACGGTCCGGAGGGCATTGCCGCGCATCTGGTCACGAAGGCCGTGCATATCAGCTGACCGGGCTGCAAGGCCTTCCGCGGACGGTCGGCCTTGCACGCCGTTGCACTGGATATCGGGTTACGCCGCCCGCCCGTTCGCTCAAGGCTATCCGTCGTCGGCACCGTCTACCGTTCATGTTCGGCTCGCTAATCAGGGCGCGGCTTACGGTGACGGGGATGTGACGATGACGACGATCAAGGGAAGCATGCTGGTGTCGATGCTGGGGCTGGCGTGCCTCGGAGCCTGCGCCTCGACCGGCACGAACGACCGGGCGACGACTGGACTATGCCGCCCCGATGCCGCCGCGGCGCTCGTCGGGCAGAGCGCGCCTAGCGACACGGATATTCTTCGCCGGACGGGGAGCGCCGTGGTCCGTCGGCTCGCACCCGGCGATCCGATGACGCGCGATTACCGGCAGGAGCGCGTGACCGTCATCGTCGCGGACGGCCGGGTGGTCTCCGCGTCCTGTGGTTGAGCGTGGAGCCTGGCTGCTGGCGGCAATCCTGGCATTGGCCGGGACGTTCATCACGGGTTGTACGGCGCATGTCCCGGTCGAAGGTCCGATAGCGCTTGGGCAGACCGCGTTCGTCGACGGACCGAAGGTGCGCGCGGACCGGGTCATCGAAGACAGTCGCTGCCCCGTCGATGTGCAGTGCGTCTGGGCGGGGCGGCTCGTGGTGCGCGCGACCGTCATGGGTGGCGGCTGGTCCAGGCAGATCGATCTGACGCTCGGCATCCCCGTCAACGTCGCGGACGGCGCGCTGACCTTGGTCGCGGCCAGCCCGGTGCGGCGAGTGGATGCTCGTCCCGCAAAGGATAGCGCCTATCGCTTCACCTTCGCATTTCGAGGCGGCCGGTAACGTTGCGAGGCGTTTATCGGGTGGTACGCGGTGCCCTCTGCGTTGCCCCGCGGGACGTCCGGGCCTACACCGTCGACGATGCTGACGTCGACGATCCACCAGATTCTTGTGCTGCGATCGGATTCAGGCGGTCGACCCGGTTTGCGACCGGGCGCTAAACGCAGACGACGCTTGCGGCTTACGGCGAGCGTCGCGCTATTCGCCGGGTGCGGGGTGCTCGCCGCGTGCGATCGGCGGCCGGATACCGGCGCAGTGGTGGTCAGCGCGATCGGCGGGGTCCCGCACGTCGCCGATGCCAGCCGCGTCGCACTCGACACCCCTGCCCGCCTGCTGATGGATTCGACCGCGCAGGGGCTGGTGCGGTTCGATGCCGCGGGGCAGATCGAGCCGGGAATCGCCGAGCGCTGGATCGTGATCGACGGCGGGATGAGCTACATCTTCCGCCTGCGCGAGGGCGACTGGGGCGACGGTACGCCAGTCACCGCCGAGCAGGTGGTGACGATGCTCCGGCGACAGATCGGCGGCCCCGATACCGCACGGGCGGCGGCGGGCGCACGCAATCCGCTCGCCCCCTTCCTGACCGCGATCGACGAGATCGTCGTGATGACCCCGCAGGTGATCGAGGTGCGGCTGTCACGGCCCCGCCCCGACCTGCTGAAGCTGTTCGCGCAACCCGAACTCGCGCTGCTGCGGCTGCGTCCGACCGGCGGGACCGGACCGTTCCGCGTGGCACATCGCGGTCGTGCACCGTTGCTGCGCCCGGCGTTCGATCCCGGCCAAGCCGATCCCGACGACCAGCGCGAGGCAAAGCCGCAGGAGGACGTTCGGCTGATCGGCGAGCGTGCGGCGCGCGCGATCGCGCGGTTCGCCAATCGCGACTCCGATCTGGTGAGCGGGGGCAGCTTCGTCGACTGGCCGTTGCTCGCGATGACCAGTATCGCGCCGGCGAACATCCGCGTCGATCCGGCGGTGGGGCTGTTCGGACTGGCGATCGTCCGGCGCGACGGGTTCCTGGCCGATGCCGCCAACCGCGCCGCCGTGTCGCAGGCGATCGATCGATCGGCGGTGACGGCGGCGGTCGCGCCGAACTGGGACCCGGCGGACCGTATCCTGCCCGATATTCTCGATTCCGCCTCGCTGCCACAGGTGCCGGCATGGACGCTGTTGACGCAGGACGAACGTCGCGCCGCCGCGCGCCAGAGGGTCGCAGGCTGGAAACAGCAGATTCCGGGACCGATCGAACTGCGGGTCGCGCTGCCCACCGGGCCGGGGGCGACATTGCTATATGCGCAGGTCGCGGCGTCGCTGATGGCGATCGGGATCGTCCCCCGGCGAGTCGGGATCGACGACGCGGCCGAACTGAAGCTGGTCGATGCGGTCGCGCCCTATGACAGCGCGCGCTGGTATTTGGCGGCGGCCTGCGTCGCGTGCGGCGATGCGGCGCGAACGGCGCTGGAGGCGGCACGCGAGGCGCCGACGTTGGCCGAACGCGGCGCCAGGATCGCGGCCGCCGATGCCGCGATGAACGAGGACGTGGCGTTCATCCCGCTGGCGCGGCCCTTGCGTTGGTCGCTGGTCTCCACACGCCTCAGCCAGTGGCAGGCGAACACCCGCGCGTGGCACCCGTTGAACCGGTTGCGCGCCGATACCAACTAGGGTCGATGAACCCGCGCACCACCCGCATCGCCCCCGGCGAGATCTTCCAGACGCTGCCGCTCGGCAAGGACGCGCTGTCGGTGCGCCGCCGGGTCGAGGCGATGGAGCGCGTGATGGAGGGATTGTTCGTCATCCCCGGCACCAACCGCAAGGTCGGCATGGACGTCGTGCTGGACCTCATCCCGTTCGCCGGCAGCACGATCGCGGCGGCAGTGGGCGCGTGGATGGCTTGGGAAGCGCGCAACATCGGCATGTCGAAGATTCAGATGGCGCGGATGTTCGGCAATGTCGGGATCGACTGGGCGTTCGGGATGATCCCGTTCGTCGGCGCGATTCCCGACTTCTTCTTCCGCTCGAACACGCGCAACTTGCGGATCATCAAGCGCCATCTTGACAAGCATTATCCTTCGACGACGACGCTTCAGGGGTAGCTCACTACCCACCGTCATTCCCGCGAAGGCGGGAACCCATACTGGCTGGCTTTGCGAGAAATTTCCGATGTCAGCCAATATGGATCCCCGCCTGCGCGGGGATGACTCAACGACGGACGAGTTAGAGTAGCCGTTACGGCCCGACATCCGCATCACGCGCCGCCGGCTTGTAGCTCGCACTCGTTCCAAGCCCCAGCGCGACCGCGACGCGGTCGTTCCAGCCATAGGGATCGGCGCGGATGACGGGCTCGCCGGCGTCGTCGAACAGCACGGTCTGGTACAACAGACGCACCGGTATCTCCTTGGGCAGCTTGACGAACGTCTCCTTGCCGGTCGCGCGGGCGGCATGCCACTGATCGGTCACACCCTCGTCCTTCGCGAGCAGCTCGGCGAACCCGAGCGCATCCTCGACGCGGACGCAGCCATGGCTACGTTGGCGCTGAATCTCGGCGAACAGCTGTTTTGCGGGCGTGTCGTGCAGGTAGATCGCGTGTTCGTTGGACATGTCGAACTTGACGAGGCCGAGCGAGTTCTTCGGCCCCGACTGCTGGACCAGCCAGCCGTTCTTCCACGCAAGGTTGTTGGCGCGCAGATACCCGGCGCCCTTGCCCGCCATCTCCTTCTTCTCGACCGAGCGCGGCACCGTCCAGGTCGGATTGGCGACGAGGCGGAAGATCGGCGACCCGAGTTGCGGCGTTTCCTTGTCGGGCTCGCCGACCACGACCTTGCGGCTGTCGACCAGCTTGCCGTCGCGCCAATAGCTCAGCCGGGCCGCCGCGAGATTGACGTCGATCCGCGTCGTCGGCGCGTTGCGATCGAGCCAGCGGAGCCGCTCCATGTTGATCGCGATCGCGCGTGCGCGGTCCGCATCGGACAAATTGAGGATGCCGAGCGCCGCGCTGCCGATCATGCCGTCGGGCTTGATCCCGTAATCCGCCTGCATCTTCTTGATCGCGAGGATCATCGCCGGCGTCAGGCGGTCGCCCTGCGCCGCTGCCTTGTCGAGATAATCGAACACGACGAGCTGATGCGCGATCGCAGGCACGCGCGGATCGGCTTCGCCCGGCTTAATCTGCTTGCCCGTGTCGGGAATCGCGGACGCCGGCGTCTGCTCCCATTTCGGCGTCGCGAGATAGGCCTTCGATAGGCGCGCGTAATTCTCGTCCTGCGGCGCCAGTCCGGCGAGCCACTTGCCGACGTCGCCGGCCTGAAGCGCCGCAGCGAGGCCACGGCCGAGATCGACCTGCGGGCGCGGCACGGTGTAGACGTCGAACAACTTGGTCGGATCGGTCGCGCCCTGCGACAGCGCCTTGCCGTATGCGAGCGCAGCCTTGGTCAACGCGTCGTCGCCTGCACCGGGCTGCGCGCTCGCATCGAAGCTCATCCGGTCGAGGCCGTGAGCGCCGCGCGCCGCGATCGCCTTGCGCAACTGCCCGGCGGTGGTGGTGGTCCACCCGGTCGACGCAGCCGCCGGAGCCGCCGCCGCCGCGGGCTGCTGCGTGTTCGAGGCGGTCGTCGTCTTCACCTCGCACGCCGAGAGTGCACACGTCATCGCCAGCAGCGATGCACCGATCAAACCAAGACGCACCAGCAATTCCCCCACAATCTGGACATACAACGCTCGGGTGTCGGTCTCCGCTCCACGACGGAGGAGCGGAGACGTAATTCTTCCACCAGATCGACCGCCCGTGCCTTTTGCATGTCACGCACCGTCATTCTGCAACCCGGATCGCGCCCGTCGCGTTATAGGGCCCACGCATGATCAAGGTCGCCAGCTACAATATCCACAAGGGCATCGGGCTCGACCGTCGGCGCAATCCCGAACGCGTGGTCGAGGTACTGCGCGAGATCGATGCGGACGTGATCGCGCTGCAGGAGGCGGACAGGCGTTTCGGGGCCAAGGCCTGCGTGCTGCCGCATCACCTGCTGGAGGAGCATAGCGACTGGAAGCCGGTCGACTTCGGCCTGCGCGCGCTCAGCATGGGCTGGCACGGCAACGTCATTCTCGTCCGCAAGTCAGCGCGCGTGGTCGATAGCGAACCGCTCCACCTTCCCTCGCTCGAACCGCGCGGTGCAGTGATGGCCGATGTCCAGTTCGCGGGCGGCATGCTCCGCGTGCTCGGCATGCATCTCGATCTGTCCGGCCTGTGGCGGCGCAAGCAGGCCGCCGCGATCATGAACCATGTCGATACCTGCGCGCAGGCGCATCCGACGGTGATGATGGGCGATCTCAACGAATGGAGTGCGGGCGCCGGCTGCCTGCGCGATTTCGGCCGCGACTATGCATTCGCGGAGACCGGGGCGAGTTTCCATTCGCGGCGCGCGGTCGCTCGGCTCGACCGGATCATGGTGTCGTCGGACTTGAACGTGGTCGAGTGCGGCGTGCATGCGAGCCCGGCGGCGCGGAAAGCCTCGGATCACCTGCCGATCTGGGCTATCCTGGAGCCAACGACACCGACGAACCGAACCGGCGCCACCGGATAAACCCCGAGCGATCACGCCCGAGCGATCATGTCGGCATGAGGATGTAGAATGCGCGAGAAGGAACTGCGACTGGCGCTCGTCTGCTATGGCGGGATCAGCCTTGCGGTCTACATGCACGGCATCACCAAGGAGATTTGGCGCCTCGTCTGCGCCAGCCGCGCCTTCCACGACGGCGACACGCCGAAGGGCGGCAGCGAGGGCGTGTATCACGCGCTGCTCCAGGAGATCGAGGCGCATGGCGCGATCCGCGTCCGCGTCCTCGCCGACATCATCGCAGGCGCCAGCGCGGGCGGAATCAACGGCATCTTCCTCGCGCAGGCGATCGCGACCGGGCAAAGCCTAGACCCGCTCACCGACCTGTGGATGACATCGGCGGACGTCGAGGCACTGATCGATACCGAGGCAGCACCCAAATCGCGGTTCTCTAAGGCGTGGGCGATGCCGCTCGCGTGGATGGCGGCGGGGCGGAGCACCGACAAGGTCGACGCGCTCGATGATCCGACGCGTGAAGAGGTGCGGACCAAGCTGTCGCATTTCATCCGCTCGCGCTGGTTCGAGCCGCCGTTCGGCGGGAAGACGTTCACCAACCTGCTGCTCGACGCGTTCGACGCAATGGCGGCAAGCGAACGCGGGCCTCGCCTGTTGCCGCCGGGCCAGCCGCTCGACCTGTTCGTGACGGTCACCGACTTTTCCGGGCACCCCGAGCGGTTGCAACTCAATTCACCCGCCGAAGTGGTCGAAACCGAGCATCGCCTGGTGGTCGACTTCACCGACAATGGCGGCGCATGCGACACGCTCGCGCCACCTGCGGAACTGGCGTTCGCGGCGCGCGCGACGTCGAGCTTTCCGGGTGCGTTCCCGCCGTTTACCGTGGCCGAATTGGACGGCGTGCTGAAGGATCGCGCGATCCATTGGCCGGAGCGCCCCGCGTTCCTCGCGCGCGTGCTGCCGCGTCATACGGCGGCCAATGCGGCGGAGAGCGCGGTGCTGATCGACGGCTCAGTGCTCGCCAACGCGCCGTTTCGGCCCGCGCTCGATGCGCTCAAGGAACGGCCGGCGCGGCGCCAGATCGACCGGCGCTTCATCTACATAGACCCCTCTCCCGACATCAAGCTGCGGCTGAACCGCGGCGGCGGGACGCCCGGCTTCTTCCAGACGATCATCGGCGCGATCAGCGACATTCCCCGCCAGCAACCGATCCGCGACAACCTCGAGGCGATCGCCGAACGCTCGGCGCGGATCGACCGGATGCGCGGGATCCTTACTGCAATCCGTCCCGAGGTGGAGGCCGACGTCGAATCGCTGTTCGGCCACACTCTGTTCCTCGACCGGCCGACCGCGCCGCGGCTGATCGCGTGGCGGCGTCGTGCGCAGAAGGCCGCCGCTGTCAGTTCGGGCTATGGCTTCGTCGCGTACGGCCATCTGAAACGCAGCGCGGTGATCGAGACGCTGGCGCTGCTGTTGTTCGACGCCGGGGAGCACCACCGCCCGCAGCGGCTGGCACAGATCCGGGCGGCGATCGTCGCGCATGTCGCAGCCTCGGGCGCGGATCAGCTCGGATCGGGGCATGCGGGCGGCGCAAGTGCCGCGTCGATCGCGTTCCTGCGGACGTTCGACATCGGCTTTCGTATTCGTCGGCTGCGGCTGATGGCGCGGCGCCTGTCGGAAGTTGAGACCGCCGCCGACGAGCCGGAACTGGGGCCGATGCGTGATGCGATCTACGAATCACTGTCGCCGTATCTCGATCGGTTGCGCGCCGAGATGCATGCCGGGCTGCACGATGCGGTGCGAGCGATGCGCGGCGATTCGACCGCGGTGCTGGATACGCTCGGCCGGACGTTCGACCTGGAGCGCCTCGATGCAGAAACCGACCAGCGGCTGGCGGAGGCGTTCGCCGCACTCGCCAAGCCGACGCGGCGCACGCTGTTGCTGGCGTATCTCGGCTTTCCGTATTTCGATACCGCGACGCTGCCGCTGCTGCAGGGCGAAGGGCTGGACGAGTTCGATCCGATCAAGGTCGACCGGATCGCGCCCGACGATGCGACCTCGATCCGCTCCGGCGGCGCCGAGGCGACGTTGAAGGGGATCCAGTTCGGGACGTTCGGCGCGTTCTTCAGCCGTGCCTACCGCGAGAACGACTATCTCTGGGGGCGGCTGCACGGGTCGGAGCGGATGATCGACATCACCGTCTCGACGCTGCCGTCGACCGTGCGGATGAAGCCGGGTCGCGTCGCGGCGATCAAGCGCGCCGCGTTCCTTGCGATCCTCGACGAGGAGGAGCCACGGCTCACCGCGATCCTGCCGCTGATCGCGCAGTTGCGGACGGAAATCGGCTAAAGCTGGCCAAAACGCCGATGTGGCGGTAGCTCTGCATTTCCGAGGGCGTTTCGACGCGATTGGAGCACAAAAGAGGGTCGCCGCATGCAGTTCCTGAAAATCCTGTTCTGGTGCCTGCTGGCGTTCATCGCCGCGGTCTTCACCATCAGCAACTGGAACGCCGTCCAAATCCAGCTCTGGGGCGGGCTGATCGCGGACGTGAACCTGCCGCTGCTGCTGTTCGTGACGTTCCTGATCGGGTTCGTGCCGACGATGCTCTACAATCATGCGATCCGGTGGCGGCTGCGCCAGCGGCTGTCGACGTGCGAGCGCGAGCTGCTGGACCTGCGCACGCCGCGGCCGGAACCGGTGGCGTTCGTGCCCGCCGAGACTCCCGCAACGATCGCGCCGATTGGCACGCCGACCGCTACGCCGCCGGGGTCGCTCCTGTGAGCAACCGGATCTACGTCGCACTCGACACGCCCGACCTCGCCCGTGCCAAGACGATGGCGACGCGCGTCCGCCACCATGTCGGCGGGATCAAGCTCGGGCTCGAATTCTTCTGCGCGCACGGCCAGTCCGGCGTGCATGCGATGGCGGAACTCGGCCTGCCGATCTTCCTCGACCTGAAGCTCCACGACATCCCGAACACCGTGGCCAAGGCGGTGCAGGCGTTGGGCGCGCTGAAGCCGGCGATCCTGACCGTGCATGCGAGTGGCGGGCGGGCGATGCTGGAGGACGCGAAGGCCGCAGCGCCGCTCGGCACCAAGGTGATCGCGGTGACGATGCTGACCAGCCTCGACGCGACCGATCTCGCCGCGACCGGCGTCGTTGGCAACGCGCACGACCAGGTTTCGCGGCTCACCGAACTCGCATGCGAGGCGGGGGTCGACGGGATCGTGTGTTCCGGCGCAGAGGTTGCGGCGGCCAAGGCGATCTGGCCGAAGGGGTTCTTCGTGGTGCCCGGCGTGCGCCTGCCCGACGGCCAAATCGGCGACCAGAAGCGCGTCGTAACCCCGCGCCAGGCGATGAACGCCGGCGCCTCGATCCTCGTGGTCGGTCGCCCGATCACCCAAGCCGAAGACCCAGACATCGCAGCCCGCGCGATCGGCGCGACGCTATAAGCCCGCCCCGTCATCCTGACTTTCGTCAGGATGACGGGGCGGGTTGCTCCCCCAAGGAACGCGAATGACCACCGCCAAGATCTGCGGCCTCTCCACCCCCGCCACGCTCGACGCCGCGATCAAGCACGGGGCGAGCCATGTCGGGTTCGTGTTCTTCCCCGCGTCCCCGCGCCACGTGACGTTTGCGAAAGCCGCCGAACTCGCCGCACGCGTACCGCGCCACGTCGCGAAGGTCGGCGTGTTCGTCGATCCCGAGGACGACATGCTCGAACAGGCGGTCGGCTCGGCGGCGCTCGACGTGTTGCAACTCCACAAGGTGTCTCCGCCACGCGTCGCCGCGATCCGCGCGAAGTTCGGGATCGAGACCTGGGTCGCGGTCGCGGTTCGTACGCGCGGCGATCTCGATGCGGCGCACGGGTTCGTCGGAGTCGCCGATCGCATCCTGTACGACGCGAAGACGCCGGACTCGGCAGCGTTGCCCGGCGGGATGGGCTTGCGGTTCGACTGGGACTTGCTCGACGGGTTCCGGCATCCGCTGCCCTGGGCGCTCTCCGGCGGGCTCGATCCTGCGAACGTGGCAGAGGCCATTCGTCGGACAGGGGCGGAACTGGTCGACGTGTCCTCAGGCGTGGAAAACGAACCGGGCACCAAGGACGAAGCAAAGATTGCGGCGTTCCTCAGGGCGGTCGCCGCCTGAGTTGTTCACCCGCGAAGGCGGGTGCCCAGACTGGATCCCCGTCTTCACGGGGATACAAGGGCTTGGCGCACCGTACCGAGGTGCTAAAGCGCTCAGCATGAACGCTCCTACCCTCGCCCCCAACTCCTACCGCGCCCAGCCCGACGAGCGCGGCCATTTCGGCGACTTCGGCGGCCGCTATGTCGCCGAGACGCTGATGCCGCTCGTCCTCGAACTCGACGAGGCGTACCGCGCGGCCAAGGCCGACCCCGCCTTCAAGGCGCAGTTCGACGACCTGCTCGAACATTATGTCGGCCGCCCCAGCCCGCTCTACTACGCCGAGCGCCTTACCGAGGCACTTCGCGAGTCCGCCGCCGAGGGCATGGGCGCGCAAGTCTGGTTCAAGCGCGACGAGCTGAACCACACCGGCGCGCACAAGATCAACAACTGCATCGGCCAGATCCTGCTGGCGATGCGGATGGGCAAGACCCGGATCATCGCCGAAACAGGCGCGGGCCAGCACGGCGTCGCGACCGCTACGGTCTGCGCGCGCTTCGGCCTTCCTTGCGTGATCTATATGGGTGCCAAGGACGTCGAGCGTCAGGCGCCCAACGTGTTCCGCATGAAGCTGCTCGGCGCCGAAGTCCGCCCCGTGACGAGCGGCGCGCACACGCTGAAGGATGCGATGAACGAGGGCATGCGCGACTGGGTCGCCAACGTCCACGACACCTTCTACATCATCGGCACCGCCGCCGGTCCGCATCCGTATCCCGAGATGGTCCGCGATTTCCAGAGCGTGATCGGCACCGAGGCGCGCGCGCAGATGCTGTCGCGCGTCGGTCGCCTCCCCGACATGCTGGTCGCGGCGATCGGTGGCGGCTCGAACGCCATCGGGCTGTTCCATCCGTTCCTCGACGATGCCGACGTGCAGATGCTCGGCGTCGAGGCAGCGGGCCACGGGCTCGACAAGCAACACGCCGCCAGCCTCGCGGGCGGCTTCCCGGGCGTGCTCCACGGCAACAAGACCTACCTGTTGCAGGACGAGGACGGCCAGATCACCGAGGCGCACTCGATCTCGGCCGGGCTCGACTATCCCGGCATCGGCCCCGAGCATGCGTGGCTCCGCGATATCGGCCGCGTCCAGTATGACAGCGCGACCGACACCGAGGCGCTCGACGCCTTCCAGCTGCTGTGCCGGACCGAGGGCATCATCCCCGCGCTGGAGCCAAGCCACGCGATCGCCACGGTGACGAAGAAGGCCCGCGAGATGCGGCAGGACCAGATCATCCTGGCCAACCTCTGCGGCCGTGGCGACAAGGACATCTTCACCGTGGCCGAAGCACTCGGGGTGGCGATATGATCGCACTTCTGCTCCCCTCCCGCCTGCGGGAGGGGTCGGGGGAGGGCCTGTTCGCTCCTCAGACCTTAACTGTGCGGCTATGTCAGCCCCTCCCCCACCCCCTCCCGCGAGCGGGAGGGGAGCTGTGAGCCGCCTCGCCGCCACTTTCGCGCGCACCGCCGCCGCTGGCCGTGCCGCGCTCGTCGCGTTCGTGACCGCGGGCGATCCCACCACTGAGGCCACCGGCCCGATCCTCGACGCGCTCGTCGCGGGCGGGGCGGATGCGATCGAGCTCGGCATGCCGTTCACCGATCCGATGGCCGACGGCCCGGCGATCCAGGCTGCGAACATCCGCAGCCTCGCGCAAGGGACCCGCACCGCGGACATCCTCGCCACCGCCACCGCCTTTCGCGCGCGGCATCCGGACGTGCCGCTGGTGCTGATGGGCTATGGCAACCCGATGCTCCGGCGTGGCGCGAACTGGTTCGCGCAGGCGGCTGCCGACGCTGGCGTCGACGGCGTGATCTGCGTCGACGTGCCGCCCGAAGAGGACGATGCGCTCGGTCCGCAGTTGCGTGCCGTCGGGATCGACCTGATCCGCCTCGCCACGCCCACAACCGACGCTGCCCGCCTGCCGACCGTGCTCGACGGTGCGAGCGGGTTCCTGTATTACGTGTCGGTCGCCGGCATCACCGGTCTCCAGCAGGCGCAGCAATCCTCGATCGAGGACGCAGTCGCTCGCCTCAAGGCACAGACCGACATCCCGATCGCGGTCGGCTTCGGCATCCGCACGCCTGAGCAGGCGGCCAATGTCGCCCGCGTCGCCGACGGCGTCGTCGTCGGCTCGGCGATCGTCGAACTGGTCGCGCAACACGGTGCCGCTGCAGCCGAACCGGTCCGCGCCTATATCAAGTCTCTCGCCGACGCCGTCGCGAGCGCAAGGAAAGTATCCGCATGAGCTGGCTGAACAGCGTCCGCAACGTCCTGCCCTTCGTCGCGAAGCGCGAGACGCCCGAGAATCTCTGGCACAAGTGCAAGGGCTGCGGGCAGATGGTTTTTACCAAGGAGCTCGAGGACAATCTGTACGTCTGCCCGAAATGCGATCACCACGACCGCATCGGGCCGAAGATCCGCTTTGCGCAGTTGTTCGACGAGGGCAGCTGCAGCGAACTCCCTGCACCGAAAGTGCCCGAGGATCCGCTCAAGTTCCGCGACCAGAAGCGGTATACCGATCGCCTCAAGGCGGCGCGGACCGACAACAGCGAGCAGGACGCGCTGATCAACGCACGCGGCGCGATCGACGGCCACCGTGTCGTCGTCGGCGTGCAGGATTTCGGCTTCATGGGCGGCTCGATGGGCCTGGCCGTCGGCGAGGCGTTCGTTCGCGGCGTCGAGGCGGCGATCGAGGACCGCGTGCCCTATGTGATCTTCACCGCGAGTGGTGGCGCGCGCATGCAGGAGGGCATCCTCAGCCTGATGCAGATGCCGCGCAGCACGGTCGCGATCCAGATGCTCCACGACGCCGGCCTGCCGTATATCGTCGTGCTCACCGATCCGACCTCGGGCGGCGTGATGGCGGCGTATGCGATGCTCGGTGACGTGCAGATCGCGGAGCCGAAGGCGACACTGGCGTTCACCGGGCGCCGCGTGATCGAGAGCACGATTCGGGAGAAGCTGCCCGAGGATTTCCAGACTAGCGAATATTATCTCGAGCATGGGCTGATCGACATGGTCGTCCACCGCAAGGACCTGCGCGAGCAGCTCGGTACGGTGATCGGGTATCTCAGCGCGCGCGAGGCCGCGTAATCTCTACTCCCTCTCCCTCCGGGGAGAGGGTCGGGGTGAGGGTAGCCACAGACGCGGCGCTCGGAACTGCCCCTCACCCCAGCCCTCTCCCCGGAGGGGAGAGGGAGCCTAGAAGAATGCCCGACCACGCGACGTCCTCGTCCCCCGCAGTGCAAGCGCAGCTCGACCGATTGACCGCGCTGTCACCAGGCGCGGACATTCTCGGACTGGAGCGCATCACCGCACTCCTGAGCCGCCTTGGCGACCCGCACCTCGATCTCCCCCCGGTGTTCCACGTCGCCGGCACCAACGGCAAGGGCTCGACCTGCGCCTTCCTCCGCGCCGCGATCGAAGCCGCAGGCCACAGCGTCCACGTCTATTCCTCGCCGCACCTCGTCCGCTTCAACGAACGCATCCGCCTCGCCGGATCGCTGATCGAAGACGACCTGCTCGCCGCCTTGCTGTCGGAAGTGCTCGACCACGCCGCCGACCTCCAGGCGAGCTTCTTCGAAGTCACCACCGCCGCCGCCTTCCTCGCCTTCGCCCGCACGCCCGCCGCCGCGACGATCGTCGAAGTCGGTCTCGGCGGCAGGCTCGATGCGACCAACGTCATTCCCAACCCCGTCGTCACCGGCATCGCCGCGCTCGGCGTCGACCACCAGTCGTTCCTCGGCGACACGCTGCTGGAAATCGCCGGCGAGAAAGCAGGCATCGCCAAGTCCGGTGTGCCGCTCGTCACGATGGACTATCCCAAGGCCCTCCGCGCGAAGATCGCCGCGGTCGCCGATTCCGCCGGCGCTCCAGTGTTCGCCCGGGGCACCGCCTGGACGAGCGAGACCGCACGCTCGACCGTTCGCTACGAGGATACCGGCTTTTCGGTCGTCACCAACCGCCCCCGGCTCGTCGGCGCGCACCAGTCGCGCAACCTTGCGCTCGCGATCGCGATGCTTCGTCACCAGGGCGCGCTGCACGTTCCCGAAGCCGCGATGCGCGCCGCCGCGGACTGGGCGCACTGGCCCGCGCGCATGCAGCGATTGTCGGATGGCCCGCTGCTCGCGCAATTGCCCGACGGCAGCGAGCTGTGGCTCGACGGCGCACACAATCCCAACGCCGCACAACCCGTCGCGCGCGCGCTGAGGACGCTCGCCAAGGGCCGCCCGGTAACGCTGATCCTGGGCATGCTCGCGAACAAGGATGCGGACGCCGTGATCCGCATCCTGTCGCCTTCGGTCGGCCACGTTATCGCGATTCCCGTCCCCGGCCACGCACATCACGCGCCCGAGGCCCTCGCGATGCTCGCCCGATCGTTCGGAAAGACCGCAGGAACAGCCGCCACGCCCAGTGAAGCGCTAGCTTCGATCGCCGCGCAAACCGACCAGCCGCAACTCGTGCTGATCGCAGGTTCGCTCTACCTTGCCGGTGAAGTGCTCGACGCAAACGACCAACCGCCGGACTGAGCTCTTATTGCTATTGACTATCAATAACCAACACGCGACGTTGTGGTCACCACCACGGAGTCGCGTGAATGACCGATACCCGCCCCAATTCGACGACCAACTCGACGGCCGCCTCGACACAGACCATCGCCAGCGCGACCTCGCTGCTGCCCCATGCGCTACCGCCTTGTGAAAACGCGCGAATCGCCTTGTTCGCGATGCGGCGCATGGGCGCACACGGGCTCGCCGATGCCCGCGCTTCGCACACGATGTTCACTGCGTTTGGGCAAGGCTTCCGTCGCCCGCTGGTCCTGCTGAGGGCGCTGATGGCGGACCTTGCCGGCACCTCGGCGGGTACGATCGCGATCGCCCCGTGCTGCTGCGCACGGATGACGCCGGCGGAATCGGCGATGCTGTCGGTGCTCGCGCGCGTCGAGACCGCGCCCGAGATCGCACGCTATCTGATGGCCGACCTGCTCGGCGTCCGCCGCATCGACGGCGTCCTCGCCAGCGCCGCCGCTGTCGCAGCCGCCTTCGCCGACGAGGGTCGCCCGATCACGGTATAGCGGCGGGTGCGTCCGGGGTTTCGTCTGCGCGCGCCCGCCGGACGCTCTCGACCACGAACCCTTGCCGCCACAGGATCCACAACAGCACGAGGCCGGGGATCGCGACGACCATCGTCAGCATCCAGAACCCCGGCCACCCGAGCGCGGTGGCCGCATAGCCGGCAGGGGCCGCTAGCCACGTCCGCCCGACCGCGGCGAACGAGGACAGCAGCGCGAACTGGGTCGCTGTGTAGGCCAGGTTCGACAGACCCGAGAGATACGTCACGAACACGGTCAGGCCGATCCCGCTGGTCACCTGCTCCGTCGCCACCGCGATCGTCAGCCACGTGTTCGAATGGCCGTGCCAAGCGAGGATCACGAAGGTGAAGTTGCTCAGCATCATCAGCACACCCGAGACGAACAGCGCGCGGCCGAGACCGAGCCACGCCATGAACGGTGCACCGAGCGCGGTGCCAACGATCAGCCCCCAGAACCCGACCAACTTGTTGATCGCGATGAATTCGGTGTCACTGAACCCGAGCTCGACGATCATCGGGTTGAGCATCCCCTGCCCCATTGCGTCGCCGAGCTTGTAGATCAGCACGAACAGGAGGATGAGCACTGCGCCGCGCCGCTGGAAGAACTCGCGGAACGGGCCGATGATGGTATCTTCGAGCCAGCGCCCGCCGGTCTCGTGCGGCTGCTTGGCCAGCACGCGATCGTGAAGGCCTCGCCCGGCCCAAAGAGCGGCGAGCGCGCCGGGGATGACGCAGAACGCGGTCAGGCCGTAGCCCAGCGCCCAGCCTAGCCCGAGGCCTTCGGACGAGGCGATCGCGATCGTGCCGACGCCTGCAGCCAGATTGCCGAGGCGGTAGCCGAACTGGTTGTTGGCAGTGCCGTGCGGGAGTTCGTCCTCGGGCAGGATCTCGATCCGATAGGCGTCGATGACGATGTCCTGGGTTGCGCCGAGGAACGCGGTGACGATCGCCCAGAACGCGAAGACGCCGAGATGCTCCTGCGGCGCGCTGAACCCGAGCATCCAGACCGATCCGAACAACAGCGCCTGGACCACGAACAGCCACGCGCGTCGCTGTCCGACCAGGCGGGTCAGCACCGGGATTTCGAACCGGTCGATGAACGGCGCCCACAGGAACTTCAGCGTGTACGGCGTGGTCAGGCCGATCGCGAACCCGATCGTCTTCTTGTCGATACCGACCTTCGAGAGCCAATAGCCCATCGTCCCGAGCAACAGGGCAAGCGGAAAGCCGCTCGATATGCCGAGCAACAACGCGGCGATCGGCCTCGGCCGAAGATATGGTGCGAGCGTGGCCAGAACGGAGCGGCGTTCGACAGGATCGGGGGCTACGGTATCGGTGGACATGCGCCAACCATAGCGCGCTGTCCGAGCGAGGGAAGACGTTAGCAGAACAGCGTCACGCCGTCCGCGGAAACAACGTGAAGCCAGACGGCACGCGCGTCGGCTTGCCGCCACCGAGCATCGCCTCAATCGCTTCGATCGCCGCGATCAGGTCGCGCGGCATATAGGGCTTGGCCATGCAGCCGGCGGCGAGCGTGGTCGCCTCGACCGGGCAGCTTCCCGTCACGAACATCACCGGCACGCCCCGGGCCTGTGCCGCGCGTGCGACGTCAATGCCGGAGCCGTCTGCGAGGTTCACGTCGACCAGCACCAGATCGATCACCGTGTCGCTCGCCAGGATCGGCAAGGCCTCAGCGACCCGGTCGATCGTCGCGACGATCGTGAACTTCGCATCGGTCAGGAAATATTCGGTATCGAACGCGACCAGCGGTTCGTCCTCGACCACCAAAAGCCGGACGATCTGCCGCTTCTTCTTCCCGAACAACATTGCCGAAAGGCCCCCGGACGCGAACGAAAGGTCGTTACGCTCGCGAGTTCTAACGCACCGCCGCACGAACGGTCGCAAATATTTTCGCGCTGAGCGCCGATCCATAGTATCAGCCGCGCCATGACGACTTCAAAAGACGATAACCCGACTGCCAGCCCGTCGAACGACGCGCCCGCAACCTCCCCCGAAACGCCGACCGCACCGATCAAGGGCGACCGTATCGCCAAGCTCCTCGCCCGCGCCGGGATCGCCTCGCGCCGCGATATCGAGCGGATGATCGCCGAGGGGCGCGTCGCGCTCAACGGCAGCATTCTCGACACGCCGGCGACGATCCTGCGCAACCTCAACGGCGTGACGGTCGATGGCGACTCGGTCGAGGCTCCGAGTTCGGCGCGGCTGTTCCTGTATCACAAGCCGACCGGGCTGCTCGTCACCGAGCGCGATCCCGCCGGCCGTACGACGATCTACGACCGCCTGCCGCAGGATCTGCCGCGGCTGGTGCCGGTCGGCCGCCTCGATCTCAACACCGAGGGGCTGTTGCTGATGACCACAGATGGTGGGCTCAAGCGCCAGCTCGAGCTGCCCGCGACCGGGGTCGAGCGTGCCTATCGCGCGCGCGCTTACGGCAACATCACGCAGCCGCAGCTCGAGGAACTGATCGAGGGTATCGAGATCGAAGGCGTCCGCTACGGCTCGATCAACGCGAATATCGAGCGGCGCACTGGCGCGAACGTCTGGATCGAAATGATCCTGACCGAGGGCAAGAACCGCGAAGTCCGCCGCGTGCTGGAGCATCTTGGGTTGCAGGTCTCGCGGCTGATCCGCACGCGCTACGGCCCGTTCGTGCTCGGCGACCTGCCGCCAGGGCAGATCGGCGAAGTGCTCCAGCACGACGTCGTCGCGTTCCAGAAGGAACTGGCCAAGGGTCGACCCGAGGGTCCGGGTGCGCGCGCGAACATCGGGATCAGCGCGAGTGCCGGTGCGGGGGCCGGGATCGGCGCGCGGTCCAGCCAGCGAGGCAGCAACGCGCCGCGGCCTGCGCCGACGGCACGGCCTGCACCGGGTGCGCGTCCGGTTTCGAGCGCGCGGCCTGCTACTGGCGTGCGTGCGCCGGTTCGTAGTCCGTATGCGGCGCCTGCAAGCTCGGGCTTTTCGAGCGGCGCGGTACCGACCGATCGGCCTTCGCGACCGGCCCGTCCGGAGCGGATCCGTCCGACCGCGGCGATGCAGCGCGGCGACGTCAACGATCCCTGGGCGCGGCCTGATGTGCGGAATGCTGCTCGGCCGACGGGGACGCATCACGCCCGGCCGACGAGTGGCGAGACGTCCAAGCCGTACGTGCGGCAGGAGCGTGCGGATCGCGGCGAGGAACTGAGCACGAGCCCCAAGATCAAGCATTTCCGCGCCGCCAAGCCACCGCGGGAGCGCGCTGCGCCGTCGCGAGTCGGCGCTGGTGCTACGGCGCAGCGTCAGGAGCAACCGCGGGGCTTCCGTCCGCAGGCGGACGATTCGCGGGGGCGCAGTTCGCTCGACAAGCGCGCGGCGCGGAGTGCCAGCGGGCGTCCGGGTGCCGAGCCACGACCCGTGCGTTCGGAGGGCCCGGCGCGGCCTGAACGCGGCACTCGTCCTACTGCACCCGGCAAGGGTCCGTCGGGAGGGCGCGGTCATCCGCCCCGTGCACCACGTGGAGGGAAGCGCTGATGCGGATCATCGCAGGACTGTACCGCGGCCGTCAGATCGCCGCGCCCAAGGGTGACACCACCCGTCCCACCGCCGACCGGATGCGCGAGACCTTGTTCTCGATGCTGACCAGTCGCGTCGGAAGCTTCGAGGGGTTGGCGGTTGCCGATCTGTTCGCAGGCTCGGGCGCGCTGGGGATCGAGGCACTCTCGCGTGGCGCGGGGACGTGCATGTTCGTCGAATCGGACGAGCTGGCGGTCGACGCGCTGAAGTCGAACCTCGCCAAGCTGGAAATCCGCGGTGACGTCCGCGCGACGTCGGTGATGGCGCTCGGGCCCGCGCCGGCGCCGCTCGACGTGATCCTGATGGATCCGCCCTACAACACCGGTGCCGGACTGGTCGCGCTCGACAAATTGTCGCGGCTGGGTTGGGTCGGACCGGCGACGTGGATCAGCCTGGAGACGGCAAAGGCCGAAGTCGTCGAACTCGCCGGCTTCGAGGTCGACGCCACACGCGTGCACGGCAAGGCGCGGCTGACGCTCTTGCGGCCAGTGTCCGCGTAAAAGAATGCTCTCCCGCCAAGGCGGGAGAGCATTCTACTTTTCGGTCGTGCGGCCGAGGATCAGCAGCCCGCCAAGGCTCAGCACCCCGGCCGCCATCAGATACCCTCCGACCAGCCACAGCCCATGTGGCGCCAGCGCCTCCGCGACGATCGGCGCCAGCGCACCGCCAAGCACGCCGCCAAGATTGAACGTCATCGACACGCCGGTGTAGCGCACCCCCGCCGGGAACAGGCTCGGCAACCAACCGCCGAGCGGGCCGTAGGCGAACCCCATCACGAACAGCGCGCCCGACAGCCACAGCCATACGGTGAACAGCGATCCCGACCCAAGCATCGGCCCCATCAGCGCGCCGACGCCGATGCACCCGGCAAACCCGATCGCGAGCATGCGCGCTGCCGAATACCGATCCGCGAGCACGCTCGCGACGATCACGCCGCCTGCCAGGAACCAGATCGCGACGAGTTCGACGCCGAGGAACGCCTCGCGCGAATAGCCGAGCGTCTTGGTGCCGTAACCAAGCGCGAACGCGGTCGCGAGATAGAACAGGGCGAAGCATGCGATGACCCCGAACGTGCCCGCCAGCGTCGCGCGGAGATGCTGCGTGAGAAGCGTCGCGATCGGCACCTTGGGGAGCGCTTCGGTCGCTTCCGCTTCGAGGAACGCGGGCGTCTCGGTCAGCTTGAGCCGCACCCACAGGCCGAGCCCGACGAGGATCGCGCTGAGCAGGAACGGGATCCGCCAGCCCCAGGCGATGAACTGCGCCTCGTCGAGCACGAGACCGATGATCAGGAACAGCCCGTTCGCGGCAAGGAAGCCCACCGGGGCACCGAGCGGCGGGAACATGCCCCAGGTGTTCTTGCGGTGCGGCGGCGCGTTCTCGACCGCCAGCAGCGCCGCCCCGCCCCATTCGCCGCCAAGCCCGAGCCCCTGCCCGAGGCGCATCAGGCACAGCAGCGCCGGAGCGATCCAGCCGACTTGTGCATAGGTGGGGAGGAAGGCGATCCCGACGGTCGATCCGCCCATCAACAATAGCGACGCAACGAGGGTGGACTTACGCCCGATCCGATCGCCGAAATGCCCGAACACGATCGCCCCGACCGGGCGTGCAACGAAGGCCAATCCGAAGGTGGCATAGCTCAGCAGCAACTGCGCCGACGCGGACTGGCCCGAAAAGAACAGCGGCCCGAACACCAGTGCCGCGGCGGTCGCGTAGATGTAGAAATCGTAGAACTCGACCGCGGTGCCGACGAGGCTGGCGGCGAGGATGCGGCGATGGGAGGCGAGCGTCGTCATGAACACGGTCTCGCCGCGGTCGCTGTTGAGGTCAACCGGTTGCGGCTTTCGATCCTTCCCCGCCAGGGGGAGGTGGCGCGTAGCGACGGAGGGGGAGGACACGCAACCGACCTCCCCCTCCGTCTGGCAAGCGCCGGCCACCTCCCCCTTGCGGGGGAGGATCAGAGTGGGAGGACTATGCGGGCGACGAGACCGGGCGCGTTGTCGGCGAGTTCGAAGTGGCCATCGTGCAGGCGTGCGACGGCCTCGATCAGCGCCATACCGAGCCCCGCACCGGGGGTCGAGCGGGCGCTGTCGAGGCGGCCGAAGCGCTTCAGCGCCTGGGCACGGTCGGAGGCGGCGATGCCGGGGCCGCGGTCCTCGACCTGGATCGCGACGCCGTCGGTGCGGTGGACGATCCGCAGCGTGACTTCGCCACCGCCGGCGCCGTGACGGAGCGCGTTGTCGATCAAGTTGGTGATCGCCTGGCTGATGAGTTCGCGGTGCAGCTTCATCGGCGGCGGGCGGTCGTCGATCGCGATCGTGAATACCAGGCCGGCATCCTCCGCGACGGGCGCGTAGAGTTCGCCGATCTCTTCGAGCAGGTTCGCGGGCGCGACCTCGATGAAGCGGTCGCGCGAGACCGAGCCCGAGCGGCTGATCTCGATCACCATCGTCAGCATCCGCATCACCAGGTCGGTTTCGACCAGGAGGCCGCCCAGCGCCGCCTCCCGAGCGTCGGGATCGGCGATCAGCACCGCCTGCTCGGTCTTGGTCCGCAGCCGCGCAAGCGGGGAGCGGAGGTCGTGCGCGAGGCTGTCGGTGACGATCCGCAGTTCGGCCATCACGCCTTCGAGCTTGCCCAGCATGACGTTGAGGCGGGCGGCAAGACGATCGAACGCATCGCCGCCACCCGCGATCATGTCGACGCGGCGAGACAGGTCACCTTCGCCCGCCGCCTCGATAGCCTTGGCGATGCCGTCGAGCCTGCGGCTGACGTATCGCGTGAGGACCAGCCCGCCGACCACGCCAAGTGCTAGCGACAGGAACACGGCGACCGCGAGCGCACGTTCGATCGCGCGTTCCTCCGCGGCGATCAGGTCGAGATTGCGGCCTGTCAGGAGCCAATAGCTGCCGAGCGGGTGGAGCGCGTACCCCGTCTCGCGCGCGGACCAGAGTTCGTCTGCACCGAGTCGTGCAATGCGAAACTGCGTGATGCGGAGCGGGACCGCGAGGCGCTCGGGCGCAATGCCGACGACTGCCCTGCCCTTCGGGTCGACCACCGCGAGGACGAGCGAAACGTCGCCGGGGACGACTGCGCTGTCGATCGCCTGACGGATCGCGGGGAGGCCACCGTTACGCCAGACCGCGCGCAGGGCTTCGGATTGTTCGGTGGTCTCGCGCCGGATCGCGTCGATCGCGTCCGCGCTGGTGGTCTTCCAGACGAAGCCGACCAGCGCGAGGTTGGAGACCAGCGCCAGCGCGATCGAGAGCAGCGCAATTCGCGCTGTTACCGAGAGGCGAATCACCCTTCTACGGCGAGCCGGTAGCCTGCGCCGCGGACCGTGTGGAGGATCGGCGTCGGGAACCCTTCCTCGAGCTTGCGGCGGAGACGGCCGATATGGACGTCGACCACGTTCGAGCCCGGGTCGAAGTGATAGTTCCAGATCTTCTCGAGCATCATAGTGCGCGTCACCACCTGGCCGGCGTGGCGGGCGAGGAACTCAAGCAGGTTGAACTCGCGGGCGCCAAGCGGGATCGAGCGGCCGGCGCGCGAGACCGCGCGGGCGAGCAGGTCGATCTCAAGGTCGCCGACGGAGAGCTTGGTCTTCTGCGGCTCGGTCGCGGCACGGTCGGAGCGGCGCAGCATGGCCTCGATCCGTGCGGACAACTCAGCGAATGAGAAAGGCTTGCACAGATAGTCGTCGGCGCCGGCCTTGAGCCCATCGACGCGGTCGTCGACGGCGGCGAGTGCCGACAGGATCAGGACGGGCGTGGCAATGCCTGCGGCGCGAATCGCGCTGACCATCGACAGGCCATCCAGGCCCGGCAGCATGCGGTCCGCGATGATGAGGTCGAAGATGCCCTCGCTGGCGAGGAACAGGCCGTCACGGCCGTCTGCACAGGCTTCGATTGCATGGCCGGCCTCAGCCAAGCCCTTGGCAAGATAGGCGGATGTCGAGGCGTCGTCCTCGACGATCAGGATCTTGCGGCTCAACGCGGTATCACCTTCCCTGCCACCGATTTCGGTCACCATCTCCTGCCCTTATAAACGGAAAGGCCGGCGGAAAGAACCCTTCCCGCCGGCCCCCACGGTACCCCCGGGAGTGACGGGCACCGATCTCTGGAAACTCATGCGACCGTTGCTGGCCACGTGTTCGTTCTAGGATCGGGCGGGGGTCAGGGCGATGACCGAGGGGTGACAATTTCGTCATGTTGATATTGTTGTATAAAGCACTTGATGACGCGGACACACGATGCTCCTCCCCGTCATCCCGGCGAACGCCGGGACCCATGGTTGCGGAGTGGGTAGTGGTCACGCGCCATCATATGGTCCGCCGTATCCGTGGGTCCCGACGTTCGCCGGGATGACGGATGAGGGTGCGACCGATACATGCGCGATCCGCAGCTCCCGGCGCCATGTCCCCCCGGGCGGCGCCCTTACTTAGCGTCTAGAATCGCAGCGATCGCCGCGCCGACATGTGCAATGTCGGCCATGCCGTCGACCCGGTGGACAAGGCCCCGTGCGTCGTAGATCGGTAGGATCGGCGCCGTCTTCGCACGATATTCGGCCATGCGGTTATGGACAGTTTCCGCATTGTCGTCGGGACGGCGCTTGAACTCGGTCGAGCCGCAGACCTCGCAGACCCCGGCCACGACCGGCTTCTTGTAGCGATCGTGATAGCCAGTGCCGCACTTGGCGCAGGTGTAGCGGCCGACGACGCGGTCGATCAGCGCGGCTTCGTCGACGCCCAACTCGATGACGTAGTCGAGCGTGCGACCGCGGTCTGCGAGCAGGCCGTCGAGCGCTTCCGCCTGTGCCGCGGTGCGCGGATAACCGTCGAATATGACGCCGTTCGCCGTGTCCGGCTGGTCGAGACGCTCGCCGATGATGCCCGACACGATCTCGTCAGACACGAGACCGCCCGATTCCATAACCGACTTAGCTTGAAGGCCGACCGGCGTTCCGGCGGCGACGGCTGCACGCAGCATGTCGCCGGTCGAAAGCTGCATCATGCCGCGCTCGCTGACGAGCGTGGCGGCCTGGGTGCCCTTGCCCGCGCCGGGCGGTCCAAGAAGGATGATATTCACGAAACGCACTCCCCTCGTTCGTGCAGGAATTAAACCGGGTTAGCCCCGCAACTTAACGAAGTCGATTGCCCTTGAGCTTCGCCTTCTTGATCAGGTCGCCATATTGGTGCGCCAGCAGGTGCGACTGGATCTGCGTCACCGTGTCCATCGTCACGTTGACGACGATCAGCAGGCTGGTGCCACCGAGGTAGAACGGGATCTGCAACGCGGTCACCAGATATTCGGGCAACAGACAGATGATCGTCAGATACGCCGCACCGATCACGGTGATGCGCGTCAGCACGTAATCGAAGTAATTCTCGGTGTTCTTGCCTGGGCGGATGCCGGGGATGAACCCGCCATTGCGCTTCAGGTTGTCGGCGGTTTCCTCGGGGTTGAAGACGACCGCAGTGTAGAAGAACGAGAAGAAGATGATCCCGGCGCCGTACAGCAGCATGTACACGGGCGAGCCGTGCTGCAGGTACTGGTTGAGCGTGATGATGAAGTCACCCCACTTCGACTCACCCGCGACACGCTGGCCGGCGAACTGCGAGATCGTCAGCGGCATCAGCAGCAGCGACGAGGCGAAGATCGGCGGGATCACGCCGGCGGTGTTGATCTTCAGCGGCAGATGGCTGCGATCGGCCTGCATGCCGCGCTGCGTCTGGCGCTTGGGATACTGGATCAGGATGCGGCGCTGCGCGCGCTCCATGAAGCAGATGAAGAGGATCAGCACGACCACCGCGACGACGATGCCGATCAGCTTGATCGGATCGAGCGAGCCCGAGCGGCCGCCTTCGAGCAGGTTGACGAGCGTGACGGGGAGATGCGCGACGATGCCGGCCATGATGATCAACGAGACGCCATTGCCGATGCCGCGGCTGGTGATCTGCTCGCCGAGCCACATCAGGAACATCGTACCGCCGATCAGCGAGATGACCGCGGCGACGCGGAACATCATGCCGGGCTCGATGACCGCCTGGATGCCCTGCGCGGCACCGAGCGTCTCAAGGCCGACGGCGATGAAATAGCCCTGCACCGCGGTCAGGCCGACGGTGCCGTAGCGCGTGTACTGGTTGAGACGCTTGCGACCCGACTCACCGTCCTTCTTGATAGCGGCGAGCGTCGGCGACAGCGAGGTCGCGAGCTGCACCACGATCGAGGCGGTGATGTAGGGCATCACGCCGAGCGCGATCAGCGACATGCGGCTGAGCGAGCCACCCGAGAAGGTGTTGAAGAAATCGAGCACGCCGCCCTGCGTCTGCTGCGACAGCAGGCCGAGCGCGGTCGGGTCGACACCCGGCAGCGGGACATAGCTAAGCAGGCGGAAAATGATCAGCGCACCGATCGTGAACCACAACCGCTTCTTGAGGTCGGTCGCCTTCGCGAATTTCGAAAGGCTGATGCTTTGCGCCATCTGGTCGGCTGCGGATGCCATGCGTGTGATCGTCCTGGAAACAAAGAAGGCGGGATGCGTTGTGACCGCCCCCGCCGCTCATATAGGCGCACGGGCGCGCTTGTCTAATGGCTAAGGCTACTTCCGTTCGCCCCCGATACCGTTCGTCCTGAGCGAAGTCGAAGGACATTGCCCCGAGTGACGTACCCTTCGACTTCGCTCAGGGCGAACGGAGGAAGGAAAATCGCTCAGCGGCGGCGGATCAGAAGTGGGCGACGGGAAGGCGCCAAGTCAGGCAAATAAAAAGGGGGCCAGCGCTTTCGCACCCGCCCCCTTTGTCCGGCTTAAGCCTTGAACGACGCCTTGTGCGCCGCACGCTCCTTGTACTTCACGCCCTTCTTGGCGGCAGCCTTCTCGGCTGCGGGGATGAAGTGGATCACCTCGACCTTGCCGCCGATCTTCTCGACCGCTTCGATCGCGCCATTCGACGCACCGTCGACGGTGAACGAGAGAACCGTGGTCAGCTCGCCCTTGGCGAGGAGGCGGACGCCGTCCTTGCCGCCGCGTGCCAGGCCAGCGGCCTTCAGCGCGTCGTGGTCGAGCGTGGCGTTAGCCTCGATCTTGCCGGCGTCGACCGCGAGCTGGATCGCGCCGAGGTTGACCTCTGCGAAGTCCTTGCGGAAGATGTTGTTGAAGCCGCGCTTAGGCAGACGCATGTGCAGTGGCATCTGGCCGCCTTCGAAGCCGGCGATGGACACGCCCTCACGGCTCTTCTGGCCCTTCTGGCCGCGGCCTGCGGTCTTGCCCTTGCCCGAGCCGATGCCGCGTCCGACGCGCATCTTGGACTTACGGGCACCTTCGTTATCGCGGAGTTCGTTGAGCTTCATGGTAATGCACTCGCTTTCGCTTGTTACGCGCTGGTTTGAAATCGCCGGGTTCGAATCCGGAAATAAGGAAGGGGGCCGTTAGCCCCCTTCCCGGTATTTGTCACTAGGTAGCGTGAAGGCTCAGCCTTCGACCGACACCATGTGCTGCACCTTGCGGATCATGCCGCGGACCTCTGGGCTGTCTTCCAGCTCGCGGGTCTTGTGCATCTTGTTGAGACCGAGACCGATCAGCGTTGCGCGCTGATCCTTCTCGCGGCGGATCGGCGAACCGGTCTGCGTGATCTTGATGGTTGCCATGATCGCTTACTCCGTGATCGCAGCTGCATCGGCCTCGGCGGTCTTCGAACCACCATGGCCGAGCAGGTCGGCGATCTTCTTGCCGCGACGCTGTGCGACGGCCTTGGGCGAGGTCTGCTCGCCAAGGGCCTCGAACGTGGCGCGGATCATGTTGTAGGGGTTCGACGTGCCGACCGACTTGGTCACAACGTCCGCAACGCCCAGCGATTCGAAGACTGCGCGCATCGGGCCACCGGCGATGATGCCCGTACCCTGAGGCGCCGACCGCAGCGTGACCTTGCCGGCACCGAAGTGACCGTTGCCGTCATGATGCAGCGTGCGACCGTCCTTCAACGGAACGCGAACCATCTTCTTCTTGGCAGCAGCCGTGGCCTTCGAGATGGCTTCCGGCACTTCGCGTGCCTTGCCATGACCGAAGCCTGCACGACCCTTGCCGTCGCCGACGACGACCAGCGCTGCGAAGCCGAAGCGCTTACCGCCCTTGACCGTCTTCGAGACGCGGTTGATGTGCACCAGCTTCTCGATCAGCTCTTCGCCGCCATCGTCCGCACCGGGACGACCGCCACGATTGTCGCGACCGCGACCGCCGTCGCGACCACCGCGGTTGCCGCCTGGGCCTCCGCTGCGGTTGCCGCCGGGGCCACCACGACCACCGCCGCCGCCGCCACCGGGACCGCCGCGACCGCGACCGCCACCGTTGTTGCCCTGGTAGCCAGTGCTCTGCGGGACATTCTGAGCCGTGACGTCCTGTGCGGTCGTCTCGGGAGCGATTACTGCCGGCGTGTTGTTTTCGTCAGCCATGTCTTAGAACTCCAATCCGGCTTCGCGCGCGGCATCGGCAAGAGCCTTCACGCGACCGTGGTAGAGGAAACCGCCGCGATCGAACACGACCTGGGTCACGCCCGCTGCCTTGGCAGCCTCGGCGACGCGCTTGCCGACCGAAGTCGCCGCGTCGATGTTGGCGCCGGACGTGCCGCGCACGTCCTTCTCCAGCGTCGAGGCCGACGCGACCGTCGTGCCAGCGGAATCGTCGATCACCTGGGCATAGATGTGCTTGCCCGAGCGATGCACCGACAACCGCGGACGGGTGCCTGCACGTGCGCGGAGCGCGGTACGGTTGCGGCGACGCCGCTTGGCGAAAAGAGAAAGTCCCTTGGTCATTACTTCTTCTTCCCTTCCTTGCGGAAGATGAACTCGCCGTCGTACTTGATACCCTTGCCCTTGTAAGGCTCGGGCTTGCGCCACTGACGAATTTCCGCGGCCAGCTGACCGACCATCTGCTTGTCCGAACCCGAGATCTCGATCGTCGTGTTGTCGGGGGTCTTGACTTCGATCCCCTCCGGCACGTCGATGTTGACGTCGTGGCTGTAGCCGAGCTGCAGCTTGAGGTTGCGACCCTGCGCTGCGGCACGATAGCCAACGCCGGTGATCAGCAGCTTCTTGGTGAAGCCTTCCGACACGCCGGTGACCAGGTTCTGCACCATGGTCCGCTGCATGCCCCAGAACGCGCGCGCGCGCTTGGTGTCGTTGGCCGGCTGCACCGAAATGCCGCCGTCTTCGATCGTGTAGCTGATCTCGTCGCGAAGCGGCATCTTGAGGGTACCCTTGGGGCCCTTCATCGTCAGCTGCTTGTTCTCGATGGTCGGCGTGATGCCTGCCGGTACGGTGACCGGCTTCTTACCAATGCGGCTCATCAGAACACCTCCGCGAGGACTTCGCCGCCGACGTTCTGCTCACGTGCTTCGGAATCCGACAGCACGCCGCGGGGCGTCGAGACGATGGTGATGCCGAGGCCGTTACGAACGCGCGGGAGTTCCTGCGAGCCGGAATAGACGCGACGGCCGGGCTTCGAGACGCGTGCGACATGCTTGATCGCAGGCTGGCCCTCGAAATACTTCAGCTCGATGCGAAGGCCGGCCGCGGGGCCCATCTGCTCTTCGCTATAGCCACGGATGTAGCCTTCGCGCTGCAGAACGTCGAGCACGCGGACGCGCAGCTTCGACGCCGGCGTGAGGACGGAGTCCTTCTTCGCGCGCTGGCCATTACGGATACGGGTGAGCAAATCACCCAGGGGATCGGTCACTGCCATGATTTAGTCCTTACCAGCTCGACTTCGTGACGCCGGGGATGAGGCCCTTGTTGGCCAGATCGCGCAGCTGAATACGGCAGAGCCGGAACTTGCGGTAATAAGCGCGCGGGCGACCGGTCAGCTCGCACCGGTTACGGATGCGGGTCGGGTTCGCGTTGCGCGGCAGTGCCGCCATCTTGAGGCGAGCGATCAGACGCTCTCCGTCGTCGAGCGTCTTGTCCGCTGCGATTGCCTTCAGTGCCGCGTACTTCGGGGCATACTGCTTGACCATGCGCTTGCGGCGCTCGTTCTTGTTGACTGAACTCAGTTTCGCCATCGACTTAAGTTCTTTCTTTGCTAGCTCCCTTCCCGCTTGCGGGAGGGGTTGGGGGAGGGAAGGACCAACGCCTGTTAGGCGCGAGGCCCCTCCCCTGACCCCTCCCGCACGCGGGAGGGGGACTTAGATTAAGCTGCCTTCTTCTCGTCGGCAGCGTCGTCTTCGATCGGGAACGGGAAACCGAACAGACGGAGAAGCTCGCGAGCCTCGTCGTCGGTCTTTGCGGTCGTCGTCACGATCACATCCATGCCGCGGACCTTGTCGACCCGGTCATAGCTGATTTCTGGGAACACGATCTGCTCCTTGATACCGCAGGCATAATTGCCGCGGCCATCGAAGCTCTTCGGGTTGAGACCGCGAAAATCGCGGACGCGGGGAAGAGCGATCGTGATGAAACGGTCGAGGAACTCGTACATGCGCTCGCGGCGAAGGGTGACCTTCACGCCGATCGGCATGCCTTCACGCAGCTTGAACTGCGCGATCGACTTCTTTGCCTTCGTCACGACAGGCTTCTGGCCGGCGATCAGCTCCATTTCGGAAGCAGCCTGGTCGACCTTCTTCTTGTCCTGCGTGGCTTCGCCAACGCCCATGTTTAGCACGATCTTGTCGAGCCGCGGGATCTCCATGACGTTCTTGTAACCGAACTTCTCGGTCATCGCCTTGATGATCGTCTCGTCATACAGCTTGCGCATGCGTGCGACGTAGACGGCCTCTGCGCCGTTCTGCTCGCCAGTGTTCTGATCAACCATTGATCTTCTCCCCGGTCTTGACGGCGACGCGGACCTTCTTGCCGTCCTGCTCCTCGAAGCGGACGCGGGTCGGTTTGCCGTCGGCGGTCACGTGCGCGACCTTCGAAACGTGCATCGGTGCTTCCTTGCGGATCAGGCCACCCTGCGGGTCACCCTGAGTCGGCTTGGTGTGGCGCACGGCGATGTTGACGCCCGATACGACGACCTTGTCGGTCTTCGGCATGGAGACGGTGACTTCACCGGTCTTGCCCTTGTCCTTGCCGGACAGGACGATGACCTTGTCACCCTTCTTGATACGCTGCGACGCCATTACAGCACCTCCGGCGCAAGGCTGATGATCTTCATGTGCTTCTTGCCGCGCAGCTCGCGAACGACTGGGCCGAAGATACGGGTGCCGATCGGCTCCTCGTTCTTGTTGACCAGCACCGCGGCGTTGCCGTCGAAGCGGATGACCGTACCGTCTGCACGGCGGATATCCTTGGCGGTACGCACGATCACCGCGCGGTGAACGTCGCCCTTCTTCACACGGCCACGTGGCTGCGCTTCCTTGATGCTGACGACGATGATGTCGCCAACGCCTGCAACACGACGCTTGGAACCCCCAAGCACCTTGATGCACTGCACCCGCTTCGCGCCGCTGTTGTCAGCGACGTCGAGATTGGACTGCATCTGGATCATGGATCCGTATCCCTTCTCTGTCTCTGGGGTCGATACCGACCGAACCCCGCCTAAAAAATCACCCCGCCACGGACGAACCGCAGCGGGGAGGAGCGGCCGCTTAGCCGTTCCCGTTTACGAAAACAAGAGCGCAGGAGGTTTCCCCCCTGCCCTCTTAACTCAAACCCGTCACCCCAGCGAAAGCTGGGGTATCCCTGTTCGAGCCGATCGCCCCTCACCACGAGATCCAAGCTTTCGCTGGGATGACGGGGTTTGTAGCGTACCAGTTCAGCCCTCGGCCGAAGCCCGCTCCGGCGTCGCGTGGGTGTTGACCCGCTCGATCACCTTCCAGGTCTTCAGCTTGGAGATCGGTGCGGTCTCTTCGATCCGCACGGTCTCGCCCTGCTTGAACTCGTTGCTCTCGTCATGAGCATGATACTTCTTCGAGCGACGGATGATCTTCCCGTAGAGCGGGTGCTTCACCTTACGCTCGACGTTCACGACCACCGTCTTGTCGCCCTTGTCGGACACGACCAGACCGGTCAGCACGCGCTTCGGCATGATGTGTTCCTTACTTCGCGGCTTCAGCGCTGGTGCGCTGAGCCTGCAGGGTCTTGATGCGAGCGATGTCGCGGCGGACCTCACGAACGCGGCTCGGCTTTTCGAGCTGGTTCGTGGCGGCCTGGAAGCGCAGGTTGAACTGCTCGCGCTTCAGTTCGCCGAGCGACTCCGACAGCTGGTCGTCGCTCTTGGTCTTCATGTCGTCGATACGAGCCATGATCTTACTCGCCTCCCAGATGCGAGGTGTCACCCAGGCGGGCAACGACCTTTACCTTGATCGGCAGCTTCATGGCCGCCCGCTCGAACGCCTCGGCGGCGATCTTGCCGTCGACGCCGTCGAGCTCGAACAGGATCCGACCCGGCTTGACGCGAGCGGCCCAGTATTCCGGCGCGCCCTTGCCCTTACCCATGCGGACTTCGGCTGGCTTTCCCGAGACCGGAAGGTCTGGGAAGATACGGATCCACAAACGCCCCTGGCGCTTCATGTGACGCGTGATCGCGCGGCGAGCCGCCTCGATCTGGCGTGCAGTGATCCGGTCGGGTTCCATCGCCTTGAGGCCGTAGGAGCCGAAATTGAGCGAGAAGCCACTCTTGGCGTCGCCCGAAATCTTGCCCTTGAAGGCCTTCCGGAACTTGGTCTTTTTTGGTTGCAGCATGTCTGTTCCTGCCCCTTAGCGACGATCGTCGCGCTGCGGCCGCACGCCGGAGGTTTGAGCCTCCATCATGATGCGGTCGTACGACGTCGGATCGTTGCCGAGAATCTCGCCCTTGAAGACCCAGACCTTCACGCCGCAAACGCCGTAGGACGTATGCGCCGTAGCCTCGGCATAATCGATGTTCGCGCGCAGCGTGTGCAACGGAACCCGACCCTCACGATAGCTCTCCGACCGTGCGATCTCGGCGCCGCCAAGACGGCCACCGCAGTTCACCCGGATGCCCTCGGCACCGAGACGCATCGCCGACTGGACCGCACGCTTCATGGCGCGACGGAAGGCAATACGACGCTCGAGCTGATCGGCGATGCCCTGCGCGACGAGACGCGCATCGACTTCCGGCTTGCGGATCTCGACGATGTTCAGCGACACGGTCGACGACGTCATCTTGCCGATGGTCGAACGCAGCTTCTCGATGTCCGCACCCTTCTTGCCGATGATCACGCCGGGGCGTGCAGCGAAGATGGAGATGCGGGCCAGCTTGGCCGGACGCTCGATGACCACCTTGGAGATCGCGGCCTGCGGCAGCGTCTTCATGATGAATGCGCGGATCTTGAGATCCTCGAGCAGGAGCCGACCATAGTCGGCGCCTTCGGCGTACCAGCGGCTATCCCAGGTACGGTTGATCTGCAGACGCAGACCGATGGGGTTGCTCTTCTGACCCATTATGCTTCTTCCTGCTCGCGCACGACGATGCGCAGTCGGCTGAATGGCTTGAGGATGCGGGTCGACTTGCCGCGGCCGCGAGTAGCGAAACGCTTCATCGTGATCGACTTGCCAACCGAAGCCTCGGCGACGACGAGTGCGTCGACGTCGAGGTTATGGTTGTTCTCGGCGTTGGCGATGGCCGAGGCCAGCACCTTGCGCGCTTCGATCGCCATGCCCTTGGTCGAGAAGGCGAGAATGTTCATCGCATCGCCGACCTTCTTGCCACGGATCAGCGCAGCCACGAGGCCGAGCTTCTGCGCGGAACCACGGATCTGCGTACCGACCGAAAGCGCCTCGTTGTCCGCGACCTTGCGCGGGCTGACTTGCTTAGACATCAGCGCTTGCCCTTCTTGTCGGCGGAGTGGCCGGGGAAGTAGCGCGTGGGCGCGAACTCACCGAGCTTCATGCCGACCATGTCTTCGTTGACCGAGACGGGCACGAACTTGCGGCCGTTATAGACGTTGAACGTGAGACCCACGAACGACGGCAGGATCGTCGAGCGACGCGACCAGGTCTTGATCGGCGAACGCGCGTTGGTGTCCTGGGCGGTTTCTGCCTTCTTGAGCAGATGAAGGTCCACGAAGGGGCCCTTCCAGACTGAACGAGCCATGTTAGCCCTTCCTCTTCGTCGAATGACGCGACCGGATGATCATCTTGTCGGTCGACTTGTTATGACGCGTGCGCGCACCCTTCGTCGGCTTGCCCCAAGGCGTAACCGGATGACGGCCACCCGAGGTCCGGCCTTCACCACCGCCGTGCGGATGGTCGACCGGGTTCTTGGCGACGCCGCGCGTCAGAGGACGGATACCCATCCAGCGCGAACGGCCTGCCTTGCCCAGGTTCTGGTTCTGGTTGTCGGGGTTCGAGACCGCGCCAACCGTCGCCATGCAATCGCTACGGATGTAGCGCTGCTCGCCCGAGTTGAGGCGGACCATCACCATGCCCTTGTCGCGACCGACGACCTGCACGTACGTGCCGGCCGAACGGGCGATCTGGCCACCCTTCATCGGCTTCATCTCCACGTTGTGGACGATGGTGCCGACCGGCATCTGACCGAGTTCCATGGCATTGCCTGGCTTCACGTCGGTCTTCTTGGCCGCGAGGACCTTGTCGCCGACGGCCAGACGCTGTGGCGCCAGGATGTAGGCCAGCTCCTCGTCCGGGTACTTGACCAGGGCGATGAACGCGGTGCGGTTGGGATCATACTCGATCCGCTCGACGGTGCCTTCGACGTCCCACTTGCGACGCTTGAAGTCGATATAGCGGTACTTCTGCTTGTGACCGCCGGCGATGCCGCGCGAGGTCACATGGCCCTTGTTGTTACGACCGCCGGTCTTGTGCTTACCTTCGGTCAGCGCCTTGACGGGGCGGCCCTTCCAGAGCGACGACTTGTCGACCAGGATGAGACCGCGGCGTGCCGGCGATGTCGGATTATAATGCTTGAGTGCCATGGCCTCAGATCCCCGTCGTCACGTCGATGGACTGACCGTCCTTCAACGTCACGATTGCCTTTTTCATGTCGGAGCGCGAGTAGTTCGTGCCCTTCCACTTCTTGGTCTTGCCCTTCTGGACGAGCGTGTTCACGCCGACGACGTTCACGTCGAACAGCGCCTCAACGGCCGCCTTGATCTCGGGCTTCGTGGCATCGTTCGATACCTTGAACACAACCGCGTTGAACTCCGACAGGGTCGTCGTCTTCTCGGTGATGTGCGGGGCCAGGATAACGTCGTAATGACGATTATCGATGCCCGCCTTCTGCTTCTTAGCCATGGAAGCGCGCCTCCAGCTTTTCGACAGCGGCGCGCGTCAGCACCAGCGTGTCATGCTTCAGGATGTCGTAAACGTTCGCGCCGGCAGCCGGCATCACGTTCACTTCGTACAGGTTGCCCGCAGCGAATGCGAAGCTGGTGTCGACCATGTCGCCGTCGATGACGAGCGCACGCTTGCCGAAGCCGAGCTTTGCGAGATCGCCCTGCAGCGTCTTGGTCTTGCCACCCTCGACAGCCAGGCTGTCCATGATGACCAGCGAACCCGCCTTGGCGTGGCTGCTGAGAGCCATCCGCAGGCCGAGCGAGCGAACCTTCTTGTTCAGCGACGGGTTGAAGTCACGGACGCGAGCGCCGTGTGCCTTACCACCACCGATGAACACAGGTGCGCGACGATCGCCGTGACGAGCCGTACCGCCGCCCTTCTGGCGACCGAACTTCTTGCCGGTGCGAGCGACGTCTGCGCGCTCACGGGTGCCACGAGCCGTCTCGCGACGCTTCTCGAGCTGCCAGGTGACGACACGGTGCAGGATGTCGGCGCGCGGATCGAGGCCGAAGACCTCGTCGTTGAGTTCGATGTCCGCTGCGTCAGTGCCGGCGAAAGATGAAACCTTGATCTTCACGCTCAGCCCTCCTGGCCGTCGGCTGCAGGTGCGTCGGTCGTTTCGGCCGGCGTGTCTGCTGCGGTGTTGCTGTTTGCGGTCTTGAGACCGGCGGGGAACGGTGCGTCGGCGTGGCGCGCGACCTTGACCGAGTCCTTGACGAAGAGCCAGCCGCCCTTGGAGCCAGGAACCGAACCCTTGACGAACAGGAGACCACGCTCGACGTCCGTCGATACGATCTCAAGGTTCTGCTGGGTGCGATACTTGTCGCCCATGTGGCCGGCCATCTTCTTGTTCTTGAAGACCTTGCCCGGATCCTGGCGCTGACCGGTCGAACCGAGCGAACGGTGCGAGACCGACACGCCGTGGGTTGCCCGCAGACCGCCGAAGCCCCAACGCTTCATGCCGCCCTGGAAGCCCTTACCCTGGGTCTTGCCCTGGATATCGACGATCTGGCCTGCGACGTAGTGGTCAGCCGAGATCTCGGCGCCGACGTCGAGCAAGCCGTCTGCGTTCACACGGAACTCATGGACGACAGCCTTGGGCTCCACTTCGGCCTTGCCGAAATGGCCGCGCTGCGGCTTTGCAACATTCTTCGACTTGGCGACACCTGCACCAAGCTGGACGGCAGTGTAGCCGTCACGATCCATTTCGCGAACGGAAACGACCTGATTGCCTTCGAGTGCCAGAACGGTGACCGGCACGTGCCGACCATCTTCCTGGAACAGGCGGGTCATCCCCATCTTCTTCGCGATCACGCCAGTACGCATGATCTTGTCCCTTCCTAGACAGAGGCCCCGTCGGACTATTCCTCGGGGGCTTGCGGACCATGTCCGGAGCGAGCTCCATGATGCGTCCACCTGACCCCATCCCCGGCAAAAGCCCTGAATGGAGTCGGTTCAACCCGGTAAATACGAAACGTGCCCCCGTCCCGGGCTGGCGCTCCTGCAAATGCGGAAGCGTGACGGGGGACGCTGCCCCGTCGGTTTTCACCGACGGCGGTATCCCAATGTCGAACGGCGCGGGACCATTGCTGGTCGACCGCGCCGCGCCAGCCCTTAGGCCAGCTTGATCTCTACGTCCACCCCTGCTGCGAGGTCCAGCTTCATGAGCGCATCGACCGTCTGCGGCGTCGGCTGGACGATATCCAGCATACGCTTGTACGTACGCACCTCGAACTGCTCGCGCGACTTCTTGTCGATGTGCGGGCCGCGGTTCACGGTGAACTTTTCGATGCGCGTCGGAAGGGGAATCGGACCGCGGATGAGCGCGCCGGTGCGGCGTGCGGTGTCGGCGATGTCGCCAGTGGCCTGATCGAGCACACGGTGATCGAACGCCTTCAGACGAATGCGGATATTGCTGTCCATAGTCCCTACCGATGCGAAAGAGCGGGCCCGTTTCCGGGCTCTTGCTGGTTGATGTTTAAACCGAAGGCGGGCCATTACGGGAGAGTCGCCGAAAACGCAACTGGAGGAGACGAATTTTCCAGGAAGCGGGCAATATCGAAGCGCGCCCCGCCCTCCCCCTCCGTCACCTTCGGCGCCCCCCCCCCTTGCGGGGGAGGATTGAAGATGTCGACGCTCTTGCCCTAAGATCGCCCATTACTTGATCCTCCCCCGCCAGGGGGAGGTGGCACGCAAAGCGTGACGGAGGGGGAGGCAAGCGATGCGGCTCGAAGGATCCCTACAAGGTCACACCAACGCCAACCGCCTGCGAAAACAAATGACCCCGCCGGAGATAGCCCTCTGGCTAGCGCTGCGAGCTAACGAAGAAGGCCTACGCTTCCGAAAGCAACACGCAGCAGGTCCCTACATCCTGGACTTCTACTGCGCACCAGCCCGACTCGCCATCGAAGTAGACGGCGAAGCCCACAACCACGGCAACCGCCCCGAAAGAGACGCAACCCGCGACGCCTGGCTAGTCGCCCAGAACATCCAAGTCCTCCGCTACCCAGCCCGAGAAATGCTCGCAAACCTCGACGACGTCGTCCACCAGATCACGTCCGTCGCACTTCAACGCCGAACCACCATCGAGAGCTAATCGCCCCCTCCCCCTCCGACGCCTCCGGCGCCACCTCCCCCTAGCGGGGGAGGATTCGCGAGTTCTCTGCTACTCTTCCTAACTCCACCATAAATACCGACATTACACGGCAGATTGCCGTCAGGAATTCTGCAAAAGCAGTTCGGTATCGGAAATGGTCAAGCTGTTCAGTTGTACCAGGTAGAGAATCCCACCTAAATCCTTGTAGCTGAACTGACCTGGCCAACTCAAACGTACGCTAGCTACATTACCCGACTTTTCGACCGGGGCCGCGCTCCACGAATGAGGCTGAGATGTAAGTTGCTTCAGCACCTTCGATAAGGTCGCTATTGGACCGGACAACGTGAGCGCTTGCTTGGGTTGCGGCAAAGCAGCGTCGGCAAAATGCGCTTTGAGCGGCCGAGCCTCAGTCAACCCCACGCCCATTGGGATCCGTAGAGCAGCTAGCACTGCGAGAGTTAGGCTCCTCATTGAGACAGCCTGCACTTACACGCGGGTGTTTGCAATTGGGCGAGGGCAGATGCCACCAGTCAGTACCTAGCGGTTCGCGCTACCCAATCGCAACAACGACACGCTTAAGTGACTTTGTGGCTGTATCGGTGTGCGTGCCTTGGATTTCCCACGGCTTAACTGCCCAATCCACCCGCCCCCAAACACGAAAAAGCCCGGCCTCTCTCGCGAGAAGCCGGGCTCTTCGATCACCTCCCGAAGGAGGAGATGCTTACTTGTCGATCTGGCTGACGACGCCTGCACCGACGGTACGGCCGCCTTCGCGGATCGTGAAGCGCTGGCCCACGTCCATGGCGATCGGTGCGATCAGCTTGATGCCGAGCGACACGTTGTCGCCTGGCATGACCATCTCGGTGCCCTCAGGCAGCTCGACGGTTCCGGTCACGTCCGTCGTACGGAAGTAGAACTGCGGGCGGTAGTTGGCGAAGAACGGCGTGTGACGGCCACCCTCTTCCTTCGACAGCACGTACACTTCCGAGTTGAAGTCGGTGTGCGGCTTGATCGTGCCTGGCTTGCAGAGAACCTGGCCACGCTCGACTTCGTCACGTGCAACGCCGCGGATCAGCGCGCCGACGTTATCGCCAGCCTGGCCCTGGTCGAGCAGCTTGCGGAACATCTCGACGCCCGTGACCGTGGTCTTGCGGACGGTCGGGTGGATGCCGACGATCTCGACTTCCTCGCCAACCTTGACGATGCCGGTCTCAACGCGGCCGGTGACGACCGTACCACGACCCGAGATCGAGAACACGTCCTCGATCGGCATCATGAACGGCTTGTCGAGCGGACGCTCTGGCTGCGGAATGTACTCGTCGACGGCCTGCATCAGCTCAGTGACGGCGTCGGCGCCGAGCTTCTGGTTCGAACCCGACAGCGCGCAGGTAGCAGAACCCTTGATGACGGGGATATCGTCGCCCGGGAAGTCGTACGAGCTGAGCAGCTCGCGGATTTCCATCTCGACCAGCTCGAGGATTTCCTCGTCGTCGACCAGATCGACCTTGTTCATGAACACGACCATTGCGGGCACGCCGACCTGGCGTGCGAGCAGGATGTGCTCACGGGTCTGTGGCATCGGGCCATCGGTCGCCGAAACGACGAGGATCGCGCCGTCCATCTGGGCTGCGCCGGTGATCATGTTCTTCACATAATCGGCGTGGCCCGGGCAATCGACGTGCGCATAGTGACGGTTGGCCGTCTCGTACTCGACGTGTGCGGTCGAGATCGTGATGCCGCGCTCGCGCTCCTCGGGAGCCTTGTCGATGTTGGCGAAGTCGACGGCGGTACCGCCGGTCGTCTCTGCCAGAACCTTCGTGATCGCAGCGGTGAGCGACGTCTTGCCATGATCGACGTGACCGATGGTGCCGATGTTGAGATGCGGCTTGTTCCGCTCAAATTTTGCCTTGGCCATTGTTTCCTACCTTCTGATTCGTATTCCGGTGCCACCCCGGGAACCGCGCGAACGCGGCCCAATAGCGGCTGTTAAAGCGTTGCGCCAGCCCCTGCCTCGATCAGGGAGCCGACACGGAAGTGAATTCCGTGTCGTCGGTCTTCGGGCAAGCCCGAGGCCGGCCGGCCTTTCGGTGTCTCGGAGCCAGGTTACCCTGGCTCCGTGTACCTCTGGCTTAGGCCAACTTCGCCTTCACCTCATCCGCAACGTTCTGCGGCACTTCGTCATAGTGCGAGAACTGCATCGAGTACTGCGCGCGGCCCTGCGTGAATGAACGGAGCGAGTTCACGTAGCCGAACATGTTAGCCAGCGGGACCATCGCCTCGACCGTCTGCGCGTTGCCGCGGCTGTCGGTGCCCTGGATCTGGCCACGACGGCTGTTCATGTCGCCGATGACGTCGCCCAGGTAATCCTCCGGAGTGACGACCTCGACCTTCATGACCGGCTCGAGTAGCGTGATGCCCGACTTCTGTGCGACTTCGCGCATCGCGCCACGTGCACAGATTTCGAACGCCAGTGCCGACGAGTCGACGTCGTGATACGCGCCGTCATACAGCACGATCTCGAAATCGATGATCGGGAAGCCGACCAGCGAACCCGACGCAGCGGTTTCGCGGAAGCCCTTCTCGATCGCCGGCAGGTATTCCTTCGGAATGTTGCCGCCCTTGATCTCGTCCTTGAACGTGATGCCGGAACCGCGCTCGCCCGGCGTGACCTTGACCTTCACGCGACCGAACTGGCCGGTGCCGCCCGACTGCTTCTTGTGCGTGTAGTCGACGTCGACCGGCTTCTTCAGATACTCGCGATATGCGACCTGAGGAGCGCCGACGTTAGCCTCGACCTTGAACTCACGCTTCATGCGATCGACCAGGATCTCGAGATGGAGCTCGCCCATGCCCTTGATGATGGTCTGGCCCGACTCGGGGTCCGACGACACGCGGAACGAAGGATCCTCGCGTGCGAGACGATTGAGCGCGACGCCCATCTTCTCCTGGTCGGCCTTGGTCTTCGGCTCCACCGACAGCTCGATCACGGGCTCGGGGAATTCCATCCGCTCGAGAATGATCGGTGCGTTCATCGCGCAGAGCGTGTCACCGGTCGTGGTATCCTTGAGACCCGCGAGAGCGACGATGTCGCCAGCGAAAGCCTCCTGGATGTCCTCACGGCTGTTCGCATGCATCAACAGCATGCGACCGACCTTTTCCTTCTTGTCCTTGACCGAGTTGGTGACCTGCGATGCGGTCTCCAGCTTGCCCGAGTAGATGCGAGCGAAGGTCAGCGTGCCGACGAACGGATCGTTCATGATCTTGAACGCCAGTGCCGAGAACGGCACCTCGTCCGACGAAGGACGCTCATCCGGCGTCACGCCGTCGAGCTTCAGACCCTGGATCGCGGGAACGTCGAGCGGCGAAGGCAGATAGTCCACGACGGCGTCGAGCAGGGGCTGAACGCCCTTGTTCTTGAACGCCGAACCGCAAACGACGGGGACGAACGCCATGCTCAGCGTACCCTTGCGGATCAGCTTCTTGAGGTCGGCGACGCTCGGCTCGTTACCTTCGAGATACGCCTCCATGAGGGCATCGTCCTGCTCGACGGCCATCTCGATCAGCTCGCTGCGATACTTCGCAGCCTTCTCGACCAGGTCCGCAGGGATCTCGGCATATTCGAACTTCGCACCCAGGCTCTCTTCGAGCCAGATGATCGCACGGTTCTCGACGAGATCGACGAGGCCCTTGAAGCCGCCTTCCATGCCGATCGGAAGATACAGCACGGCCGGACGCGCACCGAGACGATCGATGATCGAGTTCACGCAGAAGTAGAAATCGGCGCCGGTGCGGTCGAGCTTGTTGACGAAGCACATGCGCGGCACGCCGTACTTGTCAGCCTGACGCCACACGGTCTCGGACTGCGGCTCGACGCCGGCAACGCCGTCGAAGCACGCGACCGCGCCATCGAGCACGCGGAGCGAACGCTCGACTTCGATCGTGAAGTCGACGTGGCCGGGCGTATCGATGATGTTGATAAGGTGCTCTTCGCCCTTACCTTCTTCGGCGCGCCACTTGCAGGTGGTCGCAGCCGACGTGATCGTGATCCCGCGCTCCTGCTCCTGCTCCATCCAATCCATCGTCGCGGTGCCTTCGTGCACTTCGCCGATCTTGTAGGACTTGCCGGTGTAATAGAGGATGCGCTCGGTCGTCGTCGTCTTACCGGCGTCGATGTGCGCCATGATGCCGATGTTGCGGTAACGGTCGAGCGGATGGCTGCGGGCCATGATCGTGCTTCCTTAAGGATATGGGGAGCCGAACGTGCCGGCTCCCCAATATATAGGTGTTTGCATGACAGGCGAAAGACCGCCCGTCACACGGATAGCAATGCTAGGCTTCAAAGCCCGCTGTTACCAGCGGCAGGAAGCCCGCTGTTACCAGCGGTAGTGCGAGAATGCACGGTTGGCTTCCGCCATCCGGTGCGTATCTTCACGCTTCTTGACCGCGTTGCCACGGTTGTTGGCGGCATCCATCAGCTCACCCGACAGCCGTGCGGCCATCGTGTTCTCGCTGCGCGAACGCGCCGCACCGATCAGCCAGCGAATCGCCAGCGCCTGTGCGCGCTCGGGACGAACCTCGACCGGCACCTGGTACGTTGCACCACCGACGCGGCGCGAACGGACTTCGATGCCCGGCTTCACGTTGTTCAGCGCATCGTGGAAAACGCCGATCGGATCGCGCTTGGCGCGGCTCTCGACGGTTTCGAATGCACCGTACACGATCAGCTCTGCGACGGACTTCTTGCCGTCCAGCATGACGCTGTTCATGAACTTCGACAGAACCTCATCCCCGAACTTGGGATCAGGCAGGATGACCCGCTTTTCGGGACGACGACGACGTGCCATTTCAATTTCCTTGTAGACTTCAGCCGGTTCCGGAACACGTCCGGGGCTTACTAAGCTTCGTAACTTCCGAGGCGTGGATCCCGGATAAGATCGCCTAAAGCGATCTTTCCGGGATGATCATGCCCCCGGCATGATCACTTCGGACGCTTGGCGCCGTACTTGGAACGCGACTGACGCCGGTCCTTCACACCCTGTGTATCGAGCACGCCGCGCAGGACGTGATAGCGAACACCGGGAAGATCGCGGACACGACCGCCACGGATCAGGACAACCGAATGCTCCTGAAGATTGTGGCCCTCGCCCGGAATGTAGCTGATGACTTCGCGCTGGTTGGTCAGGCGAACCTTGGCCACCTTGCGCAGAGCCGAGTTCGGCTTCTTCGGGGTCGTCGTGTAGACGCGCGTGCAAACGCCACGCTTCTGCGGATTTGCTTCCATCGCAGGGACCTTCGACTTGGCCTTCTGCGGATCGCGGCCCTTGCGGACCAGCTGGTTGATCGTCGGCATTGAAGCCTTCACCTTTCAAGTGGTTACTTTGCTGGAGCCATGAGGCGCCTGAGAATACAAAAAGGACCATAGGAACGCGGGAGCGCCCCTCAGGTCCTGGAATGCATCCAGCAATGTTCAAGCATGCCCGGCGGGAAACACTCCCGAAGAACAGGCCGCGCCTATAGGTCAGGACGTCGCTCGGGTCAACGGGGCGGAATCGGTTTGGGTGCGGGTAGGTTATTGAGTTTGGGAGGAGACGAACGCCGACCTGACACCATCGACGTTCCTTACTAATCCTCACCCGCTAGGGGGAGGTGACACCGAAGGTGACGGAGGGGGAGGAACACGAAACCTGCGTTGTCGCCCCCTCCCCCTCCGTCTGGCAAGAGCCAGCCACCTCCCCCTAGCGGGGGAGGATCGCAGCTCCTCTACCGCGATCGCGTCCCGAGCACCGCCAGCAGCGTCTTCTCGAATCGCGCAGGATCCTCGACCTGCGGCGAGTGACCCAGCCCCTCGAGCATCACTAGGTTCGCATTCGGCATCTGCTTCACCGCCCGCGGCGCGACCATCGGCACAGGCTCGAGGAACTTGCGCAAGTTCGCCGGCGCCTGCGCCCGGCCGAACGCGGTCTTGTCCAGCGTGCCGATGATCAAGGTAGTCGATGGCGTGATCCGGTACAGCTCGTGCGCGACTGATTGCGTCTTGATCATCTCACTCGTCTTGGCCTGCGCGAGCGCCACGGTGTCGCGCCCTGCCCCCTGGTACATGCCGGCCTGCATCCAGACCCAGCGATCATAGGACGGCTTCCACACGCCGTGATAATAGTTCTCGAGCTGATACGCCTTGATCGACGCGTAGCTCGTCTTCTTCTCGTTCGCCCAGAGCGTGTCGACGTCGGTATAGGGCACGCCCTCCTCGCCGCGATCTTTCAGGCCCAGCGGATTGACGAGCACCAGCTTCTCGACCGACGCCGGGTAGAGAATGGCGTATCGCATCGCGAGCATGCCGCCCATCGAGTGCCCGACGAACGTGGCCCGCGTGATGCCACGCGACTCGAGCAACCGCTTGGTGAACGTCGCCAGCATCTCGAAGCTATACTGGGCCGCGCGCGGCTTGGACGATTTGCAGAAGCCGATCTGGTCTGGAACGATCACCCGGTAGCCAACCTCGCTCAGCGCCCGTGCGGTGCTGCCCCAGGTCGCGCCACAGAAGTTCTTGCCGTGGAGCAGGACGACCGTGCGACCATTGGGACGCTGCGGTGCGATATCCATGAACGCCATTTGCGCCGGTGTGCCGACGATATCGACTTCCATCGTCTGCACCGGCCACGGATAGGTGAAGCGTTCGAGCTGCGGCCCCAGGTCCGGCACCTGCGGAACTGGCCCCGCCCCCATGAGCAACGCCGCGACCGGCAGCGCCAGCATCATCAATCCCGCCTTCATAGTATACGCTTCCCACATCCAACGAGACGGCTTTAAGGTTAACGGGCAAATCATACATCGCGCAACGCATCATCCTTACGACGATAGTTGGGGGACGCTTGCAGGACGAATTGCACGCGAGACGCTTGCCCTTCGCGAAAACGCTGGGTAAGGGGCGCGTCCGTGTAGGAGTGTAGCTCAGTTGGTTAGAGCGTCGGTCTCCAAAACCGAAGGCCCTCGGTTCGAATCCGAGCACTCCTGCCACCCCCTTTAAATTCCCTGCAAAAATCGCGGCGATTGCGCTCGCCGCTTTCCCGCGCTCATCGCGATTGCAGAAATTGCATTTCATAATGCAATTTTCGCAATTGATCTATGATGTGCTGCGATGCACAACGATCAGGCCTTTCAGGCATCCTCTCCTAAAAACTTTCACGGCCGGTCTTGTACCGGCCTTTTTTTTCGTCCGCGTTCGGCGTACACCTCGGGCGCCGTCGTCAAGCCGAACGATAAATAGAAACCGTGGGAGCGGAGCCGCCGGTCAAACCGGCACCGGCAAGACGATCGTGCGGGGGATAGAGTGACCCAAGCGCTCTCCCCCGCCACTTCTCCCGGTCACCGCCGTGTCGCTTTCGATACGACGCCCGCCCCTCTCCTGCCGCGCACTTGCTTTCACGACGGGTGGAAGCTATCTGCCGCGCTTCCGACAGCGAGGACGGACCTGCCGCCGCTGCCCTTCACAGGGAGCGGCTAGTGGGTCTATGCCTCGCATCCCAAGTTTCTCAATAAGCGGGTGCGAAGAACATCGTGGCGAAAACGTCCCCACTCGAATTCATCCAGCAGGTCCGCAACGAGACCGCGAAGGTCACGTGGCCGACGCGTCGCGAGACGGTCATGACCGGCGTGATGGTGGTGATCATGACGACGATCCTCGCGGTCTTCTTCTTCGGCGTCGACTCGATCCTGCAAGCGATCGTTTCCCTGCTCCTCAAACTCGCTCAGTAAGCAAGGTTCCGTCATGGCGCGCTGGTACATCATTCACGCCTATTCGGGCTTCGAGGGCAAGGTCCGCGACTCGATCATGGCCGAGGCGACCCGGATGGGTCTCGAACAGCTCGTCGAGCAGATCGAAGTTCCGACCGAAACCACCACCGAAGCCCGTCGCGGCAAGAAGATCGCGGTCGAACGCAAGTTCATGCCTGGCTACGTGCTGGCAAAGCTGAACATGAACGACGACGTGTATCACCTCGTGAAGAACACGCCGAAGGTCACCGGCTTCCTCGGCAGCATGGGCAAGCCGCAGGCGATCAGCGAGGCGGAAGCCACGCGGATGCTCAACAGCAAGGAAGAAGCCGCCGCTGCGCCCAAGCAGAAGGTCAAGGTCGACTACGAGATCGGCGACCAGGTCAAGGTCCTCGACGGCCCGTTCGCGACCTTCAACGGTTTGGTGGAAGAACTCGATTTCGACCGCAGCCGCGTCAAGGTTTCGGTGTCGATCTTCGGGCGTGCGACGCCTGTTGAGTTGGAATTCGAGCAGGTCGAGCGCAGCAAGTAAGGCCAAGCCGCACGCGATTAGCCAAGGGCTAATTGCGAGACGGCGCCAGCCCGGCCGGCGGGCCAACGGCCCGGCCGACGACGCGGGATTTACTCCCGCGTCGCGTCAGCGGCTAACGCGTGCGATACGAAAGGCTTGTTTGCCCGCGAAGGCGGGGATCCAGACTGGGCTCCCGCCTTCGCGGGAGAACAAGGCAGGCGTAGTGATCGCCCTAGACCGTGCCTATGTCCGGTCGGGGCAACTGCAAACAGCTCGCGCGCCTCAAAACCGCACGCTATCCACTACCGCCCGAGCCGCCGCCGCGCTACGGTCGTAGTAGTACAAACTTGGCGCCTCGTACGTCACCAGATACAGCTTCCCGCCAACCACCGCACCGCGTGCTTCGCCACGCCGCTGCAGCGTCTCGTTCTGTTTCGAGAAGGTGTAGGTGAAACGTACGCCCTTGTTGCCGGCGAACTCGATCGGCGCGATCGTGTCGATCGCCATCGACGATGCGTCGCGCGCGATGCGGTAGCTGTTCTCGAGCAACACCGGGATGTCGGTGATCAGCATCGTTGCAGAGACCTTCGGCAACGGCTTGTTCTTCTTGTCGACTTCGCGAAACAGCGGCCTGCCGGACTCGATGCCACCATAGAAGCTGAGATCGTTCAGTTCGTCACCGTCCTGCGTCCAGGTTTCGGCGTTGCGACCGGGGCGCTCGGACAGCTTGTTCCATTCCGTGCCCGGCTGCACCGTCATCGCCGACTTGGCGACGGCGATGCGCTGGCCGGCTGGGATGAGCTTGTTGCCGGCCGCGACGGGCGCTGCGAGCGAGAGCATTGCGACTGCGGCAAGCAGGGCGAGTTTCCTGGACATGGTCGTCCTCCTTACGAGATCAGCGTGGCGATGAGCGCGGCGTCGGTCGCGGCCGGCTTGAGGCGGAGATACGTCGCGAGCGCGGCCTGGCCTTCGGCAACCTGCTGGCCGCGGAGCAACGCCAGCCCGAGGCCGCGATACGCCTCGGGCGGCGCGTCACCCTTGCCGATCGCCTCTTGGTAGAATTGCGCGGCGCTGACGAGATCGCGCGGATTGCCGCGCTCGCGGTACAGGTCGCCGCGCGCGCACAGCAACGGTGTCGACCATCCGGTGCCGTCCGCCAGATTGGCGAGCAGATACTCGCTGCCGCCGAAATCGTTGAGCTTGATCTGGTCGTTGAGGAAGACCGGCAGCCATTTGGCCATCGCCGCCTGATGCGTGTCGACGACCGCGGGCTTGACGTCATGCGCCTCGATCGACGCGGCGCGGAGATACGTTGCACGCGCGAGATCGGTCGGATGCGTGGCGAAGACGCCCACAACGTATTTGTGTTGCGCCCTGCCCCTGCGACCGATGGCGGTCGCATCGGCCTCGCCCATGACGTGCTCCCAGACGTCCGCGGCGGCCGACGACGGGTATTGCGAACGTGCGAGATACTGGAAGCCCGTCATGTCGGCCTCGCGTTCCTGGTCGCGGCTGAAGGCGTACATCTGGCCCACCACGGAGTATTGGATGTTGGCGCTGTTGCGGATGAGGATCGACGCCCACGCCATGACGTCGGTGCCGGTGCGGTGGCTCTTGAAGTCCTTGAGCGAATGCCGGAGCTCGAAATGACCGAACTCGTGGCCGAGGATCGCCCCCAGCTCGGCTTCGCTCCGGACACGAAGCAACAGTCCGGTCCAGACGACCATTGCGCCGTTGGGCGTCATGTACGCGTTGAACGCCGGCACCTCGTCGATATAGAGCCGGACCGATCGACACCGGTCCTCGCCGACGGTCCGGCACAGCACGCCGCGGACATAGGCGTTGAGCGCCGGGTCCTTGATTAGCGACCGGGAGTCACGCTGCACCCGCTCGCGTTCGTCCGCCTCCATCCATATCCCGCGCTCGTCGACCGTCGTCGGGGTATAGGCCTGGGTATAGGTCGGAAGCGGCGGGCGCTTGTCGGCGGCGAGCGCAGACGTACCGATCGCGCTTGCGAGCAGAAGGCCGACCATAGGGATCCGCATGTCAGTGCGCCGCAGCTATGACGGGCGCGGCGGCGATCGGAGCATCGATCGGTTTCCCTGGGAACCCCTCCAGCAACTGCCGCACGCGCTTGTCCGCGCCCTCCGCGTCACGGACGTCGCCGCCCATCTGCATATCGGCGTTCAGCCAGACCAGTTCGCCGGTACGTAGATCGACAAGCCCGGCAAAGCCCTTGTGGACGCCCGCGGTGATCGGAACGCGTGCCATCGCCGCGAAGACCTGCAGCACCTTCCGCCCAGTCGAACCGAAATGATCCTCCGTCGTGATGAACAGCGCATAGTCCGCTTTATCGAGCCCAGGCAGCGTGCGGACATCGGGGCCGAGCCCCCATTCGAACTGGTCCTTGCGCTTCTTGGTCGGCAGGCGGTTGCCCTTGAAGAACTGATACTCGATCACCGACGACGCGACCGCCCCGAACAATTCCTGATATTCCGCGACCTTCGCCGAACCCGCACCGACCGGCTCGACATAGCCGACGACGCTGTTGCCGAGCCCGGTCTGCGCCTTGGCGAGCGCGGTGGCGATGTTCTCCTTCGCCTGATCCGTCCAGTCGGCGTTCGGCTCGTACATCCCGCCGGTCGACTGCGCACCGACCCGGATCGATGGCCGCATCAACACGATCCGCGCGGTACCGGGCGCCAGGACGAAACCAGGCTTCAGCCCAGTCTTCTCCTGCGCATACGCCGGCGCGATCGCCGAAACCGCGAGCATTAGCGCGACCAGCGTCGCACGGCACAAAATGATCATACCCACCCCTGTTCCCGGATGCCCCCATCCGATTCAGGGCATATTAGAGCCGGAGCAGCTCATCGTCCGAGAATTATTTGGTTCAAAACGAGTGCTTTCCGACCTCCAAGGGCCGAACTCTTGCTCTGTGCATCATGGCCGGCTCGACCTGCTTACTCGGGCGGATAAAAATGTTCGCCTACCAGCCATATATGTCGCGTCGAAGAAGAATACCGGATCGATACCTTTACTTGCGCCGCAATATCATTCGGCGAATCAAAATATATTTCACTCGCGAGGCGCAATAACTATTGGTCGAACTGGCATAGATTTGTTCATTATCATCGGGTTGACCTGCACACCTCCTACACCCGAAACGATACCGCATTTATTTTACGTTTGGTTAACCATAACTAGTTATATTGCGCTAACATTTGTAGGACATCCGCGTACAAGACGTTGCGTAGTTACCAATACGCCAAACGAATATGACGTCCGGCGTTATCGGTAAACTCTATGTACCCCATGACCAGCTCGACACGCATGCAACCGTATTCAGCGATCCGCCTACAGGAAATGACTGATGCCTCTGACGACCACGGCCTTAAAGAAATCGCTCGAGCATGGCGATCACTTGCGTTTAGGGATTGCGACGGCTCGCCCGTCCCCGGAGTCAAACGAAGCCGGTCATCGTATCTTGTTCCTCGACCTTGAGAATGCAGCCGCCAACGGCGTTCGTCGTGAACTCGAAGAGATGGGCCACAAAACCGCGTGGATCGGCTTGGCCAGCGAAGAACGCGCCGGGCTGGCGTTTCAACCAGACCTCATCGTGATCAACCCCGATGCCTCGATCGGCAATCGTCACGCGTTTATCGCCTTGTTGGACAAAGAACAGTTTTCCGGGACACTGACGCTGTTGCGGCCCAGCGTGCATTTCCGGGATGCGATTGCCCTGGCGGAGCAGTCCGGGATCGATCACGTCGACTGGCTCGACGCGCCCTATAGCGCGCAGGACATTGTCGACCGCCTGGCCCATATCGCCCGGCAACCGCATGACGGCGACACCGGCGACCGTCATTTCCTGTCGTGGCTGATCCAGCAGGGCCGGTTGCTGCCCAATCTCACGCATGAATTCCATGAGAAACGCAGCCTGCACGACGACATCATCGCCGGCTACGAAACACTCACGCGGTTGCGCAATCGGCCGTCACTCAACCCCGAGCACATCTTCGCACCGTCGACGATCCTCTCGCTGGAGGTCGCCGCGACGTCGCTTGCGGTGGAAGCGGCTGCCCGCCTGCTCGCGGCGCTGGAGGCCGAGGGCAGGCCAGTGCCTATCGCGGTGAACTGCAGCGCCGCCGTGCTCGCGCATCCGGATTTCCTCGCCGCGATGCCGATCCTGTTGCGACGCCATCATGTCGCCCCCGGCATGCTCGGGATCGAACTCACCGAGATCAGTTATTCAGGACTCGACGGTCGCCTGCTGGAAAACATGCGGGAGCTTGGAACGATGGGAATACCCATCTCGCTCGACGATTTCGGCAAGGGCGCGACCAACTTCGATCGCATTTCCGACCTCCCGGTGTCCGAGGTCAAGATCGACCGGAAGATCTTCCAGAAGTGCCGGAAGGGCGAGTTCCCGCCGTCGCTGCTGAAGGAAATCATCGATTATTGCCGAAGCCGGTCGATCGGAACGGTGATCGAGGGCATCGAGACCGCCGACGATCTCGTCCTGGCGAAATCGCTTGGTGCCGACTGCGGACAAGGCTTTTACTGGGGGAAACCCGTGCCGATTGAATCGATCGTACCCCATCATGGTGCCTGACAACAGGTTCGGCCGCTTTATAGGCCGGACGCTCGACGAGGCTGAGCCCGTCGCCACGAACCCGGTCGAAGGTGAGCGGCCCTCGATGCGGCTCGAACTCCGTGAGGTCGAGGGGCTCGACCTTTCGCCACCCCTCGTGCTTGCAGGTGCCTGGGCCTGGTTGTTGTTTCACGAGGCTGGCGGGCTGATCAGCTATTCCGATGGATACGCCACGCGGTCGGCCTGTTACGCCGCAGCCAAGCAGATCGCCTGGCCGGTCGACGTCTTCGAATAAACCGCGGTCGATCGCGCAGCCTCCGCGCGACGACGCGAACGCGCCGGTTGCCGCGCCCCGCGTTTTCGGCTATGCGCGCCGGCTTCCACCTTCATTGATGGAATTTGCGGGAGGCTGTCGCGAGACGGCCGCCATCACCGCTAGGCTCACATAAAGAGAGTGACATGGCTAAAAAGATTACCGGATACATCAAGCTGCAGGTGCCTGCAGGCGAGGCAAAGCCCGCGCCGCCGATCGGGCCTGCGCTGGGTCAGCGCGGCGTGAACATCATGGAGTTCTGCAAGGCGTTCAACGCCGGCACGAGCGAACTGAAGAAGGGCATGCCGATCCCGACCGTCATCACGGTCTATGCGGATCGCTCGTTCTCGTTCGAGACCAAGACCCCGCCAGCATCGTACCTGATCAAGGAGGCCGCTGGTCTCAAGTCGGGTTCGAAGGAGCCGGGCAAGGTCGTCGCCGGCACGATCAAGCGCAGCCAGCTGAGCGAGATCGCCACGACGAAGATGAAGGACCTCAACGCCAACGATATCGACGCTGCGACGAAGATCATCGAAGGCAGCGCCCGCGCAATGGGCCTCGAAGTGGTGGAGGGCTGAGATCATGGCTAAGCTGAGCAAGAAGCAGAAGGCCGTCACGGTCGACCTCGTCAAGCTGCACGGCATCGACGAGGCCATCGGTCTCGCACGGTCGGGCGCCACGTCGAAGTTCGACGAGACGATCGAAGTCGCGCTGAACCTGGGCGTCGATCCGCGTCACGCAGACCAGATGGTCCGCGGCGTGGTGACGCTGCCCAAGGGCACCGGCAAGACCGTCCGCGTCGGCGTGTTCGCCCGCGGCGCGAAGGCTGAAGAAGCTCTCGCAGCAGGCGCAGACGTGGTCGGCGCCGAAGACCTGATGGAAATCATCCAGGGTGGCACGATCGATTTCGATCGCTGCATCGCGACCCCGGACATGATGGGCATCGTCGGTCGCCTCGGTAAGGTGCTGGGTCCGAAGGGCCTGATGCCGAACCCGAAGCTCGGCACGGTGACGATGAACGTCGCCGCCGCCGTTCAGGCTGCCAAGGGTGGCCAGATCGAATACCGCGTCGAGAAGGCCGGCATCATCCATTCGGGCATCGGCAAGGCGTCGTTCCCGGCGGAAGACCTGCGCGCGAACTTCGACGCACTGGTCGACGCAGTGGTCAAGGCCAAGCCGACCGGCGCCAAGGGCAAGTACGTCCAGAAGGTCGCGATCTCGTCGACCATGGGTGCAGGCATCAAGGTCGACACGACCGAGGTTGCTGGCGCGTAAGCCCGAGCCGCACGGGATTAGCGCGAGCTAATCCCGAGACGGCGACAGGCCGGCCGGCGCGGTTACACCGCGACCGACGAGGACGGGATTTACTCCCGTCCCGCCGCTGATAGTTGAGAAGGGCCGGGAGCGATCCCGGCCCTTTTTGCGTGTTGACGATACCGGTCGTTCGGCGAAGATCATCCTACCCACGACTCCGTCATCCTGACGAAAGTCAGGATCCACGGTTACGGACGTCGCCCCTCTGGCTCTGGATCCTGACTTTCGTCAGGATGACGGAGTCGTGGGAAAATACGTGAACGGCGCGCCATTATGGTCCACGTCATGACGCATGATTGAAGCTTCCTGCTACTGTGGCGCGGTAACGCTGTCCGCCGACCTACCGCCTGAATGGGTAGCCGACTGCAACTGCTCGATCTGTCGGCGTTATGGAGTCCTGTGGGCTTATTACCGGGCCAGCGAAGTATGCGTGGCGGCATCCGTTCCGATCGACATCTACAGTTGGGGTGCCAAGACATTGCGCTTCCATCGGTGCGGCGAATGCGGATGCGTAACGCACTGGACGAAAGTCGACCCTGCGATCGACCGGATCGGCATCAACGCCCGCCTGATGCCGCCCGACATCCTCGCGGCGGCCCGCATACGCCGGCTCGATGGCGCGGATACCGGGCTATACCTCGACGCCTGACCCTCTCCGCGATTGACTCCCCCGCCAATTCCGCTAAGGCGCGGCTTCGTTCGGCGGGCTTGCTCGTCGAACTCCGTCCGAGACAGTGGGTGCAGCGGGTTTGCCGGTGCTTAATCTCCCACCTAGACGGGGAATGAGATTTTGTCGGCCCATCTGCGTGCCGCCCCTCTCCCATGCCCCATCGACGAGACACCCCGGAAGCGCGGGTTTGTCTGCGCCTCCGGTTAGTAACCGGGTCCACTGCGCAAGCGGTGAACTCGTAAAACGTGGAGAATGGCATGGATCGTGATCAAAAGACCGCGGCCGTAGCCGAGCTGAACCGCACCTTTTCCGAGGTCGGCGTCGTCGTTGTCACGCGCAACCTCGGCCTGACCGTCGCACAGTCCACTGTGCTGCGGAACAAGATGCGTGACGCCGGCGCGACCTACAAGGTCTCGAAGAACAAGCTTGCCAAGATCGCAATGGACGGCACCGACTACAGCTCGCTGGGCGATATGCTCACGGGTCCGGTCGGTCTGGCCAGCTCCATCGATCCCGTCGCGGCCGCCAAGGTGGTCGTGGAATTCGCGAAGACGAACGACAAGTTCGAAATCGTGGGTGGGGCGATGGGCGCGACGACCCTCGACGTCGACGGTGTGAAGGCGCTCGCAACGCTGCCCTCGCTGGACGAACTGCGTGCCAAGATCGTTGGCCTCATCGTGGCACCCGCCACGAAGCTGGCAACGATCACGCAGGCTCCGGCAGCGCAGCTCGCGCGCGTGCTTTCCGCCTACGCGGAGAAGGAAGCCGCCTGATCTTGCAGGCCTTTCGTTACCTTTTTGAACTGATGGGGCCGATGCCCCGAGATGGAGATTTATCATGGCAGACCTGAACGCGCTCGTTGAGAGCCTGAGCGAACTGACCGTTCTCGAAGCAGCTGAGCTTTCGAAGCTGCTCGAAGAGAAGTGGGGCGTTTCGGCCGCAGCAGCGGTTGCAGCACCGGCAGCAGGCGGCGGCGCCGCTGCTCCTGCAGCAGAAGAGCAGACCGAATTCGACGTCATCCTGACCGGCGACGGTGGCAAGAAGATCAACGTCATCAAGGAAGTCCGTGCGATCACCGCGCTCGGCCTGACCGAAGCCAAGACGCTGGTCGAGTCGGCTCCCAAGGCCGTCAAGGAAGGCGTGTCGAAGGACGAGGCAGCCAAGATCAAGGCTCAGCTCGAAGCAGCTGGCGCCACGGTTGAGGTTAAGTAAGCCGCAGCTGGAGAGACGATTTAGCGTAGCCTAAATCGCACTCCAGCAAGGCCGGCCGGCGGCATTTATGCCGACCGACGAGGCAGGGGCTTTGCCCCTGCCGGCCGCAGCTAAGAAAAAGGGCGGCCCCAGCAATGGGGTCGCCCTTTTTCGTTGTGCACCGCGAAGGTTCCACGTCCCCGGGAAGGCCGGAGCTACACTGGGAACGGCGCCCCTCACGACGGACGTTTCACTTGGGCCCCGGCCTCCGCCGGGGTGGGGAAAATCGGCGGTCAGGCAGGTTCGATTTTGAAGCGTCGTGCGTCGTCCGCCCGCTCCGCCCGCTCCACCGCCGCATCCAGATCGCGCGGATGCACGGTCCACCCCTTCCACGTCAGCCCGGTCTTCACCCCGACGAATACCGCCGATCCGACCAGCGCTGCGAACAGCCCGACCCACAGCGCATCGAACGCCATCAAAGCCCACACGATTGCCGATGGCTGCCCCATAGCGAGCTTGTGGTTGGCCATGTGCAACGCCTGAGCCGGACCGAACGCTGTCGCCGCCAATACGCTGAGGACAATTCCAGCGGGTAACAGCGACGTCATCGCCCGCCTCGGCGTCACCCCAGGATCCTCGATCAACGCGCCGACGACGTAAATCCAGAACCCGCCTTGGATGACCGTGGAAACGATCTGCAGCGGCACGTTGATCGCCGGCGATAGTCCTTGTTTGCCGAGCCACATGAACGGCCATGCAGCCGCCAATCCCACGATCATGCCCGCCACGACGCGAACAATGGTCATCGGCGGAACCTGCAGCGTCCGGCGGACGGACCCGACCGACCAGAACCGCGCGACCGCGAGAATCGCGATGACGAACCCCGCCACCTTCACATAGCCGAAGCCCCAGCGCAGCGGATCGTTGCCGAGTGCACGAAACTGTTCGATCGATACGAACATGCCGAGGTGAATCTCCGCGATATGCTGCAGGAATTCCGGCACCACCGCGATCGCCAGGACGAGCGGTACCGCCCTCACCGCGCGTCCACCGAGCCGATACGTCTCCACGACGGCGCGCGCCATGCCGGAGACAGCGTCGATGATCCGCATGCCCACTCCGCGTCTTTCCGTACGATCGCTCATGCCGTTTCCCCCTCTGACGTGAAACTCAGGATGTCGCCCGGCTGGCAGTCGAGCGCTGTGCAGATCGCCTCCAGCGTCGAGAAGCGGATCGCCTTGGCCTTGCCGGTCTTGAGGATCGACAGGTTCGCCATCGTGATGTCGACCGCCTGCGAAAGCTCGGTCAGCGTCATGCCGCGTGCCGCAAGCATGCCGTCGAGCGTGACGATGACGGGCATCAGACGGTCATCGCCAGATCGTCGCGCATGCGGGCGCCGACGCGGAACACCCGGGCGAGCACGAACAACATCACGACCCCGATCCAGCCGGTGAAGCCAGGCACCCATGTTGCGTGATCGACACCGAGCCGGTCGAGCGCGAGCACGACCCCGCCAAAAGCGAGATCGAGCAGCTGGATCGCGAACAGCGCCCAGCCGATCCGTTGGAGACGATCGGCGTTGGCGACGACGAACGGGTCGCCGGCCCGCACCGTCGCGAGGATTGCCAGCAAAGGGATGAACAGGTGATACACCGCTACGCACGCGAGGAGGCCGAGGACGCCTGTGAGCCGCAGCAACGCAATGGTCTCGCCGACATAGCGGCCGTGATATTTGGCGGCGATCTGGGCGGTGAGCGCGTCACTGAAGACGAACGAAGCGATGATCGCGATCATGAACCCAAACGCGACAATCCAGTTCAGCCAGTTCGCGAACCGTACCAGTCCGCTCGCGACGACGAGAACACGATCCTGCATGCCGACCTCCGTTTATCGATAAACAATATGTATCGTTTATCGATAAACGTCAATCGTGTCGCGTCAGCCCTTGCTCGGGTCGTGACGGCAACCGGTCAGCGTTCGAAGATCGCCGCGTGCGGCCGGGCCGCGACCGTGCTGTACATGCGGGCGGGGGCGTCGAGCCAGAACGGCGCGAGCTTGGGGGAGTCGACGCGTTCTACGCCTACCACCCACGCGCGAGCGAACTGCGCCTCGTCGTTAGCCGTCACGTACACGATGTTGGTCGCGACGACGGGCACGAACATCGGCCGGTTGGCCGCGGTCATCGTGCGGATCGCCTCTCGCGCGATCGCCGTCACGGTACGGATCGTCCGCGTTTCGCCCGGCGCCAGCGCGAACGGCGGGGCGACGGGCCGCACGACGGGCGCCGCGTTGAACTGCGCAAGGTCCTGATCCTGATCGGCGTGCGCGGTGAGCAACGCGACGCCGGTGCGGATCGCTTCGGCCGATGCGGTGCCCGTATTGGTCACGACGAGTTCGCACTCGACGGTGGCGCTGAGCAGGTTGAGACCGGCGCGCAACGGGCGCAGTTCGCAGGTCAGCCGGGCACGCGCGGCGACTGGCGGCGTAGGCGGCACCTTGCCCTTGGGCTCGAGGAATTTGGGCGCGGCCGTTGGGACGGCAGCCACCGGTGCGACCGCAGATGCCGTGGCAGGGGTGACGGCCGCTGGGCTTTCGGCCGGTTCGGAGACGACCGGCCTGAGGGCGACTGGCTGGGGGGCAATAGGCTGGGCGACAACCGGCTTCGCCGCAACGGGCGGCGGAGTCGGCTCGACATAGGCTTCGGGTTCGGCACTCTCGTGCCGGTGGCTGCGCGGCTTGCGGCGGAGCGCCCACAGCGCTCCGAGAACCACGACAATCGCCGTCAGCGAAAGCCACAGGGGCATCGCGCTGCCCTTTTCCGGCGTCGAGAGCGTGGATTCCGGGGTTGGGGCCGGCGTCGTTGCTGGCACCGACGCGGTGGGCTGCGGCACCACTTCGGTGGTCGGGGTCTGCGGTGGCGACGATTGGAGAGCGGGCTCGGGCGTGGGCGTGGCGACGGGCGCCGGTTCGACCGATGTCGACGGACGCGTCGGCTCGTCGTCCGAGGCGCGTGGTCGGGCCGTGGGCTCCGGCGCAGTCCGGGTGGTTGCGCGTTCGCGCGTGGGTGCATCGGTCGTCGTGCGCTCGACGCCTGCACGTTGCGTGGTCGCACGATCGGTGGCTGGCTTTGCCGCAGCGGTCGAGCGGGTAGTACGACGTGGAGCGGGCGTGGTGTTCGGCAGGACGATCGTCGGTGCGGCGGGCACCGGAATCGCGGTGGCGTCGGGGTTCGCCTGCGTGCCGGGGGTCTGGAGGCGCTCCAAGCCACGCACGGGTGCGGCCGGCTCGGTTTGCGCGGCCGCCGGGGTCGCTGTGGCGGCCAGGACGGTCATGGTGGCGAGCAGGGCGGCCAGCGCCCCGCGGTCGGTCGTCATCGTCGAAATCCCCTGCGCGCGGTCGTCGCGGCGTTGTGGGCGGGGGAGGCTGAACGTGACCCGACGGCAACCCGTGATGCGACGAGTTGCTTCTGGGTAGCGGTGAAACGTTGGTGGCGTATGAGCGGCTGGGCGTCGGTGGACTGCACTCCGCCTTGCCAGTGGAGAGTGTTGCCGCAGGTATCGGAAAGAGCGGACGCGGAGCAGGGCGCTTCCCTTACCTCCCCCTCCGTCTGGCAAGGGCCAGCCACCTCCCCCTTGCGGGGGAGGATCAGGAGGCTGGCTTACTTGGGTGCGACGACCACTGCGCCGCCCTTCATCACGAAGGCGGCGTGTTCCAACTGGCGGACGTCGGCGAGCGGATCGCCGTCGACCGCGACGAGATCGCCGAACCGGCCCGGCTGGATCGCACCGACGTCTGCCGTCCTCGCCAACGCGATCGCGGCGCTGGAGGTGGCGGCCTGGATCGCCTCCATCGGCGTCATGCCCCATTCGACCATCTTGGCGAACTGGAGCGCGTTGTTGCCGTTGGGGTAGACGCCGCCGTCGGTGCCGAACAGCATCTTCACCCCGGCGGCGTGCGCGGCGCGGAAGGTCTGGCGCTGCTTGAGGCCGACCTGGCGTTCCTTCTCCAGGCTCTCGGGGAAGACGCCGTTCTTGGCGCCCTCGGCAAGGATATAGTCGTCGTCGTAGATATCCATGTCGAACCACGCCCCGCTCGCCTTGGCCAACTTGAACGATTCGGCGTCGGCGAGGCTGGCGTGTTCGATCGTGTCGACGCCCGCGCGCAGTGCGTCGTTGATGCCTTCGCTGCCGTGCGCGTGGACCGCGACCTTCATGCCGAGCATATGCGCTTCCTCGACGATCGCCTTTATCTCGGCGAGGCTGATTTGCTGCGCGCCGACGGCGTCGGTCTTCGAGAGGACGCCGCCAGTCATGCAGACCTTGACCACCTCGGCACCGTATTTGCGGATCGTCCGCACCGCGCCGCGAAATTCGTCGGGCGTGTTGGCGATCTGTGGGTGCGGGACCTGGATCGAGGGCGGGAATTCGGTCGCGTCGCAGTGGCCGCCGGTTGCGCCGAGCGCGTAGGTAGCGGGGACGATGCGGGGGCCGGGGACATAGCCGCGCTCGATACCCTGCTTCAGCGCGACGTCGTCGTAATTGGCCGAACCGACGTTGCGGACGGTGGTGAAGCCCGCATCGAGCGTCTTCCGGGCGTTCGCCACGCCGACGACGGTCCAGAAATTGTCGGTGAACTCGAGCTGCCGATAGCCGCTGAGCGTCGGGTCGCTGGTCAGATGGACGTGCATGTCGATCAGGCCGGGGAGCAGCGTCCGCTCGCCCAGATCGACGCGTTCGGCACCGGCGGGCACGGCATCGCCTTTGCGTCCGACCGCGGCGATACGGCCGTCGACGATCGTCACCTGCGGATTGTCGACGCGCTTGCCGGCAAGGACGTCGATCATGTGCGCTGCGGTAACGACGACCGTCTTCGCATCGGCATTGGCGGCGGTCGTCGCGAGTAGCGTCGCGATGAGAATGCGCGCGATCATGTAGGTCCCCTTCCCCGTGTTACGCGCTGTGTGCGGTACCGCGGGCGATCGGGCAAGTGCCGCGTCTTGCCCTATTATCGACACCGGTACAGGCCATCTGTGATGCTTCCGACGACGAGATCGCCTGTGATGATGCTTCGATTTCTTCCGTTCTGCGCGCTGGCTGCTGCGCTGGTGCCCTTGGCTGCGGGCGCCGATCCGGCACCGTTCGACCTGACCGGGCCCAGCCTGCGCGTCGGCGTGACGCATGGGACGACGACGTTGCCGATCGCGCAGGTGCCGAGACTCGCAACCGGCGACCGCGTGTCGATCGCGGCGGACCTGGCCGTCGGCAAGAAGGACGACGGCGCGCGCTATCTGCTGGTTGCGGCATTCCTGCGCGATGCGACCGAGCCGCCACCGAAGTCGTGGTTCTTCAAGGCCGAGACGTGGAAGGCGAAGAAGAACACGCTGGCGTTGACGGTACCGGACGGCGCGCGGCAACTGGTGGTGTTCCTGGTGCCCGAAAGCGGCGGGTTCGATGCTGTCGTGTCGGCGGTGCGCAAGCAGCCCGGGGCGTTCGTGCGCGCGGTGCAGGATCTGGATCAGGCGTCGCTTGATCGGGCGCGGCTCGATGCGTTTCTGGATGGGATACATGCGCTGGAGCGGACGCGGCCGGAGCGGATCGAGGCGGTCTCGCCATTGTTGTCGCGGAGCCTGGCGATCAAGCTGAAGGCGGAATGCCTCGATCTCGCGGCGGACCTGCAAGCCTCCTGCCTGACGCAAAGCCGCGATTCGCTGGTGCTGGCGGATGGGCAGAGTTCGACGCTGGCGGATACTCTGGTGGGGGCGCCGACCGATCTGGCGCTGCAACTGAGCGCGACGCCCGAGGGCGGGCTTGGCTATTACAGCCCGTATATCGGCGTGGTCCGCGATCTGGCGAAGATCTTCGGCGCGTTCCAGACGACGCAGTTCCGGTATATTCCGGCACTGGCGCGGGCACACGACGATCGGCTGGCGCTGTTGCTGAATGCGGCGCCGTCGTTCGCCAGCCCCAAGTCGGTGATGGTCGTGGCGATGCCGGTGATCGAGACCGGTGCGCCGCAGACGCCGACGATGCGGCGCGCGGAGGCCGACCGGCTGGTGTGTGCCGCCAAGCCCGATCTGGTGCTGCCGGTCGAGGGGGCGCCGCTGATCTATGCCACCAAGTTCGCGCACGATATGAGCTTGCGGGTGACGACTCCGCAGGGGGGCGTGGTCGAGCTGCCGGTGCAGGCGGATGCGGAGCGTGGCGGCTATGTGCTCGACCAGGTCGGGATGCAGACCGCGGGGTTGAGCAGCGTGACCGATGCGACGTTGCATGGGCGCTGGGGCTTCACGCCGTTCGATGGACCGCGGTTTCGGTTGCAGGTGCCGCGCGCCGGTGGGTGGCAGATGGTCGATACCGATCCCGAGAGTCTCGTGGTCGGGCGTGACAATGCGGTCTCGCTGGCGGGGCCGACGCCAAGTTGCGTGGAGTCGGTGACATTGGTCGGTGCTGCGGGCGACGTGCCGCTCGCGTGGACGTCGACCGGCGAGCGCATCGGGCTGACCTTGCCGTTGGCCAAGGCCGCGCCGGGGAAATTGTCACTGCTCGTGAAGCAATACGGGATCGAGGCGCCGGACAAGATCGCGTTGACCGCGCTCGCAGAGGCAGGGCGGATCGATGGTCTGACGCTGTATGCCGGTGATGCGTCTGGGACGTTGAGTGGGACGCGGCTCGATCTGGTGGCGTCGATGACGATCGACGGGGTCGCGTTCAAGCCGGGTGACGTCGTGCGGGCGGACAAGGCGGATCGGCTGGCACTGGCGGCGGGTACGGTGCCGACGTTCGCTGCTGGCCAGGCGAAGACGGCGCTCGTGACACTGACCGATGGACGGAAGCGGTCGGTGAAGTTCACCGTCGCGGCAGCGCGGCCGAAGGGGACGCTGATCGCCAAGAGTCTGGTGACGCCCCCCTCCCCTGGCCTGCCGGTCGTGCTGGCCGGTGATACGGCGATCGCGCAGGATGCCCGCCTGACGTTCTCGCTGCGTGCGGAGGGCACACGATTTTCTGCGAGCGACAGTGTCGAGATCGCGACGGCGGATGGCGCGATGACGACCAGTGTCACGTCGGGGCGCGGGCTGACGGTGCAGGACGATCGGATCGCTGTAGTGTCGGTGGAGCCGGGCAAGGCGCTCGGGGTTTCCGCGCATGGGCCGCTCAAATGGCGACTGGTGCAAGGCGGCATTGCGGGGGATTGGGTGCCGCTCACGACGCTGGTGCGGACGCCGGCATTGGCTGAGGTCGCGTGCAAGGAGACCTGTACGCTGACCGGGACCGACCTGTTCCTGATCGAGTCGATCGCGGCGAATGCTGGGTTTGCCAACGCGGTTCGCGTGCCGGACGGGTTCACCGGGGCTTCGCTCGCGGTGCCGAAGCCGGTCGGCGGAACGCTGTTCCTGCGGCTGCGAGACGATCCGGGCGTGACGGCGTCGATCGCGGTCGGTTCGTAGCGTTCGCCGGTTGTCGCGCGCCCAGTCGTGACCATCGCTGGCCGGTTTGCGGTGGCGGCGGGCGGGCGATTGTCGCTATGGGGCGCGGATGACCGCATCGGATCTCCAGAGCCTGTTCGTCACCAACCTCGTCCGGTACAATAGCGGTGACCGGCGGCGGTGGCGGCTGATCGTCGGCGACGTGAAGGTCTACAGCCTCGCGACGCACGCGCATTGCAACTGGGCGGTGACCCCGTCGGGCAGCGCGAGCGAAGTCGACGCGGTCGAGCGGCTGGCGGACCGGCTGCGCGAGGATCACCCTATCATCACTGTCGGCTGACGGCCTTTCATCTACGCAGGAGCATCACATGGCGAAGCAATATTGGGCGCAGATCATCGAACTCGATGAAGAAATGACCGCCGCGACTATCCCCGGCGCAACCGATCACGAGGATGCGGCGGATTCGCTGGTCGCGGATTTCGTCGGCGCGATGGGCGGCGAGATCACGTCGGGCGCGGTGCGTGTCTGGGTGCAGGGCGGAGTCGAGAAGGTCTATGACTGGAAGGCGGACTTCACGATGCCCGACATGGACGAGATGGGCGACGAGGACGAGATGGAGGTCGAGGGCGAGATCGAGCTTACCGAGCGGGTTTGACCCCGCTCCCCTCCCTGAAAGGGAGGGGTTGGGGGTGGGTCGGCCTGTTGGCGGACGTCGTCTTTTCCAAGCAGCCGACCCACCCCCCTGCCCCTCCCTTTCAGGGAGGGGTGAAAGTCAGGGGACGGTTTGGCCTGCCGGCGCGAGTTCGTGCCACGTGTGGTCGTCGTGCGCGAGTAGCGCGTCCGCAGCCGCTGGGCCTAGCGTGCCCGCCTCGTACGGCTCGGGCATGCCGGCGTCATGCGCCCACAGGTCGAGGAACGGTTGCACCGCAGCCCAGCCCGCCTCGATCGCATCCGCCCGTTGGAACAGCGTCTGGTCACCGACGAACAGGTCGTAGATCAGCGACTCATACCCGGTCAGGTGACCGATATCGAATTCATCGGCATACCGGAAATCGAGCGCGATCGGCGCGGTCGCCACTTCAAGGCCGGGGCGTTTGATGTTGATGTCCATGCTCAGGCCCTCGTCGGGCTGGATCTGGATGATCAGGCGGTTGGGCGGCAGCATGTCGGCGGCGGCACCGGGGAACGACGCGAACGGGACCGGCTTAAAGGTGATCGCGATCTCGGTGTCGCGACACGTCATCGCCTTGCCGGTGCGCAGGTAGAACGGCACCCCCGCCCAGCGCCACGTGTCGACCATCAGCTTCAGCGCGACGTAGGTTTCGGTCCGGCTGTCCGGCGCGACGTCGGGCGAGGCGGTGTAGGCGGGGACATCCACCCCCTTCACTTTCCCCGCGGTGTACTGGCCGCGGACGCCGTTGCGCTTCGCCTTGCCGGGCGAATAGACGCGGACGGCTTTGAGCACCTTGCCCTTTTCGTTGCGGATCGCCTCGGCATCGAAGCTCGCGGGCGGCTCCATCGCGACCATCGCGAGCAGCTGGAACAGGTGGTTGGGGACCATATCGCGCAGCGCCCCGGTGCCGTCGTAGAATTTGCCGCGCGTGCCGACGTCGACCGTCTCGGCGGCGGTAATCTGGACGTGCGCAATGCAATCCGAATTCCAGACGCGCTCGATCATCATGTTCGCGAACCGCGCGGTCATGATGTTCTGGACGGTTTCCTTGCCGAGGAAATGGTCGATCCGGTAGATTTGCGCCTCGGACACGCGAGCCAGGATGCGTGCGTTGAGATCGCGGGCCGAGGCGAGGTCGTGGCCGAACGGCTTTTCGATCGCGATCCGGCGGAAGCCATGCGGCGTCTCTGCCATCAGGCCGTGGTCGGCGAGCTTGTCGACGATCGTGCCGAAGAACTTCGCCGGCACCGCGAAGTAGAACGCGACGTTGCCGTTCACCCGGGCCTTGAGTTGCTCGAAGACGTCATCCTTGGTGAAATCGCCCTGGAGATAGCCGACTCGGTCCTTGAGCCGCGCCCAGGCGTCGCCCTTCTCGCCATCGCCCTCGCCGCCCTTCGCATCGAAAGTGCCAAGCGCCTCGCGCAACGACTGGTCGTTTCCTTCGTCGATGCCGACGCCGAGCACATGGAAATCATTCCCGACCAGCCCGAGCCGGGTCATGTTGATCAATGCCGGCATCAGCAAGCGGCGGGTCAGGTCACCAAAGGCGCCGAAGATCACGAGCGTCGTCGGCGGTGCGGGCTTCACGGACTTGCTCACGAATTCGCCTCGGACATGCATCGACCCTTTCTGCGGTGGTTCCTTCAAACCGCATAGCGTGTGCCGATGTTCCCCGCACGCCCTCAGGTAGCGGTGAGGATGTTGTCCCCGAATGCGCGCGCGTCGACCTCCGCCCAATCGAGTTCCTCCTGCAAGCGGCGATACACGTCCTCGGCCACCTCGCCCTTATTACGCATCTCGTGGAGCACGACGCGCTGGCAGGCGATCATCTCGAGATGGAGTTCGTCGAATTCCGAGGTCGCCTGCGGATCATCCGCCTCCGCGGTGACCTTGCCCGCCGCGCCGTAGCGGAACCGCAACGCATCCGCCGCCGCGCCCTCGCGTGCTGGCAGTACCGCGAGGCCTGCGTCGATCAGTCGCTTGCGCGCGGGGGCGATCTCGTCGGCCAACCCGGTATCCTCGCCGAGATCGAGACGGCGGATTAAGGGGCCGAGCGTAAGCCCTTGCAGCACCAGCGTGCCGATCACGACGCCGAACGCGGCGAGAACGATCAGGTCGCGGCCCGGTACCGATCGTGGCAGCGCGAACGCGGTCGCGAGCGTCAGCAGGCCTCGCATACCTGACCAGGACAGGATGATCGACGCATTCCACGGGGGCGGCTTGGGCAGCCAGGACGGTGCGTAGCGATTGGCGATTACGCCCTCGACGAACCGTACGAAGAACACCCACGCGATACGGGTAACGAGCACGGTCGCCAGCACCGCGGCGGCGAACCCGATCGCAGGCCAGCGCTCGGCGGCGGGCAGGCCGACCAGCACGTCGCGCGACTGCAGCCCCATCAGCGCGAACGCGATGATGTTGAGGACGAGGACCGCCGCCGACCATACCGCCGCCCCCTGCAACCGATCGCGCGCGGGCTGGCCGATCGGGCGGCGCTGCGACACGATCATCCCAAATGTGACGACCGCGAGCACGGGCGAAATATGCAGCCGTTCGGCCAACAGCCATATCCCGAAGGTCACGGCGAAATCGGCAAGGCTGGCCCCCAGCGTGCCTGCGAACAAGGGCGCGACGCGGAGGTAAAGCCACGAGGCCATGGCGCCGAACACGATCCCACCGGGCACCCCGGCGGCGAGCGCGAGCGGCGTCACCGGCGTGTCGGAATGCGTCGCGAACGCCACCGCGAGCCCGAACAACAGCAACGCCGTGGCGTCGTTGAGCAGGCTCTCGCCCTGCAGCAACAACAGGCCGCGGCGCGGAATGCCGACTTCGCCCAACACCGCTTCCGAAGCGGCGGCATCGGGCGGTGCGACGATCGCGCCCAGCGCGAACGCGGCGGCAAGCGGCAGTCCGCCGAGCGTCACGCCGACCAATGCAACCGCCGCGGCGGTGACGAGTACGGCGAACACGGCGAGGCTCAGCAGTGGGAACCAGTGTCGCCGCAACGCGCGTGGGCTAGTGTGGTATGCGGCGTGGAGGAGCGCGGGTGCTATGAACAAGGCCAGCGCCAGATGCGGCTCGACCGTGATCTTCGGCGCGAACGGCAACGCGGCAAAGGCGATCCCGGCCACCGCCAGCAAAGTGGGGTACGGCACGTTCAACTTGCGCGCGAGGACCAGCAGGACCAGCGCGGCGAGCAGGATGACGTCGAGACTTTCGAATAATTCCACGGGCACGCAACGGGTGGGAGGAGAGGACGGGCCCGCCGCATCGCGCAGGCCAAAAAAAACCACCCCGTGCATGTCGCACGGAGTGGCCTAGGTTCAGGGAGGAGGGACGCTAGAAGCGTCCCGTACGGCGCCGCGAAAGGGGGGGACACGATGCCGTACAGGATCTAAATGGGTGAGCGCCGTTTTGGTTCAACCCCTGCTGCACCGCACCCCAAATAATTTTCGCGCCCTCCCGGTTTCGCTATCAGACGTTAAACTGCGCCGGGGCGGGCATCTGCTGCTGCGGGGTCATGCCGAGCTGGGCCTGGCGCGCGAAGATGTCGCGCATCAGCGAGAGCGAGAACAGGTGCGCATACAGCAGCGGGAGCATGCCCGACTTGCTCATCTTGCGCAGCGCATCGCCGCGCAGGTCGATCAGCTTTTCCTCGTTGATCATCTGGAAGCCGCGATAGACGAACGGCTGGTCCGCGCCGTCGGGCTGGATCGTGACTTCGCCGTCCATGAGCAGCTCGAGCTCGCGCAGCTCGTTCATGAAGTTCTGCGTGCGCGCGCCGGCCTGTTCGAACGACTCGTTGAAGCCGAGGATGTTCTTGGTCAGCTCGGTCGGCTGGCCGTTCTCGAACAGCGCGTCGCCGTCCTCGAAATCACCGATCGCCTGCGAGGTCGGATCGAAGCAGAGCGACAGCTCCTGCGCATCGGGGTGCAGCCGGGCGAGCATGTACGGGTAGCGGCGGACATACGCGGGCACGTAGAAGGTGTTCTCGGTCAGCTTGCCGTCTTCGCCGACGAACACGTTGACGCCCTCGTTCAGGCCCATCAGCGCGAGCGGGATCGCGTCGTCGCCGACCGAGAAGACGATCGGCATGTGGCGCTGGACCAGCGGAAACTCGTCGACGGTGATCGGGATCGCATGCTGGCCGACCAGGAACGGCGCGCTGTCCTGCGGGCGGACCTTGTAGTTCGCGTGCGTGTCGCTCGAAAGCGGCTCGAGGCCATTATAGAAAAGCGGAAGCTGGGCGGTGCTGGCCATGTTACTCTCCGGATCGGTCGGTCGAAATGCCGGTGGCTGATGCCACCGATTGGGGCGAGGCTCTATGGTGCGCCGGGCGGGCGTGCAAGTGTGACGAGCTTGCCGGGGTTGAGGATGCCGAGCGGATCGAGCGCGGACTTGATCGCGCGCAGAGCGGTCATCCGCGCCGGCGACGACAGGCGTTCGAGTTCGTCGCGCTTCATCTGGCCGATGCCGTGCTCCGCCGAGATCGAGCCACCGGCCGCCGTCACGAGATCGCCGACGAAGCGGGTGACGACCGGCGCGTCCTCGGCATACCAGTGCGCGGGGTCGGTGCCGGGGGCGGCGCGGACGTGGAAATGGACGTTGCCGTCGCCGAGATGGCCGAAGCCGCTCGCGTGCGTGCCGGGGAAACGCGCGTCGCACGCCGCCGCCGCCTCGATCATGAAGCGTGGCATCGTCTCGACCGGGATCGAGATGTCGTGCTGCGTTGCGGGGCCGAGCGCGCGTTCGGCGGCGGAGAGCGAGTCGCGGAGGAGCCAGAACGCGGTGGACTGGGCTTCGCTGGTGGCGATCGTCGCGTCTTCGATCGCGCCGTCCTCGAGCGCTTTGCCGAGCAGGCGTTCGAGCAGCGCGGACGGGGACTCGCCTTCGGTGGTGGCGGAGGTGGCCTCGATCAGGAGGTGCCAGGGGTGGCGGCCGGCGAGCGGAGCACGGGCGTTCGGAAGGTGCGCGATGGCGGCGTCGAGCGACTCGGCGGGGAGGATCTCGAAACTCTCGATCGCGTCGGTCTTCGCCTGCATCGTGCGCAGGAGTTTGAGTGCCGCCTGGGGCGAGCCGACGCCGACCCAGGCGGTGCCGCGCGCTGCGATTGCGGGGGCTAGGCGTAGCGTGGCGGTGGTGACGATCGCCAGCGTGCCTTCCGCGCCGATGAAGAGCTGGTCGAGGTCGTAGCCGCGATTGTCCTTCTTGAGTGCGGACAGGCCGTCGTAGATGCTGCCATCGGCGAGCACCGCCTCGACGCCTGCGACGAGGCCGCGCATGGTGCCGAACTTGAGCACCTGCGTGCCGCCGGCGTTCGTCGAGACGAGCCCGCCGATCGTCGCCGTCCCGCGCGCGCCGAGCGTCAGCGGGAAGCGCCAGCCCTCCCCGTGCGCGGCGCCGTCGAGGTCGGCGAGGATCACGCCCGCCTCGGCGATGGCGAGCCCGGCGTCGGTATCAATGCTGCGGATGCGGTTCAGGCGGCGCAGCGACAGGATCAGCGCGCTGCCGTCGGCGGGCGCGGTGGCGCCGCCGACCATCGAGGTGTTGCCGCCTTGCGCGACCAGCGGCACGCGGTGCTCGGCGGCGGCCGCGACGATCAGCGCGACCTCGGCGGTCGAAGTCGGCGCGAGCATTGCGGGCGCGGCGCCGTGGAAGCGGCCACGCCAATCGTGCAGCCACGGGTCAATGTCGGCGGGGTCGATAACGATCGCCTTCGCGTCGAGCCGCGAGGATAGGGATTCGAGCATTGCCGCCTGCGAAGGCGTCAGGATTGCTGACTGAATTTCGGCCATGTACGAGGCGCTAGACAAAATTCATCGCGCGTTCAACGATAGGCCCTAACGATTACGTCAGCATGATCCAGACACCATGATCCATCCCGCGATACCCGCCACCCTGCTCGCGCTTGCGGGTCCCTTTGCCATGGCGATGCGCGATGTCCCTTCGCCCAGACTCAGGCTCGATGGCCTGCAGATCGCGCAGGTCTCGATCCACGAACGCATCATCATCCGCGTGCCCCGGATGAGCCGGGCCCCCGTCCGCACCTACGCGCCGCCGACCGAGTGGAAGGAGCACAAGGGCCCCAAATGCATCGCGGTCGACGAGATCGCGGGTGCGATGCTCAACAAGGATGGCGCGGTCGACTTGGTGATGGACGACACGACGCGGCTGCGCGCGCGGCTCGACGGCGACTGCAAGCCGCTCGATTATTATTCGGGGTTCTATCTGCGGCCGGGCCCGGACGGGATGATCTGCAAGGACCGCGATGCGATCCGCATGCGATCGGGCGCGCGTTGCGAGATCGAGGGGTTCAAGAGCTTGCGGGCGAAGAAGAAATAGGGCGGGCAGGCCAAGTCGAGACTCCGCGAGCTCCATCTGCACCGCCCGATACACACTACCGATTGGCCGCCGAAACCGATCAAAGCATGTTTCCCCGCGAAGGCGGGGACCCAGACTGGGCTTCCGCCTTCGCGGGAGAACAATAGGGTGGTAGCCGTTTCGCAGCTCAAATCTTTCATGTCCGGGAAACCGTGAGCGGCGGAACGAGCTCGGCATGACTAAGAATCTGCCCCAAGACCCCCTCCCCACCCTCCATTCACCGCGTTTCCTTGACATTTGTCGCTAAATCGGCGAGCGCCGGAACGCTTGAGGGCAGTGCATTTCACCCTCTATTTACCGGACATTTGCATGAGTTTTGCCGATCTCGGCCTCTCCGACGAACTGCTGAAGGCAGTCACCGACTCCGGCTATACCGAGCCGACCCCGATCCAGGCCGGCGCGATCCCGTCCGTGCTGATGATGCGCGACATCATCGGCATCGCCCAGACGGGCACCGGCAAGACCGCGTCGTTCGTGCTGCCGATGATCGACATTCTCGCGCATGGCCGTAGCCGCGCGCGGATGCCGCGTTCCTTGATTCTCGAACCTACGCGCGAGCTTGCAGCGCAAGTGGCGGAGAATTTCGAGAAATACGGCGTCAACTCGAACCTCTCGATGGCGCTGCTGATCGGTGGCGTGTCGATGGGCGACCAGCTCGCCGCGCTCGAAAAGGGCGTCGACGTCCTGATCGCGACGCCGGGCCGGCTGATGGACCTGTTCGGACGCGGCAAGATCATGCTCAACGGCTGTTCGCTGCTGGTGATCGACGAGGCGGACCGGATGCTCGACATGGGCTTCATCCCCGACATCGAGGAAATCTGCACCAAGCTGCCGAAGCAGCGCCAGACGTTGCTGTTCTCGGCAACGATGCCGCCGCCGATCAAGAAGCTGGCGGACAAGTTCCTGACCAATCCCAAGACGATCGAGGTGTCGCGCCCGGCGTCGACCAACCTCAACATCAAGCAGTATCTGGTGCCGGTGCCGAGCCAGACCGCCAAGCGCGATACGCTGCGCCGCATCCTAGCGCAGGAAGAGGTGACCAACGCGATCATCTTCTGCAACCGCAAGACGACGGTGCGCGACCTGAACAAGGTGCTGAAGCAGGCGGGCTACAAGTCGGGCGAGATCCACGGCGACATGGAACAGCCGCAGCGGCTGGCTGAGCTCGAGCTGTTCAAGACTGGCGCGGTGACGATACTCGTGGCGTCGGACGTCGCGGCACGCGGGCTCGACATCAAGGGCGTGTCGACGGTGTTCAACTATGACGCGCCGTGGCATCCGGACGATTATGTTCACCGGATCGGCCGCACCGGGCGCGCCGGGGCGACGGGGACGGCGTACACGTTCGTCGCGCCGGACGATGCCGAGAACATCATCAATATCGAAAAGCTTACCGGGCAGACGATCGAACGGCTGAAGGTTGCCGAGCCCAAGGCGGCACCGGTTGCCGTCGAACCCGACGAGGAAGCTCCGCGTCGCGATCGGTCGCGGAACCGTCGTAGCGGGCGTTCGGAGGATGTCGCGCCGGTTGCTGCGGCGGACGCTGGCCGCGAGCGGTCGCGGACTCGCCGCGTACCGCGCGAGGACACGGTCGCGCCGGCGGTTGTCGCCGAAGTGCTGGCCGCGGTCGAGTCAGTGGTGGCGAAGCGGCCGCGCTGGGAGCGGACGCCGATCGACGAGCCCGTGCCGGCGGTCAAGCCGCGCGTTGCGGAGCCCACCCGGGTCGAACCCGTGTATGTCAAACCGGTTCGCACAGCGCCTGTTCGGTCTGAGCCGGTGCAGACGGAGCCGGCGCGGTCGGAACCGGTTCGCTCGCAAGCTGTTCGTTCGGAAGAGGCAAAGGTCGACCCGCCACGGACGGAGCGCATTCCTGCGGATCCAACTGGCGGTCGCCGTCAACCGGTCGCCGATACGCCGGCGGATGGCTGGAACGGACCATTCCCGAGCTTCCTGAATGCCGTGATCGGAGGATATGAATGATGTCGATGCGCCGTCTCGCCGCGCTTGCCTTGCTCGCGACTGCGGTAGCCGCGCCGGCAGCGCCCCGCGCGAAGGTGGCAGCGCCGCACGTCAACACCGCGAGCTTCGACAAGCTGCCCCAGCCCTTGCCGCTGCCGTATAATGAGTCGGCCAACGCCAATGTTCAGGTTGCGGCGGCACGTGCGCGCGCACTGAAGACGCACAAGCGGCTGCTGATCGACCTCGGTGGCAACTGGTGTCTCGATTGCCGTCTGCTGGCGGGAACGATCGACCTGCCGGAGATGAAGCGCTTCGTCGACAGCAAGTTCGTGGTGGTGACGGTCGACATCGGCCGTTTCGACAAGAACGGGCAGATTGCCGCGCGTTACGGGATCAAGGGCCGCCTGAAGGGCGTGCCGGCGGTACTGGTGGTCGATCCGCGGACCAACAAGCTGTTGAATGCAGGGCATGAGACCGAATTAGCGGATGCGCGATCGATGGGGCCTCAGGCCTTGGCCGACTGGCTGGCGAAGTGGGCGGCCTGATCGGAATTTGAGAGTCGGCGTGCGCTGATTGACGCCTGGCGACTGACGCCGAGATCCTTGGCTGATCTGGGTCGTGGTGGGCGTTGCCTCGCCGAGGCTGGCTCGGTTGGGTTTCGATCGACGATCGACGATCGGTGCCACGTCGTGGGGGAGTGGTTCCTGCCTGCCAGAACCGGGGTCGATAGACGGTATTAGCTGGCCGGTAGCCTTCTGGCCACTGCGGCGGTCACGCGGTCCGCGTTGCAAGCGTGTTTCCCCGCGAATGCGGGAACCCAGTCTGGGCTCCCGCCTTCGCGGGAGAACAAGGGGGCGGTAGCGATGCTTTCGGTCCGCAGGTACGGGGCCTGTCGAATCATGGCCGGCCAATCCCGGGTGGTGGAACGAGTTTGCAACCTTCCAACTCGCAATACGCAATACGCAATACGCAATACGCAATCGGTTCTGCCAGAAATCCAATTGCAACAGGCCCCACGCCGGCCCAATCCCCGCCGTCATCCTGACGAAAGTCAGGACCCAGGATACCGACAGCTAGCCTCCGTGGCTATGACCCCTGACTTTCATCAGGATGACGAGGTCGGTATGACCGGTCGCACACCGTCGATCGACCTCAGGCTGCAGCAGCGATCAGGGCGTCGTCCAAATCTCCAGCCCGCTTGTACGCCGGACGCTCGATCAAACGGGCGGCATAGTCGGTGAAGGTCGGGCGCTTGGGCAGCCAGCCGAACTGCATGCCCCAGATCACTTGCGATCCGACATAGACGTCGGCGGCGGTGACGCGGTCGCCGGCGATGTACGGGTGCGCGGCAACTGCCTGTTCGAGCACGTCGATGACGCGATCGAGGCTGCCATAGCCGATCATCCGCTGTTGCGCGGCGTCCGGCACTACACCGAGTGCGCGGTTACCGACGGCCGCTTCGACGGGGCCGGCTGCGTAGAACAGCCAGCGGTAATAATCGGCGCGTTCGTCATCGCGTGGCGCGAAGCCTGCTTCGGGGAATGCTTCGGCGAGATAGGCGCAGATCGCAGCGCATTCTGTGATGGTCTTGCCGTTGTGGACCAGCGCGGGGACCTTGGCCATCGGGTTGATCGCGCGATACGCCTCGGCCTTCATCGTCGTGTCGTAGCCGAGCACGACCGTCTCGTACTCGGCGCCGACCTCTTCGAGCATCCAGCGCGCGATGCGACCGCGCGACATCGGGTTGGTGTACAGGGTCAGGGTCACGCGACTCTCCTTGAGAACGGATCGTGAACGATGGTCTCATGGAGCAGGATCAGCGTCAAGCGCTCGCTTGCCGACGAACGCCGTTGCAAACCGGCGTCTTCCTGGGCTCGACCCAGGACCCAGAGCCATAAGCGTCAGCGCTGTTGGCTCTGGGTCCTGACTTTCGTCAGGATGAAGGAAGGGGCGCTTACACCAGCGCCTTGTCGAACAACGCCAACATGCGGGCCCAGGCCTTGTCCGCCTGGACCGGATTGTAGACCTTCGAGTCGGGCGGGCACCAGCCGTGCATCGTGCCGGCGTACACCTCGATCTCGGCTGGGAGTTTCGCGGCGGCAAACGCGGTGCGGAGCGTGTCCTTCTCGGTCGGCGACCGCGCGTCATCGTTGGCGGCGATCGCGATGAGGTATTGCGCCTTCATCTGCGGGATCAGGAGGTGCGGGCTGTCGGGCTTGTCGGTGACGAAGCCGCCGCCGTGGAAGGTCGCGCCTGCGCGGATGCGGTTCGGCACGGCTGCAGCGGTGCGCATAACCATCGGGCCGCCCATGCAATAGCCGGTGGTGGCCAGCCCACGCTTGCGGTCGACCTGCGGTTGCGCGTCGAGGAAGGCGGTGAAGGCTTTCGCGTCGCGAACCGTCCCTTCGGACGTGAGGGCTTCCCGGAATGGGGCGATGCGGCTTTTGACTTCGGGTTGGTCGTAGGACTCGCCGGGCTTCAGGAACGGCGCCTTGGTCGAGCGGTAGAACTGGTTGACGACGAGCACCGCATAGCCGGATTGCGCGAGCCGGTCGGCCATCTGGCGGAAGGCGGGGCGCAGGCCCATGATGTCGGGCCAGACCAGCACGCCGGGGTGCTTGCCGGTGGCGGGCGCGACGAAATAGGCATCGGCCTTGCCGTCGGGCGTTGTGATCGACACGTCGCGGCCCTTGATGACCGCGGCGTTCGCGGGCGTCGGAAGCAGCATCGTCAGGCCCATCGCGCCGGTCATCACGCCGAACTGGCGGCGTGACACGCCGGCCAGATAGGCTTCGTTATCGTCTGCGGTATGCTCGTCGCACATGGGCCTATCCTCTTGAATTCGGCCGCATGCTAACTCAGGCGGCGCGCCACCACCATACGCCATCTTGGATGTCGCGGGTCGCTCGGCCTTCGACTTCGAGGCGGCGGAGATGTGCGAGCGCCTCGCCGGTCGCCATGCCGAGGACGTCGGGGCCGATCGCGCGGCGGAACAGGCGGCCGAAACAGTCGACCGCGCGGCGGGGTTCGGCGAGGAAGACCGCGAGTTCGTCGAGTCGCTCGCGGTGTTCGCGGTCCATCGCGTCGAGGCGGGTGTGGAGGCCGGTGAACGGGTCGCCGTGGCCTGGGAGGACGAGCAGGTCGGCGGGCAACGTCTTCAACTTGGCGATCGAGGCGAACCATTCGCCCAGCGGATCGGCGCCCGGTTCGGTGACGCCGAGCGAGACGTTGGGGCTGATGCGGGGAAGGACTTGGTCGCCGGCGATGAGGATGCCGCCCGCTTCGTCGTACAGGCACGCGTGTTCTGGGGAATGGCCGGAACCTGTGACGACGCGCCAGTCGCGCTTGCCGATGGTGAGCGTGTCGCCGTTCTCGATGCGGGTGTAGCTGAGCGGCAGCGGCGTTATGATCTTGCGGAAGCCGGCCCAGCCCTTGGCGGTGGCGTGGTCGATCTGTTCCGGGGCCCAGCCTGCGCCGCGCCAGAAGGCGAGCATTTCGTGCGGGACGGAGTCGCGGGCGTCGGCGGCGAGCATGCGCGCGGTCAGCCATTCGGCTCGGGTCATGATCAGGGGGGCGGCGTGGTGGTCGCACATCCAGCCGGCGAGGCCGATATGGTCTGGGTGGAAGTGGGTGCCGATCATTCGCGTGATGCGAACGTCCGCCTTGGGGCCTTTGAAGATGGCTTTCCAGGCGTCGCGCGCGGCCGCGGTGTTCATGCCGGTGTCGACCAGCGCTTCGCCGTCGGTGTCAGCGAGGAGCCAACAATTTACGTGGCGCAGCGGGCCGGGGATGTGGAGGCGGACCCAGTCTATCCCGGGAGCGACCTGGAACACGTCGCCTGCTTCGGGCTCTGCGCCGCCGAAGGGGTAGGTCAGGCCCTTGTGGCTGGTCGGCGCGAAATCGGTGTCGGGTACGGTTGCCATCCGTTGCGGTTAGCAACTGGATGTGGCGGGAGATAGTGCTGTAGGGCAGCTGACCTTCTCTCGATCCTCCCCCGCCAGGGGGAGGTGGCACCGCAGGTGACGGAGGGGGAGGACACAGAGCCGAGGTGGTCGCTTGCCTCTCCCTCCGTCTGGCCAGCGCCAGCCACCTCCCCCTGGCGGGGGAGGATCGCGTTGGACTACACAAATTCGCACGTGCTCGGTCATCCGACCGTGGACGGCACGTCTCAAATTCAGACGGAGGAAGCCTGTTTCCCCGCGAAGGCGGGGACCCAGACTGGGCTCCCGCCTTCGCGGGAGAACATGGAGGCGCGGACTGTTCGACATCACGGCCGCCGCCTTGTGCGTTGGCTAATCTCGCTAGCCGTATCGTATGAGGAGGGCGCGAGCCCACCCCCTGCCCCCTCCCGCTTGCGGGAGGGGAAGTAAGATCAGCGCTTGAAAGGGTCGTCGAAGAGCGGCTTGACGGGCAACACGCCGCCGTCTGCCACGAACTGCGCGTCCGCGGCCGCCTGGGTGCGCTCGGCGCGGAGCTGCTGGAGCAGCACTTCGCGGTCGCCTTCGAGGCGCGTGTCGGTCGGCGCTTCCATGCCGGCTGCCTTGGCCGCCTTCGCCACCGCGGCGTCAAGCTCGCGCTGCGAGGTCAGGCCGAGCGTGACCGGGTCCTTCGGCGTGATGTTGGCGATGTTCCAGTGGCTGCGATCGCGGATCGCGGCGATCGTCGTACGGGTGGTGCCGATCAGCAGCGAGATCGCGCCGTCGGTGATCTCGGGATGGTTGCGGATGATCCACGAGATGCCGTCGGGCTTGTCCTGGCGCTTCGAGACCGGCGTGTAGCGCGGGCCCTTGGTGCGGCGGACCTGCTCGGGGCCCTTGATCATCTTGAGCTGATAATCGGGATCGGCGGCACCCTTGTCGATCTCGTCCTGCGTCACTTCGTGTGCGCGGACGGGATCGCGGCCGGTGAGCTTGGTCGAGGTCGTGTCGTCGGCGATCGCCTGGATCTCGAGGATGTGCAGGCCGCAGAAGTCCGCGATCTGCTCGAAGCTGAGCGCGGTATTGTCGACCATCCAGGCGGCGGTCGCGTGGGGCATGAGCGGCTGGGCCACGGCGGAAACTCCGTAAAAATAGAAAGGGCCGCCCCTTTCGGAGCGGCCTGACATGAGAGAGACTTAGTGCGCGCGGCGCTATCAAGCAAGCGAACAAGCTCAGGCGGCCATGAGCTTTCCTTCGAGGGGGACGAGCGCGTGGAGGAACTGCCGTGCGCTGGCGGGCCAGCTGTAGCGCGCGGCATAGGCGGCGCAGGTGACGCTGTCCCGGGTCAGCGCGGTGGCGATCGCGGTGTCGAGGTCTTCGTGCATCGCGCCGACGCGGTTGTCGAGGACGTCGATCGGGCCGGTTACGGGGTAGGCTGCGACGGGGGTTCCGCAGGCGAGCGCTTCGATCATGACGAGGCCGAACGTGTCGGTGCGGCTTGGGAAGACGAGGACGTCGGCTGTGCGATAGGCGGCGGCGAGGTCGAGGCCGGAGCGCTGGCCGAGGAAGACGGCGTCGGGGAAGCGGCGGGCGAGCGTGGCGCGGGCGGGGCCGTCGCCGACGACGACCTTGGTCCCGGGATGTGCGGAGGACAGGAACGCCTCGATGTTCTTCTCGACCGCGACGCGCCCGACATAGAGCAGGATCGGGCTGGGCAGCGCTGCCATCTCGGGATCGCGCGCGCCATCGAGGCCGAACTGCGCGAAGTCGACGCCCCTGCCCCATTCTCGGACCTGATGCAGGCCTTGGGCTGCGAGCGTTGCCGCGACCGACGGCGTGGAGACCAGGATCGATTGCGCGGGGCGGTGGAACCAGCGGATGTAGCGCCAGATCCAGTCGGGGTTCGCGCCGGTGCGGGCAGCGATATAGTCGGGGAATTGGGTGTGATACGCGCTGGTGAACGGGAGCGCGCGGGCTAGGCACCAGTTACGGGCGGCGAGGCAGACCGGCCCTTCGGTAGCGAGATGGATCGCGTCGGCGCCGAACGCGGCGAGCATGCGGCCTACGGCGCCCGAGCGGGCGAAGGCGAGGCGGATCTCGGGGTAGGTCGGGCATGGCATCGAGGCGAAGCGTTCGGGGGAGACTACCAGGACCTCGTGGCCGACGGATTCGAGCTCGCGCTGGACCGACTGGAGAGTGCGGACGACGCCGTTGACTTGTGGGCTCCAGGCGTCCGTGACGATCGCGATACGCATCGTGTCTTCTCCGTTTTGCCCCTCTCCCATGGGGAGAGGGAGGGGCCCGACCGGCGCAGCCGGGTGGGAGGGTGAGGGCACGCTTCAACTGGCGTCGTGGACTTGCCCTCACCCGCGCCGCTGACGCGACTTGCCCTCTCCCCGTCGGGGAAAGGGTTAGTTAAGCGGCCAGGCTTATGACCTTGTCGCGTTCGCGGGCGGCGATTTCGTCGCCCCAGTGGAGAAGCTCCATGCGGCCGTCGAAATGCTCGACGAGGGCGGTGCAGCTTTCGACCCAGTCGCCATCGTTGTAATAGGCGATGCCGGCGATCTCGCGCATTTCGGCGGTATGGATGTGGCCGCAGACGACGCCTTCGACACCGCGGACGCCGGCGGCGTGCGCGACGACTTCCTCGAAGTGCGAGATGAAGGCGACGGCGTTCTTGACCTTGGCCTTGGCGTGCTTCGACAGCGACCAATAGGGCATGCCCATCCGCCGGCGCGCGCCGTTGACCCAGCGATTGAGGCCCATCAGCATCGTGTAGGCGGCGTCGCCGATGTGCGCGACCCAGCGGTGTGCGAGCGTGATCGCGTCGAACTCGTCGCCGTGGAGGACGAGCAGGCGGCGACCGTCCGCCGTCTCGTGGATCGCGTTGCGGCGGATCGAGATGCCCCCCAGGTCGAGGCCGGAATATTGGCGGAACACTTCGTCGTGGTTGCCGGGGATGTAGACGACGCGGGTGCCGCGCTTGGCGCGCTTGAGCAGGCGCCAGATCACGTCGTTGTGCGCGGCGGGCCAGTAAAATTTCTTCTTCAGCCGCCAGCCGTCGATCATGTCGCCGACGAGATACATCGTCTCGCTGTCGACGTGATCGAGGAAGTCGTTGAGCATCCCGGCGTTGCATCCGCGCGTGCCGAGATGGACGTCGGAGATCCAGATCGTGCGATACTGGCGGCGTTCGACGACCGGCTCGGGTACGGCGGGCCGGGAGTGAATGAAGTCGGCGATGTCGGTGATATCGGCGCCAACGAAGCTAGATGGCGAAAACGTCGTAATGGCGTTCATGAGCCTGCCCCCGCAAAACTATCCTTGTCGCGAGTATTAGGCGAGTATTGTTACACGGTGGTCGCAGTCCGGTGACTGTTCCAAGTCAGCGTATCTATCGTTTTTCAGCTGAACAAGTCAGCATGTTTCCCCGCGAAGGCGGGGATCCAGACTGGGCTCCCGCCTTCGCGGGAGAACAAGCTTTGGTCGGGTAACGCTTTGAGGCCCCAGCCCGGCGGAGGCCGGGGCCCAGTTGGAGAGGTGGCAATAACGAAGCGCGCCGCTCCCTTGCTTAGCGTCCCCAACTGGGCCCCGGCCTTCGCCGGGGTGGGGTAGTGTGGGTGTTGGCGTTTGCCCCCCCTTACTCCATCGTCAGCACGATCTTCCCGACGTGGTCGCCCGCTTCCATCCGGGTGTGTGCCGCCGGTGCGTCCGCGAAGGCGAAGGTGCGGTCGATCACTGGCTTCAGCTTGCCGGCCTCGACGTGCGGCCACACCGTCCGGGCGAGCTCGTCCGCGACCAGCGACTTGAACGCGGTGTCGCGCGGGCGGAGCGTGGAGCCGGTCAGCGTCAGGCGGCGGCGCATAATCTCGAACAGGGGGACGGTCGCCGTCGCGCCGCCCATGACCGCGATCGACACATGCCGGCCATCTTCCGCGAGGCATTGCAGGTTGCGCGGCACGTAGTCGCCACCAACCATGTCGAGCACTGCCGCGACGCCCTTGCCGCCGGTGATCTGCTTCACCCGCTCGACGAAATCCTCGGACTTGTAGTCGATCGCGTGGGTCGCGCCGAGGCTGAGCGCCGCCTCGCACTTCGCTTTCGAGCCGGCCGTCACGATGATGTCGATGCCGAAAACGTTGCACAGCCCGATCGCCATAGTGCCGATGCCGCTGGTGCCGCCGTGGACGAGAACCGTGTCGCCCTCCATCGCGTAGGCGCGCTCGAAGAGGTTGGTCCAGACGGTGAAGAGCGTCTCGGGCATCGCCGCCGCCTCGACCATCGTCAGTGCCTCGGGGACGGGCAAGCACTGGCCGAACGGTGCGACCGCGTATTCCGCATACGCACCGCCGGAGATCAGCGCGCAGACGAGCTGGCCGACCTGTTCATCGCCGACGCCGTCGCCGACCGCGACGATCGTGCCGGAGATCTCCATGCCGAGGATCGAGGGAGCACCCGGCGGCGGCGGATACTTGCCCTGGCGCTGCATGACCTCCGGGCGGTTGACCCCGGCGGCCGCCACCTTGACCAGCACCTCACCCTGCCCCGGCCGCGGCACGGGACGGTCGACGAGGACCAGCACTTCGGGACCGCCGGGCTGTTCCGGATCGATCGCCTTCATGACGTCAGGTACACCTAAGTTGCTGGATTGGTTTTCGGGTATCGCGGTCATCGCTCGTCACGTCCCTTTAGATTTCCGCGCCTTATTGACATCACTCTGGTGCGGGTCAACGTTACAGAAACTATGGAACCGGACGACACCCCTTCCCGTCCCGACGATCTGCTCGACGCGCTCGTGCGACAGGACCTTGATCCGTTGTCGGTCGCGGAGCTCGATGCGCGGATCACCGTGCTGCAGGGCGAGATCGCGCGCTGCCAGCTGAAGAAGGATCGCGCGGTCAGTCACCGCGCCAGCGCCGACGACCTGTTCAGGCGGTGATCGCGCTGCTCGCCTCCACAAGCGTCGCATTTAGGCAGCGCAGGAACGGACGGGGCCGGGTTCAAGTGCTTGATGCGACCAATATCAGTTCCGACATAGTGGCAAAGGGCCTGCGTGTTCGCGGCCCGACAGGAGTATTGTAAATGCCATCATTTGCACCCGCCCTCGAGACCACGCTGCACAAGGCGCTCGAGGCGGCGTCGTCCCGGCGCCACGAATATGCGACGCTGGAGCATCTGCTGCTCGCGCTGATCGACGACGAACATGCGTCGAAGGTCATGACCGCGTGTAACGTCGAGATCGGCGAACTGAAGAATACCGTCGCGCACTACCTCGACAGCGAACTCGATGCGCTGAAGGTCGATGCGGCGACCGATCCCTCTCCCACCAGCGGATTCCAGCGCGTCGTCCAGCGCGCGATCCTTCACGTCCAGTCCTCGGGTCGCGACGAAGTGACGGGTGCCAACGTGCTCGTCGCGTTGTTCAGCGAGCGGGAGAGCTATGCCGTCTATTTCCTGCAACAGCAGGACATGAGCCGCCTCGATGCGGTCAGCTTCATCAGCCACGGTGTCGGCAAGGGCGGGCAGCAGGCGACCGAAGCATCCACGCCAAAGGGTGCGGACGACGAGAAGCCGGCTAAGGGACAGGAGAAGGGCAAGACGGAAAGCGCGCTCAAGCAATTCACGGTCGACCTCAACGAGAAGGCCCGCAACGGCAAGGTCGATCCCCTGATCGGGCGTGGTCCGGAGGTGGATCGGACGATCCAGATCCTGTGCCGCCGGTCGAAGAACAACCCGCTCTATGTCGGTGATCCCGGCGTCGGAAAGACCGCGATCGCGGAAGGCCTGGCGCGCAAGATCGTCGAGGGCGACGTGCCCGACGTGCTGTTGCCTGCCGTCATCTACTCGCTCGACATGGGCGCGTTGCTGGCGGGGACGCGGTATCGTGGTGACTTCGAGGAGCGCTTGAAGGCGGTCGTCAACGAGCTCGAGAAGCTGCCTGATGCCGTGCTGTTCATCGACGAGATCCACACCGTGATCGGTGCGGGTGCGACGAGTGGCGGTGCTATGGATGCCTCGAACCTGCTCAAGCCGGCGCTCAGCGGCGGCACGATCCGGTGCATCGGCTCGACGACGTACAAGGAGTTCCGCAATCACTTCGAGAAGGACCGCGCGCTGCTGCGGCGCTTCCAGAAGATCGACGTGAACGAGCCGACGATCGAGGATACCATCAAGATCCTCGCCGGCCTGCGCTCGGCGTTCGAGGATCACCACAACGTCAAGTACACGCCCGATGCGATCAAGTCGGCGGTCGAGCTGTCGGCGCGGTACATCAACGACCGCAAGCTGCCGGACAAGGCGATCGACGTGATCGACGAGGTCGGCGCGATGCAGATGCTGGTGCCGCCGAACAAGCGCAAGAAGACGATCACGCCGAAGGAGATCGAGCAGGTCATCGCGACGATGGCACGCATCCCGCCGAAGTCGGTCTCGACCGACGACAAGCTTGCGTTGGCCACGCTCGAGACCGACCTGAAGCGTGTGGTGTTCGGGCAGAATGCGGCGATCGAGAAGCTGTCGTCGGCGATCAAGCTGGCGCGGGCGGGTCTGCGCGAGCCGGAGAAGCCGATCGGCAACTATCTGTTCACCGGGCCTACCGGCGTCGGCAAGACCGAAGTCGCCAAGCAGCTGTCGACGATCCTTGGCATTCCACTCCAGCGTTTCGACATGTCGGAATATATGGAGCGGCATTCGGTCAGCCGTCTGATCGGTGCGCCGCCGGGCTATGTCGGGTTCGACCAGGGCGGTCTGCTGACCGATGCGATCGACCAGAACCCGCACTGCGTCCTGTTGCTCGACGAGATCGAGAAGGCTCATCCGGACCTGTTCAACATCCTGTTGCAGGTGATGGATAACGGGCGGCTGACCGACCAGCACGGCAAGTCGGTCGATTTCCGCAACGTCATCCTGATCATGACGACCAATGCGGGTGCCAGCGACATGGCGCGCGAGACGGTCGGCTTCGGCAACCTGTCGCGTGAAGGCGAGGACGAGGTGGCCGTGACGAAGATGTTCACGCCGGAATTCCGCAACCGTCTGGATGCAGTGGTGCCGTTCGGCTATCTGCCGACCGAAGTGGTGGCGCGGGTGGTGGATAAGTTCATCCTCCAGCTCGAACTCCAGTTGGCGGACCGCGGCGTGCACATCGTCCTCGACGACGAGTCGAAGGCGTGGCTCACGACCAAGGGCTATGACAAGCTGTACGGAGCACGACCGATGGGTCGCCTGATCCAGGAGAAGATCAAGCAGCCGCTCGCCGAGGAACTCCTGTTCGGCAAGCTGGTCCATGGCGGCGAGGTGACGGTGAAGATGAAGGACGGCGCGCTGTCGTTCGCGATCGAACCTGCCGCGCCGAAGAAGCCCAAGAAGAAGGGCAAGACGGAGACCGTCGACGCCAGCTGACGATTATCAACCTGGTTCAGCGAGAGCTGGACCAGGTTTGATTTGGAAAAGCTGGATGAACAGCACTCCAGATTCTACCAATCCGCTTTCGGCTCGCGCCCGGTTCCGTCGTTGAGACACGATCGGCGGTAAGGACGAAGCGACTTCACGAAGCCGATAGCGTGGTTCGAATTGCGAGCCAAATCGGCATAAATCGATCCAGTATGGTCGATATCCGATTGATTACGCCGTCGTACGGGCGCCTCTTTACCATTAATTGGCGAAGGCGGCTTAGACGGTGTCTGCATGACGTTCGGGTTTCGTATCACTTGGCTCATCGGCATCGTTGCGACGGCGTTGGCGATGCTCGGTGCTGCGCCGGCCGAGGCACGGACCGGGCAACTGCTCGATGTCTGTATTATGCGGGCTACCCCAGGGCTTTCCGTACCTGCCTTGTTTCGAACGCCTTCACGGTTCGACTGCACCACGCCCCAGTCGGCCTATGGGTCCGGCGATTTCTGGGTTCTGTCGCAGGCTTTGCCGACGAACCTGACGCACATTCCTGATCTGCGTGCCCTGACCGCGAGCGTCTGGCAGGATCGCGTCACGCTCTTCGTCCTATACGCAGACGGCGCGATCCGCCGTACCGGGTTCACCAGTCGCACGTCCGGCCGCCATCTCATGATCGGCGCAACCCTGTCTCTGACGCTGCCGCCGCACGTTGCGCCCCCCGTCCGCCTGCTTTGGCACGTCGAGGGTTCGGCGAATTTGCGGGGCGTCGTACTCGGGCCGACACTCGCAACGGCCGCGGAAGCCGCAGAGAGCGAGATCATCCTGTCAGCGCTGTATGCAAGCTTCGGCGGCATGGCGATCGCGTTGATCGTCTACAATCTCGCGTTGTGGGGTGCGCTTCGACAGTCGTTCCAGCCGGTCTATTGCCTGCTGGTGCTATGCTTGCTCGGGTACGCCTTTTCGTCGTCGGCCGCGCTGGGCCAGCTTGTGCCGTCACTCGACAACAACGTCCGCTTGAAACTCAACGTATGTTTGCTGGCCATCTGTGCGGGGATGGTCCTGGTCTTCGCGCGCGCCTTTTTCGAGCGCGCGGTGTTCGATGGTTGGCCGCGCCCCGCCAGCAACGTGGCGCTCGCGACGCTCGCCACGGCCGGAATTGCGTTTGCGATCCTGGCGCCGTGGCAAATCTACTGGCTCGATCGGTTGCTGACGCTCAGTTACATCCCGCTGATCGCGCTAGTGCCGCCGGTGCTGTACCGAGCCTGGCGGGTTCGCAGCAGCTATCTCTGGATGTTCACGCTCGCCTGGGGCGCCCCCATCGTCTTCGCCAGCCTCCGGATCGCGGGTGCGCTGGGGCTGATGTCGTGGAGTTTCTGGATCGATAATTCGACGATGATCTCCATGATGCTGGAGGCGCTGCTGTCCAGCCTGGCGATCGCGTACCGGATTCGCCTGCTCAGCGTCGAACGCGACGACGCGCGTGAACAGGAGATCGCGGCGCGGTTGCTCGCGGATACCGAGCCGCTCACCGGGCTGCTCAATCGCCGTGCATTCCTGGATCGCGCGATCGGACGGTCGGGCGATCAGATGCTGCTGATCGCGGACGTCGATCACTTCAAGCACGTCAACGAAACCATCGGCCACGATGGCGGCGACGAAGTCCTGCGGGTCGTGGCGCGGGTATTGCGCAACGCGGTGCCGACCGACGCTCTGGTCGCGAGGATCGGCGGCGAGGAGTTCGCCATCCTCATCGACGCAACCACGCCGGTCCTGCCCGACACGATCCTTGAGCGATTGCGCAGCCAGCGCATGCCGTTCGACATGGCGATAACTGCCAGCATCGGCTGCTGTACGGGGCCGCTGCAGCGCGAATCAGACTGGAAGGCGCTGTATCGCAGCGCCGATCGCGCGCTGTTCGCGGCCAAGGGCGCCGGGCGCGATCGGTCGCGCGACGCAGGCATACTTCCGATTGCCGCTTAAAGCCGGTTCGCTTGCGAAACGGCAACGCGTGCGCCATGATCGCACGCCTGGGAGATCGACGATGCGGAACCGGAAACTTGTGTTGGCGGTGGCGGGGCTTGGCCTTGTAACGCTCGCCGTGCGCCATCCGACCGCAGACTTCCGGCTGATTACGCACGACAAGAGTGACCCTTCGCCACACCGGATGCAGGCCGTCGTCGATTTCGGACTGGTCGGTGTCTCCGTATTATACACCTGGACCGTCAACCGCCTGCGGTAGGTGCGTGCCGCATATCCGGCGCCCTCTCGCGCGTCCTTGACCCTCGTCGCGTGCCTGCGCCATAGCGACGGACATGGACACGCCGATCGAAGACCTCGCGTTCGAGGATGCACTGAAGGAACTCGAGCTTATCGTCGGGAAGCTGGAAAGTGGCGACACGCCGCTTCAGCAGGCGATCGAGCTGTACGAGCGCGGCAACAAGCTGCGCCAGCGTTGCGCCGACCGGCTCGATGCGGCGCAGGCGCGGATCGAGGCGATCCGGCTCGACGGCGACGGCAAGCCCGCGGGCGTCCGCCCGTTCGCGGCGGGCTGACGCGGTGAGCGGGATGCCCGTCACGCTTGATGCCGCGCTTGCCGAGGTCTCCGCGGAGATCGACCGGCAATTCGACCAGCTGCTGACCATTCCGGACGATCCGCGCGGCGACCTGTACCGCGCGATGCGGCATGCGGCGATCGGTGGGGGCAAGCGGCTGAGGCCGTTGCTGGTATTCGCGACCGCCAATCTATTCGACGTGGCACGCGAATGTTCGGCACGGGCGGCGACGGCGATCGAGGCGATCCACGTCTATTCGCTGATCCACGACGATCTGCCGTCGATGGACGACGACGACATGCGCCGCGGCAAGCCGACCGTGCACAAGGTGTTCGACGAGGCGACCGCGATCCTGGCGGGCGATTGCCTGCACGCGATGGCGTTCGAGATCCTGGCCGATCCGGCAACGCACGCCGATCCGTTCGTCCGCATCGAACTGGTCATGGACCTCGCGCGGGCGTCCGGGCCAAACGGCATGGCCGGTGGCCAGAAGATGGACATCGAGGCTGAGAATACGCGCTTCGACCTCAACACCGTGACCCGGTTGCAGCAGATGAAGACGGGCGCGCTGATCTCGGCGTCGGTTGAGGCCGGCGCGATTCTCGGGCGGCTGCCGCCGGAAGGTCGCGTGGGCCTGCGTGGCTACGCGCATGACCTGGGGCTGGCGTTCCAGATCGCCGACGACCTGCTCGATGCCGAGGGCGACGAGGCGGTCGTCGGCAAGTCGCTGCGCAAGGACGAGGTGGCGGGCAAGGAGACGTTCCTGTCGCTGCTCGGGCCCGAGCGCGCGCGAGAACAGGCGCGGATGCTCGTCGACCAGGCGGTCGCGCATCTGCACAGCTTTGGCAAGGAAGCCGACCTGTTGCGGGATATCGCCCGTTTTGTGCTCGAACGCGACCGCTAGAACTACAACCGGGGAGATCGGCATGACGGCACGGATTGGGGTTTACCCGGGGACCTTCGATCCCGTGACTCTGGGTCATATGGACATCATCCGGCGCGGCGCGAAGCTGGTCGACCGGCTGGTGATCGGCGTCACGACCAATCCGTCGAAGTCGCCGATGTTCACGATCGAGGAGCGAATGGCGACGGTGCGCCGCGAGGTCGCGGACGTCGACGGCGATATCGAGGTGGTGGCGTTCGATTCGCTGCTGATGGACTTTGCCGAGCGGCAGGGGGCGAAAGTGATCGTCCGGGGCCTGCGTGCGGTCGCCGATTTCGAGTACGAGTATCAGATGGCGGGGATGAACCAGCAGATCAATCCGCGCGTCGAGACGGTGTTCCTGATGGCCGACGTCGCGTTGCAGCCGATCGCGAGCCGGCTGGTAAAGGAGATCGCACTGTACGGCGGGAATATCGCCAAGTTCGTGCCGGAGTCGGTGCGCGAAGAAGTCGTAGCGCGAGTCGAGAAGATCGGCCGCAAGGGCAGCTGATCTCCTTCTCCCCTCCTCGGAAGGGAGGGGTTGGGGTGGGTCGGGTTCCGCTTGGTCGAACGTTTGAGGCTCAAGCGAGCCTACCCACCCCCGGCCCCTCCCTTCCAGGGAGGGAAGCAGTGATCCCCATCACGTTCAGATTGGCGCAAGCGGGGATTTGCTCTAAGTGGCGGCAGCCTGGTTGCGCCGGGCCTCTTTCGAGTGGGAATTTGATGCGCTTTTTCGTCGGAATGTTCGCGTTGCTCGGGTGCCTGGTCACGGTACCGGCTGGTGCAGCGCAGAAGAAGGAAGTCGTGGCGCCTGCCGTTCGCGCGACCCCACCCCTGACCACGGATACGCAGAACCTGCTGCTGCTCGATCTGTCGACCGGTGGGCGCGTCACGATTTGGCTTCGGCCCGACGTCGCGCCGCTGATGGTCGAGCGGATCAAGACGCTCACCCGCCAGCATTTCTATGACGGCCTCGCGTTCCACCGCGTGATCGACGGCTTCATGGCGCAGGGTGGCGATCCCAAGGGCGACGGCACCGGCGGCTCGACGCTCCCCGACGTGAAGGCGGAGTTCAACTACCTGCCGCACGTCCGCGGTGCCGTCTCGGCCGCACGCTCGGACAAGGAGGACAGCGCGAACAGCCAGTTCTTCATCGTCTTCCAGCCGCGCCTGAGCCTTGACAAGAAATACACCGTGTTCGGTCGCGTGCTTGACGGGATGCAGTATGTCGACGCGATCGAGCGTGGCGAGCCGCCGGCGAACCCGTCGCGGATCGTCCATGCGTATATCGCGGCGGACAATCCCCCGGCGTATATGGCTGGGCCGCCTGCCCCCGCGCTCGGTGCACCGGTGACGTTGCCGGGCACGGCTTCGGGGCCTGACGCTGCCAAGCCAAAGCTCGCGCCGGCCGCTCGCAAGGCGCCGGTAAAGAAGGCTCCTGCAAAGAAGTGACTTCACGTTGAACGTCGACCTTTTCGACTTCGACCTGCCGACCGACAACATCGCGCTCCGCCCCGCGGTGCCGCGCGATGCCGCGCGGATGCTGGTGCTCGAAGGTGATCGCACCACGGATGCAGGCGTATCCGACCTGCCGTCGCTGCTGCGGCGTGGCGACATGCTCGTGTTCAACGATACGCGCGTGATCCCGGCGCAGCTCGACGGGCGACGCGGCGATGCCAAGATCGGCGCGACCTTGCACAAACGCGAGGGGCCGCGACGGTGGCGCGCGTTCATTCGCAATGCGCGGCGGTTGCGCGACGGCGACGTGATCGAGTTCGGCAACGGCGTCAGCGCGGCGGCGGTCGATCGCGAGGACGATGGGAGCTACGCGCTGGTGTTCGCGGGCGACGAGCCGGTCGAACTGCTGCTCGAACGCGCGGGTCACATGCCCCTGCCCCCGTATATCGCCGGCAAGCGTCCTACCGACGAACGCGATGCGGACGATTACCAGACGATGTTCGCGTCCGAGCCGGGAGCGGTCGCAGCGCCGACGGCGGCGTTGCACTTCACGCCAGGATTGATGGCGGCGCTCGAGGCGGCGGGGATCGGTCATGCGACGCTGACGCTGCATGTCGGCGCGGGGACGTTCCTTCCCGTGAAGGCGACCGACACCACCGAGCACAAGATGCACGCCGAATGGGGCCGGATCGATGCCGCCACGGCCGATCGGCTCAACGCGGTCCGCGCGAACGGTGGTCGCGTGATCGCGGTCGGGACGACGTCGCTGCGGCTGATCGAAAGCGCGACCGGCGAGGACGACGTGATCCGCCCATTCGACGGCGACACCGCGATCTTCATCACGCCGGGCTACCGGTTCCGCGGCATCGACGGCTTGATGACCAATTTCCATCTGCCGCGCTCGACCTTGTTCATGCTCGTGTCGGCGCTGATGGGACGTGAGCGTATGCAGGCGGCGTATGCGCATGCGATCGCCGGGAAGTATCGCTTCTACAGCTATGGCGACGCCTCGCTTCTGCTGCCATGACGGGCGGCATGCTGCTCGTACTCGCTTTGCTCCAGGCCATAGTTGCCGCGCCGCCGCCCGCTGGCACGCCGCAACCGCCCGCGACGATTTTCGCCGAGCCCGCCGCGCTGTTCATCGCCGCGTGCGATGCGAACGGTGATGGCCGCGTGACGCAGGCCGAACTGACTGCGGGCATCGCGCGGAGCTATGCCACCGCTGAGGGGGCTGCCACTGGATCGATCGGGTACATTGCCTTTGCCGACTGGGCGCAGGCGTGGCTCGGCGATCGCAACGCGTTGCCGAGCCCGTTCGAGGTCGATCGCGATGGCGACAACCGGATCACGCTGGCCGAACTCCAGGCGCGGTTCGCGCAGTTCTTCACGCGGTTCGACCGCGACAAGGATGGCGTGCTGACCCGCGCCGAACTCATCACCATCCGCGGCGCGCCGGCCGGCGATCGCTACGGCATCCGCAAGAAACGTTGATATGACTCGTCCCCGCTTCGACTTCACCATCTCCGCCACCGACGGCAAGGCGCGCACCGGCGTCATCGCGATGCAGCGCGGCGACATCCGCACGCCTGCGTTCATGCCGGTCGGCACCGCGGCCACCGTCAAGGGGATGAAGCCCGCCGACGTTGTCGGTGCGGGCGCGGACATCATCCTCGGCAACACGTATCACCTGATGCTGCGGCCGGGGGCCGAGCGGGTTGCGCGGCTGGGTGGTCTGCACGCGTTCTCGGGCTGGTCGAAGCCGATCCTCACCGATTCCGGCGGCTATCAGGTTATGAGCCTCGCGGACCTGACCAAGCGCTCCGAAGAAGGCGTCTCGTTCAAGTCGCACCTCGACGGCACGCGGCACCTGCTCAGTCCCGAGCGGTCGATCGAGATCCAGCGGCTGCTCGGCTCGAACATCGTCATGGCGTTCGACGAACTGGTGCCGACGACGTCGACGCGAGAAGTGCAGGCCGCGGCGATGGAGCGATCGATGCGTTGGGCGAAGCGGTCGCGCGCCGCGTTCGATGCAGGCGAAGAGCATGCCGAGAACAATGCGATCTTCGGGATTCAGCAGGGCGCGTTGAACGAGGGCTTCCGCAAGTCGTCGGCGGATGCGCTGATCGATATCGGCTTCGACGGCTATGCGGTCGGGGGGCTCGCGGTCGGCGAGGGCCAGGAGGCGATGTTCGGCTGCCTCGACTTCGCGCCGGACCAGTTGCCGGTCGACAAGCCGCGCTACCTGATGGGCGTCGGCAAGCCCGACGACATCGTCGGCGCGGTCGAGCGCGGGATCGACATGTTCGATTGCGTGATGCCGACCAGGTCGGGCCGCACCGGCCAGGCCTTCACGCGCACCGGCCCGATCAACATCCGCAACGCGAAGTTCGCCGAGGATATGGGGCCGCTCGATCCCGCCTGTCCCTGCCCGGTCTGCGCGACCTGGGGCCGGGCGTATCTGCATCATCTCGTCCGGTCGGGCGAAATGCTTGGCGCTATGCTCATGACGGAGCATAACATCTGGTTCTACGAAACGCTGATGGCGGATCTGCGGGCGGCGATCGCCTCGGGGACGCTGACGCAGTTCGCGAATGATTTCCGTGGCGTGTATGCCCGGAAGAGTGAAGGAGAGCCCAAGTGACGATCAAGATCGACAGCGACACCCCGAACGAAATCCTTGTCGCCGCCAAGGAGGCGAAGCTGCAGGCCGAAGCCGCCGCGCATAACGCCGCGGAGAAGGCCAAGAGCTGGCCGCTCGCGAAGATCGGCCTGGGCGTCGGCATCGGCTCCGCGGCGATCGCGGGCGCGGTGCTGTTCGCGAACCGCAACAAGTAAGGATCCCGATGCGCCTCCTCCGCTCCGCTTTGCTGCTGACCGCAGCTTCTTTCCCGGCAGCGGTGGGGGCGCAGACCGCACCTGCCCCGACGCAGGTTTCGGTGAAGCCGCTCGCCTATACCGAGCGCACGCTGCCGAACGGCCTGCGGGTGTATGCGATCCGCGACACCGGCACGCCGAACGTGTCGGTGCAGGTCTGGTACGACGTCGGCTCCAAGGACGATCCCAAGGGCAAGTCCGGGTTCGCGCACATGTTCGAGCATCTGATGTTCAAGTCGACGCGCAACCTGGTGTCGGAGCAGATGGACCGGCTGACCGAGGATGTCGGCGGCTACAACAATGCGTCGACCAACGACGACTATACCAACTATTACGAAGTGATCCCGGTGAACCACCTCCAGCGGCTGCTGTTCGCGGAAGCCGACCGGATGGCGAGCCTCGTCGTCGAGCCCAAGAGCTTCGGCTCGGAGCGTGACGTCGTAAAGGAGGAGCTTCGCCAGAGCACGCTCTCGCGGCCGTACGGAAAGCTGTTCTCGCTCTATTATCCGGCGCTTGCCTATACGACGCATCCCTATGCGCGTGGGACGATCGGCAGCCTGGAAAATCTGGAAGCCGCCGGGATCGATGACGTCCGGGCGTTCCATGCGACCTATTATCGGCCGGACAATGCGATCCTAGTCGTGTCGGGCAACTTCGATCCGGCGCAGTTGAACAGCTGGGTCGACCAGTATTTCGCGGGGATAAAGAAGCCGAGCGCAGCAATCCCGCGCGTGACGGTTGCCGAGCCTGCGCGGACCAAGGCCGTGACGCGCACGGTGTACGAGCCGAACACGCCGCTGCCTGCGGTGTTGGTCAGCTATCATGTGCCGGCGGACCGCGATGCGGATATCGCGGCGTTAACGGTGCTGAAGGCGGTGCTGGCGACCGGCGAGAGTTCGCGGCTGTACGAGAGCGTCGTGTACCGCGACCAGCTCGCGCAGTCGGCCGAGGCGTTCCTCGATACCAAGCAGGCGACCGGCAACATGGTCGTCTACGCGATCCTCGCGGGCGGCAAGACGGTCGAGGCGGGTGAGGCTGCGTTGAAGCGGGAGGTCGCTCGGTTCCGCGATGCGCCGGTGACCGCGGCGGAACTCGCGGAGGCGAAGAACGAGATCCTGACCCAGTCGATCCAGTCGCGTGAGACCGCCGAGGGCAAGGCGAGCACGCTGGCGTCTGCGGTGCTGGTCGACGGCGATCCACAGGCGGCTGACAAGCAATTGGCGGCCATCGCGCGGGTAACGGCGGCGGATATCCAGCGGGTTGCGCGGAAATACCTCGGCGACAACCAGTCCGCGACAATCCGGTACATGCCACTCGCGGCCAAGCCTGCGGGCGGTGTCGCGGATGCGATCACGGTTGCACCGACGGTGCAGGTTGCCGACCTGAAGGCGCCGGCGAATATCGAGATCGTGACGCCTGCGCCAGAAGGGCAGCGGGTCCAGCCGCCGGCGCCAAGCGCACCGGTATCGCCGACGATCCCTCAGCCGGTCGAAACGCGTCTAGCGAACGGCATGCGGCTGGTGACGGTGGAGCGGCACGAACTGCCGATCGTCACCGCTTATCTCGTAACCGCGGGTGGCGCGGCGACCGATCCCGCGAACCGCGCTGGCGTCAGCAGCCTGTCGGCGGACCTGCTCACCAAGGGTACGAAGACGCGTTCGGCCACGCAGATCGCGCGTGCGATCGAGGGGCTTGGCGGTGCGATCGGCAGTTCGGCTGGCAGCGATGGCGCAGCGGTCGACGTGACGGTGAAGTCAGACCAGCTCGCGCCGGCGATGGCGATCCTCGCCGACGTCGCGATCAACCCGGCCTTTGCGCCCGAGGAGATCGAACGCGCGCGAACGCAGCAGGTCGACGCGGTGACGCTGGCGTTGAAGGATCCGGCGCAGGTCGCGGGTCTGGTTGCGGATCGTGCGGTGCTCGGGGCGTCGCCCTATGGTGCGCCTAACGGGGGCACGCCGCTGTCGCTGAAGGCAATCACGCGCACCGACATCACGGCAGCGTATGCGCGGAGCTTCCAGCCGGGCCAGGCAACGCTGATCATGGTCGGCGACGTCACCGCGGCGCGTGCCAAGGCTTTGGCGGAAGCGCAGTTCGGCGGTTGGAAATCAGGCGCCGCTCCGTCGGCCACCGCGCCGCAGGTGACGTACCCGAAGCCGCGTGTGATCGTCGTCGACATGCCCGAAGCGGGTCAGGCCGGCGTCGTGGTTGCGCGTCCTGCGATCGCGCGGTCGGATGCACGCTATTATCCGCTCGCGGTCGGCAATACCGTCCTGGGCGGCGGCTTCTCGTCGCGGTTGAACCAGGAAATTCGGATCAAGCGCGGGCTGGCCTATGGCGCGGGCAGCGGGCTCGATGCAGGGAAGACGCAAGGCACGGTCGCCGCGCGGACTCAGACGAAGAACCCGACCGCTGCCGAAGTCGTCACGCTGATAGCGGCCGAGATGACGCGGATGGGGACGTCCCCCGTGCCGGCCGCAGAACTCGACACGCGCAAGGCCGTGCTCGTCGGCAATTTCGGGCGCGGGATCGAGACGACGTCGGGCGTTGCAGGAATCCTGGGCGCCTATGTTCAGAATGGCGTGCCGCTCGGTGAACTCCAGCGCTACACCGGTGCGGTTGGCGCAGTCGATCCGGCGGCGGTACAGGCCGCGGCGGTCGCCTTGCTCGATCCGAAGGCGGCGAGCATTGTCGTGGTCGGTGACGCCAAGCAGTTCATCGAACCGCTGCGCAAAGCCTATCCAAACGTCGAGGTCATCCCCGAAGCCGCGCTGAAGCTGGACACCGCAACCTTACGGTAAGCGATTGCTGCTACGGATCCAGTCCGTCCCGCGGTGGGACGGGCTGAATCCGTGCGCGATCGGTCCGGCCAAATCGGCTATGCCCGGCACGACAGGCAAGTACGAGGAAAGCGATTGCGCGTTAGGTTGCAGACGGTTCGGTTGATGAAACGCATCTGGGCGACGATGGTCGTCACGTTGTTGATCATAGGTGCCGGAATCTCTGCCCACGCCGCGCTCCGGGCAATGTCGGCGCGTGAAGCGGCGAGCGACCGCGCGAGTGCCGCATCTTCGGTAAGGGTTTCAGCCCCTGCCCCTGCGCTGGCCGAGCAGGAAATCGCCGCCCCTGCGGCGGGTGTTACGGGGACCATCGACCTGCCCGATCTGCCGATCCCGGCCGGTGCGACGCTCGACGCGGGTATTGTGCCCGCACGGCCCTTCTCGATGGCACCCGCATCGGCACTGGACCGCGACCGTGCGCTGCAATGCCTCACCGCGGCGATCTATTACGAAGCCGCATCCGAGCCCGATGCCGGCCAGCAGGCGGTCGCGCAGGTCATCCTCAACCGCGCCCGGCATCCTGCCTTCCCGGGAACGGTATGCGGCGTGGTGTACCAGGGCTCGGAACATGCTGGCTGCCAGTTCAGCTTCGCCTGCGACGGCGCGATGACGCGCGTGCCGGCGCGTGGCGCGTGGGTCCGCGCTGCGCGCGCGGCAGGCATGGCGCTGGCCGGCTATGTCTACGCACCGGTCGGGTTGGCGACGCACTATCATACCTACGCCGTGACGCCTGCTTGGAACCGGAGCATGGTGATGACCGATGTCGTCGGTGCGCATTTTTTCCATCGGTGGAAGGGGTATTGGGGTACTTCAGCCGCGTTCAACCAGCGCTATGCTGGCGGCGAACCGGTGCCGGGGCCGCATATGTCCGTGCAACCGATTGCGCCGCCCACACCGCAGATGATTGCAGCCGCCACGGCCGGTGCTGTCTCCGTCCCGGTGCCGGCTACGGTGGTAGCGACTGTTGCGCAGGCCAAGCCCGTTACTCAGGCACCGGCAATACCGGCTGCTTCCGATATGCTACCGCCAGAGTCGCAGATTCTCGACCGGTGGAAGGATTCGGGTAAGCCACTGAAGTAAGTTGCGGCAACCTTCCACGGTGCTGCGTAAGCGGCCTCGGAATTGACGTTCCTCAGAAGTTGTTCACGCAGAGACACAAAGAAAAACCCGGGTGCATCGCTGCATCCGGGTTTCCGTAATCATCGAACCTCGAAGATCCGGCCTATTCGGCGGGGACCATCGACGGGGTGCCGATCATCATGCGTTCGCCACCGGGGGGGGCGGCTTCGCGAGCGGCGCGGAGGATCTGGGTGCGTTCGGCGCGTGAGGCCATGTCGTCCCATGCCTTTTCGGCACGGCGGCAGCGATCGCGCACGTTGTCGAGGAGGGCGGCATCGCCGTTGCGACGCTCTTCATCAGCGCGGGCCCGGTAAAATTCTGGATTATCGGCCATGCTGGTGCGCTCCTGCGGGAAATTTCAAAGGGGTGATGCGGCGACCATGATGGCCGCCGCATCGCAACCGAGATCAGGTTGGCGGACAATAATCCGCCAGCGAGATCAATCGGCTGGCTGGAGGTTCACGGCCGACTGCTTGCCACGCTTGTCGGGCTCGAGCTCGTAGGTGACGCGCTGGTTCTGGTTCAGCGTCGGCATGCCGGCGCGCTCAACCGCGGTGATGTGCACGAATGCATCGTTGCCGCCGCCATCCGGCGCGATGAAGCCATAGCCCTTGTCGGCGTTGAAAAACTTGACGGTTCCGGTGATAGCCATGAAGTGGCTCCTTCTTAGTAGAGAGTAACCCGACGTTCGGGCGACCCGTGCCGCGGAGCAGGGAAAGAAGGAGAAAGGTGCCGCAAAGCGCCAAGAACCGTCGATATGCGACTGTAGCTGAGCGCTATATGGGCCAAGACCGCCCGAATTGCAAATCTTGCCGGTAAACTGGGTCAAGAACTGCGTCGATTTACGCAGATTTTATTTTCGCGTGCGCCGCCATCGACGACGATAATTTAGATCGACCGGCGCCGATATTTCGACGCCGGTCGAGGGATTTAACGGCAGCGGGTGTCGTTGCTGGAGCGATCCACCGCACGCCCGGCAAGTGCGCCGCCGGCCGCACCGAGGACAGTGCCGAGCAGGCCCGAGCCACCGGGGGCAATGACGTTGCCGAGCACGCCGCCGGCGACTCCGCCGACAATCAGGCCAGTGGTGCCGTCGTTGCGGCGGCAATAGTAACGGCCGTCATTGCCGCGATAGACGCGGTCGTTGCGCGACAGGCGGCGCTCGCGATACCGTGCATCGTCGCGGTAATAGCGACCGGCATCGTAGCCGCCGTAGGCGGGATCGACGCGGTTATAGTCATAGGAACGATAGCGCGGGTCGACGCCGTAGCGGCTGCCCCCGTCGCCAACGCAACCGGCGACCATGGTGGAGGCGGCCAATAGGCCCAGCATCGCAACGCGCATTTCGTGTCCTTTCAGAGGGTTGATACTGAAGGCGTAATGATCAGCGCCGGCATTTGGTTGCCGGCGCCTGCGCTCCCTCTATTTCAGATTGGGGATCAATCCTTGAGGTTGGCGGGCACGGTGCCACCGTTCTTCTCCAGCTCGCGCATCACGGCCTTGATCAGCCACATGTTCATCTCGGCGCTGCCGTCCTTGGCACCGGTATAGCCCAGCTCGGTGGCGAGCTCCTTGCGGTTGTCGAGGCTCGAATCGAGATCGAGCAGCTTCATCAGGTCGACGATCGAGGTGCGCCAGTTGAGATCGGAGCCCTTCTTCGAGGCGATGCCCGAGAGGACGGCCTCGACGTCGACCGCCTGAGCGGGCGCGGCGGGCGCGGCCTGCGGAGTCGGGGCGGCGGGCGTCGGTGCAGGCTGGGCGGCCGTAGTCTGCGGCGCGGGCGCGGGCGCCGGTGCGGGCGCAGCCTTGGGCGTGCCGAAATGGCCGCTGCCGAGCGGGCCGTGCTCACCGAAGATGGCGGACTTGATCTTGCTGAAGATGCTCATGGGGGTACTCCGTTGACTATGCGTATGGCGGGAGAACGCCCGGTGGCGGATTTGGGTGCAGCGTCCGCAGGCGTCGGCGTCAGATTGGGTGCGGTGTGCGATTGGCCGGGCGATTGGCCGGGCGACCGGCCGGGCGACTGGCCGGGACCGGCGCCGGACGAAGCGCCGTTACCGGGTTCGGGGTCAGGCTTTCTCGGGCGATCCGGGTCGAAATTGCGGGCCAGCGCAGCGACGCGCGCGATATCGGTCGCGGCGACCGCGTCGACCTCTTCATCCTCGATGAGCCCGCAGCTCACCGCATAGCCGATGAACCAGCTGTCGCGGTCGGCGCCCTCGACGACGACGCGCTCGGCGGTCTCTCGGTCGTACGGCGCATCGAGGATGATCGCCTCCTCCCGGGAACATTCGCGGCTGTAACCGTCGTCGCCGAAAATGCCGCCATTGCCTTCGTCGAAGTCGCTCAGCGGCGGGAAGCGGGTGCGCCAGGCACTGGTGAACTCGTCCCACCAGACCGGGCATTCGCCGTCGGGTCCGCCCGGTTCGACGTCCGGAAGTGCAGAAAGTGCAGACGCTGGCGCAGGTTTGGCGGGCGCAGGTTTCGGGGGCACAGGCTTCTGAGCGGGTTCGGGTGCGAGACTGAGCAGCCCGGCGGCCTCCGCGCGCGCCCATTGCTCGGCGGTCCAGCCGGCGCGGGCGGCGGGATCGAGATCGGCGACGTCGATCTCCGACGCGAGGCCGGCGTTACTGCGAAGCCAGCGGTCGGCGCGGGCGAGCGCGACGATCGGCGCCAGCCCTTCCCCTATTTCGGTCGAGCGGACGCGTTCGCCGAGGAACAGGCCGGCGCGCGCCGGGCCGGCATCGCGCTCGACGAGGTCGAGGAACGCGTCGAACTCGGTCGCGATCAGGCGGGCGGCGGCGTTGGTGGTCTCGCTCTCCTCGGCATGGCGATCGAGCCGGGCGAGCAGCGACATGGCGAGGCGGTTGTCGAAGCGGTGGCGTTCGATCACGTCACCGTCGGGCTTCGTAAGACGCTCGATCTGGCCGACCATCGCGCGGCAGAACAGCGCCTCGGCGACGATCGGCCGCGCGACGAGCTTGGCGGCGTCCCAGCCGAGCGCGAACGCCGCACCCGATGCGCGGCGGCGCAGGCTGTACGCGGCGCGTGGCGACAGGCCGACGCTGGCGGTCGCCTCGTCGACGGTGGCGCCCTCGGCGATGCGTTCGAGAAAGCCGCGCTGGCGCTCGGGGGACCAGCCGTCGATGCGCTGGCGATGTTGCCGCGTGAAGGAGTCGATGGGCGGCGCGTTGACACCCTGGTCCTGGAGAGCGGCGGTCACTTGCGCATGGTCCGGGCGAGCGCGGTCCAGCGGTCTCGGTTGGCGGCGATCTCGGGCGAGACCGGCATGCGGGTGCCGATCCGGCCGGCGTCGACATGCGCTTGCCAAGCCATGACGTGGCGGACTGCGTCTGGGAGGTGGTCGGGGATCGGGGGTTCGTAGCGCGGCCTGGGGGCGGGGATGGCGCGCGTTGCGATGTAGCACGGGGGCGGGTCGGCCGAGGTGGGTGCGTTCGCCATGATTGATCCTCGTTGCGGAGAGGACCGATCAGGTATGCCGGATCGGGGTGTGTAGGACAGCGGTTTTATGGGGTGGCCTCGTCCTAAAGCCCTACCGTCATCCTGACGAAAGTCAGGACCCAGGGTTACGAGGTATGGCGCTTTTGGCTCTGGGTGCTGACTTCGTCAGGATGACGGAAGGGGGTTGAGGGCGTGGCGTGGGTGATGGAACCAGTGCTCATCGATCTCGAACACGCGTTAGCGCGATCCGACGCCCTCCTTGTTCTCCCGCGAAGGCGGGAGCCCAGTCTGGATCCCCGCCTTCGCGGGGAAACAGGCTTTCTTGCCCGAAAGAGTACCCGTCGAAACCAGTCCAGGTGACGGAGCGAAGGGGTGGCGTCGGGATAGACCTAGGCCGTCCGGCTCTCCTCATCCTCCCCCGCCAAGGGGAGGTGGCACCGCAGGTGACGGAGGGGGAGGACACGGAACCTGCGTCTTCGCCCCCTCCCCCTCCGTCTGACAAGCGCCAGCCACCTCCCCCTTGCGGGGGAGGATCAGGAAGGCGCCTCAGCCGAGCGTCGAGCCGCGATCCGCGGCGAACGACGGGGCCGGGCCGGTGGCGGGGCGGAGCGACTCGCGCTCGGCCTTGGTGGGGACGGCCGTAGGATCGGGGCGGAAGGCGTCCGGCGCGCGATCGGTCGCACCCGGGCGGGGCTTGTCGAGTGCGAGATCGGGCGCGGCATGCTCGGCGGGGTTGGCCTTCGAGCGCAGGAACACCGCCAGCAACGCACCCCCGAGACCGATCGCCGCGGCCCCGATCGACAGCGCGTTGATGCCGAACGTCTTGGCATTTGGCTTGGGGCTGGGGGCAGGCTTGTGCGGGTGAGGCTTGGTCATCGTTAGATCCATTATGTGGTTGCGCTCGATTTAACAAACTAGGCTGTCGGCGTGTTCCAGCGAAGGGCTTGACCACAACGCTTACGCCCCCCAACCTCCTGAGACTGGGCAAAATAACGCTATACCAAGGCAGAACATTTAAAATCCGCGCTGCCAAGCAGATTTAAAGAATATAACGCCCTAGCTTTTGTAACAAACTAACTCGACCATCGACATAGCTATAGGGGTCGCACGGCCCGATACTGGAGTTTTTATGGCCTCATCAGCAATAATGGCAGCAGCTGGCGCCCAAGCAATAAAAATGGCTGACTCCGCACTGGATAAGTCATCTGAAAAGATATTAGCGTACCTTACCGATAAAACTAAGGATGCCCGTGACCTTATAATCGCTGAATTTAGAATCGGATTTCAGGTTTTTATCCAGTCTTCGTATGAACGTTGCCGCACGTACAAGACTCTCCTGAACCCATACGTCCCACTTCCAGTTCTTGATAACTACATTCATGTCGATGTACTAATCGGCGACAAAAAATTTACCGACGATACTTTGATTGAGGGCATTAGGCCTAATGCGCGCGTTATCGTCACCGGCCTAGCAGGCGGCGGCAAGAGCATGCTTATGAAATATATGTCCCTCAAAATATCAGACACTAAGTCTGGGCTGTCACCTCTTTTTATCGAACTTCGGCGATTTAACGCTGAACCAGCGACTACATTAGAAGCCCTAATCATAGAGGCAATGCGCGTCGACGCCTCAAAAATCACCGCCGAACAATTCTCAATTGGTCTGAAAGCGGGAGCTTTTGCGGTAATATTGGACGGTTTTGATGAACTGAAAGATGATACAGCAAACTGGGTCGAGAAAGAGATATTAAGGTTTGAGGGCTTTCATCCAAAGACTGCCATCATAGTTTCTTCCCGACCGAGCCATCGATTCGAGTCTTGGGAGCGATTTTATCGTGCTAGCGTTCTGCCATTAACAAAGCCAATGGCAATTGATCTGATCAATTCTTTTAGATACGACAGTGGTGTAAAATCCCGGTTCCTTGATCGGGTAAAGGCCGATTTGTGGTCGACGCACGAGTCGTTCCTGTCGTCACCGCTACTCTGCACAATAATGATGCTCACCTTCGAAGAATTTGCAGAAATCCCGACAAAGATGCATGCATTCTATAGCCAAGCGCTTGACACTCTTTTTCAGCGACACGACGCCCTTAAATCTCAGTTCAACCGAGAAACAAAAACTGGTCTGACAAGGGATATTTTTCGGCGGTGCGTATCTTCGTTTTGTGTGACGTCGTACCTGGACGAAAAATATACGCTAACCGAAGATGTAGCGGTAAAACATTCAGATGCAGCAGTTCGCTTTGTACGCCAATCTACCGGACTGCAACTACGCGGTGTGACCGGAGAAAATTTGGTCAGCGACTTGGTGAATTGTGTAAATGTCCTTCAACCCGACGGGCTGGAATTAACTTTCGTCCATAGGTCATTTCAAGAATACTTTGCAGCACTATTTGCTGTAAACTATCATGATAGTCGCTTTCCAGCGCTTCTAGACAGTTTTTCATATCGATTTGGCGATTCATCGCTCTCTATGGCATTTGATATGGCAAGAGAAAAAGTTGAAACGGAATGGGTTCTCCCGAGGTTGACTTCCAAGCTTCAAGAAATAGCTGACCTCACGGAACTTTCCCACCAAGTAAGGACTGTCTACACCACGCTCTTTTTTAGCAAAGGCCCCCGTGGAAAGATTTACCTCTATTCCGATTTTCATAACAAAGACTTTGGCTTCATCTACGCATTATGCAAATTATATCCAAAACAATTAAGTAGTAGTATCTGGTTCAAACCAATCGATAAAATGATCGACCCGGCATTACTCCAGGGAATGCACATACCCGGCAATTCGACCAACGATGAAACATTCACTGCTTGGTTAGATACCGCGCATGATCGGGACGAGCCATCACGGTTTTTAGCAGACTTGTCTGCCGGCAGCGAATGGTTGGAAAAGCTGGGCCTTTCTGATTCCATAGCAACATTTCTTCGAGAGGGTCCAAAAATCATAAACGCCATACTTCAGCGGGAGAAGCGAAGAACTTCGGTAATGGACGCTTTCCTATCCAACTCAGGATAGCCGTAAAAGCTATCCATTAATTACCCGCTTCTCCAGCAACGGCGCCAGATACTTCCCCGTAAAGCTGCCCTTCGCCTTCGCGACCTTCTCCGGCGTGCCTTCGGCGACGATCTCGCCGCCCTTGACGCCGCCTTCCGGACCCAGGTCGAGGACCCAGTCGGCGGTCTTGATGACGTCGAGATTGTGTTCGATTACCACCACCGTATTGCCTTGCTCGACCAACGCGTGGAGGACTTCCAGCAACTTCCGCACGTCCTCGAAGTGGAGCCCGGTGGTGGGTTCGTCGAGGATATACAACGTGTTGCCGGTGGCGCGGCGCGAGAGTTCCTTGGCGAGCTTGACGCGTTGCGCTTCGCCGCCCGAGAGCGTCGTCGCCTGCTGGCCGACCTTGACGTAGCCGAGGCCGACCTCGACCAGCATCGCCATCTTGTCGCGGATCGGGGGGACCGCCTTGAAGAACTCGGCGGCGTCCTCGACCGTCATGTCGAGCACGTCGGCGATCGAATGGCCCTTGAACTTCACCTCGAGCGTCTCGCGATTGTAGCGCGCGCCGTGGCAGACGTCGCAGGTGACGTAGACGTCGGGGAGGAAGTGCATCTCGATCTTGAGCACGCCGTCGCCCTGGCACGCCTCGCAGCGGCCGCCCTTGACGTTGAAGCTGAAGCGGCCGGGCTTGTAGCCGCGCGCCTGCGATTCCGGCAGGCCGGCGAACCAGTCGCGGATCTGCGTGAAGCTGCCGGTGTAGGTGGCGGGGTTGCTGCGCGGGGTGCGGCCGATCGGCGACTGATCGATGTCGATGACCTTGTCGAGATACTGGAGGCCGGTGATCTTGTCGTGCTTGCCCTGGACGATGCGCGCGCCGTTCAGCTCGCGCGCGGCGGCGGCGTAGAGCGTGTCGATCGTGAAGCTCGACTTGCCCGAGCCGGAAACGCCGGTGATGCAGGTGAAGGTGCCGAGCGGCAGGCTGGCGGTGACGCCGCGCAGGTTGTTGGCGACCGCGTTGTGGACGGTGAGCTTCTTGCCGTTGCCTTTCCGGCGCGTGGTTGGGACCGGCACCTCGCGCGTGCCGTTGAGATAGTCGGCGGTGATGCTGCCCTTCGACTTGAGGATCTGCTTCAGCGTGCCCTGCGCGACGACCTGGCCGCCGCGGACGCCGGCGCCGGGGCCCATGTCGATGATGTAGTCGGCGGTGCGGATCGCGTCCTCGTCATGCTCGACGACGAGCACGGTGTTGCCGAGATCGCGCAGACGGCGGAGTGTCTTGAGGAGCATGTCGTTGTCGCGCTGGTGCAGGCCGATCGAGGGCTCGTCGAGGACGTAGAGCACGCCGGAAAGGCCGCTACCGATCTGCGACGCGAGGCGGATGCGCTGGCTTTCGCCACCGCTGAGCGTGCCGCTGGTGCGGTCGAGGTTGAGGTAATCGAGGCCGACATTGTTGAGGAAGCCCAACCGCTCGACGATCTCCTTGAGGATGCGTTCAGCGATCGCGTTCTGCTGGTCGCCGAGATGCTGCGGCATGTCGGTGAAGAAGGCGAGAGCATCGACCACCGATAAGTGGGTTGCGTACGAAATGTCCTTCATCGCGATCTTGACCGCGAGCGCTTCGGGCTTCAGGCGCGCGCCGCCGCAGACTTCGCAGGGGGCGGCGGACTGGTACTTGCTCAGCTCCTCGCGCATCCAGGCGGAGTCGGTCTGGAGCATGCGGCGGTTGAGGTTGCCGATGACGCCCTCGAACGGCTTGGAGACGTCGTATTTCTTCTTGCCGTCGATGAAGGTGAGCGTGACGGGCTTGCCCTTCGAGCCGTGCAGGATGGTGCTCTGGACCTCCGGCGGGAGGTCGGACCAGGGCGTCTCGATGTCGAACTTGAATTCGCGCGCGAGGCTGCCGAGGACCTGCATGTAGTAGGGCGACGGCGGGTTGGATTTCGCCCAGGGGACGACCGCGCCCTTCTTGATGCTGAGCATGTGATTGGGGACGACGAGGTCTTCGTCGAACAGCAGCTTCTCGCCGAGACCGTCGCAGGCCGGACATGCGCCCTGGGGGGCGTTGAACGAGAACAGGCGCGGCTCGATCTCGGAGATCGTGAAGCCGCTGACCGGGCAGGCGAACTTCTCGCTGAAGACGATGCGGCCGTCGGGGGCGTTGTTGCCGAGGATTTCGGACTTTGGCGTATGCGGTTCTACCGGGTCGGCGGGGTCGACATAGGCAAGGCCGTCGGCGAGTTTCAGCGCGGTTTCGAAGCTTTCCGCGAGGCGCGTGGCGATCTCGCCGCCGACGACGAGGCGGTCGACGACGACTTCGATGTCGTGCTTGTACTTCTTGTCGAGCGCGGGGGCTTCGTCGATGTCGTGGATCGTGCCGTCGATCCGGACGCGCGCGAAGCCCGCCTTCTGCCACTCGGCGAGTTCCTTGCGGTACTCGCCCTTGCGGCCGCGGACGACGGGGGCGAGCAGATACAGGCGCGTGCCCTCGGGGAGCGCCATGACGCGGTCGACCATCTGGCTGACGGTCTGCGCGGCGATCGGTTCGCCGGTGGCGGGCGAGTACGGGATGCCGACGCGCGCCCAGAGCAGGCGCATGTAGTCGTAGATCTCGGTGACGGTGGCGACGGTCGAGCGCGGGTTGCGCGACGTCGTCTTCTGCTCGATCGAAATCGCGGGCGAGAGGCCCTCGATGTGGTCGACATCGGGCTTCTGCATCAGTTCGAGGAACTGGCGGGCGTAGGCGCTGAGGCTCTCGACGTAGCGTCGCTGGCCCTCGGCGTAGATCGTATCGAACGCGAGGCTCGACTTGCCCGATCCGGAGAGGCCGGTGATCACCGTGAGCGTGTCGCGGGGGATGTCGATGTCGACGTCCTTGAGGTTGTGCTCGCGCGCGCCGCGTACGGAAATCTTGGTCAGCATGAGGCTGGTTCTACTTCTGTTCTGATCGGGAGACTAGTGGGAGAGATAGGAATGCATGAGGCCGGGTGCCAGTTCATCCGGGACGATCGATTGCGCAGCCGATTGCGCGACGGGCGATCAAGGCGTCGACGCGGCTTGCAACCAGGTGGCGTATTTTGGAGAACCGGCGAACGTGACGGGGTGCAAGGGGATGATGCGATGACGAGTATTTCCGGATGCCGCTGATGCTGGCGCTGGCCGCCGCTGCGGCGCTGGCGGAGCCCACGGCCGCGCCGTTGACTCCGGCGAGCAAGTGGAACGTCGATTATGGCGCGACCGCCTGCATGCTCGGCCGCACCTATGGCACCGGCAAGGCGGAGACGATTCTCGCGCTTCGTCGGCTGCCGCTGGCGTCGACGCTCGAGCTGATGGTCTACACCAATGATCGTGGCGTAACGATGCGGCTGGGCCAGGCGAAGATCGGCATCGTCGGCGGGGGATCGGATGACAGCCGGTACGAGAGTTATCCGACCCAGGCTTCGGGCAAGCGGATGACGCGCATGCAGGTCGATGCCACGCTGTTCGAAACGCTGCCCGCCGATGCCGTGCTGCGCATCACCCCGGACAAGATGTCGGGCTGGGCGTTCGCGATGCCAAATGCGAAGGCGGCATTCGAGGCCCTGGCCAAATGCAATGATTCGACGGCCAAGCATTGGGGCATCGACCCGACCGAGCGCGCGAAGATCGCCCAGCCTGCCAAGGCGACGACACGGCCCGAATACTGGATCGGACCCGACGATTACCCGAGGACGATCGTCGGCAAGGGTGCGCAGGGGACGTCGACGGTCCTGTGGACGATCGGCCTCGACGGGCGGGTTGCCGATTGCCGGCCCGTGGTGACGAGCGGCGAGGTCGAACTCGACAAGGCGGCCTGCAGCGCGATCATGCGGCATGCGCGCTACACACCCGCGCTTGGCTTCGACGGCAAGCCGATGGTCAGCCACGCGACACAAAAAGTGACGTGGCGATTGCCTGGCACCTGGTCCGGCAACTGATCGACCGTCGCGGCTGGACGGGGCGAAGGCGCCGGGGTTGCACTCCGGTATCGGTGTATTATCTTGTTCGTACACACCGAAGCGGAATGGCACAGAGGACGACATGGGCAAGAAGAAGGACGAGCGAAAGCGGCGCGAGCGCGAGGCCGAGATGGCCGCGGCTCAGGGGCACTCGAGTGCTGGGCATGAGGGCCATGCGCATGACGGGCACAAGCATGACGCGCACAGGCATGAGGGCCGGAAGCACGAGGGTCGCAAGCATGAAGGCGGCGCGCCGTTCGCGGGGATCGCTGCGACAATCGCGCGACAGATGGGGACACCGGTCGGACGCCAGATGATCGCGGCGGGGCTGATGGCCGCGGCGACGGCGATCTCGAAGCATGACGCGAAGTCGAGCGCTCGGCCGACGCCTCCGACGCCCCCTGCCCCGCCTTCCCCTGCCTCGTCCTCGGCACAGGCTGAGCCGGCAGCGTCGAAGGTCGAGCCGGACGTGGCGACGGAGTCGACCAGGCCTCAGGGCAATGGTCCGTTCGCCGGGGAGACGCGGGAGCCGCCACGGAGCGAGACGAACGCGCTGCCGCCGGAGTTCGCGAAGGTGCTGGACTCGGTTACGGTGGGGTTGGAGCGATTGTTCGTCGGGTTCGGCAAGCCGACCGCGAAGAAGGACCCGCCTGCCGCTTGAGTGTGCAGGGCCGCGACGCCGCGCGTGGCGTTGCGGCCCTTTCGGGGCGATCCAAAACGCGCGGCTCAGGCTGCCTTTATGTAGATGGCCGGTTGGCGGCGGTCGCCCTTTGCGAGGTACATCGCGCGGTCTGCGCCGGCGATGAGGTCGACGATCGGCGTGTTGGGCTCGCCCTCGACGACGCCGATGCTGACCCCGAGCGTGCCATGCGTGGCCATGCGCGGTGCCATGGCCTGTGCGAACCGGGTGGCGATACGGTTGCCGATCATGGTCGCGTGCGCCGTCGGGATGTCCGGCAGCACGCAGACGAACTCGTCACCGCCCCAACGGATCAGGTGGCCTTGTCGGCCGACGGCGTCGTGGGCGATCTCTGCAAAGCTGCGGAGCGCGGCGTCGCCGGCGGCGTGGCCGAGCGTGTCGTTGAGCGTCTTGAAGCGATCGAGATCAAGCATCATCACCGTCAACGTGCGCGGCGCATGGCGGCCGGCGAAGGTCTGCGCGATGCGGTCCAGGCCGGCGCGGTTGAACGCGCCGGTGAGCCAGTCGCGCTCCATCTGATCGAGCAGCAGGTTCTGGCCGCGCTCGGCCTGGAGGATCAGGAGCGAGAAGGCGCGGAAGATGATGAAGGCGATCTGCCCCGCCGCGAGCCAGGCGCCGAGATCGTCGTGACGACCGGTCAACTGCGTGCCGATCCGGTCGCCGTAAGCCAGCCAGGCGCGACCGAGGAACATCGGTATGGTGACCGCGAACAGCGCGGCGACGATCCAGCCGGTCTGTAGCGAGTCACGGCGCGCGAGACGGATGGCGACGATCACCACGACGAGGTCGAACCCGGCGCGGATGACGCTGAGATAGGCGACGCGGAGGTGGAAATGCGCCGGGTCGTGCGTGAACCAGAGGGGCAGGCCAAGGACCGCGGCGGTCGCCAGCATCGACGTCAGGCGCGCGTCGGGGCGGCTGAACTTCACGACCGCGCCGGCGATCAGCGCATAGCCCATCACCACTGCGGGGTTGCCGATGCTGGGCGCCAAGGGGAGACCGATCCGATCGTTGAGCACCGCCATCAGTGCGCCGCACCCGGCGATCAGGTGGCCGGCGCCCCATAGCCCTGCCCAGGACCCGAACCGACCGGTCGCGAGGGGGATGAGGTGGATGAACCCGGCGACCAGCATGCCGAGGCCTGCGACGACGTAGAGAGTGGAGAGATCGAGCGCCACGGAGACCTGCTTGTTCGTTCGTTGCGCGGACTAATAGGTTGGCTTTGCTAAGGATTGGTTCCGGTTGGGGTGGGGAAGGAAATTTGCGTGTTTTGGTTTGGGTGGGTTGGGGGTTGTGCGCGGGTGGCGATGAGGGGCGGGGCGGTGCCCAGGCGATAGGCGATGCCGAGGGCGGATGCGGTGGGTGTGCCAAGAATGTTTCCCCGCGAAGGCGGGGACCCAGACTGGGCTCCCGCCTTCGCGGGAGAACAGGGAGGCGGGCGGTATCGTTTGGGGCGGAGTGGCTCTGGCTTGACCGACGTTGTCGGGCGTTTCGTGCACGCCACTCCAGATTGCGCCCAGTTGTTGCGCCCCCTCCCCCGTCATCCCGGCGAACGCCGGGACCCATGGTCGCGGACCGGGCGATGGTGGGGCGATATCGCTGGGTCCGCCGTAACCGTGGGTCCCGGCGTTCGCCGGGATGACGGAAGGGGGTGTAGGTGGGTGAGTTTGAAAGGATTCCGGAGCTTAGGGCTTGGTGTGGGTGATGCCGTCAAAGACCTCGCAGATCGTGAGCTTGCGGCGGTTCACGCTGCCACTTGATCGCGCCCCCGCCCCCCTAACCTCCTTCCCCTACCCCTCTTACCCCCCCGTCATCCCGGCGGACGCCGGGACCCATGGTCGCGGACCGGGTC